>NZ_JBWDNK010000041.1:0-3678 GCF_056269165.1 Paenibacillus sp. J22R232 | reverse complement strand
ATCCATAAACCTTCACGCCAATGAAGGTTTATTTGTTGTGTTTAAAAAACAGTATAGCAGTTTTCAAAACATATTACACACTGCAGCTTGACAACTATTAGCTGGTTTTCTTCTGACAACTGGCATTTGGAGCTTTTGGGAGACAAGTTAGTTTGAAATGAAATTATAGAACGCCTACGTTTACCTACCCTTTTTCCTAGTTGATTTACCCGTCCGGGTAGGTCATTTTTTGTTTTTCAAGCATTATACTTAATTTAGATTTGCTTTACGGAGAGCGAGTATTTAGATCTGTATAAGTATGGCTTTTTCAAACATCTAATTGCTGCTAATCAAGATGCCTCTGAGTCAATACCTACGTTTAGGCACATAATGTCCCCTTGCTCTTCTCTATTCCTCAGCACTAGGTAACACAAGTGGTCCATCATCTTTGCCCCCAGCATTACTCAATCAAACCAACACAGAAATACTCTAATAAAAAATACAGGAATCGCATTGAAAGCTTTGATGGGAGGGAGAGAGTTTAGAGGTGGGGTAGTCGAGTGTGGTTATTATTTTTTTTAGAATAGAAATGGGATTACAAGGAGGAGCAAGATATTTATGAAGCTTTTGAAACGCAGATCGCTGATTTATTTGTTAATAGTAAGTATGATGCTGACGTTGGTAGCTGGGCCTGGAACGGTTGAGGCAGCAGCCTCTAATTGGATTATGGTGGATGGCGGAGGGACTACTGGCCTGAATGTGAATACTTCGAGTCATGCACCGCAAGCTATGCGTACGGCCGTACACCATAATATTCTTTATGCAGCCTGGATTGAAAGGGCATCGTCAATTAATCAGGTTCGAGTAAAAAGCTTTAATGGAACAACATGGAGAAGCATAGACGGAAGCGGTGCGACCGGTCTGAATATAAATCCAGCAGATCGGGCGCTTAACCCTTCCTTAATTGTATATGAGGATATTCTATACTTGATTTGGGAGGAAACGGGTAAGATTCGCGTAAAAAAATACGATGGAACCAGTTGGATCAGTGTGGATGAAGGCGGCTTGAATGGAAGCGCTTCGGCAACATCAGTTGCTCCACGCATGGCCGTCTTGAACAACAACCTTTACGTAGCTTGGCATGAGAAGGTAGACGGCGGAGTTAATCAGATTCGAGTAATGAGCTTTGACGGTACCAATTGGACGAGTGTCGATGGCGGAGGCTCTACAGGTTTGAACGCAGATCCTTTGAGTTCTGCAACCTATCCGACGATGGCCGTATTTAACAACACTTTATACATTTCCTGGTATGAATATGGTCGTTGGGCTGCACAAGTGAGAGTAAAGAAATATGATGACTCCAGTTGGATTAGTGTCGATGGTGGAGGAAGCGACGGCATAAACGTAGATCCTTCTTTCAACGCATTAGCCCCCGAATTAATCGTGTTTAATAATGAGCTGTATGCAACATGGTATGAGAGTAGTCAGATTAGAGTAAAGAATTATGATGGAGCAAGTTGGACGAGTGTAGATGGCGGGGGTTCAAATGGCTTAAATGTAAATGTTAACAGGGCCGCATCTTTTCCTAAACCGATGGTGTTTAATAATGATTTATACCTTACATGGCTCGAAGATAATGGCACTACTAGAGCTCAAATTCGGGTAAAAAAGTATGATAGAACAAGTTGGTCATCTGTAGATGATGGAGGTGCAAATGGTATTAATGCCAGTGCTATCGATACAGCTTGGGAACCTTCCCTGCAACAATTCAATGGTGATTTATATGCTTTTTGGGCTGAAGCCAATGGTTATTCCGGTCAGGTTAGGGCAGCCAGGATGTTGATTGACGCTGACATTCCGACCATCAGTACACAGCCAGCGAATCAGGTGGTAAATGTGGGAGGAACGGCGACGCTTAGAGTGACGGCGTACACCATAGACGGCGGGACGTTAAGCTACCAGTGGTACAGCAATACCAGTAACAGCACCTCCGGTGCTACGCCTGTGACTGGAGCGACTAGCGCAAGCTATAACGCGCCGACTGCCACTGATGGGACTCTGTACTATTACGTCGAGGTGACGAATACAAATTCGCGCGCTGTGGGAACAAAATCGGCGAGTGTTACGAGCAATGTTGCTTCGGTGACAGCGAATGTGCTCGTGAACGCGGCTACGCCGAGCATTGGGACGCAGCCAGCCGATGCGACGATAGAGGTTGGAGGAACGGCTACGCTTAGCGTAGCGGCGAGTGTGAGCGATGGAGGTGTATTGAGCTATCAGTGGTATAGCAATAGCAGCAACAGCACGAGCGGAGGCACGTTCGTGAATGGAGCGAGAGGCGCTAGCTATAATGTACCGACGGCAACGGCCGGCACGAGGTATTATTTCGTCGTAGTGACGAACACGAATATGAGCGTGAGCGGAACGAAGGTGGCTGGCGTGATAAGTGGAGTAGCTCAAGTGACGGTGAACGAGCTTGTTAACGCAGAGGCGCCGAGCATTGGGACGCAGCCAGCGGATGCGACAGTGAACGTTGGAGGCACAGCAACACTTAGCGTAGCGGCGAGCGTGAGCGATGGAGGTATATTGAGCTACCAGTGGTACAGCAATGGCATCAATAGCGCGAGCGGAGGTACGTTGGTGTCTGGAGCGACAAGCGCTAGCTACAACGCACCGACAGCAACAGCTGGCACGAGGTATTATTACGTCGTAGTGACGAACACGAATGCGAGCGTGAACGGAACGAAGACGGCAAGCGTGACGAGTGGAACCGCATTGGTGACGGTGAACGCGCTCGTAAATGCAGTTACGCCGAGCATTGGGACGCAGCCAACGGATGCGACAGTGAACGTTGGAGGCACAGCAACACTTAGCGTAGCGGCGAGTGTGAGCGATGGAGGTGTATTGAGCTATCAGTGGTATAGCAATAGCAGCAACAGCACGAGCGGAGGTACGTTGGTGTCTGGAGCGACAAGCGCTAGCTACAACGCACCGACAGCAACAGCTGGCACGAGGTATTATTACGTCGTAGTGACGAACACGAATATGAGCGTGAGCGGAACGAAGGTGGCTGGCGTGATAAGTGGAGTAGCTCAAGTGACGGTGAACGCGCTCGTAAACGCAGAGGCGCCGAGCATTGGGACGCAGCCAGCGGATGCGACAGTGAACGTTGGAGGCACAGCAACACTTAGCGTAGCGGCGAGCGTGAGCGATGGAGGTATATTGAGCTACCAGTGGTACAGCAATGGCATCAATAGCGCGAGCGGAGGTACGTTGGTGTCTGGAGCGACAAGCGCTAGCTACAACGCACCGACAGCAACAGCTGGCACGAGGTATTATTACGTCGTAGTGACGAACACGAATGCGAGCGTGAACGGAACGAAGACGGCAAGCGTGACGAGTGGAACCGCATTGGTGACGGTGAACGCGCTCGTAAACGCAGAGGCGCCGAGCATTGGGACGCAGCCAACGGATGCGACAGTGAACGTAGGAGGCACAGCAACACTTAGCGTAGCGGCGAGCGTGAGCGATGGAGGTATATTGAGCTACCAGTGGTACAGCAATGGCATCAATAGCGCGAGCGGAGGTACGTTGGTGTCTGGAGCGACAAGCGCTAGCTACAACGCACCGACAGCAACAGCTGGCACGAGGTATTATTACGTCGTAGTGACGAACACGAATGCGAGCGTGAACGGAACG
>NZ_JBWDNK010000027.1:0-36649 GCF_056269165.1 Paenibacillus sp. J22R232 | reverse complement strand
ATGAGGTGACGATTGGACGCACGGAAGTAACGATAGAGGATGTATCGATCAATGAGAAAGAACAAACGATTCTGCATGAGGTAGCTACGGGAATAAGCAACAAGGAGCTGGCTGCCATGCTTCATGTTAGCCAGCGGAATGTAGAGTATCAGCTGTCGCGTATTTTTGACAAGCTTAACGTACGCTCACGTTCCGAGGCGATTAAGGAAGCACAGCGGCTGGGACTTATTAGCTTAGAACAGTATTAGTTTGGAGTCGTTGGCGTTTTAGCAAGCTAAGTATTAAACCGGTTAATAATAAACGGCGGATTAGTGGTATTTACCCTAATCCGCCGTTTTCATGTTGGGCGTTCGTTCGTTTGGCAAAATCAATCATTAACGCTGTGAATTTTTTGGGGTAAGCAACGCATGTAAATATCCAGACGATTTGAGATCAAATTTTCGGTATAAATGGTAAGTGAAACAGCCCAATGAAAATCGCCGCATTGGCCATATGAATTGGAATGAGTGCGTGGAGCGGATAAGCCAACGATCCATTCGTTCATATCCAGTGGCATAAGATCGAAGCTCCAGTAAGCTGGGACATTAAAACGGCAAGAATTCCGTGGTTTTCTCCGGTAGCGTCATATGTCAGGGGAAGCGGTTTAGCCCCCCCACGCTTCAGCTAGTCCAAACGGAGGCGCTCCGCTCAGCTTCATCGGATGTCGAATGAGCCTCTTGGCTAAGCCAGTTAGCATTGTCGAACTGGCGTAAAACGACTTTGCATTCGGCGCCATGAATGAATAGAGCTATGTTTTGGACCAGAGAGAACATACCGCCATGCAAGGGAGAACATCATGAATGACAGCCTCGGATGGACGGAAGCAATGACCCCATCTAGCACTCTTATAGGTAGAGCTTCATTCGAGATGAGTACCATCGCTGTATGTCGGCCTTGGCATCTGAATGGGGTTTACATATACTGTTCCCAATCTTCGTATGCAGCAGCTAATGCGGATTTTCGAGCTTCGATAACGGCTTGGATCTCCTGTATGCGTACATAATCATTAAAAATAGAAGGATCGGCGAGCTGCTCTTCCAATTCAGTAATTTGCTGCTCTAAAGCAGCAATATCCTGCTCTAATTGCTCAAGCTTGCGCTGCCTTGACCTTTCTTCCCGTTTTGCTTGTTTGTCAGCTTCATACGAGTTAGCTGGGACATTGTCGGATACAGGGGCAGATTTCGAGCCTGCAGCCTGTTTTGACAAAGCTTCAAGCCGCGCTTCCTCGATTTCAATTTTTTTCTCTATCATTTCGTCATAATTTCCTAGGAAATGATCGGTTCCTGACGGTTTAAGTTCGACAATGCGTTCCGCCATTTTGTTAAGGAAGTAGCGGTCATGCGATATGAACAGCAGCGTGCCTTCATAATCCAGCAAAGCAGCCTCAAGCACCTCTTTGCTAAAAAGATCCAAATGGTTCGTTGGCTCATCGAGAATTAACAGATTTGCCTGGGCCAGCATCAGCTTCGCCAAAGAAACACGTGCTTTTTCTCCGCCGCTGAGCGAGGAGACGCGTTTCAGGACATCTTCGCCACTGAACAGAAAGTTGCCGAGTACCGTGCGAATACGAGCTTCTTCCATATGGGAATACTCGCCCCAAACCTCTTCGAGAACGGTGTTGCGCCCATTCAATCTAGTCTGCTCTTGGTCATAATAACCAACCTTCACATGCGTACCAAACTTCACGGTGCCTGTCGTTGGCGCATTTTGTCCGACAATGACCTTTAGCAGCGTCGATTTGCCGATACCGTTAGGGCCGATTAGGGCCACCGTTTCGCCTCTGGTAAGCTGGAAGGACACATTTCGAAAGATAGGCGTTTCTTTCTCGGGGAATGTGACGGAAACATCGTTTACTCCGAGTACGTCTTTCCCGGTAGGTCGTTCAATCTCGAACATGAAATGCGCTTTCTTCAAATCGCCCTGCGGCTTGTCCAAACGGTCCATTTTATCGAGCGCCTTGCGTCTGCTTTGCGCGCGCTTTGTTGTCGAAGCTCGAACGATGTTGCGTTGAACGAATTGCTCCATGCGGGAGATTTCGTCCTGCTGCTTCTCGAATTGCCGCATGTTGATTTCATATTCGGCAGCCTTAAGCTCCATATACCGACTGTAATTGCCTGTATAGCGCTTCGAAATATGACGCTCGATTTCGATAATCGTTTGAGCGAGCGCATCAAGAAAATAACGGTCATGGGATACGACAAGAATAGCGCCCGGATAACCGCGCAAATAAGACTCTAGCCAGGTTAATGTCTCAATGTCGAGATAGTTGGTAGGCTCGTCAAGCATGAGCAAATCCGGTGCTTGCAGCAAAATTCGCGCAAGGGCGAGCCTTGTCTTTTGCCCGCCGCTAAGCGTCGAAATGAGTGTATCTGCCGGAAAGCTTCCGAACCCCATTCCGTGCAGGACGCTGTTTATACGCGTATTGATTTCGAAGCCGCCTTGTTCGCGGAACTCATCCGAGCGTTTGGCATATCGGTCAAGCGTGCTGGCATAACGCTTCTCATCCTCATGGAGCGCAGGATCTGCAATTTTGATTTCAAGCTCGCGCAGTTCCTGCTCGGCCTCAAGCAAATGGGAAAATACGGCCCGCATCTCGGCTTCAATGGTACGATTGGATTGTAAGCCGCTGTTTTGGGCCAAATAACCGATTTTGGTTTCTTTCGCTTTGTGAACGGCTCCTGAATCAGCAGACATTTCACCTGCAATGATTTTTAGCAAAGTTGATTTCCCAGCGCCATTGACGCCTACGAGTCCAATGCGTTCCCGCTCTTGTACCTGCATCGAAATATTGGATAATACGACATTCACGCCGTAGCTTTTTGTGATATTGGAAACCTGCAGCAGCATTTTGAAACCTCCAACAAAAAATTGTAAAGAACGAATGCTTTTACTACTCCATAGTGTACCATAAACGAGCTCTGGCATTGGCGAAAGTTGCATAACAGTGGTAAACTAACTTTAATGAAAGAAAAAGCTGGGAACTAGAATAGGTGAGTGTTTTGAGCGAAACAAATCTGCCGGGAAATAAGGCATATATGCGGAATCAAATGACGTTTAAACGAAACGGCTTATCTTCGGAGCAAAGGAACCTGTGGTCGGAAGCTGCTTGCGCGAATGCGCAGGAGCTGGTTGAAAGCAGGGGTGCTGCTGCGTTTATGATTTATGTTGCTTTTCGAAGCGAGCTTGATCTTTCTGCACTGATGGAGTGGGGCTGGCGAACGGGACGAGCTGTCATCGCACCCAAATGCGAAGCCTCGGATCGTTCGATGACCTTGTACGAATTGCGCAGCAGAGATGAACTGAAGGCTGGAGCATACGGGATCATGGAGCCTGACCCTCATAAAGCAGCAAAGGTCCAGGTTGCAATGCCGGAAATTGTATTCGTGCCCGGATTAGCGTTCGACCGGCATGGCGGACGGCTTGGGTATGGCGGAGGCTATTATGATCGATTCGCTGAAGCAATCCGAAGCGCCAGGCAGGAGCATGTGGAAACGCTTTGGCTAGGCATGGCGTTTGAGGAGCAGCTAACAGACGAAGTACCGCTCGAGCCGCATGATTTGAGAATGAATGGCATTATAACGGAGCAGAGCGTTTATATGCTTTAATCAAATAAAGAAAAGCGACGATATCGAAGGTAATTGCTTAGTAGGAAGCATATCTTTCGTTGACGCTAGAAGGAGCAACTAAAGTGGGTCTAACACATTTTAACGAGCAGGGTCGCGCACGGATGGTAGACATCACGGATAAGGAAGTCACTTCACGTACGGCAGTTGCTCAAACGAAGGTAACGATGAATCCGGAAACGTTAGCGCAAATCAAGGCTGGCAAAATCGGAAAAGGCGATGTACTGGCAGTTGCGCAGGTAGCTGCGGTCATGGCGGCAAAAAAAACATCCGATTGGATTCCGATGTGTCATCCTCTTCCGCTCACAGGCATCAATGTGGTATTCAGCGATAACGGAACGGACGAGCTTTATATAGAAGGTACAGTGAAGACGACCGGAAAAACAGGCGTTGAAATGGAAGCTCTGACAGCCGTATCAGCCGCAGCGTTGACCGTATACGACATGTGCAAGGCGCTCCAAAAGGATATGGTAATCGGTCCCACACAGCTCGTTTCAAAAACGGGCGGAAAAAGCGGGGATTATCAAATCTCGTAAAACCCATGAGCAAATAAGGAATGGGAGGAATGTAAATGCGGTGGAAAGTAGCAATATTAACGGCAAGCGATAAGGGCTCACGGGGGGAACGCGAGGATACGAGCGCGCAGGTTATCCGCGAATTAGTCGAGGAGGAGCTTGGCGGAGAGATTATCGACTATCGGATCGTTCCGGATGAGCAGGATGAGATTATGGCGGCCATTATTGAAATGACGGAATATTTCCATGCGGATCTCGTATTGACGACAGGCGGGACAGGCCTTGCCATGCGTGACGTAACGCCGGAAGCAACGCTGAAGGTGATCGATCGTGCCGTTCCCGGACTAGCCGAGGCGATGAGGATGGGAGCTCTTCAGAAAACGAGAAGGGCGATGCTCTCCCGTGGCGTATGCGGAATCAGGGGCAGTTCGCTTATCATTAACTTGCCGGGAAGCCCGAAGGGCGTGCACGAGAGCTTGATGGCGATAATGGATCAATTGCCGCATGCACTCAATATTTTATCGGGCCAAATAGGGGAGCATAGCGTATGAGCCGGGAACATGCGAAGGCAGAGGGCGAGATCGAGCAGCATGGTTCGACTCTTCTAAAAGAGGTGTCGGTTTATGATGCAATCGGCTTGCGCTTGGCTCATGATTTAACGCGGATTATACCCGGCGAGTTCAAAGGACGCTTGTTCAAAAGAGGACATGTCGTAACCGAAGCTGATATACCTAAGCTGCTCGATATCGGGAAAGAGCATATTTACATTATGGAGCTTGGGGCAGGAGAGCTGCATGAGGATGACGCCGCCATACGGATGGCCGAGGCGTTGTACGGAGACCATCTATTATTATCCGAGCCTCACGAGGGCAAAGTAAGCATCAAATCAGAGCTGCTGGGCCTAGCTGAGATTGATAAGGAGCTTGTTGACCTAATCAATGATTTGGGTGAAATTGCGCTGGCTACGATCAAGTCCAAAACCGTAGTCAAGCCCGGAAAGCCGCTTGCTGCTACGAGGGCTATACCTCTCGTCGTACCCAAGACGAAAGTCGAGACCGTGGAGAGGCTCGCTGCCGAATACCGTCAAGCCAATGGCGGTGCGGCCCCGCTTCGGGTACGACCCTTCCGGAAGTTCCGTGTCGGTTTGCTGACAACCGGCGGGGAAGTATTTAATGGCAGAATTACCGATAAGTTCGGGCCAGCGGTCAAGAACAAGCTTGAAGAGCTGGGATCAGAGGTAGCGGAGCAAAGGTTTTCTCCTGATGATCGACAAACAATTGTCAAGGAAATACACTATTTGCTCGAGCAAGGGTATGATATGATACTAGTGACGGGCGGAATGTCGGTCGATCCCGATGATCGAACGCCTGGCGCGATTAAAGCCGCAGGCGCACATATCGTAAGCTACGGAACGCCAATGCTTCCAGGCTCCATGCTGCTTATGGGATACATAAACAGCGTACCGATATTAGGATTGCCAGGCTGTGTAATGCATGATCCATATACGTCCTTTGACGTGCTCCTGCCGCGCATTCTTGCAGGCGATGTTATTGTACGAGAAGATATAGTAAGTATGGGTTACGGCGGTTTGAACAACTGTTAGTTTAGGCTTACGAAGCATGTTTCGTTCGTAAAGCTTCAAGGAGGTTAACAAGATGTCAGGAATAGGTGCTACGGGTATTATACTGCTCGTGCTGGTTGCTTTGCTTCTGTTTGGACCGAACAAGCTGCCTGAGCTTGGACGCGCTTTCGGACGTACGCTGCGCGAATTCAAATCCGGTGCAAGAGAAATGATGGATGACGATGACCGCAAGGACAAGGAAGCGAGCCGTGTCGATGTGAGTCGCTCGGACAATAGTGAGAAAGACAATAAGCGGCTGCCGGATTAATCGGGCCCGCTTTTTTATTGAATAAAGGGCGCCCAAAGCTTAGGCAAAGGAGGGAAATGCAAGGTGGGGTCGGAAGAAAAAAACAAATCGGAGCCTGTTTCTCGTAAAGCACTCATTCGAGAGGAAGGGCTGATGCCGCTGCTCGAGCATCTTGGGGAGCTCCGCAAACGCATCGTTTATGTGCTTATCATCCTAACGATTGGTTTGGTTGTCGGGCTCGTTCTCGCACAGCCAGCCTACAACTTTCTTATGAGCCAGAAGCCGGCCAATACGATTTCTTTACATACGTTTTCGCTGTGGGACGGAATTGGCATGTATATGAAGTTTGCTTTCGTCATTGCGCTGATCATTGCGCTGCCTATGATTGCCTTTCAGCTCTGGGCATTCGTAAAGCCAGCCCTGCGCAAGCATGAGCAGCGGTCTACGCTGAAATACGTTCCCTTTGCACTGGTGATGTTTCTCATTGGATTGGCGTTTTCCTATTATGTCGTGTTTCCGCTCGCCTTTAATTTCACGAGGACGGTCTCGCAGCATCTCAATCTGGAAGAAACCTATGGCATCGCGCAATATTTCACGTTCATGTTTAACTTGCTTATACCGATATCGCTTTTATTCGAGCTTCCGCTCGTCATTATGTTTTTAACCGCCATTCGGCTCGTAAACCCGAAGCGGCTTCGTAAAATGAGACGACTCGCCTATTTCGTGATGGTGTTAATTGGCGTCATGATTACGCCGCCGGATTTCATATCGGATATTTTAGTCGCGATTCCGTTAATCATTTTGTATGAAGTCAGCGTGTTTTTGTCAGGTACGGTACACAAAAAGCAATTGGCCAGAGACGCGAAGTGGGAAGCGGAGTACGGCGAATCGTTGAATAATGCGTAAGCGGGAGAAGGGGAAATTCCTCTTCTCCTTTTTTATTATATAAGAAATTAATGTTTTCACATATAAATGTGCTTATCTATCTCCGCGAAACGACTGCTTTTGCCATAGAGGACGGCGAGAGCCGTTTACGCTTGTTGACAAAAACTCGAGTAGCCGTTATGATTTAAACAGTTGTTTAAAACAAGTGTTTAAAACGATTGTTTAAATAGAGAAAACAGGAGTGGATCAGGATGAAAAACGCGTTACAAGCTTTTATGAAGCGCCCAACCACATGGGTGGGTATGATTACAGCCATTATGTTTCAGGTTATTTTTTCCGTCATTTGGATGACAGGTTATAATGGGGTTACAGACCGCATTGACCAGCTTCATATTGCGATCGTGAACGAGGACCAACAAATGGGTACGCAGGTGGCAAGCAACCTTGTACAACGATTACCTTTCAACATGAATGAAATTGCGAGCATAGACGAAGCAAAGCAAATGCTCGATGAGCGTGAGCTTCAAATGGTCGTATGGATCCCAGCCGATTTCTCACAGAAAGCGACCGCGGCAGATGGTACGGCCTCGATTCAATACATCATCAATGAGTCTAATCCGGCTCTTATCAAAAGCATTATGAGCGGCGCAGCCGCGCAAATTACAACGGAAGTCAACAAGCAGGCGATAGCCGGCGGCATCCAGACGGTGCTTGGCAATATGCAGCTTCCTGCCGAACAGGCAGGCGCAGCGGCTCAAGGGCTGTCAGAGCGCGTAACTTCGGATATTCAATCAACGAACGTGATTAAAGGAATGAACAACCAGATGGTTCCGATGATGCTGGTGCTCGCTTCTTATGTCGGAGCGATGATTATGGGCATGAATTTCGAGCAGTCTGCAATGGCATTAGGGGGAAGCGTAAGCAAGTGGAACCGTTACGCTGCGAGAAGCATTATAAATGTTGGCGCAGCCGTTATTATTTCACTCGTAGGCTCTTCATTGCTCGCAGCATTCGGTGCCCAAATGGACCAAGGCTTCCTGCATATTTGGATGTTCCAGCTTCTGTTCGTGCTAACCTTTATATTCGTTTCGCAAATGTTTATTTACTTGTTTGGCTTAAGCGGAATGCTCTTCAATATCATCTTATTGTCGGCGCAGCTCGTTACTTCGGGAGCAATCGTTCCGCGTGAATTGTTATCGGACTTTTACATCAAGCTAGGCGACATTCTGCCAGCCACCTATGCTGTAGAAGGTACCATGAACATTTTGTTCGGAGGACCTGCGGCTACGGGTGACGCCCTTGCGCTAAGCATGGTTGCAGTTGCAGCCATCGCAATCAGTACGCTTGCTGTCGCCGTTAAACGTAAAGCTGTTCTCCAGCATCAGCCAAAGGCAGCAATCGCGAGTCACAAACAATCTTAAGAGCTCGCTGTTGCAGAACGTTAAAGATTCGTTCACAATAAAAGATATTGGTTTTATGGAGGACCGTTATGACTACAGGAGACGCGGATATCAAGATCAGAATTTTGTTAGCATCCAAAAAGCTGTTTGCAGAGCAAGGCTTCGAAAAAACGACCGTTCGGCAAATATGCGAAGAGGCGGGTGCTAACGTCGCGCTTGTCTCGTATCATTTCGGCGGGAAAGAAAACATGTTTGGCGCATTATTCGAGTATTTTTTCCCGAATGACGATATTGCGGGGATTGATCCTACTTTAAGCCCCGTTGAAGGGATAAAACTTCTAATCGCCGAGGTAACAAAATTTCGCTACAGCGATCGTCAGCTTATCAATATTATTCAACAGGAAATCATAATGAATACGGATCGCATCCAAAAAATCCGCAAGCATGTCATGCCGATGTGGCAGTTGCTCCGTAAATGGCTCAAGGAGGGCGAGGAGCAGCAATTGTTCCGATTCCGCTCCTTGGACACGACCTTGCTGTCCGTAGTCGGAACGCTTCTTTTTCATCGCCATACGGAATACTGGTCTTTTCTCGTTGATGAGAAGAATCCGCCTATGGCTGAGGTTATCGAGGATTTGACGGCCTTTATTCTCGGCGGCATCCATTATAAAGAAGAATAGAAGAGCATAACGAATACCGTACCGCGAGCAAACGCGGTGCGGTATTTTTGCAAGTAAAGGAGTGCGTATCTTTAGCCTATACATTCTTTATATTTCTAGGAATGAAACGCGCTGCGCCGCCAAAGGACGGCGATAACCGTTTCACCTTGTTCTTACCAATAAAAGAAACGACGAGGTCGGAAATGAATAAGTGAATTTACAGTAAGCGATTAAGGTAATATGGCTAATTTTTCTTTGCTGATATTGGCATGTCGCGCATGGACGGGTTAAAATTAATGAGGTACATATAAAGAATGAATCTAGGTTTACGAACCATGCTCGCAGGAACAACAGGCTTCAGGATAAGCAGATTTAGAAATAGCGGCTGGTTAATCGGAACAAAGAATACGGATGTCAGCCATCAAGGTAAATAGTCAGGAGTGAGAACGTACGGATGAAACGCGATCGAATTGCCAAGATACTGGAGCAAGGCAGGAAGCGGGGAACCGTCCTGCTTCTAGGGGACAATGATTCACATTGGCCGTGGGAAGCAGAAGCTCAAGGTGGGCTGATTGAAGAGATTCGGGTGGATGCCGACAAACGCTTGCTGGCGCCCGATCCTGAGTTGACGTTCGCTCTATTTCGTGTCTTTGCCGATACAGGTGAAAGACTAGCCTACGAGAACGTATATTTCGACAGGCGCAAGCGATTGAATGCATTTGTTATTATGGCGCTGCAAGAGCCGAGCAATATGCTGTACGAGGCCGCAGCGCTGGACACGATCTGGTCCATCTGCAACGAATTCACCTGGTGCTTGCCCGCACATTTCAATGAACGGGCGGAAAAGCCGGATATTGATCTGTTTGCGGCGGAGACGGGGTTTGCCTTAAGCGAGGTGCTGCTTCTGCTTGGCGAACGATTGCCGCGGTTGCTGCGCGAAAGGGTGGAGACGGAGATTGAGAACCGTCTATTTCGCCCATTCTTGGAGCTTGGACCGTATGGGTGGGAGACGGCCGAGCATAATTGGTCTGCGGTCTGTGCCGGCTCTATTGGCGCAGCTGCGCTCCACCTCATAAGCGATACGGGCAGGTTGTCCGAGCTGCTGGAGCGGGTGCTTCGCTCGCTCGACTGCTATTTAAGCGGCTTCGGCGAGGATGGGGCTTGCGCAGAGGGTTATTCCTATTGGCAATACGGGTTTGGTTACTTTGTATATTTTGCCCAGCTGCTTAAAGAGGCGACGGAAGGCCGAATTGATTTGTTTGACTCCAGAAAGTTGAAGGAGATTGCCCTTTTCCAGCAGAAAAGCTTCACAAGCGGCAATTCCGTCGTCAATTTTTCGGATGCGCCTAATGAAAGCGGTATTTTTATGGGACTTAGCTGCAGCTTGCACAAGGAATATCCTGAGGTTATTGTGCCGGACCCGAGCTTGCGGGCAGCCTATTCTTCCGATCACTGCGGCCGCTGGGCACCTGCTATCCGCAACCTGATTTGGGCGAGGGAAGAGTGGCTCGTATCGAGTAGCGGCAAGACGCTTTGGCCAGCCGAATCGTATTATTTGCCCGATGTGGCATGGTTGTTGTCCAGGCATGTAAGCACGAATGGAGGGAGCTACAGCTTCGCCGCTAAGGGAGGCCATAATGCGGAGCCTCACAACCATAATGACGTGGGCCACTTTCTTCTTCATGCGGACGGACAAGCTTATTTGGCGGATTTGGGCAGCGGCAAGTACACGGCAGACTATTTCGGCAAGGGGCGTTATGCCATTTGGTGCAATGGCTCTCAAGGACATTCGGTACCGATTGTCAATGGCTCGCATCAACAGGCTGGTCAGCAATTCCAGGCTAAGGTTGTGGAAGCGGCTTCAGCAGAGGGAGAAGACCTATTAGAGCTTGAGATTAGCGGAGCTTATGGATTATCGCAGTTGGAGCGTTTAGGGCGCCGTTTCCATTGGCAAAAAGAAGAGCTGCCTTGTTTGTCGCTTACCGACCGTTTTTCATTCTTACCCGTTGAGGGAGACAATGGCCTCCCCAGCTTCCCTATAACAGAACGTTTTATTTCGTACCTTGCCCCAGAGCTAACGAATGCTGGCGAGCTTTTATTTATCGGAAAACGCAGGCTCCGCATGATTTATGATCATCAGCTTTGGAGTCCTGTCGTAACGGCAAGAAGCGACATTGATCACTATGGCAGCGAGCGGCATTGGCATACGATTGATTTTGAAGCAGTCGCTTCGCCTAAGGTTCCTTTTATAGCTGCTTTTACTTTTCAATTTGACTCATAACATTCGATAAGAGGCGAGGAGTGCGAACGAATATGGAAACGAGCTGTTGGACAACGGAAGCCTGGGGAAAGGTACATGAAAAAGTGACGAGAACAAGCACGCGGATTGGAGCGAGGTTTCCCCATGCGAGCGTAGAGGGAGCTTACGTGCTTGAGGCTCCGCATTGGTGGACAGCCGGATTTTGGCCGGGATTGCTTTGGCTGCTGTACCGCGATTCCGACTCGAACGCAGAACGCTATAGGGAGATCGCGGAGGCTTGCGAGCAGCAGCTCGATGATGTGCTGCTTGGATTCGACAAGCTTGATCACGACATCGGCTTCATGTGGTCGCTAACGAGCGTAGCGCGCTACAAGCTGCTTGGCGAGGAGCAGTCCCGCAAGCGCGCGCTGCTTGCGGCGAGCGTGCTTAGCGGTCGTTTTAACGTAAAAGGAAATTATATTCGCGCATGGAATCCGTGGGGCGAGGGTGACCGCAACGAGGGCTGGGCCATTATTGATTGCATGATGAATTTGCCGCTGCTCTACTTCGCGAGCGAGACGACGAACGACCCGCGATTCAAGCATTTGGCGATGGAGCATGCGGATACGGTGCTGGAGCATTTCATTCGTACGGATGGCTCCGTCAATCATATCGTCGTCTTCCATCCGCTGACGGGTGAATTCGAGAGCGTGAACGGTGGGCAAGGCTTCGCACCGAATTCGGCTTGGTCGCGCGGTGCGGCGTGGGCGATCTACGGAATGGCGTTAAGCTATCGCTATACTGGGGAGCTTAAATATCTGGAGGCCGCGAAGCGGGTTGCGCATTTTTTCCTAGCCCATTTGCCGGAGGATGCGGTACCGCATTGGGATTTCCGTTTGCCGACGGGAGTCGAGCGCTTCCGGGATAGTTCGGCTGGCGCATGCGCGGCTTGCGGCTTGCTCGAAATCGCGCTCGCGGTGCCAAGCGAGGAGGCTGGGCTATATCAATCTGCGGGAGAGCGCATCCTGCGGTCGCTGTACGAGAATTACGGGGCATGGGACAATGAAGCGGAAGAGGGCTTGATTCTGCATGGAACGAGCCATTATCCCGAGCGGAGAAATATCGATGTGCCGCTAATTTATGGCGACTATTTCTTTGTTGAGGGATTAGCGAGACTACGAGGAAACTCGGCAACATTCTGGTAGGAGGCATCATGGATATGACAAACGGCTTGCCTGTTTATAGCAAACTTACTGACCGTCAGTATTGGCTGGAGCAGATGCTTCGCATAAGCAATCCGGTTCTGGAGGCGCTGGCGGAGCGTCGATTAAAAGAGAAGATGCCGATCGAATTCGCAGACGTCTCAGGGGAAACGGAAGCGGAACGGACGCTCGCTGCAGCTGAACTTAAGGCGGACCGCGCCAAATATACGCATTTGGAGGCGCTTGGCAGGCTGCTATCCGGAATAGCTCCGTGGCTTGAGAACGGCAAGCTCCTTGGGGCGGAAGAAGAGGCGCGCAGCCGGTATGCCGCGCTTGCGCGCAAGGCCATTGATGCAGCTACCGACCAGGATTCGCCGGATTATATGAATTTCAGCGAAGGTTACCAGCCTATCGTCGATGCAGCCTTTTTGGCACAAGCTGTTCTGCGCGCGCCAATCGAGCTGGGAGAGAAGCTGGAGCCGCGGGTAAAGGCGAATCTCGCAGCTGCGCTTAAGCAAACGCGAACACGGAAGCCGGTTTTCTCTAACTGGCTGCTCTTTGCGGCATCGACCGAGGCGGCCCTGCTCAAGCTGGGTGAGGCCGACTGGGACCCGATGCGGATCGATTATGCGCTGAAGCAGCATGAACAGTGGTATTTGGGTGACGGCGCATATGGCGATGGACCTGATTTCCACTGGGATTACTACAATAGCTTTGTCATTCAGCCCATGCTGCTCGACGTGCTTGACGCAGCAGGCGGGCAGCATGAGGAATGGGGAGCGATGCGCGAGGCAGTGGCTGACAGAGCGCGGCGTTATGCGGAGGTGCTGGAGCGGCTGATCGGGCCGGATGGCGCTTATCCGCCGATTGGGCGCTCGCTCGCTTACCGCTTCGGAGCATTTCAAAGCTTAGCCCAAAGCGCGCTGCTTGACGATTTGCCAGGGAGCGTCAGCTCAGCGCAGGTGAGAAGCGCCTTGTCGGCAGCGATCAGGCGCACGCTCGAGATGCCGGGTAACTTTACGCCGGACGGCTGGCTGACGATCGGCTTCTGCGGTCATCAGCGGGATATCGGCGAGCGTTATATCTCGACAGGCAGCCTATATTTGTGCGCAGAGGTATTTCTGCCTTTGGGATTGCCGCCGGAGCATGCGTTCTGGAGCGGAGCAGAGGAGGCTTGGACCTCAAAGAAGGCTTGGTCTGGCCTAGCATTTCCAATAGACACGGCATTGAAATAGCGCATAACGGGGCTATCCGAAATGGATAAACCAGTGTCGGCAATCCATTAGTCTCCGTAAGGTGCTTTAAGATCCTAAATGGCACTATAAAACGCCGTATAAAGCCGTTTAAATCCATGAAATGCCATAAGACGTTATAAAACGCAAAAAAAGAACTTTGGACCACCATAATGGTTCCAAGGTTCTTTTAATTCTATAGGATATGAAAAATGGGGACCGCAAATCCCCAAAATGAATGCTGAGAGAGCTCCTTCAGTCATGTGGGGATTGCTCCGGCAGCATTTATGCTTCCTGGGCCAATTCCTGTTGAACAGGGGGCAGCGGGTTGCGCTTGACCTTTACTTCTTGGAAAGTAATTTTATTGGAAATAATATAGTCAGGCGTCTTGCGATGCGTATGAGACTCACGGAATGCCTCGCTTTTCGTCCATGCCAGGAAATCATCCTTGGAGTTCCAACGGGTAACGACCGATACCTCATCATACTCCTTCGTGTTCTGGGTGAGCAGAACTTCAAGACCTAGGAAGCCCTCCATGCCCTCTACCTTGCCAATCCGGTCAAACCGCTCGATCAGCTTGTCACCGTTTCCTTTCGTAATCTGCGAGATGTTCGTTACAATAATCATTGTTGCATCCTCCTCATAATTTTTAGGTATCGGAATAATGACCGGATAATTTTGCTCAAAGCTAACTTTTGCCTCGATTTCGTATACTTGCCTCAAAAAGCGGGACGTAATGACTGACTGCGGATTGCCGGTTGAAACAATTTCTCCGTCCTTCATGGCGATTAGATGATCGCAAAAGGCCGCGGCTTGCTGCAAATCATGCAGAACCATAACAATCGTGATGCCTTGCTCTTGATTGATTTTGCGCAGCATGCCCATCACTTCGAGCTGATGCGAAATATCAAGGAAGGTCGTAGGCTCATCGAGTAAAATGATGCTGGTTTTCTGGGCAAGCGCCATTGCAATCCGTGCTTTTTGCTGCTCGCCTCCCGACAACGTGTGGAACATTCGGTCATCATGCCGCCGTATGCTCATCGTTTTCATCGCCCAATCAATGATTTTGTTATCCTCATCGGTCAGTCGCTGCTTGAACATGCCTTTATGAGGGGATCTGCCGTATGCGATAAGCTCGCGAACCGTAAGCTCGGGCAGCATTTCTTTCGCTTGGGGAAGCATCGATATGGTTCTAGCGTAGTCTGCCCTGGAATAGACGCCAGCTGCTTTTCCTTGTACGCTGACGTCGCCTTTGTCCGCTTTCAGCAGCTTGGCGACGATTTTTAGAAGGGTCGATTTGCCGGAGCCGTTAGGCCCGATTATCGCTGTCATTTTACCTTCGGGAACGGAGGCTGTAACATCGAAGAGCTGAAACATGCCCATTTCATGCTCTATTTTTTCCAAATCAATCGCTGAAGGGGTGTTTGTCATCTCCAATTACTCCTTTTCCTTAATAAATATAGAAAGAACGGTGCGCCGACACAGGCAAGCAAAATGCCAACGGGAAGCTCGATCGGATCAAACCAGGTTCGGGCGATCGTATCGGCAAATACGACAAGCGCTGCTCCTCCAAGAATGGAAACGGGGAGCAGGAAGCGGTAATCCTCGCCAATGATGAGCCTGACGGCATGCGGAACGACAAGCCCAACGAAGCCGATTAAGCCTGCAGCGCTGACTGCGGCACCTGCAAGCAGAGAGGAAAGCAGGATTAACAGCAACCGCTGCAACTCTACTTTCTGGCCGAGCAGCTTAGCGGAATCATCTCCTAGCAGCAGCAGGTTAGCGGGCTTAATGGCCACAATGGTTAATCCGAGGCCAACCAGCGCATAAGGCGCCATAAAGGAAAGATGATGCCAGCTTCGGCCGTTCAAGCCCCCGGACAGCCAAGGCAGAACCGCTTGAATTCGGTCGCTGTAGACGACCATAATGCCGTTCATGACCGCCCCGAGCAGCGCGTTGACGGCAACGCCCGCGAGCACGATTTTGACGGGGGAGGTGCCTTTATCCCAAGAAATAAAGTAGATAACGATGGATGTGGCAAAAGCACCGATAAAAGCAGCCGCAGGCAGCAAATAGCTAAACTGAGGCAGTAAAACCATCGTGATGACGGCAGCAAGGCCGCCTCCCGCCGAAACGCCGATAATGCCGGGGTCGGCAAGCGGATTGCGCATAACTCCTTGCAGAATGGCTCCGGCTGCGGCAAGGCAAGCGCCCGTGAGCAGGCCAACAAGCACGCGGGGGAGCCGCAGGTTCATAATGATTGTGTCATGGGCGGATTGCGAATCAGTCGTGAAGATCATCCAGATTTCTCGGAGTGAAATCGACACGGAACCGAAGGATAAGCCGTAAAATACGCTTAACAGCAGCAGGATAGGGGCTGCAATTAACGCAATCGTTCTTCTTTTCGCGCGGATTTGTCTACTCATCTTGATCCTCTCATTGCTGCAGTGCCTCTAGTTTCCCATGCAATAGTTCGAGCGACTCGATGACTCTTGTGCCAGGGTTTGAGCCGAACAGATCGGAGGGCAGCACCTCTACATTATTTTGCTTGACGGCCTCTAAGCTGCTCCATGCAGGATTGGTCTGCATTTCCTTCAGGAAGCTTTTCTTCACCTCTTCGGGGTCTCCATGGGTCATGATGAGAATAAGCTGAGGATTGGCTTCGACGATTCTCTCTGAATTGAGCTGCGCATACTGCGGATAGCTTTGCAAGCCGGGATAGTCCGAAGCAATATTCGTTCCTCCAGCGAGCTCCAATATATTGCCGCTTAATGAATTAGGCAAAGCAGCCATGAACGTTCCTGGCGCTCCATAAACGAGCAAAGCACGCGGCTTAGGATTGTCTGAGCTGGCTTCGTACTGCTTGATTTTCCCGTCTATTTGCTTAATAAGCTCATCTGCCCGCTGCTCCTTTTGGAGAAGCTGCCCGAACAGCTCAATCTGTTTCTTGATCTCGTCTATCGAGTTCGCGCTGGTCAGAATAACTTTGGAGCCAACGCCCTCTAGAATCGGAACGTCCTTCGTATTCATTGGATTGTTGCCGAGTACGACGTCTGCGCGGAGAAGCGTAATTTTCTCTAGGTCAACCTCATGCGCGGAGCCGATTTGTTCTACGGCCTCTGCTTCTTTCGCGGCTAGGGGAGTCGTAGAGGTGGGCCTTCCGACGAGGGTTCCGCCAAGCGCATAAATAATATCGGTTTCGCCGTTGCTCAGCGCTACGATGTGTTGAGGCACCTCATCGAAAGCGATGTTGCGATTAGCAAAATCCTTAATTTGAATGAGCGATTGCTGCTGGTTGACAGACTGTTCGGAGACTCCAGCCCGGGCGCTGCAGGCAGTTAGCGATAATACAAAAGCAGCACAGCAAATTAGCAAACCTTTCTTCATGTGAACCTCCAAGCTGGGAAATAAATGATAGTGATTATCAATATCACTTATACAATAGTGAAAGTTGCTATCGCTGTCAATATGATTTTTGTCGCATGATTTGCTTATATTTTCCATTCAGAATAGCATAGTTAAAGCTTGGATTGGCGCACTATTCAAAAATTTAATAACGGTTGACGAGTACTGAAATGTTAACGTAATATCTATAACGAGTTTACGGCGTTGAACATTTTTGGAAGAGGTGCGGGATTATAAGGAAATATAGAGAAGCGGTTGATCAGGCCTTTTACATGGACTTCATGGACTAGGGCGTAAGCCAAACTGGTCTAGTACATACAAATCGTCGAGGAAACGTTAACAGGCAGTTAATTTTTTTTACTTGCATATTGAGAATGATAATCATTAACTTCGAATGTATGGTTATCAATTCCTAACACACAAAGGAGTGTCATAGCGTTGAAAATGCAGCTTAGAAAATGGGTAGCCATGTTGCTCGCAGTAGTGGTATTGCTCTCGATTGCGAATGTGGGGGCAGTGGCAGCGACTTCGGGGGCTACGCTTGCAGATGGCGAGTATCCCGTCAATTTCACCTTTTTGACTGACAATAGCGATAAACCATCCATGGTCCAGGAGTATGTTGTCCCCGGAACAGGCAAGCTTATCGTTAAAGACGGAAAAATCCGGTTTCAAAATACGTTTAACAATTATGATTTATTCAAATTTTTCGGGTCTTTGGAGCAAGGCAAGACAAAAAGCATCCCTTATGACTACGAAGAAACAGTCAACTACTCTGCGGATAGCTATAGCCCCCGAG
Source organism: Paenibacillus sp. J22R232 (assembly GCF_056269165.1). Taxonomy (NCBI): domain Bacteria; kingdom Bacillati; phylum Bacillota; class Bacilli; order Caryophanales; family Paenibacillaceae; genus Paenibacillus; species Paenibacillus sp. J22R232. The sequence continues at coordinate 18,786 of NZ_JBWDNK010000027.1, read as the reverse complement.
ATTACGTGGCCGTAACCAATGAAGAAGGGGCTGCCGGAACGGTACAGCTTCCGATCGATAATCTGTTCGAGAAGCAAGAAATTTTAATGCATATCGTCATACCATCCATTTCATATAACAACTGGTATAATGCGCAATTGCTATTGGATACGTCAGGCCTGCCATTCGTGACGCCAGGCGATGGAAATGGCGGCGAAACACCCATTGTGGTTGACAAGGCTAATTTATTAGATTTACTGAACCAAAGCAATGAGCTGTACAATCATGCAAATACTTTTGATCCTTCCATTACCAGCAGTAATGTTCGGGCTGTTGGCCAATATCCGATATCCGTCAAAAACGATTTGATGGATGTAGGGATTAAGCCAGCAACAACGGTGTATGAAAACGTTCTGGCTACGCAAGCAAACGTGGATGCGGCATGGCATGCGCTGCTAGCCCAACTGAATGCTTTTAAAAGCGAAGCTATCGTTGTCCAAGGTGAGATCGGATTCACAGTCTTGGATGCTATTGCGCCAGAGGCTGTTCTTACTAAAGATCAAGCCGGTTACTTTGGGAATAAAGCTGTTGTTTTGAAATCAGGGAACAAGCTTTACGTGAATCTGACCATTCCCAACAGCTCGGGAATCGATTTGACGAGTGTTTATTATTACCCGACCAACGTTAACGGAAAGCTAGCGTTTAGCGGGGTAAAGCTATTGCTTGATGAAGTTAGCAACAGCGGAGAGGCAGGCGGGCAATATGTCGGCCAGCTTATTCTAAACCGAAGCAATACAGGCTTAACGAGCGGAATTATTCCAATCCATTATAAGTTCGCGGGCTCCGACGAAGACGTGGTTGCCTATATCAACTTTAACACGGTAGAGCAATCAGTCTTAGAATCCGCGATTACAGCAGCTCAAGACATGCATGATCAAGCAGTCGTAGGTTCATTGACAGGGCAATATTCGGCAAGTACCAAAGCCGCGTTTGCCGCAGCGATTGCAAGCGGTAAAGCAGTAAGCGCTCATGCAGCGGCTACGAAAACGGAATTGAAGGAAGCGACGTCTGCTTTGCAGACTGCGGTTGCTGAATTTAAGGCATCGGCATCCCGCCTAGTCTATTTCTCGGCTTTGCATGCAACCAATAGCACGTACTCCACAATGGAGAGCTACTTCATTAAACCAGCTACCGTTATTACGGAAAACGGTGTGAATTATGCAATTTTTACGGTCAAAGACAGCTCGTCCGTTGCTGAATTGAAGGTGATGCAGGACGGGGAGCTTAAGGATTCGGAAATTTTGAGCTCAGATACAGACGCTAATCAAAGAGTCGTGAAGTTTAAGCTGGATAGCTTAAACGAGACGGTTGCAGCGAAGGTTCGGACAGTGGTGCCTGCGCAAAATTATGACCGCACGCATGATATCCGTTTGATCTTCAACAATATAAACCGCGCGGTGCTTACGCAAGCCGTTGCAGATGCTAAGAAGCTGAACGAACATGCAAAAGCCGGTACGCTGCCCGGAGAATATTCGGCCGAGTCCAAATCCGTATTTGCTGCAGCCATCGAAGCTGCAAACGCCATTGCAACAAACACAAGCAGCACCCAAGAACAAATAAACGGAGCTGTAAACGCGCTTGAAGCTGCTTCAACAGTATTTAAGGCATCGGTGTTGGTAGAAATAGATGCTTCAGCATTGAAGGAATTGCTGAAAACAGCGCAAGAAGCCTATTCGAATGCGTTAGAGGGCAGTGAAGCAGGCAGCTTTAAAGCCGGTTCGAAAGCGACGTTTTCTGCTGCTATTGAGACCGCTGAGCATGCGGCAGCCGGGCTTATCTCCCAACAAGCGGTCAATGCGGCAGCCGCGGCATTGGAGCAGGCGCTCGACGCATTCAAAGCTTCCAAAAATTACGTCAACGGAAGCTACGGCGTCCAGTTGAAGTCATCGAATGAGAATTTCGATAAGCATTTGGAAACGTCGGGCGGGCTTAGTATCCAAAACGGTACGTATAAGCTAAGCTTTACGCCAAAAGCCGGCGTTGCGGTTAAAAAGCTGATTAACGAAAAAACGCAAGCAGTCATTTTACCGGCAGGCGCTTCTCCAGCACCTCAAGCTTTCGCCCTTGCGTATGCCAAAACAACTGCTTTGTTCGCGATTGCTTCGCCTTTGGCAGGCGCGTTAGCAGCGGCGCCATCCCCTGTACAGTTCGAAGTGACGGACCTTAGCGCACCATATTCGGTCGTAATCGATGTTGCGGACAACGATACAACGGTAGAAGTTAGCTACAGCTTGCAGCTCGCGAATATTGAACTGGCTAAAGATCCAGAGCCAAACCCAGGCCCAACACCGGGTACGGGATTAGCTAACGGGCAATACAACATCAGTGTAAGAATCATGAAATTCGGTACGGATCAGGATTCTGTCATGCAGGATTATATTGTTCCTACCGCCAAGCTGTCGGTTGCAGGCGGAAGCAAGCGCATCTACCTGACGCTCAAAAAGGATAAAGAAATTACCGGATTGAAATTCAACGGTTCGGACGTAAGCACCGAAAGCAGAAATACAGAGAAAAACACGAGAATCGTGTCCTTCCCTGTCCCTGACCTTACGACTACCCTTAGCGGCTGGGTGAAGATTGACTGGCCGGAAATGAGCTACCACCACGAATACGATATTCAGATCAAATTTAATGAAGCGAGCATTACGCCTGCAACCGATATCGAAATCATTCCAGACCCGGAAAAACCAGAGGATGAAGGAACCGGGCCCGCTTTAACGAATTTCAAAGATATTCAAGGACACTGGGCGCAGGAAGCGATTGCCAAAGCCTTGTCGCTTGGCATCGTAACAGGCTATGCCGACGGTCAGTTCCGTCCGAATGGCGTTGTCACCCGTTCAGAATTCGCAGTATTAATCAGTCGTGCCCTGAAACTGGGGGAGAACACGGCGGAAGCGGGTTTCAAAGATAACGGTTCGATACCTGCATGGGCGAAATCACATGTGGAGCGTGCCGTTCAAGCAGGACTGATTAACGGCTACGATGATCAATCGTTCCGCGGAAGCGCTGAAGTTTCCCGTTCTGAGCTTGCAGTCATTATCGTGAGAGCAGCTAAGCTTCCTACGAATGAAACAGCCGTGCTTAGCTTCGCGGATGGAGATTTAGTGCCTGCATGGGCGAAGAAAGAAATCGCAGCAGCCGTTGAGCATGGATTTATCCAAGGCAAAGGCGGCAATAAGTTCGATCCTGCTGCGAATGCAACCCGTGCCGAGGCGCTGACTCTTGTGATGAAGCTGCTAACGGACAAATAATCATAAGAAAAAACGTACAACACAGAACAGCGACGAGGATGCCGGAGAACCGGTGTCCTCGTCATGCTATTCATGAGAGAAAGAGAGAGGAGCGTCTAAACTTGATCAACAAAGCATGGATCAGAATGCTGCTATTGTTAATCGTCATCGTAGCCGCCGGCTGTTCGAACGTGGGCAGTGCCGCTACCGAACAAGAGACGAATGCAGCGGAAACCAAGCCGTCGGCTGCCGTTAAAGCAGAGCAGCGCGTTATCTCTACGACAGTTGCGATTACTCAAATGCTGGATGCGCTCGAGGTGGATCTCATTGGCGTGCCTACCAGCGCCAAAGTGCTGCCTACCCGTTACGATGACGCAACGCGCGTAGGAAATCCGATGAGCCCGGACATGGAGCTTGTCAAGTCATTGAAGCCTACGGAGGTATTATCGGTGACTACGCTGGAGTATGACCTCAAGCCTATCTTCGAGGCTGCCGGCGTAGAAGCAAGTTTCTTGAACTTAACGAGCGTGGAGAGCATGAATACAGCTTTGACGGAGCTAGGCGGTACCTACGGCAAACAAGAGCAAGCGAAAGCCATCGTAACTAAATTTGACGAGAAAGTGGCAGAGATTCACGAGGCGACCGCAAATAAGGAGAAACCGAGCGTTCTTATTCTGCTAGGCGTTCCCGGAAGCTACCTTGTTGCGACCGAGAAATCATATATCGGCGATCTGGTTCGCCTTGCAGGCGGAGTCAATATCGCACAGGGCGAGGATGTTGAATATTTGGCTTCAAATACCGAATACTTGCATCAATCGAATCCGGACGTTATTTTGCGGGCAGCGCACGGCATGCCAGAAGAAGTAGTGAAAATGTTCGACAAAGAGTTCCAGAAAAATGATATCTGGAAGCACTTTAAAGCCGTCCAGAACGACCGTGTCTATGACTTGGAAGAGGCTTTGTTCGGAACGACAGGCAACCTGTTCGCAGTTGATGCAATGGATGCCTTGATGGAAATGCTGTATCCCTAGGGGCAGCGAGGCAGCTATTCCGCGACCGCGAGGATCAAGAGACGAAGGAAGTTGGCTATGATTAGGAAAATCGCAAGTTTTATTATAATTGCCGTACTGCTTGCAGCGGCAGTCATAATTTCGGCAATGACAGGCAGCATCAAGGTAGGCGCTTTGGAGCTGTTCCAAGGGCTGCTAACGGGCACGAACGAGCAGGTTGAGGTTATCAAAGATTTGAGATTCCCGCGAATTATCGTTTCCATGTTGACGGGAGCGGCGCTCGCTGTTTCAGGCGTGCTGCTGCAGGCCGTTATGCGCAATCCGCTTGCGGATGCAGGCGTCATCGGCATTTCCTCAGGAGCGGGTCTGGTTTCGCTGCTGATCGTAACGATTTTTCCGGGATTGTTTTTTTGGATGCCATTGTTTTCTTTTATCGGGGGAGCGTTTGCCTGTTACCTGGTATATGCGCTCTCTTGGAAATCAGGGCTAAGCCCGTTAAGGTTGATTTTAGTGGGGATTGCCATCAATGCAACGTTCACCGGACTTGGCCAATCGTTTAATTACAGAGGGAGCTATGCGGTAACTAGCGTCAACCAAGCGATCTCGTCTATTTTTACAATGAAGACGTGGCAGGATGTAAACATCATCGCGATATACGGTATAGCCGGTTTACTGCTTTCCTTGCTGCTTAGCTCATGGTGCAACATGCTGAGCCTGCAGGATAAGACGGCTAAAAATCTCGGCCTGCGCGTAACGAGAGCACGGTTGCTAATATCTATTGTCGCGGTGCTGCTGGCTTCCGTTGCAACTGCGGTAGGCGGATTGATTGCTTTCGTCGGCTTGCTCGTACCTCATATCGCTCGCCTATTGGTAGGCTCCGACCATACGGTGCTTATTCCGTTTTCGGCGCTCGGAGGAGCGCTGCTCATTTTGACGGCGGATACATTAGGGCGAACGCTGCTGGCTCCCACGGAAATTCCGGCTTCGATTATTATGACGGTGATCGGCGGTCCATTCCTTATATTCATGCTCAGAAAGAGTGATCGCATCCATGGAAATTAAAGAGATTACGTTTTCCTATGATAAGAAAACCGACCAATTGAACCGGATAAGCAGCAATATCGCAACGGGCAAGATTACGACCATTATCGGTCCGAACGGCTGCGGAAAGTCTACGCTGCTTGGCGTGATGTCTCAAAACTATAAGCCGCAAGCAGGCGAGATTGTGCTTGATGGCAAAGCGCTCAGCTTAACGAAACCGAAGGATTTGGCAAAGCGGCTGGCAGTTGTCCATCAGCAGAACGAGGCTCCTTCCGATTTGACCGTAGAGAAGCTGACAAGCTTCGGCAGGCTTCCGCACCGCAGCTTATTCGGACAGACGGAAGAAGAGGACGAGAAGGCAGTGGAATGGGCGCTGGCTTGTACCAACCTGCAGGAGAAACGTTCTCTGAAGCTGGACCAATTGTCGGGCGGAGAGCGGCAGCGCGTATGGATTGCAATGGCGTTAGCGCAAAAAACAGACATATTGTTTTTGGATGAGCCAACCACGTTTCTGGATATTTATTATCAGATCGAGATTCTCCAGCTCGTTCGAACGCTTAATGAAACCTATGGACTGACCATCGTCATGGTGCTGCATGATATCAACCAAGCTATCCGTTACAGCGATACGATTATCGTGATGAAGGCCGGTGAAATCGTCAAAGTGGGTAAGCCGGAGAGCGTGATTACAGAGGAGATCGTCAAAGCCACGTACGGCGTTGACGTGATCTTGAAGCAGGATGACAGCACAGGTTTGTATATGATACCGGTTAGCATTTAATCAAAATGAGCAACTTTTGATGCTTATTATAGAAGAAAGGCGGAAAAAATATGCGTAAATTGTCATTATTAATAAGTTTTTGTGTTTGTTTTGCCGTATTGTTCGCGATACCTGCCGTTAGTGCAGCGGAATATGCAGACGGTACGTACAGCATCGATTATGTGATTAAGAAAGCGGAGGATGAATCGGCTTCGATGGCCAATGACTATTGGGAGAAGCCTGCCAAGGTGATTGTCGATAATGGAAAGCTGACGATTCAGATTCAACTCAACCACAGCAAATGGGTCACGGAGTTCAAAACGCCTAACAGTAGCGGCGGTTATTCCGAGGCTAAGGTGATTAGCAGCAACAAAGCAGACGATACACGTCTGACACAGTTCAGCGTAGCGGATCTCTCTTCGACAATGCTGTCAAAAATTCACGTAACGGTGCCGGATATCGATTATGACCATGATTACACGATTCGGTTCGATTTCGATGCGGGCAGCATGAAGCTCATCAGCAAGCCAGCGGTCGTTAAGGAAGAGACGCCTGCAGCTACTAAAAAGCCTACCGATGCGCCAAAGGCGACTACGGTGCCCAAAGCAACGGCAACGCCAACGCCAAAGCCGGCGTCAACAGAGCCTGCAGCGACTGCAGCGGCTACGGAACAACCGGCAAAGGGTAGTGCATCGCCAACTTCGGTGGCGGGCAAAGCTACAGAGGAGCCGGTTGCTGCTATTGCATCTGAAGAGCCGACAGCGGCAGCCGAGACTGCGTCTCCAGCGCCTTCGCCAGAAGCAACGGAGCTTGCTGCGGAAGCTGTAGAGGAATCTGAAGCACCTGTAGCGGAGGGCGAGCTTGCTTCTAAGGATGCGGACAGCGCGGAAGTAGAAACGGCATCCGTTGACGGCGATACGCAATTAGCGAGTGCAGAAGTTGCCGGAGAAACCGAGTCTGACAAATCCAGCTCAAAAGGCTGGATCACATCATCGGTCATTTCCGTCGTGATTATTTTGGCAGGCGTAGCGCTTATTCTCGTTCGCAATCGTAAATTGAAGAAATAAAACGTTTAGGTGGAGGAAGAGGGTGCTGTTAGCCGGCATCCTCTTTATGCTGAAAACGGTTATGGGGGCTTGGTGGGAAGAGACTTCTGACGCTCCAGTGTAAATAAACGGAAAATTAAGACCAAGCACTTGAAATTGGGAACGAAAATGAGTATGATAAAAATAGTTGTTAGCACTTGAAGGTTTCGAGTGCTAACGAGAATAAAAGCAGCGACAAATTTTGAAGGAGGCTATTTTCAATGATCAGACCTTTGGGTGAACGCGTATTGATCGAAGCAATCGCGAAGGAAGAAACAACCGCTAGCGGTATCGTATTGCCGGATTCGGCGAAAGAAAAGCCACAAGAGGGCAAAGTTATCGCAGTAGGCAGCGGTACGCTGAAAGATGGCGTTCGCATTGCTTTGGAAGTGAAAGAAGGCGACCGCGTTCTTTTCTCCAAATATGCAGGCACTGAAATCAAATACGAGGGCAAAGAGTATTTGATTATGAAAGAAAGCGAAATTCACGCGATTTTTGAATAGCAGCCCGACTAGGGTCACATAGAAGGCAAGACACGTAAAAGCATCTTTACTTAAACTATTTTGGGAGGTTTCTGTTCATGGCTAAGGAAATTAAATTTAGCGAAGACGCTCGTCGCGCAATGCTGCGCGGAGTTGACGCTCTTGCAAATGCGGTAAAAGTTACACTAGGTCCAAAAGGCCGTAACGTAGTACTTGAAAAAAAATTCGGAAGCCCGCTTATCACGAACGATGGCGTGTCCATCGCGAAAGAAATCGAGCTTGAGGATGCTTTTGAAAACATGGGCGCTCAGCTTGTTAAAGAAGTAGCAACTAAAACAAACGACGTTGCTGGTGACGGTACAACTACCGCTACTGTTCTTGCACAAGCGATGATTCGCGAAGGCTTGAAAAACGTTACTGCAGGCGCTAACCCAATGGTTATCCGCAAAGGTATCGAGAAAGCCGTTAAAGCTGCTGTTGAAGAGCTTAAAGCGATCTCCAAACCAATCGAAGGCAAACAATCGATCGCACAAGTGGCATCGATCTCATCTGCTGATGACGAAGTTGGCCAACTGATTGCAGAAGCTATGGAAAAAGTCGGCAACGACGGCGTTATCACTGTAGAAGAGTCGAAAGGCTTCGTTACAGAGCTTGAAGTTGTAGAAGGTATGCAATTCGACCGTGGTTATGTATCGCCATACATGATTACTGACACGGACAAAATGGAAGCCATCCTTGACAACCCATACATCCTTATCACTGACAAAAAGATTACGAGCATTCAAGAGATCCTTCCGGTTCTTGAGAAAGTCGTTCAATCCGGCAAGCAATTGCTAATCATTGCTGAAGACGTAGAAGGCGAAGCGCAAGCGACTCTAGTCGTGAACAAACTTCGCGGAACATTCACTTGCGTAGCTGTTAAAGCTCCAGGCTTCGGCGATCGTCGGAAAGCAATGCTTCAAGATATCGCTGCTCTTACAGGCGGCCAAGTGATCACGGAAGAGCTAGGCCTTGAGCTGAAATCAACTGGCGTGGAATCCCTAGGTTCCGCTCGTCAAATCCGTATCACAAAAGAAACGACAATCATCGTTGACGGCAGCGGCAACTCCGCTGACATCGTTGCTCGCGTGAACCAAATCCGCGCTCAACTGGAAGAAACAACTTCCGACTTTGACCGTGAGAAGCTTCAAGAGCGTCTTGCAAAATTGTCAGGCGGCGTTGCGGTAATCAAAGTCGGCGCAGCTACTGAAACAGAATTGAAAGAGCGCAAGCTCCGCATCGAAGATGCCCTCAACTCCACTCGTGCAGCGGTTGAAGAAGGTATCGTATCGGGCGGCGGTACTGCCCTCATTAACGTATACAACGCTGTTGCTGCTGTGAAAGCAGAAGGCGACGAGCAAACAGGCGTAAACATCGTTCTTCGTTCCCTGGAAGAGCCGCTTCGCACAATCGCAGCTAACGCAGGCCAAGAAGGCTCCGTTATCGTTGAGCGCTTGAAAAACGAAAAAATCGGCGTAGGCTACAACGCAGCTACCGGCACATGGGTAAACATGTTCGAAGCCGGTATCGTTGACCCTGCGAAAGTAACACGTTCCGCGCTACAAAACGCAGCTTCCGTTGCAGCTATGTTCCTGACAACTGAGGCCGTTGTTGCTGACAAACCAGAGCCTAAGGGTGCTGGCGGCGGCATGCCTGATATGGGCGGTATGGGTGGAATGGGCGGCATGATGTAAGACTTACTGAAATCCCTTGATCTATAAGGGTTTTGGTTAGTCAAGAAGCTCATTTCCCCACATTTTCCCCACATAAGGTAAGATGACTAGAGGCTTCTCATGAGTTCACCGAACTTGTGGGAAGCTTCTTTTTTCATTGTCTTGGTTACGTGCATGTAAACGTTCCGTGTGGTGTCGTCGTCTTTATGACCGAGCCGTTCCATGATCTCATGCAATCCCACGCCAGCTTCTGCAAGGAGGGAAGTATGCGTATGACGTAATGAGTGGGGAGTGAGTTTTTCATTCAGCTCAGCCAGCTTGAGCAGCCTGCGCATACGGTTCTCGATCGTCTTTATAAATTCGGGATAGCCAGCAACAAGTATATCCGTCTTGGCAATAACAAAGTCACCTTCATGGTAAGTCCTGCGAAACTCCATCTTAACCGCGTTCTGCCGCGCCTTATGCTTCTTTAATTCCTCGATTACAACAGGGTCCAGATCAATCTTTCGTTTTGATGTTTTTGTTTTCGGCGGTAGCAGCTGGTATTCGGTTGTCCTGTTCGATGGATTGTAATACGTTTTAGTAATGCTAACCGTATACTCGTCCATATCAAGATCAGACCAACGAAGCGCGCATAGCTCGCCTGCCCGCATGCCGGAGTAAGCCAGCATGAGGAAGAGTACGTAATCCTGCTCCAATCCGTTTTCCTTTGCAGCAAGCAAGAAGCGTGCAAGCTCGTCCTTTTCGAGATATTTTACAACCTCGTCTTCATGCTCGAGCTCCTCGACAGTTTTCTGAGATCGCGGCAGCTTAGCGTATTGAGTGGGGTTGTTTTTGATGACGTCGAGCTCAATTGCTTTGCTGAATATCATCCGGCCCGACGTATGAATGCCGGATAGTGTATTATCGGCAAGCCCCTGGCTCTTGAGATCGTTTAGTGCATCCTGGTACATCTTCTTAGTTATGTCTTTCATCTTACGATTAGCGAAATACTCCTGCAGCCTGCCCGACTCATGCTCCCGGACGCGCACGGTGCTGATTTTAACTGTAGATCTGTATGTATCGAGCCACGTTTTAATGAAGTCCTTGAATAGAATGTCCTTTTCTTGGACGAACGTCCCCAGTTCTATTTCTGTGACTAGTGCAGCAGCAGCTTTTTCTGCGTCTCGCTTGGTTCGGAACCCACTAAGTTCTTTCTGCTTCCTCTTATTGGTTACAGGATCGCGGCCAATATCCACGGTGATCGACCAAGTGGCGTTACAGGTACACTTCTTTTCTTTATCGCATTTGCAGCCACGCTTTCGGGGGTATGCCATAATTATTTCCTCCTCTGGTTTAAGGCACATTTCAGTGAATAGACACGCTTCAGGAGCAGATTAGATATTTGCCCTAGCGAGTCGTCGAACGCGCTTCAGCTGTTGCTGTTGTTGAGTCTTTGAGCGTATATATCAAATCATCAATGTGATGAGATGGAAGGGGAGATTCACCGTTCATTAAGTTGTACCTATTGGCGCTGAGGCTTCTACAGCAGCCATCTAACCTTCTCGAACGGAATGTTTGGATTATCGTTGGTTACTGGCGCGATCCGGAAACAACACTTTAAGCATATCCAAGATGCGTTGGCGGTCATTTTTATCCAAAAGTATACCACTATACGTCAAATCGAATGAACTAAGATGCGAAGTTAGCTCATTTACCGAGTTAGAGGGTAACCCCATAAGTTCAAGCTCTCTTTTTATTTCGAAACATGTATCTTTAAGTTTAAATGAAATTGCTTTAAGCTCACTTTGCAAAATCGATGGGTTATTCCTAGAAAGTAGTTCAACTCTATAATCTAACAATGACGAGAATTCGAGCTCGAGATAGTCAAAATTGATTAGATTAAGACCTTCTATAGTCATTTCATTATTAGTGGGTAAAATTTCTAAAATGGATTCAATGTAATCTATAGTATTTCTAGTTTTTGTAAGCCAGTGATTAAGATTTGTTTTTTTAAATAAGCTTTCATTACTACTTAACACTTGACCCTGAAGATGCTTTTTCCTTTTTTCCTCTTCGACAGGATATTGTTTTTCAAAGAGTTCTTTATACTGTGGCCCTAATTCATCATCTTCATGAAGATAATCACGCCATTCTTGATATGTCATATGGCCAGCCGTCACCATTAATTCTGCGTGAGATTTTCCTAAGTGTGGAGCAAGCTTTTTGAGGATTGCAGGAGAAGCACTGCGTTCCCCTCTTTCGATTTGAGAAATATAGGAGTGCGAAACTCCGGATAATGAATCTAATCTTCTCATTGTCAAACCACGCATTGCGCGTAGACCACATAAATATTCTCCAAATTCTTTTGTATTCAATTGTAACCACTCCTTTAGATATAAAGTTAACACAACTGCGGACAAAAATACACTTTTTAAAATTTAGTGTTTGCAAGTGCGGACAAGTTGTGATATTCTTTGGTTGCAACTGAGATAACTCATTTGTTAGCAAAGGAGGTCGTATAAAATTGAAAATCAAATTGGTGAATGCAATATCTTTTAACGAGATGCTAATTTATAAGGGTTACTCCAAACGGGGACTTGCTGAGGCATCGAATGTAGGTGAATCGACAGTTGTACAAATATGTAGTGGTGATCGAAACCCAAGTCCACGTACTGCTAAACGAATCTGCGAAACGCTTGATTGTTCGTTCGATGATATTTTTGTAATCGTCCATTCAGTAGCTTTAAACGAGTAATCAACCTTTCGAGCATTCCTCGCACCACGCGCAATGAACAAGCCGCAGGCTTACCCTAGCCGCCAATAACATTGAAGGGAGCAAGACGATGAAGCGTGAAGCAAGAAAAGAGAATATGAAAATGGTAGCAAAAAAGCCATTCGGTGAATTGTTCGTTGATGTATGGCAGAACGAGGATGGCGACATCTGCATGACAGCTAAGCAAATGGGTGAAGGAGTTGGGTATGCTGACCCACAAAAGGTCATTGATAACCTGGTTGAACGTAATCCCCAGCTAAAGAGTGAGGAATTTTCAGTTACCCTCAAAATGAGAGGCACTCACAAGAAACTCTACGAAACTAGGGTTTTAAAGGGGGATGGCATTTATGAAACTACTAAACGGATCGGCTTGAGCGAAAATGATACAGGCCGGATGATCGGCGCGCTTCAATGTATATTTGACAGCCAGTCCTTAGAGGGATCCGCCAAGCGGTATGTTACCTCTCCGTTCTGAGGGAATGTGATTAAATTCAAACAACTATTTGAGATTCTGAGAAGGGAGGTCAATTGAATGGGATATTCAAGCGAGGAACAAGAAACAGTCTGCGTATTCGATAAAATTGATAACCGCTGGGACGTGTATAGCTGCGTTCAGAAGCACATGACGAAGCTGTACAAGATTGCTACTCCATATTGGGAGGGAAAAGCTGAAGGACGCGTTATCGCTGCCAAGTGGAAGCTAAACGACAAACAGATGCGTTTCGCAATGGAAAGAACCTACACGGATGAGCAACGCGAGGAAATGGCTGAACGAGCGCGTCAAAGACTTCATTCATAATTCATCATGATTCCTCAATTTTGCTGACAGCATTAAGCCTTTAAACACACATCCTAGTTCGGTGGGACAATTATATCCTAAGCGTCATTCATTTAATTTTATTGTATTTAATAAGGCATATTTTAAAGATTACTCTAAACGGGAGGTGAACGTATCATGGAACGTACCGAATTGCCTCTTATCCTTCAAGCAAAGCATATCACTCAAATGATGGGCTGGGCAAAATCGACTACATATGAGCTTTTTAAATCTCCTGACTTTCCGATGCTTGAGATTAACGGCCGCAAGCTCATTTACAGAGACGAATTTTTTAAGTGGCTTGATGGAAAGCAGCGTAAGTCTAATCAGCCCGTCGAAGTATAGCCAGCAAACCATTATCTCATTCACATCATATCGAAGAGGAGCAACTATCATGACAAAACAAGTAATTATCCCAGCGCTGCTGCCTAAAAATATTCAATTGGACGAGCACGAAATAGCCCTTATTATTTATCTTCGCTCGTTAAGCTGGGAGATCGTTTTAGATTCGGCGGACGGTATGTTGGATCAGTCGAGGGATAGTGAAGTTATCGCATTTAGAGAGTACAAGCGCGGTAATTTTGAAAGCTCAAAGGGATTTGAGGATCGGGCGCAGCAAGTACGAAGACTCGCTGAGTTGGTCGGCGCAGCGAATGCGGATTATCGGGTGAATATGGCTAATGAGTTTGTGAATGAAGTCAATGACAACGAAAAAACACTTTCACGTTAGATTCCTTGGCGGGGATCGTGAAAGTGTTTCGATGTAAGCCAGAAGGCTGTTGGCATTTATTTTAATTCATCCTCCTCAAAAATGCAACGGCCTTCTGGATCCTAACCTAGAAGGGTTGTGCGCATCAGTGGAAAATTGCGAAGAACTATCAGCAATATTGCAAGAAGATTCTTGTCGAGATGATTCTAGGTTGATTTGGCGATTGAATCGGTTTTTCCAACAGATGCTTTGTAGTTTGAAGGCAAAGGCGGATTACTCGAATGAGACTGGAATTATTAGAGAAGCATTTCGAAATGCTATTAAAAAATTCGCTTCAACTATTACCAAATATTTCTGTTCAATAGGCGAATCAGTTAGAATTTCTGCTTCTTTCCCTATAGATTCTCCGGATGACAAGATTGAATTGTATTTTAGATTTGAAAGTGCTTTGAGATTAGATTTCTTTATTAGTGAATGAGCTTCATTTTTCTGAACTGTTAGGAAAAATAGCTCTATGGAAAGGGATTGGGGTTGTGAAGAAACGGCAGCGTAAGAAGAATGCGCGTCATCCGGGCTATATGGGTATTCTCCTAACAAACAGAGTTACCGGTGTTATGCAGCTCGGGCAATGTCGCGCTAAGAGTCCAAGAGCATTCAGACGATTGTTCGATAACGCTCTGCGGATACTGGAACGCAACAAGGATTTAGAAATGAGTGGAGGTTGGACAAAGAATCGGCGGTGAGGCAAGTTGACTGAAAAGAAAAGAAACTTCTTTACAGCTCCAAATAGCATTTTTGATATTGGGTTAACAACGCCGCAGCTTAGCGTGTATCTCTACCTTACCAGATGTGGTAATAATGCCATTTCAGCTTTTCCAAGCTTAAGGACAATCCAGAAAAAATGCAGCATTAGTAGGCCAACGGTAACGAAGACGATAGATGAGTTAGAAAGCATGGGGTTAATTGCTAAACAAAAACGCTGGGGCGAAAAGGGCAACCAAAGTAACGTCTATACAATAGTCGAACCAGAGGATAGAGGGGCACAATCGTACCCCTCCCCTGGTAAAGTAGGTTTACCACCCCTGGTAAAGGACGTTTACCAGGGTGGTAAAGAGAGTTTACCGTATAAAGAACTACCTTATAAAGAACCAGTTGATAAAGAAAATAATACATCGCATTCACATGCGACGTCACACTTTTTAAAAAGCTATGATTCAAATATCAAAGAAGAAATAGAAGACACTATTATATTCTACTATGCAATGTATAGGGATCGTTTAGAGAAAAACCATCCGAAGTTAAAGCATGATCAGCTTATGAGGATATACGAATGGTTTTCGGAAAACATATACGCCTATGGTGATATGGAGGATATGATCGAAGAGTTCTTCAATACAGTTAAACAAACTGATTTTAATATTAATCATTTCTGCACAGATGGAATGATAAGTGTATTGATTAATAGAGTCAGATAAAAGATGGTCTGAATAGGACAGGTAAGAAAGAAGGAGCTCATTGCGACATTAATGGCTTTGAGTTAAATGAGATTCTACGCTTGAAATGATTAGACCAAAAAGGAGGTGAGACTTTTGGCAAAGACAGAAGGAAAAACCTTTCTAGTCAGCTTCAAAGGCGATGAACTGCTGATTGAAACAGATAGGACGAAAAATCAGGCACTTGAAGCTCTATTGAGGCTTATCATACGTGATTGGAACAGGACTAACCCATCGAAATTGGATGCATTTATTGAACGCATCAACGACCATCACAAGCGAGTCAAAGAGAAGCTGCAACCTCGCGAGCTTGAACTGGAAATGGAGATCCTTGACTTCGACGCCCTAGAAGCAATGATGCAGCGGATTCGAGAGCCTTAACTTTGTAGTAAGGAAGGTGCATGTAAATGGCACAAAAAGTTGCTATGACGATTCTGTTTGACCGCTACAGGTTGTTCAACCACCTAATTGATGGCGGCGACGAAACGAACTTTGACCAGCGGGCAACCTTGATAGACGCGATAGACAAAGCCGTGAAAGACATGCCTAAAGTGGAGGCCGAAATCATTAAGCAACGGTATCTCACGCCAGAAAGTCCTTACTTGAAGGATTATCAAGTATTCGAAGCGCTGGGCTTAACACGGGCTGCCTATATGAATTACCGTAACGAAGCTTTTGAGAAGATAGCGGCGACTTTGTGATTTGCAAAATATGAATCAATAACCCAAAGAGAAAAGGATGATCAAATATGGCAGTAATCAACATGATTAAGAGCGATGCAGGGGAAGCAATGCACCTGTTCGAGGTAATGCAGAAGCATGGAATTAAGTGCAGTTTGGAAATGAAACAAGGGAGCGCCGATCCTATGGTTTCAATTGCTTCTGCTGCTGTACAAACCGAGTATGTCAAAGGTAGTGATAGCGATACTGTTGTTGTTAGCTTGAATGATGTTAACCTTGCATTCCCTCTAGGTGAGTATTCTTATTCGAAATTTATTAGCGATATCCAGATTGATATTGCTATTGCATCAGAGAGTCATACTGCATGGTTCAGTAGCGAAGCAATGTCCCTGGAAGCGATTGCTGAAGCAAAAGCATATGTTGATCCGGCTCATTCCCTTATTGTGCTAGACAAGCACGAACAGGCTCTAATTGCATACTTGCGGGAACTATCGTTTGATGACCTTCTGGATGCAAACATGGCTCTTCTTGACGAATCCGATCGTGCTCAACGGGAAGCTATCCAGAAACAAACGCCTACGGATCGCAGAGAGGCAGATGGTTTCCGTGAACGTGCTGGAAACCTCAGAGAACTTGCGGAGCTGCTGGGGCTTGCCAACACCGACTACCGCGCCCATATCGAAGCTACAGAGAGCGAGACAAACGATGCAGGCAAGTAATAGCACCGCCGCTCTAGAACGCCCGCACAGCGACACAGCGGAGTTGGAGCGTAACAGCCAGCAGCAAGCCTCCACGCTTCGGAGGATAGAGCATGAGCGGCGTACGGGCTCCAAGGGTATCAAACACCTAAGCAATTTGATTGACCAACTAGACTGCTTAAAGCGCGAGCGGCGTAACCTGCTGCTTGGCAAGCTATTAAACTTCCGCTAGTTATAGGTAATTTCTATTAAGATGGTGAAGTAGTGCAAGTTTTTTCAATAAGAGAGCCGCCTGTGAAACAGATCTAACCCACCCACAAAATAAGAAAAGGCAGGTAATACACATGACAAAGAAATATAACCAGGTAGCTACAAACTCCAAAAATCAGTCTGATTTTGAAGCAATCAGAACGCCACAAAACAGCCATGTCATTGATAGCGCCATCCGAAACGGAAAAACGGTTGGCGAAGCTGCAATTGAAATCGTTAAGGCGGGACTCCACCTGTCTGCTGAAGAGGTGGATCAGGAAACAGTAAATGTGATGGTTGCGCATGCCACGGAGATAATGGCTCAGAGAGATCCATACTTCGCAGCTAGAATGCAATTGACACATGAGAAGAATGCTCCAGGTAATGTAGTTGGATTGAATACTATCACCACGTCATTTCCGCGGCAAATAGTTAGCGGAGCGCAGCTTGCAAGCACGGGCGACGCTACGACAGATATGATAATTGCACATGCTCGCGAACTTATTGCAAAACGAAAATAGAAAAACAGAAAATGTAAATGGAGAGTGAACGAATATGAAAAAGCAACTGGAAGCAATGAGCCAGGCGAAAGAAAAACTCGATGGGCGCATTAATGCCCTACATGAGGAGATTAAGCAAAAAACTACCGAAAAGGAACGGGCAGAAGCTCGTTACCGCAAAATGATGCTAGAAGACTCGAACGGGGCTGCATCTTACTCCACAATTGACTTGAACCAGGTAAAGCAGCAGGTGGTTACCTTGGAGGCAGAAATTCAGGTAGCAACAGAACGGCTAGAAATGCTGAAGGCTGGGGAAAAAGAAACACTCATCGAATTCATTCCAGAACTTAAAGAGGCGCGGGGAAAAGAACTAAAGGTCCTGAATGTGGAAATAGCTAAGATCCAAAACGAAGCCCTCGAGCTTCGGGCCCAATTAACCCTAAAGATTATGGAAGCAAATGAGCATTATGATAGAGCACAGAGAACGTTGTGGGACCTGAACGCGGCTGAAGGATTAGCCGGCCTGTCATATGAGCACTATACTACGGATATAGGAGTTCCTAAAATGCCTAAATTGTTTGTGTTAGCAGGTGGAGGATTTGGCCCACCAACGCCGTACATCGATGAAACGTGCGTTATGCCTGTTGAGGACGAGCTTAGAGAAGCTTATACGTTAGGAAGAGTTCCATTATGGATGCAGCATTATGCTGAGACTGGTGACCTGCTTACAAATGATGAAGTTAGAGCGCTTGATAAGGATGCTGTATCTAAGAAAGAAGGTAAAGGCCTGGTAGGGCGTCTGTTTAACAGGTAAGTAGACTAATTGTGAGCTGTATCCCATTATAGGGATGCAGCCTTTTTATGTATTTTTATTATTCTGAAATCTATTAATAATTTTCAAAATAGAGTATGGTGGGTACTCTGGCCTTGCCCAGTATCTAGATACGAGATATAAACAATGCATGTTTTGACCATTTAATCCCCCTATATTAATAAGATTTGGACGTTTAGCACTTAATGACCATTCACCACCAAACCTTAACCTAGCATATTCACCTAATGAAATTGCAGCATTATTTATAACTTCCCAATCCGGTTCTTTCAAGCCATTGTCCGAACTAGTTTGCAATATTTCTTCAAGTGTTTCAATGAATTTTATGTCTTGATAAAACATTTTGTTAACATCGTTAGATGAAGATAATTGAACTTCAAGCTGCTTCTTAAAATTCTCATAATTTTCATCATTCGGCCTAATATCAGGTCTGCTCATGATTGATAACCATTCCATTCCACCACGATTAAAAAATATATTGATTAAGCTCTCCAATATGACATGATAAGAATTTTCATCCTCGTATACGAATTCTAGCGGATAAAGTCCATCAGTTAAATGATAATGTGAACATCTCTCTAAACTCCCTCGGTACGATGCAGTTATCTCACGAATGCTCGCTTATTCACAGAATCTCACCAGAGGATGAGTTGTAACCCGGATTGAATGGGACGAGAGCCGTCAAATTGGAAAC
>NZ_JBWDNK010000028.1:0-36366 GCF_056269165.1 Paenibacillus sp. J22R232 | reverse complement strand
TCTGTGTTTCTTCACTAACTCTTCTTCCTCCCATAACGGATCATCTCCCTTGTCTTAAGTTTAAATTATTGGATGGGAGGACTCCAGTTTAATTAGGGGGCCTAAGAGAAACTGCAACGTAGCAAGAGCGAGGTTAGTTGAACGACGATTAGAGTGTATAAATTGCAACGTAGCAAGGGTGGTTGAGTGGAGGGATTACTGGTGTTTAAGAGACTGAAAGAGCAGCGTTTCTGCAATCATGCAAGGTTGTCATCCTATATTCTAAACAACGCCAAAAACGGTTGAAGCTGCCTTTCGTGACGGCTTCAACCGTTTTTTGATCGCTTTTTTGATTACCGACTACGGCAATGTTTTCACCGACCTGCGGATGACCAAATCGGCAGGCAGGACAATTTTTTTCCAAGGCAAAGCGGTTTCGCGCTCTTGAATACGTTCAACGAGCATTTGCATGCCCATATAGCCGAATTGGTAAGCCTGCTGGGCGGCAACGGTAAGGAACGGCTCCACCTCCGAATAGGGACCCAAGTCGTCGAAGCAAACGATCGAGATGTTTTCGGGAACGCTGATTCCCCGTTCACGAAGCAGTCGCAAAATTTCGACAGCCAGCACGTTATTGCCAGCGACGATGGCGGTTGGCGCCGGTTCCAGCTGATCGAGCCATTGTCCCATTTCGGTCAAGTCGCTTAAAGGGCCAAAGCTAGTTTCGAAT
This sequence comes from Paenibacillus sp. J22R232, assembly GCF_056269165.1. Taxonomy (NCBI): domain Bacteria; kingdom Bacillati; phylum Bacillota; class Bacilli; order Caryophanales; family Paenibacillaceae; genus Paenibacillus; species Paenibacillus sp. J22R232. The sequence goes on along the minus strand of NZ_JBWDNK010000028.1, from coordinate 35,657 downwards.
ACATAATTCTCATTGTAAGCAAGGTCACTCAGCTTCATTCCATCCTGGTAGCCTTGGAGCCGCAGCCTTGCGCTGGACACGGAAGGCGAGCCGTTCACGAACGCAATATTTCGGTGACCTTTTGCGACCAGATGCTCTACGAGTCTTCTTGCTCCGTCTTTGCTGTCACCTAGCACAATATCGCATTCGATGCCGGGAACCTCGCGGTCTAGCAGAACAAACGGAACCTTATGCTTGCGAAGCGACTCCAAATGCGGAAGGGAAGGATCGCCGGCCGGCGCGACCAGCACCCCATCGACGCGCGTGGTCAAGATGGTCGTCACATAGTCGGATTCTTTCTCGATGCTCTCGTCGCTGTTGCCGAAGAGCAGACGGTAGCCCGAGCGCTTGGCCGCGTCTTCCGCACCTCGCGCAAGCGTCGTATAGAACGGGTTCATTATATCGGTGATAAGCAGAAACAGCAGCTTCGTCTGCTGGAGCACGAGACTGCGCGCCGTCTGATTGGGCACATAGCCAAGCTCCTCCATGACTCGCTTAACCTTCGCCCTTGTCTTATCGCTTATTTTGCCAGTGTTATTGATAACTCTGGAGACGGTCATAGCGGATACGCCTGCTTTCGCCGCTACATCATAAATCGTTACCATAGCATTGTCCCCTCATGAATAAATCCTAGTTTCTATCATACAAAAAAGTCTTCATTGACAGCAAGCCTTATTCTTGTTATTTTGAGGTTATCGGTAACATTATTATAACCTATTGGAGGTTTTATTCATGACGGATACAAATGTTCGTTTCCAAAGCGGGTTTCCAAAAATCGGAATTCGCCCTACGATTGACGGCAGAAGAAAAGGCGTTCGCGAATCATTAGAGGAGCAAACGATGAACATGGCAATCGCAACAGCCAAGCTATTGTCGGAGCATTTGCGCTACCCGAACGGCGAACCTGTCGAGTGCGTAATCGCGGATACATGCATTGGCGGCGTTTCCGAAGCAGCGGCTTGCGCTGATAAATTTGCCAAATCCGGCGTAGGGGTATCGATAACGGTAACGCCTTGCTGGTGCTACGGCACGGAAACGATGGATATGGATCCATCCATACCGAAAGCGGTTTGGGGCTTTAACGGTACGGAACGCCCAGGTGCTGTATATTTGGCGGCAGTTCTGTCAGGTTATGCTCAAAAGGGTCTTCCGGCTTTCGGCATTTACGGGGAGCATGTACAGGATTCAGGCGATACATCCATTCCGTTCGACGTGAAAGACAAGCTGATTGGCTTCGCCAAAGCAGGTCTAGCCGTAGCTTATATGCGTGGCAAATCCTACTTGTCCATGGGTTCGGTCTCCATGGGGATCGCTGGATCGATTGTGAACGACGCATTCTTCCAAGAGTATCTTGGCATGCGCACGGAGTACATTGACATGAGTGAATTCGTACGCCGCATGGAAGAAGGCATTTACGATGGCGCGGAATTCGAGAAAGCGCTTACGTGGGTGAAGGAAAACTGCATTGAAGGTCCGGATAACAATCCTGCCCATCTGCAAACCTCAAGAGAACAGAAGGACGCGGACTGGGAAACGGTTGTCAAAATGACGCAAATTGCCCGTGATCTCATGGTCGGCAATCCAAGGCTGGCCGAGCTTGGCTTTGGCGAGGAAGCAGGCGGGCACAATGCCATCGTTGCCGGATTCCAGGGCCAACGCCAGTGGACGGATCATTTCCCGAACGGCGATTTTATGGAAACGGTGCTGAACTCTTCCTACGACTGGAACGGCAAGCGTGCACCGTACATGGTTGCGACGGAAAATGACAGCTTGAACGGCGTCGTTATGCTATTCGGCTATTTGCTATCGAACACGGCCCAAATCTTCGCGGATGTCCGCACGTATTGGAGTCCGGAATCGGTGGAGCGCGTTACGGGCCATAAGCTGGAAGGGGCGGCTGCGAATGGTCTCCTCCACTTGATTAACTCAGGATCGGCAACGATGGATGGAACCGGTGAGCAAACAAGAGACGGCGAGCCTGCGATGAAGCCATTCTGGGAAATTTCCGACGAAGAAGCACAGAAATGCCTGGATGCGACTTCATGGCGCCCGGCTTCCGTCGAATATTTCCGCGGCGGCGGCTATTCATCGGATTACTTAACGCGCGGCGGCATGCCGATGACGATGTCCCGAATTAACCTAGTGAAAGGAATCGGACCTGTCCTGCAAATCGCAGAGGGCTATTCGGTTGAATTGCCGCAGCATGTCCATGATACGCTGGATAATCGGACAGATCCGACTTGGCCGACGACTTGGTTCGCTCCGACGCTTACCGGCGAAGGCTCCTTCCACTCCGTATATGAGGTAATGGACAACTGGGGCGCGAATCACGGCTCCATCAGCTACGGGCATATCGGTGCAGACTTGATCACGCTCGCTTCGATGCTTCGGATTCCGGTTAATATGCATAACGTTCCGGAAGAACGGGTCTTCCGTCCAAGAGCATGGGGCTTGTTCGGTACGGCTAACGCGGAGAGCGCAGATTACCGTGCTTGCCAAAATTTCGGGCCTATTTATAAATAAAATGGAGGTTTTACAATGAGCAGCACAGATATTCGCAATGAGCTTTGCAAATATGCACGCAAGACGGTTACGAACAAATTAGTCGTCGGCCCTGGAGGAAACATAAGCGCCAAGTTCGAAGGTAAGATGTACCTCTCGCCAAGCGGCTTCGCGCTGGATGAGGTAGAGCCGCATCAATGGGTAGAGGTTGATATCGAAACGGGCGAAATTACGGATATCGGCTTGCGTCCGTCCTCCGAGGTGCTGATGCATCTTTACGCTTATCGGGCTAATCCGGATATTGGCGCAATCGTACACACGCACCCTCCATATTGCATCGCCTTTACGCTGGTGGAGCAGGAGCTGCCGATTATGTTCCCGGACCAAGCGGCTTTAGTCGGCAAAACCGTTTATGTACCCTATGTGCTTCCAACGACGGATAAGCTTGCCGATGCCTATGTGGCGAAAGTGAACGAAGCGAGCTCGGTGCTGCTCGGCAATCACGGACTTGTTACGTCTGGCCGTAACCTGCGCGAGGCCTATTACCGAACAGAGGTCGTCGAGGAAAGTACCAAAATCTATTTGATTGCCAAAGCCATTCGCGAGCCTAAAGTGCTTACGAAGGAAGAATTCGAAGAAATTGCCTCGCTCGAAAGCGAAGCGTACCGCATTGAATTGCTGCAGAAGATGAAATAATCGGCGCAGCCCGGCCTCCGGAATGAATCAAAAGGAAAGGAAGAGCTGCGCATGACAAAACTTGCGACGGTGCTTGCGTTCGACCTTGGCGCCAGCAGCGGCAGAGCGCTTATCGGCGAGCTGGTGCGGGATGAAGCCGCGGATTCGAACAAGCTGCAAGTGACCGAGATCCATCGATTCCCGAATCAGCCGGTCGCCTTAAATGGGCATTTGCATTGGGATATCCTGCGTCTGCTGCAGGAGTTGAAAACAGGCATCCGCAAAGCGTTTCAGCTCGGTTATGAACCGCAAACGTTTGGGATTGACACATGGGGCGTGGATTTTGGATTGCTCGACGCGAACGGCGAGCTGCTCGGGAATCCTTACCATTACCGGGATTCCCGGACGGATGGCATCGTGGAAGAGCTGAACGAGATAATCGGCAAAGAGCGTTTATATGAGCAAGGCGGCTTGCAATTTATGCCTTTCAACACGATTAATCAGCTGTATGCGATGAGCAAGGCTGGTTCACCCAAGCTTGCCGCAGCCAGCTCCTTGCTGCTTACGCCGGATCTGCTCGCGTATTTTCTGACAGGCGAGAAAATATGCGAGTTTACGATGGCAACGACAACGCAGTTGTTTCAACCAAAGGAGCAGCTGTGGAATAAACCGTTAATGGAAAAGCTGGGCATTCCAAGCAAGCTGTTTATAGAGCCAACGCATCCTGGTACGATTTTTGGCCAGTTAACGGACGAAGTATGCGAGGAGCTTGGCGTTCCGCCGATTCGTGCAGTAGCTGTCGGATCGCATGATACAGAGTCCGCAGCAGCAGCTGTTCCAGCAGAAGCAGGTAAACCGTTTGCCTACGTCGTGTGTGGGACCTGGTCGCTGCTCGGGACAGAACTCGCGGGTCCGTTAGTCACGCCGGAAGCGCAGTCGCTTGATTTCTCCAATGAGGGAGGAGTCGGCGGAACTTACCAGCTGCTCAAAAACATAATGGGGTTATGGATTTTGCAGGAATGCAAACGAGAGTGGGATGAGCAAGGAAACGAGCTTTCCTTCAGCGAAATTACGGCGCATGCGGAACAAGCGGAGCCGTTCCGCAGTCTCATTAATCCGGATGACGCTTCCTTCTACGCGCCAGCCGGTATGATCAAACGGCTTCAAGCCTACTGCAAGGAAACGGGCCAGTTAGTACCGCAGTCGGTAGGTGAAATCGCGCGCTGCATCATCGAGAGCCTCGCACTGAGGTATAATCAAGCGCTTGGTCAAATGGAAGCATTAACGGAGCAGTCGTTCAACGGGCTGCATATGGTTGGCGGGGGCATTCAGAATGAGCTGCTTTGCCGTTTAACCGCTAGCGCCATAGGCAGGCCCGTATGGACGGGGCCAGTGGAAGCGAGCGCAATCGGCAACATGCAGATGCAGCTTGTCGCGCTTGGGCAATGCGAAAACTTAGCGGAGTCGCGTTCGCTAGTTGAAGCTTCGTTCCCGATGGAGCAATATGCGCCTGGACCAACGCATGGCTGGGCTGCAGCCATTGAGCGGTTCGAGCGTTTATGCCGCGAGAAATGAGAGCATCAGTACTGAACATGCAGTGGAGAGGAAGGAACAAGCATGCTTATTGGTATACCAAAGGTGCTATCGCCTGAGCTTCTTAAGGTGCTTAGCGAGATGGGCCACAGCGATGAAATCGTTCTGGCGGATGGGAATTTCCCGGGTGCAAGCCATGCTCAGCGATTAATTCGTGCAGACGGCCATCCTATTCCCGAGCTATTGGACGCTATACTTCAGCTGTTCCCGCTTGATCAATACGTTGAGAAGCCGGCAGCGCTGATGCAGGTCATGCCTGGCGATTCGGCGCAGACTCCGATTTGGGGCGAGTACGGCACAATCATTGAGCGGCGTACCGGCTTGTCCGATCCGTTCGAGCAGGTTGAGCGCTTTGCGTTCTATGAAAGGGCCAAACAAGCATACGCGGTCATTGCGACAGGCGAGAGCGCGATTTACGCAAACCTCATTTTGAAAAAAGGCGTTATTACCGAGTAATCACATAGCAAGCAAAAGACCCTTGCAGCTTATTAAGCTGCAAGGGTCTTTTGCATAGGATAAACGATAATTGAGCTTCGTATCTATTACTGGAAACTCTATGATAAAGCTTCGTATCTATTACTGGAAACTCTATAATAAAGCTTCGTATCTATTTCTTGAAAAATCCATGAAAGAGTTCGGCTGTTTTTTTCTGATCAGGCGTAATCGAGAACAAGACAAAATTTCCATTGCGAATAATTTGATAGTTTTTGGCCTGCTCGTATTGATCCTGCAAATAGGACTCGAAAGCGGTTTGCAGCATTTGGGCACGAGCCTCGAAGCCTGCTTTCACGCTATCGTAATCTGCGTCGGATTTCAGCTGCACGACGGAAAATTCGCCTGCTTGAATCATCATCATCGCTTGATTGAAGCTGCCGTCAACGAGATGTTTATCGGGATCGATACCATAGGTATCTTTGATTTTATCTCCTTCGACAGCCGTTAATGGGCCTAAGCCCGCATCTGCTTTAAGCTTGGCAGCAATATCTCCCACCGTAACCTCAGCGTTCGGATTGTCAGGATCCGGCTTTGAAGTTGGCTTAGGCGTTGGGGATGGCGTAGCGATAGGCAATGGCGACGGTTTTGCAGTGGCCGAACCTGTAGGTGTGGCGCTTGGTTTTATGGCTGGAGGAGCAGTAGCTGTCGGCTTCGCGCTGGGTTTTGCGGCTGGAGCAGTAGACACCGGCTTCTGAGTCTGCTGAGGCTTCGGCGTTGCTGTCGCTTTTGCGGTCGGCTCAGGCTTTTTCGTAGGCTTTGGCGTTATTTTTCCTTCCGATTCTTTTGAAGGCGCTTTTGTTTCGGCAGGCGTAGCCGCTTCTGCTGTTGCAGTAGGCGCCGGAGTAGCTGCCGGAGAAGCAACCGACTGCTCGCTAGGCGAAGGCTGCGGAGTAGACGACGGCACCTCCGTCGCAGTCGCTGCGTCGGTAGCGCTCGGTTTTACCGTCGTACCGCTTGATATATTCGTAGAGCTTTCCGTATCGATTGTTTTTTGGCTTGTGCTGCTGCAGCTTGCTGCAAGGAGAGCGGTAGCGGCTGCAAGCAATGCGACCGTTATATACTTGGCGTTAAACCTAAACATTCGAGTAGCCCCTTTAAACATAGTTATTAGTTATAGACGACTCATAGACATAAAAAGTTGCTATTCTACCATTTTTTTAATGATTAATCGACTACTTTCGCGCCTCGGAAGGCGTCATTCCTTTATATTGCTTATACAGCTTCGTGAAATAATTGGGGTTATCGCAGCCAACCTTGCCCGCTATTTCGGTAATGGTGTCATTGCTGCTTCGAAGCAGCCGCTCCGCTTCATTCATCCGGCTTACGTTGACATACTCAACGAACGTACGGCCCGTTAGCTTTTTGAACAGTTTGCAGAAATGATAGGGATTAAGGCTAACCTGCTTTGCGGCTTGTTCGATAGACAGCTTCTCGCAGAAGTTAGACTCGATCTGCTGTATCAGCAGCTTAAAGCGGTCACGATTCGCAGAATATGGTTCTGCCGGCTTGCCGGCAAGCTGCCGCTCGAGGAACGTGCGCGCCAGCAGCGTAAATAAAGCATGCAGCTTCGACTTTACGACAAGCTGGTAAGCAGGAGGCTTCGTTGCAAGCTCGCCAATGGCTTCATCGAGCAAGCCATAATAGGAGAGGCATGCTTCATCCTGCTCGACTGGCTTAACTGGATAATGAAGCCTTCCTTCCAAATAGGGAGCAACAAACTTCGCATGAACGGGATCATGGACCCAATCATTGAAGAGCGAAGCGTTCAGCACCACGCAATCGTAATAAATGGGCTTGTAGCCTAGCGAATAACCAACATGCAGACCGCCGCCGGGTATAATAATGACATCGCCTTCATTTACGATGTAAGGGCGGCTGTCGATATGGAACACCGCGCTCCCTTCCCGCATGACGATGATTTCGAAATGCTCATGCCAGTGCAAATAAAGAATGCAGTCATTCGGCTTTACTTCAGGGCAGTGGTTTTGAAACAGCTGGATCGGATACGTTTTATGCTCGAGACGGGTATTCTCCCGCAGTTCCTTCGGATAGGACATTTTTTGCTCACCACCACAAGATTAGACTAGTATTGCGCAAGATTGTTTAGAGTAATCTATAATAATCCTAGCTATAATGAATTTGTTAAGACTACTATAAGCCAATATTGGAGTGATATACAACCATGGAAAACAAATTAAGAATCGGAACGCTGGTAGGCGGCGGCAACGCGGACCACGTCATCCCGCAAATCGTGAAGCATGGCTTTGAATCGTTTAATCTAACCTTCTGGCAAACAACGGGGAAGACGGATTTGGTCGAAATGGCTAAACGCGTACGCGCATTGGCGGACGAGCATGATTTTGTCGTGCCGGCTGTAAGCGTTTTCGGTAATCCGTTGACGGGAGAGGGAGACAATGCGGATACGCTTGCAAGCTGGGAGCGTCTAATCGACCACGCTCATTTGTTCGGTGCGGATATCGTATCCGGCTTCACCGGCCGCATCACGAATCAGCCGATCGACGAATCCATTCCCGTATTCAAGAAGGTGTTCGGAGAGCTGACAAGAAGAGCGGCGGATAAAGGCGTTCGCATCGCATTCGAGAACTGCGATATGGGCGGAACCTGGCAGACGGGCGACTGGAACATCGCGCATAACCCGACTGCATGGGAAATGATGTTCAACGCCGTACCGGAGGACAACATCGGTTTGGAATGGGAGCCATGCCACCAGATGGTGAGCTTAATTGATCCTATTCCTCAGCTTCGCAAATGGGTGAACAAAGTATTCCATGTGCATGGCAAGGATGCCACGATTGCCTGGGATATCGTGAAGGAGCATGGCGTGCACGGAAAACAGCCGTTTGTTTGGCATCGCACGCCTGGTTTTGGCGATACAAATTGGACGGATATCATCAGTATACTAAGGCAGAACGGCTACAAGGGCACCATTGACATCGAGGGCTGGCATGATCCTGTGTACAAGGATGAGCTGGAAATGACCGGACAGGTGCATGCGCTCAATTATCTGAAACGCTGCCGCGGCGGCGATTTTGTTCCAAACCCAATCTAGGCAAGGGAAAGAGAGGAAAAGGATATGTCGATTAAGCATAAGGTAGTTGTCGTTGGTTGCGGCGGCATGGCGAATACATGGGTGGAGTATGCGAAGAACAGGGGAGATACGGAGATTGTTGGTCTTGTCGACATTAAGGTCGAATTCGCTCAGGCAATGGCAGACCGTCAAGCGTTAACCTGTCCTGTTTTTACTGATCTGAAAGAGGCGATCGCCCAAACAGGCGCTACGATCGTATTCGATATCACAATTCCGGCAAGCCATTACTCGGTCGGCACTACAGCGCTGGAAGCGGGCTGCGACGTATTCGGCGAGAAGCCGCTTGCTGAATCGATGAGCGATTGCAGCGATATTGTGCGGCTGGCAGGCGAGTCGGGACGCACGCACGCGGTCATGCAGAACCGCAGGTTCGATCCGCGTATCCGCGCATTCCGCCAGCTGCTGACTGATGGAACGATCGGCAAGCCGGGCTTCATAGGAGCTGACTTTTTTATCGGAGCCCATTTCGGTGGCTTCCGTGATGCAATGGACAGTCCGCTGCTGCTTGATATGTCGATTCATACGTTTGACCAAGCCAGATTTCTAATCGGTGCAGATCCGGTATCCGTGTATTGCCAGGAATTTAATCCTCCAGGGTCATGGTATGCAGGCAACGCGATGGCGATTTGTATTTTTGAAATGAGTGACGGCTCCGTATTCGATTACCGAGGATCTTGGTGCGCGGAGGGGGTTACAACCTCATGGGAAGCATCGTGGCGGGTTACAGGCGAGCACGGAACGGCGATATGGGACGGGCACGGCAATCCATATGCCGAGATCGTCGCTGCAGGCGACCAATCCGGCAAGTTTATACGAGAATACGAGCGAGTGGATACACAGCTTCCAGAGATGGCGAACACGGGCCATCAAGGCTGCCTGGACGACATGTTTGCTTCACTTGAGGAGAAGCGCCAGCCGGAAACGAGAAGCGCTGACAATATTTACAGCATGGCTATGGTGCTGGCCGCGGTAGAGAGCGCGAAGATTGGTCAAAAAGTCAATATTGCTGACTTCATGAAAGCTGCAGCGAAATAGGCAATAAAAAGAGGACGTCCCGAAGCAATTTGCAGCGGAGACGTCCTTTTGCATGGTTATGGCTGTTTCATTTTGCGATGAATCGTTTATTCGCTGAAAATGGACACGGCGGCATTCAACTCGCCAACTTGCTTCGTTAATTGATTAGAGGAAGCTGCCACTTGTTCAAGAGCGGCAACCTGTTCTTGCTCCATGGCCGAGATATCGTCCATATCCTGCTTTATGCGGTCAGCGCGCAGCTCTACTTGTTTAACGAGCAGATGGATACGGTTCATCCGTTCGCCTCCATGTTTCATTTCTTCCGTCATCGTTTGAATTTCGGTTTGCACCGTACTATTGGCTGCGTGGATGGAATGGTAACCTTGCTGTGCTTGAGCTGCTACCTGCTCACCTGTAAGCAGCTGCTTGACGCTTTGCTGCATGCGCTCTTGAATCAGATTGACAGTAAGGCCTACATGGTTCATCTTCTCATTGATTTGAGTGGAGATGGCTGCGGTTTGTCCGGCTAATTGTTTGACCCTGGCTGCAATGACGGCAAATCCGCTCCCATGCTCGGATGCTCTGCGTGCCTCAATGGAAGCATTGAGCGCAAGGATATGGGTTTCGCTGGAAATTTGCCGAATAAGCTGCAGCATCGCATCCATTTCTTTTGCGAGCCGGTGCAGATGCTTGGCGTCCAGATCGACTTGGGTGACGGTCGTTTTGAGTAGGGCGAACTGTGCCATGAAGCTTTCTAGCTGCTCGTTTCCTTCTTTGGCGATATGAACGGAATGGGCGGCCTGCGCGTTTATCTGGTTTGAATTAGTGGTCATGCTCTGGAAAAGGCGCACAAGCTCATCAAACTCCTGCACCGACATTTGCACAAATTCATCATGTTCATATAATGCGTGAGAGACTTTTTCTGTTGCTGCTGCAATATCTTTGCCGGATTGCTTGTTTTCACCGAGCCCAACGTCCATTTGCTGCGAGGAAGAGACGACCTGCGCGTTCGTTTCTCGGACTCTTTCAATAATCGTCCGCAGCGTGATAAACATCGTGTTAAAGGATTCGCATAGCTGCCCAATTTCATCGCGGCTGCGGCTATGAACCGGAGAGACCGATAGGTTTCCTCCGGCCAATTGAGCCGCATTGATGCTTAGTTTGCGAAGTGGAACGGCAATTTCATTCGAGATCAGCCATGCAATAACAAGAGAGCCGCCAAAAACGGCTGCGAAAGCTACTGTAAATAAAAGCATATTCTGCTTGAAGCGAGCGGCAATCCGATCTTTTTCGGCTGCGTTGACGGTTAGCTTCGTGCGGACGAGCTGCTGCAGGTCTTGTTCGATCAGACCGGTTATCTGAACGATAGATTCATAGGTAGCCTCCTGCTCATCGACAGCGGCTTTCGATTCAATCTGTGCATTCAGTTTGTTCAATTGTGCGTGAAGTGAGCTTATCGTTTTATGAAGGGCCTCGAATCGTTCCAAAGTAAGAGGTTCGATCTCCTCGCGCTCCAAGCTGCGCAATTGTTGTTCCAGTTGATTAAGCACGGCAGGATGGCGGCTCTCGTTGAAGGCTTGCCGGCCATTGACGATTCGCTCAATCTCGGGATTGAAGTCGGATGGAAGAGATCCGGTCAGTTCATTTGCTTTCAGCGTAGAAACGAGCATGAAATCATACGTATTCCTATCGTTGTTGAATACGTACATCTGGGTACCGCTCACCCCTCCCATCATTAAGAGAATGAGAAGAAATGCGATAATGAGCTTCCTACGGATAGACTGGTTCCGATATCCGTTCATAACAGCCATATATATGCCCTCCCTGGGAAATAATTACTATGAATGTTACGGGACAAAAGTCCCGAAATCTTTAGTTTTTTCGGTTATTTCATATATTTATGCGTTTTATGTCAAAAAACATATAATCCACGTTTAATAGAGCGGAAATATATAAATAAAGACTGTTTATTATAAATACTAGACGGAAAAGAATCCTCTATAATGAATGAACCATGGCTTACTCGTACGGCGAGGAAAGCAAGGCTCAGGCTTTTGAGAGCGTAAGAGTCTTATCATGGTTGAACGACAATTGACGAATTAGGAGGAAAGATTGCAGTGAAAATTTCAGTAAACGGCGCGAAACAATCGCTTCGCAAAGCTTTGGCGTTAGTGCTGTGCGTCTGCTTGTTAATTTCTTTCATGCCACCTGCCAGAACGGAAGCGGCGGAAGCGGAACAATTTGCAGCCTCAGCGTCAGCACAGAACATCTTTATGGAAGACTTCAATGATGGGGATGCAGGGGGTTGGACCACTTTTGGCTCAATGAATCCACAAAACCGCGGCGTCTGGGGAGTTAATTCTGCGAAGCAGTATGGGATCAACGGTTCGCCTGGTGCCAAAACGGTTGCTTCCAGCACTTATTTTCAAAATGTGCAATATGAAGCGGATTTGAAAATTGGCGGCATAAATTCTGATGGCACCGGCGTACTGTTTAGGGTGAATAACCTATCGGATAATGTCGCTGACGGCTATACGGGCTATTACGCTGCATTAACGGTCGACAAAAAAATGACGCTCGGAAGAGTAACAGGAAACGGAGACGAGTGGAAGGAACTGGCAATGGTGCCCGTGAAGTGGAACCAAGGCCACTTCAAAGTGGTGGCGATCGGCAACCATATCCAAGTGTTCCTGAATGATATGGATACGCCAGTCATCGATTTGGTAGATAATGACGGCAAACAAATTACGGAAGGCGGTCAGATCGGGCTTCGGACGTGGTGGGGAACCTCTACCGTCGATAACATTGTTGTAAGAGAGCGGTTCGAACAGGCAACTGCCGAACCGGAATTCAGCATTGCGCCAGGTCATTACGCATCATTGCAAACGGTTTCATTAATGTCGGCAACGGCTGGGGCAATCGTACGCTATACAACGGACGGCAGTCAGCCTAATGGCAGCTCACCTATTTACACTTCTCCGATCGCAGTGGAATCGGTAACGAATATCCGTGCCTATGCGGAGAAGGCCGGAGAGACGGTATCAGATACGGTTGAGGCTTTATATGTCATCGCTAGAGGCGATGGAGAACTAAAGGATGATTTCGACAACGGGCTTACGCAGCATTGGACAACCTTTACGGGAGCTCAAACTGCGGATTGGCAAGCAGTTGGCGGGAAATACCAAGTAACGAACGGCAGGGGCGACAAGGCGCTGCTTGATGCATCTCCCGAGCACTTCATCGTAGAGGCAGACATTAATCCCTATGCAAGCTGGCAAAACAGCGGCTTCATCTTCAGGATTGCCGATCCAGGCAACGGCCCGGATAAGATGAGCGGCTATTATGCGGGGATTGCCGCGGATGGCACGCTTGAAGTAGGAAAAATGAATGCGGCTGGGAATAATGGCAGCGGAAGCTGGACGGGAATTACGAAATCATTCGCGGCTGTGTATCCGAACCAAAATAACCATCTGAAAGTGGTAGGATTCGGCTCCACTTATTACATTTACGTAAACGGAAAATTGGAATATCAATTCACGGATACGGAGTATCGAGCTGGCAAGATTGGCTTGCGGGCTTGGAACGACAACAATCTAGTTACTTACGATAACTTCCAATTGACGAGCTTAACGAGCAAAGCAGCACCTTTAAATGAAGACTTTGAGAGCGGAAGCGCAGCAGGCTGGACAACCTATGGCGGCTCTTGGAGCGTGACTGACGGGAAATATAAAGTAGGTGAAGGCTCGGGCTTCAAGTCCGTTGCCAATGGCACGAATTATAGCAATTTCACGTACGAAACCGATATTTCTGTGAGCAAGGGCGAAAGAGACGAGAATGCAGGCGTGCTTTTCAGAGTCAGCAATCCTACCGTTGGCACGGACAACTTGAAAGGCTACTTTGCAGGCATTGGCGTGAATGGGCGTGTCCAGGTCGGAAAGTTCAACAACAATTGGACAGAGCTGGCATCCATTCCTTATCCGATCAGCCAAAATACGGTTTACCGGTTAAAGGTTGTCGCAGAAGGAAGAAACATCGAGGTGTATATCAACGACGAGCTTGTAGTGAGCGTCGTAGACCGTACGTATACGCAAGGCGCAATCGGCCTTAGAACGTTTCTCGTAGACGCAGCCTATGACAATATAAAAGTCACGGACAATGGAGCGGTAACGCAGCCAGTTTTTGACTGGTCTTGGGTGCAGGGAGCGGTTTTTGTCCCAACGAACGCAGTCAATCAGATCGAGCAATGGCGCAGCTATGACCACGAAATTAATGATCGCGAGCTTTCCTATGCCAAAACCTATGGCATTAACTTTGTAAGGGTTTTTATGCATAATTTGCTGTGGGAAAAAGATCAGGTGAATTTCTTAGCTAACCTGGAAGATTTCCTCTCCTTGGCAGATAAATATGGCATTAAAGTAGAACTCGTATTTTTTGATGATTGCTGGGGCGATTTCCCGGTTTGGGGCGATCAGCCAAAACCAAGATACGGCGCTCATAACAGCCAATGGGTAGAAGCTCCGGGCGATGCCGTGAAAGCGGACTATGCGGCCAACAAGCAGAAGCTTAAAGCTTATGTGCAAGGTGTTGTTAACGCATTCAAGGATGATGACAGAATCGCGGTGTGGAACGTCTATAACGAGCCAAGCAATGGCGAGAGCGGCTTAATGGACACCGTTACGAAACAAATTATGAATGATTCACGGATATGGATTAAGGAAACGGGCTCCACGGTGCCGGTTACCTCCACGGGAGGCCAATTTTCTGGCGGACCTTTCTCTGATTTCATTACTTACCATCCCTATGAGTCCGACTACCCTACCTATCCGGACCGATACGGCCCCAATCAAGGCGTGCTTGCAGACGAGGTCATGAACCGCCTGACGCAATCGGTTCCTGGAGTAGTTAACAATTTTGGCAAAAAAGGGTTAGGATTTGTGATGTGGTCACTCGGAATTGGCCGTGATAACACGCGATTCCCTTGGGGAAGCGATGTTAATCCGCTAACCGAAGAGCCGGCAGTGCCATTCCACGGCGTCGTTTATCCAGACGGGCATCCTTGGGATATCAACGATATTAAAGCTTTGGTAGGCGATGCCTACGATACGCTGCCGATCTATGGCGTACAGTATTACAAAGATAGCAATTTCGAACAGCTGGTCAAGAAATCAATCACCCCGCGCGTTGATTTCGACCTTGGCAACGAGAGAGGAACCGGGTCGCCCGATTCATCCGTAGGCATTGGCGAGGATAACTTCTCGATCAGATGGACCGGAACGGTTCAGCCTGGAGCGACCGGCAGCTATACGATATTTGCCGATAGCGACAATGTTGCAAGAGTGTGGATTGACGGGATTGAGGTCATTAACAAGAAGTCATCCGTCAGAGAAGAAACAAGCGGCGAAGTTACGCTGGAAGGCGGCAAAAAGCTTGCCGTAATGATTGAATATGTCCATGCCGCAGGCGATGCCAGCATGCATGTGAAATGGGCAGGGCCAAACATGGCCAAACAGGTCATGCTGCCGATCTATTCGGAAATTCCGGTTGAATCCGTAGCGTTGGCGCCTGCTGCCATTACGGTGAAGGTTGGTCAAAAAGAAACGCTGCTCGCCGCGTTGACGCCCGTGAATGCTTCGAACCAGCAATTATCCTGGAGCTCCAATAAACCAGGTATCGCAAATGTTGGAACGGATGGCAGCGTAAAGGGAATAAGCGAAGGAACGGCAACGGTTACGGTGACTACAGCTGATGGCGGGTTCACGGCTTCGTCAGTCGTAACGGTTAAAGCCGCAACGACCTTTACGAATCCGATCGTACCGATATCGGGACCAGCGGGATCGGCTGATCCTACCATCGTATTTAAAGATGGCTATTACTATTATGCGAAATCAGAGAATGATGCTTCGCTGGTTGTAGCAAAGGCCAAGCGTTTAGAGGATATCGGTTCCTCGCCGCGGGTAACCGTTTATACGCCGCCGGCAGGAACGATGTATTCGAAAGAAATTTGGGCGCCTGAGCTGCAGTACGTGAATGGGAAATGGTATATCTATTTTGCCGCGGATGACGGGAACAACAACAATCACCGCATGTATGCATTGGAAGGCAATTCGCAAGACCCGCAAGGCACATATACCTTCAAAGGAAAAGTCGCTGATGCTTCCAATAAGTGGGCGATTGACGGGGCAGTCTTACAGGCTGGCGACCAATCCTTGTATTTTGTGTGGTCAGGCTGGGAAGGCGATACCAATGTGAGACAGAACATTTATATTGCGCCAATGAGCAATCCATGGACCATTAGCGGACCAAGAGTATTAATCTCCACGCCTGAAAAGCCATGGGAGCTGAATGGTTCGCCTTATATTAATGAAGGGCCGGAAATATTGAAAAAAGACGGAAAAATATTCATCGTATATTCGGCCAGCGGAAGCTGGACCGACGATTACACGCTAGGAATGCTGACAAACACGGACGGTGACCTGCTTAATGCAGCTTCTTGGACCAAGACGGGTCCCGTATTCTCCAAAGCAGCCATGAGCTTCGGCCCAGGCCACAACACGTTTACGACTTCACCGGACGGAACCGAGGATTGGATCGTGTATCACGCTACCATGAAATCCGGCGGAAGCTGGGCGAATCGGAGCGTAAGAGCGCAGAAATTCACTTGGAACCCGGATGGTACGCCGAATTTCGGCACACCTGTTGCTTATAATGCGCAGGTTGAGCAGCCGCATGGCACACCGACTCTTGACCGTCATAAGGTTGAGGCTGAGGATGCCGTCGTTCATGGCAGCGCAGCTGTCGTCCAATCGGAGAACAGCTCTGGCGGGAAAGCAGTAGGCAGGCTCGACGCGGCAGGCCATGACTATGTAGAATTTAATGTCGAGGCGGCGCAGGACGGAGCATACAGCTTAATCGTCATGGCAGAGAATGGATCTGCTGGCGGTGCAGTTGCCGAACACGACGTAGCCGTGAACGGCATGCAAGGCCAAGCGATCGCTTACAAAAATTTTGGCTGGAACCATATCAATCCGGCATCTATAGACGTGACATTGAAAGCAGGGTCCAACACAATCAGGCTTTCGAAAAAAACGAATTTTGCTCAGGTTGACTATATTGTGCTTGAACGAATCGTAGAGGAGCCGGCTAACAAGCTGCCAATTGAATCACTAAGCTTGGATATGTCCATTCTCCATGTACCTGTCGGTGCATCTACGGCACTTACTTCAACCATTAGGCCAATGATGATTGCTGATAAGAATGTAACTATTACGTCTTCAAATCCGAGTGTAGCAACAGCCGTACTCGTCGGCAAAGATACGTTAACTGGTCGTGCCATGTTCGAGATAACGGCTCATCAGCCCGGAGCTGCGCAAATCCGCGTGGTTAGCGTTGCTGATGCAAGCATTATAGCAGAAGCCACCGTTAACGCTCTGCCTGAGCCGCAGGAGCCTAATCTCTCCGCATTTGCGGTGGATTCATTCAATACGGATACACTCCATGCGGATTGGTCGATTTTTCAAGAGCGCGCGTCTAACTGGAGCTTGACGCAAAATCCAGGTTTTATGACGATTCGTACTACGGCTACGGATGTTTATCAAGATAATAACTCTTTAAACAATGTATTTTTGAAAAATGTCGCGTCTGGCAGCGATTTTGAATTGGTAACGAAGCTGTCGGCACCCATTTCGAAAAACCACCAGCAAGCAGGCTTGATCATCTGGCAGGATGCT
This sequence comes from Paenibacillus sp. J22R232, assembly GCF_056269165.1. Classification (NCBI taxonomy): domain Bacteria; kingdom Bacillati; phylum Bacillota; class Bacilli; order Caryophanales; family Paenibacillaceae; genus Paenibacillus; species Paenibacillus sp. J22R232. The sequence goes on along the minus strand of NZ_JBWDNK010000028.1, from coordinate 18,503 downwards.
GACCATTTCGTGAAGCTGTCACATGTGTGGGCGGATGGCAAGATTATCGAGACCGCCACAGAGATAAACCAGAAATATCGCAAAGCATCTAATTTTGTTAAGCATCCAGGAGGCAATACACTTACGCTGAAAATTAAAAAATTAGGCAATGTGTATACGACCTATTATTGGAACGGCTATGAATGGATTCAAGCGGCTGACGCGATGACAGCTGACTTAAGCGCAATCAAAGTAGGATTTTTCGCCAGCAATGTCGTTGCTCCCAACGATCCAATCGATGCGACTTTCGATTACGTTGCGATCAGAACGATCGAGGGCGGCGTAGACGTTGCGCCGAAGTCGGCGACGTTACAGGCTGGCGATCAAATCCAGCTTATGAATAATGGCGAGAGCGGGGCGGAAGTGACTTGGTCTTCCTCCGACAAAAGCATTGCAACCGTAAGCCAAACAGGACGAGTTGCAGCCGTATCGCCAGGCAGAGTCGTCATTAAGGCTGCTTCTCTGAATGGAGATTTCGCCTCGCAAGCTATCGTCACCGTACAAGGAACAATCAAACCCGGCGAAGTGTTGTACAGCGAGGATTTCACCAGTCAGAATCCTGGCGATTGGAGCACTTACGGCGGGGTATGGACCGAAAGCGACGGTGCTTTTACCGTAACGAATGGCGCTGGCTACAAAGCGATTCTGAATAGCCCGAATTTCACGGATTACGTATTCGAATCCGATGTGAGAATCGTTAGCGGAACGGAAGCCGGACTTCTATTCCGAGCATCCAATGCGAGTATCGGGCCGGACGCGCTCGATGGGTATTACGTTGGCATTAACGCAGCGAGCAAATCCGCCGTATTAGGCATATTCACTAGCGGTAAGTGGAAAGAACTTGCAACTAGAAATCTTCCGATCCAGACAAACGAATGGTATACCGTTAAAATTGTCGTCAGCGAAGACCACATTCAGGTCTACATTAATGATAATCCGCTTAATAGCAATCCGTATCCTAAATTTGACGTGGCGGAATCTACCCATCTTGCAACGGGCTCCATCGGCTTTAGAACGTTTAATGCCAAGGCGCAGTTTGACAATGTGAAGGTTAGTGCTTACGCAGAAACAATCACGGGACCGACTTATACCAATACGGAGCAGCTCCCTAACATCGCTGATCCGCATGTGATGTTCCATGACGGTATGTATTACTTGTATGGTACGAATACCGCGGATCATCCGAACATGCCAAACGGCATTAAAGTGTATACGTCAACGGATCTGGTTAACTGGCAGGAGCATGGTTATGCATTGGAAAACAAAAATTCTTGGGGTGACAACCGCTTTTGGGCACCTGAAGTTATTGAGAAAAACGGTACGTTCTACATGTACTACGCAGTCGAAGAACGTCTAGCCGTTGCCACAAGCGATTCACCGCTCGGACCTTTTGTTCAAGAGGTACAAGCACCTATCCATCTGAATACGCCTGAGATCGATGCGCATATCTTTACGGATGAAGACGGGAAAACCTATATGTACTTTGTTCGTTTCAATAATGATAACCATATTATGGTTGCCGAAATGAACGAGGATATGAAAACAATCAAGGAAGACACGGTTCAATTTGTGTTTGCGCCGACGCAGGCTTGGGAGAAAAGCCAGAAGCAGCCGGTCGCTAGCATTAACGAAGGCCCATTTGTTATTAAACATAAGGGAACCTACTACATGACGTATTCAGGAAACCATTTCCAAAGCCCGGATTACGGAGTAGGCTATGCGACTGCGCCAACGCCTACCGGACCGTGGACCAAGTATGAGTTCAATCCCATTATGAAGGCAAATGAATTAGTGCCGGGAGCAGGGCATCATTCGCTCGTGCAATCCCCTGACGGGAAAGAATTGTTTATGGTTTATCATGTGCATTACGGAATTGGCCAAACGGAGCCGAGAAAGCTTGCCATTGACCGGGTACAATTCGTTCCGCAGGAGAACGGTCCTGACTTAATGGAAGTATGGGGTCCGACCATCACGCCGCAGCGCATGCCTTCAAACAACAAAGAAATTGATGCAGCGTCTATTATCATCAGCAGCCAAGGCGATAAATCAACGATCACGGCAAAAGGAGGCACGCTCCAGCTGCAAGCAAAGGTTCTCCCTAGCGACGCAACGAACAAACAAGTCATATGGTCGATTGAGAGCGGAGCCCATGCCGCTTCCATCACACCAAGCGGGCTATTGACCGCATTAAAAGACGGATTCGTTACGGTGAAAGCAGTGTCGGCTAATCGTTCATCGGTTTTCAGCACGTTTGACGTTACGATCTCAGGACAGGTTGACCCTGAGCAGCCTGGCAATGGCGGGGAACAGCCGCAGCCAAGCAATCCTTCGACCGAGCTTGCTGCAAAGGTAGAAGGCCATATATTGACGATGCCTGCTGTTAAGCCTAATACAAACGGACAACTGCTTCTGAAGATTGCGAATGCCGATTTCGAAGAAGTGATTGGACAAGCACGCAATCAGTCTGTCACAATTGTGCTGCAAAATGTGGATTCAGCGAAAGAAGCTATTCTTTCATTGACCGCAGGCCAGCTTGAATCAGCTAGGCAAAAAGGAATTGAAAACGTAGAAATCGTCATGGGATCTACGGCGTTTAGCTTAAAGACCGGATCATTCGATCAAGGCTTGGACAAAGCAGCAGAAATCTCGCTTTCTCTATCCAAAGTCAATAAAGACAGCCTTACAGCTGAAGCGGGTGCCGTTATAGGCAATAAGCCTGTTTATGAAATCGCGCTTCGCGTGAATGGGAACACAAGGTCTGAGTTTGGCGCTAAAATGCTTAAAGTAGCACTTGATTACGAGCTTCTTCCAAACGAAAACCCTAATCAAGTCGTGATTTACCGCATTGATGACAATGGAAAGCTTGAATTGATCAAGCATGCGAAGTTCGATGCAGAGTCAGGAAAAGTCGTATTTGACGCCAAACAGGCTGGCAAATACTCGGCTGTGCACAAAGCGGTTGCTTTTACGGATTTATCAAAAGTAGCTTGGGCGCAAGACAGCATCAATGCGCTGGCAGCCCGTGAATTGGTGAATGGAGTCGGCAATCAATTGTTTGCTCCGAGCAGCAAGGTGACGAGAGCGCAGTTCGTTACCATGCTGATGAATGCTTTTGCATTCGCGGACAGCGGCGCGGAAAGCAATTTTAGCGATGTATCGCAAGAAACCTGGTATTACGACGCGGTGTCAGCTGCTCAAAAGCTGGGCATTGTGAATGGCAAAACGGATGGCAGCTTCGGCGTGAATGATGAAATTTCGCGTGAAGAGATGGCCGTAATGGCCTATCGCGCATCGAAGCTTGCTGCTGTAGACTTGTCTCCTTCCGGGGAAACGGAGAGCTTTGCCGATCAATCGGCTATCGCAGCCTTCGCCGTAGAGAGTGTCAGCGCCATGCAGGATGCCGGTATTATCAATGGGAAGGGCGCAAGTCGCTTTGCTCCGAAGGAGCATGCTTCCAGAGCGGAAGCAGCCAAGATCATTTATGCACTGTTTATGCTGATTCCTTAATGTAAGAAGTCCTCTTAACCATAAGCGCCGCCTCCGTATGTTCATACGCGAGGCGGCGCTTATTTGTCTGTTTTGGCGAAGTGCGGATGGCGGAAAAGGACCGAATAATGTATAAAATAGCTTTTGCGTGTAAATACAACGACAGCCCGAATCCGTAAAATGATAATTGATCATAAAAATAGAGTGTTCATAGAGGAAGGAGTGGCCTAATGAGCGGAATCGTGCTACTGAAGATGGATAATGTGAGCAAAACTTTTCCTGGCGTTAAAGCGCTTAGCGGCGTAAGCTTCACCCTACGTAAAGGTGAGGTTCATGCATTGATGGGCGAAAACGGCGCGGGGAAATCAACCTTGATAAAAGTGCTGACTGGCGTGCACGCAATGGATAAAGGCGAAGTGCAACTAAATGGCAGGCCCATAACGGCAAGATCGCCGCAGGAGGCGCAGACGCTTGGGATCAGTACGGTGTATCAGGAAATCAATTTATGCCCGAACTTGTCCGTGGCAGAAAATTTGTATATTGGCCGAGTTCCCAAGCGCAGAGGCTCGATAGACTGGAAACGGATGAACGAGGACAGCGAACGCTTGTTGAAACGCCTGAACTTAAATCTGGATGTCAAACAGCCGCTGTCTGACTTCTCAGTCGCCATTCAACAGATGGTCGCAATCGCAAGAGCGGTTGATATGTCCAGCGGAGTTCTTATTCTGGATGAACCGACCTCAAGCTTGGACAATCAAGAGGTACAGCAATTGTTCGACGTGATGCGCAAGCTTCGCGACGAGGGCATGGGCATCGTGTTTGTCACCCACTTCCTTGATCAGGTCTATGACATTACCGATCGGATTACGATTCTGCGCAACGGTGCTTTAGTCGGTGAATACGAGACAAGCAAGCTGTCCAAAAGCAGCCTGGTCTCGAACATGATCGGCCGTGAATGGAGAGAAGAGGACGAGCATCGCAAAAAGGAAAAGAGCTATACGTCTGAAGTTATGATGTCTACCCAAGCTTTGACGAGAGTGGGCTCAGTGAAGCCGGTCAGCCTGTCCGTTAAGAAGGGTGAGGTTGTCGGTCTAGCTGGCCTGCTCGGCTCAGGGCGCTCGGAGTTCGCGAACCTTATCTTTGGGATCGACCAATCTGACAGCGGCATTCTGACGCTTGGCTCAGAGACGTTCCAATCGATGAATCCGAAGAAAGCGATCCGTAAAGGAGTTGGCTTCTGCCCGGAGGATCGGAAAGTAGCAGGCATAGTCGGGGAGCTTACGATCCGTGAAAATATCGTGCTCGCGCTTCAGGCGAAGAAAGGCATATTCAATTATATTCCCTTGAAGAAGCAGCAGGAAATTGCTGGGAAATTCATAGACCTGCTTCGAATCAAGACGCCTAGCATGGAACAGCGAATCGATAATTTGAGCGGGGGCAATCAGCAAAAGGTAATATTGGCGCGGTGGCTCGCTACGGATCCTAGCCTGCTCATTCTGGACGAACCGACTAGGGGGATCGACGTCGGCTCCAAAGGCGAAATTCGGAAACTGATTCTGGACTTGGCGAAGTCGGGGCTTTCGATACTCATTATTTCCTCGGAGCTTCAAGAAATGATTGAGTGCGCTGACCGAATCGTGGTGCTGCGCGACCGGATGCAAGTAGGAGAAATCAGCGGCGACCATATGACTGAAACTAATATTATGAAGATGATTGCAGAAGGAGGCGGTTCTCATGAGCAATATTCGCAAACTGGCAGCTAACGTCATGCACACCAAAATCATTTGGCCAATTACCGCTTTAGCCGCTATCCTATTGTTTAATTTATTTTTTGTTCCCGGTTTTTTTAATATCGAAATTAAAAACGGCCATCTCTTCGGCAGCTTGATCGATATTTTGAATCGTGCTGCTCCGATCATGGTTATTGCGATCGGAATGACGCTTGTTATTGCCAAGGAAGGCATTGATATCTCTGTCGGTTCCGTGCTGGCCATCTCCGGAGCGGTTGCCATTTCGTTGCTGGGCGTGGTGCCGCTTTGGATGGCCATTGTCGCCGCGATGGTCGTCGGGGTATTGTGCGGCCTATGGAATGGCGTGCTAATCGCTTATCTGGGCATACAGCCAATGGTTGGAACGCTTATCTTAATGACGGTTGGCCGGGGAATCGCGCAATTAATTACCGAAGGAAAGGTTCTTACTACCGACGATGCGGCTTTTGGCTTTATCGGCAAAGGTTTTTTCCTGGGACTGCCCTTCTCCATCTTTATCGCTGCATTCGTTTTCCTGTTTGTGCTTTATTTGAAAAAACGGACGGCTCTTGGGCTTTTCCTGGAGGCAACGGGCTCCAATAAAATATCAAGCGAGTATGCAGGCCTTGAACCACGGAAAATTTATTTATTCGTTTATATCGTTTGCGGTCTGTGCGCCGCAATTGCAGGACTGCTTGTGAGCTCGAACATCAGCAGCGCGGATGCGAACAATGCTGGCTTGTGGATCGAGCTGGATGCGATCTTGGCGGTCGTGATCGGCGGGACTTCCATGCGAGGCGGTCGTTTCTTTCTTGCTGGAACGGTCATCGGTGCTTTGTTCATTCAATCGCTTACGACGACGATCTATTCGATGGGAGTGCCGCCTGAGCGCATTATGGTCGTGAAGGCGATCGTTGTTATCGTTGTCAGCTTAATGCAATCGGACCGCTTCAGGCGAATGTTTCAACAGAAGAATAAACAGGTGGTGATTGGATGAAGCTGAATCTTCGAATTAATCAGAACAATATAATAATCTTCTCGACCCTGCTGCTCATTGTTTTGCTATACGGCGCGGGTTCTGTCCTCTATACCGGATTTTTCACCTGGCAAGTGTTTTTCAATCTTTTCATCGATAACGCCTACTTGATTATCGTAGCGACGGGGCTTGCTTTCGTTATTATTACGGGCGGCATCGATTTGTCGGTTGCATCCGTCGTTGCTTTCATCAGCGTCGTTTCTGCCGCACTGCTGCAGGAGGGCATGAACGCCTACGTTGTAATGGCCATTTGCTTAATCATCGGCATCGTGTTCGGAGCGGCGCAAGGCTATCTGATTCAACGCTTCAACCTGCATCCTTGGATTGTTACCCTCGCAGGCATGTTTCTTGCCAGAGGAGCGAGTTATTTCATAACGACGCAAAGCATCGTCATCGAGAATGCAACGTATACGGCCATTTCAAAATTCAAAATCAACCTGGTTGGATCCAATTTCATCTCGGTAAGCGTCGTGATTGCTTTGGCTGTCGTCGCGGTCGCCGTCTATGTTGCCAAATATACGGAGTTTGGCAGATCCGTATTCGCCATTGGGGGCAGCGAGCGTTCAGCGGTGCTGATGGGCCTCCCGGTTCCTCGCATTACGGTATTGGTGTATACGATTAGCGGTTTCTGCTCCGCGCTTGGCGGCATTGTGTTTACCTTCTATATGTTGTCTGGCTATAACCTCCACCTAATGGGGATGGAGATGGATGCGATTGCGGCTTGCGTAATCGGAGGCATTCTGTTGACCGGAGGCTTCGGTTACTTGGTTGGTCCATTGCTAGGCGTCATTTGCTCGGGCATTATTCAAACGATCGTCATGTACCAGGGTACGCTTAGCTCATGGTGGACAAAGATCGCTGTCGGATTCCTGTTGTTCCTCTTCATTCTCTTGCAGAGAGTGATCGTTATCCGCCGCCAAAGACGGCGCGTCATTAGCCATGCTGCGGAGAAGCCGGCTACTAGCGGCGGGGATAGACGAACGCCAGCTTCTATATAACGTAAATAATAGAATAATAGAATCTAAATAGTGCCGAATTTAGCAAAATATAACGTTTTTATGTAAATACAATAAACTTGAAACGAATTATATTAATAATGTGATCAACACGCAGCATATAAAGGGAGGAACAGAAAAATGTTTAAGTTTAAAAAGAGCTCTTTCGTAATGACAACGGTGTTAGCGGTAGGTCTTCTTCTATCTGCCTGCGGCGGCAATGCAGCTAACAACAATAACGGAGGAAATGCCCCAACCAATGCGGGAACGGAGACTACAGCTCCGGCAGCAGACGACAAAGGATCAGACAAAAAGATCGTGCTAGGCTTCTCGCAAATCGGTGCGGAGAGCGGCTGGCGGGATGCTGAAACGCAATCCATCAAGGACACATTCGGCAGCGACGCGCAGTTCGAGCTGAAGTTCTCCGATGCCCAGCAAAAGCAAGAGAACCAAATCAAAGCCATTCGTACGTTCATCTCTCAAAAAGTAGATGCGATCGCTCTTGCGCCAGTCGTTGAATCCGGCTGGGAAACCGTGCTAGAAGAAGCGAAAGCGGCTAACATCCCTGTATTTCTGCTTGACCGTACCGTAAAAGTGAGCGATGAGTCGCTGTACACTTCATTCATCGGCTCCGATTTCGTGCTTGAAGGTCAAAACGCGGCTAAAACGATGATGGAGCTGCTTGGGCAAGACAAGAAAGTAAACATCGTTGAGCTTCAGGGAACGGTTGGCGCGAGCGCTGCCAATGATCGCCAAAAGGGCTTCCAAGAAATCGTTGACGGCAACCCTAACTACAAAATCATCAAATCTCAGACCGGTGACTTTACGCGTGCAAAGGGCAAAGAGGTTATGGAAGCTTTCCTGAAATCTGACGGCAAAAATATTCAAGCGGTTTACGCACATAACGATGACATGGCGCTTGGTGCCATTCAAGCGATTGAAGAATACGGCTTAAAGCCGGGAACTGACATTTTCGTCGTATCGGTAGACGGCATCAAACCAGCTTTTGAAGCCATTCGCGACGGTAAGCTGAATGTTACTGTTGAGTGCAACCCATTGCTGGGGCCACAGCTGAAACAAGCAATCCTTGATTTCAAAGAAGGCAAAACGTTGGAAAAATGGATTAAATCGGACGAGGACGTATACTTCGGTCAAAAAGCAATCGATGCATTGCCGAACCGTCTCTACTAAACTCGAATGCCATACATTGCAAAGGGGCTAAAGCCCCTTTGCAATTTGTTGTTTCCCACCCCGAAAAGTCGAGATATACTGAGATTAAAAAGAAATAGGTGAGAATGTGTTTGCAGGAATCAACCGCTTGGAGATTATCCAACGATTTCAAAATCGAAGTATTAGGTTCAAGCTTCTCATTTATTTCGTCATTATTATATTATTGTCGATCGTTACGTTAAGCGCAGTAGGCACCGGTGTTTATAAGCGCTCCATTGAAGATACGACGAATGAGCATACGATTCAAATGATGAAGCAGGTTAAGAAAAACATCGTGTATTATTTCGACGAAATGGAAAATATTTTGGCTTATGTTGCAAATGACAATAACGTGATGGCTTTTTTCAATGAAGGGTTGGATACCGATCTTGACGGTACAGGTGCGCGCAAGGCAGACATTGAAAAAGTGATTGCGATGTACGAGAGCAGGCATTCGGAAATTGCGGGCCTTCTCATCGTTAATAGAAATGATCAATATGTAAGCAACAGGCTGGAGAGAGTCATCCGTGATCCGTTAACCTCAGAGAGCTGGTATAAGGAAGCGATAAGCAACCCCGACGAGCTGTTGCTGATCAGCAAGCCAATTGGCAGAAATATTAAATCGGAATACAATTACAGTGCCGATCAAGTGCTGTCTTTCGTAAAGGCGATTAAGGATCCGCGCACGAATGAGGTTTTGGGCGTCATTTTGCTGGATATGGAGCTCACTATTTTCCAAACGACGATCGAGTCGGTTTCTTTAGGAAAAAGCGGATTTGTTTATATCACCGATTCACATGGAGGAATCGTGTATTCCCCGGTCAATTTGATCGTTTACAGAATCGACAACGACTGGTTGGAAAGCGGTTACACCCGCATGGAAAAGAAAATAAACAATCGAACCTTTCAGATTATGCAGGATCGGTTCGAGCGAACGAATTGGAAAATCGTCAGCGTGTTTCCGCTGGATGAGTCAAAGTCGGTCGTGATCAAATGGCAGCTCTATACCGTTATCGTCGTGCTGCTTACGATTATCCTGGCTATTATCGTCTCTTGGTTTTTCACAAATTCGATCATCAAGCCGGTCCGCAAGCTTAGGCGCATCATGCAGCGCGTGGAGGAGGGTGAGCTCCATCTAAGGTTCAAGGGCGGATCAAAGGATGAAATCGGCCAGCTGGGCGACAGCTTCAATAAGATGGTCCAGGAAATTGAGCAATTAATCCATATGGTCTATACCGAGCAGAAAGAGAAACGGGAAGCGGAGCTCAAGGTTCTGCAAGAGCAGATCAAGCCGCATTTTCTTTACAATACGCTCGACACGATCCAGTGGATGGCACAGGACAGAGGGGCGGACGATATCGTTGAAATTATTATCGCGCTCACTAATCTGTTTCGAATCGGCCTTAGCAAGGGCAACGAAATGATATTTCTCGAGGATGAAATCAAGCATGTGAACAGCTATCTGATTATTCAAATGATGCGCTACGAGAGTAAGATCAGCTACGAGATTCAAGAAATACCCGAGCATTTGAAATACAATCGCTTATTGAAGCTGATCCTTCAGCCGCTCGTCGAGAATGCAATCTACCATGGCATCAAAATGAAAAAGGGCAAAGGGCATATTCGCATTGAAACGGCGATTATTGACCAGCATCTCGTATTGTCCGTTATTGATAGCGGGCAAGGCATCAAGCAGGAGCAGTTGGAGCTTCTTGAACAGGGCTTGAAGGATTCGGGCAATCCGGAGCATAAGAACGGCTTTGGGCTGTTCAATGTCAATGAGCGCATTCGTTTGACGTACGGCGCTTCCTACGGCATTGAGGTGCAAAGCGAATATGGCAAAGGGACGAGGGTCAATGTATATTTGCCGTTAAACAATGATTGAGGCGGGAAGGGCTTCTTACTCATAGAAGGAGGAGAACGGCATGTGGAAGTTAGTCATCGCGGATGATGAGCCAAGAATAAGAAGAGGTCTGATGCAGGTGCTGCCCTGGGAAGAGATGGGCATTGAGGTGGTTGGAGAAGCAGAGGACGGGATCGAGGCGCTTGAGGTTGCAAGGTCCACGAAGCCGGATCTCATATTTGTCGATATTAACATGCCGTTTCTGGATGGACTGGCTTTTGTCGAGCAGCTGCAGCTTGAGCATAAGTGCCTGGTCGTCGTGATCACCGGCTATGATGAATTTACATATGCGCAGAAAGCAGTGAAGCTGAGCGTTTTTGATTATATTCTAAAGCCTGTAGTCAAATCTCAGCTGAAGGAACTGATTGAACGCGCGGTTATTGAACTGGAGAAAAACAAAATAAAAGAGGAATACCAAGCGTTTACGAGCAAGCAGCTTCAGAATAATTCCATGCTGATAAGGGATAACTTTTTGCGCAGGTGGATGAGCGGATTATGGGAGCCGGGCGAGGTTGAGGAAAATATTGAATACTTGAAGCTTCCCATCAACGCGTCGACCCGGCTCGCTGTTTTCAAGGTTGTACAAAGCACGAACGTCGGTGCAGTGAAGAAGGAATGGGGCAAGGATTTACTCGAATTTGCCTCCCGAAACATTATAGAGGATATACTGGCGGCCAGCGGCGAGCATGTCGTATTGGAGGACGAACGGGGATATATGGTCATCTTCTCGCCGATAGCGGATGAGAGCGAATGGATCGCGCAATGCATGGCCATTCAGACGAAATTCGAAGAAATATTGGCGCGTATGGTTATTTATTCGGACAAGGTGCTAAGTGACGGCTTCCTTCACGCTGACCGTGTCTATAACGAGCTTGTGAAAGGCATTAATGCAAAGGGCAGCTTGTCGCCCGTCGTTCTGCTTGCGAAGAAGTTCGTCGAGCAGGCCTATGCGATGCCGAACCTTTCCCTGCAGGAGGTTGCGGATCAGGTGAGGGTAAGTCCAACCTATCTAAGCAAGCTGTTGAAGAAGGAGATCGGTGCTTCGTTCATTGATTATTTGACGGACGTACGAATCAAGCATGCGGTTCTGCTTATGAACGATACTAGCTATAAGGTTTATGAAATTGCCGAAAAGGTCGGTTATAACAGCCAGCATTACTTCAGCAACGCTTTCAAGAAAAAAACAGGCGTTTCTCCCAACTCCTATCGCAAAGGAAGCTGGACATGAAGGAAGCAAGGTACAAGATTTTATTTTTTTTCATCGCGTTTATGGCTCTGTTAAGCTTGTATTCCTGCAGCAATCAGACAGCAACCATACAAGACGAAGGAGTCAAATACCTCATCGGGGTCTCGCAGCCCAATTTAAACGAGCCGTGGCGCGTGGTGCTGAATGACGAGATCAAGCGCGATGCAGGCGCATATCCGGATCTGCGCGTTATTTTTACCGACGGAGGCAATGATAGCAAGCAGCAGGAAGAAGATTTACATAAGCTGATGGGGTACGGCATTGATTTGCTCATTATTTCGCTCGATGATCCGATTCTGCTGACGCCTACGATAACCGAAATCTATGAAAAAATTCCGGTTATCGTGCTGGGCCGAGGCGTAACGGGTTATGATTATACGTTGTATATTGGGACAGATAACCGTCTCATCGGCAGCAAGGCGGCGGGATATGCGAAGCAACTGCTTGAAGCAGGGGATAACCGGATCGTCGAGATTCTGGGGCTCAAGGGCTCGCCGACGGTTGATGAGCGAAGCGAAGGCTTCCGCGAAGCGCTAACTGACCGCAAAGATATCGTAATTGCGGAATCGCTGTATGCGGATTGGCAGCGCGATAAATCAGAAGATTTGCTTTTGAAAACGCTGGAGAAGGACACGGACATCGACCTCATCTTTGCCCATAATGACGCGATGGCATTAGGTGCATCTATTGCATTGAAGAAAAAAGGGATAACAGATGTCAAAATTATTGGCGTAGACGGCGTTAAGGGTGAAAACGGCGGTTTGAATCTCGTTAAGGACGGCACGCTCACCGGTACCTTTACCAGTCCGACTGGCGGCGGCGAGGCCATTCGATATGCATTCGACATTCTCAATAAAGAAAAGGGAATTCCCAAGAAAATTATTCTGAGGAGCCATCCGATCACGAAGGACAACGTACATGTATTCGCTGAGCGGGAATTGCCCGCACTGAATAAGCCGGTTAGGCAAATAACCGAAGCCGCGCCTATAAAGATTGGATTCGCGCAGGTTGGTTTGGAGAGCGGCTGGAGGCTGGCGCATACCAATTCCGTTATTCATGCAGCCAAAGAGGAAGGAATCGAGCTGCTTTACGACAATGCGCTCCAGCAGCAGGATAAGCAAATCGAATCGATTAGGAAATTCATCGCGATGAAAGTGGATTTTATCGTGTTTTCACCTTTGGTGAAGACAGGCTGGGACGCGGTGCTGCGGGAGGCAAAACAAGCGGGGATACCTGTTATTCTCTCAGACCGCGAAGTGAAAGTAAACGATGACTCTTTGTGGACCGCCTACATCGGCTCGGATTTCGTAGAGGAAGGCAGGCGGGCGGCCCGATGGCTCACGCAAGAAATGGAAGGAAGCTCCGATCAGGTGAATATCGTGGAGCTTCAAGGCACAAAGGATTCCGATCCCGCCGTGGGACGGAAGGTTGGATTTGAAGAGATTATTCAAGATGAGCCGGGCTACCGGATCGTGCAATCTTTGCAGGGCGACTTTACGTTGGAGAACGGAAAGCAGCTTATGCTTGAAGCGCTTGCTCAACGCGGCGAAGACATCGATGTCGTATACTCCCATAATGATGATATGGCTCTTGGAGCGATTCAGGCGATTGAGCAATACGGACTGAAGCCGGGCAAAGATATCAAAATCATTTCGGTAGACGCGACCAGGGCTGCTTTGAAAGCGCTGGGTACCGGCAAATTAAACTTTGTCGTCGAGTGCAATCCGCTGCTTGGACCGCAACTGATGAAAGCCGTGAAAGATTATATGGCCGGAAAAGAGCTCCCGATGAAAATCATTACCTCGGAAGGGGTATTCACCCAGGATACGGCGAAGCGCGCGTTGTCAAGACGGGAATATTAATGAGTATGGTTGCTATAGGCTGCTTTAGCCATAGGCGGGTTGACAAGCTGCTCTTCACAGAGGGACAATAAAGAAATGTTATCCAAATGAGAAGAGGCGATATAAATGTCATCCTTGATCCAGAGAATCAAACGGATTGCTGCAGGATTTGATGCAGATACGCTGAGATCCATTGAGATAGAACCGCTATTGATTGAAGCAGGAGCGATCAATGAGGTTGCTCCTTATTTGAAGGAGAAAAACTATGCAAGGGTTATCATAGCAGCAGACGCCATCACATACGAGGTTGCTGGCAGGACATTGGAGGAGGCGATTGCGGCGCTGGGCATGTCCGAGCAGGTCACGATCGTCAAGCCGACCCCGCAGGGTGATGTCATCGCCGACGAAGCTTCGATCGTACAGCTTTTGCTCGATATCCAGCTCAAGAAAGCACAGGTTGTCATTGCAGCCGGCTCGGGGACGCTGCATGATATTTCCCGCTATGCGGCGTATACGGCAGGCATTCCTTTCTTATCTGTACCAACCGCGCCTTCGGTCGACGGTTTTAACTCCAAGGGTGCTCCCATTATTATCCGCGGCGAGAAGAAGACGATTGCGGCGATCGGACCGGACGCCATATTTGCGGATTTGGACATTTTGTCGAAAGCGCCATCTGCAATGGTAGCTGCTGGCTTTGGGGACATGCTGGGCAAATATACGTCATTGTTTGATTGGCGCTTTGGCGCATCGGAGGGCGGCGAGCCTTATTCCGAGGTGGTAGCCGAAATTACGCGTATTGCGCTTCAAAATTGCACTATGCATGTGGAGCAAATCGCCAGCCGGAATCAAGCAGGCATTCGCATATTATTAGAGGCATTGATCGAATCGGGACTTGCGATGCTGCTATTCGGTCAATCGCATTCCGCTTCCGGCGCCGAGCATCATTTGTCGCACTATTGGGAGATGGAATATATTCGCTTAGGCAAAAGACAGCTTCTCCATGGGGCTAAGGTTGGCGTCGCCTGTGCGGAGATTTCGAAGCTGTATCACCGTCTTGCGGCAGAGGAAGGCGGACTTGCCTTTACGGCTCAACCCGAGCAAGTGCGCGAAGCGATCGCCGGCCTGCCGGATGAGACGCAAATTAGGGCATGGCTTACGCAGGTAGGCGGACCGGCAACGACGGAAGAGCTTGGCATTGACTCCGAGCTTCTCATGCGTAGCCTGCAGGAAGCCGATCAGGTTCGACCGAACCGGTATACGCTGCTCCGCGTGTTAAACGGCGTTTAGGCGCAGCATAAGAGGCTTTCTTGAAGGTTGGTTTTGGACATTTCAGCTTCCGCTCGTTACGTCAATAGGAATGCAAAGACCTCTTTACGTCAATAGGATTGCAAAAAACCTTCAGCTCCACGCTTATAGTGGTGCTGAAGGTTTTTTCGTGCATTGTGGCACGGTCTACATATAAATCGCATTCATGGGGCAGCCCCCGTATATTTTGTTTCCGAACCGAGGAACCGCACAATTAGAAGTTAAAGTTATCCGGATCGGGCCCAAAGCGCTGATTGCGGTTAAGCCCGCTAATTAGGGCAACTTCTTCGTCGGTTAATGCAAAGTCGAAAATATCCGCATTTTCTTGCTGGCGTACGGGATTGACCGATTTCGGGATCGTAACGACCTCGTTCTGAAGATCCCACCTAAGCACAACTTGTGCGGGGGATTTGTCATATTTGGCGCCAATCTCAGCGAGAACGCTTTGATCTAGATTTCCTTGCATGAGCGGGCTCCAGGCCATGAGCTGGATATTGCTGCTTTTTGCAAAGTCGTGAAGCTCCGTTTGCGTGAGAAGCGGGTGGTACTCGACCTGGTTAACCATCGGCACGAATTCGCCTGCAGTGATAACGTCCCGCAAATGATGAATTTGGAAGTTGCTCACGCCAATTGCGCGGACAAAGCCGTCTCTGTACAGCTTCTCAAGCGCGCGCCAGGTTTCCGTGTACTTGTCCTTGACAGGCCAGTGAATGAGGAGCAAGTCCACGACGTCGAGGCCGAGCTTGCGTCTGCTGTCCTCGAAAGCGGTCAGCGTGGACTCGTAGCCTTGATGAGCGTTCCATATTTTTGTCGTAACAAAAATATCATCTCTAGCAATTCCGCTGTTTCGGATGCCGGCGCCTACGCCTGATTCATTGTTGTAGGCCGCAGCCGTATCAATGCTTCTGTAGCCGGCTTCGATCGCCGAGGCAACCGAGCGTTCTGCTTCTCCGTCATCCTTTACCTTCCAAACACCTAGTCCAAGCCATGGCATTTTTACGCCGTTGCTAAGTATCGTTGATTCGGTTCGTGCTTGCGACATGCTGAAGCAGCCTCCTTTATAGTGACAATTCTAAAATTGCTTTGACGTCTTGTTTTTCTAGGCGCTTGAATGACCCGATTGCACCGTAACGAACGGCTTCCTCAGCCATACGGTCGAGCTTTTCGCTACCGATCTCGAAGTCGGCTAGACGCGATTCTGCTCCGATTCGCGTGAAGAAGTCGCGCGTTGCTTGAATGCCTTCCAGCGCAATCTCTTGATCCGATTTGCCTGCGGGATCCACTCCCCATACCCGTGTCGCGTATTGCACAAAGCGATCGATCCGTTCTTCATGAACGTATTTCATCCAGTTCGGGAAAATAACAGCCAGTCCTGCACCGTGCGGAATATCATATATCGCACTTACTTCATGCTCGATGCCGTGGGATGCCCAGTCATTCGCCATCCCTACGCTGATCATTCCGCCGTTCAATGCCATCGTGCCGCTCCACATCAGGTTGGCGCGAGCCGCAGCATGCTCAGGGTTCTCCAGAGCGAGCTCTACATTCTCGATAACCGTCTGCAGGATGGATTCGCAGAAGCGCTCCTGCAGCGGCGTATTTTCCGTTAAGCTGAAATATTGCTCGAATACATGCGACATGATATCAACGGCGCCGTTAACGGTGTGGTTGCGCGGAACCGTGTAGGTAAGCGTTGGGTCAAGAATCGAAAATTTAGGATAAGTGTGCGAACTGCCGAAAGCACGCTTCAAATTCTCTTCCCAGTTGGTTACGACGGAGGAACCGTTCATTTCCGAACCCGTTGCGGCTAGCGTGAGAATCGTACCGATCGGAAGAGCTTTTTCGATTACGGCCTTACCCGTAAAGAAGTCCCACACGTCTCCTTCGTAAGGGACGCCCGCGGCAATCGCTTTGGCGGCGTCGATTACGCTTCCTCCGCCTACTGCTAGAATGAAATCAACGGATTGTTCGCGGCAAATTGCAATTCCCTTGTTTACCGTGCTTAGGCGAGGGTTCGGTTCAATATTTGGAAGCTCATGCACGGTTACGCCCGCATCTTGCAGCAGACTGACCGTATTATCGTACAAGCCTGTTTTTTTCACGCTTCCCGATCCATATACAAGCAGCACCGTTTTGCCATGCTTCGCAGTTAGTTGGCCTACTTGATTGGCAGTGCCTTCTCCGAAAACAATATGAGTCGGGTTAACAAATTGAAATGAGTTCATGCCGTACCTCCTATGTTTGTTTGGGTAACTAAATAGGTAACTAAATATCCTTTTGGTTATGTATACGCCGTTTATTTTAGTGAAATCCGTTTCTATTGTCAAGTTTATCGGAAACTAAGCATTGAAAGGATAACTTTTTAGTTATATAATGGTTGGCAATTAGACAGAAGCAAAGGGGTACAAGCATGCAAGTTGAGGTAAGCAGCCGCAATATCAAATTTCTGGAGTGCCTTTCATCATTAACGAGGGTCAAAATGATCGAAATGCTCGGTGTCCAGCCGATGAATATAAAAAGCCTGTCCGAAGCGCTAGACATAAAGTCTCCCATTGTAACGAGGCATATACATATGCTGGAGGAAGCAGGCATCGTTCGTTGCGAAAGCGTACCTGGCAAGCGCGGCATGCAAAAAATATGCCATCTCCAGCTCACCCAAACGATGCTGCTTTTCAAGAGCTCGCCCGCTATTGATGAAGCGAAGCGTTATGAGGTCTCGCTGCCCGTAGGCCATTATTCTTCTTATCAAATCAAACCAACCTGCGGGCTGGCTTCCGACATGCAAATGATCGGGATGTGCGACGATCCGCGGTATTTTGCCGATCCGGAGCATGTGCAGGCGAAGGTGCTATGGTTTGGCTCAGGGTTCGTGGAATATCGGATTCCGAATTACATGGTGAATAACGAAACGCCGGAATCTTTGGAAATATCGATGGAAATATGCTCGGAGACGCCATGCAGCGTCAATCATTTGCCATCGGATATCGCATTTACGATTAACGGAGTAAACGTCGGGGTATGGACCTATCCCGGTGATTTTGGCAGCACGAGGGGCTTATATACGCCGGAGTGGTGGCACAAAAACATCCAGCACGGGTTAATTAAGACGATTCGCGTTAATCGGCTCGGTTCGTTCATAGATGGCATTCAGGTATCGAATGTGACAATCGACCAGCTAATGCTGGCTTACGACAAACAAATTTTATTCCGCATTTCTTGCAGCGCGACTGCCAAAAACTGCGGCGGCGTCACCTTGTTCGGCAAGGGCTTCGGCAATTACAACCAGGATATCGAGGTCATTCTTCGCTGCCAGTGAACGGAGATGAGGCGCTCCTTTAGACCGGGCAGTTCGTGCTCGTTCGTTAGGCAAGCTTTAGCGATTTGCAAGCAATAGAACATTAATAAGAAATTAGAGATAACGTAAGCGATAGGGCATTAGTAAGAAATTAGAGATTACGTAAGCGATAGGCATTAGTAAGAAATTAGAGCTTACATAAGCGATAGGCATTAGTAAGAAATTAGAGGTTACGTAAGCAATAGAGATTACGAAAGCTATAGAGCATAAGGAAAAGTCAACCTACAAGTTGATATGCTCCCCTTTAGGTAGACAGGTGAAATAATAAAAACCTGTTTATCAAGGGGAGTTTTTTCATGTCTCAAATAAATGAGTACTGCGGGGAAGAGAAATTAGCCAT
>NZ_JBWDNK010000007.1:0-288232 GCF_056269165.1 Paenibacillus sp. J22R232 | reverse complement strand
TCCGCTCGACTTGCATGTATTAGGCACGCCGCCAGCGTTCGTCCTGAGCCAGGATCAAACTCTCCAAATTGGTGTTTGAAATGCTCATTACTTGTTATCGCTTTTTCGCTTTTCCCGAAGGATTTGCGAGGCAGTTGTTACTCGTTGTTCAGTTTTCAAAGAGCAATTTTTTTTCTTTCGTTCCGGTGTATTTCTTGGCCGGAATAAGAATATACCATGGACAAGCATTGTATTGCAAGTGTTTTTTAAAATTAATTTCAAAACCACTTCAAACAGTCTGAACCTTTTCACAGGTATCTATACATACTTCGACATCATCGCCAATAATATCTCCTTCATGCTTTCAATAAGCTCAGCTGGTTCCTTCACGGTCGCCTCATTTCCTAAGCCCATAAAAAACTTCGCGTAATAAGAAATGTCTACATGGCGAGCTTTCCCATGCAGCCACCCCGTTCCATCCTCCCGAACATGAATCGCCGTCGTCGGCCACAGCTCAGTCTCGCAGCGCTGCACGCCTTCCCTACTGAGCTCTACATAAAGCTCGGTATATTTCACCTCCGTTTGAAAATATTCATCCCGGTTGCCAAGATGAACCTCCCGAAAGTCCATAGGCACCATTGCGGTTGAATCATACTCGGCTGTTCGGATACGGTCGCACCGAAACAATCGCAGCTCTTTTCGCAAAAAACAATAGGCAGGGCAGTACCAAAAGCCATTGCTCGCATAAATGCCTATCGGTTGAATCGGCCGGCTTAGCTTCCCGTCACGCGAATCATAACCAATATGCAGCATCTTTTGATGAATGGATGCTTCAAGCAATATGGACAAAAACGGCACCTCGGAGCTCCGCTCCGGCGTGAAAATATCAATCCTATGCTTCATTTGATCAATCCGGTCGCGAACTTCCCCCGTCATATAGAAGTAAAATTTGCTGAGTGCCGATGCGGCTTCTTCCTTAAACGGAAGATAGGCGTAATGGCGGAGGGCATGGCTGGCGAAAAAAATAGCGACCGCCTCCTCTTCCGTAAACGCAATCGGCGGCAATATTCTTTCCTTTAGCACCTGATAACCGCCATGCGGCCCTACTTCTGAATATAAAGGAACACCGAGCTCACTCAGCTCCTGCAAATCCCTTAAAATAGTTCGCGTAGACACCTCAAACTCCTGAGCAAGCTCTTTGACTGTAAATTTCCGCTTGCGGTTAACGGTCATCATCAATTCAATCAGGCGCTTCGATTTCGACATGTATTCCTCCATCATTACTTTTTATATTTATGACAACGTTTGTCACTATTATAATCTACAATGTGAACTAAGCCTACTAAGGCTTAACACGATTTCAAACTATGAATGGAGTGAAACCGCATGTCAGCTGTTATTGAAGTCAAAGCTGTGCTGCTAGAAGAATTGGAGCATATCGTCAAAACATCCTCAAATCTGATTCGCAAAATTTCGCCAGAGCATTGGAGCTTCAGACCTCACGCCAATATGAGATCGCTGCTGGAGCTAACCGAGCATCTCGTTTCCGTTCCGTCTTCAGATTTGCTCATTTTACAGGAGAACAGCGAAACCGCCATTCGCAAGCTGGAAGCCGACATCGCCGAAAACTCTGATATTGAACGCCTAGTTGGTTGGATGACAACGGGCCTCCATGAAGTTAAAGCTTATATGGAGAGTCTTTCCGAGGAAGATTTCCTTCATAAAAGCACAAAGCCCTTCTATCTCGAGCATGGTACCGTACAAGCCAAATGGCTCGTTGAAATAACGACCCATGCGCAGCATCACCGAGCTCAGCTCTTTACGTATTTGAAAATGCAAGGCTACGAGGTCAACATGTTCGATCTCTATTAAACAAGCCATGCAAATAAGCTCTCCGCTGCGAGAAGGCAGTGAGAGCTTATTTCTGCTTACATATAAAGGATCCCCTTTAACAGCCTATACGAGAAGTTTCTTTTCCCGAATGATGCCGCGGTAGCCCTCAGGGACCTGTATGTTCACTTTGACTGACTCCGGGCATTGCACAAAAATTTCTATCGTTTCATCTCCCAGCAGCTTCCATGACACATCAATTCGGCCTGCATCAGGAAGCGGCACGCTCCCTTTCGCCCATGTGAGACCGCTTGGCTCCGGACGAATGTCCACCTCTGACCAGCCAATCGCCGCATTGCGGATGCCCAGCACCTCGCGACCAAGAAAATAAGCCGGTGCAGCCGACCACGCGTGGCAGTGACTTCTAGTCAACATATTTGGATTAGCTCTATTTTCCGCGAAATTGGGATACATCTCCCAGCAGGTTGTGGCGTCATGTTCAATCATTTGCCCGAAATTCAAGCGGATGTCATCCACGATTGCCTCATTACGGCCGGATTTCGATAATGCCTCATAATAGAAGAAGGACATAAACGGACTGCCGATCTGAACGAAATGCTCAGGCGCCTCTACTAAATAACTTTCCAAGATGCCGCTTCTCTCAGCTTGCGCAACACCGGTCAAATAAGCCACTACCTGCGTCTGCACTGAAAAAACATCAGATCTCCGTCCATCCACATGGATGCAATCCAAGAAGGCCGATCGTTCCTCCAACCACAGATGCCGATTGATAGCAGCTTGTAGCAGGTTCGCCTCTTCCGTGAAGCGAAGGTCTCCTTTCGGATCGTTTGCGAAGACGGCCATCTCAGCAGCTACGCGCAGCGTTTTTACCAAAAAGCAATTCTGGTGCGTCACGATTCCGTCATTCGGCTGATCGATCGGCGACCAGTCTAACAGATTCCAGCCTTTTATCGCGAGAAGGCCATCTTCGTTGATTTCTTTCAGGTAATGCTCCAGCGTGAAACGGATATGCGGATACATCTCGGCGGCAAAGCTCATATCCCCCGTCTGTTCCACGTATTCCCGGCATGCAATCGCCCAAAAAAACGTCCAGTTCGGTATTACGCTGCTCCACCCGCTTGGTACCTGATCGGCAAATAGCGGCGTTTGATCTTTGGAGCCCGGAACAAGACGCAAGCAGCGCTTTACGATGTCATTGACGCCAAACAAATAGTTGCTCACAAGTGCCTCGTTGCGGCTGTCCCCTACCCAGAACACTTGCTCATAGGCCGGGCAATCCACGAACGTATCTTCCATGCAAAGCTTCGTCGTATGACAGCTAATTTCCCAAATGTCATTAAGCAGCGGATCTGAGCATTGGAAGCTGCCGATTTCTGCCATCGGATAATGGTTGGCCATGTAATGGACGTTGATCAGCTTGACCGACCGTTTGGCCTCTCGTACCGTCAGCATCAAATAACGGAGTCCCCTCCGTATGGGGGATACGTATTGCTGCCTTCCCTCTCTGCACACATAACGAAGCGTATTATCGAGCCCGAACGTATCCTGCCGGTAATCCTCTTTCATATACTCGAATCCGTAGAAATCCAGTATCGTTCCCGCTCCTGCCTCCACCTCAAACGAGAGGTAACCAGTTAGCTCCTTGCCGAAGTCAATGACAAGCTCCGTGTCGAAGCCAGGGTAGATCGGAACGATACCGGCCTCCGCATTCGGAATCACCGCATGCTGCAGCGCTGCCGGGACGGGATGCGGGTTGCTCTCTTTTTTCCAGACAGACAGGCCGAATACATCCGCTTCACTCACATAGCGCTCATCAATCTCGTGGATAAAAGCCGAATATGCGGCTAAATCCCCCGCACTAGCTACTTTTTCGATAACCTCTTTATATGTTTTGTCCTCGAAATCAATCTCTCTTGTCGACTGGTGATCAAGATAAAACGTCGAATCAAAAGGTCCGATCGTTATAAACGGAGATTTGCTCTCGTGTTGGCCGGCTTTCCCTGCTAGCAGCGGGCTTCTCAAAGCAATAGCTGATTCGCTGTATAAGCCGACATGCAGCTTGCCCGTATGCATCCGGCCGCTAACGTCGATTAGCAGCAGGTTATCGCCTTTCATAAGCTTAACGGAAGCATAGCGTTCCGGCATGCCCCCTGTAAAAAGCTCCTCGCTCAGCTTGTTCCCATTCAACGAAACCGAGCGTACGCATTCTCCGGCAAAGGGAAAGCCTAGTACGATCTCCGTCTCCTCCTCCGCACGGAGGACCGTTGCCGCGTAACCCGTGAATCCAACCACATTGGCGTGATTCTCGCTGCCCGCAACCATATGATTGCGCATATCAATTGCCGTCGAGAACGTAAAAGACCGAACGCTGTTCAGGGACACAATCCGTGAAGGATAAAGCGGATATTCCGCCAGCAAAGGAATATCACGCTCCTTAAGCGACAACCACGGGCCTACCCCCACCTCACCGATAACGTACGGCTTCTCCCAGCTTTGATCATCAAAGCCGTTTTCAATCCAATTGTCAGGCCACAAGCCTGCATCCACATACTCCGAGAAGCCCTGCTGGCAGGACATTCGCGGGGCACGCGTATGATGTCCCTCGTGAATTGACGTTTTCCAGGCATCATCAGTGCCAAGCATCATCTCGGAACCCGATTCCTGCAGGCTGTCGATCTGTACAAGCAAGCCGCCCCGGCCGCGCAAATAATAGAAGGTAGATACACCAAAGTGAAGCACGAATACTGCGACCGTATTGGTCTGCCCCGGAATCAGCAAATGCCCAATATCATAGGAATCGTAAAATTGCTCAACCGTCCAAGAGCGAACGGGGCCTCTGCCTACCTGCTTGCCGTTTATATAAAGTACATAACGGGAGTCCGCGCTAATTCGCAGAACCGTTGATGCTTGCTCCGCAGAGCCTTCAGTTGATTGTGGCGGCACGAAGCTTTTTCGGAAGCAGCGCCATTCATTGCGCGGGCTTTCCTCGTCCCCTCCCCATATCCAGCTCGCGTTCCAATTCTTGTTGACCATATGAACAACTCCCTCTGTGCCGACGCTCGGCTGCCAGCACGTGCATTCTTTCTCTCATTATAGTAAAATCAATGAACTGAATTACCATTATTCCGGACATTTAATCATTGAAAAACGACATATGTTTAGGGAGGAATAGGACTTTGCCTACGAAACATTCTCAGTTGTACAAGGTAGAGCAATTTTTGCAGGAAGACGAGTATATCTTTGTAAACCGAGCTGCAGAAAATTTTCATCTCCCGCTCCATAACCATGATTTCATCGAGCTTGCTTACGTAGCAGAGGGCAAGGGCTTTCATCATATCGGAGAAACCGTTGTTTCCGTACACAAAGGACTATTGTTTATACTGCCGCCAGGAATCTCGCATGTATTCCGGCCATCAACGCCTTCACGGACGAGCCCTCCGCTCATTGTATATAACTGCGTCTTCCGTTCTTCCCTGCTCCTATCCTTGCGTGATTGGATTGGAGGAGTGCCACCGATTGCGGATTTTCTGGAGCAGCAGCTTATTCAGCCAGCGACGTTCCAACCGCTTTTTGATGATGATGGACTCATCGACTCTTTGTTCTGCAGCCTGCTTCGCGAGTACAATGACCAGCAAACCGGGTCGGATGCTTGCTTGCGGTCGCTGCTCGTGCAGCTTCTCGTATCTATTCATAGGCTGCTCCAACAGACGAACAAACCATCGATCAAGCCGGTTTCCGTCCAGCATATCCTTATCTATATGGAACAGCATGCACACGAAAACCTGACGGTAGGTCAGCTTGCCGAGCGCTGCCAGTGGAGCGAGCGGCATTTCGGCCGCGTATTCAAGGGACATACCGGACAATCCTTTCTTCGTTATTTGCAGCAGCTGCGAATCAAAAAAAGCTGCGAGCTTCTTAGAAGCTCACAGCAAAAAATCGGTTCGATCGCGGAAGAAGTCGGCTATAAAAATATCGATGCCTTTCTTACGCATTTCAAAAGAATTGTCGGCATGACGCCTCGGGACTATCGCGGCACTGTACGAAACAGGAAAGGACCGGCTATCTCTGCCGAGGCATCCGACGGACAAAGGAGAAATTCGCTTTTATGAAATGGAAAGTCGTTTTTGATGAAGGCCGTTTTCTCGTCTGCCGCAAAACGTGGCATTCTCCGGAATGGATGGGAATCGAGAAAAAGGATATTCGTTTACTGGCAATCAACGGGCGAAATCAAGCTGTCGAGGTTTACGCGGATTGCTCCACGAAAGAGCTTGCCAAGAAGCTCCTGCTTCACAAGCGGTAGCTTTTTGTATCAGATAATCTGATAGCCTCTTTCATTGCAAAACGAAAACCTACTGCATTAGCAATTCGGATGGCCTTTGCATTAAAACCATAGCCTAATGAGGCAACAAGCCTACTAAACTTTTGAGACATACGAATTCGCCTGCTGCCGCAGCACTCTTAAGCGTCTTGTTTGTCACGCATGACATACCCCAGATCCAGCCCGATCTCAAAGAAACCGGCCATGGCAATCGATTCATAAGCAATCGGACAATTGCTTGCTGCCAATATAATGTTTCGGACATCCGCTAAACGTTCTGCCTTAAGGGAGAAAGCTTTAACAAACATGAAGGCTTGTTTGAGCGTCGCGTATACGGCATCGATTTGCGTATCATTTTTCAGTTTGCCCGTTACATTCAGCAGAAGCATGCCTCTAGCATCGAGCTTCGCCTCAGCCAGCTCCATAAACTCCAATGTCATTAAATGATAGGGAGTGCCTGCCTCCGTGAACGCATCCAATATAATATACTCGAAGCTGCCCTGCTCCTGCTCGCCAAGAAGCAAGCGTCCGTCCCCGACCCGTATATTATCCGCCTGGTAATGAAAGTACGTTTTGCTTAGCTCGACAACCGCCTCGTCGATTTCCGCCACGACAAATCGCTTATTCGGGTAATGACCGGGAATTGTCCCGACGCCGTGTCCGATCATAAACACATGATTGAAGGCAGGATCGTTTTTCTCCATCAAGTGAATCATCGCTCTCGGATATTCCAGCACGATCCGCTTCGGGTCCTTCAAGTCGATTGCGCCCTGTATCGCATGGTCGGAAAATTGCAGGAACCGAAATTTACCGGTTTCCCCATAAAGCTGATTGGCTTCATAAACGGAAACTTCTTGCGTGCCGCTCTTTGCCTTTCGTAATAACTGCAATGAATCGTTCTCCTTACTAGATTAGATATTGAAGCTATCATTTCTTCTTCTGAAATGAGGTTAACGACAACTGGCCTTCCACCAGGAACACGTCCGTTTCCACAAACCCGCTTTGCTTGTAAAAACTGACGGCAGGAACGTTATCGGTTCCCGTTGCAACCACAATTATACTTTCTGAGCCCGTGAGACTCTCTACGTAACGCAGCAGTTCCTTGGCAATTCCTTTACGGAAATGCTCGGGGTGCACCATCAGCCGATGAATGTCGATGATAGCCTCTTCCCATTTTATAGCGATAGCCCCGCATAACTCACTGCCCGAAAAATAACCGTAAAAATCTTCGCCGCAGCCGCGCAGCGTTTCCACGGTATCCTTTAGCGGAGGCAGCTCCTCAAAGCCAATGAGATCCGCCTCCACCTTGTAGGATGGCATTTGAATGCCCAGCACGGCCTCCGCCATGCGCGGATCGGTTATATCGATTTTTTTAATCATATGAACAAACACACTTCCTTCTACACTTATTCAGTCACTCTCGCGTCTGCCCTCATTCTACTTTTTCTATTTTTGTAATCTCTTGCCTGTTATATACCTGTTCGAACCTAAGCCGGCATAGCGATTTCTT
Organism: Paenibacillus sp. J22R232; assembly: GCF_056269165.1. Classification (NCBI taxonomy): domain Bacteria; kingdom Bacillati; phylum Bacillota; class Bacilli; order Caryophanales; family Paenibacillaceae; genus Paenibacillus; species Paenibacillus sp. J22R232. The sequence goes on along the minus strand of NZ_JBWDNK010000007.1, from coordinate 280,574 downwards.
TTTCCTTTGACTCGGAGAACTAAAGACGTTCATCCGCTTCGACCAACTTCAGAAGCTCTGCCGTTGTAGCCGTTGTAAGTGCATACCCTTTGTGAGTATCCTTGGCATCCATAATCATGCCTTGCTGCCCGCTTGACCCAAGCCATAGTAGATACTTGCGCGCCTCGAGCTGAAGGGTATCCGTGAACGCATAATCAGCCGCACTCACGTTCAAAATGCCAGGAAGCTCCTGAGCGGTTTGGACGGCGCGTTTAAAAGCTTCTACCTGTTCCCGTTCCGAAAAGACAACGGTTTCGTTGCTTCCCCCCAAAATTTTGGAAATTGAAATATTGCTTGCCGGAGCAGCTACGGAATCCTGTTCGCTCGCAACGATCGGCCTCTTCACGTCCGCTGCGCAGCCGGCGAGCAGGAACACTGTCGTTGCCATCGCCACAACCGTATATTTCACATTCATTCCACCGTCTCCCTCAGCACCCTTATTATGTATGCACTACTAAATATGACGTCATCTCGCTTAAAAAGGTTTCTTACTTATTTCCTTGAATGCATCGTGTAAAGCAGGATAGCATCGGGAATGACTAGAATAATAGAGTAACTTAAATGAGGAGTGAAAGCATGAGCATTACAACATACCCGCAATTCGTGCAGCTGGTCGATCAATATAAAATTTTCCCATTTTCCGATCTGATTCCCGATCACCCTTCGCTTACCTCCGTCACGCCAAGCGATAGCTGGCACAAAGATGACGAGCATGACCCTTGGCTATGGCGTGTCAAGATCGTCAAGGACGAGCATGCGGCATACGGAAAGTTTTTCGGCACCAAGCTAAGCTTCGTGCAGGTCAGCTTGTTCCCTTACATTCCGCTACTGCTATCGCAAGGAAAAAACGTGGAAGAACGGTTTCAAAGCGGTTTATTGTCCCAGCACGCACGGGATATATACCGAATCATTAAGGAAGCTGGCAATATTGACGCTAGAAACTTGCGCAAGGAATCCCGCTTAACCGCGAAGGAGCAAAAAAAAGACTACGAACGGGCGCTTGTTGATTTGCAAAACTATGCGGATATCGTCATTACCGGAGCGCAGGAAAGTGACATCGAAGGGGGATGGAGCAGTATGTGCTACGAAACCTCGGAGCACTGGCTCTATGAAACGCTGAGCGAAACGCCGGAGGAGCCTCGTCATTTGGCAGAAGCGAAAACGGTTGTCAAAGCGGAACTCACAGAGGCATGTACGGAGAAAGCGCTCAAATATTTGGACAAAAAGCTGCGGCTTTCCTTATAGCGCATAAACAAAGGGGACATGCCTGGGTTAGTGTATGCTAACGGGCATTTCCCCTTCATTGCTTTTCAAAACAATAGGATCTGATTCGGGACAAATGTGTTTTTACCATTCTTCAATATGCCAACAATACAACCTACGCATTCCGCATTCTTACACATTAACCTTCGCGACGGCCTCTCTCATATCCCTTGTGTTCTCGCTTAATAGAGCAGAAGCTTCCTGCACTTGCTTCATCATCTCCAGCTGTTTGGCTGTGAGCGACTGTATCTGCTCCGTTTGATCGGATACGCCGCTTGCGATATGAGCGATGCTGCTCACCGTTGCCGCGACCTCCTCGGAGCCGGCGGTCAATTGCTCCGTTGCAGCCGATACCTCCATAATTTGCTCGCTTACGAGGCGGAACGATGCTACGGCTTCCAGGAATGATTCAGCCGCTTCCCCCGATAGCGAAACACCGTCATTAATTTCTACCGAAACCTTCTCCATCTCCGTGCTGATTGCGCCAGACTCCGTTTCGATATTGCCAAGCAGCGTCGAGATCTGCTGCACGGAGGCTGCGGAGGCTTCCGCAAGCTTGCGAACCTCCTTCGCCACGACCATGAAACCCGCTCCATGCTCGCCTGCCCGGGCAGCTTCGATTGAAGCATTTAAGGCAAGCAGCTTGGTCTGGTTCGCGAACTCGCTGACAGAGCCGATGACTAGTCCGATTTGTCCCGTATACTCCTTCAGCTGCCTCGCAATATCGAGCGTTTGCGTTGTCGAAACCGAGATGCTCCTGATCTGGTTATTCAGCTGCTTCATAGCGATTTCGCCTGATTGCGCACTTTCAAGCGACTGTACCGCCGCATTGGAAACCGTCGATGACGACTCCGCGATCCTTACAATGCCTACCGCGATCTCTTCCATCGCTAGCGCACTGTCCTCCGCGCTTTTCTTCTGCGCATGCGCGCCTTCATAGATATGCTGCACGGAGCCATTCATCGTCTCGCCCATTTGCAGCATTTGATCCGCATGGCTGGCAAAAGCTTGCGAGGATGAAACGAGCTGCTCCGACGTTTTCCCTACGTTCACAACCACGCCGCGAACTCTCTCGTTCAGATTCTCCGACATCGTGAGCATCGCCCTGTAAACGGTGCCGATTTCATCCACCGAGGTAACAGGCGTTGCGCGCAGAATCGCATTGGCCTCCGCCAAATCCCCAGATGCCATCTTCTCTGCGCTCGCGGTTACGGTTTGCAGCGGCTGCAGCGAGCGTCTAACAAACCATACGATGGCTCCGATCAACACGAGGGTGATAAGCAGCATCATGATGTAAAGAGGCATGCTCTCCCAAATGACGTCTGCAGCAAGGCGTTGAAATACGGCAGCATCCGTATCGATGCCAAGCGCCCCAACCACTGTGCCGCTCTCGTCCTTCAATGGAACATATGCCGATAGGTACGACCCGTACAGCGGGTTCTCTATAAGAGGCGAGCTTGCATTCCTTCCAGCCACAACCGCTTCGGCTGCTTCAGCTGGCATATCGGTTACTTCATCTATAGGCGAAGCGTCGCCATCGTCCTTAGGCAGGCCGTCTATCATAATTCTCGGCTCCAAATTATCCGCAAAACGGACAAAATAAACATATCTCGCACCGATTTGCGTACGGAAATGACTGAGTTCTTCTCGGAGAGACCAGTACAGCTCCGTCTCCTTCGGTTCTTTCAGAAACTCGGAAAAACGTTCAATCTGCAGCGTAACGGCATAGCTCTCCGCAATTCGGATATTATAGCTGTTAATCGCCTCTTCGACAGCCGACTTGGTCTGCACGACCTGTGTGCCGATATAGCCTGCAGCTATTAGAATCATCACCGCTGTCATCGCGCATAAAATGCGGACAATCAAATGTTTTTTCAATACCGTTACCATAGCTGGTTTCCCCTCTGCTTTGCGCCCGTCCTGCCAGATTATCGTTCTAAGTGGCTGGGCTGATGATGGACAATGTTATATTTCTTATCATACCACCATCATTCGACAATCGGGAAAAAATATCCAAACTTTATACCTAATTTACGATAGTCTTAAAGACTCCTTTTTTATAACCTCAATCTACGTTACGTCATAGTTTAGTAAATCGTTAAATCCGATGGCTTTCCATCCATTGTACGGCAAAATCGACCAGTGGTTTTGCCGGCATAAGCTGCGCCTCCGCATGCCCGACCTTTCCTCTGCGAACCAAGCCCGTTTCACGCTCGAATGCTTGCCCCAACCGTTCAAAATCATCCGACCTAAAATCAATGTCCGCAAACGCAGCCCACTCCCGCTTGCCTTCTATATATATCGGCGCCTTGTTAATCATCTTGGCCTTACCTGCATATTGCGCCCGATATTCCGCCAAATGAAGGGACGTATTGCGGTCATGCCCTACGCCGAGCAGCAGAATCCAGCCCTCTTCCCCATATAAGCGGGCAATAGGCGATTGCTCGCTTAAACAGTAAGCTAGGCTGTGATTCGCAGTCATGCTGCCCTTCTTTGCTCCCCAAGCAGCGAAGGACACTTGCGGATGGTCGCTGCGTACGACGCCGCTTTGCTTACGAAAACACTCATTGATTATGCCCATGTTAAAACAAGGCGTAAGATCCGCGGAAAAAGCCGGCATCGCTTTTCTAATCGGCTCCCACCACGATTCGTTGACAGGCGGGTTACGCCAATTCTCCGGGTCGGATAAGTCTCCGGTATGCGTAGGCATGACAAGCGTCCCTCCATCGCCTAGACAGGTCTCCATCGCCAAAATAACGGCCACCGGCCCACCGGCTACAAAACCTCCAATGGCCTTCATAGAGCTATGCATCAACACCGTCATGCCTGATGCAACGCCTAGTTTTTCGAAATGTTCCTGCAACTTCTCCTGCGTCCACAATTCACCTAATAGCGGTTCCATATCTCTCACTGCTCATTCCTTTTTTTTTGAAGGCCAATACATCCTCTAACCGTTCTGATTTCAGTACCAGCGTTTCCGTATCAAATACAAGAAATACCGGAAACGCCTCGATACGGAACGCCTTTTGGACATCCATTACGTATGCGGGGTCATGCTCCAGCCAGCTATATCCGCCGTTCATTAACATTTCCGCCTCCTCATCCTTGAAAGCTTCGAGCGGATAAGGCTGCGATTCGCCTTTCCCGTAAACAACCGTAGTTCGCAATTGTCCCTTGCGGCTAGCCAGCAATCCGGCTCTCATCAAGAGCTCCTCATTCGGCATCGAAAGAATAATGAGCTCATCCGGCGTATCCGTTATCACCTTTGTGCTCGGCGGATTAATCTGCACCTTCTGTCCCCGCTTCAGGTCGACCCAGCCAAGCTTCTCGCCTGCTTCATTCGTAATGGTTGTGCCCTCAAGCACTCGCGCCTCATACTCCGCTCCCCAATCCTCGATATCCGGCCCTCGCTCGTCCCGCTTCGTCCATTCCGAAGTATTGAAACGAACCGTCTGCTCCTGCTCGTCAAGACCATCTATGAAACCGATCATTTGATTATCGCGGTAATGCCCGTACGGCTTGCTGCTGCAGGCGGAGATTAGCAGCGCTACAGCGAATGAAAGAACAATAACCGAGCTTTTTAAAGGCAGCATCTGCCATCCCCCTTTGTTTATAACTAAAAACGCCGGAGGAAAAGCAATTGTTTCATTTTCTTGGAAATCTTTAAATATATTTTCCCCGTCACGTCAATCGTTTCCTCATTCTCGCCCATGCTATATAATAGAACAAGCGAGCAACAAAAGAGAAACGTTGAGCATGGCAGCAAAGCCTTAAGGAGAATTCACATGGATATCATTGAAATCGTTACCGCTCTAATCGACGAAGATACCGATCAGCCCAGATACCAATTCGATGAGGAAGCACTGCAGGAGCTTATGAAGAGCATTGATGAGATCGGCTTGCTCTCCCCCATTAAGGTAAGAACGACGCCTAACGGCCGATACAAAATCATTTATGGCAACCGCAGGTACAAAGCAAGCAAGATGCTCGGCAAGCCCACCATCCCTTGCATCGTATCCACCGTTACCGACGAGATGGAAATTTATTTGGAGCAAATCGCAGAAAACCTGACGCGCGAAGGCTTCTCGCCGATCGAGGAGGCGGAAGCTTTCAACAAGCTGCTGAATGATTCTAAGTTCAGGAGCTCCACGAAATTTTTATCGGCCAAGCTTGGCAAGCCGGAAGCGTATATTAAAAACAAATGCGAGCTGCTTAAGTTCAGCAACGCGGTTAAAAAGCTAATCGTCGGCGGCACCGAAATCAAGAAGGACAGGCTGACCGAGGATCAGCTGCTGCCGCTAAAGGATTTGCCGATGGAGCACCGGGACGCGCTTGCGCTTATTGCAGCAAGAGATGAGCTGCCCGTAAGCGACGTGAAGAAAATAGCAAAGCTGTTCAAAGACAAAACGATTTCTGACAGCACCAAAGACAAGCTGCTCTTCAAGTCCGGAAGCGGATTGATCGAAACCTGGTCGACCCATGAGCAGAACAAAGCCGAACGCTCCAAGCCTGCGGCCGAGCCTAAAACCTCCGTACCGAAAGCAGAGAAGCAGCAAGCACCGAATACGCCTGCAGAAGAGCAGAAGACTAGCCGTCCAGCTTCTTCGGCAGCGCCCATCGAGCAAGCGCTTGAACAGCTGGCTTTGGCCATTCCGGCACATAGCGTATTAACCGCAGAGATGCTTCAATCTGTTGCATCGATTCAAGCAAGCAGACAGGTTCCGTTCCTGCAAGGAGTAGATGTAATCATCCAGCAGCTCGAGAATCATTTGGCTGATTGGAGAAGCGCCCGCGAATTTGCCAGCAGCAGGTTGCAAACCGTCGCAACGTCGGATGATTAGCTTAGGATGCTGAACATACAAAAAATAGCCGAGCACATCCTAACTGTGCTTGGCTATTTTTTATTTAATTTCGTATTTCGCTCGGAACTCATCCTCAAGCATCGACATCGTAATCAAGTCATGATACGCCCCGTTCCAAAACAAAGCGTCCCTCTCTATACCCTCGCGATGAAAACCAAGCTTTTCGTATACATGAATAGCCCGCGGATTAAAAGCATATACGCCTAGATGGATCCGATGCAGCTTCAGCACCTGAAAGCCATGGCGCAGCATATGAATCATCGCTTCGGTGCCGTATCCGCGGCCGCGATGCTGGGCGCCTTGTAAGCCAATGCGGATATTGGCGCTGCGATTGCTGCTGTCTATTTCATTCAGAACGACCTCGCCAAGCAGTTCGCCCGTCTCCTCCAGGATAATGACAAAATCGGCCCGATCATCGTTCAAGGCTCCGATCTTATTCATCCATGCCGCAATGGCATCGCGTGTAAACTCAGTTTGCGAGCCCGTAAGCTCATTCATCTCAACATCTTGCAAAAAAGCAAAGTAAGCGTCCAAATCAGACTCCTTTGCATAACGCAAAACGATCGGGCTTCCTTCATTGCGAAGCTCTGGCAATGATTGTGTCATAACCTGCATCTCCTTATTCCATGTTGTCCATTATTGTCGGACATTCGTCCTTATCCTAACCGAACGACTAATTGATCTCCGACCGGGTAATAGTACGTTCCATTGTCAAAATAGATACAATCCCATTCCTTATAGCCATTTGAATCCGACATGGCTATAATCGCCACAGCAGCAGCAGGTCGTTCATGCAAAGTCAGCTCTCGTTTTCCGGCCGTTTGAAGCTCATGCTTTGCCATGAAATATATTTCCTTCGACCGTTCTTCCGATATCTCGCTTGAATAAAAGCCTATCACTTCTTCCTCCAACCGCTCTAGGCTATAGTAGACTGAGGTATGCTGTGGAAAAATCGTTTTGGCACCATAAATTCGCCATAAATCAAAAGCCTGCCTGCTCGTCAGATCAGCTATATGCTGCTGATTAGCGGCATGGTCGAATTGTGCCAGAAACGAAGCATATAAAGAAGCATCCCAATATATACTGCCGTCCTTCAGCCCGTAAATCGCTCCCGTTCGAGATTCATCATTCTCGATATAAGGTTCTTTCCATATGACAAAGTGATCCAACCCAAACACCTGGACAAACCCTTCACTGCTGCAGCCAGGCTGAAAACACTGATCGCAAACGTCCACCTGAATTAAATTATCGCAGATCTCAATAGTCGGAAGATTCCTCGAAATACGAATTCCGTTTAGCAGCAAGCTTTTACTAGCGAATTGGTTTAATCCAGCCGAAGTTAGCCCTGAATACCATGGAATCAGCTCATACGATGAGACTATCATAATCATGCCTCTACTTTCTGGTTCAAAGATTTATCCGTCCATCCCTTATCCAACGGCTCTGTATGTATTCGCTAACGTTCTGTGCAGCTCCTTTTCTTGACCTTCATCATAGAAAAATAGAGCAAAGGTGGCATTGTTTCCTTTGCTCCGTTCCAATTCATTCCTATCGTTCCGCCAGACGCAGCAATTCATCAACAACAAGTTGTGGCTGATAGCTGTGTATGTAATGGGAGCTGTCTTGCACGATGATTTGCTTGCCGGCAACGGACCACGAAGGAAGCGCTGCTTCACCTTGCATCCAAGCTTTATCTTCGGCCAGCTTGCCGAAATAGTCGGCAGTCAAGGCTGTGATAGGGATACGCAGAGGTTTCCCTCCTGCTAATACGGTTTCGGCATTTTCTCGGCTTTGCCTCATTTCATCCCTCATATTCCGGTTCCCCACCTTAAGCAGCATGGCTTTCCGATTCAGCTCCTTTCGCTCCTCCGTCAACAGCTTATCTCCGTTGCTTTGGCCAGCGACCCATCCGGCGAAGCCGTTCAGATGATAGAAGGTTCGCAATATGCCCGTTGTTCGAAGAACGCTGTGCAGCCATGGGATAAAAGTAAGCTCCGGGCTCGTATGGTAATATTCCGGGCTTCCGCCTTCAATAAGCAGAATGCCTTTTACTTCTTCGGGAAATCGCTGCGCATATCGAATAGCTTCCAGTGAACCAAGGGAGTGGGCTGCAAACACATAAGTCGGCTTCTGCCCGGAGACATGAAGCAGCTCATGAATCTCGTTCGTAATCGTATCGATATCCCGATTTCCGCTCGTCATATCGCTGTAGCCATAACCGAACCGGTCATAGACAGCCAGCTTCACATGCGGCTTTAGTTCTTCATACAAGGGGGAGAAATCCGCGTAAGGATTGACGGTCCCCCACCCTGAAGCGAACACGATCGTCACATCCCCTGTTCCTTGCGTATAAAGATGCATCTTTTTTCCCGCTACATCATACCGACTCCCGACAGGCTGATACGTTTTCTTGTCTTGTTCAGCTCCGTACCATTGATATACGGTTCCGATACCTGCTAGCGTCACAAGCAAGGCGAGTAGGCTTAGCGCTACTTTTCGAACACGTCTCCACAAGCTCTTCCGTCTCCCTTCAAGCGAATCGTTTCCCGTCCAGAGGCACTTCTTTACAAATATATAGGCATATATTGTAAAATAATACCGCCTGAAGCAGGGGGAATTCCCTCGCCTTTGGTCTATTTACGCATTAGGGTACATGTTCGGCGTTTGATCCGGCTACCGTTTTTTACGAAAACGCTCACGAAAAATTTCGGCGCCTGCTCCGCGACAACGCTGGAATTCGTCCTGAAATACCGTTATGATTGGTCTGAATCCTCCGCTAAAGCTTCCAAGAGGATTCACCCCAGATTGCCTTCGGAGGCGCGTCAGCCAAACGCAGGCCTGAAAAGATGTCACCGCATTTCCAAACAACGATCCTTGAAGGGAAATAAAAACATGGATTATCGAATCGAAAAGCATGAAGCGTTCAATGTGGTAGGCAAGTCTTTTGAAACGACTTGCGAAAATCAAGAGCAATCACGCCAAATCCCGATGTTCTGGGGTGAAAGCTATCGTGATGGCACCGTAGAGAAGCTGGCCGCTCTTGCTTCAGACGGCAAGTTGATCGGCATCATTGCTGACATGCAGCAAGGCAAGGATACATTCAATTACATCATTGCGGGCAGATCTGAGCAAGCTCCTGCCGATGGCGATTTCGTAACGCGAATGATTCCGGCAGCTACTTGGGCCATATTCACCTCTATCGGACCTGTAACGCCGTCCGTTTCCCAATTGTTTGCGCATATTTTTCAGGAATGGTTCCCTTCCACGGGCTATGAGCATGGCGAAGCTCCTGAGATGGAGGTGTACCCGATGGGCGATACGGCCGCACCGGATTACCGCTGCGAGATTTGGATTCCAATTGTAAAACGCTAAGCTTCAGAAGCTATAATAGCCATTATCTGTGCACGCCTGAATCCATTGGCACTTGGTAAGTGAATGATGCCTTTTCGCCCTACGTAGGAAAAAGCTATGTTGCAACAAGACTATCCACTACGCGAGACCAAGCTACGCTGCAACAAGACTATCCACTACGCGAGACCAAGCTACACTGCAACAAGACTATCCACTACGCGAGACCAAGCTACGCTACTACAAGACTGTTCGCCATACGCGAGACCAAGCTACGCTGCAACAAGACTGTTCGCCATACGCGAGACCAAGCCACTCTCCAACAAGACTGTTCGCCATACGCGAGACCAAGCTACGCTGCAACAAGACTAACCACCTTAAGTGCTACCAAGCTACGCTGCACTTTGTACACTCTACTCGTCGTTTAAAGTAACCTCTCTCTTGCTACGCTGTAGTTTCTGCAACAGAATGCCTCATTTCCAGCGATTATTCGCTCATAAACGCGATTCTGTTGCACTTTGTACAACGTAGCCTCTCCAGTCGGCTGCCATGTCAGGTTTCTATTGCAGGAATTGCAATGTACGCTTCATACTACAATCGATTGGTAAGTGAATTGTGCTTTTTCGCCCTACATAGGAAAAAGCTACGTTGCAACAAGACTGTTCGCCATATGCTAGATTAAGCTACGCTGCAACAAGACTGTTTGTCATACGCGAGACTAAGCTACGCTGCAACAAGACTGTTCGCCATACGCCAGACCAAGCTACGCTGCAACAAGGCTATCCACTACGCGAGACCAAGCTACGCTGCAACAAGGCTATCCACTACGCGAGACCAAGCTACGCTGCCTCAAGATTATTCGCCATATACGAGTCCAAGCTACGCTGCACTTTGTACACTCTACTCGTCGTTTAAGTAACCTCTCTCTTGCTACGCTGTAGTTTCTGCAACAGAATGCCTCATCTCCAGCGATTATTCGCTCATAAACGCGATTCTGTTGCACTTTGTACAACGTAGCCTCCACAGTCGGCTGCCATGTCAGGTTTCTATTGCATGAATTGCAATGCACGCTTCATACTACAATCGATCGGTGAGTGAATTGTGCCTTAACGCCCTACGTAGGAAAAAGGTATGTTGCAACAAGACTAACCACCTTAAGTGCTACCAAGCTACGCTGCACTTTGTACACTCTACTCGTCGTTTAAGTAACCTCTCTCTTGCTACGCTGTAGTTTCTGCAACAGAATGCCTCATTTCCAGCGATTATTCGCTCATAAACGCGATTCTGTTGCACTTTGTACAACGTAGCCTCCACAGTCGGCTGCCATGTCAGGTTACTATTGCATGAATTGCAATGTACGCTTTACGCGAGACCAAGCAGCGTTGCAACAAGACTGTTCGCCATACTAAATAATGGATTTCTTTGGAATTAAACTAATGGTATTAGCGCCTTAACCATCCCGGTATCCACCAGTTCCATCTCCCAAGCATCACCATCAAGGAAGGCACAAGCAGCATGCGAACGATCGTCGCGTCAATAAAAATCGCAGTCGCAATGCCGATCCCGAGCTGCTTCACCCCCGCAACCTCGCCGAGCGCAAAGGGTAGCGTCACCGCAATCATAATAGTAGCCGCTGAAGCAATGACACCGCTGACGGAGGTTAGGCCGATGCGCACTGCCTGCTCGTTATTGCCCGTCCGCTCGTATTCCTCCCTAATCCGCGATACGAGAAACACGCCGTAATCCATGCTGATGCCGAATACGAGTCCGAAAATAAATACCGGAATCATGATCGCGATGCTACTGGGCTCTATGCCAAAGCTGCCTCGGCTAAAAATAACCGCAAGCACGCCAAATGCCGCTCCCATGCTCAGCAGATTGAGCAGAATCGTTTTGACCGCGACCAGGACGGATCGAAAGGCGATGAGCAGCACGATAAAATTCGATAACAGGATGAAGGCAAGCACGTATACTAAGCTTCCCAGTACCTGATCGAACACCTCCTGCTGATATTTAGCCTCACCGCCAACCTTGAAAGCCAGCGTCGATATCCAATCTCTTCCCTCCCATTTCTTCACCCACCGTACAGCTTCTTCCATAGAAGAATCCTCAGCTAAAGCAACATGCAGCAGCATCCGGTCTCCGTTCAAAAAAGGTTCCAGCAAAGCCCCATACTTACGGCTTTGCAGCGGATTCCCAACCATCTCAAACAATTGCTCAGGAGAGAGCCCCGTCCGCGAGAAGATCGAGTCTACCTTAATCACGGCATGATCCTTCTGCAATTGATTCACAAGCCCGTACGCAGCGTTCCAATCCGAAAGCTGATGAAACAGGCGTTTGCCTTCCACCAACACGACGATGCTAGATGCAGGCGATCGTTCGAAAACCGTCTTGTATGACTCCGCTGCCGCACGCGAAACTGACGTTCGCGGCAAGGAGCCTTCGTCCGGAATAGATACTCGCATCGTTCCTAGAGGATTTAAGCCAAGCAACAATATGCTACCCGCAAACAAACAAGTTATTGCCGGTCTTCGCATGACGAAACGGGAGAGCATATCCGCAAAACCCGCATAGCCGTTAGCTTTGCCACGTGACTGTCCTCCTGCCAGTAACGAAGGGAGGCTTAGCGCGAGCAAAGCGGGCAGCAGCGTAAAAGCCGCCAGCAAGGAAATAGCTACGACGGTCATCGCACCGACCGCGATAGAGGAAAACATCGGGAGCGGAATCCATATGAAGCTCAGCAGGCCTAGAAATACGCAAGCCGCCGACACCAAGACTGCCCTTCCCGCCGTTCTCATCGTTTTCGCCAGCGCCTCAGCAGGAACGATGCCTTCCAGCAGCTCCTTACGGAAACGGCTGATCAGCATGAGCGCGAAATCAATGCTTAATGCAAGCCCTACCATCGGAATGACATTTAGGACAAAGTTGGACAAATAAAGCTTCGTCCCAATGACGTACATGACTCCCATCGCAACGATCACCGCTGACACCCCGATACCGATCGGAAGCAGCGCAGTCGCTGTTTTTCTGAACAAGAACCATAACACAGCGAATGCAAGCGGAATGCCCACAGCCTCAGCTCTGGCCAAATCACGGTGGCTGGCTTCGTTTACGTCCGCCTGCACGACGGCTTTGCCCGTCGCCTTCACCGAAATGCCTTCGTAGCTTGGGAGCCGTCTATCCAACTGCCGCAGCACAGCCGGCATCCGGTTGGCCGGCTTCGAAAAATCCAAAATCGCGTATGCGTAATTTCCTTTGGCCATCTCGCGATGCTCAAGCGGAGAAACTATCGCCTGCAAGCCGTCGATTCCCGCTAGCCGGTGCAGCGTTTGCTCCATAAACCAATTAAACCGAGCCTCTGCGATCTTATCCTCCTTCTCAAACATAAGGATGATTGGCGCGGCGGCTTGGTTAAAATCCTTGACGAGCGCTTGCTCAACCTGCGCATAGGCGCCGCTCTCCGGGTACAAACCATGATCCTGTACCACTTCATCGAGCTTACATGCATATGAGCCCCCTATGATAAGGAGCACTGACCAGAACAGGAGCACCGTTTTGGGGAAGCGGAAGGACAGAAGCGCGAAACGATCGATTCCCATTGGTCTGCTCCCTTCCGAATCACGCTTATCTATAACGGCTTCAATCGAGTCGCTTGCACGATATGCCTCGTTAACGCAGGCGCCATTCTTGCGGCATGGGGCAGCCAGCTTTCTGCACTCGGCATGCTAAACAGGCCCTGCAGAAACCTTCCCCATTGCAGCGGTCCCTTGAAGGCTTTGCCAATCGAACGCGAATAAGCCTGCTCCCACTCTGCCGCAGAAAGCTCGCCGCCCAAAAAGCGGTCCGCAAGCGGAGCGCAAATAGCGGCCGAGCGAAGCGCCATCGACATACCGTCCCCGCAAAGCGGCGGAATCATCGCGGCAGAATCGCCAAGCAGCGGCAGCCCCTCCCATGCCGCCAGCTTTCGGCTCAATTGAACGGGAGCTACGGCTGCCTGCGTTCCGGGCACTGCTTCAGTGAGCGCAAGCTTGCGGTTCAGTTTCGGATTGCGTCTGGCTGCGGCTTGTATCATCGAAAGCACCGATTGGCCTGCCGGCGAGAATGCATCCCGCCTCAGCAGCGCCGAGACGTTAATGATGCCGCCCTCGACTGGGCATATTCCCATGTATCCGCCCCTAAAAAAATACAGTTCAATAACAGGCTCCAGCGCAAGCGCACGGAAATGGGATTTGACGCCGATGTAAGAGGGCTTGGAGGAATCCTGCTGGCGATAGCCAGGCAGACCCGCATGACCGTTCGCCCCCCATGCCGCAATAACGGCCCTTGCTTCCACCGTGCCGCTTTGCCCATTTCGCTTAATGTCCACGCTAAAGCCGTGCTTCGCTGAGCGAATGGCAGTAACGGTCGTTGCCGTCCAAAGGCTGGCGCCTGCCTGCTCAGCAGCGTGATGAAGAGCCGAATCGAGCGAGTAGCGGCTTAGCCCTAAAGCCGGTCCAGGAAGAGGGATCTCCAGCTCGGCACCATTCTCGAAAATAAGCCGTATGAGACTGATCCTGACCGGCTCCAAAGCTAAAATGGTATTACCTAGCCCTACCGCATCCAGCGTGCTTTGCGATTCTGGAGACAAAAATTCCCCGCACACCTTATGTCTCGGGAATGGCTTCCGGTCCAGCAGCAGCGTGTCCCATCCCTGTCCGGCAAGCGACTTGGCCAAGCTACTGCCCGCAAGGCCCGCTCCCAGCACGGCTGCGTCATACATTCTCGTCATTTCGCCCAGCTCCATCACCTCTGCTTGCCTGATGCTTGCCTATAACAGCCGCAAAACGAAACAACGGCCTCCAGCTGTAATATTTGCCCGGTATGCCAAGCGCTTGCCCAAGCTTCTTCCAATCTTCAGAGCGGAAGCCCTTCGCCACCGATAAAGGCCCATCATGGATAATATAACGGTTGGAAGAAAGGAGCCGCGCCGTCAGCCATACGGCTGCCCATGCCAGCCAATGTCGATGGATATCATTAATGACGACGCCGATCCTCGAGGCTCGCAGCATGCAGCGAGCTGCGCGGGGAAGCTCGTCCCCGCCGAAATGATGAAGAAATTGCGTCGCGGTCACGATGTCTGCCCTACCCTCCGGCAAGCCAAACAAATCGCTTTGCACAACCTTGATTCGAGGCTCGCCTTCATAATAACGACGAGCCTCCGAGCATGCCTCCTCCGTTATATCAACTAGCTCGACGGAAAGAGCAATGCCTTGTTTATCCGCCCACTTCAACAGCTGCCTGTTCACGTCCCCCGAGCCGGCGCCAACATCCAGTATGGATAAGCTTCGCGGCTTGCCGGCTTGCGCCCATAACTGCTTTACGCCATAAAGAGTAGGTGCGGCTGCCGAAAAAATCCGATTCAGCCTGCGTAAATGGCGCAGCGCCTCGCTTAGCTCCGGCCCTCCTTGCGAGAAATCATCCATCAATTCCTCGGCAGTCGAACGGCTGCGCATTTCTCTAGACATATGCCCCATCCGTCTTCCGCTGCTCATCCCCCGCCAGAGAGGCAGGCACATAGGCAATCTTGATCATTTCGGCAGTGAGCCCCGGACCGAAAGCCAATGCGATGCCATTGACCGCGTCCGATCCGCTTTCATGAAGATGCTTCCTCATTGCGTTCAGCACGAACAGAATCGTCGCGGACGATACGTTGCCATAGTCACGCAGCACACCAAGACTATGCGAGATTTGTGCATCCGTTAGCCCGAACTTGGTTTGCAAAATATCGATAATGCCCTTGCCTCCCGGATGAATCGCCCACAGCTCTGGCTCCTCTCCTCCGCAAAGCCGCTCTACCTCGGGCGGGATATGTTCCCCGATCAGCTTCGGGATGCTCGGAGACAAGTATAGATCAAAGCCATGATTGCCAACCTCCCATACCATTTCATCCGCGCAGTCCGGCAGCAGGACCGACCTCTCCTGTCCAAGCGAAAAAATAGGCTTTACATGCGGCCTTGCCGCTCCAACCAGACAAGCCGACGCCCCGTCACCAAAAAAAGAAGCGGAAAATAGTGACTCTTTATCGCCCGAGGGCTGAATATGCAGCGTACACAGCTCGACGCAAACGATCAATACTTGAGCGGCACGATCATTTAGAACAATCTGACGTGACAAGCCGATTGCTTTGAGCCCGGCAGCACAACCCAGAAAATTAAGCGGAATGCGGGTTATGGCAGGCGGCAAGCCTAATTGATGAATAAGAGCGGCATCGAGTCCAGGCAGAAATTGCCCCGTGCAGCTAACCGTTATCAGATGCGTAACATCGTCCGGATCAACCTCCCCGTCCGCCAAGGCTTGCTTAGCTGCTTGAAGGGCGAGGGGGACCGATTCCCGTTTGTAGATGCCCATTCGCTCAGCAGTCGAGGGCGCTTTATCGGCGGACGAGCTTGGCAGGTAGCGGCACTCGGCTGCCTCCGCGAGCAAATTCGGCTCGCACGTGTACCGGCTCTGTACACCGCATTGCTTGAATATCCGCCTGCCCCAGCGGGCAGAGTCCGGCTTATCGATTAACGCATCGGTCAGCCTCCGAGCCGTATCGGCCTGATCGACCAAATAAGGAGGCACGGCCGTTCCTATTCCAATAATCGCAATATTCGATTGTGGCTGCTTCATATCTTTCTATTTCATCCTCTCCGGCATATGTAATGGACAAGTTACAGGCTTTAAACCAGTCTATTCGCCGGTTCTTCCATATATGTATCTGAATATGACAACCATTTCCAAACATTTGTAATAAACATGAAATCTAATTTTCATCTCGTTTTAATGAAGACCGCCTATAATAAAAACAACCCCCTTTTGTAATATATATAGTGAAGACCCACAGCACCGTATGCTGTGGGTCTCTTTTTGTCCTTCTGGACGACTAGTTGATTCGATAGTTGCGTGCCATATTCGTAATATGGCGAATCAGCTCCTCCACTAACTCCGGAGGCTCAAGCACCGTCACATGGCTGCTATAGCTCAAAATATTGCGGACCGCACGCTCCGTCGAGGAATAATGAGCGGTAACAGACATCGTCCCGTCCGGATGATCCGTTACCTCATCATAGCCGAATTCATCCCTCACCCTCGTCCGCACTGCCGGCTGGAAGCGCAGCACGGCTTTCACCTTTTGGAAATTCGCCTGCCCCATAAACTGCTGTTCAACGTCCTGCAGCGTATAGCTGCGTCTCGCAAAGGTTTCGGACAAGCTGCGTAAGTGAAGGATGCGGGAGAGCCTGAATACGCGGATATCCGCTCTCGTCAGGCAATAGCCGTACAAATACCATACATAACCTTTGAGGAAAAGCCCCATCGGTTCAATCAGCCGCTCCGTCTCCTGTCCTTTGCTGTCCAGATAGCTGAACTGAACCAGCTTAAGCGCTTTGATGGCTGCATGAAGCGGCTCGATCTTCTCTTTGTCGTTCGGAACCGGTTGAAAATCCATATCGATTGGTACGGGTGCGCTTGAGCTTCCCGATTTCGGCATGAGCGCGCCTACCCGCTCCAGCAAGCCGTTTATATCGGAGCTGCCTGTCGCTGACTTCGCTCCGCGCAGCGCGGAACAAATAGCCGTAAAATCATCCAAGGATAACATCTGCTTTTCGATACGGTAACCGGGCATCATTTCATACCCCCCGTCCGAACCGGCGAAGGACATGATCGGAATGCCAGCCTGATTAATGGCTTCCATGTCCCGGTATATGGTGCGCAAGGAAACCTCGAAGCGCTCAGCCAGCTCGGTCGCGCTTACGCGGGTTTGATTCAGCAATGCCATCGTGATGGCGAGCAAACGGTCCAGCTTCATTCGAGGCTCTCCTCCCGGACGGATTAGTTTTACAAGCTCGTTTCGATTTCAAATCGAGTCCATTTCGTTATTTAAACCTATATTTCTACGCTAACCTGCCTATACCCTGCAACGGTTCATTTACCGATAGCGCCGGAAGAAGTCCTGAAGCTCGGGAACGAGCAAATCGGGTGCGTCCAGAGCCGCAAAATGAGTACCCCGCTTAAACTCCGACCACTGTACGATATTCGTATTGTCACGATTCGCGAAACGCTTCATCGATTTGAAATCATGGCCGAATACGGATACCCCCGTTGCCGTCGTGTTCACAGCTTGAGAGGACGGCTCCTGCTGATGGGCATTCTCGTAATAAAGCCGTGCGGAGGATTCTGCCGTATTCGTCAGCCAGTAAATCATCACGTTGGTCAGCAAAGCGTCGCGGTCGATGAAATCAATGTGATCACCGAAACCGTTGAACAGCTCCGCTATCCAAGCTAGCTGGCCGATTGGCGAATCCGCCAGCCCGTAGGCGAGCGTCTGCGGACGGGTCTGCTGTATCGCGTTATACCCGGCGCGCTCATGGAAATTAGCCAGAAACTGCAGGCGGCTCCTATCATCCTCGGATAGATCAACCATTTCGGATGGGTCGCCCGATGGGAAGGAGAAAAGCTGAAGCACTTGAATGGCGAGCAGCCCCTCCGGCTTTTGAATGCCCAGCTCGCGGGATACCAGCGCGCCGCAATCACTGCCGTGCGAGCCATATTTCTCGTAGCCCAGACGACTCATGAGCTCCGTCCATGCTTTTGCAATGCGGGCGATGTTCCAGCCTTCATCCAGCTCTGGGCCAGAGAATCCGAAGCCCGGCACGGATGGAATAACAAGATGAAAGGCATTTGCCGGATCGCCGCCAAACGCACGGGGATTGCTAAGCGGGCCGATCAGATCCCAGAACTCCACGATCGAGCTCGGCCAGCCGTGCGTGAGCAGAAGCGGCAGCGCATCAGGCTCAGGTGAGCGTACATGCATGAAATGGACGTTGGCGCCGTCAATCACAGTCGTGAACTGCGGAAACGCATTCAACCTTGCCTCATGCTTGCGCCAATCATATTCGTTCATCCAGTACTCAGCCAGCCCCTTCACGTAGTCTGACGAAACCCCGTATTTCCAGCCTGCTTCCTGCCTTGCATTCGGCCAGCGCGAATTCGCTAAGCGATTACGCAGATCATCAAGATCTGCCTGCGGGATCGTAATTTCAAAAGGGTAAATCTCTGTATCTATAGCGTTAGCAATCAGGTTGTTTTTAGAAGTTGTCATGGGAATAGCCTCCTCGGATTTGGGTTTGCTTCGTTGTTTTCCTTTACATTTCTAATAGTAAGCCATCCACCCTGACAACATTATGTCAGGGTTAAACGCAGCATTGAAACTTTTTACATAACGTGCTCAGGGCATAAAAAAGGCAATCTGCCGCCGCAGACTGCCTTACCTTACCGATTTCTTTTTGTCTCTGTGTTCTTTTCTCTGTTGCATAGGCAATAAAACAAAGACTAACGCATAAAAAAAGCATCCGATATGCAGAAAGGGTCCTTAGACCCTTTCCGTAATCGAATGCTCCAGTCATGCTGCGCTTGCTTTATTTGTACAACACTTTTTCCACGTTATACTTGGCTTTAAGCTTGTTCAAAATATACGTTTCATAAATTTCCCGTTCAACCGGATCCTCATTGATGCAAACCTCGATTTTAGTCACTTCATCGCGGTAGTTTTTCATCACCGAAACCGTGTCCTCGAAATGCTTTTTGATTCTCGGTCTGAGCTTTCTCGCCTTTCCGACAAACAGCAGCTCGTCCTTGGCATTGTAAAACATAAAAAATCCGCCCTTATCCCGCGGGATTTGGATGAAATCCGTAAAGCCATAAATATGGCTAAGCTGTGGATTGCTTTGCTTCGTAATGGATACATCCGGCGTTGGAATCGTAATACTGATCACGGTCACTCACGTCCTCATTCAATATAGGTCTAAAGCTTACCACATCATGCATGCGAAAACCATTCCGTAGGCTCATATTATCGATTAATCTGCACGAGCTAGCTCAACCAGCACAATCTCCGGTCGGTTAAACAGCCGCTGCGGAATAATGCTGTTGCCGAGCCCCCTGCTTACAATCATCGTAGAACCGCCAGCCGTATATTTGCCGCCGTCATACTTCGGCAGAAAGCCTTGTCCAGGCGCTACAAGGCCGCCAAGAAACGGCAACCGAACCTGCCCGCCGTGGGCATGGCCGGAGAAGGTCAAATCAAAACGCTGCGACGCGTATTCCGCGAAGAGCTCAGGACGATGAGACAATAATATCGTATAGGGAGCTTGCGATTGGTCAACGCCTTCAAGCGCCATCGCAATATGCTCTTTGATCCGGCTCACATCATCATAAGCCTCATGGTTAAAGGTGGGATCATCCACGCCGACTATGCGAATTTCCCCGTCCCCCAGCTTTACGGTCTCGCTCTCGTTGCGCATAACACGGACGCCAAGCTCTCGCAGCCCTTTGGCCAGCGCGGGGAATTTCGAGCCCCACTCATGGTTTCCCGTAACATAATA
This sequence comes from Paenibacillus sp. J22R232, assembly GCF_056269165.1. Classification (NCBI taxonomy): domain Bacteria; kingdom Bacillati; phylum Bacillota; class Bacilli; order Caryophanales; family Paenibacillaceae; genus Paenibacillus; species Paenibacillus sp. J22R232. Next base: position 260,659 of record NZ_JBWDNK010000007.1, on the reverse strand, counting down.
CACAGGCGCGATTTCGGTCATTCTGCGCATGAGCATCAGGCTAACTTCTGCGTTGTATCGCCTGCTGTCGACCAAATCACCCGTCATTACAATAAGATCGGGCTTTAGCTTCTTCACCTTGCGCGTAATCGTGCTTTGATCCTTGCCGAAAGACTTGCTGTGCAGGTCAGTCAGCTGCACGATGCGGTAAGATTCAAACCCGCTCGGCAGCTTGTCTGAGCCAAGCCGGTACTCCGTAATGCCAATCGCATTGTTCTCATAATAAAGAAACACAATGACAGCCGCTACCATAATCGGCATAAGCACCCACAAACGTTTTTTAGTCATGCGCATCACTACCGAACTCCTTGCTTCTCATCTATTAGCAGCTTTAATGATTTATCCAGCAGACCGTTTATGTCATCAAATACTTTTCCAAGGCTCTGAATGAACATGCTATAAGCTTCTGTTCTCGACTATAACTTGATTGCCGCGTCTGGTCAAACGCAGCAGCACAGCGGCAAACATCCCTATTTTGCCCGCTGCTTCGACACGCTCCACGACTGCCATTTGCCATGCCGCTCTGCCTTCTCTTGAAGCTCGTCGATGACCTCGCCAAGCTGCTCGAGCCGCGGCTGTTCCGCTTGCAGCCTCCGCAGCGCAGGCACCGCATCCGTTGACAACGTTCTCAGATAAGCCATGTCTATGCTGCCCGTACGTTCGTAACGGTCACCGTTATTGACGGCGATCCGTGCGTCCAGGTTCATATAATTCATTATGACGAACGCCATTATGGTTACGCAAATATAAGCTTTGCCCATCGAGAAATGCTCTCTCCATATCCGGAGCATCGCAATAACCAGCAGCACGCCTAAAAACAGCATGAAGCCATGGACGAGCAGTCTCGTCTGCGTAAAGCCGTAGGCTTCCTCATACAAGGACAACCTGCTGTAAGCCGACACAAGCATGATGACCGTACATCCTATCAGCACGGTAAGCGACAGCTTGCGCAGCCACTCCGCAGCGGCGCTGCCGCGCTTAACCAAATGAAGCCCGCACATTAGCAGGATGATATTGATCAGAGAAACCATGATGAGCTCCGAGAAGCCTCTGCGCGCATACTCGGCATACGCGGAGCCTTCCGGCAGCATGCCGTTCGCCGCCCCGAATAGATACGAAAACTGGATGAAAACGAACAAGATGTAAACCAGATTCATGCTAATCAGAAGCGTTCCAGCCGTAATCGGATCTATTTCAATGCGTCCGTTAGGTTTAAGGGCCGCTTCCTGCGGATTCACAGCCGCTGTCTCAGCCGTATCGATTGCTTTACAGAAAAGCAAGCCCCATATGTAGCAGAAAGCATAGAAGCTGAAAAAGACCGCAACGATCAGACGCCAAATCCCATTCCCCAGCGAAAACTTAGTCATGACGCCAGGAATCTCCAGCAGCCAAGACAAAAAGATTTCGTCTGCGGAAGCCAGCAAAGCGATTACGACGATTAAAACCGGTGCTGCCAGCAGCAGCCCCATCATCACTCTGCCAAGCTTGCTCCTCGTCTGTTTCTCTCCCGCGCCCCTCCACCTGTCATTCAGAATGCTGAAGGGTACCTTAATAAACGCAAATGGCTTAATGAGTGCTAGAAATAACAGCTCCGTATAAAATATCCCTCTGTACCAAGGCTTGACGCTGCTGCTGGTCAGAAGCACCGTTTGCGCAGCAATCAAGCCGAATAATGCGAATAGGTTAAGCTGCCGGAACAGCAAATTATTATATAGCGCATAAGTCAGTGTCAGCAAAACGATTGGAACAAACAGCAGCCAGCCTGAGCGGACCTGACCCTGCCATTTCTCGAAACCACCCATGCGGCCTTTTATGGAATAGAAGAACAAGCCGTAAAAGCCTCCAATAAACACAACAACCGAAACACCAGCGGCCGCTCCTACGAATAAATACTGACTCATTAGACCGAACAAAAGGGCAAGGGCCAGCATGTTATCATACTTTTTTTGCCATGGCGCCGGATCTCTCATGTCGCACTCTCCATCTTTAATCTCGATTTGTTAATTTCCTCCTTTTATTGTAACCTAGAAAACAAGAACAAAAAGTGTAAGATATAATTGGATAATTTCATATTTTAAAAAGGGAGTCTTTTGCATGAAAATACGCAGACATTATTTAACGATAAGGCGTGCCTTTCCTAACATACAGGAGCATTCCCCCTTTGAAGTAACGACGCAAGAGCTCGCGAATTTGCTTGATTGCACACATCGCAATATGGTACTTCTTCTGAAGCGCATGCAGCAGGAGGAGTGGCTGGTATGGGAACCAAAACGGGGTCGAGGCAACCGCTCCTCCCTATCCTTCCTATTGAGCAAGGAGCAGGTCGCGCTTCAGGAAGCACAGGAAATGATGCAAAAGCAGGATCTGAACGCCGCGCTTGCGCTGCTTCAGCAGAATGAGGAATCTCCGCTCGTACGCGATAAGTTCCAGGAATGGCTTTCCGGGCAGTTCGGTTTTCATTCCGAGGTACAGGGAAAGCGGCGTACCGATATTTTGCGGTTTCCGCTGCCGCAGGCGATTTATTCGTTAGACCCGGCAGCCATCCATTACACAGGCGAGTCACATCTCGTCAATCAGCTCTTTGATGGGCTCGTCCGCATAGACCCTCGTGGCGAGCAGATTTTGCCGCAGCTGGCACATGCTTGGGAGGTAGACGCAACCCGCACGAGGTGGACCTTTTATTTGCGCAAGGGGGTGCTGTTCCACCATGGCAGGGAGCTTGATTCCTCCGATGTCAAATATTCGCTTGAGCGGCTCAAACAGCTTGCGCCGCTCGGGCTTTACAGCTGGGTATACTCCGCTATCGTTGCCATGGATACGCCGGATGACACGACTATCCGCATCCAGCTGTCAGAGCCGAATGAAGCTTTTCTTGCTTTTCTCACGACGAACCGCGCATCGATCGTCCCGCAGGACGCCTGTATGGCTGCGGGCAGCCAATTCGGCAGCAAGCCGATCGGGACCGGGCCGTTCCGGCTCGCCGGCAACGAACAAGGCGTATGGATTCTAGAGGCTTTTACCGCTTATTTTCAGGGAAGGGCCTTTCTGGATCGGGTTGAGGTATGGACGGTTGCGGAGGAGGCGACTCGGGAAAACCAGGCTGAGCTGCAATCGTTCCAAATTATGCATAACGCAAGGCTCTCGGATATGGCAGCCGAACGCTGGCAGCAGATTCGGCAATCCGGCATGACCTGCAAATTCATTACGGTGAATGAGCAGAAGAAAGGCTTACTCGCAAATCCGGCGATTATGGCCGCGGTGGACCAAGCGATCAAACGGAGCGAGCTGCTAAAGCTGCTGTCGGGAGACGTCATTGAAGGCGTGAACAGCTTCTGGCCCGATTTGGAGGAAAATCCGCAGCAGCAGCATGCCGAAGCCGATCTTGAAACGATTAAGCGCGAGCTGGCAAGCTCCGGCTATAATGGCGAACGGCTCGTGCTCGCGACTATCCCGCAGTATGCCGCCGATGCCGATATCATCAGGCAGGTATGTGAGCGGTCCGGCATTCCGCTGGATATCAGCCTTATTCCTGCCGAGCAGTTCAAAGGCTCCGCGCGGATGTCCGCCGATTTGCTGCTTTTCGCCATCATGCTCGATGAGCACCGGGAGCTTAGGCTGATCGACCTGTACAAAAGCATGCAGCAGCATGCTCTGCCGGATATTCATGACATGCTGGAGCATGCCATTCATGCCATTCTAAGCGAAACGGACAGCAGGCTGCGGACGAATAGGTTCATGGACATCGAGGAGCGGCTCAAAGCGAGGCACAGTCTGTTGTTCCTCTACCGGAAGCATTTGAAAACCGCCTTTCACCCTTCCGTGCGCGGCATTTCCCTGGAATCGCTCGGCTGGGTTCGCTTCCGTGATATTTGGTTCACCTGAAACCCAAGGAGCAGAGCGGCAATCCTATGCACTCGGCTTCTTGAACATGGAAATGATCAATAGCAGCAGAAGAGGAAGCACGAATGCCGTAAAAGACCATACAGGGTGCACGGCCATGACGACCCGCCCCCAATCCGTCGCGCTGTCCACGCTGACCAGCCCCATTAAAAAACCGATTAGTGCGAGCGGCATGACGAGAGCGCGGCTCTTGGCAATCCCGAATAGCTGGCTGACGAACAGGTTGAGCACATAAAGCGTGATTGACGTTTTCATATAAGAGCCAAGGATGAGCGACATGCCGATAATCGACTCGATCCGCTGTACGATATCCTCGAATTCCACGACTCGAGCGAGCGAAAACAAAACATACGACATTTCTCCAGCGAAGCTTCCGAATATCATTATGGAGCAAACGGTAGAAATGCAAAGCACCATAATATTAATGACAAGCGCGACCGTCATCGTCTTTGGCAGCTTGCTTGCCGAGCCTTTGTTCACGAATGGAAGCAGCATCCCAAATAAGAACACCTCTACGTAGGGAAAGCCAAAGGTGAAATAGGCCCCATGCAGCACCGGTTTAATGCCTTTTGGCATAATGGGGAGCAGCTGCGCAGGATCGTAATCGGGCAAGGCAATAACCAGAACCACGATAATGCATGCCGTTGTCAGAATCATCGTCAAGGTGAACATCCGAGCCATAACTTCAAGACCTGCGACTACGGTAACGGCTGATACAGCAAAGATCAGAAAGTTAAACGCATATATCGGCGTTTCCCTTAACATGGAGCTCACCATAAACAGCCCGACATCGTTGACAATGCCCGACTGCATTTGGAGCAAAAAAGATATCGTGAACACGGAAAAAACAGCAGTAAGCACGGATCCCATTAGCTGGCGGCTATATTCCACGAACGTCATGCCCGGATATCGCTTGTGCAAATACAGAATGCCGGCCAAGATCAGAAGTCCCGACGCCCCCGAAATAAGCAAAGAGAGCCAAGCCCCGTTGTTCGCCTTGCCGATGAGCGGGCCGGGAATATTAATAATCGAAGAGCCTGTCATAAACACAAAAAACAGTACTCCCATCTGATAGGCGCTGACCGTCTGTTTATCCATGCTCCACTCCTTATCCGCTGCCCGTTTCTAGGCATTCACATTTAAGTAATCATCTATCGCTTTGGCTACATCACCGAAAATAGGCATCATCAAATCCATAAAGTCAAACCAATCCCTGTTCATTGCGTAATCCACGCCCATGTACAAGCAAATGAAGCAAAGGATGACATAGAGCGCCTTCTCGCGCTTCGTCATTTTTGTCACGGTCAGCCAGTCGTACAGCAGTATGCCGCCAAATGCAGCCATCAACACCATAATCCGCTCTGCCATGGACACCCCTCATCTCCTTGGCTTAACCCGCGGGTTTGCTGGATATCGTCCCGCTCGTTACAAGCCGTAGCTTCAACTTTATGTTAAAGGTAATTTCGGAAAACCGTTCATCCCAGCCTTCTTTCAGCTGCTCCCATTTCCGGGGATTCGTGCGGTAGATTTTGTCCGCTACGCCAACAACGTCCATCTGGTTGGATTGCAGGAACTTAATCGTACCGCTTAGCTGCTTTAACATCTCATCCTCTACCTTTTTAATGAATTCCTGTTCAATGCCATGGGAGTTAATATTGGTGCATTTGAGCTCGCCGATTGCAATGTCGCCTTGGATCTCGGCGTTCAAGGAAATTTGCTCGCCCTTGAATACTGGCCTCGTTTTTACTTGAAGCGAGAGAACCTCAGCCGTTTCGTTCTCGCCATGCCCGCCTGGGCACTTCACCTCGATTACGCCTGAGCGATAATCATTGCGGAGCATGAGCAGCCCTTCTACCTTGGAAGCAGGAAGCACTACCTTCATTTTTCCTTTCTTCAGGAGAGCAAGACCGGCTGCCGAGAAAATGTCTTTGGCGTCCTTATCCTCATACACATAGGCAACCATGGCGTCACCGCTTGCGCTTCTTAGCTGAAGCATCAAATCGAGCAGCGTATTGTTTATCGTTTTGGCAGACGTAATATAGGAGGATTCCTTCGTCCGCAAAAATTGCTGCGCCGTAGTCTGTTCGATTAACGGCTTCTTCATAAACAGCTTGCTGGCGTTTCCCTTAGCAATCATCAGCGATATGCTGCCTCTCGGCTCATGGTCCCGATAAAACAAATCAAGCAAATGGCCCAAATTATTCGACTTTGCCAGCTTCTCCCCGATTATAATGACACGGAGATGGCTCCATTGCGCTTTCCTGCCTAGGTGGATTGGGATGTCGCGGATGGCTTCCATCACCGATTGATCGTTTGTCTTAATATTGATGCTCGAGGCGTTCGTTGTAGCTGAAGAGATCGTCTGCGCGGATGAAGGCCGATAAATTTGCGTCAATATTTCAATATCCCCGTTCTCGCCTAGATCCAGCGCAACGCCCATCACGAAGCCGCGCTCGGTCAGTTCAAACTTGCTCCAGCAGCCGGAGAGCGGCAGCAGGCTGCAGAGCATAAAGAGGCAAAGCGTCCATTTTTTCATCCGGGCTCATTCCTCATTCTTTCCGTTAATTTGCTTATGGAGATTCCGCGGAGAACGCAGCAGGGTCTTAAGCGACACTCTCATCACGACATCCCTTAGCTCTATCAGCCGGAACGGCGCAAGCGGAGCAAGATACGGCTGACCGAGCGTGCGCAGCTTGCACAAATGCAGCAGGATTAAAATCAAGCAGATCATCATGCCGAAGCCGCCTAGAATCGCCGCGCTCACCATTAACGGAAACCGCATAATCCGCAGCGAAATCGCAATGTTATACTGCGGGATTGCGAAGGAGGCGATTCCGGTCAGGGCGACGACAATAACCATGATCGGCGAAGCAATACCGGCGCTGATCGCGGCATCTCCTATGACCAGCGCCCCGACGATGCTGACAGCCGAGCCTACCGGCCGAGGCAGCCTAACGCCCGCTTCCCGCATCAGCTCGAAAAAAAACTCCATCAGCAGCGCTTCGAAAAAAGCAGGCAGAGGAATGCCCTCGCGCGCATTGAGAATGGCCAGCAGCAATACGGTCGGGATCAGCTCCGGATGAAAGGTTGAAAGGGCTATGTATACACTAGGAAGCGTTAACGCAATGACGAAAGCAACGATGCGCAGCCATCGAATCAACGTCGATATCAGCGTTCGCTGATAATAATCCTCGCTGGACTGGAAAAATTCAGTAAATAAGCCCGGGCACAATAAAATGCCGCCAGTACCTTGGGTAAGCACAGCGATTTTTCCGTCCAACAGTCCCGCTACTGCCATATCCGTCCGTTCCGTATACCGGTGCTGCGGAAAGGGAGAATACGTAGAGTCCTCGATTAGCTGCTCGATATAGGCCGTTTCGAGCACCTCTACCTCCTTGACCAGCTCTATTCTTTTTTTAAACTCAGCCAGTAATTCACCATCGACTCTATCCTCGATATAGCCATAGACGATCGTCGTCTTGGTCTCGCCTCCGGCGGTAAGCATTTCCAGCTTGAACTTGGGAGATTTGAGGCGAAGGCGCAGCAAGCCCAGGTTTTTCTGAAGGTTTTCTACCGTACTCTCCCTAGGCCCTTGTACGACGGATTCATTGACCGATTCATTAACCTGCCGCGTCTCGACGGATTCCGCCTTGAAGCTGAGCGCCTTATCCCATTGATCGAATAAAATAACGAGGCGGCCGTTTGATATTTCGTCGACGAGTATCTCCAAGTCATTGCAGACCGCTGCTTTTTTGGCCGATACCCCGTCATGCTCGAAAAATGCTTTTATATCCTGCGGCGTAGCTTCCATGCCCGGACCAATCTCATGCGTCGCGAGGTCCTGGAGCGAAATTTTCATGTAATTAACCGTATCCTCTTGCACGAGTGAATCGTAATACACCGAGCATGCCTTATACATCAGCTCAGGGCCATAGTTCCAATGCCTAAATACAATGTCCGAGCTAATGGAAAACATCGCTTCTAAATACGCCATATTATCCTGAAGCTGTTCAGAGATTGCTTTTTTCGGCTCGCTTGCCGGTTGATCCGTGCTGGTCTTTACCGTCCCGCTTGATTCTGCCGAACCGGCTTGGGTTTGTCCCGAGGAATTGTTCGTCATGAAGAAACCACCTTGATTCAGTTGATTCCATTATTCCCCTCCGACCGAGCGGTATACAAAATAAGCCCTCGATATGAAAAGGAGCTGCCGCAAAGGAGCCGACTAAAGGCCTTCAATCCGATAAAAACGCACGAAAAAACCGGCAACACCGCTACAAAAGCGGTCTGACGGTTCTTTTCAAGCCTATATTCCATAACAAACGGGCTGAACTGATAAAAAATCGACTATCGATACAGCCGCAACGCTTCATGCGCTAGGCCACCGTTAGAATAATCGGCTTATCCTTCGTAATAATAATCGTATGCTCATGCTGCGCGGCAAAACTTCTATCCGGCGTACGGAGGGTCCAGCCATCCTGCTGCTCGACAACGTAGTCCGCCCCCATCGATAGAAACGGCTCGATCGTAATGACCAAGCCTTCCTTCAGCGTCCGTTTATCATGCTTGTTGTACGTCGGAGGTATTTGCGGCCATTCATGCACCGCTTTGCCTACGCCATGGCTGCATAAGTCGTTAATGACCTTATATCCGCCCTGCTTTGCTTCCTGCTGGATCAGCCTGCCGATTTCATTGATTCTCACGCCATGCTTAAGCGAAGAAATGACCTTCATCATCGTGTAATGCGTGTACCGGCATAGCCTAGTAACCGGCTCGCTGAAAGGCGCGATTTGGAAGGAATGTCCCGTATCGGCTACATAACCGTCTTTCTCCGCGCATACGTCGATATTAATTAAATCACCCGGCTTTAATACCCGTGAACCCGGGATGCCGTGAGCAACCTCATCATTGACGCTAATGCATGTTTGGCCGGGGAACCGAAACGTTTTGCTCGGACCGGACACCGCGCCATGGCTTGCCAGAATGCGTCCGCCAAGCTCATCAAGCTCCTTCGTCGTCATGCCTGCCTTTGCGTGCTTCTTCATTTCATTCAACGTTAACGCCACGATTCTCCCAATCTCTTTCAGCCCATCTATATCCTTCTGCGAGCCTACCGTCATTCGTCTGCCTCCATCCTTTTTTGGGTTCGATTACGTTATATCCAACTCCAAATGGCTATAGCCGTTTATACTGGCAGCCTATAAATCGCGAACGGCTCGCCATGGCGGAAGGAGCGGCTTACGGCATCCAGCTCTCCCAGCATCTCGGAGGACAGCTCCAAGCTGACGCTCGCTAAGTTCGCTTTGAGCTGCTCAACCTTCGTCGCACCAACGATAACGGAGGAAACGACGGGTTGATGCATAAGCCATGATAGGGAAAGGCTGCTCGGCGTTGCATCCATTTGCGAAGCAAGCGTCGCTACGTTCACGCTTAATTCCATCGCTCTATCGCTTATGAACCTTTGGAAGTTTGGATCCGTCTCTGCCCGCGAACCCTGCGGCACCATATCCGCGGCGCTGTATTTGCCTGACAGAATGCCGCCTGCCAGCGGGAAATAAGGAATGATACTGACGCCTTGATCCAAACACATAGGAATGAGCTCCTGCTCCGGCGTGCGATCAGCCAAGGAGTAGCTCGCCTGCGTGGCTGCAAACCGATTCAGACCAAGCCGGTCGCTAATGCCAAGCGCCTTCATCAGCTCCCACGCCATATAATTCGAAGCGCCAATATACCTTACCTTGCCTGCGCGAACCATATCCTCCAGCGTTCGCAGCGTCTCCTCAAGCGGTGTTTCCGGATCGAAGGTATGGATCTGATAAAGATCCACATAATCGGTTTTCAGACGCTTCAGGCTGCCTTCCAGCTCGGCCATCAAGTGATAGCGGGACGAGCCCCTCTCATTCGCTCCCGCTCCCCGAACCAAACCCGCCTTGGTCGCAAGCACCACCTCATGTCTTCGTCCCTGAAGCGCATTCCCGATTATCTTCTCTGATTCAGAGCCTGCATAAATATTTGCCGTATCTATGAAATTAATGCCGTTTTCGATTGCGCAATGAATGATTTGCTCTGAGGCATCACGGTCTGCGCGCTTGCCGAAAGCGTTCGTCCCTAATCCGAGAGCGGATACTTTAAGCCCGCTATTGCCAAGACGGCCGTATTTCAAGACGTTCAACTCCTTTACTGTTTCAAATGTGAACTAATTTCTTTATTATAGCTTTGTTTGCCTTTCATTTCAGTACCTCCTTCAGAAGCAGCTTCGGCTTCCGCCTTTTGGATTGTGACCCCGTGCATAAATTCTGCTATGATAAGAGCAATAGATGAATCGGAACACACGTTTCCGTTTACCGAAAGGAATGGCATTATGCACGCACAATTGTCCCTGCGGATCATTAAATTACTATGCGGCGAAGCCTTTTACGAACGAGGAGAAGCCTATTTCCAAGACGGCAAGGTTACGATTACGGACTCTGATCCGTTATCTGGCAGCTATTCGGCCATCGTGCAGGGAAAAAAGCGTTACGACGTTACGATTGAAATTGACCGCGCCAAGGATGTCGACGCCGTTTGCACCTGCCTCGCCTTCAGCACCTACGACAAATATTGCAAGCATATAGCCGCAGCGCTTCTTCAAATTCATGAGCTTCAGGAGCTGGAAGATCGGCCAACAAAGGTATATCCTTCTCTCCTTCACCCCGAGGACCGGCCATACGACGATGACGACGGGGCAGAGGATAGCCCGTTACCGCATATCGAGCCGCGTTACGCGAAGCATGCTGGAGTGCAGACGGCGGACACCCGATTAGCCAGCAGCCTATTAGGCCTATTCGACAGCCGGGTGCAGCGCTCAAGCACCAACCGTTCGATACTGGACGCGCGGGCACTCCTTGAGGTCGAGCTCACGATCAAGCTCCACCCCTACGGCTATCGGAAATTCATGTTCGGCATCGAGCTGAAGATCGGCCCGAAACGATTGTATATCGTGCAGCGAATACGCGAATTCCTAGAAAAGGTCGATCGGCGGGAGCCTTTCATATTCTCCAAGCATTTCACGTACGATCCGGCCATGCACCGCTTTGAGAGGGAGAATGACGCTATCTTAAGGCAGCTTTACCAAATCTATCGCCATGAGATGATTTTCCGTCAATCTTCCAATCGGTTCTACCAAGCAGAGGCTCCTTCCGGCGGCGAGAGGATGCTTCTGGTTCCTCCATTAAGCTGGAGCAGCCTGCTTCCTTTGCTGCAAGAGGCTCCTACTGTTCTCTTGCAAGCTGGAAACCATACGCATAGCGGTATCTCGTTCAGCGATGAGGGGGTCCCGCTTCATTTCTCATTCGACCAAGCGACTAGCGACGGTTATCAGCTGCACATTCTTGGGCTCGATAAGATCACCATGATGGAGGAATACGGGCTTATTATCTCAGGCGGCAAGCTGCTCCAGCTCCCGGCAGATTCAGCCAAGCGGCTTGCCGAGCTAAAGCAGCTTGTCGATAACACGCGTAGGCCTATCATTGCTATTGCCCCTGAGCAAATGGAGCCCTTTATGGAGAAGGTCATTCCCGGATTGATGAAGCTCGGCAGCGTCCAGATCGCGGAAGCCATCTCGGACCGGGTGCTGCAAACGCAGCTGAAGGCGAAGCTGTATTTGGACCGAATCAGGGACCGGCTCGTCGCAGGACTGGAATTCCAATACGGCGACATTGTCATTAATCCGCTGGAGGGCAGCGATAAAAAACGCGGTACCGATCGCATACTCATGCGAAACGGAGATCAGGAGCGGCAGATACTGGAGCTGATGGAGCTCGTTCCGTTTGCCAAGACTGAAGCCGGCTATTTCATGGAGGACGAGGACTCTGAATACGAGTTTCTTTACCATATCGTGCCGCAGCTCGAGAAGCTTCTCGCCGTCTATGCCACCTCCGCCGTCAAGGTACGGATCGTGACCAAGCATGCGCCGCCTAAAGTAACGGTTAATGTGGATGAGCGTACCGACTGGCTCGAATTCAAATTCAATATGGACGGCATTCCCGATTCCGAAATCCGGAATTTGCTGAAATCCCTTGAGGTCAAACGCAAATACCACCGGCTGCCGGATGGAGCATTGCTGCCTCTTGAAGGCGCCGAATTCCAAGAGATTATCCGTTTCTTGAATGACGTCGGATTAAGCAAAGGCGATATTGTAGGCGCTGAATTCCGCGTTCCTGCCGTTCGCGGCCTGCATCTTATCGATTCGCATGAGAATGGCAAAGCGATCAAGCTCGGCAAAGCGTTCCGCCAGCTCCTCGAAAATATGCGAAATCCGGATAATCTTGATTTCACGGTTCCGAGCAGCCTCATGCCCGTGCTTCGCGATTACCAGAAGTTCGGCTTCCAGTGGATGAAGACCCTTGCCCATTACCGGTTCGGCGGCATTCTTGCTGACGATATGGGCCTTGGCAAAACGGTTCAGGCAATCGCCTTCCTCGTTTCCGTGCTGCCGGAGATCCGCAAGCGGGAGCAGCCCGCTTTAATTATTTCTCCCGCATCGCTCGTCTACAACTGGCTGAATGAGCTCAAGAAATTCGCGCCCGAGCTTCGGGCTGTCATCGCGGACGGAACCAAAACGCAGCGCAGCGGCGTACTAAGCGGAAGCATGGAGGCGGATGTCATCATCACCTCTTATCCGTTGCTTAGGCGGGATCTCGCCCAATATATGAAACAGAGCTTTCATACGCTGATCATGGACGAGGCGCAGTATTTCAAAAACCATACGACTCAAACCGCCGGGGCAGTAAAATCCATCGACGCCGGGTACCGATTTGCTTTGACGGGGACGCCTATCGAAAATTCGCTCGAGGAGCTATGGTCTATTTTTGGCGCCGTATTTCCCGAGCTGTTTCCGAGCAGGCAGGCGTTCAACGAGCTTACTCGCGAGAGCGTGGCGAGGCGCGTGCGCCCCTTCCTGCTTCGCAGGCTGAAGAGCGACGTGCTGCAGGAGCTCCCGGACAAAATCGAGTCCATACAGGGATCGGAGCTGCTTCCGGAGCAGAAGCAGCTGTATGTCGGCTTCCTAGCCAAGCTGCAGCAGGAAACCGTAAAGCATCTGAACGAGGAAGGCTTTCAGAAAAACCGGATACGGATATTGGCAGGCATTACGAGGCTGCGCCAGCTCTGCTGCCACCCTGCCTTGTTCGTTGATGGCTATGAAGGAAGCTCAGCCAAATTCGAGCAGCTGCTCGATATAATCGAGGAATGCCAAAGCGCTGGCAAACGGCTGCTCATCTTCTCCCAGTTTACCGAGATGCTTGGGCTAATCAGCCGCGAGCTTGGCTACAGAGGCGTAAGTTACTTTTACTTGGACGGGCAGACGAAGGCTTCTGAGCGTGTCGAGCTCTGCAATCGGTTCAACAGCGGCGAACGGGACCTCTTCCTGCTTTCCTTGAAGGCTGGGGGGACGGGACTCAATCTCACCGGGGCAGACACGGTTATCCTTTATGATCTTTGGTGGAATCCGGCAGTTGAGCAGCAAGCCGCAGACCGCGCACACCGGATAGGCCAAAAAAACGTCGTGCAGGTCATCCGGCTCGTCGCGCAGGGTACGGTCGAGGACAAGATGTACGAGCTGCAGCAAAAAAAGAAGCATTTGATCGACGAGGTCATTCAGCCTGGCCAGGAGGCCATTTCCTCGTTAAGCGAGCAAGAAATTCGCGAAATCCTAATGATTCAATAATCGTGCTGGACCGCATCACGCGCCCCTATATGAAAAGACGGAAAGCCTCCGGACGCATGCCGTTCGGAGGCTTTTTTGCAGGCATTTATCCATTGTCGTTACTTGTCACTAGAGGGTATTTGTCTTCAATTGATACTAGCAGATTTTAATAGAGATAGGGATATTGACCAGTACGTATGCTCTATCTCGTACGTATACTTTCATTACATAGATCTATTAAATCATGAGAGAAAGGAGATGCGAGGTATTTTAAGGCTTGCCTATCATCCAGAAGCCTTAAGCTAATTTAAGAGAAGGAGTGCTGCTGCTTGCATATAAAAAAGCTCTATCCTTGAAAAGAGGTTAAAACATGCATGATTTATCAATCGTAATGACCATCTGCGCATTTTTATTCACGCTCAGCTTCCTCTTTTGGCGCCCTCAGGTCAATGAAGCCATTCCAGCCACGATCGGCGCGGCAATCGTTCTCCTAAGCGGCAGCGTATCGCTCCATGACCTCGGGGAAATTACGGAAACGATTGGGGGCGCCGCCGTCACCATTATCGCCACCATCGTCATGGCCATCGTTTTGGAGAGCTTCGGATTCTTCTATTGGGCAGCAGAGCTGCTCACCAAGAAAGCCCGCGGCTCCGGCATTCGGTTATTTTGGCTGACCAACCTGTTCTGTTTTCTAATGACGCTTTTCGTCAACAATGACGGAAGCATCCTCATTACCACGCCGATCCTGCTCCTTCTGCTGCAAAACATGGGACTAAAAAACAAGCAAAAAATCCCTTACCTGCTATCCGGCGCATTAATTGCCACGGCTTCCAGCGCACCGATCGGCGTCAGCAATATCGTGAATTTAATCGCCTTAAAGATCGTCCACATGGATCTCTACATGCACACGGCCATGATGTTTGTGCCCGCCTCGCTCGGACTGGTCCTGCTAACGCTCCTTTTATTTGCCGCCTTCTACCGCGTGCTCCCAAGAAAGCTCCCGCCTGTGGCCAGATGGAGCCTCTTGCCGGGCAGCCATCCGCTCCAGCATACGCCTACCCCCGATAACCGCAATCGCTTTATGCGCAATATTCTCATCTTCGTATTCTGCGTTCGGATAAGCCTATTCATCGCATCCTATTTCCATTTCTCGGTCGCGGCGACCGCCGTAATCGGATCGTCCCTACTGCTCGGCTGGCGCTGGGTCTATTTGAAAATCTCACCGGCAGACATGCTTAGAAAAACACCTTGGTATATCCTTGTATTTGCTTTCGGGATGTATGTCATCATTTACGGCTTGCGCAATATCGGCTTAACGGATTGGCTCATCCATTTCATGCAGCCCCTCGTTTCCGGTGGTCCGATGCATGCCAGCGTCCTGATGGGAGGGCTGCTCAGCGTACTCTCCAATCTGTTCAACAATCATCCTGCCCTAATGGTCGGAACGATCACCTTGATGAACATGGGTCTAGACCCGTTGACGTTGAAAATATCCTATTTGGCTAGCGTAATCGGCAGCGATATGGGCTCGCTTCTACTGCCGATCGGCACACTGGCAACCTTAATGTGGATGCATATCGTACGCAGAGGCGGAGTTCCAATTAGTTGGGGCCAATATATAAAAATAACGGCATTCGTCATCCCCATTACCGTCGTATTCACGCTGATTGCCTTGTCTTATTGGGTATATTGGGTTTTCTAGTTAAAAAACAAAGAGACCTTTCGTTTGAAAGGTCTCCCCTTATAACCGATCCGATGCTAAACCCGAAACAATCCATAGCCTGCCAGAGGAACGACAGGAGCATGATCCATCTTAAGCCCCTCCGAGCGACCATGAAAGGCAACGTCTACGAGCCACTGCGTAAAGCTGGCTACATCCATAGACTCCAGCTCCTGCAAGGAGAAAAACCCTGCCGCATCTACCTCTACTTGGTCAGGCACAGGCTCTCCGCTCACATATTCCATTTCGAATGCCACGTATAGATTATGGATGCTTCTTGGCTGATCACGCAGTGCCACGACGTTTTTGACAATCGCGTGCACGCCGCATTCTTCGAGTACCTCTCTTTGTATCGTATCCTGTATCGCTTCCATCTGCTCAATATAGCCGCCGGGGTTGGTCCATTTTCCTTTGCCAGGCTCCTGTGCCCTGCGAACGAGCAAAATTTTTCCATCCTTGACCACAAGCGCGCCAACGCCAATGCTGTAATTGCCCCAATGGACAAAGCTGCAGCTTGTACACGCCCTTCTCATCGTTCCGTCCACGTCTCTCGTTTCCAGCTCATGGCCGCATGCCATGCAAAACTTAGCATCCATCTGCATCACCTCTAGCTCCAGCTTTTGTCTCATCAGATTATACGAATTATTTGGGCTGCTGCATAGTATGCCATCGCATTGCTTATCGAAGAGCAGCGGATTCCCCCTCCCGTTTGAATATCAGCTCCGCAAGCAGGTATAATGCCTTTAAGAGCTTTCACATTGGAGGAAGATACCTATGCGTTTCGTAAGCAACAGCGGCATAACCGATCCTGCCATGAACTTGGCACTGGAAGAATACATTTTGCGTTCCCTGCCAGACAATGACGATTACCTTCTTTTCTACATCAATGAGCCGTCCATTATCATTGGCAAAAACCAAAACACCGTTGAAGAAATCAACGCGGAATACGTAGAGGCAAACAAGCTGCACGTCGTCCGCAGACTCTCCGGGGGCGGCGCCGTTTATCATGATTTAGGCAACTTGAATTTCAGCTTCATCATGAAGGATGACGGCAAGTCCTTCCATAACTTCAAGAAGTTCACCGAGCCAGTCGTCAAGGCGCTTCAAGAGCTCGGCGTCGATGCCGCTATGACAGGCCGCAACGACCTGCAGGTCGGCGAACGGAAAATTTCCGGAAATGCGCAGTTTTCTACCAAAGGGAAAATGTTCAGCCATGGTACGCTGCTTTTTGATTCTGAGATCGAGAATGTCGTATCCGCGCTCAAGGTCAACGCTGAGAAGTACGTTTCCAAATCAACCAAATCGATCCGCAGCCGCGTTGCCAATATTGCGGAATTTCTGCATGAGCCGCTTACGATTGAGCAATTCCGGCAAAAGCTCCTGCAATCCATTTTCGAGCAATCGGAAGACATCCCATTCTATGAGCTCACGGACGACGATTGGGAAAAGGTAAGCAAGCTTGCGGATGAGCGCTATCGCAGCTGGGAATGGAATTACGGCCGCTCTCCCGCATTTAACGCCCAGCAGAAGAAACGGATCGAAGGCGCCGGTACTTTCGATGTCCGGCTTCAGGTTGAAGAGGGAGTGATCGTTGGCGCTGCCATCTACGGTGATTTCTTCGGGCGCGGCGACAGCTCTGAGGCTGCCGCCAAGCTGGTCGGTACGAGGTACGAGATTGCCGCTTTGAAACAGCTTACCGAAAGACTGGATCTCCCCTTCTACTTCGGCAAGGTAACGGAAGAGGACTGGCTCGACTTGCTCATTTAATCATGACGTCAAACAACCCCCGAGCCGCTTGGCTCGGGGGTTGCTGCGTTTCGATCTGACAGAATCCATGATTTCCTGCTATTCCATTCTGAACTTAGAGACATGGCCCTGCAAATCGCTTGCAACGGCATGCAAGGCAATCGCCGACGCAGTCATTTCTTCCATGTAAGCAAGCTGCTCTTCCGTTGCGGCCGATACGCTTTGCGTCAATGCCGAGGCTTCATGCGCCTGCTTCGCACTCGATGTCGTAGAGTTCGCTATCTGCTTCGAGCCCGCCGATATTTGCTCGGATGAAATGGAAATCCCTTGCATTTGATTCGCTACTTCCTCTACCGAGCTGCGTATCAGCTGGAACTGCCTGCTCGTCTCCGCTACTGAGCGCATACCTTTTTTCACTTCGCCTTTGCCCTTGTCCATCATCGTCACGGCACGAAGCGTATGATTGCGTACAGTTCCAAGCGCCTTCGTTACCCGTTTCGATGCATCCGCCGACTGAACGGCCAACTGCCTCACCTCTTGGGCGACAACCGCAAAGCCTTGACCGTGATCTCCCGCTCTAGCAGCTTCAATAGTTGCGTTCAACGCAAGCAGATTCGTCTGCCCGGCTATCGTAGATATAAGCGTTACGATCTTCTCGATCTGCTGCACGCTCTCTCTCAGCTCATTCATGAATAACGACGTATCATCGACAATCTGGTCAATGCTCCCCATATCACGGCTAGTATGCTCCATATAGGAGTAGCCTCCGTCTACAATTTGAATGGCTTGCTCAGACGTTTCCGATATGATGCCAACAGAGGCTGTGATCATACCGATCGCATTCACGATATCATCCATTGACCGAGAAATAGCCGTTGTTCCTTGCTGCTGTTGTTCTGCCGAGGAGGCAACCTGCTGAATGGACTCTACGATATACTGGGTCGCCGATGAAGTTTGCCTTGCGCCTTCCCGAAGCTCTTCCGAGCTTGTCGCTAACTGATAGGCGGCTGCGTTCACTTTCTCGATCATCGCTTGCAATCCCGCTCTCATTCCCGTGAATGAGCTCGCTAATGAACCAATCTCGTCCTTATTCCGAATGTGAAGGGGGGTGCTGCGCAAATCACCGCCAGCAACGGCTGCTGCCATGCTCGACAAACGTTTGATCGGATTCGAAATATTTCTCGACAGCAAGGTGCCGAGCAGCATCGTTGCGGCAATCAGAATCATGCTGCCAACAAGCATCGAGGTATTCGTTCGCTTAACCTCCTTGTCGTTAGCCGCAACCTCCGAGGCCATAAGGGTTTCTTGCTTGGATGCCAGCATTGCTGCATTCGTGCGAATTAGCTTAGCGAGCGGGAATATGCGGGTATTGGCAAAAGAACTCGATTTCGCCGTTTCAACGCCGCTAAATTCCTTGATTCGCTCCATATACTGCGCATTCCAGCCCAGAAGAGCGTTCAGCTTTTCGATATCCTCCTCGTTCTGAAGCAATCCGAGCGCAGCTCCCGCCCGGCTGACAATATCCGCGCTGGAGACGTCTACTTCCGCCAGCGCATCCTTGTTTCGATTCAACAAATAGCTGCTAAAGCTGCTGTTAAGCTGTACCGCGTTAAGCTGAATCGCTTCCATATGAACGAGCACGGCCACATTACGGTCAATGAGCTCCGTATAAGAAGCGTTCAAGCTTTTCAGATTATAAAAGATAAAGCTTAACAAGAGCAGGATGAACACAATCGCAACTAAAAAACCGCCATAAATCTTTTTGGCTATCGTAAACCTCCATTTGCTCCACACGTTTAATTTAATCATCGCTGTTCTCCTTCGATTCCCTGCCGGGACATTATGGATGCGGAGAAATAGGTTTAAATAAAGGAACTGCCGCCGGCAGTCCCTTTATTTAAAATGGCTATGGATTAATTTTGTTTCAACAGCTTGCTAATAATAACGGCTGCTTGCGCGCGGTTGGCAATACCTTTAGGAGCGTATGTGCCATCTGTCATGCCGTTGATTACGCCTTGCTGCGTCAGAAGCGCGATTGCTTCTTTGGCGTACAAGGCCATAAGGCCTTTATCAGCGAATTTGTCCAACGCGCCGTCAATATCGTTAACCGTCGCATCCTTATTCACTATTTTCAAAGCATTCGCAGCCATAATGGCCATTTCCTCGCGAGTAATCGGCCTGTTAGGGTCAAACTTGCCTTCCCCTACTCCTTGCGCAAGTCCTGCTTTGACAGCAGCCGCTACAGAGGCATAATACCAGTCCGAGGCATTCACATCGCTAAAGGTTACAGATGCCGTCTCATCCGCCAATTGGAAAGCACGAACGAGCATCGTTAAAAATTCAGCCCGCGTTACTTCTTTCAGCGGTGCGAACGTTGTGCTGCTTAGGCCGGAAATGATGCCTTTGCCAGCCAACTCTTCAATCGCCTCGCCTGCCCATGCCTCAACCTTGCCTAGATCCTTAAATACAGGAACTACGACCGGAGTCGGCGTTGGTGTCGGGGTCGGCGATGGCGTTGCGACCGGTCCAGGTCCGCCTGTGCCAGGGTTTGCAGTCGGGGACGGTGTTACGACTGGTCCGTCCGTTGGAGAAGGTGTTACGACCGGACCGTCAGTCGGTGTCGGCGTTACGACTGGTCCGTCATCCACTTGGTCCGGCGAAGCAGCAGGAGCAGCCGCGAATATTGCGTTTGCTACGATTCTGAACTGCTTCTTCGGATGTGCTCTATTAAGCAAATCGTTAGCGAATAACGTTACATTAATGCTGCCTTCATTGTAGGTGAAACCAATTGTTTTTCCTTTGGCTTGATCATGGTTAGGCCACCAGCCTGCTTTAAAGAAGTCAGCATCCGTACTTGCCGTTGCAAGCACTTTGGCATTGCCCGGAATTGCCGTCATGTATGAGCCTGTAGCTGTATACATGAATTCTTTTTTATCATAGGCTGCCGTAATGACATTGCCTTGATCCAGTACCGTCTTGAATAGACCTTCATGCGAGCTGCCAGTCGTTGCGAAGTTAAAGCCGGGCAGTAGCGCAGAACCCTTCATTGTGTTCATGGCGGCTCTACCAAATCCAACATACGGTTTACCCGTACCGATTAGATTTGTGCTGGCAGCGCCTGTTGTATTAATTAGAACGTCGCTCGCCGCCATATCTGCGGCAATCGGGAAACCTAGATCCTTAAGAACAAATGCCGGAACGCCGCTCGCAGAAACGCTGGCAAGCTTCAGCAGCTTTCCTTCTCTGCTTTCTTCTTTATCAAAAGGAACGACATCAAGCAAATATTTTTGAGATACAAGCAGCAGATTCGATTTTGAGACGAGGAAATCCCCAAGCTCATAGCCCTCGGCGCCATGACTCAGCATCGTAACCGACTTGTTCGCGGATAGCAATTCGTTTACCGCTTTGATTGCGTCGTTGTTCGTATTGCGAATGACATAATGAGCGGAGTCACCTGGTACAGTCGTCGCCGGAATGGCTACGCTTGTGACCGAAGATGTTTTGCCGCTGAATGCGCCCGCTTGACGAATTACATACTTATCAAAGCCTCTCATGTCGGCAAAGCTTTGAACGATTTCTGCATACATTTCCGAGAAATCCGATACATCAAATCCATCATACAGGACCAGATTGGCGTAACCTCTCTTCGCCTGCTTCATATTAACGACATAGCTGCCAACGGGATACTTATTGGAGCCGATAGTTACTTCTCTCGTTGTCTGCTCAACCTTCACTCCGTTGCTGAGCAAATATTGTACCATTTCATAAGTTGCAAGACGGTTTTTTTGCAAACCGCTAGCTACTGGAAGCACATAGTAGTCAGGGAAGAAATTAATTTCCTCGCCGCGCGGCCTGCCGATAACTTGGTCGGCTGCGTTAGTCAAATACTGATCGACTGAACGGCTGTCAATGTTATCTACTCCCCGTTTGTATACTTCCAGCTGATTCAAGAACAGTTTTTCTTTGTTGTCCGTAACATACTTGGTTGCTGCTACGCTCGCATAGAAAAGTGCCGTTGTTGAATCCTCATTCAATTCTGGAATTTCCAGTGTATGTCCAAGCGCACCGTGGTGCATCGCATAGACGGCCGTGTAAGCAGGTGAAGCATCATCCCAGCCTGATTTATTCGGACCGCTGTCGTTTTGGTGAGACTCGTAAGGAATTTCATAGCTAGAATATTTGGTATTCGCAATGCCCGCTTTCCCCATTGCGTTCGCTTGCTCGAGCATGCTGCCGATTAATAGATCGTACTCGAAATTCGGATCATGCGGAGGCGTACAAGGCTCAATAAGGAAGCTGCCTACGAAACCATGCATATCCAAGAAGGATAGCGGTGACCATTTTGCAATTTCTTTCGTTACGATTTGAGTTTCTGGCTGCGTTTGATACGAATTGTCACGGTTCAAGTCAAAAGAATTGGCATTGGCGCGTGTATTCAAGTAGCGGCCATCCGGATTCTCCGTGAAATTCAACAAGAAAATCGCATTTTCAAGCGCATCATTTACGTTTAGCGTAACTGGCGTAGGGTTAGCGCTGTCCTCATTCGTGTTGTATTCAATCGTATCTTTCAAGCCCATTTCCCTAAAGAAGTTGAGAATAACATCAACGCCCGGCGCTTCATCCGGATGAATGTTGTTGAGCCATACAGGCACTTTATAATCCTTAAAGGATCCATTCTTGATTCTGTCCTGCAGACCCTTCGGATCGTTCATCATGGCAGGCATCGTTTCATTCAAATATTTATCTACCGACGCTTTGTCTTTTGCCAGAATAGTAAAATAGATATCGCGTCCTTGAACCGATTTGCCAAGAACTTGCGTCTCTACATACCGGCCAGTCTCTTCCTTGATTTCTTCTGTAATTTCATCAATGGCAGGTTTGATTTCATCATAAGTATGGTAGCTGTCATACGCGTTAAGCTTAATTGGTGCGGTTGCGATCGTTCGGCCATTCTGGTCAAGTACCGCAAAGTCGCGCGTACCCATCATAGCCGGATATCTAGAGCGTGCAGAACCTGACAAGTTCACTGTATTGTAAATCAAATCAAATGTTATTTTGGCTTTAACCGTTGTGCCGTCGAGAACGGCCGGCTCCTCCAAGTAGATGAACGGATCGCCTGTATACGCGTTTGTTCCCCACTTCTTCCACTCCGTCAAAGCTTTCCCGCCATAAGACCATTGCAGATTCGCAAGAGTTACGCCTGCCGGAAGCTCGAATTGAACGTCGATTGTTCTTTTTTCAGTAATCGATGCTTTATCCGTGCTTAGTTGAAGCTTCTCCGGAGCAAGCTCCTCGACTTCAAGGATGATGCCTGTCAGCACTTTCGTAAAAGTTGTTAAATGCTGCTCAAGCCGTCCCGGATAATTGGTTTGAATGAATGCAAGCGTGTCTTTTGCCGTATGCCATATTTCCCCATCTTGTACAGTCTGGGTATAACCATCCATGTCGCCCAGATTCCAGTTGGTCGCTTCCAAGTATGCAATCGGAATGCCTGCTCTTGAAAATGCAGCGTGATCGCTCCAGTCGCCTGTTGTACCCGCTGGATACTGAGGATTCAAACCTGGATTCGTAATCAGATCCAATTCAAGGCGCTCTGCGATGTCCAAGCCTAGCTCGCGGACAAAACCTTTCGAGCCTTTGCTTCCATAGATGTACATGAAGTCACCGACAGCTAAGCTATCTAGGTTAATCATGGCAACCGTATTTTTCTTATCCTCTGCACTCATCTGGGAAACGTAGTATTGAGAACCTCTCGTACCTGTTTCTTCAGCGCCAAATGCAATGAATTTAACGGTGTAAGGCGTATTCAACTGCGCTACCGCTTTAGCGGACTCAAGCATTACAGCTACGCCAGAGGCATTATCGTCTGCCCCTTTACCTGCGCTAACGGAATCGTAATGTGCTCCGACGATTAGTACTTTCGGAGATGTACCTACTTTAGTAGCTACGATATTGTTCGAATTTACCGTATTGCCTGAACGTACATAGCTGAACGGCTGTACAGTAACACCAAGGCCAAGCTTTTCGAACTCCGCTTTCACGTAGTTTCCGGCTTCAACCTCTTTGGCTGAGCCAGCAACGCGCGTTCCGATTGTATTAGCCAAATAATCGAGATACCCATAAGCGCTTATGCCAACCGTACTATCCGGTTCGGCTAAAGCAGCTACCGCTGGAGATTCGGTTTCCAGAGGCTCTTCTACCGCCGCAGGTGGCGCAGTATCCTCTACGATCGGAGTCGTGCCGCCATCCTCCAACGCGAAGGCTGCACCGGGCGCTACGATAGAGAAAACTAGCATTAAGGATAGCAAGAGTGCGAGAAGCTTTTGCGAGACAAATTTCTTAGACATGGTCTTCCTCCTTTTTTATCTAGCAATTCAGACGATCTGGCAGAGAGAAGTCAAACAGCAACTAGACAACTCTATACTCATCACTCCATTTCCGCTTAGCCATGATCAATTTTGACTGCATCTGCGATGTTATCTATAGGATTAAAGCGTCAAAATTTGTATACAATATACTTAACACAATATACTTCTTTACGTGAGATAGTATAACATCTATATCTCATATGGACAATGAGTTTTTGAAAATTCTACTATTTTCTCTCGCATTCGAAATATTTATGTTATATAAACTAACATCAATTTTTGAGATACATAAATAGACGCTCTATCACACTCTCCTTGATGTTAACTTAGCTTGCGTGAATAGCAGCATATAATCATGCCCGCCTGCTTTTGAATCCGTACCTGACATATTGAACCCTCCGAAAGGATGTACGCCAACGAGCGCTCCCGTGCATTTGCGATTAATATAAAGGTTTCCGCAATGCATGTCTTGTAGAGCCGTTTGTATACGCTCCTCGTCTGAGGAGAAGTAGGCTCCAGTTAACCCAAATTCCGTATGGTTATACATAGAGATAGCCTCCTGCCAGCTTTCCGCTTTCGCAATCGCCAGCACCGGGCCGAAAATCTCTTCCTGCATCAGGTAATCATCCGGACCAGCATCGGCAAATACGGTAGGTTCAATAAAATAACCGCCCTCCAGTCCCTTATTGCCGCCTATCAATAGCCGCGCCTCGCTCTTTCCGATTTCAATGGCCTTCATAATTTTATCAAAAGAGCTTTGATCAATAACCGGACCAACCGCTGCATTATCTTCCGGCGATCCCATCATCAGCCTGCTTGTTCTCTCTTTTACCTTCTCAAGCAATTCGTCATATACATCGGCTACCACAATCGCCCTCGAACCTGCCGAGCATTTCTGGCCTTGGAAACCGAATGCCGAGGCTACAATCGCATCTGCGGCTGCATCGATATTCGCTGTTTCGTCCACGACGATGCCGTCTTTGCCGCCCATCTCCGCGACAACGCGCTTCATCCAGATCTGTCCGGGAGCCTGTTCGGCTGCAAGCCTATTAATGCGAAGACCTATTTCCTTCGAGCCCGTGAAGCTTACGAATCTCGTTTTGGGATGGCTGGTCAAATAATCCCCGATCTCCGCGCCGCTGCCGGGCAAGTATTGCATAACGTCAGCCGGCATTCCCGACTCTACCATTAGCTCATAGAATTTGTAAGCGATAATAGGCGTCGTTGAAGCTGGCTTAAGAATAATCGTATTGCCCGCAACGATAGAAGCCGTCGCCATGCCGGCGCAGATGGCGAGCGGGAAGTTCCACGGCGGAATCACAATGCCTACGCCTAACGGGATGTAGCTCAAACGGTTGTCCTCGCCAGGCAGCTTGACGAGCGGCTTATGCTCATTGGTCTCGGCAAGCTTCACCATCTCGCGAGCGTAATAATCCATGAAATCAATGGCTTCGGCCGTGTCGGCATCCGCTTCCGCCCAGTTTTTGCCCGACTCAATCACGAGCCACGCGGAGAAATAATGCTTGCGTTCGCGCATGAGTGCCGCAGCCTTCATCAAGCAGGAAGCCCGCTCCCAAACCGAAGTGTTTTTCCAGCTTTCAAACGCCGTAAGCGCAGCATTCATCGCCTGTTCTGCCAGCTCACGACTTGCTTTCGATACTTTTCCCACGATTTCATCCGTTTTGGCTGGATTGATCGATATAAGCTGATCCGAGGTATGTACGGCAAGCCCCGCTATGTGAAGCGGATATTCCTTGCCTAGCTCTGCCCTGACTAAAGCAAGAGCGTCTACAAATGCGGCATGATTGTCCTCCGAGGCAAAGTTGGTCATCGGCTCGTTGGCAAAAGGTGTTTCCATTCGTTCTTTCATCGTATAATCCCCTCTATTTCCACATATTTTTCAAAACAAACCATACATTGTCCGGCCGCTCAGCGAGCCTTCGCATGAAATAGCCAAACCAATCCTCCCCATAAGGAACGTATATCCTTACGCGGTAGCCTTCCCGCACGAGCTCATCCTGAAGCTCCTCGCAAATGCCATAAAGCATTTGAAATTCAAACTGGCTCGTCGGTATTCCTTGGTCACGAATGAACATTTTTGCCTGTTGAATAACTTCCCTGTCATGCGTCGCAATCGCCGTGTAGCTTCCGCTAAGCAAATGCTGCTCGATTAGGCGCATATAGGATTGGTCGACATCCGTTTTTAGCGGAAAAGCAACCTCCTTCGGCTCCTTGTATGCGCCTTTTACTAGCCTTAAGTTCGCATTCGATAAGCCCAGCTCTTGCACGTCCTGCTCCGATCGATACAAATAGGCTTGAATCACGATCCCCACGCGTTCACTCGACGCTCGCAGCTTTCGATAGAGATCCAAGGCAAGCTGGCAATGCGAATAGTCCTCCATATCGATGCGTACGAAATTGTCCGTCTGTTCCGCAAGCTCCAAAATGCGCCGCATTTGACTCTCGCACAGCTCGCTGCCAAGATCCAGCCCCAAGCTGGTAAGCTTTAACGACAGGTTGGCATTCACCCCCGAAGCCGCAATGGATTCAAGCGTACGCATGCACATATCGGCTGAATGCTCAGCTTCCTGCTTGCCGCTTATAAATTCACCCAAGTGATCAAGCGTTGCCATCTTGCCCTGTTTGTTAAGCTTCTTTACCGCTTCAATCGAGCTGTTGATTTCAACGCCTGCCACGAACCGGCTTGCGCCTAGCCTAAGTCCGTACTTGCGGGCAAGGCCCCCAACCCTCCTGCTTTTTCCCAACGTCAGAAAGAAGCTTCTCATTAACTTTTCCATCGTATGCCTTTACCCTCCGTCACTTGCCCTATATGATTCGTTTCCCAAGCAGAGAGGTCGCCATTTCCACGGCAAGCCGCGAGGTGCGCATCCCCACATCGAGCAGCGGATTCACCTCTACGATATCCATCGAGGTCACTCGGCCTGTTTCAGCTAACAGCTCCAGCGCAAGATGCGCTTCACGGTAGCTTATTCCTCCTGGAACAGGCGTTCCGACGCCAGCTGCTTCCGTCGGATCGAGACAGTCCATATCGAAGCTTACATGTACGCCATCGGTGCCTTTGCTTACGATTTCAATCGCTTTCTCCATCACTGCCTTCATGCCCAAACGATCGATGTCATGCATGGAGAAGCAAGCTATCCCTTCGTTCCGAATAAACTCCTTCTCGTAAGGATCGAGGTCACGGGCACCGATAATTACGACATTCTCTTTCTTAATAAGCGGACCCGCCCCAGGAATGTCGCTTAATTTGAACTTGGAGAGCCCCATCGCAATGGCAAGAGGCATGCCGTGCATGTTGCCTGATGGCGTTGTATCCTCCGTGTTCAAATCCCCATGCGCGTCAAACCAAATCACGCCTAAATTGTCGTAATGGCCGGTCAATCCTGCCAACGAGCCTATCGCAACGCTGTGGTCGCCTCCGAGAATAAGCGGGAAGGAATCGGCCATGACGGCCCGGTATACTTGCTCGCCTACCAAACCGCTCATTTCCTTAACCTCCGGGAAATATTTCGTTTTCGGCTGTTTAGGATCAAGCACGCCATGTCTGGGACAGTTGACCTCGCTATTGCCAACCAAATCGAAGCCCATGCTTCTGATTTGGCGGGCCAGCCCCGATTGAATAATGCTTTCGGGCCCAAGCTCCGTTCCCGCGCGGCTTCCGCCCATCCAGAAAGGCACGCTGATGAGTCTTACTTTTTTGTTGACCATAGAATCCTCTCCCTCTGCCACGTTAACCATCCTCTTTAATGGAGCTGCCATGTTGAACATCCTTTCTCTGCGCTGTCTTTGCCTACAATCATCCTATTGCGCGTTCGCTTGGAACACATTGCCTATTCGCTCCAGCGCCCAATCGATTTCTTCCTTCGTAACCGTTAGCGGCGGGGCGAAACGAATCGTCGTTTCATGCGTCTCCTTGCAAAGCAGCCCTTCCGCCATAAGCTTCTCGCAGTACGGCCTTGCCTCTGTATGCAGCTCCAGCCCGATAAACAACCCTTTGCCGCGGACCTCTTTGATGGCAGGGTGGCGAATTGCGTCAAGCTTATTGGTAAAATATTGCCCTAGCTCATTAGAGCGTTCCGCTAGCGCTTCTTCCTCCATCACCTCAAGCGCCGCGACCGAAACCGCGCATGCTAACGGATTCCCGCCAAACGTCGAACCGTGTGAGCCTGGTTCGAATACGCCCAATATGTCCTCATGGGCAGCGATGGCCGAGATCGGCATAACCCCTCCGCCTAATGCCTTGCCCATGATATAAACATCTGGCACCACCGATTCCCAGTCGCATGCGAATCGTTTGCCGGTGCGTCCAAAGCCCGTCTGAATTTCATCCGCAACAAACAGCACATTGTTTCGCTTGCACAGCTCATAGGCATCTGCAAGATAACCCTCGGGAGGTATGATGATGCCCGCCTCACCTTGAATAGGCTCAATCAGAAAGGCTGCCGTATTCGGCGTAATCGCTCGTTCAAGCGACGCGAGATCGCCATAGGGCACAAGCTTGAAACCAGGCGTAAACGGACCAAAATCCTTCTTGTATTCTTCAGAGGATGAGAACGAAGTGACCGTTATCGTCCTCCCATGGAAATTGCCGGCGCATACAATAATTTCCGCTTGATCCTGAGGTACGCCCTTTTGCCGGTAAGCCCAGCGGCGAACGGCTTTCACAGCCGTCTCAACCGCCTCGGCTCCGGTATTCATTGCCAGTATTTTTGTTTTGCCCGTGTACGCGACGAGCTTTTCATAAAATTGCGCCAAGGCATCATTATGGAAGGCGCGCGAGGTTAAGGTCACTTTATCCGCTTGCTGCTTAAGCGCGGCTATGATTTTCGGATGCCTATGCCCGTGGTTCAGTGCGCTATAGGCACTGAGCATATCCATATACCGATTCCCTTCCGGATCCTTCACCCAAACGCCCTCTGCCTCAGAAATGACAATAGGAAGCGGATGATAATTATGGGCACCGTATCGGTCCGACTGCTCCATAACGGACGAAGTCGTTTTTAAAGTTGTCATTTGAAGGCTCACTCCCATGAAATCTGTATACAATATTCAAATATTGGTGTAAAAAAACCTGGATTGGTTCTTACCCACCAGGAATGTTATTTCCATATCTACGCCTACAACACCTTGGCCAAAAAGTCCTTCGTACGCGAATGCTGCGGATTCTGAAAGACATGCAGCGGTATTCCTTCTTCGACGATGCAGCCTCCGTCCATGAACAGCAGCCGATCGCCAACCTCGCGCGCAAAGCCCATCTCATGCGTAACAATGACCATCGTCATTCCGTTCTGCGCAAGCCGCTTCATGACTTCAAGCACTTCCCCGACCATCTCTGGGTCCAGCGCCGATGTCGGTTCATCAAAAAGCATCACGCTTGGTTCCATCGCAAGCGCCCTTGCAATGGCTACCCTCTGCTTCTGCCCGCCGGACAGCCGATCCGGGTACGAATCATGTTTATCCTCCAGCCCGACGACACGCAGGAGCTCCATCGCCCTAGCATTCGCCTTTTCTTTGGACAGCTTCTTCAGCTTTCGCGGAGCAAGCGTCAGATTCTCTAGAACGCTCATATGCGGAAATAAATTGAAATGCTGGAACACCATGCCCATTTCCTGGCGAATTTGATTAAGCTCGGATTGCTTATTTGTGATCAAGCTATTATTAAGCCGAATTTCTCCGGAAGTCGGCTGCTCCAAGCGATTCAAGCAGCGAAGGAACGTGCTCTTGCCCGAGCCGCTGGGACCAATGACGACGACGACCTCCCCTTTGCGGATCTCCGTATCTATTCCCTTTAATATTTCAAGTTTACCGTAGGATTTACGCAGCCCGTTAACGACAATCATTAGCTTCTCAACTTCCTCTCCAATACGGCAAGCAGCCTGGATAACGTAAACGTCATTGCAAAATATAATGCGCAGGCGACCAGCAGCGGTTCCATCGGCGAGAAGGTGATGCTCTGAACCGTGCGGGCGTTATACATCAACTCCGCTATTCCGATAACCGAAATAAGCGAGGAATCCTTAATAATAATAATGAATTCATTCCCGATGGCAGGAAGCATGTTGCGGAAGGCCTGTGGCAAAACAATATGTCGCAGCGTCATTCCCCGGCTGAGGCCCAAGGACCGAGCAGCCTCTGTCTGCCCTTTGTCAATTGCTTCAATCCCTGCGCGAAATACTTCGGCCATGTAGGCCGAGCTGTTGATGGTCAGAGCGACAACGCCCGAAATAAAAGGCGGCAGATTAATGCCAAACCCCGTCAAACCATAATGGATAATAAAAATTTGCACGAGCATCGGAGTCCCGCGTATGACCTCAATATAAGCTGAAGCAAGGAACTTGACCGGCCACCACCGTGAGATTCGCATCAAGGCAAACAATACGCCAAGCAACGTGCCTAGCGCCACGCCGAAGAATGACAACTCCAGCGTGACCCAAGCTCCCCTCAAAAATGTAGGCCAATATTCAGCCACAAAGCTAAAGTCTAAATCCATATCCAACTACTCCGTCCGTTCTTTATTCTCCAACCAGCTCATTAGCTTCAACGACAAACTGGTCAATGGCACCGCTTGACTTCAAACGGGCGATAGTCTCATCGATTTTGTTAAGCAGCTCTTGCTCACCCTTCTTCACCGCGATCGATACGCCAGCTTCTTCTTCAGGCTGCTCGATTTTCACTTCAGAAACCACGATGTCTGTTTGGGCAACCGCGTATTGGTCCGCGACCGGTTTCTCCAGGATGATTGCATCTACCCGGCCGCTCTTAAGCTCCATCACCAGCTCCGGAATCTTGCCGAGTGCCGTTAGCTTGGCATCCGCGATTTCTTGAGCGATTCCCTCTTGAATGGAACCTTTTTGAATACCGATTTTTTTGCCTTTCAGATCATCCAATGTTTTAAACTGCTCTGCGACATCTTTGTTCACCAGTACGCCTTGATCCGTTAAATAATAGATTTCAGAAAAATCGACGTTTTTCTTGCGCTCTTCGGTTGGCGTCAAACCGGAAATAACCATATCAACCTTGCCTGTATCCAACGCTAGCAGCAAGCCGTCAAAATCCATATCCTGAATTTCCAGTTCTGCATTCATATCTTTCGCGATTTCTTTTGCGATTTCAATATCAAAGCCAACTATCGTATCCTTGCCGTCTATCGTTTTGTGGAATTCAAACGGGGCATAATCTGCGCTTGTGCCTAGAATAAGAGTCGTCTTCTCCGCGGCCGGCGGTTCGCTTGCCGCATTATTAGCCGTTGCCGATGGTGAGTTTGCGTCTTTGTTTTGACCACATGCCGTCAGGACAACCATAACCGTAATAAGTAGCAGCGATAACTTTTTCTTCATTTCCATCTCTCCCATTTCTTTATCTCGTTTAGTTTGATATCCCCCGATCAGCACCGGAGTTAAATCTGTATACAATATACATAAGTGATGTCAGTAATTATAACATCGGTATTTGCTATGTACAATGTTTTTTTATGAACATGCTATTCGAAGCACTTCAGGGTTATATTATCTCACATGTATAGTAACGTACATTTGCTTGTATAACGTTATGATCAGGTGTTAAAATAGTAAAAACAACGGATGCCGGACTTTACATAACTATTTAATTGCGACATCGCCACATAAATAACAAATGCAATCACCTTTACCCGTTAAAGGTAGAAAAGAGGTCTCCGCATGCAAGCGCCAAAATATCAGTCCTTAAAGGACCATGTTTACGAATATATTGCACAAAAAATACAAGACGGCACGCTGCTCCCCAATCAAAAAGTAAATGAGGCGGAGATTTGCAAAAAGCTGGATATTAGCCGTACGCCAACGCGCGAGGCTTTGTTCCAGCTATCCTCCGACAATCTTCTGGATTATTTGCCAAGACGGGGTTTTACCGTCAAAGCCTTTGATCCCAAGAAAAAACTGGATTTTTCTCGTATTATCGGCGTATTGGATGCGCTTGCAGCTACGTTGTGCATCGAGCAGCTGAGTGATTCGGATATGAGTGCGATGGAGAGCATCGTTGATAAGATCGACCTGGATATCAGCCGCCAGCATTTCTTAGACTATTATATGGACCAATACAACTTCCATGACATTTACATAAAGAAATGCGATAATCCCGTGCTAATCGAAACGCTAAACTCTTTGAAAAACAGCTTCATTCGCCAGTCTTACGCAAGTGAAGACAAGCAGAAGCTTGCTGACGTTCTCAAGGAAGTAAACGCGGAGCATCGCAAAATCTTAGAGCTGTTCCGTTCTAAGGACAAAGAGGCCCTGGAATGCACGCTGAAGCATCATTGGCGCATCATTGATACAGAAATGCTATAACATACGCAGTCGCAAAGTCCGTTCTCGAAGCTTGCGGCTCTCGCTTTGCACGTAATAGGAGATTGCAAAAAACCTTCAACTCCGCTTAATCGCGAGCTGAAGGTTCTTTTATGCGTATAACGGGATACTATTCCGAAGCAGCGCCTCTCCTTGTGAAACGCTACTTCGCCGCAATCAGCTTGTTGAATTCGGTTAACGGCAGCGGCTTGTGATAGAAGAAGCCTTGCGCCTTATCGCAGCCCAGCTGTCTAAGGCGATCCCGCTGCTCCTTTGTTTCGACCCCCTCGGCAACGACCTGCTTCTGCAGATCATGTCCCATGGACACGATCGTCTTCACAATCGAGAGTCCTCCCTGATAGGCATCCATATCCGTAATAAAAGACCGATCGATCTTAATGATGGCTATCGGCAGCTGCCTAATCACGCTTAATGAGGAATAACCCGTACCGAAATCGTCTATTGCAATATGAATGCCTAACGCAACAAGCTCATCCAGCATCTTTCTCGCTACGTTCAGGTTGTTGACGACCATGCTCTCCGTTATTTCCAAGCATAAGCGATCGGGCACCAGCCCGCTTGAGCGCAATATATCCTGTACCTTGTTGACGAAATCGGGCTGCATGAATTGACGGGAGGAGACATTGACCGACAGCATGAAATCATCCCAGCCCTGCTCCTGCCATAGCCTTCCTTGCTGGCATGCCTCCGCGATGACCCATTGGCCGATCTCGTTAATTAACCCGGTCTGTTCCGCAAGCGTGATGAATTCTCCAGGATGCACGATGCCAAGCTCAGCAGAATGCCAACGGATAAGCGCCTCCGCCCCAATCAGCTTGCCCGTCTCCAGATCAACCTGAGGCTGGTAATACAATACGAACTCCTTGCGCTTAAGCGCCTTTCGCAGATGCTTCTCCAGCCTGACATCCCGCTGTACGAGCGCAATCATTTCGTTCGTGTACAAGCGATACTGATTGCCTCCGCTATGCTTCGCGTTATACATCGCAATGTCCGCTCGTTTAATGAGTCCGGCAGAGCTGTCATCGTCAAACGGATGAACGCTGATGCCAATGCTTCCGCCCAAATAAAAATCTTGGCCTTGAAGCGAGATGGGCAGCTGGAACACTTGATGAATGTTCTCGGCGAGCGACACGATTTCGTCGTATTCGTCCGCTCCCCGGATTAATATAATAAACTCGTCGCCGCCTAGACGGGCGAGCAGATGCCGTTTATCTACGCTGTTGTGCAGCCGCTTCGC
Source organism: Paenibacillus sp. J22R232 (assembly GCF_056269165.1). Lineage (NCBI taxonomy): Bacteria > Bacillati > Bacillota > Bacilli > Caryophanales > Paenibacillaceae > Paenibacillus > Paenibacillus sp. J22R232. The sequence goes on along the minus strand of NZ_JBWDNK010000007.1, from coordinate 227,607 downwards.
CACTTCATTCAAAGCCTCATCCCCGTATTGATGGCCGAGAGTATCGTTGATAAGCTTAAAGCGATCCAAGTCAACGAGCATGACGCCAAGCAAAGCCTTGGAGGTCTTCACTGCTTCCAAAGAAGCTTCGAGCTCTCTATTGAAATGATAGCGGTTCGGGAGCTTAGTCAGCATATCGTGATGAGCCATGAAATGGACGAGTGATGCCTCTTCCTTCTGCTGCGTAATATCCCGGATGACGGCAAGCACGAAGAGCTGCTCGCCTTCAGCCATCAACTCGGTATCCATCAGAATGACCCGCTTCTTCCCTGTCCGGTCTACAATGGCAATCTCACGGTTGCGCCATGCCCCTTTGGGGAGTGATGCCTGATATTCCTCCGCTAGGCTTGCCCTCTCGCTCCCGTCAATGAACGCGGCTAAAGAAAGATTCTGCACTTCATTTTCTTTCTTATAGCCAAGCACCGAAAGCGCGCCGGGGTTTGCTTCCTTAATAATCATGTGTTTGTCGAGCATCATAATCGCGGTCGGTGAAAACTGATAGAGCAGCTCGTACTTCTTTTTGGCAGACGGCAATATATCATACTTCATATAAATTCGCAGCGATATGCACCAGATGATCGTAGCTAGAAACACAACCGAATCGGGTATATAGAAATAAGGAGCAAACGAGACGACCGCCACCGAAACCAGAATGGTAACCAATTGGTAATAAAAATTCGCCTTAAAAAGCACGATCCACCGCTGGCGCTCGACGATGCTTGTCGCTCTGCTCCTCGCAGCTAGGCAAATGACGATATTCACAATGGAGATTACGATCATCAATCCGAATATGATATGCATGGCTGGAGCAAACAAAGCCTGCTTCCATAGCTCCTCGGATTTCACGCCCAGAAAGAAAAATCCCGTCCCTTTTACAACGATAAGAATGCCATATAATACAAGCGGAAAAGCAGAAATGATAATGCGGTTAGCATGCGATATTCGGTGGTAAGCTTTCGCGGCAGCCAGATGCAGCAGCAGACCAAAGCCGGCAGCGGCAATGGAAACCGGATAGATGACATATGCCGCAAGATTCAGCGTATACGCCCCGGGCAGCAGCTGCTGCACATATTGAAAAAAAATCATAACCGCAAGCGAGGCTGTCGTAAGCGAAGCAAGCCGATTCTCCATATGTTTAGCATTCCGCCTAATGATGACCAATGAAGTATCAATTAAATAGATGACAGGCACGATAAATAATAGCAAAAGCAGTATAGGTTGATAGTCGCTCATATCATGTTGCCACCTCGCTTTGTATGAATAGCACTTAACTGATGCAGCATCACCACATAATCCTATTCTTACCGCTGCGTTTTGCCGAATATAGCGCTTTGTCTGCCAGCTGGAACAGCACATCGCGCGTCTCCCCCGCCTGCAGCTGATGAAAGCCGATACTAATCGTTACATGGTGCCCATCCATTTCTGCGAATCGCAGGCGCTCGGTTTCTATCCGAATTCGCTCCAGCCATTCAGCGACCGCTTTTCCGCTCATTTTCGTAAAAATAATTGTAAATTCCTCGCCGCCATAACGTGACGGAACGATGCCGTCCTGCGAGCAATCGCGGAGCAGCTTCCCTACTTTGCGCAATACGGTATCTCCAACCGCATGACCGTATGTATCATTTACTTGCTTGAAGTTATCAATATCGACTATAGCAAGATGAATCGGCCAGTTATCTCCCTCTTCAACCGCTGTCCGCATTCGTTCTTGAAACGTTTTATGATTCTCCAGACCGGTCAACGCGTCCAAGCTTGACGCCTCGTGGACAGCCTGCTGCTGCAGCCGATGCTTTTTCTCGCTTCGCAGGGCGGTCTTCTCTTCCCTCATCATTTGCAGCCCTCGATTAACGATGCCAAGCGCGGCAAGCGTAACGATAATAAGAAAGGAAAAGCCCACTGCCTTCTGCGAAAGAGAGAACTCATAGCGGTAAACAGGAACGGTTGTCATAACGAGTAGATAAGTAATCATCGTAATCCAGCAAGCGAATATCACCTTGCCGTAATTAAAGTGCAGAATCGAAACCAATATGGGCAGAACCATTACGATTTGTACGCCCGTCACTTGCGGTGAGGATAAAGCAAGCGTAATGGCGGCAAAGCAGGAGCCCAAAAAAATAATAATATAATCCTGCAAACTGCTTTTTAGGCGGTAAATCAGTTCCGCTACAATTAATGTTCCAAACAGCAAGCTGTTTCTGAGGAGCACCTGCTTCTCCAAAAACGCAGGCAATCTCTCCGGGTTGTCGTTAGCCACGAACAACCAAGTCATCATTACGGCCGCTATGGAGAGGAGGCTCATCGCCCAATAGCAGAGCCGCATCATATTATTCCAATTCGATAAATGTTTAGGAGCAGTGAGTAATTTTCTCATCCGTTCGATCCCCCCTTTGAAGCGGCGAGACGACACGGTTTTTTCCAGCGCGTTTTGCATCGTATAAATAACCGTCCGCCAGCTTAAACAACGCGCTTTTTCCAAGTTCCTTGCTGTACTCAGCTAACCCGATGCTGATTGTCACGCGCTGGCCCCCAAGCTGGGGAAAGTCTGTTGAGGCAAGGCGCTCCCGAATCCGCTCAAGCAGATCGCGGCTTTCCGCCATTGTCTTGCCAGTCAGGAGCAGAACAAACTCCTCTCCTCCGTACCTGGCAGCTATGTCCTCGCTTGAGATCGAAGACTTCAGCAGCAGGGCGGTTTCTTGAAGAATCGTGTCTCCGACATGATGACCGAATCTATCGTTAATGCTTTTGAAATTGTCGATATCCAGCGCAGCTAGCTGGAGCGGCATATCATACGCGGCATGCTGTTCGGTGAGCGCGGTTAAATATTCTTGATAGGTAATATGGTTATACAAGTTCGTAAGGTGATCATACTTGGAAGCATTCTGCGTGGAGACCGAGTCGATGAAAGCTTCAATCTCCGAGCTTACCGCCCTCTCAAGCGATTGCTGAAGCTCTTTTCCTCTTTTCAAGATGCCAAAGCCGATCATGCCTGTTCCGGTAATCATGCCAAGCAGGGCAATTAAATCATAATGGTTAATTTGCGCCCGTATGGAATCGCTGACCATCAAAAAGACAAAAAGACTGCCCATCGTGAACAGTACCGAGAACCATAGCCGCCGACTGCTAAGATAAAACAAAGAAACGATAATGGGGACATCCAGGCTCACATATAGGCCGTCTACGTTTTTTCCAAATCCGAGCATGATGACCATGGCAAACACGTAGCCGATTATAATAAGAACATAATCGAAATATGACTTCAAATAGCGAATGAATGCTTCCGCTATCAACAAAGCGCTAATTAAAGACGCTGCCGTCATGAAATAGCGGGGAGGAAATATATAGCTCCTGGACCATACTTCCAATCCTACTGAAATGAGGTATATGCTTTCGGCTAATATCAGAACGAGAGCAGAAAGCACCCAGTAGAAGGACAGCACCCAACGATTCCATGACCGATTATTTTTGTAACGGGTAAGCGCCAGCGTTAGTCACCACTTTGCGAGTAAATTTGACAGTTTATGCTTTTCACAATATTATCCATGCAATATGACTATTATAGTGCTTAACTATCGGCAGGACAATCAATTATGAGAGATTTCATAGTGTTCCAGACCCAAATGCAAATCAGATTCGGATCAAAATAAGAGACCTTTTGCCTACGCCATTCCGCAAAACACCTCAAACGCTCATGGGAGTGTAATGCAAAAAAGGCGATCATGCAGCCTATTGCTCTGCAAGATCGCCCTTCTATAACCCGCTCCGCTTATCGAGTCTTCTTGTTATGTCTAATCCTGCAGGAAAAATTGCATCGTCATATCCGAGAAGCCGGGCAGGTCCTCATGTCCGAAGTCTGGATATATTTCCAGTTTTTTTTGCGCCGTTATTTTGTTATACACGGCAAACTGCGTTGACGGCGGACATATCGTATCCATCAAGCCTACGCCGAACAAGACTTCGCCGCGGATGCGCGAGGCTAGAAATTGGATGTCGATGTAGCCAAGCTTCGTGAAAATTTCTTCCTCCCGTTTATGCTGCGGATCAAAATGGCGGAAGAAGGTACGCAGCTCCGCGTAAGCATCCTTGGCCAAATCCATTTGCCATACCCGTTTATAATCGCTTAAGAAAGGGAAAACAGGCGCGAGCTTCTTGATTTTTGGCTCAAGCGCCGCGCAGGCGATCGTTAACGCTCCTCCTTGAGAGCCTCCCATTGCATATACCCGCTCCGGGTCCACTTCGGGACTTTGGATTGCAATCCCCGCAAGCTGTGCCGTATCAAGAAAAATATGGCGGAATAGTAGCTCATCGGGATGATCGTTCAAGCCGCGTATAATATGTCCGTTCAGCGTAGTTCCCTTCACGCCGCCGGTATCCTCCGAATAACCGCCTTGACCGCGGCAATCGAGGGAGAAGAAGGAGTAGCCTAGCGCTGCATAACCGAGCTTATCATGCCAAGAGCCTGAATGGCCGCTATAGCCGTGGAACTGTACAATTGCGGGATGCGGCTCCGACACGTTTTTGGGCTTTATGTATTTGGCATGAATTCGCGCGCCGCGTACGCCTGTGAAATACAAATCATAGCATTCCGCGTAAGGAACCTGAAAGCTGCTCGGGACAAGCTCGATTTGCGGATCAACGGCCTTCATCTCCGCAATTGCCCTATCCCAGTACGCATCAAAATCATCAGGACGCGGGCTAACGCCCTCATAGCTTTTTAATTGATCCAACGACATATCGACTAACGGCATTTCAACTACCTCCCATAATGTTGAGCAGATCATAATCGATGCTTTCCGTTTGAAAGCGTTACCCTTATTCTAATGGAAATCAAAAAAAATGGAAGTGTATGCCTTGTGTTTCTATAAAAAACAACAAACGTAAACGGCTGCCGCCCTCCTCTGTGGCAGAAGCAGTCGTTTCGCGGAGATAGATAAACAGATTTATATGTGAAAACATATAGATGCTTATCTATTAAAAAAAACCGCAGTCTTCACCTTTCGGCAAACCGCGGCCTATCCCTTTGCAACCGATTTTAAACGCGAACTATTTCGATGTATTCCTGCTTTTAACCGGCGTTCCGCCTTTAAAAGCCGTACTGCCTTTTGTCATGTTGGCGCTCTTCGCATTCGGCGCGCCGGCTGCGTCCGGCTTGCCATTCTCGCCTTCAGCGCTCTTTCCGTTTTTGTTTCTGCCAAACACTTTTTTCGCTAATTTCTTCTTTTCCCCAGCTTGCCAGCGGTTCCAGCCCTTCTTATCCGTCCCTCTGCCTGTCCCGCCTTTACCCTTTGCACCGCTCATATCATCACTCCATCATGTCTTCTATGCCGAGTTAACCTTCTTAAAATGCAGCTAAAGCATCTTTCCGAATCTTGCTCCTCGTTATCATTACTAATCAGTATACCATTAATTAAGCGCTTAGATTCTTATGCAAGCCCATAAAAATGAATTTCATGCAGAAATGCTGTTTGGCTTCTTAACGAGTCCACACATCGTTCGGAAGTTCCTTCCGAAGAACAGGCATGACTTCTGCCGCAAAACGCTCCACTTGCTCGCGCTGCTCAGGCTCCGTTAAGCCATCCACGCTTATGCTTAGCACTTGGTTTCCGAACGACTGATGATAGTTTACTATTTTCTCAATGACTTGCTGGGCGCTGCCGACGAGTGAAGGACCGTTTTTGATCGTATCCTCCAAATCCGTGAATGGCGATTTATTATGCTGTGCGGCGCTCGTAGCCTGAAAGGCGTCATAATACGGCCGGTACCGTTTAATCGCTTCCTCTGCCGTATTCGCCAAATACAAGCTGCCGGCTCCCGAGCCTACTATTGCTCGCCCGGGATCATGCCCGTAATATGCGAGACGCTCACGGTAATGATCGATTAACGCTTTATATTTAATCTGCGGATGAAAGCTGTTGGACGAGAATATCGGCTCGCCATGTTTGGCTGCCAGCTCCGTCGAGAGCGTGCTTGAAGCGCTTCCGTGCCATATTGGAATAGCAGACTGAAATGGCCTTGGCTGCGAGGTTGCATGATGCAGCGCCGGGCGGTAACGCCCCTCCCAAGTTACGTCCTCCTCCTGCCACAGACGCTTCAGCAGCTCATAACGCTCTGCCAGCGAATCCCACTGCTCCTCTTCCGTTATGCCGAACAACGGATAATGCCGTGGATCGTTTCCTTTCCCGATAATGAGCTCGAGTCTTCCTTCCGACAAATGATCGAGCGTTGCATAATCCTCTGCGACGCGGAACGGATCCAGCACGCTCAATACGGTTACTGTCGTCAACAAGCGAATGCGCGATGTTCTAGCCGCTATTGCGGTTAGCAGGACAGGCGGTGACGAAGACAGAAAAGGAGCTCCGTGACGCTCCCCGATTCCATAGGCATCAAAGCCTAGCTCTTCAGCGAGCATGGCCTGCTTGATCGTGTTTTGAAATTTCTGTTGCGTCGTAAGCAACTCGCCCGTTACTGCATTCGGTATATTCATGACTAAGCTGAATAATGCAAATTTCATTGCGCACCGTCCTCTGTTATTCGTTCCTTCTTGTCTCTGCAAGCCGGATTGTTGCGATTGGTTCAAGATTGAAGCTATCGTAGCATGGCGTAATTGCAAGCAACAAGCCTTTTCTGACTATTCCGATTATCATACTATTCTATATACGTATTAATAATTTCAATCCGTGGCTATTCAAAGGAAAAAATCCTAAAGCCTACGTATGCTAATCTTCATTAGCACGCATAAGCTTTAGGATTTTCGTGGTTGGTTCGCTCCATTGCGTCATACTCAATAAGCGTGTACCGTATTGCTCATTATTTTACATACGATGTCTTGATGACGCTCCGCGCGAACGATAATGGCCTTTAAAGCCGCCAACGTCTCCCGCGCATGCTCTAGGTAGCACTCATCGCCAAAAAACATGTACAGTCTCATATAATCATTGTATTCATCGAGCCATTCATTGAAGTAAGAAGAGGTCATTCCCATCACTCCCTTAATTCGATTATAGATCACGAACATTAATCTTTCCTGAGTAAATCATGAAGAAAAGTTAAGATAATCTAGCAGATCGTATATTTATATTATATTTCTTAATTTTCAGAATATTCCACTAATAGTTTGCATGTCCTTAAAACCCTTTGTTTCCCCTCCTTCTATTAAATAGGAAATATCGACAAATATAAATAGAAACTTCCGTAGCAATTGTTTCCTATTTTACGAGATTTGATACCTATGAACGGTATTGACCTAAGCTGTCAACCGTATGTATGATGAAACAGCAGATACAATGATGGCGCTTGCAGAAATGATGCTCCCCGGAAAATGAAGACACCCTATCATGACCATCATTAGAAACTATTGGAGGTTTAAGCATGACCGTAATCGAACAGAACGCAGTCGTATTATTTCAAGGGGACAGCATTACCGATGCCGGCCGTAACCGCGGCGACGGAGCTAACCTTGGATCAGGCTACGCCAATCTTGTTACCGCATTGTTCAGAAGCAAATATCCCGAGAAGCAGGCTGCATTTCTGAACAGGGGCGTATCTGGAGACCGCGTCGTAGATTTGGAACGCAGATGGGAAGAGGATTGTCTTGCGCTGCATCCAACCTGGCTGTCCGTGTACGTAGGGATCAATGACACATGGCGCCGCTTTGACAGCAACAATCCAATCAGTACGGAAGAATATTATGTTACTTACCGTCGCCTGCTTCATGCAGCGAAGGAGCAATTAAACGCTAATCTCATCCTTATTGAACCTTTCGTGCTGCCAGTCAACGATAGCCAGAAGCAATGGCGCGAGGATTTGGATCCGAAGATTCAAGCGGTCCGCGAGCTTGCCGGGGAATTCAAGACGCTGTACGTTCCGCTCGACGGCTTGTTCGCTCAAGCCGCAACCCAGACAGGCCCAGCTTATTGGGCGCCGGACGGCGTTCATCCGTCACCGGCCGGTGCCGCGCTTATTGCGCATGCATGGCTGCAAGCTGTCAAGGCATAACGCAAGTCCTCTATCCGCAATATAAATACAAAAGGAGCGCTCCCAAGACGATCGCTAGGGAGCGGCTCCTTTCATGTTTTCCTTATGCAGACAGCTTTAAAGGCCTGCAACTCGGCGCATGAGGCAGCCCAGCTGCGTTTATTGGTCAGCCGGGTAACGAAGTCCCCATTGCTTTCTAATCTCATCTAGTGTAGCCATGATCGTCAATGTCTCGTCTAACGGGATAATCGAGCTCTCAAGCCTGCCCTCGCGGAGCGCGTTCATCGCTTCCTCCGCTTCGAACGCATATCCTTCTGCCTCACGGTTATCGACGAAGGATTCTGCGTCAGCACCCTTCGCATGAAGGCTTGCCGACTTCGCGAATAGGAAGTTCGGAACATGGATGTGTCCCTTTGTTCCATAAATGTACGCGTCGCTAACCATGCCCAGCTGAACAGCCCCATTCAGCGCAGCGGTACGACCGCCCTCATATTCGAACAGCAGCGAGAACTGCTCGTCCACTCCCGTTTTGCCGATGCGGGCGCTGCTCATGATTTTGGCTGGCGCTTCGCCATAAATTAACGAGGCGAAGGATACCGGGTAAATACCGGCATCAAGAAGCGCGCCGCCGCCTAGCGCAGGATCAAGCAAACGGCTCTCCGGCGCCCAGCCGATATCAAAGCCGAAATCCGCTTTCACCATACGAACCTCTCCGATTTTGTCCGCTGCGATCCATTCCATCACTTTACGAATCGGCGGAAGAAACCGCGTCCACATCGCTTCCATCAGGAATACTTTTTTCTCCCTGGCTAGTTCAATGATTTCCTTTGCTTCAGCAGCGTTCATCGTGAACGGCTTCTCGCAAAGAACGGCTTTGCCTGCGCGAAGCAGCTCAAGCACGTTTTCTTTATGTATCGGATGAAGCGTACCTACATATACAATTTCAACCTCGGCGTCTTGGGCCAGCTCGTCTACGCTCCCGTATGCACGCGGAATATTGAATTGCTTGGCGAATTTCTCCGACTTCTCCAAGTTCCTCCCGCCAACGGCAACCAGCTCCGCTCCAGCTGCAAAAGCCAAATCGGCTGCGAATTTAGATGAGATCCAGCCTGGACCGAGAATTCCCCATTTAATCGTTTGTAGAGACATTAATCCATTCACTCCTCTGAATAAAATAATGAAATGTATTGCTACTCTTAATTATACAGGTCATCACACGGAGAAAGCGAATACATTTGTGATCGCAAATCGCTCCCCGACTGATTCCCACACTAATTATTCCTCTGCTTAGCTGCGTGCAGCCCCTACCCAATCGATCGCATTTCTTATGGTTGCTTGATAGTCAGGAAGCTGCAAGACATGAAGGAAATGCCCTGGCGTCAGCACGCATACCCGGCCTTTTCCTTGCTCCCTTATCCAACCGGCCGGCTGCGTTCCATGCACGGACTCCGACTGCATAAACACTTGAATACGCTCGTCGATTACTTCCATAAAATAATGCTCATCATGCACCGTATAGGAGCCTTGCTCTATCTCAATTCCTAATTCCTTATTCGTTCGAACAATCGTCACCGGACATGCCTCCGGGTGCTGCTCGAAGACACCGCCAATTAGCTCATAGAATAGAGGCTCCGTACGATAGCCAACCGATCCCGCATGAAGCACGAGCAGCCCCTTGCCTTCCTCCACGTAGCTTTGGAATTGCTGCTGAATATCCAGAGTCAGCCATGGCGTTTCGTCGACAGCCGATACTTGGTTTGACTTGGCAAGCACAACCGCGTCATGCTCATCCATCCACTCCCGCGACCACTCCGACGCATGCTGAATATAATGAAAGGTATGCCCCTCGCCAAGGAGCTCCAAGCCTTCCTTGATCAGCTTGCCCGAATGCCAATAATCGTCGCAAATCACACCTATTTTCATTTCTATATCCCTCGCTTCCAATTGTGGTAAGCCTATCTCAAGTATAAACGTTTTCACCCCGTATCGCTTCCTATATAATCTTTCGGCCAGCCTCACCGATGGGTCACTTTGGCAAATACGAGGAAGAACAACATGATTTCTGCCAAAATAACGTGAGGAGCAACGGTTATGCTCATATTTAAAGCAAACAAGACGCCTAACAGTACAGTTAACCCGGTAACGATGCTTAGCTTTGGTTTTAAATGCTTGTAGCGGTAGGCATAAAGGACAAACATGACCGACCACAAATACAACAGCACCGATGCGAATATAAATCCGACCATGAACCGGTAATCAAGCTGGTTAAGATATAACAGCTGGATGGAAGCGGCAATCATGCTTAGCGACAAATAAATAAACAAATGTCCATACATGATCGTCTGGCCTGCTGTCCGCTTTGCTTTATCCACGTTTTTCTCCACGTTCTCGAAATACTGCCACCATATGCCTATGACCAACACGAAAGCCATTGCAGCAAATAGTATGGAAGAGCCTGTTAACTTATCGGATTGCAATACGGCAAGCATGCTTATGACCGATTCCCCAAGCAGGATCAATGTAAAAAGCGCGAATCTCTCTAATAAGTGCGCGGTGTGTACCGGTGTTTTCACCAAATGCTTGCGGCCAATAAGAGGAACTAGAATATCGATTGCGATGCCTGCATATAAAATCGCGTATCTAATCCATGAATCAAAAAAGAGTGAAAAAGCAGAGATGATGATGCCAAGCCAGAAATATTTGCCGAAGAACCTAGCCGTTTCCTGCCGGTTAGACACTTCCACCTTTTGCGTAATCATATATTGAATCGCGGTCAACGCCCTGGAGCCTATATATCCTATAAAAAACGGAATGTAATTCGAATCGAAATCCACGTTCAGGCTGGCCGTCATAATTAGAACAAAAAACAGCTGAAGAATCATAAAGACGCGGTGAGAAGCAAGGTCTCGCCCAAACCGGTTGTTATAGACCGTCTGCCCTACCCAAGCCCACCAGATCGGTATGAAAATAAGAATGAATTTGGAGAGATGCTCCAGTGAGATAGTGCCATGCTCAACATGGAGCAGCACATGCGTAGCTTTGGATATGGCAGCCACAAACAATAAGTCATAAAACAGCTCCAGCCACGTAACCTTCTTTTCTTCCATTCCTCGTCGGCCTCCCTTTATCGGTTGCGCCAGCTTATGGAATCTATTGCAAGCATTCCCGCTGCGCGTTAATATCTTTAATTGAATTATCTTAAATTAAAGATATACGAATTTTCGCTCGTTGTCAATGTCCTTTTCCCAAAATATTATCGTCATGTCTAGACAAGGATAAACCAGATCAACGCTCCTGTCAGCAGAAAATAAAAAGTAAGACTGACGTGAATTCATTAGGCTAACGAACAGGATAGCTCCATCGCTTCGCGAATGTTCAGATATGTTTTTTTGCGGCGCAATGCATATAATGAGTTATAGTACATGAGACAGCCCGCCTGCAGAAAAGAAAGGATGTAATGATGTACCGAGGAAAGTTACGAAAAATCACCATAATGCTGCTAGCATTATATACCGTTTTGACCCTCTATTTTTTGTATATAGGCTTCGACAGAGCTGCTTTTCTTCAAAGTTCCAGCATTCGATATAGTCTTATACCCGAAGGAATTCCATTGCATTTCCCAATGGGAAGGGACTTTCAAATTTGGTTTTTTGAGCTGGGCAACTTTATAGCTTTTATACCTTTTGGGATTGCCATCCCACTACTGTTTCGTTGTAATTTCATTCGATTTATAACCCTATTTATTCTGTCCATTACGGTTCTTGAAATCTTACAAATGCTTTCTCGGTTAGGTTCCTTTGATATAGACGATATCATCATCAACACATTAGGAGCGGCGGCAGGATTCTTGGCACAGCGGTTAGTGCACCGTGATCGAGATACCTTTAAAGGGATCTGCCGAATCATTTTAACAGCCATTGTCCTTTCTATTGGAGTGACTGCCATTGTGGGTGGCATTAATAATTACTTAGAAAAGGGAGGCGGCGAAGTCGTAGCCCTGAATGAGCTTACATTAAAAGAGGGGTCTGTACGGTGGGATGAAACCCTTTTAAGCTTTACGGCGGTCCTAGAAAGGGTTGAGCCTCAAATCAATATGTACAGTAGAAAAAATACGAGAGCTAACGAGTTTACGTATCTTTTAAATGGAAAATTCACAAAAATGGCTGGCTATGTCGCTATACCGGATGATGTTATCGATACTGCAAGCAAAGGAAAAAGTGACATCATCTTTATCGCAGATGGCACAGAAATGTATTCACTGGGCTTATCGGCTAAAAGCGGCGAGAATCAGCTTACCTCTTTTCAGGTCCCGTTAAACGGAGCCCATGAACTTACCATTAAATTAATGAACGATGATTCGAATCCGTCTACAAATGCCGTGATGTGGGACATCACTCTTACAGAAGCCAACACCGGACAAAAGATGATTAACCGTATTAAAAAGAAATTAAGATCACTCTTCTAACTCGTGTCGCATCAAGGGAATAAAAGAAATGAAATAAGCTTCTCTCCCATATAAGAGAAGCTTATCTTCATTATTATTTTTGTTTTTGGATTCAAGCCGAACATAATTGAATGCCTTAGCGTATATTTTCGTTAAAATGCTGGCAGGCTCTGACAAGCTTATTACATGCTGGCCTTCTTTCGGCTTACAAAAACTTCTGCAAATTGCGGAAGCTGATCGCCAAGCTTTCGAATGGATCGCGTCTGCAAACATCCTGCTCCACTACGTACCATTCCACGCCGATTTCTCTGCATGCCTCAATAATCGCTTTGAAATTCAGGTTGCCCTCTCCGATCTCCGCGAACACTTGCTCATAATCCACGATTTCCAGATCCTTGAGATGCACGACGCCCATGCGTCCCTTTACCTGATGTATGGCATCGACCGGATTCACCCCGCCGACATGGACCCAATAGGTATCCAGCTCAAAGCCTACGGCTGCAGAATCCGTCTCCTGCTGCAAGATATCCATGCCCGTTCTGCCTTCGAATTTCTGGTATTCGAATTGATGGTTATGATAAATAAATTGCAAATCATGCTCTTGCAGCTTCCGGCCGATTTCCGTGGCCGTCTTGGCGAAATTAACATATCCTTCCGCGCTAGCCCGGTTCTCATCAGGCAAGCTGCCGAGACCCACGTACTTGCAGTTCCACAGCTTATGCTTCTGAACGGTATTGTCGAAGTCATGAAGCAAGGAATCAAGTCCGACATGCGTCGCGCAAATGCGAAGACCCGCAGCGTCAGCAAGCTCTTTCACCTTCTCTGGCGCAATGGGGCCAATTCCCGATACTTGAACCGCTTGATAACCGATATCTGCTACTTTTTTGAGAGACTTCTCCAAATCTGCTTCCGTCTTGCAATAATCACGCAACGTATACAGCTGCACTGCGATATTCGATAGGTTCATGCCTTCGCCGCCTTCTTCATCTATTAGAATATTAGAAAAAAATCAAGTAACTTATACTTATTGTAGCATTAGAGATGAAAGCGCTACTTTACTGAAATTAGCCAACATGGGGGTGCCACTTGATTATAATTGACCAATATAGAGCTGCTAGCAAGCAGCGTAAAAAAAATAGCGCAAGAGTTGTCATGCACAGCTGTGCATGAAGCATCCTCTTACGCTATGAACACAGCTCTGCATGAAGCCCCTTCTTACGCGATGCGGTTTTGCCGAATTATCCTTCGATCAGCTTTTTGTAAGCATCCATCTGGCGCTGCAGCTCGGCAAGCACCTTATCGTAGCCGGCTGTTTTCAGCTTGCTGCGGAATTGCTCGACTGCTTGCGCCGGATCGCCAGCTTTTCCGTACGTGATCGCTGGGCCCATCTCGCCCGATACCTGCGTAATCGCTGTCAGCTCAGCCTCAACCGGCGTTTTGTCGAATACGAACTGGCCATACGGGTAAGGTTTTTTGATTTTATCGTATTCGGCGTACATCGTTTCTTCAAGCTGATCCCATGTCGTTACGCTCGGAATTTCGAATTTGTCGACACGGCCGCCCCAGAAGTCTGCATAGAACGCATCCTTCGCCTCGTCGTAGCCTTCTGGCTGAACGCGCTTGCCGTCCTTCACTTCATATTGAACGCCTTCCAACCCATAGTTGATCAGGTGGTAGATTTCCTCATCGTTACGGATCAAGTCATAGGCCATAAGTGCACGCTCAGGATTTTTGCTATGCGCACCGACCGAAGTCCCGCCGTGAGTAATGGAAAGCTCCGTCAGATTGTTGCCTCCAGTGCGGGCGAACGGAAACATTTGCAGCTCGGAGCCTGGCTGATCCTTATCCATCTGTACGCGCAAGCCGCCAAACGTTTGGGTATGATGCTGGTCGAGACCAGACAAGCCGGCACGCAGTGCCGAGCGATTATCGTTTTTGTTGTTCAGTACATCCTCCCGCCAGTACCCTTTATCGGCCCATTCCTTCATTAGCGTAGCGAAGTTCAGGAACGTGTCCTCGAATACGGGACTAACGACTGTATACTTCTCATCGAACGACTTGGTCGTGAACACCGGCAAGTACCCGGTTGAGATCGGAAGCTCAAGCTGGTCCGTATAGGATGCTGCATAGCCGCCAAAAGTAGAAGTAGCCGCAACAGCGTCCCATGGCACAACGCCTTCTTTGTTATCCTTTACGAATTGAAGATATTGGCCAATGCCCTGCCAATCTTTGATCGGACCGGTAATGCCCGCTTCCTTCGCCCAATCTCCGCGGTAGAAGAACCCATGGTTAACCCACTGCGTATATTCATTCTCCGGAATCAATACGATATTGCCATTGTACTTGCTCTCTGCCCAGTCCTCTTCCGGAACAGAGTTCCACGTCTGCGGCGCATACTCCGGCAGCAGGTCATCCAGGTTCATGAATGCTCCGCGCTGTGCGTTGCCCCAAGTATCCAGCCAGTCCGTGCCGATCGTGATTAGATCGATCGCTTCGCCGGACGCAAGGAGCAGATTGTATTTCGTTTGCCAGTCCGCCCATTCCACCCATTTCCACTCAAGCTCGGCATTGATCTTTTCCTTCATTTTTTTGTTTACTTCAGCCAGCACCTTCTCGAACTGTCCGTTCTTTGGCTTGTCGCCGAGAACGACGTAGCTGACTTTGACGAACTTCGACGTATCCGCTCCCTTTGTGCCATCCGTTGTATTCGTGCTGCCCTTGTTGCCCGTTCCCTCGTTTTTGCCGCCATCTTTGTTCTCGCCATTACTGCCTGAGCATGCTGCAAGAGTGAAGATCATCATCATCGCAATCAACAGAGCGGAAACCTTCTTTACGCTGGACATCGCACTTCTCCCCTTTACGTTCATAAGTCGGGCATCGCCCGTTATGTGAAGTGGCCGGATTGCGGCCCTCGGCACATCAGCCTTTTACGGCGCCAACCGTAATACCCTTGATGAAATACCGCTGCACGAACGGGTAAAACAGAATAACGGGTCCCGTTGCCACGACCGCTGTCGCCATCTTCATGGATTCCAGCGGCATATCGCGAAGCTGCACATTGGACGCGGCGGACGAATTGCGGATGAAATCCGCGCTTGTCACGACGTTGTACAAGAACAGCTGGAGCGGACGGTACTTCATATCCGGCGAAAGGAACAGCATGGAATTGTACCATTCATTCCAATAGCCCAATGCGATGAACAAGCCGATTGTTGCCAAGGCCGGCGTTGTCATAGGCAGGATCAGCTTTAGGAAAATCGTAAAGTCGCCTGCTCCGTCGATTTTGGCCGACTCCGTAATCGCATGCGGGATGGAGCGGACGAAGCTTTTCATCATAATAATGAGAAACGGGCTAAGCAGGCCTGGAAGCAGCACGGCCAAGTAATTATCCTTCAGCGTCAAATATTGCGTCATCAGCAGGTAGAAGGGGACGAGTCCGCCCGAGAACAGCGTCGTGAAATAGATGAAGAACGAGATGCCGTTCCGGTAGCCAAAGTCCGGACGCTGCAGCGCGTAGCCCGTCATCGCAACGAGGAAGAGCCCCAGTGCCGTTCCGGCAATCGTGATTGCCATCGTAACCATGTAGGAGCCGATAATCAGGTCCGGATTCTCGAATACGATTTTGTAAGCAAAGGTGCTGAAGTCTCGCGGCCAGAAGTTAAAGCCGTATTTCTTGATCGCCCCTTCCGCCGTCAGCGACGTGCCGAGAACGAGCAGGAACGGAAGCAGGCAGCATAGCGCAAAAAACGAAATGAACAGATAGCCGAATAGTTTGACGAATATTCCGCTCATATCCGTTCGGATACTCCGTGAATCTTCCCTGTTTTCCATAGCTGTCACCTCCTAGAATAACGAGTTTTCGGGCGAAGCCTTGCGGACGAGCCAGTTGGCGGTCAAGACGACGACAAAGCCGAATACGGATTGGTAAAGGCTGACGGCGCTGCCGATCGAGAAGTTGAAGTTGGTCATGAGCGACCGGAACACATACGTTTCAATAATATCGGTCGTCGGATACAAGGCGGTATTGTTCGCTCCGACAAGGTTGAAAAACAATCCGAAGTTCCCTTTAAGAATGCCCCCGAGCGAGAACAGCATCAGAATGATGAAGGTCGGCTTCAGCCATGGGAGCACGATATAGATGATGCGCTGGAATGCGTTGGCGCCGTCAATTTCCGAAGCCTCGATAATTTCATTGTCCAGGCCCATGATCGCTGCGAAATAAATGATGGATCCGTAACCCGTGGACTGCCAAAGGAAGGTCAGCACGATGATAAATGGCCATATTTTCGGATCGGAGTACGTCTTGACCGGTTCCATGCCAAGCGATTCCAGCAGCGTATTCAATATGCCGTAATCATAGCTCAGAATGTTGTAAGCAATGAGGCCGATCAGTACGGCCGATATGAAATGCGGGAGAAACATGAGCGTTTGCGTCACTTTTTTAAACCATTTGCGGCGAATTTCATTCAGAAGAATAGCGACGAAAATTTGCAGCACATTCCCAAGCACGATGAACACCAAATTGTAGGCGACCGTATTGAACGATAGCCGCCATAAATCGCCGTTTATGACGAGGAAACGAAAATTATCGAACGCCACGAACGGGCTTTTGAATATGCCGTCGGAGTAATTGTAGTTAATGAACGCTAAATACAAGCCAGGCATGGGCAGATAGGCAAATATAACGAAAAAGGCAATGGCCGGCAAGCACATGAGCAGCAGCGTTTTGTTGTTCCAAAACCGCTTCAGCTTGCCGCCTCTCATTCGCTGCAGCTTTCTCTCCGGCTCTCTACCTACTATGGTCGGTTGCATCCTGTTTCCCCCTCGCAGTCATGGACTAGACGGATATGAACGTAATGGCTTCCAGCCTTCCTTGTTGCTCGCGATCAACCGCCTCTAACAGAATCGCAAGCTCACCCTTGCCTGCTTTGTACCAAGCGCCCGGCAAATAAAAGCAATCCGGTCTGCCTCCCGTTAGCACGGGTCTGCTCTCGCCGCCCGGCAGCCAGAGGCGGCCTACGATCCGGTCTCCAAGAAATACGGTAAGCTTAAGCCCCGTGCCGGTTACCTGAGCCCGCCAACCCGCTTGCGCCTCCGAATTGACAGTCGATGCACGCAGCCACGCGGTCTCGCCTGGCTCTAATGCAACCGGCAATTGTACCGAGCTTCCCTCTTCTCGCTTACTCTCGGCATGTGCCAGAAGCTCCGCTTCCTCCGCGCCCTGCACGGACCAGCCTACAGCCTCTATTCCTTCATACACGTACACCCGTCCGGATGGAAGACCAAGCACCCGCTCGACAAATACGGTAAGAACCACATGTTCTCCTGCCGTCACATGCTCCGAAATATCCACAAAGGGATCGAATGGATGAATGGCGCCTACGTCCTTGCCGTCTACAAACAGCCGAGCCAATGATTGTAAGCCTTTAAAGTGCAGCGTCCACGAATCGGCGCTCTTAGCGGCACGGAACGTTTTGCGGTAGTATTCAAATGCGGGATGATCGGGCGACATCCAGCCGCCAAAGCTGATCATCGGCCATATGCTGTCATCCTGTACCTCGATCAGCTCCCTGCGCAAGCTCCGCTCCGCTGCGCGATATACGCGCCAATTGCCGCTAAGGTCACGCACCTCCGTAATCGCGGATATCCCCTTCAAGCCCTTCATCGCATGAAGGCGAAGACCGGGAAGCCGAGCATCGTCGAAGTTGGAATGCCCCCAAATTTCTACCCTTGCATGCAGTTTTCCGTCTTGCATGGTATGGACCAGCGGCAGATAGGCGCTGCCTCCGCCAGAAACCGCCGTTCCGGCATATTGCCCATCCGCATATAATGAAATGACGTCGCTGCCCTGCCGAATAAGATAACCTTGCACGATCTCTCCTTTCGTCAAGGCGACGGATGCTTCGTAGCCGGCAATGCCGCGGTATATGCCTGCCTCTTCCAGATAGCCGGCTCTACCTAAAGCCATTCGGCGATCGGATGCATGCAAGTCTAGCAGCGAAGCAGCTTGAAATTCTCTTAGCGTCCAGTCGCTCGCCGCCTCCTCCATTTGATCCGGGTAAACGAGCGGCTGTCCTGCTATTACGTGGCCTTCCTCCGTTATTCCCTCCATATAAAGCGCTTTCATTCTATCGGTAATTAATAGCTTAAACGCGGCTCCATCCGCAGCAACGACCGAACAGCAGCTAGCATCCAGCCCATCAAAGCTAATCGTCAGCTTCCCGTCCGACCAAGCCGACGCCGCATGGACCGCGTTCACGCTTTTTGGTTCATTCATCCGAATGACGATTTCGCCGCTCCCGTCCGTATGGAAAGCGAGACTTGTTCCTGCAGCCGATTGATCCGCGTAATACAGCTCAGCCGTCGAGCTTTGCAGTACGCCTTCAATGTCCCATAAGCTGAGCGGAACTTCAACGGGAAGCGCCAGCGACCTGCCTGCCTGGAGCGAAAAGCTGCCTTGTTCAGCAGCTTTCGTCCCGTCTGCAGCCGAAAGCCTTATTCGTTTGTCCCGCTCATCCAAGTTCGTGACGAATAGGAGGCTTCCCCCGCCGCTTAGCTGAAGCGTGAAAGGACCCGCGATGCCCTGACGGTCTCCGGATATCGCCCACGTTGATGATCCTTCTCCTTCTGGCAAGGCCTGTGCAAGCGCCGCGCCATAAGCCGCAATCATTCGGCCCAACAACCGCCCCTCGTAGGCTTCCTCACGTATATGTCCTTCCGGCGAGATCATCCCTCCAAAATCATAATCCGATGTCATAAACGCCAGCGGCTTACCCCAATTGTTCGTCGCGTTCGTAAAACCGAAGTCCGTACCCGATACCTGCAAATAAGGGCCGAGCAGCTTCGCTCCGCAGGATAGCAATCTTCTCAGCAGATAATGCGCTCGGTTCGTTTCCGTTACAAGCAGCGGATACCCGAGCTTCGCCAATGCCTGGCCATAGTGCAGCACCTTTTGCTCAAATTCCGCATCCCGGTTGTCAGGGTAGAAGTTGCAGCTTGGCACGACGTTGCCCGCTAGCCCCGACGCCTGCAGCAAACCGCCTTGTCCGGCGCAAGCGAACAATGGAACCGTAATGCCATGGCTGAGCGCCATATCCCGCAAAGCGCTAATGTACCCCTTGGGATCATGGCAGTCAAAGAAATCAAGCTCGTTATCCAGCTGCACGCCGATTACCGACCCGCCTTCGCCTGCTTGCTGCTGCTTTAACAGCGGCAGCACTTGATCGAACCACTTGGATACGTAGCCGAGGAAATCCGCGTCATTGTCACGGAGCTTCACCCCTTTGGCCAGCAGGTAAGCCGGCAATGCTCCTCCATCCCACTCGGAGCAAATGTACGGTCCGGGTCTAGCCACTACGTACAAGCCCGCTTCCGCAGCCTCTGTTAGAAACGCGGCTATATCGCGCTCTCCGCTGAAATCCCATTCCCCTTCTGCCCTTTCGTGATAATTCCAAGGAAAGTACACGTCAATGCTGTTATAGCCGAAGGCTTTGAGCTGCTCCATCCGCTCCCGCCACAGCGCTCGCGGTATGCGGAAATAAAATAATGAGGCACATAGCAATACTTGCGGCGTTTCCCCGATTCTTACGGCATCCGCATCGAAACGTACAGCTGGTTTCGCTTCCGTTTTCAAAAACATGTGGCACCCTCCCAAAAATTCAGCTTAAAATGCGAAATATGCGAAATATGTAACCCGTTTCATGAAACCCGTTACATTTGTAGGAAAAATAAATACACGCCATGACCGGTAAAAACAGAATCTGATTCTGTACGGTGCTCTGATGTGTATCGGGTGTGTTTACGGCTTTGTAGGAAGAAGCCAAGCTGCGATGTAACGGGTTACATTCTTACTGGCGACACCATATAATCTGTTGACAATTTGATTTTATTCACAAATGTAAGCGTTGTCAATCATTATTTTTAAGTATGATTTCAACCGCCGTTTTGCTTGTCATTTCCGTGCGGGCGGCCTTGCCGTCGATTCCCTTACGATTAGCTCCGGCCTTACCTTCGTGTTTTTGCTTACTTTGCTTTTGGTAATCATTTGATGGAGCAGCTCTGCGGCATGCCGTCCCACATCGTAGCATTTCAAGGAAACCGTCGTTAATTCCGGGATGCTGTTGGAAGCATACGGAATATCGTCAAAGCCAACGAGCGAAAGCTCCTCGGGAACGCGAATGCCCGCTTTATGGGCAGCCTTCATGACTCCGATTGCCACAAGATCGTTTGCGCAAAAGATAGCCGTCGGCCTCTCTGGCAGCTCCAGCAACCGATTCAGGAACGCCTTCCCGCTCGCAACCGAGAAGCCTCCGTCCAGAATCCATTCCTTGCGCGCCTGCAAGCCGCTTCGCTCCATCGTTCTGACGAAGCCCTTAATCCGCTGAATCGTGTTGGACATATGCTTGTACCCGCCGACGAATCCGATTCGCTCATGCCCTAGCTCAATGAGATGCTGCGTCGCAAGCTCCGCTCCCTCGAGCTCATCCGCATAAACGCGATTCATGCCTTCGCCGGGCAGATTACCGTTAATAAGCAGCAGCGGCACCCTTTTGCTGGCTTCAACGACCTCGCCAATCAGTTCTTTGCTCGGCTTTGCGAGATTGATTCTTCCTCCGATCATCACAATGCCGTCAACCTGTTTCTCCATCAGGATGCTCAAATATTGCGATTCCCGTACATATTGCTCTGCCGAATCGCCATTCGTCGACACCGTGTCGCATAAAAAAAACGTATACCCTTTGCTTCGCGCCTCTTGGTCCAGTCCGGCTAGCACCTCTGGGAAAAAAGGGTTGGTGATGTCCGGCAAAATGACGCCAATCATGCCGGTTTCCTTCTTATACAAGCTTCTCGCAAGCGCATTCGGCTGGAATTGATGCTTCGCGATCAACTCCATTATTCGCTCCCTCGTTGACTTTTTGACTGGTGCCGTGTTGTTGATTACACGCGAGACAGTGGCTACTGAAACGTTGGCTTCCCTAGCGATATCATAGACAGTAACCGGCTTGATAGCAGCTCCTCCTTCGTTCATGGTCCATTCATCAGTAGGATAACAGACTTTCAGCCAAATAGGAACGAGCAGCTTCCAATTTCTGTAGAAAAGAAAAGCCGGACAGGCTTAGGCATATTTGCCTAAAGCCTGTCCGGCTTCCCTTGCTTATTCATTCACGTCGACGTAAGGCTTGCCATCCTTGAACCGAACCAGGCCGATACAGGTTTCGCGCAGCACGCTTATCTCCGGCTCCGCTAGCCGATGATAAACCAAGTACCATTCCTTCCCGTATTCGGTGAGCGAGGCATGGCCCGTTCCAACCGCTCTGGCGGATTCCAATGTCATGCGGTTATCCTCCGGCACCTCATAAGGGCCAAGGATATGCTCGCTGAACGCATATGCGATCTGGTACTTTGGATCACGCGTATCATAATTGCTCCACGTCAGCCAGTATCTTCCGTCCCTCTTCTGCATATGCGGCCCTTCGTTGTACACGGATATATCGCCTGCTGCCCCGTCGCTGCCTTTTGCCGCATGAATCTGCAAGGACAACTCGACCGGAGCCGTTTTGAAGGTGACCATATCGTCCTCCAGCGGCACGATCCAGCATTTCCCTTGTCCCCAAAGCAGATAAGGCTGACCGTCATCATCCACGAACAAATCTGCATCAATCGACTGGCAGGCATATTCATCGCGCGTGATTAGCGGACGGTCCAGCATATCCTTGAAGGGACCCAGCGGCGAGTCGGATACGGCCGCGCCAATCTGTGCCTCGGCAGAGAAATACATATAATATTTGTCTTTGTGCTTCGCGATGCCCGGCGCCCATGCTTGCTTGTCCGCCCAACTGACATCATCCAGATCGAGCGCCAAATATGGCCCGTCCCAGTTCACCAAATCCTTGCTGTGAAACACATGGAATTTCTCGTACATCCATCCGGCGCTGTCCTTGGTTGGATATAAGTAATAATTGTCTCCGTCCCTCAGGATGAACGGATCTGCCCAGAAGCCAGGCAGAATCGGGTTGGCAATAGTCATGCTCATGCTCCTTTTGAATGCGTATTCCGTCGCTTGTTATTCTTTCACCGAGCCTAATGTGATGCCATGTACGAAATAACGCTGCAGAAACGGATAAATGATTAAGATGGGCAGCATCGTGACGACGATCTTGGCTGCGTTGAATGTCCGTTGAGAAAAGTTTATCAAATCCTCCGGCCTTGTCGAGGAAGAAATGGACGGAGCAACGACGAGCTGCTGAATATATGTTTGCAGCGGAATATTATGCTGCTTGTTCATCAGGATGAGGCCATCGAAGAACGCGTTCCAGTGGCCGACAATGCTGAATAGCGTCACCGTTGCAATCGCCGGCATCGCGAGCGGTACAGCAATGGCGATCAGCGTCCGCCACGGGCCGGCTCCGTCCATTTTGGCCGATTCATTAATTTCCTTGGGCATGCCGCGGAAAAAGTTCATCAGCAGAATAACGTTGAAGATGGGAACGGCAGTCGGCAGCACGAGCGCCCAGATCGTATCGGTCAGATGAAGGCTCTTCACGACCATGTACCACGGAATTAATCCGCCGGTGAACATCATCGTGAATACAATGACCCACATATACACGTCCCTGCTCCGGAATTCAAGCCGTTCCTTGGCAAGCGGATAGGCCATTAGAATCGTCAGCACGAAGTTAATCGCTCCGCCTAGCAGCACCCGCTTAACCGATACGCCGAAAGCGTCGAAAAACCGGCTGTCCTTAAACATATATTCATAGGAATACAAGGTGAAATCGACTGGAAATAAGGTTACTGCGCCGGATGCCGCTGCCGACTTGCCGCTGAACGAAAGCGAAACAACGTACACGAGCGGCAGCAAGCAAAGCAGCGTAATGAGCAGCATGACGAGCGTCAATATAATATCAGTAGTCCGGATTCCGCGGAGACCCGTTAGCGGCATGGGACACTTCCCTTCTGATTGCAATCATGCAAATTCTTGTTGCGTCTGATTAGAAAATCCGATAGCCCGCATATTTGGAGGCCAGTCGATAGGAAACGAATATGAGTATAAATCCGACAACCGATTTCAACGCGCCAACGGCCGTAGCCAGCCCATATTGGTACTGAACGAGCCCGATTCGGTATACATAGGTATCGATGATGTCTCCAGACTCGTAAACGAGCGGGTTGTACAAGTTGTAAATCTGATCGAAGCCCGCATTCAGGATGCTGCCGATATTCAGCGTAGAAACCAAGATAATCGTCGGCAGTATGCCGGGCAGCGTGACGCTCCATATTTTGCGAATGCGCCCCGCTCCGTCTATCGATGCCGCCTCATAGAGGGAAGGATTAATGGCGGTCAGCGCAGCTAGAAATATAATCGTATTGAACCCAAACTCTTTCCATACGTCGCTTAGAACAACAACGGCCGGAAACCAATCATTGCTTCCAAGGAAAAATATCGGCTCTCCCGCAATAGCCGTAACAACCTGATTGACGATGCCGTTCTGTGACAGCATGTCGCTCAGAATGCCGGCTAGAATGACCCAAGATAGGAAATGGGGCAAATAAATAATCGTCTGCATCCACTTCTTGATCCGGCTAAACACGATTTCATGCAATAGCAGCGCCGTGCTTACCGGAACGATTACGTTCATAACCATTTTCATGAGGGATATAAATATCGTATTAAAAAAGATGAGCTTGCTGTCGTCCAGTTGGAACATGTAGCTGAAGTTTTCGAAGCCAACCCATTTGGAGCCCCAAATCCCTTTGACCGGAATAAAATCCTGGAAAGCGATCGCCATTCCGAATAGCGGGACTATTCCGAAAATAATAAGGAGGATCATGCCCGGCGCCAGCATTAGATGATAATGAATCGTATTTTTGGAATCTCGCAAAGCTCCCACTCCATCCTTAAACAAACTTTCAAGCTTGAGGGACGGAATATCCGGGATACAAACGCCATCCCGTCCCTGCATGCTAGCTATTCACTGCTTATTTGGCCGCTGCTGCGATTTCTTCGGTAATTTGGTCGCCGCCTTGCGATTTCCATTTATCCACGAAGCCGTCAAAGGAATCAAGCGGCTCGTTGCCCATAATGATTTTCAAGAACGTTTCGTCCTCCAGCTTGCGAAGGTTCGCCCATTTCGTACGCATCGTGTCCGTTTGGTCATAATAAACGCCGACTTTGCGGTTAATTTGGTCATCCTTGCCAAGCGGCAATGCGCCGGTCAAGAAAGCATGCCTTTGCGACCAGGCAGCCAAATCCTTTTTCGGATTTTCTTTATCCTTAAGGTACGAGTTGTAGATTTGCTTCGCTTCGCCTTGCAGCGTATCCGCTGCCGCGTTGCCGTCAATGACGTCTTGTACAAGCTTCGCCTTTTTCTCTTTGTCGTCATAGTTGCTCACGAGAAGCGAGAACGGCATATTCATCCAGTTGAAATCATCTTTTTCTACGATGCCTTCGCCTTGCAGCTGATCGGCGTCAAATTGCATATTCAATGTTTTCAATACAGCCTCGGGATGCTTGAACCCCTTTTTCACAACGAGATAGCGTGTGGTAGGCGAGCCCATATGCGTATTCATCTTGCCTTCCTGGCTAAGCGGCGACAGATAGGATACCCACTCCGCTTTCGAATCCTGTGCCACGGAATCGGCCAGCATGCCAAACGGCAGCCACCATGGACCGAAGAAAATGCCCGCTTTTCCGCTAACAACAAGCTCATTCACTTGCTCGCTCTTTTTCACGGCAAACTCTTTGTCGATAACGCCTTCTTCAACCCAGCCTCTCAGCTTGGCAAGCGCATCCTTCACTTCCGGTTGAATCGAGCCGTAAGCTGCATTGCCGCTCGCATCCTCTACCCATAGCTGCGGATATGCATTGTAAGCGCTGAAGATGGAATCAAAGCCGAATACGCTTGTTCCAATGTTGACAATTACTTGGTTGCCGAGCAGGCCCGATGAGCCTTTTTTGTCCATGAACGCTTTCGTCACGTTAATGATGTCATCCATCGTTTTGGGAGCTTCAAGCCCCAGCTCGTCCAGCCAATCTTGGCGCACCCAAAGCAGGTTCTGCGCATCCGCACCCGGGCTTACGTTCGGGAATGCCATTAGCTTGCCGTCGAAAGTTGCCGAAGCTAGGCTGTAGCCGTCTGTTGAATCATAAGCCGCTTTGAGCGCAGGCGATACGAAGCTTTCGTACGTTGAAGACAGGTCCTCGATAAGATCCGCATTCACGAGCTGTACAAGCTGTTGCTTGTCTACGGTCATCACGTCTGGAATATCGCCGGTAGACAACGTAAGCCCGACCTTCTGCATGTACGCATCGCCAGACGTCGTAGCCTGCCAAGCGTTCGTATACTTGATGTTCAGCTTTTCGCCGAAATAGCGGGTCAGCTCATTGTCTTCGATGGTGGAGCCATCCGGAAGCTTCGGATCAACCGCTGCCTCTTTGCCAATTTCAATCGTTACGGTCTCCGACATTGGCGCGTACGGATCAGCCGGCTCAGATACGGTGCCCGTGCCGTTCGAATTGCCGTCGCTGGTACCTCCGTTATTCGTTTTTTCATTATTTCCCGAGCAAGCAGTAAGTACCATCAGTGCGCAAACAATGAGTATGCCTAACGTTTTTTTCATTTCTGCTTTTCCCCCTGCATATCGTTTATGGTCCACTGCCCCAGTATAAGCCCGTTCAGCGAGAATGAGGGTCAGAACGATGTAGGCAGTTAGGCGTGTTTTCGTAAACGTTTTTTTCATACGATTAACCAGCCTGCGACAATAACCTACGTGCCGCCGACAAACTTCGCACCTTGCGCTTTGCGCCTATATGGCATTCCGATTGCGGAAATCGGACGGAAGCATGCCGATCTCCTGAAGGAACAGCTTGCTGAAATATTTCTCATCCTTGAAGCCGACAAGCTGCGCAATCTGATAAATCGGCGTATTCGTATGCACCAGCAGCTGCTGCGCCTTCGACATCCGAATTTCAGTCGCATAATCGTTGAACGATTTGCCTGTCACATTTTTGAAGCATTGGCTGAAATACGTTCGGCTCATATTGGCGATGCCCGCCAAATCATGCTGGTTGAAGTTCATTTCCTCCTGCTCGTGCATGAATCGAATGGCTTTGTATATGACGCGAACGATATCGTCGCCGTATTTGGATTTGCAGACGATGCTGCGCAGCTTGCCGCGTTCTTCCTCAAGCGCCGTTTTCCATTCTTCCCACATCCGCAGCGGCTCCAACCGGAATATGAGCTGCATCGACCACTCCAGCATGAGCAGCAACCGCCCGTTCTCTAGAAACGCAGGGAACAGCAGCTTCTTCAGCTCGTCCATCGGCAGCCTCAGCGCGACCGTATCCTGCAGGAGAAGCTCGTATTCTTCATTGCTGTAGATCCAATCCGGTGAATTCCAGCGCAGTCCAAGCCGCTCTTTCTCCGGCTCTACCCATTCATGCTCTTTGTCAGCTGCCCACTCCCAGAAGGTGACCCAGTGCTTGTAATCATATAATAAGCCGGATGACAAATAAGCATGCAGCCGATCGACCGTTTCCCCAAGCGTGATGCCGCCGAGGCCATGCACAAGCACCGGCAGGCAGTTCGCCTGCTTGATATCCGCAATCAGCGTCTTCTCCTGCTCGGCGCCTAAGCTGTCCAAAGCGAAAAACCAGCAGTGGCGGTCCAAATAATGAATGACGTTGCCTGCCGAAAGCTTTTCGACGAGCTTGGCCGCCTGCTCATCGTCTCCAAGCTTTAAGACAACCATCGCACGATCGAACAGCTTCTTATCCGGCGCTTGTTTTTTGGCGTTTCTCTCCTCGTAGGTACGGGCAATTCGGCGCAAAACCTCGTCCATCGTGTCCGTTTCCAAATCATTTTTGACCACATAATCAAGCGCGCCCATACGGATCGCCTTCTGTGCGTACGCGAACTCCTCGTGGCAAGACAGGACAACGACCGATTTCCCCGGGTATTTCTCGCTCATTGCCTCCATCAGCTCAAAGCCGGACATCTCGGGCATCATGAGATCCGTAAACACGATATCAACGTCCTGCTGCTCCAGCAGCTCAAGCGCTTTTCTTCCGTTGCCCGCTTCCCCGACGACCTCCATCTGATATTTGGACCAAGGCATGATCGATATCAACCCGCGCCTAACCAGCTTTTCATCGTCTACGATAATGACCTTCATAACATATTACCCTCCCTATCAATCGGCAAATGAATCGAAACGACCGTCCCTTTTCCAATTACGCTATCTATCGCAAGCTCGCTGCTGCCTCCCGTAAAGCTGCTGAGCGTCCTTTTCACATAATTCAGGCCAATGCCAAGACCCGACAAATTATTTTTCCGCGTATCAGACTCCAGCAGCTCCTTGATTTTCTCCGGGCTGATTCCGTTGCCGTTATCGGTCACCTTCAACAGCAAAGCTTGGTTCTGTTCCTGCACGCTTACCTCAATGATCCCTTTCTCGTCCATCATCCCGTGATAGAGGGCATTCTCGACGATCGGCTGCAAAATAAACCGCGGCAGCGGAGTCGCAAGGAACGGCTCCGGGATGTCATAACGCACGTCAAACTCAAAATCATACCTGATTTTTTGCAGCTCCACGTAATCGTTCAGCGAATCGATTTCATCCTTCAGCGTAACAATGGTGCCATCCTTGGCCAAATTATACTTGAGCACCTTCGTGAACAACGACAGGAAACGATCAATTTCATGCTGTCCCTTCAAACGTGCCAGCCACTGCGCGGTATTCAGCGTGTTATACAAAAAATGCGGATTAATCTGAGCCATAAGCTTCTCCATCTCGATGTCCTGCTTCTCGCTCGCCTCCTTGGCGACCTCTTCGATTAGATCCTGGATTTTGTATTGCATATCCTTGAAATTATCGATCAGGAAGTCAAACTCGCGCAGCCCCGTCTTTTGAAAAAAATCATTCGGCTCCTGGCTGATAAAAGAGGAAATGCCCTTTCGTATCCGGTGCAGCGGAGCAATGACGACCTTCCAGGTCCGGAAGGCGGACCAGATGCTAATCAACAGCCCCAATACGACAATAAAGGAATAGCGTACGAACCAATCACGGATTTCCTTCTGGTACTCGCCCTTTTCGATGAATACGCCCAGGCGCCAGCCTTGGCTCCCGATCTCCTCATGGAAATAATAATGATCCATCGACTTGGCGTCATAACGGCTGCCGATCGGCGTCAGCTCAGGCTTGTCGCTGTATAAGACCACGCCGTCGTTGTCCATGAGCAAATGCGCAACGTTCATCCCGTATTGCTCCTTGTTCAAAACGTTTTGAATGACCTTTACGTTGGTTTCCGCATAGACGAGCATCGGATTCCGGGGATCGGTCGTCCCGCCTACGCTCCTCACAATAGAGAAAACGGACGTGTCATTGTATTTGTACAACGTAAGATGAGGCCCGTTATAAGTATGGTCCGATTTAATGGATAGCTTCGGCAGGCTGTCGAAATCCGGGTGCGCGTCTCTCGTTATATAGTTGTTGTATAACATCTCGCCTGTTGTCGTATCGTAATACAGCACTAAACCAATCGTCGGATTCGAGGCGTTGAGTATGCCCATATTGCGCTGGATGGCTGTCGTCAGCTGGGATTTCTCGTACGTATCCTCGCTGGTCTGGAGCAATTTCAAATCCTGCCCGACGAAGCCTTGATAGGACATTTGCTGCGACACGTCATACAGATTGCCCAGCGTCTCCTCCACGCCGCCTCTTACCCGCTGCAGGTTTTGCTCGATGCCTTTTTCTATTTTGTTGTACAAAATATTATAGATCGAATACACCGTCAGCAGCCCAACGAGCACAAGCGGAATAACCGAGCTGATGAGCAGCGTCCAATAGAGCTGGCCACGCAGCGTATCCCAGCCAAATAAACGTTTGATATATGAGCCTTCCCTCTCCTCCACCCGCTTCACCTGCTTATCATGTATTTGGACAATCACACTATATCACAAGAAGAAACGGCTTTGCCGTCCTCTGCAAGAGGAGGGTATCCGTTTCTCGTAGAAATAGAAGAATACTTTATTTCGTGAAACATATAAAGTCTTATATTTTTTTGAAAAATTGTATCGTTATCGGCTTGCGGAGAAAGCCTTCGCTTCTACGTTCAATGAAAAACAGAAAAGAGCAGGCCGCGATCGCGGCCTGCTCTTTTTCCGTTGGATGTATTCAGCAAAAATTAGCTTCATGATGGCGTGCTGGTTTTGATTTTCTTGATCGTCTTTCATTGAGCCTATCGAGCAAAAATTAGCTTTATGATGGCGTGCTGCTTTTGCTTTCCTGCTCGTCCTTCATTGTACCTATCGAGCAAAAATAGCTTTATGATGGCGTGCTGCTTTTGCTTTCTTCCTCGTCTTTCATTGAGCCTATCGAGCAAAAAATAGCTTCATGATGGCGTGCTGCTTTTGCTTTCCTGCTCGTCCTTGCTCTCCGTAACAAGCTCTCGCGCCGAGCTTTTGAATTCATGCAGCGTGCGGCCTACCGCCCGCCCAAGCTCTGGCAGCTTCGAAGGTCCGAACACGATGAGAATAACGACTAGAATCATAATTAATCCGGGTAATCCAATGCTTTGCAACATGAAGCTCCACCTCATTCCTGTTATTGTGCTGCCGCTTACCATGCCTTCACAATAGCAGATCCTTTCGCTCGCGTCCTGCGTTATGTCAGATTATTTAACATCGTTTTTTTCAAGAAAAATGCTTATAGTAGTAGCTCGATTTGGGTTGTACGAAGTGTCTAAACCGATTGTAAAAAGTTGGGTGCATCATCTAATGACAGTACTTGCCTCCATCATTATCATTAGGTACACATCGGTCAAACGTTAGTATTCCTAACATAATTTCAGAAAGGAGTCGCAAGGGCAAGGGCAACGCCAAACCATTGCAAAGGAGCTGTCATCATGTCGTTTATGGATAAGCAAGTTATGAATATCGGAACGGTCAGCGAGCTTACCGGCTTATCGGAGAGGCGGATTCGTTACTATGAGATTCGGAAGCTTATTTGCCCGAAACGTACGCTTGGGGGGACGCGGAAATATTCATTCCGGGACATCGAGAAGCTGGTTGAGATCAGCAGGCAAATGGAGATCGGCTGGATGACGGCCGAGATCAGGCAGAACACGGGAAGAAGCAAAGCAGGAACGGCTGCAAATGGTTAGGAGGCGTTCAATGTGCTGGCACAGCCAAGTTTAATCGATCATTTAACCGAGCTTCGGAGAAGAATCATCTATGTGCTCATCATGTTCGCGATTGCTTTAGTCGGCGGGATTGCGTCGGTTCGTCCCGTGCTTAGCTACTTGCAGCAATCCTACTCTCCCGCTCAACCGATTCTATGGAACGCTTTTTCGCCATTTGACGCGCTTCAGCTCTACATGCAAACTGGAGTAGTGATCGGAATAGGCGCATCGGTGCCGTTTATATTACTTCAGGTATGGCTATTCGTTAAGCCCGCCTTAACTTTAAAAGAACGGAAGTCGGTGCCGTGGCTGATCCCGTTCGCGCTCCTGTTATTTTTAATCGGCCTTGCCTTCAGCTGGTTTATCGTTTTTCCGATGGCCGTCCAGTTTGCATCCACCGTTACGCGCTCTATGGGTTTAGTCGAAACCTATGGCGCGGCGCAATATATTCAGTTTCTCATTCGCATTATTTTGCCGCTGTCGCTAGCCTTTGAATACCCTATCGTGCTTATTTTCTTGGCTAGGCTTGGCCTCGTTACGCCTGAGCGCCTTCGTAAAAGCAGAAAATTCGCTTATGTCATCTTGGTTACCGTATCGACCATTCTTACGCCGCCCGATTTCATATCGGCTTTCATCGTCCTCATTCCGTTAGTCCTATTGTTCGAAGCTAGCTTTCCCCTTGCCAAATGGGCAAATAAAAGAAAAGATTAGAGGAGGAATAGAAACATGGATCAAGAAAACAAAGGGCTCTCGCGCAGAGACTTTATCGGCAATGTCGGCAAAATCGGAGGGGCTTCGGCCGTTCTCGGCGTTATAGGCTCAATGGGGCTTTTCTCGCCTGAATCCGCGGATGCAGCCGCTGAGGCGAAAAAAGAGGATTCGAAAGCAAAGAAGCCTGGGAAAAACAGCAGCTACATGCTATTGAACGTTCGTCTCGAAAGCGGCTATACCTACGAGAGCGGTCAGGTCGTCGCTACGGAAACCGTCCTTCGCAACCTGCAGATCGAGAAGGGAAAAATTACGAAAATTCTCGATACGAAAGCCGCTTACGGCAAAACGCTCGACTGCTACGATGCGAAGGGCATGCTTCTCCTGCCTTCCTTCCGGGACATGCATATCCATTTGGATAAAACCTTCTATGGCGGCCCTTGGCGGGCGGTTAGACCGACCAAAAACGGTATTTTCGACCGGATAATCGAGGAGCAAACGTTGCTTCCGCAGCTTCTGCCCACCGCCCAAGCGCGCGCCCAGAAGCTTATTGAGCTCATCCTTGGCTACGGCACCACCTATGTAAGAAGCCACTGCAATATCGATCCGACGGTAGGACTCAAAAACTTGGAGAAGCTGAAGCTTGCCTTGGGCAATTATTCGGATAAAATCTCGCATGAAATCGTCGCCTTTCCCCAGCACGGTTTGCTGCGCTCCAATGTGGAGAGCCTTATGCGCGACGCCATGCAGCTAGGCGTCACCCATGTCGGCGGATTAGATCCTACGCTGGTTGACGTCGACATGGAGAAATCGCTGCAAACCATGGTTCAGATTGCCGTAGACTACAAAGCCGGCATCGACATTCATCTGCATGAGGGCGGAGAAACAGGCATAAAGGCCATTCGCCGCTTGGCCGACTTGACCGAGCAAGCGGGTCTGCAAGGCAAAGTCACGGTCAGCCATGCTTTCTCGCTCGCCTCGCTTACAGCCGGCGCCGACGTAGAAATGGCCGATCGGCTTGCCTCGCTCGGCATTTCCATCGCCTCATCCGTTCCGATCGGCAGAAGCGTGATGCCGATTCCGCTGCTGCAGAAGCAAAAGGTACAGGTGCTGCTCGGCAATGACAGCATTACCGACCACTGGTCCCCCTTCGGCATCGGGGATACGCTGCAGAAGTCGCATCTTGCGGCGCAGCTGTACGGCTGGTCCAGCGAATACAATTTGTCGCGCGCCCTTTCGCTGGCAACTGGCGGAGTCACTCCGCTGGACGAGTCCGGCAAGCAAATATGGCCTAAGGTTGGCGATGCGGCAACCGCCGTGCTCGTAGCGGCGAGCTGTTCGGCAGAAACGGTAGCACGGCTGCCTAAGCGCGAAGCCGTGCTGCATAAAGGCACGCTTTCCTCCGGCTCGCTCGAGATCGCGAAGATTAAGCGCTAGCCGCTGCTTGGGAGTATGAAAATAGCGGTGTTCCAGAAGCGGTCTGCTCCCCTTATGGTAGACACGCGTACGAATAAAACGTGATGCCGTAACGTAAGCGGCCACAGTAAATGTCCATTTTTTCAGAACAATAAAAGAGTTCCAAAACGAGCCTCTAGAATCGCTTCTAAGGCTCGTTTCGTTTAGGGAAACACATTTGGCCCCCTATATGCTTTGGTTATTTCAAAAACACTACTTTTACAGCGGCCTCCGCGTGAGGGGGAGCTTTTTTCTTAGCTTAAAAGGTATCCAGCAGCCACGCCGAAACTCACTATCATGCAAGAGGCTAGAACGGGGCGCGTGGTTGAAAATGACGACATCCCCTTCCAACCTAACCGTTTCGTTTCTTCCCGTTGGTGTGAAGGTCTCAGTTGAAAACTATCGCATAACAAACATAGCTCTTGCCAAACGGCAACGTTTTTCAACATTTCGAACACTTGTAGTCAACCTGAAATGGCCTCATGCCTATGTAATTCAGGACGAAGGCCTATTTTTTAAAAAAACTAGGTAAACCCAGCCACACCTGTAAGCCTCGGCCTACGCTGCACTTTCTGCAACGTAATGACTCCTTAACACACTTGCACCTACCTTCCATTGCAGTTTCTGCAATGGAATCAGAGGATTCTAATGTGTTTTACGGAAATATTCGGTTTTCATTGTACTAAGTACAACGTAGCCCCTTGGATACGGTCACTTATGAGGGTTCTGTTGTACTTTGTGCAACGTAGCCCTTTGATGCTGTCACCTATATGGGTTCTGCTGCACTTTGCAAAACGCGGCCCTTTGATGCTGTCACTTATATGGGTTCTGCTGCACTTTGCAAAACGCGGCCCTTTGATGCTGTCACTTATATGGGTTCTGCTGCACTTTGCAAAACGCGGCCCCTTGGGTACTGTCACTTTTAAAGGTTCTGCTGTACTTTGTACAGCGCAGCTACCCCGATAGCGCCGGGGCCAAACCAGACTACTCTGCTACCCTGCAGCTTCTTCGATCTGTGTATAGTGTTTTAGCGTGCTGTTCGAGGGAGCTGCCCCCAAAAGGGTAAGGTAGCGGTTTACAAATTCATTACATCGTAAAAAAACTTCAGCGCCACTTTAAAAGTGGGGCTGAAGTTTTTTTTATCGCTATTTGACGTAACAAGCCGCAGCTGGCATCCATAATACGACTTAAGAGTCGACCCTTTTTGCCAATACACAATCTAGGCTCGCAAGGCAAACTTTCCGCATCTGCTCAAAGCTCACGCTGCCCAATGCCGCCTAACCTCTTACTGTTCTAAGACTAGCTAGCATCTTGCCTCTTACCTCTTACCTCTTACTTCATGTATCATGTCTCTTATCTCTTACGTCTTGTGTCTTGTCGTTACCCTCTAGCTCCTAGCCGTTCTCCGCTCCTGCCCCAGTTCATGCTTGCGCCGAAGCCATACGCTAATGCCCGCCGCGAACATCATCATGCCGGTTGCGACGAATATCCAGTTGATGCCGACGGCAAGACCAAGCAAACCGCCAATGAGCGGACCCAGCATCGAACCGAATTGGTTCGCGCTCGTCGTTAGGCCGAAGGATCGGCCGCGGAACTGCTCATCCGTGCTCTGCACGACAAGGGTATTCACAATCGGTGATATGCCTGCCATGAACAAGCCGAACACGAATTGCACAACCGCAAACAGCCATAGATCCTGGACAAAAAATTGCATGCTGACGACAACGCCAGCGCACATCAAGCAGGTGACAAGAATACGGTGATAACCCCTTCTCTCACCAAGCCTGCCCCAAACCGGCGAAGCCAATATGCCGGCAATGCCGATAAGGGAAAGCACGAAGCCCGCCGACAGCACCGCTCCCTGCAGACCTCCCTGCAGCTTGGCAATATGCAGCGTAAGCAGCGGTTGAATCATGTTAATGGAAAGCTGAAAAAGCGCGAGCAGCATAAGCATGCTCATCAGTGCGCGGTTTCGGAAAGCCATGCGGTACGTAACCGGCTTTTCTTTCTTTTTCTCCGCCAGCGGCTCCGCTTTCCCTTCCCTGACCCAAATGACGACCGCGACCGTCGCTGCCAGTATGATGATAGCCGCAACGACAAACGATCGGCGCAGGCCGAATGCCTGTGCCAGCAAACCTCCGAACAGCGGTCCGAGAATGCCCCCGGTCATCGTCCCTGCCTGCATCATGCCAAGGCTCCACCCCAGCTTTTCTTTGGGTGCGATTGTAGCCACAATCGACATCGATGCCGGAACGAAGCCGCCGACGAAGCCGTGCAGCATTCTCACGCCGACGAGCTGCCACGGGGTTTGAACAAAAGCAATTAATGCGTAAATAAACGCTAGGCTAATTCCCGCCCGAATAACCATTTTCCGCTTCCCGTACTTATCCGCCAGCATGCCCCACAGCGGAGCCATCACTGCCCCGACGAGAAACGCAGAGGAATGCACAATGCCCGCCCATAGGTTGACCGAGCTTTCCGGTACGCCCAAATCGAACAAAAACAACGGCAGAAACGGAACCGACATGGTATAGCTTGAGCTGCAAAATAAAACACCAAACCACAAAATCCACATTGTACGCTGCCATGATTGCAAACCTATTGACCTCCTTGCACGCAATATCCTTTTCCGATGCCTCTACACTATTACCCACTATACGCCTCCTTTACCATTTGTTCAAAATCCGCAAAGGGGTGCATAAACAAGGAAAACAGCCGGAAATAGCCCTTAACTCAGGCGTAACAACGTTTTTTGAGCTTAGAGCAGATATTGTGCTTAGAGCAGGTATTGTGGCTTTGAAAGGAGACTCTTTCTACAAAAACACTTGATTCTGCTTGCGGTACTCGCCAGGTGTCAGCCCGGTTTGCCTTTTAAACAGCCTAGTAAAATACGTGTTATCCGCAAGCCCGCACAGCGCTCCGATTTCCTTCAGCGGCAGCTCGGAATGGGCAAGCAGCCGCTTTGCGCGTTCAATCTGCAAATGATGCCGGTATTGCATCGGGCTCATGCCCGTATATTGCTTCAAGCAGCGTGCCAAATAGTCAAAATGATAATGCAGCTCCCGCTCCATGTGTTCGGAGTCGAAGGGCTCCTCCAAGCGGCTTTCCAAATAAACCGCCACTTTCTCGCTCAGCGAATAGGAACGGGCTTGCGG
Organism: Paenibacillus sp. J22R232; assembly: GCF_056269165.1. NCBI lineage: Bacteria > Bacillati > Bacillota > Bacilli > Caryophanales > Paenibacillaceae > Paenibacillus > Paenibacillus sp. J22R232. Next base: position 191,654 of record NZ_JBWDNK010000007.1, on the reverse strand, counting down.
GCTGTTCCTGATCGTCCCTTTCTGCAGAAGAAGAAGGAATTCTCCGAACAGCACCTGCAGCTCGAATGCGCGCTGGCGCGTCAGCACCTGATGCAATTGAATCATCCGCTCCAGCAGCGGCACGACCGAACGCAAATCCACCGAGGCGAATTTTGGAATACGTACCGTGGAGGGCGGAGCGACGATATCCTGGTCCGTACGCTTTAGCAGCGGCTGCTGCCAGCTTGTTTTCTCAGTCAATAACGAAAGCATATCTGGCTGCGAGTATTCAAAATGGATCCAATATACCTCTGTTTCTACCTCCGTCGGCCGATAACCGCGATGCGTTTTCCCAGGCTCGAGCACAAGCACCATGCCCGCCAGAATCTCGTAGCTACAGCCTTCCTCTTCCATATATAACGCACCTTTCGTGCAGATGAGCAGATCGTATACTTCAAATTGGCGTTTCGCATGCATAATCCCGGGCTGCCATAAACCGTAACCGATAGCGGCCAATAACGGGCTTGGCGTAGCTTGAAATTCTAGCACGAGCATCCTTGTCACTCCTTGAATTAAGATGCAGAAATTGTACTATATAAAGTCGCTATTGTCAGCTGTATAGTCATTTTCAATCGATTAGAGTGGTAGATATCATCATACCCATTTTATTCTACTGGAGGACACCAACCATGAGATTCCGTCAAGTTCATCTCGATTTCCATACTTCTGAAGCAATCAAAGATATCGGCAGCGCTTTTAACAAAAAGCAGTTCCAGGACATGCTCCGAACCGGCTACGTCGACTCGATTACCGTATTCTCCAAATGTCATCACGGCTGGGCTTACCATCCCTCCGATGCCAATGAAATCCATCCGCATTTGGCGTTCGATCTGCTTGGCGCGCAGATTGAAGCCGCACATGAAATCGGCGTAAAGACGCCCGTCTACTTATCTGCCGGATTAGACCAGAGGCTTGCCCGCAAATACCCGGAATGGCTCATTCGCGATCAGAACGAAAAAACGAACTGGACGCCGAATTTCATGACGCCGGGCTATCATCAATTTTGCATGAATTCACCCTATTTGGATGTGCTCGCCCTTCAAGTGCACGAGGTTGTGACCCGTTATGACGCGGACGGCATTTTCCTCGATATCGTTGGCATACGCGAGTGTTATTGCCAATTCTGCGTCACCGAAATTCGCAAGCGAGGCTCCGATCCGCGCAACCTCAACGACATGAAGGCGCTTTGGGAAGAGACGTATTTCAACTATGCAGCACGAATGAATAATACCGTCCATGCCGTTAAGCCAGGCCTCCCGGTTTTCCATAATAGCAGCCATGTCGACAGAGGACGTCGCGATCTTGCTCATCTCAACACCCACTTGGAGCTCGAATCCTTGCCCACTGGCGGCTGGGGCTACGACCATTTCCCATTATCCGCCCGGTATGCGCAAACCTTAGGTCTCGACTTTCTTGGCATGACCGGTAAGTTCCATACCTCATGGGGAGAATTTGGCGGCTATAAGCACCCGAACGCCCTCCGTTATGAAGCAGCGCTTAGCCTTGCGAACGGCGCCCGCTGCTCGATAGGCGATCAGCTTCATCCAGGCGGGCTCATGGATCACGCAACCTATACGCTGATCGGCGCAGCCTACAAGGAGGTCGCAGAGAAGGAAGAATGGTGCCAGAATACGGCTTCCGTTGCCGATATTGCACTGCTCTCCGCCGAAGCCGCTTCCCTTTCGCCTGGCGGCAGTACGATCGATGACCACAGCAAGCATACCGATACCGGAGCAGCCCGAATACTGCTCGAAGGCCATTATTTATTCGACGTTATCGATACGCAGGCTGACTTAGGCAAATATGCGGTCGTTTTATTGCCCGACGCCATCGTCCTAACCGAGCCTTTAAAAGAAAAGCTTGCCGATTTCCTGAATAAAGGCGGCAAGGTGCTTGCAACCGGACGCTCCGGCTTATCCGCTGACGGGACTCGCTTCGAGCTCGATTTGGGCGCGGAGTGGCAAGGAGTCTCCTCCTTTATGCCATCCTACCTCAAGCCCGGCTTTGCGCTGCCGTCACTCCAGAATGCTTCCTTCGTCCTTTATACGGAAGGACAGGACATTGCCTTGTCACAGGGAGGAGTTTCCCTCGGCAGCAAAGAGAATTCTTATTTCAACCGGGATTTGTTCACATTCTGCTCTCACCAGCATACGCCTTCCAATATGGAGGATGCAGGGCCTGGCATAACCGAGGGTCCGGATGGCATTTATATCGCTTGGAACGTCTTCGAGGATTATGCGCTCAAGGGCAGCCTGCCCGTCAAAGAAATCATTTGTTACGCGCTTGACCGCCTTCTCGCGAATAAGCAGCTGCGCACGAACCTGCCTGCCCAGGGCATAACGACGCTTCAAGCCCAGCAGTCGCACAACCGGCTTGTTCATCATTTGCTGTATGCATCCCCTGTTCGACGCGGACAACATGTCGAGGTTATCGAGGATCTGTCGCCCGTCCTCAATACGGAGGCCACCATCGCCCTATTAGAGCCGGTGCGCGAGGTTTATTTGGCCCCGCAGAACACTCCGCTCCCTTTCAAGCAGGAGAACGGTACCGTAAGCTATACGATTCCTCTATGGTCCTGCCATCAGATGGTCGTTATCCAGCATTAGCCTATCCAGCAATATTTCATACCCAACAGAGACGAGGGCTGTCTCAAGCATCGATTGAGCAATCACGCTCCCGCTTTGCATGTAATAGCGGCTTAAAAAAGAACCTTCAGCTCCACTATTAGTGGGGTTGAAGGTTCCTTTGCATGCTATAGGATTGACCTACTCGGGTTTACCCTTTAGGGACAGATCCTTTTCCGCTCTTACGGGATTATCCGCTCGGTTTACCCTTTAGGGACGGAGCATTTTCTGCTCTTAAGGGATTATCCGCTTGGTTTATCCTTTTGGCCCAGCCCCAGTTCCTCTACTCAACCGTTGCTGCCAAAATGTTGCCATACGCCCAATGGGTGCTAGGTACATCGCTCCATGGGGACTGTACCGAGGAGCTTGCCGCGCTTCTGCCCAGCACCTTGTTGATGATGCTTGCCGCTTCCGCGCGTGTCAGTGCCTGATTGGGCTTAAAGGTGCCGTCCGCGTACCCGTTAATGATTCCGGCTGCCTGCACCTTCTCGATATCGGCTTTTGCCCAGTGCCCCGCAATATCATTAAATCCTGTTCCAGTCATATCCGTTTCGCCGATAAGCGAGGATACGAGCTTCGCCATCTCGGCGCGCGTGATAGATTTACTTGCGCCAAAGCTGCCGTTCTCATAGCCCTGCATCAAGCCCAGATCCGATACTTTTGCAATCGCGTCCTTTGCCCAGTTGGACGCAAGCACGTCACTATAGGATACCTCGGAAGTTTCTGCCGCTTCCCGATTAACGATTCTGGACAAAATCGTCGCGACTTCTGCCCTTGTCAATTTATTGTCGGGCTTAAACCTATCGTTCTCATAACCATTCATGTACGCGGCCCCAAGGCTTGAATCCTTTAGGCCCGGAACATGGATTAATGTAAACAAGCTGAATTTGTGTACCGTGAATTGCAGCCCCTTGTCACCCTTATCGTTATAAGGAACGATCTTTCCTTTAAGCAGTTCCTTTGTACCGTCGCTGTGCTCAATGTACACGGCAAGGTCCTGCCACTGCGCTTCGCTAAGCTGAACGTCCTTCAGCGGTAAAATAATGGTAACATCGCCGCCTTGCACGTTTGTTTCGATGCTCATCGGGCGGCCAATGACTGCTGCTTGTTCATTGCCTGCTACTATTCTTACAGCTGCTTCCCGATTTGCCCGGCCAGCTGCTTCAAGCTTCTTCGCTTCTTCCTTTATCGGCGTCAGATGGAAGAACAGATCCTCCGTCATAGCTGCCAACACACTGCTTCCCACTACCAATTTCGCGTTCTTCGTCATAAGCTCCAAGCCGATCTGAGCGTCTGCGAATATTTGCTTCGCGTCCTTAGGCAGGTTAAACGTCGTTTGCGATACTTCGTCTTTCGTATCCGGAATAACGAAGCTCGCCGTTTGGAGGCCAGCTTCTTTCAAGCTCTCTGCCGCCTTGCGCGCTTGCTCTGCCGTCAATGACACGACATCCTGCTTCTTGCCGTCTGCCTGCTTCGTTCTTGTAACAACGGCTTTTCCGGCATTGCCTACGTCAATGGATAAAGTCTCTTTGCCGGAATCAGCATTCCCGCCCGTGCCAGGCGCCGAAGAAGGCGTCGTTGTCGGTGTTGCCGTTGGCGTTGCTGTCGGTGATTCCGTCGGCGTTTCTGACGGTGTTGCCGACGGTGTTGCCGACGGCGTAGGTGTTGGAGATGGCAACGTTGCCGCGTTCACTTGAAATTTCACGCCATCAACCAGCATGTAATCGCCGGATTTTTTAACGGCCTTAATCGTATGGGGACCGTTAGCCAAACCGGAAATCGAATAAATCTCCTGCTGTGTCAATCTGCTTGCATGATAACCGCTTACTGTTTCCTTAAACACATTGTCTACATAAATGTCGACATCGCCCTGTACCGATGACATCGGCGCAATCAAGGATACGCCCGTGCCCGTGAACGAATATTGCACGTAATCGCCGTTCGTTTCCGTGCCGTGCAGATCGTTTTGGAAGTCGCCTTTGTAGGAAATGGCCAAATTAACTGCGCCATCCGGCTGTGCAGCCAAATATTCCTTCTTAATCGTAATTTCGCTGCCTGAAACCGTATAATCGGTGCCTGCCGCAAGAGGCGTTTCGCCATTCGCGATGCCAAGCAGATTGCTGCCATCGATCTGAAGCGTTGTCGTCACGTCGGCCTGCTCTGTTTTGTCAAAGCTTCCCGAATCCGGGCTAATCATATCCGTAATTCGGAATGAAAGCAGATCAAGCAGCATGTAATAGCCTGATTTCTTAACTGCCTTAATCGTATGCGTACCCTCAGTCAACCCTTGGATACTGTAAACGGTTTGCCTGATTTGCCTGTTAGAATTGTATGTGCTGATCGTTTGCTTGAATACGCCATCCACGTAGATATCGATGTCCCCCTGCGAGGAATCCTTCTCTGTTATGAGCTCAATGCCCGTTCCTGCAAATTGGTATTCAAAATAATCGTTGTTGTTTTCCGTGTATTGCACATCATCCTTATAATCGCCAAGGCCCCTATTGCGTCCATGCTGCCATGCGCCCTTATAGGAAATTTCGCTATCATCGTTATTAACGAGGACATGCCTGCCTCTGGACGTATCGCTTACGGCAATCGCCAGTGTCTGCGGTACTCCGCCGCTGAAGGACAAGGTCAGATTAGCCATGCCGTTCGGCCTGCCCGCAAGGTACTCTTTCTTGATCGTAAGCTGATCGCCGGATACGAGATAATCGGCGCCCGCCTGCAGCGCTTCCGCCCCATTCGCAATTCCGCTCAAGCTGTTTCCGTTGAAGGAAATAGCCGTCGCTACGTCCGTTTGCGCATCCGCACGTTTATCGAAGCTTAGCGCGCTAGGGTTTAGCGTGCTGTTCTGACCCGTCGTATCGCTAACCGCAATGGCCAGCGTCTGCGATGCTCCCTCGCTAAAGCTGAATTTCAGGTTTGCTGTTCCATTTGGCAACCCCGCAAGGTACGCCTTATGAATCGTAACCTCGTCATTCGAAACGGTATAATCCGTGCCGGATACGAGTGCTGCCGCACCGTTTGCGATAGCGGCAAGCGCATTTCCGTTAAGTGTCATTGCGGTTACAACGTCAGCCTGCAAGGATGCTTTTTTGTCGAAGCTGGCCGAGGCCGGGCTGATCGTGCTGTTCGATGCAGCCGAATCGATGACCGCAACGGAGAGCGTCTGTACGGCTCCGCCGTCAAAAACAAACGTCAGGCTCGTCGTTCCGATAGGCTGAGCTGCCAAATATTCTTTTGTAATCGTTATGGCATTGCCCGACACCGTATAATCCGTACCGGATGCAAGCGCATCTGCACCGTTCGAAATCGCGCTTAGGCTGCTGCCGGCTCCTGTCGTCGTAAGCGCAAGATCCGCTTGCTGGCCTGCCGCTTTGTCAAAGTCTCCCGTAGTCGCGCTGATCAAGTCAGGCACGCTAACGCGAAGCTTATCCAGCAATAAGAAGTAGCCCGACTTCTTCACTGCTTTGAGCGTATGCGGTCCGTTTGCCAAACCAGTGATGTTGAACACCGGCTGCTGCGCCAATCTACCGATATTATACGTGCTGACCGTCTGCTGGAATTGATCATCGACATAAATATCGATGCTGCCCTGCGAAGGATCCAGCTCGGTAATGAATTCGATTCCCGTCCCCGTGAAGGTGTACGTGAAATAATCGTTGTCGTTCGCTTCGGCATAATGCACATCGTCCATATAGTCGCCAAGGTTCCGGTTATAGCTGCGATTCCAGCCGCCCGTATAGACGATTGACGCATTGTCATCATTAATCGATATTGAGCCTCCGACCGCTGTATCGCGCACGACCAACGAAACCGTCTGCTGCGAGCCCGCGCTAAACGAGAAGGTCAAGTCGGACGTCCCTGTTGGAAGCGTATCCATAAACGCTTTTTTGAGCGTCAGTTGCGTGCCGGATACGGTATAGTCCGTTCCCAAAGCAAGCGCGTTCCCGCCATGCTCTACGCCGGTCAGCGTATTTCCGTTAAGCGAAACCGTAAGCGCCGTATCAGACTGGGCCGCCGGCTTCTTATCGAAGCTTACCGTAGCAGGCGTAACCCGGCTATCCCTGATCGTCGTATCGCTAATGGCTATCGCCAAGGTTTGAGAAGCCCCGCCGCTAAACGTAAAGGTCAGATTCGTCGTGCCTACCGCTCTGCCTGCCAAATATTCCTTTTTAATCGTCACGTCATTGCCCGCAACGCTATAATCCGTGCCAGACACAAGCGCAGCTCCATTGTTCGAGATGCTCGCAAGCGTATTTCCGTTAAGCGTTAATGTCGTTGCCACGTCTGCCTGCTCTGACGACTTCTTATTGAACGACGCGGTTACAGGGCTAATCGTACTGTTCAGCGCAGCCGCATCCGTAATGTCAATAACGATGTTTTGCTTGTCGCCAGGAAGCTGCTGGCCTCCGTTACGCGTCCAATCGCCTGTATATTTCATGCCGGTATCATCGTCATTCGCAGCCGCCGTGCCGTCCTGGGCCATTACCTTGAACAATCGCGAGGCATGCGAAGCCAGATTAACGGCGCTATATCCGTCATCAAACGTACCAAGATCCTCATGGCTCCAAAGATCGCGAACCGTTGCCGGTCCAGTCAAGCCGATGTCGCTCCAGTTCACGTTAACCGTAGCTGCTGAGCTCCCTAAGTTGAAGAGACCAACCGTGTAGCTTCCGTCACCGTTATTCGCATACCATACCTGCTGCTCGGTAGCAGTCGATACCGGATGACCCGGTCGGCCAGCTTGATTGACCGCGATGACTTCTTCGTTCGTTAACAGCTCTAATCCGTATTCGTCCAAATTGGTCATGTCATTGCCGATGTACAACTGTGCGGAGGATAAGGCCCAGAATGTCATTGCCGTCTTGCGCTCGTCAGGCGTAATGCCGTCCATCGCGCCGTTTCCGATATTCAAGGAGTCAAAATCGTTCCAGCCCCCAGGTCCCGCATGGCGCCAGAACTGCTCCGCCTTCGGGAATAGACGAGCGATGCTTGGCCATGCCGTTAAGCCGCCGTCGCCGCAATAACATTCAATATCCCAATCGACACGCCAGCCGTTGGCATATTCCTTCCAATAATCGATGTATTTGATATCAAGCGCCCATGAAAGCTCCAGCCAAATTTGGTGCGGAGCAAGCGCCTGTGCCCATGCCTTCACGTCATCCCGCGCATCAAGGGATAGATCCGAGATGCCCGAGCCCGGCGTCACGCTGTCAAACTTCAAGAAGTCGATACCCCATTCGCCGTATAGGTCGGCAATCGAGTTTATGTAGCTTTGCGCGCAAGGCTGGTTGAAATCGATTTTGTAGCCAAGTCCCCAGTAATCCGATTCCTGAATCGGCTGTGCCGCGATATCCTGCATCGAGCAGCCGGGAGCCCCGTAAATCGGCAAATCCTGATCATACGCCTGCGGCGATAATCCGGGAATTCCATATAGACCGATCTTCTGCCCATTCGCATGGACATAGTCGATAACCTCCTGAAGACCGTTCGGGTATAGCGTTGTGCTTGGGATCGGGCGTCCGTACCCGTCCATGCCGCCGTTCCAAGCAGCGTCTATATTGATATATTCATACCCGTAAGGCTGAAGCTTCTCGTGCATCGCGTCGGATTGCGCTTTAATGTTGGCTGCGGTAATCCACTGTCCGTTTCCCGTATACACTTGCAGGCTGTAACTGCTCCAGCCCATATATGGCTTTGCAGCCAGGCCGTTATCGGCCGCCTCCACGACGTTTCCTCTCGGCGCCACTATTCCAAGCTGGGTCGCGAACAGAACGGTTACAAGCAGCCAAAGCCGGGTCTTTTTCAACATTAGATTCATTATTTATCTCCTTTTTTTAGAAAATAGGATCAGGCTTTTATCTCGCAATAAAAACCTGATCCTGTGTAGTTAAGAAGCCTTATGCCTTACTTAAACGATTGGTCATACGCTTTTTGCAAAATTTCCAAGTAACGGTCGATCTTCAGATCCTTGAGACCCTTCACGTAAGCATCCCAATCCTTCTCCAGGTTTTTGTTGCCTGTAATGAATTGCAGCGCGTTTTGCTCAATGTAAGATTTAATGTTCGTTTGCAGAATGCTCGCCTCGTCAACCTCTGCGTTATCGATCCAGATCGCCCAGAGCGGGAAAAGCTCCTTCGGCTCATGGCCTTGATACTGCAGCGTCGCTTGGTACAATCTGCGCTCATAGTTGGCAGAATCGTAAATATCCGTACCTTGAACCCAGCTGTCGCGGTATTCACGCGGCATATAGAAGTGAGCCGTTCCGCTCCAACCCGCATTGCGAGGCGCTTCGCCTTCAACGGCAGGAATCGTGGCAACCTTCGGTTCTACGCCTTCGCCAAGAGCAACTTCGCCTTCCTTCGGCTTTCTCCAGTCGATGCCTTCCATACCCGATGCGCCGTTCGTTTGGCCTTCTTCGGTAAACATGTAATCAACTAATTTAATGAGAGCAATTTGTTGTTCTTCGGAAGCTTTGTTCGTGATGACGAATTTCGCTCCGGGAGCAACTCCGCCGCCATCATGGGTAGCGAATGATCCGTGCGGGCCAGTCAGTGGCGGAACCGGATTGTAGTCCGCCGAGTTTTTGTTGCCTACGTCAATGTTAACGAAGATAGCAGGGTGCATGCCGGCGCCGGCGCCAAGAATTTGAGCATCGCCGTTTTCGCCGATTTTTTTGAATGCTTCCGAATTTTGCGCGAATGCGCCTGGATCGATCAAGCCTTCATCGTACAAGGATTTGATGTACGTCAAGCCCTCTTTCCATTCCGGCTTAAGCGCTGCCGATTCCACCTTGCCGCCAGTCAGGTTCAAGTAGTTGCGGTCGTCGTCATAGACGAAGCCGTTCATTAGGAACGGGATGACGCGTACGCCGAAATCCTCGATCGAGCCGCTAAGCGGCACTTCGTCGGCAACGCCGTTGCCGTTAGGATCCTTTGTTTTGAACGCCGACAATACCGCTTTGAATTCTTCCGGCGTTTTTGGCATTTCCAATTGCAGTTTATCCAGCCACTTTGTGTTGATCCACATTTTGTTCGGATATGAACAGTGGAAGCATTGGCTGTAAGCGACCAAACCGTAAATATTGCCGTCCGGCGCTGTGTTAAACGCTTTCAAATCCGAGTCTTTTTCCATAGCGGCTTTAATGTTAGGCGCATATTGATCGATGAGGTCGTTAAGCGGCACGAGTACGCCTTGCTTGCCGTACTTCACGACATCCGCTTGCGTGAACTGATCGACATACCCTGGAAGCATGTAGGCATCCGGATAGTCACCGCTCGCTAGCGAGATTTGACGCTTCTCCTTCGCGCCGTCCGGCGGCGTCGTTTCGAATTTGATCTTGATATTGAATTTCTCTTCTACGAATTTCGTGAATTTGTTCGTTGCCAGATCAATGTTAGGCTCCTGAACGGCGAATAACGTAACTTCAACCGGTGCGGTTTCTCCCGTCTCTTCCGATTGTGCGTTCGGCGCGTTGGTCGCCGTGTTGGAAGGCTTATTATTTTGCGAGCACGCAGCAAGCGTCATGCTGGCTACAACCATGATTGCCAACAAACCCAAAAGCTTCTTTTTCATCTTTGTTCGCTCCCTTTTCGTATCGATTCATTAAGGATTGCCATTGGCCTTGCGTTAACGCTACAAGTCGACCACCTCCCTTCCATATCCCTCGTGTCGTTACCCTTTTACCGAGCCGACCAGCATCCCTTGCACGAAATACCGCTGCACGAACGGGTAGATGATCAGAACCGGCAGCGTCGCCACCACGATAAGTGAATATTTCAGCAGCTCGGAGAGCTGCTGTCTCTCCACCTGCTTCAGGGCATCGGTCACGCTTGCACTGTTGTTCATGATGATGATGCTCCGCAGGACAAGCTGCAGCGGGAACAGGTTCGCCGATTTCAGGTAGATCAATGCGTCAAAGTATGCATTCCATTGACCAACGCCGTACATGAGGAAGAGCACGGCGAGTATCGGCTTGGATAAGGGAACAACGACGCTCCGCATAAACCGGATATCGCTGCATCCGTCGATCTCACTCGCCTCGAACAGCTCGTCGGGAATGGAATTTTGGAAGAAGGAGCGTGCGATAATGACCTGCCATACCCAGACCGCATTCGGAATGAGCAGCGCCCAACGGGAGTCGATCATGCCGAATTCCCGCACAACCATGTAGGTCGGGATCAAGCCGCCGCTGAAGAGCATGGTGAACGTGATGAGCATCATAATGACGCTGCGGCCAAAAAATGATTTGCGCGACATCGGATACGCAATCATAACCGTAAGCACTACGCTGATTATCGTTCCCGCTGCCGTGTAGAACAGCGAGTTGCCATAGCCCTGCATAATTTGCGGGGTGTCGAACAGAACCTTGAAGCCCTTGAACGAAATATCCACGGGCCACAGCCAGACGCGGCCGGACGTTACGGCTGCCGGACTGCTGATCGAGCTGCTAAGAATATAAATAAGCGGATAAATAACCGCGATTAACACCAAAAATAAAACCGTGTATACGATGAACAAAAAGACTTTATCACCCGCTGAATCTTTAATCGTTTGTCTAATTGGTGCCTGCTGCGTTGCTATTTTTGACGATGCCATAGGCGCACTCCCCTTTTACCAAATGCTCGATTTCGTGAATTTTTTCGCCAAGCCGTTGACGACGAATAGTAGTACCAGATTAATGAATGAATTGAATAAGCCAACCGCCGTTGCAAAGCTGTAATTGGCATTTAACAGCCCGACGCTATAGACATACGTAGCGATAATTTCAGAATTTACCTTATTGAGCGGGTTTTGGAGCAAGTAAATTTTCTCGAAGCCAATCGCCATGACGCTGCCTACGTTCAGGATGAGAATAATCGTGATGGTCGGCAAAATGCCCGGAATATCTACGTGAAGGATCTTCTGGAAGCGTGATGCTCCATCTACCTTAGCCGCCTCGTACAAGGTCGGATCAATGCCGGACAGCGCCGCCAAATAAATAACCGCTGAATAACCAGCCGTCTGCCAAATGTCCGACCAAACGTAAATCGACCGGAACATGTTGGCCTCTCCCAGGAAGTTGATCGAGTCGAGCCCGAAGTAGTTCAAAGCAACGTTGACGAATCCGAGCCTCGGCGCCAAAAACAGCATAATGATCGACACCATGACGACGGTTGAGATGAAATATGGCGCGAAGGTGACCAGCTGTACGGTCCGTTTGAATCTTCCGTTGCGGACCTCGTTCAGCATCAGCGCGAGTATGATCGGGATCGGAAACCCTGCGAGCAATAAATATCCGCTGACGTAGATCGTGTTTTTGACCAAGGGCCAGAACATCGGATTATCAAAAAACAACTGAAAGTTTTTGAAGCCTACCCACGGGCTCCCCCATATTCCTTTAATGACGTTGTAATCCTTAAAGGCGAGTACGGCATTCAGCATCGGATAATATTTAAAAATAAGGAAAAACAACACTGGCGGTATAATGATCAGGTACAGCTGCCAATGCTTCTTGAAGCTTCGAACCGCTTCTTCCGCAAGGCTTCGCTTGCCCTTTGCCTTCAACAACTTATTATTCAGTACGATTTCTTTTTCCAGAACAATCCCCCCTAAGTGACTACCTGCTGATGTATGATAGCGCTTTCTATACGACTGATCATAGTAGAAAAGCACCTCCTCCAAACAGGTACACTTGCGTCTTTTTACGTACAAAAACTCGGATTCACAGGGGGCAAATCCCCGTACTGGCGTACATTTATCGGCTTTATCAGCTGTACCGTGCACGCAGCGCAAAAAAATCCCGGCTGCGCGGCAGCCGGGATCTCATACATTGGAAAACTATTTATTTGAATTCGAATGGTTGTACGCCTTCTGCATAATTTCAAGATACCTTCCAACCTGCATGCTAGCGAGCCCTGCCAAATAACCGTCCCAGTCCTTGTCCAAATTCAAATCGCCGGTTATAAACTGAAGCGTGCTTTGCTCAATATAATTAGAAAGATTCGTATGGAGGATACCCGCCTCGTCCGCTTCCGCCGGATCAAGCCAAATCGTCCAAATCGGGAACATTTCGGCAGGCTCATGTCCTTCATAAAACTGTGTCGCCTCGATCAGCCTTCGTTCATAGCCGTCAAGCGCGTAAATATCCTTGCTTGCCACCCAGCTATCGCGATATTCCCTCGGCATATAGAAATGTGCCATCCCGCTCCAGCCGGAATTGGTCGGCTTTGCGTTGTTAATCGGGATTAGGCTTGCAAACTGCGGAGCAATGCCATCGCCAAGCGCCGCCTCGCCTTTTTTGGGCTTCCTCCAGCCGATGCCCTCCAGGCCCGACTGGGCAATCGTCTGCCCTTCCGGCGTGTAGATGTAATCGACCATTTGAATTAACGCGATTTGCGCTTCCTTGCTCGCTTTATTCGTAATGGCGAACTTCGCGCCAGGCTGTATGCCTCCCCCATCGAAGGTCGCATAGGATGCGTACGGTCCTTGAAGCGGCGGAATCGGTGCGTAATCCTTCAGCCGCTCGCTCGTGAATATGGCCGGATGCATGCTCGCGACAGCACCCAATACCGGCGCACCGGTATTGTCGCCGATCCTTCTGAGCGCTTCAGCGTTCTGTATAAACGCTCCCGGGTCAATCAAGCCTTCATCGTAAAGCGACTTAATGAAGGCGATCCCTTCCTTCCACTGCGGCTTATTCGCTACCGTGTCCACTTTCCCATTGCTCATGGCCAAATAATTGCGGTCATCGTCATATATAAACCCATTCATCAGGTAGGGGATGATGCGGACGCCGAAATCCTCGATGGAGCCGCTTAGCGGTATCTCATCGGCTATCCCGTTCCCGTTCGGATCCGAATTCTTGAACGCCTCAAGCATCGATTTGAATTGCGCGGTCGTTGTGGGCATCGCCAAACCGAGCTTCGAGAGCCAATCGGTATTCACCCACATTTTGTTCGGATAGGAGCAATGAAAGCATTCGCTGTAAGCGACCAGGCCGTAAATATTGCCGTCAGGAGCCGTATTGAACGCTTTCAAGGTCGGATCCTTCTCCATAGCGGCCTTAATGTTGGGCGCATATTGCTCAATAAGCTGGTTAAGCGGCAGAATGACGCCCTCTTTCCCGTACTTCAGCAAATCCGATTGCGAGAACTGGTCCAAATATGCCGTCAAAATATACGCATCCGGATAATCTCCGCCAGCGAGCGATATTTGACGTTTCTCCTTGGCTCCGTCCGGCGTAATGCTATCCCAATTGATGCGCGCGTTGAATTTGCTCTCGAGCAGCTTCGTGAAATCATTCGTGCGCAGATCGATGCCCGTCTCCTGCTGAGCAAACACATTAATCTCTACTGGCGCAGGCTTGCCGCCACTCTCCCGTTCTTCGTTTCCGCCGCCCAGCTTGCAAGCCGACAGAGTCACTATCATGATGCATAGAGCCGCTAAAATGCGAATCTGGCTTTTTTTCATCTTCTCCACTCCTTGCCTCAAGCGCGGCAGAACGCTTATATATTTATGGATTGCCTATAGGAGCTTGGCGCAACGCCCATCACCCGTTTGAATGCCCTGCGGAAGGAATGCGAGCTGTTATAGCCTACGCGTGCCGCAATTTCGTCCACCGTGCAAGCATCGGTGCGCAGCAGCAAGGAGGCTTGCTCAATCCGGATCATCTCGAGGTAATCGGATACGTTAACGTCCGTAACCTCCTTGAACAGCTGCGAAATGTATTTCTCCGGGCGTTCTACCTTCTCCGCTATCCGGTATAAGGTCAGCTCAGAGTCGCCGTATGCTTCTGCGATAAATTGTTTGATATCCTCGACCATTTGAATGTGTGCGTTGTTCTTCTTGCTATTGATAACGCCGCAGAGCGCATTCACGATCTCGATCATCTCATCCTGAATGACGCTAAGCGTATCGGAGGCTTGAATGCCTATCATTTGATTTTTGAGCGTGTGCAGCAGCTCCGATTCCATAAATGCCTTCTGATCAAGCAATTTGAGCAGCGTACCCTTCAGCTCGCCAACCAACTGCTGCTTCATCTCCGGCGAGAGCTGCTGGTTCTCCGTATTTTTCTCCATAACGGACAGCAGCATCCGCTTTGCCTCGTCTGGATCACCAGCCCTAATCGTACTAATCAAGCGCTGTTCAATATCAAGCGGGTAATAATAAGTGGCCGTTTCCAGTCGCGAATCACTAAACCAGATCATGTTGCTTTTGCTGGAAAACTCCGCATACTCCATCATCTGCTTCGCTTGCTCATAGGAATGGCTTGCATCCATAATGGCCGGATAGCTATCCCCGAACGCAGCCGTGACCGATATTTTATATTCCGTGTACGCAACCTGCGCCAGCTTCTCAAGCGTCTCGCTTATTTGCTGTCTCCACGCGAGCCCGCCAGCCTCCTCCGGCCGTGCCGTCCATATCATGACGATTCGGTCGGAACCGAGATCCGTCATCGGAAGCTCATTAACGGCATCCGTTAAGGCCTGTTTCAGAATCAATCTTGCCGCGGCGAGCTCATTCAGAATTTCAACGCTGTCCATGCCGGAATACCCATTAATGCGTAGAATGCCTACGTAGCCCCCATCGGAAGAAAAGCTCATATCCGCTTGGGCTGCGGCAGCCGCAATTTCCTCCGTCGTGTGGAACTCGCCCGCAATCAGCCGTTTCAGAAAACCGTCGCGCACCAAGGGCAGCTGCCGTTTCAGCTCAAGCTCAAGCTGCCGGTTGCTCGTAATCATGTTCGATATGTTGCCCTGCAGGAAATCATACTCATTGCGCTCTGCAATGCCGTCTTTGCCAAAATGCTCCTTCATGACGCCAAGCAGCCGGTTGATCGGCGCGCTGTTCCGGTAGGACAAGAGCAAGCCAGCCAGCAAACCTAGCAATATGGCAATTCCGGTAACCAGCCACGTAATGTATTTGATTTGATTCGCATTCTCCATTAGCACCTGGCGAGGGACGCCTGCCCGATAGGTCCAGCCGTTCTTATCGGAATGAATCGTGATGACAAGGTCATCATTATAGAATTGGCTCGTCTTGGACGGGTCAAGCTCGGCATCCAACGACAGCTTTCTCACGTCCGTCTCGCTTATGCCGCGTACGCCTATCGTGTTCCCTTGCGCGTCGCTTATATGCGCCCAGCCGCCGTAACGGTCCTCAAGCCCTGCCAATAGGTTGGATATATTCTCCTGGTTTATTATGACAACCACGGTAGCCGGCGATGAGCCGCTGAAGCTGTCCAGCGGTAGCGACTGCATATACGTAATAACCGAGGTTTGCTTCGAATTGCTCATATAGGAGCGGAGCGGCATAATTTCACTGCGGTGAGTCTGCCCCAGCACTTCTTTCTTCCATTCCTCTACCGTCAGGTCGGGATAGCGGAAGTTTTGATAATAATGCTCCGGTCGGAAGTATGCCGAGCCCTGCGTGAAAATAACGTCATAATTATTTAAGTATATAAAGTAATTTTGCAGAAAATCATTCGTTTGGCTAAACGGCGTGACCTGCTTCACCATGCTCCATATGCCGTATACGTTAACCTCGTCGCCTTGCTTCCTCTCGTTCATCAATTTATTCAAATCCGGATTCAAAGCGAGCTGACGGGTAAAACCCTCGACCTCGACCATCCTTCTCTCCAATATCTCCTGGCTTCGCTGCAGCTGCGTAACGCTATTCTCGATCGAGATGGATTGCGTTACCGAAATGGAAGTGCGGTAGGAAACATAACCCGCTATGCTTGGAATGATTAATATAATTAAATAAGAAACGAGAAATTTGCGGAAGATCGTTGAGTACTTCGGCACGTCCAACCCACCCTTCTCTATATAATAGCGCTTACATAACCGTTATATCCGGAACTCCGTGCAGCGTTTAAAATGCCCGCTCATTCATAATAACCTAATGATGCGAAAAGACAACTACTAATAAAGCTCGTAGTTGTCCTGTTCGCTCTTTTCAAAAGCTATTTCGCTGTCACTTCGTGATCGACCAGCCCAAGGTTCGCGTCCAGCCTGTACGTTTGACCTGGCTTGCATGCGATGGTCGCGGTACGGTCGCCGTAACGGACAATTAGCGAAACGGCAGAATGAGCGCGAATGGCCGCCCCTGTCAGCATGCCGTTCTCCCAAGTAACATCAACCTCCGCATTCCCTTTCGCCCTTAAACCGTTGAAAGAGCCGTTCGACCACGCGGCTGGCAGCGCTGGCAGCAGGTGGATCTCGCCAGCATGGCTTTGGAGGAGAATATCCGCAACTGCCGCCGTTCCTCCGTAATTGCCGTCAATAACGAATATATTCGTCTCCGCCCCGGCAACGCCTGCCTTCGAATAAGTGAGCAGGTTATCGAAGCAAAGCTCGCCGATCAAATGGTTGATATGCTTGAGCGCTCGGTCTCCGTTGAACAGCCGGGAGAACCCGGTTGCGAACAGCACTGCCGTAAATTCAATATCCTCCAGCTCATCCGTCATTCTGCGGATCAGCGTTTGCTCGGCAGCTGCGCTGAGCTCCGGCGTGCCGTGCGGCGTAACCTGATTGCCCGGGTACAGCGCGAACAGATGCGCAAGGTGGCGATGCTCGGGCTGCGCCTCCTCGTAATCCTCCAGCCATTCCTGCAGCTGTCCCTTCTTGCCGATCTGCAGCGGCGGCAATAAAGCAATCGCCGCCCTCAGCTTCTCTTGCAGCTCAGCATCCGTATCCAGCAGCTCGGCGGCCTCCAGGCAGAAAGCGAACAAGTCCCTTACCAGCACTTGATCCATCGTCGGGCCCATCGACAGCTGCTGCGGGCCTTCTGACCGTTTGCCCGTGTAGAAGCTGTTCTCCGGGGAATTGGAAGGCCCGGTAACGAGCCAGCCATTGCTTGGGTGCACTGTCATATAATCAAGGAAAAACGCTGCCGCTTCCTTCATCACCGGATAGGCCTGCTTCGTCAGGAACGATTGATCCAGCCCGTACTCATAATGCTCCTTCAAATGCATCGCGATCCATAGGCCGCCCGTTACATTCAGTCCCCAGCCGGTCTCCCAGCCCGGAGCCGCGAAGCCCCATGCGTTAGAGAATACATGCGCCACCCAGCCCTCGCAGCCGTAGAAATCCTGTGCCGCGTGCCTTCCCGATGCGGACAGCCGTTCAATGTAATTCATCAACGGAACATGGCATTCCGCCAGATTGCTTATTTCGGTCGGGTAATAGTTCATCTGCGTGTTGATATCCAGGTGATAATCGCAGCTCCATGCCATGCGGTTCGCTTCGCCGTCATTCCATGCGCCCTGCAAATGCAGGGGCAGCGGGGAATCCGCGCGCGAGCCGGCAATCGTCAAATAACGGCCATATTGGAAAAACAAGACGATCAAGCCCGGATCATCCTGCTGCCCATTCTGCAGCCGCCGCATCCGCTCGTCTGTCGGCAGCCTGTCATGAGCGGTATCGCCCAAATCAAGGGAAACACGCGCGTACAATGCGCTATAATCGGCGATATGGTCCGCTTTAAGGCGCGTATAGCCCTTGGAGATAGCCGCAGCTATCTGCTCCTCGCTTCTCTTGGTCCACTGGTCGTCAGTTTGGCGGTAATCCGTATGGATGGCGAAATAAATAATAGCTTCGTCCGCGTTCGTAACGACAATGTCGCTGCCGCTGCTTCGGATGCTCCCACCCTCGGCCACGATCTTGACCTGTCCCCGGCAAAATACGCCGCATGTCCCGTCGCTATGCATATCTTCCGTCGCTTGCCCACCGAATGCGACCGTATCGTCATTCCTGACGGCAGATGAGAAATTCCCAGTACGCCCCTTTACCGAGAGCGAGAAGGATATCCCGCCCGGCTGCTCCCCTTTAATTCGAGAAACAACGATGCCGTCCGCGTGGGTCGCGAACGTCTCGCGGATGAAGCTGCTTCCCTCGCTTGTGTATGAAACGGTCGCAATCGCATGATCCAAGCAAAGCTCGCGTTTCAGTCCTTCGCCCTCCGGCCCGAACCGAAGCACAACATCGCATACGGAGAGATTCGTCCCGAAATTCTGCTTTTTCGGCTGAAGCATCTGCTTGGCCAACTGATCGCCTTCGTTATAATCTCCGTTAAAAAAAGCAGCCCTCATCTCCCCAAGCCCGGCTTTCCCTTTGCCGCTGCCTGGAATACGTTCCGGCTTTCCCGACCAATAGGTCAGCTCCGTCATGCTCCACGTTTCCTGCGAGGCTCCCCCGTAAATGACGGCGCCTATTCTTCCGTTGCCGATCGGCAGTCCCTGCTTCCAGCCCGCTCCCGGTCCGTTATACCAAAGCTTCGCTTGATTCATGCTGTATCCATCCCTTAGCTATATATTCGTATTCGCTTCACTAATGAGGCGGTTGGTGAGGCTGCCCAAGCCTTCGATCTCAATCGTAACGACGTCTCCGTCCTTCAGATAGACTCGGCGATCCTCCGGATAGCCAAGGACGACACCCTCCGGCGTACCTGTCAGAATAATATCGCCAGGCGTAAGCGTCATATGCTGCGAAATGTAGCTAACGACCTCATCGCATGGGAATATCATATCGGATGTATGGGAATGCTGACGGGTCTCTCCATTTACGATGCATTTGATTTCAAGATTATTCGGATCCGGAATCTCGTCCGCGGTGACCAGATACGGGCCGATCGGACTGAAATCATCGCAGCTTTTGCCGAGCAGCCACTGCTGGGTCCGCATTTGGAGATCGCGAGCCGACAGGTCATTGACGTTACAGTAGCCGAATACATGCTGCAGCGCCTCATCCTTGCTCACATACTTAGCTGCCTTGCCGATGACGATGACAAGCTCCGCCTCGTAATCCACCTGCGAGGTGACACGCTCCGGCAGCGCAATATCTTCGCGATGCCCCGTAAGCGTGTTATTGAACTTGTTGAATAGAATGGGATACTGGGGGATCGGCGCATTCGTCTCTACGGCATGCTTCCTGTAGTTCAAGCCGACGCAAATGATCTTATTCGGTCTCGTGACGCATGGCCCGAAGCGAACGTTCTCCTCAGACATAAGCAATCCGTCCAAAGTCTCCGCCGACTCAAGCACGTGATTCGCGTATGCGGACAACGCGGCAAGGCTCTCCGCTCCGCCTTCGATTACTGCCATTACATCGCTAGAGATGCCCGCGTTCGGGAACCTTTCAAGCGCCGCATGAATATTGAAAATTCCATCTTCCCGTTTGATGCCCAGCTTAAATTGTCCTTCTTGCTCTATCGTGACCAGCTTCATCTTGTTCCATCATCCTCTCGCTTTTCTTTCATCAAGCATCCTTGCCGAATACGACTCCGCCGTCCATGTAGAGCGGGGAGCCCATCATGAAGGAGGACTCGTCGGAAGCCAGAAATAGCACCCCGTTCGCCACATCCTCCGGTTTGCCTAAATGACCGCTTAGCTGCCGTGTTTTGATTGCCGCGATAGCTGCTTCGGGATCATCGTACGAGCTTTGCAAATACTGCTCGACGAACGGCGTCATAATCGTCCCCGGCAATATCGCGTTCACGCGAATGTTGTATTTGGCATAATCGACCTGCATGGACTTGGTCAGCGCCAGCACGGCGCCTTTGGTAGCCGAGTAGGAAGCCCGGCGCGCCAGCCCAATCTCCGCGATGCAGGATGACATATTGATGATATTGCCGGATCTGCGTTCCATCATGGAAGGCAGCACATGCTTCGACGGCAGGAAAACCCCGCGCAGGTTTACCTGCACGACGCGGTCCCATGCCTCCGGCTCAATCTCATGGATGGCACCTACGCCGCTAATGCCGGCATTGTTGAACAAAATATCGATTCTTCCATAGGCTTGCAGCGCGCTTTCCACCATCTCGCGTACCGAGCCGGGATCCGTAACGTCAGCGTGCAGGAACAGCGCGCTCCCCCCGCTTGCTTGGATGCTTTGAGCCGTTTCCAGCCCCTTGGCTTCATCGATGTCATTCACGATCACCGTCGCGCCTTCTCTGGCGAACAGCTCGGCGGTCGTTCTTCCGATACCTGAGCCCGCTCCGGTCAGGAGCGCGATTTTACCCTGCAGTCTCATAGACATCCTCCTCTCATTCGCTATCTGATCCGGTATTCGTCGAAATAACGAGGAATGATTTCGGTAGAAGCTCCCGGCAGCTCCGGCAGCACGTACTGTCCGTTAACGACAGTAGCCGGTTCAACGAAAATCGACCTAATCCATGGAATGTATTCCAGCATGATTGCCCCTTGCGTAGCGGCTACCAAGTGCTGATGGATCTGCCCCATATCGCCGACATGCGGACAGATCGGAATGTCGTACGAAGCGGCAAGCCCGGCTACCTGCAGCCATTCCGTAATGCCGGCTACCCGTGTCACGTCAACCTGGCAATATTCAATCGCGCCTTGATGGATATAATCACGGAAAGCATATTTCGAATACACATGCTCCCCCAGCGCGATTGGGACGTTCAACGCGTCAGCCAGCTTCTTGTGGCCCATGATATCATCCGGATTAAGCGGCTCCTCCAGCCAGAACAAATCAAATTCCTCCAGCTTCTTGCCCCACGTCATCGCCGTGTTAATGTTCCACTGCTGATTCACGTCGATCATGAAGATCGTTTGGTCGCCAATCGCCTTCCGTACGGCCTTCACCCGGTCGTAATCCTCATGGGGGTTAGCCTTTCCGACCTTGATTTTGACACCGGTAAAGCCCTGCTCGACGATATCCGTTACATCCTTAAGCAAACGCTCCTTCGACCAGTTCAGCCAGCCTCCGTTCGTGTTGTATGCTTTGATGCCCTTCGATTTATGACCGCCAAGATATTGCCAAAGCGGCTTGTTCGATGCCTTCGCCATAATGTCCCAAAGCGCGATATCCACTGCTGCCAGCGCCATATGCGTGATGCCCGCGCGACCGATCCAGTGCATTTTGCCAAAGCGCAGCGTGTCCCAAATTTCCTTCACCATAAAAGGGTCCTTGCCGATCAGCTCAGGCGCATAATAACGGTCAATCGTATCCACGATCATATCGTCGCCATGCGCGCACGTTCCTGTATAGCCGTAACCGACATACCCCTCATCCGTATAAATGCGAACGCCAGACAATCCCCAATGTGTCGCAACATTGATGGCATCGGTAATCGGCGGGTCTATCGGGACATGCAGCACAAACGTTTCTACTTTTGTAATTTTCATCGTAAGCTCTCCCTTGATTTCGTTTAATAGCCGAGCGAGGCGCCGCCTTCGACAGGCAGGGCAACCCCGGTAATAAATGCGGCCTGTTCGGATGCCAGAAACAGCACGGCTTGGGCAACCTCCTCGGAGGATGCAGGCCTTCCAAGCGGATGCATCGCATTAAGCGATTGCACCGCTTCGGCGGGACTCGGCTGCTGCCTCGTCCACTCGTCCAGCAGCGGCGTCATCACCCCTGCCGGGCATACGCAATTGACCCTTACGCCGTCCTGCGCATAATCGAGCGCAAGCGATTTGGTCAATGCGATGACGGCACCCTTGGAAGCGGCGTAGATCGGATTCTGCCGCTGTCCGACAAGCCCGTTAAGGGAGGACATATTAACAACGCTCCCTTTTGTCCTGCGCAAATGCGGAATGGCATGCTTAATCATCAAATAAACGCCTTTCACATTAACGGCGTATAGCTGGTCAAACATGCGTTCATCAATCTCTTCGAGCGGCCTCGAGCAAATGACGGCCGCATTGTTGAACAGCACGTCGAGCTTGCCGTACTTCTGTAACGTTTGAGCCAGCAACGCTTCTACATCCGTCTCCCGCGATACATCCGTCTCCATCGCAGCTGCTCGTGGAAGCCCTTTCAATGCTGAATAGCGCTTGCATAGATTATCGGCCGAGCGCTGCCCTTCCGCTCCATTCCGATCCGCTATAATAACATGCGCGCCTTCCGCGGCGAACAGCTCCGCGCTTACCTCGCCGATTCCTGAGCCCCCACCGGTGACAAGCACGACTTTATCTTTAAACCGCAAGAGCATGCCTCCTTTTTGCAGTCAGCATCAAATGACCGACGTCATAAAATATGTTGATAATTTATCCGTAACTTACCGCATAGATCTATTCTTAATAATGCAGTTATTGTATCATTTACATAACTTATCGTATTTGATCTACGATCCATAAATTTATCAAATCATCCGCTATATTTTAGGAATAAGGAAAGCGAGGCGGCGTTGCCGTGAGAGGCTTGAATGAAATGACTCCTCATGTCGGAGACTCGATGTACTACCTCTACGATGGAAGCTCGAACGAAAAGCTGCGGGTATGCAGCGTTTATGCCTTTCATCTTTTTACCGATGGGCCCGGGGAAATGGAGATTGACGGAAAACGGTACGTGATCGAGAACCGGACCCTTATATTTCTAAGGCCTGGGGAGCAGCATGCCTTCCATATTTCGCCGGACCATCCTTTATCGTCGCATAATCTTTATTTCGATCTATGGAGCGAGGCTCAGCCTGTCTCTGCCAATCGGACCTTCATCTACGCGCCGGAACCCTTCGAGCTCGGCGAGACGGCATTGTCCTATCCTTGCGGCGAGCTGGACAGCCTGCCCTCCGTCTTCTCTTTGCAGCCTTATCCGGAGCTGTACGAGTCGCTGGTTACGCTCGCTAAGCTTTACCATAACGCGGTTTATTATCGGACCGAAATGATGAACAGCCTTCTGTATGCATGGGTTCTCAGCTGGCATAACACCATCCATACGCATCAGCCGACCGATTACCGAATCGTCCGCCTGCTTGCTCATTTGAATGATCATCCCGAGCAGCGCGAGCCGGTTGAAACGTGGTGGACCTTCTGCGGTTTGAAACGAACCTATTTCCACGCTTTGTTTTTGCGCGAGACCGGGCTGACGCCGAAAGCCTATCACCATAAGCTGCTCATGAGGCGTGCCTCGCATCTTCTGCTGGAGAGCGAGAGTAGCGTTACCGCCATCGCCGAACGGCTCGGATATTCCTCCATTCATCCGTTTACGCGGCATTTCAGCGCTTTCTACGGCGTAAGCCCCAAGCATTACCGCTTGCAGCCGCAATCCAGAAGCTGATGCCGTTTCCAACCCTCCTGTTTCCGGGGGAGGTTTCTTGACCTATACGTCATTCGAAGCCGTACTTGAAGGCGTTGAGGAGCAGCCTCCGTGCTTGAAGAGGATGAGGATTAACCTCGCATGTAAAAAGGGCTATCCCATAAGTCAGTAGTTGACGATGCAATATCTTTGTTATTCAGGTTAAACGGCAACCTGCACATGTAACTATTCTTCCGATCGCCATTGCTCGGGCATTCCTTTGGATCAACGAGGAGAGACCCTAATCCCTTCACAAAAACGACCGCTGGCGCTTCTTCAGAATCATTTACATGCTCCGTTCAACATCATTTTCTGAAGAACGCGGCAAGAGACCCAAACCAAAAACAAGCGTTGCAGATTAGCCCTCTGCAACGCTTGTTTAATACGAAATTCTTCTTATTTTCAATGGTGCGAGCTGCTTCATCAGGGAGCGCTCCCCTTTGAGTCAGCCCCTTTCTATCTACTCTGAATGACCAAGCAGCGCAGCCGCTCCCTCATGCAAGGGCTCTAGCCTTAACGCGCGTTCCGCATAATGGAGCGCCTCCGCCTCCCGTTCCGTTTCATAGCAGCAAATCGCCATGCCATACAACGTTTCGGCCGTTCCCTCGTGACTGGCAAGCGACTTCTCATAGAAGTCTCCCGCAGCCTCGTACAGCTCCAGTCGGTACAGCTGCATCGCGCAAATAAGCGCCAAATCCTGCCGCTCATCCAGCGGATAATACCTTTGCCACATCGCAACCATGCCTTGCCTTAAATCCTCTGCCTCTTCTTCCCCGCAGTCTTCCAGCAAGCTCTCGATGCGGCCCGCGCTCTGCAGAAACAGCTGTGGATCAAAGCGTCCAAGGCGCCAGAAAGCCAATAGCTGCGAGAGCTCCAGCGTATTTAAATGCTCATCGAACCAAAGCTTTAAGCTAAAAAAATCATCAGGGCCGAAACGGTCGACATAACGGCGATAGGCAAGGCGCGTCTGGATGAACCCTGCTGGCTGATTCACCATCAAGATGCAGCCTACGTTCAAGTTTTTGTAATGATGCTCCGTGAAATGGGTAAGCGCGCCCTTCTGCTCGAACGTATGCTGGATCGCATGGTAATTCGCCGTCAAGGAAAAGCTCCCATGGTGAATCAGCTTTGGCGGCTCAGCGAATGCCCAGTTTTCGATCCGGTGGTCGCCTTTGTCTGCCGTTAGCAGGACAAAGCCCGCTCGGGATAATAGCCCAAGCCTCTCTAAGCACTCAAGTCCCGCAACAGGGAAAAGAATGTGGGAATCTTCAAGCTTCTCCCTGTACAACGCGATTGCCTCGCGATAAGGATAGTTGTCCTGTTCATACTCGGCAGCTCTGCAATAATGGTATTCCGGCACCATTCTCCCCAGCATGCCAGCAGAGACAGATTGATCCTCCCCCTCTTCCATACTGAGGGAAACGCGGCACTCATAGATTAGCCCCTCATCGACATAGATCAGCTCCTGCGGGATACTGTCAAAAAAATAGTTGGCAATGAGGAGCAGCGGCTGCTCCAATTGTCCCGCGTGGATCTTTTCTCCCGATTCCGCCAAATGCAGATCGGCACTCTTGGTCGCATCAAATTGCGCGAAATCCAGAAGGCGCCGCTCTACGAACGGCATCAGGCTGCGATGCTGCCGCCAGAAAGCTATATTTTTAGCTGGTAAATCAGTCATCACATAACGAAACGGCGGGAGCGCCAATTCCGCGAATGCAATAAGCGCCGAAAGCTCCTTCAGCACATGGAACGCCAGCTGCCCTGAGCCTGCCCCGAGCTCAACGATCGTGACCGTCTCCGACGCATGCCCTTGGGCCGCCCTGTCCTGCAGGAAGCCGAATATCATCTCGGCATAAGCGGTCGCCATGACCGGATTGCTCGTAATATATTGCGGCACTTCCTCGCGCTGCCATGCCTCGACCCCTTGCTCTTCGAAATAGGCACGCTGCAGCTCCCAAATCGGTGCTTCGCTAAACCGGTAAACTTGCTGATCGCGATTAGTCATTCCGCTTAACCTACTTTGCTTTATTTTTGCATGCATGCTCGGCAGCTACCAAGCGTAAACGGCTGAAGCCGTCCTCTGGCGGCTAAGCTTACGCTTCGCGTAGAAATATAGAGAAAGTTGGCGAAATGATATACTTTCCTATATTTAAAAAAAGCCTGTCTAATCCCGAGCGATTAGACAGGTTTTTGGATAAGACGGCTTAGAATACCTTCGTCGTCCACGATTCGCAGTTCCACGTATCGGTTACGACATCGCGGTAAAATTCCGGTTCGTGAGAAATAAGAATAATGCTGCCTTTGTACGCCTTGAGCGCACGCTTCAGCTCGTCCTTTGCGTCCACGTCCAAGTGATTCGTTGGCTCATCGAGCACGAGTAGGTTCGTCTCGCTGTTAATCAGCTTGCACAAACGCACCTTCGCCTTCTCGCCGCCGCTTAACACGGCGATCTTGCTTTCAATATGCTTCGTCGTTAGACCGCACTTCGCCAGAGCAGCGCGTACTTCGAATTGCGAATAAGAAGGGAACTCCTTCCACACGTCTTCGATACAAGTGTTGTAATTAGTCTCCTTCATCTCCTGTTGGAAATAACCGACCTGCTGATGCTCCCCGCGCTGAACCGTACCCGATATGGCTTGAATTTCTCCCAAAATGCTGCGCAGCAGCGTAGTCTTACCGATGCCGTTCGCGCCAACGAGCGCGATCTTCTGCCCGCGCTCCATGCGCAGATCGAGCGGACGGGACAGCGGGCTGTCATAACCGATAACAAGGTCTTTCGTTTCAAAAATAAGCTTGCCCGATGTTCTTCCGTCCTTGAAGTTGAACTGCGGCTTCGGCTTCTCCTTCGCAATTTCGATGACTTCCATCTTGTCGAGCTTCTTCTGGCGGGACATGGCCATGTTCCGTGTCGCTACGCTCGCTTTGTTGCGGGCAACGAAATCCTTCAAGTCGGCAATTTCCTGCTGCTGCCGCTTAAACGCCGATTCCAGCTGCTGCTTTTTCATTTCATGCACTTGCTGGAAGTACTCATAGTCTCCCACATAGCGGTTCAACTCTTGATTCTCCATATGATAAATCAAGTTAATTACGCTGTTAAGGAACGGTATGTCATGCGAGATCAGAATGAACGCATTCTCGTACTCCTGCAGGTAACGCTTCAGCCATTCGATATGCTGCTCGTCCAAATAGTTGGTAGGCTCATCCAGGAGCAGGATGTCAGGCTTCTCCAGCAGCAGCTTTGCCAGTAAAACCTTTGTCCGCTGACCGCCACTCAGATCATTGACGTCTTTGTCCAGCCCAATATCGGTCAGCCCAAGGCCGCGTGCCGTTTCTTCGATTTTCGCGTCGATCAGATAGAAGTCTTGGCTCGTCAGCGTATCCTGAATGGTACCTACGTCCTCAAGCAGCTTCTCAAGCTCCTCCGGCGTGACATCGCCCATTCTGCCGTACATATCATTCATCTCCTGCTCCAGATCGAACAGGTATTGAAAAGCTCCCTTCAGCACGTCGCGAATCGTCGAGCCTTTGCTCAGAACCGCATGCTGGTCCAAATAGCCGACGCGCATCCGTTTAGACCATTCCACCTTGCCGTCATCGGGCTGCAGCTTGCCCGTAATGATGTTCATAAAGGTTGATTTACCTTCGCCGTTCGCTCCGATTAGCCCAATATGCTCGCCCTTCAGCAGGCGGAAGGATACATCGTTGAAGATCGCGCGATCCCCAAAGCCGTGACTTAATCGTTCTACATTTAATATGCTCATGAATGACACCTTTTCTTTTTTAATATTATCGTATTATTATAAACGTTATGAGGCGTGCAACTCAACGTAGGATTCCATTCTATATCGTATTTTTAAAATTTACGGGGCGAGCGCTTCATGTCATCGCCGCTGCCGTCAAAACCGCGCCGGCATTCGGCGCCGTAGTATTAGCGGAAGACATCGAAGAATCGAATAATTATGGAGGCATAACCGATGAAATTCCAATCCGTTATTGAGCTTGGCGGCAAGACCGCAACCGGCTTCGCCGTGCCTGAGGAAATCGTGGCAGCGCTCGGTACAAGCAAGAAGCCCGCTGTAACCATCACGATCAATGCTTACAGCTACCGTACCACCGTAGCCACAATGGGTGGCAGGTTCATGGTTCCTTTGAGCGCGGAGAATCGAATAGGAGCCGGTGTCGCTGCCGGTGAAGAGGTTACCGTTGCTATCGAGCTGGACGACGCACCGCGTGAAGTTGCTGTGCCAAGCGACCTCGCTGCCGCCCTTGAGGCGGAAGCAGCGGCTAACGCTTTTTTCACAGGCCTGTCCTATAGCAACAAACGCCGGCTCGTGCTGGCTATTGAAGATGCGAAGACGGCAGAAACCCGGCTTCGGCGCATCGACAAAACGGTAGCGATGCTCAAAGAAGGCCGCGCGCAATAGGCTGAAAAGCAAACGAGAGCTCCAATGATGGGCTCTCGTCTTGTTCGTTTCATCTATATTAACCGTAGAGCTTAGGGTTAGGACCGTATTTATTCGTGTTTGAATCGCCTTCCATAAAGGAAAATACCAACAGCACGATGGCACCGATAAGAGGAACTATTCCGATGAATATCCAGAGTCCGCTTCTTCCAATGTCATGCAGCCTGCGGACCACTACCGCTAATGACGGCAGCAGCACCGCCAGCGAGTATAGGCCCGATATTATGCCAGACATGCCTACAATCGATTCGACAATGACAAGCGCGATAGAAATAAGAGCATTGACGAGAAAAAACATCCAATACTCCATGCGCCGTGCCCTGCCGGTAAACCCCACATAATTTTTCAATACTTCCGTGTACCAATTCATTTCTAGTCCACCCCAATAAATTATTAGTAAAACTTACTTATTTCATAAATTTTACCTGAATAGTATATCGGCGGAGTTTGCATTAAATTTAATATATATGGAAATTTAATTATATAAACATAATTAATTGCTAAACCTCATCATCATTTGATAAGTTATTCCTGCTAAAAACTTTGAAAGGAGCATAACTTATGCCTATTATCCGACTTGATCATCTGGTGCTAACCGTCTCCAGCATTGAAGACTCCTGCACCTTTTATCAAAAAGTTCTCGGCATGGAAATCATCGCGTTCGGACAAGGGAGAAAAGCAGCTGCATTCGGCCAGCAAAAAATCAACTTCCAAGAGGTTGGCAACGAGATTGATCCGAAAGCGAGCCGCCCGACAGCTGGATCGGGCGATATCTGCTTCATTACAGACGATACACCTCCTGCCGTTCTCCAGCATCTCAACAACCTCGGCGTACCTGTCGTATTAGGTCCCGTTGAGCGCTCCGGAGCACTCGGTCCGATGACTTCTATCTACATCCGCGATCCCGATGCCAACCTCATCGAAATTTCAAGTTATACCCCTACGATCATAAGAGGCGGAACACAGTCTTAAACGGATGGCATACCGATGTTTCGCCACTTTAAAAGGGACGATACCCATCTGCGGCAAGCAGAAGAGATCGTCCCGTTTAATGTTTATTTATCCTATCACGCCAATAAAGTCATTTGTTTTTGTCCTTTAGCACTTGCGAGCCAATCGCGCCAACGATCAAAATGATGAACGAAATGACGCTGTAATCCTTAAAAAAAGTAATAAACGGAATGTCCATTACTCGCAGGATAACCGTAACCAATCGTCCGACCAGCAGCAGCATGCCGATGACGACCATCCCATTAAAAATCTTCTCCAGCACGCGCATCCCGCTCTCCCCTTATCCTCATATCGCGTTACAGCTCAAACTCAGCAGCCTATGAAGCAACCCGATTGCGTCGTCATTCTACCGCCAAGCTAATATTTAATCGCTTTCCAGCAGGAATCCACCGTTTGTTGAATCTGAAGCTCATTCAGTGGATATTTCTGGATAAAGAATCCTCTTGCCACAGAACAAATGATGCCATATACAACTTGAATACCAAGCTCTACATCCATATCTTGAAGAATGCCTTGTTTTTTGCCTTCCGCCAAGATGGCCAACAGCTCTTGAATGCCTCCATAGTCGTTGAGGCTTCTTATTTCAGGCGAAATACCGGAGGAAAAAGAGTAGCTGTCAATAAATACAAACTCTCGAGGAAACGCTTTTGCATAGAGAAGATAATTTTGCACTAGGCACTTAAACCGTTCATAGATGCCCGAGCCCGCTTCCTCATACCCCTTTAGCAGCTTTTCGCTCATGCTCAGTCTTAATCGTTTGTACAATTCGTTAATAAGCTCTTCTTTATTCGTAAAATAATGATAGAAGGTCCCTGCCCCAACGGAGCCCCGTTTAAATATTTTGGCAAAGGTGACGGACTGAATCCCCTCTTCAACAATCAAATCCAACGCAGCATCCAAAATATCCTCGTATTTGCCCACGCAACGCACCCCTGCCTTAATCCGAAATCATGTTCCAAAAAAGAATAGTGTATCTATATCGAGAAGTCAATGTATTGGAACTATTATTCCACAAAATACTGGTTTAATAGACATGATTATTTGTTTAACGATTAAAAAAACGATATTTTAACTATTACTTGACGTTTTCCTATTCCGGGCTTATACTCGAGTGGAATAAATATTCCAAAATAGAAAGAGGAGATTTCCTTGCAAAACCTAATCGCACTCATTACAGGCGCTTCTTCAGGAATCGGCGAAGCGACAGCTCTTCGCCTTCATAAACGCGGACTCATCGTCTATGCTGCCGCTAGGCGTATGGATAAAATGAAGCATTTGCAGGAGCTAGGCATCCGAGTGGTTGAGATGGACGTAACGAGCGACGAATCCATGGTAAAAGTCACTGATCAAATCATGCAAGAGCAAGGACGGATCGATGTATTGATTAATAATGCGGGGTACGGGTCTTACGGCGCGCTTGAGGACGTCCCGTTATCTGAAGGCAAGTATCAATTCGAGGTTAACGTTTTTGGATTAGCGAGGCTAACGCAATTGGTACTGCCTCATATGCGCGCTCAGAAATTCGGAAAAATCGTCAATATCTCCTCGATCGGCGGCCGAACCTATGAGCCTCTCGGCAGCTGGTACCATGCTACGAAGTACGCGGTAGAAGGGTTAAGCGACTGCCTTCGCACGGAATTAAACGGTACAGGCGTTGATGTCATTATTATCGAACCAGGAGGCGTTACTTCGGAATGGGGCGGGATAGCGAGCAAGAAGCTGCTGGAAGTATCCGGACACACCGCTTACAAAGAACTGGCTCAGATGAACGCCAAGCTTATGGAATCATCCGGAGACAAAACCTCTCCTCCGGACGTGATCGCTCAAACCATCGAGAAGTCGATTGATGCACACAGGCCGAAAACCAGATACGTCGCTGGATCCTTTGCGAGATTATTCCTGTTTTTTCGATTCGTGCTAACCGATCGCGGCTATGACGGCTTCCTTAAGCTGATTACAACTAGAATGGCGAAATCATAATGCTTAAGAAGGCACAGACATTTTTAAATGCTAGCTAGCTTTCCTTCTTCTTCCTTCATGCGTATGTGTAATTCCAAGTATTCCTTGACAGGAATATTCATATTTGAGTATATTGTAAATATAAAAAACGGCTAGCAGCATAAGAAAGAGGTGGCCTAAATGGAAATTACAACATTTAGCGCACTGGCCGAACCGAACCGCTTACGCATTGTAGAGCTGTTGCTTAACGGTCCGTTGACGGTTGGAGATATCGCCGACCGATTACAGCTTCGCCAGCCGCAAGCCTCGAAGCATCTGCGGGTCCTGCTCGAAGCCGGGCTCGTTGAGGTACACGCCGACGCCAATCGCCGGAATTACCAGCTTAGCGCTGTTCCGTTCCAAGCCCTCGACTCTTGGCTCGGAGGCTACCGGCGAATGTGGGAAGAACGCTTTGATTCGCTTGACAAGTATTTGGAGAAGCTGCAAAGCTCGCAACAGAAGGATACCAAGCCTGACCAAAACTAAGGAGGAGTAACAATGTCGAACACAATGGTTTCCCGAGTAGAAGGTCCTGTCCTCGTTCTAGAGCGCGTATTCAATGCTCCGCGCGAGCTTGTTTTCCAAGCATTCTCGCAGGCCGAGCATCTGAAGCAATGGTGGGGACCGCGCGGCTGGGAGGTTCCGTTCTGCTCAGTGGACTTCCGCCCAGGCGGCGTCTGGCATTATTGCATGAAATGCGTGGACGAGAATCAAGGCGACTTTTTCGGTTTTGAATCATGGGGCAAGGCCGTCTATGAGGAAATCATACCTAATGAAAAAATCATCTATGTCGACTTTTTCTCTGATGCAGAGGGCAATGTAACCGAAGGCATGCCTTCCCCTCATATTACGATGGCCTTTGAAGCATTGGAAGGCAATAGGACGAAGCTTGTCAGCCGGTCGACTTACCCATCCGAAGAATCGCTTCAAACCGTTATGAATATGGGCATGGAGCAAGGCATTACGGAAACATGGGACCGCCTTGGAGAGCACCTGCAAGCCATTCAATAAACAGGGCATAGTTCATAAATAGGGCAGTGCGGAGGATCTAACGCGATCTCCGCACTGCCCTATTGTCATATTGCAGCTTTCTTATTCCTATTATCTATTGTTCCCTGGCTCAATCAGGCCATATTTCGTCTTGATACGGTCCAGCTTCTCAAGCATAGGACGGGCCAGCACGAATAGAAATAACACCGTTGCAGAGGCGTGTACGATGTCAAACCAAAATCCGGATACATAGGAAGCAGCCAGCGCCTTCCACGAAAACTCTGATGAGAACATCGTGACGGAGCCCGCGTTAATAATGCCGCCATATACCAAAAAGGTGGACAGCCCCCCGAAAACGCAAAGCGAAAGCTTCGTTTTTTTCAGCAGTCCCTTTTGGAACAAAATGCCTGCAAGGAAGCCGATAATGCCAAAGCAAAACATTTGCCAAGGCGTCCATGGGCCTTGGCCGAAGAAGAAGTTGGAAACGAACCCCGCGGTCGCCCCCACCAGAAAGCCCGCTTCCGCGCCGAAGCTCACGCCTGCAATAATGACGATTGCCACAACCGGCTTAAACTGCGGCAGCATAAAAAACGCGGACCTTCCGGCTACGGCAATCGCAGCCAATACGGCAATGACGATCAACTCACGCGCCTGCGGCTTTCTTTTCTCGAACACGAGCGCAAAAGGGAGCATCGTATACAAGACGATCAGGAGGCTGATGAAGTAATATTTCCGGTCATCCAGCACCACGATGCCGAATAAAATCGTGGCCGGAATGACCACTAGAATAAGCACGGTAGCCAGCCACGTGCGGCGGCTGAGCCGTGAGCCTGCTAACGGCTTTTCTGGCATCGCTCTATCACCCCCTCTATCGTTACGCCATCGCTCCATATATGCCTAGCCATTCGGTTCGCGGCCGTCGTGTAGAAGCTATTTCCCGCAAAAAACCGGATTGCCGTGTTCGTCGTAATGATGCTGCCGTCAAAAAACATCGAGCATATCTCGCCGTACTTGGCACAGAACTCGACGTCATGCGAGACCATGACGATCGTTACCCCGCTTGCGTTCAGCTTCTGAAGAAACCGTGCGAGCTTTTCCTTGAAGAAGCCGTCCAAGCCTTTCGTCGGCTCATCCAGCAGCAAAACCCGCGGCTCCAAGAGCAAAACCTTCGCTAGGGCTGCCCGCTGCTGCTCGCCTCCGCTCAAATCATAAGGATGCATGTCCAGCAGATGGTCCAGCTCCGCAAAGGCAACCATTTCATCGATCTTGCTTGCCTTCTCTTCCTTGGTCAACGCAGTCTGGGACAGCATTTCGTACAGATCGAGGCGGACTGTTTTTTTGACGAACAGCGTTTGGGGGTTTTGCGGCAGGATGCCTACATTGTTCGTGAACAGCTCTTTTACATTCATTTTCAACGGATTTTTGCCACCGATTAGAATCTTGCCCCGATAGGGCTGCAGAATGCCGCTCATTAACGATAGCGTTGTCGTCTTGCCGGTTCCGTTGCCGCCTACAAGGCAATAAAACTGCCCCGCTTCGACGGTAAAGGTCAGATCCTTTATCACGTCAGGGCCATTCCTGTCATGCTTGAACCATACGTCCTTGAACTGAATAACAGGCGCTGCTGCCTGCTTCGGACTTGCTTCGACAATGTCGAGTGCAACCGCCGTTTTGCCGCTCATATACGCATTTAGCCACTGCCGCCCTTCCTTTACCGTAACCGGGCTAGGCAAGCTGCCGCTTACTCCCGCATGGATTTGCATAGGCGTAGGCATAGACAGGAACATCGGATGCTTCATCCGGTTTAGCGCGGCACCTACCTGCTCGGGCAAGCCTTCTGCGATGATTGCTCCCTCGTCCATAACGATCAGCCGGTCGGTAATCGGAATGATCTCTTCCAGCCGATGCTCGGTCATAATAACCGTGGTGCCAAGCTCGCGGTTGATCTTCTTTACCGTTTCCAGAAAATCCGATGCGGCAATCGGGTCGAGCTGGGAGGTGGGCTCATCCAGGATGAGCACGGACGGATGCATAGCCATGATGGACGCCAGATTGAGCAGCTGCTTTTGCCCGCCGGACAGCTCCGACACGTTTTTGCGAAACCAGGTATGGATACCGAAGAAGCTTGCCATCTCGGCAACCCGGAGCCTGATAGTGGCGCTATCGCAGCCAAGACTCTCCAAGCCGAACGCCAGCTCATGCCATACCTTGTCGGTGACGATTTGATTGTCCGGGTTTTGGAGCACGAAGCCGATCTCGGACGCCTGCGTACGCTGATCAACCTCCTCGATCGGCTGCCCGCAGAAATATATCTTTCCGCTTCGTTTGCCATGCGGGGTAAGGATTGATTTCAGCTGTCTCAGCAAGGTGCTTTTGCCGCAGCCCGATTTTCCGCAAATCGTAATGAACTCCCCGCTCGTTATGGTCAGGCTTATATGCGAGAGTGCCTCTTTCTCCTTCTCGGGGAAGGCGAAGACTACATCCTCGACTCGATACGTTTCCATTTGATTTCCTCCAGCACATTGATAATGACGGGCAGCAGGCCTAGTCCCAAATAAGCCATATAAATGGTAAAGCTAAGCAGCGACTTATCCGGTACTTTAATTGAAGGAAAAAATCGCATCGTATTCTCGCCTAGAACAGCGCCCGTTAATATGACCGCAATCAGCCCCAGCATAAGAAGAAACACGAGTTTGTCCCGGTTATCGAATCGAAACAAGGAGAAGCTCGTGCGGCCCGGCAGCCCATAGCCTCTCGATTTCATGGAATCCGCCGTTTCGATTGCATTCTCCAGTGCCCAGGTGGTCATGATCGACAGAATCGTCATCCCGTTGCGTGCCCTCGCGAGTATGCTGCCTTGCGACACATCCCTGCCAATGCATTTCTGAGCATTCGAAATCACCTTCAACTGCGCGATATAACGCGGTACGAACCGCAGCACCATAGAGAAAATAAGCGAGAGAGCCGGCATGATTTTGCCAAATAGGTATATGAACTTATCCGAGGTCATCACCGCGTTATAACAAGAAAACCAAATAATGACCGTTACGAACATGCAGGCAGCCGATACGCCGTAGGCAATGGATTCAAGCGTAATCGGATTGCCGTTCTCCAAATAAAACAGGATCGTTACGCCGGCATGGTTAAACAGCGGGTTCAAGACCGCAGTCACAAGCAGCAGCGGCAGCATGTATAGCACATTGAAGGTAACCGCTTTTTTCCCATTCAGCATGATCGAATAAAGCAGCGCGCTTGCAAGCGAAGCCGCCTGTAGAATGGGATGCATGAACACCATGCCGAACAGGAGGACGGCGGCAAAATAAACAAAGTTTACGATCGGATGAAAGCTGGAGAACCGGTCCTTCATTATGGCTTAGCCCCCGCCGTATTATCTCCGCCAACGTCCCTGCCGAGGTCACAGGTATATACCCAATCAATGACGTCGCCATCCTTCAGCATATAGCGGCTGCTGCCATAGTTCGGAAACCAGCCGTTCACTTTGTACATCCATCCGCTCAGCTCGCCGCAATCAAATTCATAGATATTATGAATGCCTTCTATATAATTGCTGTTATACACGGGCGTCATCTCAAACTCCATGTGGATTTTGTTCTTTTTCATTTCACGGAGCAACACGTCAAATACGGATTCCCCTTCGTAGAAGGTTACCTTTTGCGTTTTATAGATAATACCGTCCTTAGGCAGCAACTCAAGCTTATCTTCATCGAAAAGATCCATATTGCTCAGAATCGTATCCGCTTTGACAGACAGCGTAACGGTTAACTTCTCGCTTTTGTCGATTGTGGCATCCTGCCACTCCACAGGCTGCGGTTTTCCCTCCGGAACAGGATCCGTCTGGTATTTATCCTTGCCCGTGTCCGGCTTTGCCTGCGCTGGCTTGCTTGTTGCCTTCACAGGCGCCTTCGTAGGCGCTACTGCCGGTGCCTTCGTTGGCACTTCCGTCGTTGCCTTCGTTGGCGCCTCCGTCGCAGCAGCTTCGCCTCCACCAACCGTCGGAGTTTGCTCCGGCTTCGTTTCGGTTTGTTCCTGCGTCGGCATATCGTCTGCCGGGGAAGCGGCTGGCTTTGCGGATTCCTCTGGCTTAGCCGTGCCGGAAGGCAATGACGTACTCGACGGTGGCACACTGCTCTGCTCCGCCTGATCTGGCTGAGCAGTCTGCGTTGCTGCCGCTTCCTGTGTCACGCTCGGAGCTGGCAGCACATCCATCTTTGGGTAATTGCCGCCCCAAAAGAAAGCAACCGCTAGCACGCCGACAACGACGAGCGCCGCCAGCCATTTGTTCCTGTTCATTATTCATGCGCCTCCTTAGCTAACGAGGCAAGGGTCAACTGGCTACCCTTGCCTCGCTCCCATTCCTGGTTAAGCCACATCTCTCATATCGTATAGACGCGTTTGTTTAGCAACAAAGCGATTATAGGCTACAAGCGCATACAGCGCCTGATCCGAAGCCATCAGATCCACCTCACCCGGCTTCGCTCCGCCGTTATCCGTGCCGCCCTGCTTAACGTGATAGAAGCCGCCGCCTGCTTCCCCGTAGCTAAGCAACGCTTCAACCGCAGAATGGCCGTTTTTCACAAAACGCGCATCCTGTTGCGGATCGATGCCCAGTCCAGCCAAAGCGACGATAACCTGGGCGATACTTTCCGAATTGGCTGACCCGCCGCTTGAAAATCCGCCGTCTGCCATCTGAGCCTTCGACAGCCATGCAACCCCGCGGTCTACGGCAGCTTTTACCTTATTATTGGTTGCATAATACGGGGTCAGCCCTTGAATGGCCATTGCCGTTATATCCGGGTCAGCAGCGGTTGGATTCGCCCCTAATGCCCAGCCCCCATCCGCAATCTCTCTGCCCAAAATGAAATCAATAAGCAGCTCTCTCGTTGTCTGCTTCTTGACACCTGCGACTGCCGGAATGTCGTAGGCTTTGCTATCCAGCGCGATTAGCGCAAATATCGGACCGTTAATGCCCTGTTTAATAACGGTATCGTAATCGGCAAGCGGCTCAAGCAAATTATAGCCTGCTGCTTGATCAACGCTTTTACCGATAGCCGTCAACGCCAGAATGACTCTGTCGTACTCCGTGTACTTCACGTTGTGCAGCTTGCCTGACTGTTCCTTCAGCGTCTGCTCCACGTTAGCATAATACTTCGCATAATAGCTATCCGGTACGCTTACCTCCGAACGAGCGAGGCCAAGCACCGTCCAATCGCCGCCTACGCTCGCAATGATCGGATCGCTCACCGCATTTTGCATAAAAGCAGCCGTTTGGGCAATCTGTTTCCGCACTGCCTCCTGTGCGCTTTGATCGATATTCGTATCTCCCGGCGTGGTAATCACTTCAAAATCATAAGCTCTCATGGCCGCGACAGCCGCCATCTCTCTCGTCACCGTTGCCTTCGGAAGGAAACCGTTACGATCGCCTACCATCAGCCCCGAGGCGATAGCCGTTTCAATATCGGCTTTGGCCCAAGCCGAAGCCTTATCCAAATCCTTAATCGCTTCTGTCGGCCTTGCACTCGCAATCTTCAAAGCCCGAACCAGCGTTGCCGCCATCTGCTCGCGTGTGATGCTGTCATTCGGACTGAATGCTTGATTGAAGCCGGTCATGTAGCCGGCATTGCTCGCTGCCGTCACGTACGGATAGAACCAGTCTGTCTTCGCTACATCCGTAAAGGCGCTAGCCTTGCCATTGGCCGTATCCAAGTTCATCACGGCTGCGAGCATCTTGGCGAACTCTGCGCGTGTTACCGCTGCTTTAGGATTGAATTTCCCATTGCTGCCTTGCACAAAACCGTTTTTCGTCGCTTCTCCGATCGCGTCGAGTGCCCATTTCGAGATGATGTCCGCGTCTTTGTACAGGACATCCTGCGCCAAGCCGCTGCTAGGCGTATACGTTACAAAACTCGCCGTTTGATTCGTTTTAATATAAAGGTCGTTTCCTTTCACGAACGCATAAGCTTTCTTGACGCTTCCGCTCGTTGCTTGCATGCCTTTTTCTTCTGTAGCATAGATCGAAATCGGTACGTATTTATGGTTCTCAACCACGCCTGCCAACTGATTTTTCCCGTCTTTGACGATGACCGTAAACGGTTTATCGAATCGCAGCGCATTCGCTTCGCTGCCGATCGTAAACGATTGATTCCATTTGCCGAACTTATCTTTGCTGCCTACCGCTTGGTTAATGAGTTCCGCCGCATTAGCTTGCTTCGTATCCAAAGCGGTGAACAGCTCTACGTTCGGCTCCCCCGAATTCAGCTTCGTACCTTTGTCGATAATGAAAGAAGCGGTTCCTTTCACGACCGTAACCATTGGAATGCTTTCTTTAACGTCGCTAATATTCAGGATAACCTTCTTCTGAACATCACCGATATTTATCGTAATGTTGTCGGTATCCAGCTGTGATTTGGTCAAGCTTACGACGTAATTCTCCGCAAGCCCTTTAGGCACATTAATAATTGGGCTTCGGTCATATCCGCCCGCATCTAAATCTATGCCTAAATTCGTCGTATAACGCCATTGAATCCGATCGCCTGGCTTCAGTGTATATTTGCTTGCCCCGTAATCCGGATAAATACCGTTGACATTGTACATCCAACCGCTGTCTTGGCCATGGTCAAATTCTCCGTCTCCGGCTATGGATTTCACATATACGCTTCCGTACGTTTCATTCCAGTCAAAGTCGACGCTAATTTGAGCCGCATCGAGTGTTCGTTTTAATAACGTCCATACCGTGTCACCCGCTATCAACTCTACGCTTGCCGATGGCAGCACGTAACCCTTGTTAATCGCAAGCTTATCCACCGACTGGGTGACATATTGCGTAGGCTGCGAAGGCGTTTCGTTACCGCCGCCCGGCACCTCTAACACGCTGGTAGCATAGGAAACAAAGTCCGTAAAATGCTTCGTTTTTACAATCAGGTCATTTCCGTCGTCAAACGCATATTCGTTCTCTCCCGCTTCAGCGCCGAGAGCATCGCTTTCGTATTTTTGAATCGCATGAACGGACCCGCCTTGGATATAGGCAGCATCTTTGCCGCTATGGCCTGCAAAGGTCAGCGTTACATATTCGTTAAATTCAACCATGGATCTGCCGCCCATTGTGAAGGCTTCAGCAATCTCGCTAAGTTTCCTGCCCTCGGCAACGAGTTCGGCTAATTTATTTTTCAAAGTCGTATTCGCAGTGTCTAACGTCGTAATCAGCTCTAAAATATTGCTGTCGCTGCCAATGATTTTGGCACCCTTCGGAATAACTGCCGTGACGCTGCCCTTCTTGGCCTCGATTTGAGGCAAGCTGCTGTTCAAAGGCAAATGGATGCTTACGCTGCCATTTTTTTGTTCTGGGATTTCAATCGTTATTTCCTTGCTTTCATTTCCCGTCGGCACGGGAACCATATAGTGGACTCCACCATCCGGAACAGCAATGCTCGGTTTCTCTCCGGCCGGCAAAGGAATTTCCATTTCCTGAGAATGCTGCAATTGAACATCCGTCATATCATAGAGACGATTCTCGCCTTTCAAATACCGATCATAGGAAACGAGCGCGTAAGTGCCTTGGTCAGTAGCCATGCCGTCTAATTTGCCAGTTGCCACATGCTTAAAGCCTCCGCCTTCTACAGAGAAGGCTAGCAGCGCATCGATCAGTGATTTATTATTTTTAATAAATCTTGGGTCGGCATGCGGGTCAATCCCAAGGCCTGTAAGTGCAACGATAACCTGCGCGATGCTCTCACTGCTTGTCGAACCGAAATTCGTATAGCTGCCTTGTGCGTTTTGGGTGGCGGAGAGCCACTGCACCGCCCTATCCGCAGCCGCTTTTACAAGCGAATCCGTCTCGTAGTAAGGAGCAAGGCTTTGCAAAGTCATCGCGGTAAGGTCGACGTCTGCTCTTGTTGTGCCGAAGCCCCAGCCTCCAGCATCAATTGCGCCTTTCTTAACCTCTTGATTCAGAATATATTGAATAAGCTTTTCCCTCGTAGTCTGCACCGCAGCGCCTTCCGCCAATGGAGCCTCGTACTGATGGGTATCCAAGGCAATGAGGGTAAATACAGGACCGTTAATCCCTTGTTTGATGACATAATCAAAATCAGCGAGCGCTTGTGAAATATCGTAGCCCGCCACGCTATGTATGTCTCTTCCAATAGAGGCTAGCCCCATTATTAGTCGAGCGTGCTCCGTACTTTTGCTATTATCGAGCTTGCCGCCGTATTTCAGCATGAGTGCTCTTACTTGCTCCGTCACGTTATAGTAGTAAGAATCATAGTATTTATCCGGTACGGGGTAATTGGCTCGTGCCAAAGAGATGACAGTCCACTCGCCGGAACCCGTTCCAAACTTCGGACTCTTGACCGTTTTCACTAAATAAGCGAGACTTTTCTCAAGTTGCTCCGCGGCTGCTGCGCTCTGCACGAATGCGTAATGAACCGCATAGCTTTCCTCTGCACGGTTACCGGCCGTATCGACTGCCGTTAACGTAATGACATTGTCGCCTGGCTGCAGGATGACGGTATACGTCTCTTCCTTGGCTGTGACCAGGTCCCCGTTGAGTTTAACTGCCAGTTGTACAGCCGGATCTGCCGTGTCTACAGCTGATGCCGTAAAGCTAAGCTTGCGATATATCACTTGCCGCGACTCGGCTAAGCCAATAGAGCTAATAACCGGCTTTTCTATGTCCGCAGCAATGTTCAGGCTCGCTAGAGCAGCGTCACCGTTCTCTTGGCTGCTCTCCAGATGTTCCTGCTCTTGGTAAGCATCCTCATGCGCATCCTCCGCTGCATATGAAACCTGGCCATTGGCTGATAGCATAGTCATAAACACACTTACAATTAACAACCATGCGATCCATCGATTTTTATTCATCATGTAAACCCCTTCCTATTCATCCAAACGATTTATGGAATTAAATCAAAACGCAAAAAAACCTCTCACCGTTAATGGTTAAGAGGTTTAATAGATTATACAGCTAACTATTGCATGCACTAATAAACACCTCCCTATCCATCGTAGAGTTAACGGTGTAATGAAAACAGGCAGGTATTCTGGCTCGGGATCAACATCCTTGCAGCCTTGCCGGTTTCCCAGCGGCAGCCTTGCAAAGACTCCTCCATTACAGTGGCGGGACCGCGCAGGAATTAAACCTGCTTCCCTTTTAACCAATCCATGGATTTCTTGCTTCATTCCATCATTGGCACCTGTTTCTTCTATGAAATTTTCTTGCTCATCATACCGAATATTTGCCCGTTTGTCATGTTAAACTTTGTGGACGCGCCTGCGATTGCACAAAAAATGAGGGTGCCCACTGGCACCCTCATTTGAATGAAACGATATGCAGATACATGTTCGAATTTTACACTTAAGCCGCTTCCGAAGCCCGGTTCTGCTTCTCTTTGCCGCCTGATACGAACCAACCGATTACAGCAATCAGCAGGAGCACCACGTAGAACGTTACTTTCCACGCTGTCGATTCCGCAAAATCATGCGGGATCACGTGCA
Organism: Paenibacillus sp. J22R232; assembly: GCF_056269165.1. Lineage (NCBI taxonomy): Bacteria > Bacillati > Bacillota > Bacilli > Caryophanales > Paenibacillaceae > Paenibacillus > Paenibacillus sp. J22R232. The sequence continues at coordinate 149,996 of NZ_JBWDNK010000007.1, read as the reverse complement.
GCGATGGATGTGCCAGCGTATGTACCGCCAGCTTAACGCCGACCCAGCCGACAATGAAGAACGCAGCGACTTCAAGTGCAGGTCTGCTCTCCAGCAGCTTCACGAACATATTCGCCGCAAAACGCATGATGACGAGACCGATAAACCCGCCAAGGAAAATAACGATAAAGTGACCGCCATCCATGCCTCCGATTTTCGGCAATGTTGTTGCCGGCAATGCGACGGCTAGTGCTACAGCTGCCAGAATAGAGTCGATTGCAAAAGCGATATCCGCGATTTCAACCTTCAAGACCGTTACCCAGAAACCGCTTTTCTTAGGTTCCTTGCCCGAGCTCTTGGCTACGGAATCGTCGGCTTTTTTTATGATAAGCTTACGGAATATGTGGTTGAGCGATATGAACAGAAGATAGAGCGCTCCGATCGCTTGCACCTGCCAGACATCCACCAGAAACGAAATCGCGAACAATGAACCAAAGCGGAAAACAAACGCGCCTGCCAATCCATAGAACAAAGCTTTCTTACGTTCCACTGGCGGCAAATGCTTAACCATAATCGCCAGCACCAGCGCGTTATCGGCTGCGAGCAAACCTTCCAGCGCAACCAATACGAGCAACACCCAGCCGTACTCCATTAACAAACTTAAATCCATCTGACATCCTCCTAGAATAAAATGATGGGCTTGCCATCTGACTCCCAAACGCCAAGAGACCTTTGCCTCGTTAGGCAAAGGTCTCGCTAACAATGCCTCTATCGGCAATGCCCATAAAGCCGGAGAATTTCCATTCTCGTATTGACGACTTTTATGTGACAGCTACTCCCCATTTGCGTATGGGTCAACTATTCGATTGCGATAAAGCATCTTGCTAAAGCGTCTAATAAAAGGTGATACGGGGTGCGGACAACATTGGTTTCATGATTTATTGGTTTATTTCAAACATTCTTCTCTTCGATAAACAAATTGTTGCTCATGATCCAGATCCTTATATCGAAATGAAGACGATCCGCATATGTCTAGCATGTCCAAAAAAGACGTTAGTTAATAGCTTGAAGTAAAATTTCAGCCATGTTGTTCTCAAGTTTTCTCTACATATTCAGCAAGTTGATCAAAGGTTGATCAAGCTCTCTCTAGGTATGCAGCAAGTTGATCGAAGGTTCATCAAGCTTTCTCTAGGTACGCAGCAAGTTGATCGAAGGTTGATCAAGCTCTCTCTAGGTATGTAGCAAGTTGATCGAAGGTTGATCAAGCTCTCTCTAGGTATGTAGCAAGTTGATCGAAGGTTGATCAAGCTCTCTCTAGGTATGTAGCAAGTTGATCGAAGGTTGCTCCGAATCCCTGCTTCATGGAATCGTACATGCCTAGATAGAAGTTCAATTCCTCCTCTGGAACGTCGATAGGGCCGCCGCGAAGCGTGATCTCAGTTGTACCGTCTATTTCAGTAAAGGTCAGTGTATTGTGTATTTCCAGCGGAAACGATTCTGCGAATGGGGCTCGTACGATATTGCCCTCTGAATCGGAGAAACAATTACCGTATACGATCTTCTCTGGTGCTTCAATTTCGTAATAGACGAATTTGCCCCACATTTCGTGACCGTCAGGTGATTTCATATTGTAGTGAAATGATCCGCCTGGGCGGAAATCCATCTCAGCAACTTCTATGTTGAAGCCTCTCGGTCCCCACCAGTTTCTCAAATGCTCCGCCTCCGACCACACCTTAAATACCAGATCGCGCGGAGCATTGAATGTTCGTGTAATGACTAACTGATTGTTTTCCATTTTTATTGACATGAATTATATCTCCTTTTTTTCATCCATTTTGAAATCCGCCTTACATCCATGTATATCGGGTTCAGATAGAACACCTACCTTCGAGTCATAGGAGACTCGGATTATGGATGCTGCAGACTTATTAGAATCTTGTTTCATTAGAATATACTTTACAATGAATATTCCTGTCAAGGAATATAGTTGCGATTAATAAATGTACCTATCAGTACTATTGGTTTCAGAGTATCTTCGACCAACTGTCGTTCAATCAAAGCTACATTTTCAACAGGATCTAGCTGAATTGGATTCTACGGCTACCTCTATCCTTATCCTAAGAATGTTTATTATTCATGCTAGGGGGCATGTTGCGATCGGATGTTCCTTGCGGAAGTTAACAAAGTTAATAAAACAAAAGAGCCCTTCTCTTAGGCCGTATTCGGAAATTTCCAGTTCCATCTGTTACGTTATATAAGATCAAAAAAGCATCTTCGGCTTCAGCTGGTCAAGACTGAAGTGCACCCTCTAGAATAGACATTGGAGAAGCCCCCGGGTTAAAACAATGTAAATGCTATGGAGTGCACATCACAGCATTTTTTAGCTGAGTTGATGGATTTATATGCGTCTTATTGGATTGAGGATTGGAGATAGAGGATGGGGATGGGGATGGGGATTGGCTGATTCCAGGCTGCTTTTTCAGGACACCCCCTTCCGTTTGCCAGCTATATCGCTATAAAAGAACCCATGACCTGCATAACTGATTAGAGTTTTGTAGAGTTTTATCGTTTGGTTTGCACAATCGTATAAGCTACGCTGCACAAAGTGCAATAGATCCCTGTTGGGTGGTAGCTTTTGAAAGACTACGTTGTATAAAGTACAACGTAAAACCGAAATTCCCTCGAAATAGACGAGAGTTGGCCCATTCTATTGCAGAAACTGCAACGGAAGGTTAGTGCAATCGTGCTAAATAGTCATTCCGTTGTAAAAAGTGCAACGTAGATCAGCTGCTTTAAATGTTTCGGATCTACCTAAGTTCAAAATTGAGATGTATATATGTCTTCATCCTATATTGCATAAGACTAAGCCGCTTCATTTTGCCAATAATCAATTGTAATCGTAATAACATTCAAAAATATCGACTCAGCCTTTCGCAAGCTTACCTTTACTCATGACACGCTTTTCAATTACAGTCTTTACATCGACACGACTCGTTTCAATCCCTCGAATGATAGCGAATAACCCCGACACTGTACGTATCCTTTTTTACTCATGAAAAATGCTCCCCTCGCAGTATCAGGTTTTAACATCACACCTGTCTGCCATATGGGGAGCATATCGTTGTTCGGGCAGCCTCTTCATTATCCAATCTGTTTCACTGATTGACTGTTCGTTTACATCAGATTAGTTTTTCAATAATTCCTGCACGATCAATCAACCTCTGCTCTTGTGACATACGACAATCTCCACACAAGCAAAGCAACCTCTGCTTTTGTAGTATACGACGATTTCTGCACAATCAAACAACCTCTGCTTTTGAGATATACAACGATCTCTGCACAAGCAAAGCAAACTCTGCTCTTGAGATACACGACGATTTCTGCACAATCAAACAACCTCTGCTCTTGAGATATACGATGTTAGCTCAAGCTAATTGCCATTTCTGCCAGTTACAATTCCTGTCTCCAAGCGATCTCCTATTCTTCTCCCTGCCCGCTACGATATATGATTTACGTCGTCCGAAAGCTTCAGTAACTGTGCGGCCTGTTGTATTTGAAGAACAATCTGAAGACCCTTCATGCTTGAAGACTAATCCGAAGCCCCGTTATTTTCTTTGCATGGGCAACGGGAAACTCGGAAGATAAGAACTCCCCCTGCATCTGCAGCTTCACTTCTCAACATGCAGCAGCTTGTCGGGATTCCTCACCACATATAAATTTCTCATCAAATCTCCTTCGACATGGAGCATTGCTACCGTGTGAACGCGCCCATTGGAACGGAGAATAAGCCCAGGCTGCCCGTTTATTTGACCAATCTCAATAACTACGTTTCCGTCAATTAATGCAGCCTGACGAATTGGACCAAGCAGGAACCTAGCGACAAGCTCCCGTGTTTCAATCGGCTCAACGGCGGCAGTCACTTTGCCTCCTCCATCAGAAACAAGCACGACATCCTGACCAAGCATGGACATGATTTCATTCAAATTCCCCTGTTTCAGCGCAGCGACAAAGCCATTAGCCCATTCGTGATTGGCTGCTTCCTGATGAATAAGCTCATCAGAGCTAATTCCCATCTTCGCTCTTGCACGGCTTAGCAGCTTGCGGCAATTCGCTTCGCTTTTTTCCACTAGCTGTGCGATCTCATCGTAATCAAAGCCAAGTGCCTCTCGAAGGACAAAAATTATCCGTTCCGATGGAGATAGCTTTTCAAGCATAACAAGCATTGCATAAGACAAAAGATCGTCACGGACGACCGATTCCATCGCATCCTCGTTCGAGCTCAGAAACGGCTCCGGCAGCCATTCGCCAAAGTATTGCTCACGCTTCTTGCGTGCTGACTTGTGCAAATCCAGACAGCGATTCGTAACCATTTTGCACAAATAGGCCTTCGGTTCTGCAAGTTTCTCAGACGGCACGTCAATAACCTTCAAAAAAACGTCCTGCACCACATCCTCCGCATCCGAAACAGATCCGGTCAGTTGGTAAGCTAGCTTAAATAGAAGATTTTTGTACTGCATATACAACTCTTGCATTTGTCCACGTCCATTCTTATCTTTTGCTCTATTCGTTCAGCTAATTGGTTTCTCTTTAATTAAAACAAGATAAGCTGCTCGTTTGTGACAAAAACGGGAGATTTGAAATCGCTCTTTTGATATTGCTCTTTTGATATTGCTCTTTTGATATTGCTCTTTTGATATTGCCCTTTCCTGTTACTGCTATTTCGTATTTACTCGTTTTTACGGATAGCATTTTCTAAATAGGCTTAATTATTCATTAGTAGTGGATACGAATGCCGAAAAGTGTTGCAAAGTTCCTCTTACCGCAACTCGGGTAATTAGCACTATCATTGGTTCAACCGACAGCATACTGGAAAGAAAATAAAGGCACCCGCTCATTACCATCGAAATAACCGGTTGGTTATTCTTAATGGCAATGAGCGGCTGCCTTTTTGGTAACCTGCATCATACTCCTCCTACAACAGCTCTTCTTCCGCAATGGATATCCAGCTTCTCGAGTATGCGCCTGCATGAGGGGCCCTGCGCAGCAAGTTCGTCTCTTACTCCTCTTCCAACAGCCCTTTTTCCGCAATGGATATCCAGCTTCTCGAATACGCGCCTGCAAGAGGGGCCCTGCGCGGCAAGTTCGTCTCTTACTCCTCTTCCAACAGCCCTTCTTTCGCAATAGATATCCCGCTTCACGAGTTTGCGTCTGCAATAGAAGTTCCTACGTGGCGAGCACATGTTGTTCTAGCAACGTTGCTCCCAGCCCAGCTAGCTTCGCGTTGCCTTCAAGCGGTCGAAAGCAGGCTGATTGACTTGAATCGCAACGGCTTTGGCTTTCTCCTCCAAGTAGCTATTAAACTTATGAGCAAGCACCTCGCTTTGAAGCTGTGACTCCACGGTTGCGAGCGGGACCGCATAACCTTCCTTTTTTTCGATCAGCTGAATAATGGTAAAGCTTGTGCCTCTATCTATGATGGAGGAATGCTCGCCAACTTTTAATTGCTTGGCAACTTGATTCAGCATAAAGTCTGCCTTTAGCGGTGATTGTTGATCGCTCAGAACGATGGAGGTCTCACGCATGCCTTCATCGCTATATTCCTTTGCCATATCCGCGAACGAGGCGCCGGAATCAAGCCCTTTTAACGCTTGGTTCATTTTCCCGGTTATCTCCTCCCGCTCTCCCTGACCATACGGAAGCGAAAATTCAAGGAAGGTTATTTGCGTTTGATTCTCAAACTCTGCATCATGCGCCCTATAGCTCTCCAGCACCTCTTCTTTGGAAACCTTCAATTCATCCTCTCCTAGCCTTTCTTCGAGATCAAGCCTCACGTTGCTTAATGAATAGAAATAATATTGACTGAGATCATATTCCCCTAATCCAAATATAGCTTCCCCCTTCTTCAAGCTTCTGGCCCTATCGGCATTGTTTTTTTCCCAATTCCGCACAAAGCCCTGGAAAGAGCTGTCTTCAATTAGCCCCTTCTCCATCGCCAGCAGCTGCAAGGCTTTCCCTTTGACCGCCTCATCCATCGCTCGTTTTTTCAACCTGTCAATCGGACGCTCTCCCCCGAATGTTTCTGTCCAATAGCGCTCGCTGTCCTCTGCACCATAAGTGACATTGAAATAGTTGGTAACCGCTCCTTTTTCTTTGTCCATAAAAAGCAGAAATTCATTGCGGGTGACCGGCAAGCCGCCCACCTCGAGGATTACTTCATCATCCGGGGCATGGGAAGGCAAAAAGGCTACCGCCAATAAGGCAGTAACCACCACTATCCCAACAACCGCAATGATCACGACGATCCGGTGCTTAACGCCGCTAACGATCGATTGTTTAACCTGAGCTGGGTTCATATTTCTCCTCCATCTGCGTCCAATATACACTACATTCGCTTAATGTCGGATACCATCTGGATCCGGTAATCTGAATGCGAAGACGCTCTGTTTCAATGGGCTCGAACCTACAAATCTTTTTATAACCAACTACATCCCCTTCATAGAAGGCTTGCCAATTTTCCCCGTCAAACCGCTCCAGATGGAACTTTTCAATACGCTGGCCCTCCGGCAAATATTCTTTTAGGACAATGCGGTCAACGGTTTGCCTGCTATCAAGCTTAACCTCTAGCGTAGCTTGTTCAATACCGTCAGAAGGCCTCCAATACGTCCCTTTAAAGCCATCCGTTATTCGGGAGCCGTCATGCTGTTCATTCTTGCAATCAGAAGCAACCACCCTTGAGCCGGCAGCTGCATCGGTCCGATAGATACGGCTTAACCGTTCGCCGAGCTCTCGCATCCTCTGCGCGTCATGCTCATGTATAAGCCCTCGCCTGTCCGGGGGAAGATTCAGCAGAAAGGCCGCATTGCCTCCGACGGTCCGCTCATAGAGATCCGCAAGCTCTTCCACTGATTTCACCAAAGCGTCTTCATTTTCATGATAAAACCAACCTGGACGAATGGAAGTATTCACCTCGGCAGGATACCATACGACGCGGCTTGCTTCAGCCAGCACCTGCCTGCTCCCCAAATCCTCTTCATCCGAGCCGATTCGCTTCGAGAAATCTTGTCCTTCCGACTGCTGCGAGTCGGCTTGAATCTTCTCGTTATCTTGCAAGCTTGCGGGGACGACGCTCCATTCCACTTTTCTTGTATGTCCGGCCTCATTGCCGCACCACCTTACATCGGGACCGCATACCGAAATGACCGCTTGAGACTGATGCGCCCGAATCAAGCTGTAATAGGCATCCCAATCATACACTTGCCGCTTTCCGTTCGGACCCTCGCCGCATGCACCATCGAACCATACGCAAAACAGTTCTCCATAGCCTGTTAACAGCTCATCCAGTTGACTGAGAAAGTAGCGGTTGTACCGCTCGGAATCCCCATAGGATGATTCATGGCGGTCCCACGGCGACACATATATCCCGAATTTCAGACCCGCTTCACGGCAAGCGTCGGACATGTCCCTCACTAAGTCGCCCTTGCCTTTTTTCCAGGGACTATTCTTAACCGAGTGCTCCGTATGCTTGCTTGGCCAAAGACAAAATCCGTCATGATGCTTGCAGGTCAGAATAATGCCTTTCATCCCCGCGCTCTTGCATACGGCTACCCACTGGGCTGCGTCCAGCTCGGTTGGCTGAAAGATAAGCGGCGACTCATCGCCCGTCCCCCACTCCCTATCCGTAAAGGTGTTAACCGTAAAGTGGATAAAGCCATAGAACTCGGTCTCCTGCCAAGCCAGCTGCCTCGCTGATGGAGCGACAAGCGCCGCTTCCCTAACCGAAACACTCATTCTCTAACCTCCTTAATCATTAATCAGCTTAAATCCGCTTGAATGGTTAACGTCACAACATGCTCAAGAGTTCCAAGAAGCTGAAATACGAGTAACCCATTCGCACCACCCCGGTGATCCTTCGCGCTTGAAAGATCCGCCTCGCGCTTCGAAAGTCGCCCATTGAAGATGCCTCTCCCAAGTTGTTGCATCGCAAGGACTTAACCCTTCACACCTCCAAGCGACATGCCTTCTGTCAGCTTTTTCTGCAATAGCGCATATACGAGGATGGTTGGCGCAAGCACGATGACTAGCCCTGCGAATAGCGAACCCCAATCGGTAGCGAATTGCTGGATCTGCATCAAATTAGACAAACCAACCGGAATCGTTTTCTTGCTTTCGGTTGTGATGAAGGTCATCGCTAGAACGTATTCATTCCAAAAGTCAAAGAAGCTAAATACGATAAGCGTAATAATCCCTGGTCTTGCCATAGGCACAATAATGCGCAGCAGTATTCCGAAATAGCCGCAGCCGTCAATCATGGCCGCTTCCTCATAATCAAGCGGGATCGACTTCATGAAGCCCGTAAGCAGGTATACCGAAAACGGCAGGCTGCCCGTTGCGTAAACCGCGCTTAACCAAAAACGGTTATCGAGCATATGCAGCTCGTTCATGAAGATAAATAGCGGTACGATAATATAGACGCCGCCGATAAATAATCCAGCCATATAAAACTGAGTGATAAACCCGCGTCCGCGGAACCTCATGCGTCCCAGCACATAGGCAGAGGGGACTGCCGCAAACAGCAGAACGGCCATCGATAACAAAACGATGATGACGGAGTTTATCATGTAATCCCCGATTTTTGCAGTCGAGAATGCTTGCACATAATTGTCCCAATTGATGCTTGTCGGCAGCTTCCAAGGGCTTTCCATAACCTCTGCATTTGTCTTAAAGGAAGCCAGCACGTTCCATACCAGCGGATAAACGACCAAAGAGGCTTGCACGAGAAGGAAAAGGCGAAGCGCGTTTTTTCCCACGAGGGATGAGCGAGTCGACATCTTAATGCGCGCCCCTTTCCGTGAGTTTATTGCTAACAAATGCAAGCAGCATGGACATAATGAACACCACAACGCCGATTGCCATGGCATAGCCGAAATTCGAGTTGGTGAACGCCTGCGAATATAAGTACGTCATCACCACTTCCGAATGCCGATCCGGGCCGCCGCCAGTCATGATGGAGACAATAATAAAGCTGATGCTCAGGACGCCGTTAATGCTGAAAATAATCGTGACGCGAATGATCTCCCAGAGCAGCGGTACCGTAATTCGGAAAAACTGCTGGACTCGGGTAGCGCCGTCCAGCTCGGCAGCTTCATACAGCTCAGGCGAAATGCTGTCGATCCCTGCCATATACATAACCATGTAATAACCGGCAGCCTGCCAGATGAGTGTGATAGCCAATGCCCAGAGGACCGTTCGCTGGTCTCCAAGCCAAGGCTTCGCCCACTCTCCCAGCCCAAACATCTCCAATCCGGAATTCACAAATCCCATTGTCGGGTGATAAATAAAGGACCAAAGGATGGCAATTACGACGAATGACAATATGCTCGGAAAAAAGAACACCGTGCGGTAGAAACCGCGTTCCTTTAATTTCGATTGCGTTAGAACCGAAGCATTAATCAAAGCAATAATAATCGTAACGACCGGCACGACCAGCATGAGAAAGCCTGTATTCCGCATGGATAGAAGAAACGTCTCGTCATGAAATAGGTCAACAAAATTTTGAAAGCCGATAAACTTAGGCTTATCGCTTAATCCGGTCCAGAGGTACAGCGACTTCTGGAAAATTTGAAACGTAGGATACACTTTGAACAAACAAAACAACAAAAGTCCCGGCAATAAACAGACGATGATAAAAATCGTTCTTTTCGTATTCATAGTCATTGTCATCGTTCCTTTCCCTGCCGCACATACAACGCCGATTATTGCCGGCTTAATGCACCACGGATATCTGTGATGAGCTAATTATATAATCGCGGAGAGTATCGCCAAATAAACAAAAACGAAGATGTTCATGGAGAATATAACGACATTTACGAGGCAACGGCGCGTTGAATCATAAAATCGTACAGGTTCCAACCATAAAGAACGTACAAATGCCGCCGTCTGAGCCAGACGGCGGCATTTCCCATTCGTTTAGTTGAATAAACCCAGTTCAGCGAGCTGCAGCTGTGCGGCGCCGCCGCTATTCGCCGTTACGTTCAATCGGTAATACGCGTAAGCTGTCGTGTTCGTGAAGGTATACGTTTTGGTTAAAAACCGACTTGCGAATGCTTCATTCGTTCGCGTATCGAGCGTCGTCCAGCTCGTGCCGTTATTCGAGCCTTGAAGCGTCCAATTCTTGGGGTCCCTCGCCGGCACATCGTTGGCAGACGTTATTGCGTATGAGGTTACGGTATGCGTAACGCCGGTTACAAATTTATACTGTAGCCAGCCGGTACCCGTTGTGATTAGCCATTTCGTAGAGGTGTTGGCATCGAACGCTTTCTCCTTCTCTTCTCCAGCCGGGCTGCTGGTTGAGCTGGCCGTAACCGTCCCGCCTACCGTTACCGATGTCGGACCTCCGCCGCCTCCCCCTACGACAGTGGATTCAAATGCGCCGATATCAGGAGCCGCGCCGTTAAATAAAGCATTTCCATAAAAATCCTTTGTCCCTAATTGCGGCACGTTATAGCCCGCGTTGATCAATGGGGAAGTAGCTTGCAGCTTGTAACCGTCCCATACGGTGGCACCGCTTTTAAAGCCGTTGGCTCCTAAAGTCGGCGTTTGTCCAGGATTAACCATTTGAGGCGGAGCGATGACCTTCGCCGGATCGTTTGGCTCCCCAGCTGCATGGCTGCCGGTCGTCACATAGAAAGCATTGTTTCGAAATACGGCCGTACCGTAGCTGCCGGAGCTGCTCGGCCAGAAGCTGGAGGAAGGCGTGTTTTTGTCATAAAAGACGTTGTTGTAAAAATAGTAAGGCACGCTTTTGAAGTAAGTAGATGCAAGATTAGCGTTGGAATTCGTGAACTTCGTCACGCCGCCGTTATAAATAAACACGTTGTTCAAGAAATAAGTCGCCGAAGTATCGACGTCGAACCATCCGAATTTAATCAGATACGCGGCATTATCGTCACTGATGTTGTATCTTGCGATATTGTTGCTGCTCCTGCCGAGATAGGACATCCACCCCATTGGATTGTTATGGGTGTAGTTGAATTGATAGACGATGTCGCTATTCGGCGAGTCGAAGTCAAAGGCAGTACCATCCCCGTTATTAGCACCCGTTGTCGTCGGACCGCCATAAACCTCATTGTTTTGGAACGTTACGTTTTGGGACTTCCAAGGATAAATGCCTGCGCTTTCGGCATTGTAGCGTTTCGACCACCCGTCTACGACGTTGTATTCCACGATGGCATCCTTCGCATCGCAGACATCGATCGCCCCTTGGCCAATGTTGCGCATGTAATTGTGCCCGATATATATATTCGTTTGCCATAAATTGTTAGGCCCGATCTCATCTTGGAATGCCGTTGCCGTCGTGTAATTGAAGTTGGCAATCGCCAGCAAATCGACCTTCTCGATCGTATTGTTTTCTATCCTTACGTCGTTGAAGGTCATGTTGGCCTTTAACGCTCCAATGACATAGAACATGATGCCGCCGTTAAATGAGGCGTTTCCATATAGGTTCGGCCATTCGTTCGGGCTGTCGACATCATGCACATAGTTATCATGGATATAAATATGATCCATGATGGTGTCTCCGCCCACCGCGACTTGATTCGTGTCCAGTACGATCAGTATGCCATCCCTAATGTTGGATGGCTTGCTGCTTGCATACGTAGTCGTAACCAAATCCACGTTGAAATTGTCGTCATTCGTTACTTCAAGATTGCTAATTTCCCAATACTGCTGGTTGCGCAGCATGACGGCGCCGGTCGCCTGATAGTCGCGCTGGGTCCCTCCGCCATTGATGATGGGGCGTGCGGTTCCGCCGTATTTGTCGATTTTGATGGGAGCGGCGGCGCTGCCTGAACCCTTGGGCCACAATTGGCCGTTCCACACCCCTCCCGATTTGAACAAGATTTGGTCCCCAGGCTGGAAGGTCGTTGCATTCACCTTCGTCAAGGTTTTCCAGGCGGCATTCGTCGCTGTTCCGCTGTTCGTATCATTGCCGGCAGCAGAATCGATATAATACGTCGTATTGGCCGCGCTAGCCGGCGCAGGCCCAATGACAAAAAGCGAGGAACATATGACTAACAAAGCCAATAAGGTTAAAGCATGCTTTTTCATGTTATTGCTCCCTCCCAAACGTAATTGAATCGTGCATGAAGTCGCAAAATCGCTAGCCTTCCCTTTTCAAACCGTTAGACTAAAAGCGCATCACCTCTTCACCCAAAATCCGGGTTACGGGGTCCAAGCTCTGCTAAATGCCGACCACCTCCTCTCCATTCCCAAATCTGACGAACATGGAATGAGTCAGTAAAGCCATTTCACTTCGAGAATGTGCCTTGCACGGCCAGTTGCTCCTTATTATAGATTCACTTAAGCATTCGCCAAATGAACAAAACGGACGATCTATATAGAGGATTTTCAGGTACCTCCCAAACGCAAACGGCTGTCGCCGTCCTCTATGGCAAAAGCAGTCGTTTCTCTGGGATATATAAGCACCTTTATCTGTGAGAATATATAAATTCTTATATAGTAAGAAACGGCTCATCCACTCGCAAGGACAGTTAGGCCCGTCCCAACAAAAAACAGGATGAGATTGAGGAAGATCCCTCAGCTCACCCTGTTGTTATGGCCATCTTAAATGGAATGTGCGGCTGCATTTGGAACGCGGCAATTACTGCGCGCCAGCGGCCTCCAATTCCTTCTTGATTTCCGTGTATACTTTATATAGCTTTTCACTGTATTGATCCAATGTCATCTGCTTGCTCATGATCGAGGAGATTGGCTTATACACTTCATCGCTAGGATTAAACTTACTGCCTTTCGCTACGGGCATAAAGGAGCCGTTCACGGCAACCATGCCGTCATCCGTCGCTTTATACACGTTATAGGTCGTCTCCGTAATGTATTCCTTCACCAGGTCCGGCGCGCCTTTTACTGCCATGACCGCTTTGGCCTTCTCACCGTTCAACTTAATGGCTTTATCCGTGTACAAATACTTCAGGAACGCCTTGGCAAGCTCCGGGTTTTTCGCTTTAGCGGGAATCATCACGGTCTCTACGCTCGTCAAGGCAGATACGGGCGCATCCGCACCGAAGGCTGGAACCCCCAAATAACCGAATTTGAATCCGTCCTCGCGAGGCGCATCCTTCATCTCATCCTCGAACCAGCTGCCGTTTGGAATAAACATCGATTTCCCTTGAAGAAAAGCCGTCTGCGATTGCGTATGGTTAAGCGCAACCGTTCCTTTCATTAAAGCGTTGTCTTCGGTCGCAAGCTTCTCCACAAGCCCCCATACCTGCTTGAACGTGTCGCTCTTCCAAAACTCAGGATCGAAGTCGAAAAACTGATTCATTGCGTCCTGGCCTCCCGCCGCATAGATGGCAGGCACGATCATTTCCTCCAAATAGCCTGGATAAATACCCTGGTAAGTAAAGAGTGCACGATCATTCTCCTTCGCCGCTGCGTTCGCAGCAAAAAATTCATCCCATGTTTTGGGTGGCGCAATCGCTTTGGCATCGAATAGCGCTTTGTTGTACCACAGCCCCATAACCCCGAAATTGTACGGTGCCAAGTACACATTGCCGTCATCATAAGGGGAGGAGGCACGCGAGGTTAAAACACCGTCAAGGATCTTATCCTTGAGGGGTGCACCTTCCGGCGTTAATTCCTCGAATACATTCGTCAAATCAAGCAGTGCTTTATCTTTAATGAGGCCGCTCACAAGCGGGGTATTGTCACTGCCCGCGATGTACATGAAATCCGGCGGATTGCCGGCCACGATTTTCGGACGGATCAGCTCGACTATTTTGGGGCTGGCGGTAATGCTGATTTTGGTTCCGGGGTAATCCTTCATGAACGCCTCTGCGACGCCGTCCCAGAATTCCCTGCCATATCCGCCTTGGAAGACCGCGACGTCGAGCTCCGGATTTTCAAACGTCGTGCCCTCTGGCGAAGCACTCTCCGCTGGCGCAGCGGTAGCCGCCTCCGACGGTGCTGCCGTTGCCGACGGTAAAGGCTCATTGTTCGCGTTGTTGCCCGATCCGCATCCGGCTAAAGCCGTTGACAGCATGATCGCCGCGGATGCAACCGTAAACCAATTCTTTTTTCTCATTGATTTAGTGACCCCTTTCGTTTGTGATGAGCTTTATTATAAGTTCACCGGGGGCATTACCAAATGAACAAAAAAGCGGATGATGATGGACAATTTTATGCCTCTGCTCTAATCGGATCGGCGAGCCTATCCGATTCTTATTAATGTCATCCTTTACCTGTACGATCTTATGATTTGTTTTCTCATCTTGGCGAGACTCTTATTACGTTTTTCGGGGCACTGCCAAAGCGTTTCCTGAAGAGCCGGTTGAAATAGAAAGGGTCTGGAATGCCAACTTCAATCGCAACCTGCTTCACCAGATATTTTCCAGAGAGCAGCATCTCGTAGGCCCTATTCATTCGGATTTCATTCAACCGGGTCAAGATGCTGCTTCCCGTTTCGGCTTTGAATATTTGACAAAGATACGGCTCTGAAAGGGCTACATAAGCGGCTACATCCGAGATAGATACTCTATCCGCGTAATGTTTCTCCAAATAGGCGACAGCTTGCCGGATCTCCTCGCGCAACGAAGAGGTTTGGGGGCCTTTTCCGATCGATCCCAAAATTTCATCCGACATCTCTTTAATAAGCACCTTCAAGCTGGAATCGGAGTCCGCGGCTTCGATCTTCTCGATCCAGCACTTTTCGTTCCAAGCCGTTTCCTTCTGCAAAGCGATTACATTGGAGAGACCCCATATGCCTCCCGCTAATATTCGCTTAAGCGATTTCGCATGAATACAGTGCCTAGCTGCGAATTCGATCAATACGAAGGCGCTTTCCACCCAAAGCTCAATGGCGGTTCCCCCGAAACCGCGCAGGCTCTCTTTCAGCCGTGTTTCCGCTGCCCGAAATCCTTCCTCCGTATCCATGGCGAGCTTCTCGCTGGAATGGCAGCCTTCTTTATACGATGCATAAAACCTAAGCTCCTCCGCCACCCGATTCCGATGCATTTGCTCAATCAGGCTGTCAAACGACATTGCCACTCTCCCAT
The DNA here is from genome assembly GCF_056269165.1 of Paenibacillus sp. J22R232. Lineage (NCBI taxonomy): Bacteria > Bacillati > Bacillota > Bacilli > Caryophanales > Paenibacillaceae > Paenibacillus > Paenibacillus sp. J22R232. Next base: position 134,949 of record NZ_JBWDNK010000007.1, on the reverse strand, counting down.
ATATCACATTAATAACGAGTCCATAATACATTTCCGATAGTTTGATCATGCGCTGGGCAATTTCTTCGGGATCGACTATGTTTTGGACAAACGGCGTTGCCGTAATCAGAGTGTAACGGTTCGGACGGGTATGGAATACGAACAAAAACAACTTCTTCGGGAATAATCCTTCTGCAAGCTTTTCAAGCGTTTCATGAAAATCGATCGTCTGGTTATTGGGGAGCTCGCTATCTTGCATGTAGAAAGAAAAGGAATAACAGCATGTGCCGTCCAGCATAGCGGCTGCTCTCTGTTCCTCTTGATTTAAAAGGTGAAAGCTTGCATGGCCCGCCTCATCTTGCTCCTTGCTTTCCAGCAAATCGTATAACCGTTCGATCTCGCCATTGACTTGCTCATTAATGGAAATTCGGGCTTTAGACTCACTTTTCTTTCCATCGAGCTTTATCGCGATTTCTTCAAGGGTCTGCATAAAGGTTTCCGTCTTCAACGTAAGCTTGAGCATGTAATCATGGGCGCCGAACTTGAGTGCTTCCCGCACTAATTCGAAATCGTTGTAATTGCTAAGCACAAGAACCTCGCCTTTAAATCCGCCTGCCATCAGGTTTTTTATGAGCTTGAGCCCATCCATTTCCGCCATCTTGATATCCGTGATAACGATATCCGCATTCGTTCTTCTAACCAACTCAAGCGCCGATACGCCGCTAGCTGCAGATCCTGCATACTCAAACCGGCTATCCTCCCATTTGATGATGGTTTTGACAGCATGGCGAACGATCATCTCATCATCTACGATAATGACTTTATACATGCACTCACCCTTCTTTCAACGTCATTGGCAATCTGATTAAGGTCTCCGTCCCCGCATCCGGCTCGCTCCACGTTTCAATGCCGTACTGCTTCCCTACGTGTAAGCGGATTCTTTCGTCCACATTGCTCATCCCGATACCCGAAAGCTTTTCATGGGAATATTTCCTTTGCTGCACCTGTGTCATATCAAAGCCTTTTCCATCATCCGAAATTTTGAGCAAAAGCATCCCCTCGCTAATGGACCCAGCGATATGAATATGCACTCTGCGCCCTTCCCCGCTTCCGGCATGCAGAATCGAATTTTCGACAATCGGCTGCAGGATAAAGCGCGGGACGAGGCATCGGTACAGCCGGTCATCATTCATGCTGCATACTAACTTAAAGGAGTCGCCGTATCTAATCCTTTGGATGACCGCGTAATGCATCACATTGCCTAATTCCTTCTCCAACGTGATCATTTCTTCCGTATCCAGAATCGTATTGCGAAGCAGCTCCGACAGTGATGCGATTCCCTCCTCCACGATTTCGTTGCCGCTCATCATAGCGCTCCACTTCAATGAGTTTAGCGTATTAAACAGAAAATGAGGGTTGATTTGGGCTTGCAGCATCTTTAGCTCCGCCTCTCTCTTAGCCTGCTGCTCTTCCTCCACCTGATAGATCAGCATTTTGAGCCGAGCCACCATTTGATCGATCGTCTCCGAGAGCTTCCCCATTTCATCCGGATGGGTTGCCCCAAGCCTAGTTTCTAATCTCCCCAGCTTTATTTGCTTCGCGTACTGAAGCAATTCACGCATAGGCCTGTTAATGCTGCGATATATCCACATGGCAAGCAGTCCGGCCAGCAGAAGGACGAACATGCAAATATAAATGATATTTTCCCTGATTACGGATAGCTCCGAAATAATATACGAATGCGGAATCAGACCGATCATATACCAGTCTGCCGACCTGATGTATGCACTTCCTACGAGTACTCTTTTTCCATCGATATTCGCGTAAAAGGTTTTGATAGGGGCATTGGAAACAAGCTTGCCGAACACTTCCTGCTGGTTGTAACGATGTCCGTGGGGAATGGAAGGGGAAACGGAAGAGACCACGATGCCGCTATTATCCATAATATACAGCCTTCCGCCATTTCCGAGATCTACATGCTCGAAGGTATTGCGGGAGAAGACCTTCTCGTCAATAACGATAATAAGGTATCCTAATCGTTGATTAAGATTGTCTTGCGAATAAATAATCCGGCTCAAAGCAATTTTGTTAGAGCCGCGGTTCGAGCGCAGATACGTCCATTTAATATTGCCCGCCGTACCCGCTATTCCTTGAAGCGCAGCGTCGATTTGGTTATTGGGATACCACTCGAACCCCAGGTCAAAAAACGCTTTCTCCTCATTCGTAAGAATGACGACGTTGGATATATTGCTAAGCCTGAACACCTGCTCGCCCAAAGCATCTTTGATATCGGTCTGCAATCCGTTTTGCTCAAAGTCCGTCATGCTATTCACATTCTGCAGCCCGCTCTGAATAAGGTTATTTATAATAATCGATTCGCTGAGCGTCTCGTATTGCTCAAGCTCTCTTGAAGCGTTATTGGCCGATCCGGCCAGTACTTGCAGCGTGGACGTACTCAATTTTTCTGAAATGGAAGTCTCGTACCTTATGTTCGAATAGAGAGCAACAAAGACGACAGGCAAAAGAGAGGTGATTAGAAAAGCGATCAACAAGCGATGCTTAATTGACAATTTCCGTAAAAACGCGGAGTCCCGTAAACTTCTCAGCTTAAACTTAACTCTCATCCATGCACCGCCCGCTCGTTACTTCCGTGTCTATCCGCAAATGAATAACTCTATCTTAAGTGGAAATTGAATTTCAGTCTACAATGCCCATAAAAAACAGATTTCCCCAAATAGAAAGGGCCATCCTGCATACACACCAGCAGGATGACCCTTTCAGGATCAATTATATTTTAAATTCGGACAGCTTCTCCAGCAGCTCTTGGACCATGTTGCTCAGCGCCTCTGCTGAAGCGGAAATTTCCTCCATAGAGGCAAGTTGCTCCTCCGATGCCGCGGCAACGCTTTGCGATTCCGAGGAGGCATCCGATGCAAGGTCTGCTAGCTGCACGACACTCGCCGAAATTTGTTCCGTGCTGGCCGTCATTTGCTGCGCCGCCGCGGATACCTCTTGAATTTGACCATTCACCTGTGTCATTTCCGTTAGAATCGAAGCGAACAATTGACCGCTATCGGCCACGCTCTTCACGCCCTGCTGAACCTTCTCGTTGCCTACCGCCATGGTAAGTGCCGCTTTATGCGTGTCCCCCCGCACATCCTCGACCAAAGCCGTTACCTGCTCGGCCGCTTTTTTGGTTTGCTCGGCAAGCTTGCGGATTTCCGCGGCCACTACGGCAAAGCCTCTGCCATGCTCGCCTACTCTTGAGGCTTCAATCGCCGCATTCAAAGCAAGCAGGTTCGTTTGCGTGCTAATGCCGGCAATGATGTCAATCATGCTGCCGATCTGGTCCGACCGCTCCCCTAAACGGTCGATTGCGCTTCCCGTCTCCGCTACCGAGGTTTGCAGCTCATCCATCAGGCTGATGGCTGCTTGCAGCTGCGCGCTGCCTTCTTTTGTCTGCTCAGCCACATCCTCCGCGGAGGACGAGACAGACGATGATGAATCAGCGATACGCTGAACGCCTATCGTCATCTCACCCATCGCCTGCGACGCTTCCGACGCATAATGGTGCTGGCTTTGAGCCCCTTCGGCTACATGTCCAATCGACATCGCAATCGTCTCGGAAGCTTTGCCGGTCTGCTCCGCGCTTGCGGTTAGCTGCTGCGAAGTTGCGCCGACTGCCATGGATAAATCAGAAACGAGCTGGAACATCCCGCGAAGCTTGCCTGTCATTTCGTTGAAATGTCCGCCCATAATGCCGAATTCATCGCCTGTCCGAATATGCAGCTGCTGCGTCAAGTCCCCCTGCGACATAAGCTGAAGCTTGCCGGATAACGTCCGGAGCGGCTTGATGACCATGCTCCAGATAAGGAATGCCATTACGGCCGCCAAGACCAGCATAGCTGCAACGGAAGTCCAAATCGCATTGAACTTAGCATCCTCATACTCCGTCAAAATAACTTCCTTGGAAACTGCGGATTGCGTATACCAGACCTGATCGCTGCCCGGCATTTGAACCGGATCGAATACGCGGAGCACATTGATGCCCTTGGAATTCAATGTAAAAGCCTTGTATTTTTCCCCGCTCTTTACTTGCTCCCACAACTGCTGCTTCTCGGGATTATCCCCATAGGGCTGCAATACCGAATCCGGGTCGTTCGGATTGGCCGCGTATACGCCACCCTCCGTAACTAGCGAAACATAACCTTCCATCGGTTTGTACTTTGCAGCTTCCTCCTGAAGCTGGGTAAGCGACAGATCGATGCCAACGATGCCGAGAAACGCACCCTTGTCATCCAAGATCGGGTAGACGACCGACATTAATTCCGTTTGCACGCCCCCTGCCTCATACGTGTACGGTTCAATATAAGAGAGCTTCTTGCTCGCTTTTGGAATCAGATAGTAATCACCGGCTCCCGGCTTCTCATAATCCTTCAACGGCTCGGAAGCCACTTGATCGCCATCATGAATAAGGTAAGGTACGAATCTGCCTGATGCATCATCATATACCGCTTTGCTTCGGTTTGCCCCGTCGCTGTTATCGAACGCGTTCGGCTCCCAAAGCGTATAGAGACCGAACACGTCAGGACGCTCCCGCAGCATCCGGCTCATAATGGAAATGATATCTTCCCGCGATAGACGATTCGATTTCCTTGTCTCCAGCAGCAGCGACGACAGCGTCTTTAAGGTTGCTTCATGCTCCGTCATCGCATTCTCCAGCTTTGTTGCGTAATCCATGCCAGCCTTCTCTGCCTCAAGCTCGCCTTTGTTTATGCTTAATGACCTTACCTGCTGCAGATTTAAGAGCAATATAGACCCTAGCACCAAGGCAATTACTAATCCGACCACCGTTATGAATTTAAAAGTTAAAGATAGCTTACGCAATACAGTCATATGCTCAACCCCACCCTTTTTTATAAGACATTAATCGACAAAAAACGACTAAAAAATAATAGGGTTTATCGTCTCGTTAAAAAAATATTTCAGGCGTTATTTGATAGGCACTTTTCTTCTTTTCCATGCAAAAAAGCCGGCGCCCTCTCCATTGGGTTTACCGACCTGTTGCTGCCAACATGGCATTTGTTTTTTGTGGGTTTTATGCGAATAAAACGCTTGGACAAAGCCATTCTTAGCTCTTTAAGAATGCAGCCGTTCGGCATGCGTCAGGCTATCGAAAAAGGTGTCCCTTAACAAGGTGAAATGATGACCATTTGCGTCTCCGAACATCCATATTGCAATAAAGAAGCGGCAACCACGGACAAAAAAAGTCCAAGAATGCCGCAGTTATAATGAATTACCGCACCTGAAGTAAAAAACCTCACCACTTATAAATCCTGTGAAAGACGGATCATATCCACGACTTGTATCCCATTTTCATATATTTTTTCACTATAGTGCCTAATAAAGAAATCTTTATCGACTCCAATTATTCTAAACCCGCATTTCTGATAAAGAGCAAGTTGACCTATTCCTGAATTTCCGGTACCGATTTCTATCGTTTTAAAACCGAGCAGCTTGGCGTTTTGAATGGCATGCCGCACCAACTGTTTTCCAATGCCTTTACCTTGGTTATTTTCTTCTACCGCTATATTTACCAATTCAACAGTCTCAGGTCTTGTGCGCAGTAAAACATAAACGCCTATTATGCTATTCTCTGCTTCAGCAACAAAGCATTGACCTCTTTTTATGTATTCATCAACAAGCTTTTGGGAAGGGTCCGCCATTAAAAGCAATGCCATGGGCGGCTGCTCGTCTTCTTTTAGCTTTCGTATATCCATATGTTCAATCTCCTCGATGAAGTTTGTTTTTGGAGAAATTTACTGATAGCCGGTATGTCTGGTGTGCTTATATTTTAATGATCTCTATTTTTTTAGCAAGAGCCTGTGCAGGAAAAGATTCATCAATCCCGCCGTCGACCCAATAACGCACTTTTTGTCCGACTTTATATTTCGATGTGGATGTTTTCAACCAAATAGCGTTACCTGTATACTGTTCAAATATATCACTCCAACTTTTTCCGAAATCACTCTTTATAACATTATCCAAAATTAATATTCTGCCATCACTAACTTCAAATATATAGCCTTGGCCATCGGGTTCGGAAACTAGCTTCTCTTCACATCCCAACAGTGCAAATGCCATCCCCGCTATCATCAATACCATGAAATATCTCATATTAAATTCGCCTCCATAAACTAAACGTATGGGGTTTCCTTTTTGTTACAAACAGTTAGACTAAGGCTCATTTACGTTCCCCAAAGAAAAGCCGGCTCACACGTTTAGAGAAGTCTTCGATCCCAAAGCTTGACGCATCGACCCGATTATACCAGTTCGTTATGGTTTCCAAGATCCATAAAGGCACCTGGACCTCATATATCAGCGGATAGAAATGTTTGTATGTCCATACCAAGTGCTCCCACCTGCTATCGTTGCCTTCCTTCACATATTCCGATACATCAAGAACTTTTCCCCTCCCCTCTTGCAAAAGAATATTTTTCAGATGAATATCCCTTGGGTTCAGCCCTTGGCCTCGGACAAACTCGCGCGCCTCCTCAACGTCTTGGATTACTTGTTCTGGAACACGTATACCTTGCAGAAGACAATCATACAAGGTCACACCTTGTTCAAAGCTTAATACCAAATAGTTAGGCCCGGCTCCATAGCATTGCGGGAAATACTGCGAACCTTTTAAACGTTTGTAAATGCCTTCCTCGACTTCCTTTTTTGCTAATGCCTGCGTGGAGTACACTTTATACGCGTATTTAGGGGTGCCCGAGCAATAAAAGACCGCGGCGTCCGTTCCGATGCCGATGCAGCGCAAATCCTCTGCAAAACCGACGACGGAAACAGGTTTATTGTTTTCATGGCCAACGACTTCAATTTCCCTCAATGCTTCTTCAGCTTGTTTCCAATCTGAATTCATAACCATTTTCCCCTTGTTGTTTTGACATGGTAGCAATCGACAGTTTCACTCCTTATTTTATTCCGCAGTGAGCCAGCAATGCACCGATTAGCAAGACAATTTAATCAATTGGAAAAAAACAAGAAATGAATGCGGCATGAACTCGGCAAGCCCGCATTCGTTTGAATGCGGGCTTGCTGTACAAGACGCGAGAGTCTGGGTAGCGATTCTCCTATTTTTGATTCAGCAACCTAGTTAGAATAACAACGGCTTCGGCTCGCGATGCTTTATTGTTCGGCTCGAACCGGTTATTATCCAAACCTTTGACGAGACCTCGTTTGGCCGCTTCGGCAATATAGGGCAGCGACCATGCGGGAATGTTTGAATTGTCAGCGAATGAGGTAGATTGATTCGATCCAACAGGCAAACCTAGCATTCTTATCATCATCTGTGTCATTTCCGCACGCGTTATCGGCTGGTTCGGACGGAAGCTTCCATCCTCGTAACCGTTAATAATGCCCTTCTCAATGGCCATAGAAATGGCGGTCCGCGCCCACAACCTCATGTCGTCTATGTCGGTAAAGTCAGGTATATCCCCTGCTTCGGATTCCTTCCAAGCTTGGGAATTAGCCAACATTAGCACGAACTCGGCTCTTGTCACTTCTCGTTTAGGCTTGAACGAGCCGTCGGGATAGCCGGCAACCCATCCTTCTGCCACGGCTTTGCGTATTTCCGCTTCCGCCCAATGTCCGGCAATATCATTCAGCACGACCGGCGGCGTTACGGTCCCGCCGCCTCCTGAAGGCTGCTCCGGCTGCGGTCCGGCAGCTGTACGCCGAGTTATGTCAAGACGGTAAGACCTCTGCGTGACGCCATCCTGCGCGGTAACGACAACCATAACCGTGTTTAAACCTGTGTTGAGCGCTATTGGACCAAAAGCGCTTCCGTTTGCCGCTAGGACGCCATTGATTGTAAGCGCTGCATGACTCTCCGCGGCAATCGGTATTACGCTGATTGAAGAGATCGCATGCTCCACACTAGCCGTATAGGCAAGCGTTTCGGAAACGAACGTTTCGTTGAACGATCCCGGGCTAATCGTCAGACCGATGAGCGTGGCGACCGTTGACGGAGCCCTCGTGACGACGATGCTGTAAGAGCTGGTCGCTACGCCATCTTGAGCCGTAACGTCGATTGTTATCGTGTTCGTACCAACATCAAGCGGAATCGGTCCGTACACCGAGCCGCTAACCGACGGCTCGCCATTAATCCTTAGCGATGCCGTACTGTCTGATACGGTTGGGGTCACGCTAATCTCAGCGATATGGTTTGCTACATTAGCCGTATATGCTGCCGTGCCGGAAGCAAACGTCTCATTAATCGATCCCGGGCTAATCGATAGCCCGCTTAGCGTGGCGACCGCTGATGGTGCCCTCGTGACGACGATGCTATAAGAGCTAGTCGCTGCGCCATCCTGAGCCGTAACGTCGATTGTTATCGTGTTCGTACCAACATCAAGTAGAATCGGTCCGTAACCGTTGCCGCTGACAGAAGTAACGCCGTTAACCTTTAATGTGGCCGTACTGTCCGATACCGTCGGCGTTACGCTGATCGAATCGACGCTGTTCGCAACATTTGCCGTATAGGCAAATGTGCCGGAAGCAAACGTCTCATTAATCGATCCCGGGCTAATCAATAGCCCGCTCAGCGTGGCGACCGCTGATGGAGCCCTCGTGACAACGAGGCTGTAAGAGCTAATCGTTACGCCATCCTGAGCCGTAACGTCGATTGTAATCGTGTTCGTACCAACATCAAGCGGAATTGGTCCGTACACCGAGCCACTAACAGAAGTAACGCCGTTAACCTTTAATGTCGCCGTACTGTCCGATACCGTTGGCGTGACGCTTATCGAATCGACGCTATTAGCGACATTTGCCGTATAGGCCAGTGTAGCGGAAGCGAATGTTTCGTTCAATGCGCCTTGGCTAATTGCGAGCGAACCAAGCGTGCCAACCGTCGAAGGAGCCCGCGTCACGATAATCGTATAATCGTTCGTTGCGATGCCATCCTCTGCCGTGACACTGACGGTAATCGTGTTCGGTCCGACGGCAAGCGGAGCAACGGTGGACGCGTTACCGCTAGCTGCCGCTGCGTTGTTCACTTTCAGCGTTGCACGGCTGTTATTAACGGTCGGCGTGACGTCAATTGATTCGACGTTATTCGCAACGTTAGCCGTATACGCTAGCGTGCCGGGAGCGAACGTCTCGTTGAGCGCCCCCGAGCTGACCGTGAGTCCGCTTAACGTCGCATCGGTATTGGGGGCTCGAGTTATTTTAATGGTGTAAGTTCGCACTGCGCCGTTAATAGCCGTCACGACGACTGGAATCGTGTTATCGCCTTTACTTAACTCGATGGTAGAAGAAGCGCTGCCGCTAGCTACGGTTGCACCACTGACGGTAACGCTTGCGCTACTGTCGTTCAGAACAGGCGTAATCGTCGTTGAAGTAACGCTGCTCGCCACGCTTGCCGTGTAGTCTAGCATATTCGGCGAGAATGGCGACGGACTAAGCGTAATGCCGCTTGCTGTCACTCCGGACAACCGGTTATCGGGTGACCCTATCGATTGCTTCCAAATCGTATCGTACACGGGATCGTACGGCACCATTTGGGCAAAAGTGCTTAAATACAGCGCACCCATATGATCAAACCCGATATTCGTAGGCGCAATTGCACCCGGGTTACCCGTAAAATATACCGAGTCTTCGTTCAAACTCGAATCAAAACGGGTCACAAGACTGTCGCTGCCGCCGTTGACAGCCACATACAAATAACCGTCGGTATGCAAGCTGAATCCTTTAGGTCTGTTGATCGCTTTGATCAGAACGCTCCCATCCGTATTCAATTTGATTATTTTCCCGTTAGCGCCTGCATTGTTGCCGATATAAACGCCGGAGCTGTCTGCAGCTATACCGAAAGGGGTATCAATTGTCGCGTCTATGGCCGGATCTGGGTCTTGATCGCCCGACCATACTACCGGATTGCTCGTTGGACTAAAGGTAGACGCATCGAATTGGAGCACGCGGTCGGCATTCGTGTCCGTGACGTACAAATCGTTGCCGTACACGGCGATTCCTTGAGGGTAACTAAGTCTGCCTACCGCAGGAGCCGTGCTGCTGCCATCCCATTTGATCATATTGCTGAACGTGTAAGTCCCGCTCGAGAAGGAGACGTCAAATCGGTAAACGTACCACTTATCCGTTACATAGATATGTCCTGCTCCATCGAATTTAACGGCAAGGGGCTCATTGAAGCTGCCTGAGGCGGCAGTTAACGCCATCTCTGTTGCGTTCCCGTCCAAATCGAATATTTTGACGGCAAAACCGCTCTCATCCGTAACGAACAAATACCCGTTGACGGGATCGACATCCATTCCGTACGGCTCAAAGCCGAGAGCTGCCGGATGGCCAGCCCCAGCGCCCATCCTCCAATCGGATGCTGCAAATACGGTTTGGCTGTGAACGGATACTGCCTGTAATAATACTGCTGCGAATAATACGGTTGCTAGAAAAGCCCGTACATTTTTCCGTGTGACGGGCAAACTCAAGATGTTGTCCACGATTCTCTCTCCTCTACTAATGTTCACTGCGAATGTTGTTCGTAACAGCTCGGACGATGCATTAACTATTAGACTGACTCCCGAAAATAATGGTTTAATTTAAATACATTCCATACAGTATATATTATGTACCTTGCGGACAATCCGTCAAGAAAATAGTGGCAACACTGGATACGGATGCATTATACCGCTGTTTATCAAGCCATTAACTTGACCAGTCCATTGATATGCGCTTGCGGGTTGGTGCCTTCAAATAGAATCGAAAAAACGGCATAGCCTTCATTAAATGCTATCACTTGCAAAGCAATGATATGGGCATCTTTATCCGGTGGGATCCACCCTTTCTCTTGCAAGGTGACCACTAATGCCTCTATTCCTGCAATCCAGTTCCGATATTTTTCCTTGAGCATGCCGTGTATCTCCGAATCATGTTTGGTTTGCTGGTAGAAATCAATCAGCACCACGATCCACTTATCGACGCCTTTTACCATTTGCCCAAGGCGAGTAAGCGTAACCGTGAGCACTTCCTCAAGTGTCGTATCCGCGGGGCTAAATTGTTTAGGAATATCGGTCCATCCATTCGTTAATTGAAGCTGATAATCAAGCACATGCATGAATAACTGTTCCTTGTTCGTGAAGTGGCCATAAAAAGCACCCTTCGTATGCCCCGTTCGCGCGACGATATCCCCGAGCGTTGTAGCGGCATATCCTTTTTCCGAGAAACAATTCATGCCCGCTTCAAGGAGCAGCTGATAGGTAGCTTCTCTTTTCAACTGAAACTTATTTTTTGTCAATATGGCTACCTCCATCGTATTAGGACTTAAGAAAAAACTCTCATTAATTACCTAAAGACAATTATACCAATCGATTACGATTCCGTTAAGATCTGAATCTAGTTCGCTTAGCATCTATAATTTATAATTCTCAATATCCCATCCATCATCTCTGTAAAGAAATCAGCTTAGACATGGAACGGAATTTGGAACAAAAAATAGCCTTGGCCGAATAAAGGCCAAGGCTATTTACACGTGAGAGAATCGGTGGCCGAATGTTGGTTAGTGCCCCATCATCGCCGCCGGGTCCGGATTATCCCCGCCTACTGGTCCCGCTTCTTCCTGCTGCTTCGGTTTACGCAGAATGAGCGTAAGTGCCACACCTGCCGTCGCCAGGCAAGCGGATAGGAAGAACGTATCCCCGTAACCCGCAACGACGGCGCTTAGCGGGTTGGCATCCATTCCCGCGCTTGCAGCGTGGGAAGAGATTTGCGCCGTCAGATAGCCCGTCAAGCCTGCGACCGCGAACGAGACGACGACTTGCTGAGCTGCCGTGGTCAGCGGTGTAACGCGGCTCACCAGAGCGCGGGGTGCAGAATTCAGAACATGCGTATTGAGCGGCATCATGGAGAAGCCCATGCCGAGACCCATGATGCTGATGCACAGGATAATGACCCACAGCGAGGTATCCACCGATATGCCGGACAAAATGTAAAGGGAAATCGATACGACGGTAAGACCGGCAAAGGCCAGCGGACGTGCGCCGATCTTGTCGAACAATCGGCCGCTGATTGGCATGCCGATTGCCGCGCATACTGCATAAGGCATTAGAATCCAACCCGATTCAAGCGCGGTGTAATGCATGACGCCTTGTAGGTACAACGGCACGATCAGCATTGCGCCGAACATCGCGAGCTGTACGATCCACGTCAAGATGATGCTTCGTGTAAAGTCGGATGACTTAAACACTTTCAGCTCCAGCAGCGGCTGCTTCTGTCCAAGCTCCACGAAGATAAAAAGGATGAGCGCAATGCCTCCGACGGTCAAACCCGTAATGGTCGAAGGGCTAGACCAGCTCGTGCCCCCTTCGCTTACGCCGAACGCCAGCATGGAGAAGGCAATCGGCGCGAGGCACATGCCGATGAGGTCCAGATGCGGCGCCGCATGGCGGTCGGATTTCGGCAAATATTTATAGCCAAGAATAAGAGCGACTATGCCGATCGGCAGATTAATAATGAATATCCAGTGCCAGCTGACAGAATCGACCAGCCAACCGGATAGTACCGGACCGAACGCCGGAGCGAGCAGCATCGGGATGCCGAGTAAGCCCATGATGGATCCGCGGCGCTCTGGAGGAGCGAGCTTGAACACCATGGTCATGCCGATCGGAGCCACCATGCCGCCCCCCAAGCCTTGAATGATGCGGTAAATGATTAGCTGCTCCGGCGTTTGCGCGATGCCGCAGAGCACGGAGCCGATCGTGAACAAAGCGATCGTAATCATGAAAATCTGCTTGGATCCGAATTTATCGGTCATCCAGCCTGCAAGCGGAATAACGGCTGCTAAAGCCAACGTATAGCCCGTGATTGTCCATTGGATCGTCTTCAGATCCGTGTCGAAGTAATCAACGAGTTTCGGAACGGCATTATTGACGACGGTGCTGTCCAGAATGACCATAATCATGGCGACAATAATCGCGATGAGCGGCGGTAGAATGGCTTTTAGCGAAAAGTTGTCCCCGCTGGCTGCCACCGGTTTTGTTTGCGTAGGTGCTGACATATGTTCCTACTTTCTGCTCATTGAGCTGCTTATAGATGAAAATAATGGTCGAGATACCGAATTGATCCGTCAATATGACGCGTTCTCGTACAAATTCGCAGGCACTGACTGCACGAACGGCGACCAATCGCCCGTTGTGTACAGAAGAAGCCGGTGCATGGCTCGCGTACATGCCGTATAAAGAAGCTTGCGCTCGTTTTCCCGGCCATATGCATCTTGCGAGGCGTCATAGACCAATACGGCATCGAACTCGACACCCTTAGCCAGATATACGGGAATAACCATTACTCCCTTTTCAAAATCCAACGTCTCCTTCGTAATGAGACGCGCGGCTTCTCCTCCATGAATCCGTAACGATTCATGGGCCTCACGGCTTTCGGCTGCAGTCTTCGTAATGACGGCGATGGAATCGAACCCCTCAGCTACGAGTGCCCCAATGTCTGCTAGAATTTGCGCATCACGCTTCTCCCCGCCATTTCGTCTCGTCAGAAGGGGCTTTTGCCCACCCCTATCAAACGGTACGATTTCTTCTCCGCCTGGAAGCATCGATTTCGTAAATTCAACGATCTCCCTAGTAGAACGATAACTGCGGACAAGGCTGACAAGGCTTGTTTCAGCTTCTCCGAAAAGGCGGACCAGCGGGGAATCAGATGCAGCCAAACTTGTAGACTGCATGTAGATCGCTTGCCCAAAATCTCCAAGCACCGTCATCCGGGCACGGGGAAACAGCTTTTTTAAATATTCGTATTGAAACGACGAATAATCCTGCCCCTCATCAACGAAAACATAACGGATTTCCGTGTTCGTCCGGACGCCTTCAATCAGCTCTTTTACATATAAATACGGAGTCGCATCCTCGTAAAACAACTCGTTCCGGAGCAGCGCTTCCTTTGTCTGCCTGCATATTTCAGCCCACAGCGGGGGAGTGGCTGCCCCATTCGTTTTCTCCCGATAAGCGGCTTCCCCCTCAAACAATTGGCCGTATATGCCTTTGGCATCTATAAACGAGAATTTCTTCACACTTCTCCTCAGCGGTTTAAAGCTTTCCTTCACGATCCGTCGGCGCAGCAGCTCTTCCTCCCTCAGGGAGAAATCAAAGTCACCTTCATCCTCTCTGCGCTTGTTGTTCATTATCTCTCGAACGGTGGCGAATTGCTCCGCGATGTCGAATACTTCCCTATCCTTATGCAGCATATCGAAAACTTCCGCATACTGCTCGGTATCGAGATAATTCAACTCATCCTCTACCCAAGACGCACCCCGTTCCTTCCGCTCGAGCGAAGCAAGTTCATTCAGCAGCCATTCCTGCAAAAGAATGACACGATTGTTCAATGGCAGGGTACGGTCATAATCGTAAAATGCCGTTCTCATTCGCTCCGCGGATATCAACTCGCGGTCCCGGATACGAATACCGTTGAAACGCATGCCTTCCCGTCCCAACCATATTCCGTAGTTTTGCAAGGCTTGCAGGAAAACCTCCGAAGCTTTATATTCGATCCCCTGGAGACGGGCTTCATACCCCGGCTCTCCTTGTGCAGCCAGCACATATTCGATCTGATCGAAGGGATCCTCCGGCCGTAGCGATGAGCCTAGCCAATAGTCGAGATATTCTTGAAATGTCGTCTGCTGCATATTCTCTTCACCGAGCTCCGGCAGGACCGTGGAGATATAGCTGGCAAACATCGGATTCGGCGAGAACAAAACGATCTGATCCGCCCTGATCGTCTGGCGATGTTTATACAGCAAGTACGCCACCCGCTGCAATGCTGCGGAAGTCTTGCCGCTGCCGGCCGCCCCTTGCACGATAAGCATCCGGCTTTTGTCATTGCGGATGATCGCGTTTTGTTCCTTTTGGATAGTTGCCACGATACTCTTCATTTGCGAGTCCGCACCTTTGCCGAGCACTTGCTGCAGCAATTCGTCACCAATCGTTTCGTTCGCGTCAAACATATTGCGGATTTGTCCGTTTTGAATCTGATACTGCCGTTTAAGCTCCATCGTCCCTTCGATTCGTCCAGTCGGCGTAACATAAGATGCCAATCCGGGAGAATAGTCATAGTACAGGCTCGCGATAGGCGTTCGCCAGTCATAAATCAGAAAGTTCAATCCGTCTTCTTCTATGAAGGAGGATACGCCGATATAGATCTGCTCGCTGAGATCCATGCCATCTTCCTTAAAGTCGATGCGTCCAAAATAAGGAGACGGGAGCAGGCGGTTCATGTTTTTCCATTGCTGCGTCAACAGCTTATGGCCTCGCTCCCGTTCGGCCAATATGGCGGACTGCTGGTTAATGGTGTAGAAGCTCTCTTCGAAATCTTCGTACGTACTGGTGTTAATCGTAACTTCTTCCCAAAACCGCTTGCGGATGTCCGTCGCCTGATCGTGCAGGCCGGCAACCTCCGGCTCCAGTTCCGTAATTCTCGCCTGCAGCTTGTTCCTGACTGAATCCAACCTCGCCTGCTCCTGCAACCCATCTTTTGCTTCCATTTCTCCCTAAACACACTCCTTTTTTTGGAATAAAAAAGAGCATTGACAAATCAAAGTTCCGGATGTAGAATTAAATTAGGAAAAGAACAAAATTCAATCCATTTTTTAATTTGTCAATTACGCTAACGATTATATCATAGCGTTATTTTACGTTCAATCATTTTTTCGTTTTCAGGAAAACCTAAGTTTAATAACTCTAATTGTATGCAATTCTAATAAACCGCAGTGAAAGCAGGCTGCCAGAAGATGACCCTTTTATCATAAGGCGTCATTTTTTTTATGCTTGCTAGCTCTAATCCTCTGTCGAATCCCACTTATGATGCCATTCCAAATCGTCGGTTCCCTCCCTGCTATTGTGCTATTACGGCGAAGTTCTGGAACTTTCCTGCCGCTCAACAAATCCCTCCCTATCAGAAGCCTCACAATTGCACAAAACAACATCATCACATGCGTTCCTTGCATGCCGTCATTCAAAGCGCCTAAGCAATCGCATATAATGAATTATCACGTTACGGGCTGATTCAAAATAAAGCCTGCGATGACAGAAGGATACCGGGATGCATCGGTCATCATCTATCGTAAAGAGGGCAGGAACAATCCCTGCCCTCTTATTCGCTATTGCTTGATTTGGGGTAGCGTTATGCTGATCACGGTTCCCAGCCCTATCTTGCTCTTTATCGCGATCTGATAGTTCCGGTCATACAGCAGCTTCAGCCGTTTATTCGTATTCAATAAGCCAATGTGCTTGGACTGCTCGTCGGATGCAACCAAAGATCTCCTGATTTCGGTGAGCCGGCTTGAAGGAATGCCGTTTCCGTTATCGGAGACGACAAGCCGCAGCTGTTCCCCGACGCGCAAAATTTTTATTTTGATCAGTCCGTTTCCGGTCTTTTCCTTTATGCCATGGTATAAACTGTTCTCGACTAAGGGCTGAAGCAATAGCTTCATCGTGTGCAGCCTGAGAATCTCTTCGTCGTATTCAAAGAGTACGTCGAAGGTATCCTTGTACCGTTTCTTCTGAATATTGATATAGCTGACGGTGTTCGCGATTTCTTCCTCCCACGTCACCTCATTGGTTGGACGGCTGAAGGAATACGAGAGCATGTCGGACAAGTTCTCGATCATATCGCTCGCTTTATTCGGCTTTCCTGTTAGGCCAACGGTTTCCCAATAAATCGAATTGAGCGTGTTATATAAAAAATGCGGATTGATCTGCGATTGAAGCGCAAGCAGCTCCATCACTTGAAGCTTGTATTTCTTCTCAGAGAGCTGGGTTTGAATATAGCGATGCTCAATGAAATGCGCGATCATGTTCTGGATAATGTATGAATATTCGTCATTAACTTTGCTAGGCGGCTTCAGCGGCGTGCGGTTATTCTCGGCAGATCTGAGCAGCGAGGTTATGGCAAGCAGCTGCCTATAATTTTTCCGTGTCAAATAAAAGGTCAATGCAAGTCCCAAAAAGAAGGACAAGCACGCAAAACCGATTGTATAGTTTAATATGCGCGATGGTGTCTCGTACAACGAAGCATGCGGGATGACGGACACGTATTTCCAATTGTATTGCTCCGACTCCACCTTCGTCACGTTGACCTCTCCCAGAGAGGAAGCCAGGTCGAAATAAGTGGATGGGTGGTTTGCAATTTGATCCAGCTCGGCTTCTTTTAGAATATTCTCTTCTTTATTGGAGAAAATAACCTGATTATTTTCGTTTAGAACGAGCAGAATCTGATCCTTATACGTCGTGATGTTGGATAAAATATTTTCAATGTATTTTGGGCGAACGTTTAAAATAATGCCGATTTTCCGTGGCGCCAGCACGTTGTAAATGGATATTAATTCGGTAGGCTGCGTCTCGAACGCGAAAATTTTGGCTTCCCTTTTGGATGTCCATTCCGTAGCCGGCCCTTCGTATTTCATGAATTCCTCGAACCAGCCCGTATCGTTGAAACGGTTGATTGAAGACAAGCCCTCAAGCGAGGATACGAAACGGCCATTCGGATTATCCGAGTAGAAATAGATGGAATGGATGTAAGGCTTCGAGCTGGTAAGCGCATTCAAATAGCTGAATATAATTTGGTACGAAGTGGAGCTCTCATACGTATAGATCGGATTTTGCAGAACGTCGGACAGCTCATTGAAAACTTTTGCGTTCTGGTATAGGGCAAGCTTCAACGTATCCAGTTCATCCAAAATCATCTCGAGCTGACGCTGTGATTGCAATAGCAGGAACCGGCTGTTCTTGTTGATGTCCTCCTTCATGTCCCTCTGCGTGGTTATAAAGGATAACGAGCCCAATATGATCAAAGGCAATAGTAAAGGAATGAGAAACGTAGCCAAATGCTTGATAAAATAGCGCTCTTTCATCGTTTATATCATCCGTTCTTACATTCGCTAGGTGTCTTGCCGTAGAAGCTTTTGAACGTTCGGGTAAAGTTTTTGGCATTGCTGTAGCCGACCATTTCACTAATCTCGTACGTTTTGAATTGGTTCTCCTGAATGAGCCTCATCGCGACCTTCATTTTTACCTGTATGAGATAATCGGTAAAATTCTGGCCGGTTTTTTGCTTGAACAAATAGCTCAAATAGTTGGCGTTCAAATACACCTGCTTCGCCGCATCCTCCAGATTCGCGTCTTTATAATGGTTCTGGATATACGCTTTAATTTGCGTAATGATCAGTCCTTCGTTTCCCGCACCGGAAGCCGGTTGATCTAAGGCATGCTTCGCCGCTTCCAGCTCGTCTCTCAGGCTGGCGAATACGTCCAATAAAACCTGATATTTTGCGGGCTTCACGATATAATTGTTGACTCGGTAACGAAGCGCCTTCTGGGCATATTCGAACTCGCGGTAGCTGCTTAGAAAAATAACGTGAATATTATGCTTCTGCTCATGAATGACCTCGGCAAGCTCAAGGCCGGACATGACAGGCATTTTAATATCGGTAAGGATGACATCGATTTTGTCGTGGTTTTGAATGAAATTCAATGCTTCCTTACCGTTTCCGCATTGGCCTACAATTTGAAAACCGACCTCCTGCCACGGAAAGTAGGAAGATAAAGCTTCTCTTGTATCCGCCTCATCATCGACTAGCAGCAGCCTGTACATCTCATCACCTCTTAACGATGTAGTCTTCCCTTGCTGATAATGAAATTATAGCACAGCGGGATCGGGCTAACGTGATCAGGGTGAAACCATGCGGCATCTTAGATAAAAATGATACGTAAACCGATAAAATGATACTACCGAACGGGATTGCTCAAATAATGATACTTAAATCTAAGATTGGATGCCTTATGCAAATAATCAATCAAACCTATACTTTAGAAAGCGTTTCCAATAAAACAAAAGGGAGAGGTTAACATGCACCGATTGAAAGGATTAAACGGTTTCATTGCTTTGATAGTCGTATTTGCAATCATCATCTCAGGTTGTTCCTCCGGAAATCCGGACAAAGAAAACCAAGGCAGCGGCTCGGAAGAGAAGATTACCCTGCGCTTTAGCTGGTGGGGTGGCGACGGCCGCCATGAGGCTACGCTTGCCGCTATCGAAGCTTATAAGAAAATAGCTCCGAACGTGACGATCGAAGCGGAATACCAGGGCTTTGACGGCTACGAGCAAAAGGTCAAAACACAGCTGGCCAGCGCCACGTCCGCCGATATTATCCAGCTTGACGTACCATGGATGAAGGAACTGACGAAAAACGACTTCTTCCTCGATCTTAGCAAACAGGAAGGTCTGTCATTGGAAGGCTTTGACCAAGACTTCCTGAACAACTTCAGCGTATATAACGACAAAATGGTAGCGCTCCCTTCCGGCGTAAACGCTTATGCGCTCGTTATTAACAAGACGGCAGCGGATAAGCTCGGCGTACCGACCGATATTCAGTGGGACTGGGACACCCTCTATGAGGAGGGCAAGAAGCTTCATGAAAAGGACAATACCAAATATTTGCTTCTTGCTGACCACGGCATGCTGATGCAGGATTTCACGAATATGCTGAAACAGCGCACCGGAACGCAGTGGATCAATGAAGACTACACGCTCGGCTTTACGAAAGAGGAAGCTGCCGGTGCCTTGGAATGGATCGACAAGGCAATGAAGGCTGGCGTCTACCAGCCGCTCGGTGAGTCCGATTTATTTTTCGGCAAAACCGAACAGAATCCCAAATGGATCAATCAGGACATTCCGATCATCTCGGCTATGAGCAGTACGCTCTTGTCGCTTCGCTCGGTGCTGCCTGAGGGCGTGGAAGTCGTGACTGCCTTGCCAGCCATCGATAAAAACGCAAAAAACTCAGCCGTATTGGTAAGGCCCTCGCAGCTGATTGCCGTGAGCAGCAAGTCGAAGCATCCGGAAGAGTCCGTGAAGTTTCTGAACTGGCTGATGAATGACGCAGAAGCTGCCGTGATCTTAGGCGATGTCCGCTCCATTCCGGCATCCGCTTCCGCACAAGGAGCCGCGGTTGAGGCAGGAAAAATAGACGAAGCGATCACGAAAGCAGTCGAAATGGGTCTGAAAAACGCAGGCATTGTAGACAATGCCATCGCGACGAACTCGGAAGTATCCGCACTGCTGCAGGATGTGATCGAGAAGGTTGCTTTCGGAAAGCTGGCGCCGGACAAGGCCGCGCAGGAGCTCGTTAGTAGCCTGGAGAAAAAACTGAAAGAGCTTCAAGGAAGATAAACGGACTTAAAGCACGGAGAGTGTGCGCCAGTGGCCGATTAGCGATTTGCTGGCGCGCACTCCCCTCATTTCCGATAGAGAATAGGAGTGTGAGCCAGTGGCCAGGAAGAAGCGCAGCTTTCGATATATCGGACTTATCTATGTTCTTCCATGGATTCTGGGGTTGCTCATTTTTCAGTTGTACCCCTTCATCGCGTCATTTTATTATTCCTTGACGGATTACAACATGGTGAATGCCCCCAAATTCATTGGTTTGGATAATTATAAGCAAATTTTCACGAATGATCCCGGCTTTACCCAAGCGTTAAAAGTAACGTCGATCTATGTAGTTCTTGCCGTGCCGGTGAAGCTCGCCTTCGCCTTATTCGTTGCCATCGTGCTTAGCGCCAAGCTGCGAGCGATTAATCTGTTTCGAACCATCTATTATTTACCTTCGATACTAGGCGGGAGCGTGGCGATATCGGTGCTTTGGCGTTTCCTGTTCATGAAGGACGGCGTCGTCAACAGCTTGCTGGCTAACGTCGGCATTCCTTCGATCGATTGGCTGGGCAACCCGGATATCGCGCTGTATACGCTCGGTTTATTGTCGGTTTGGCAATTTGGATCTTCGATGGTGCTGTTCCTAGCAGGCATTCAGCAAATTCCTAGCGACCTTTACGAGGCCGGTTCCATCGACGGCGCTTCCAAGACCCGCATGTTCTTTAAAATTACCGTGCCGCTGCTGACACCGATTGTCCTGTTCAACCTGGTCATGCAGATGGTCAACGCGTTCCAGGAATTTACCGGCGCATTCGTTATTACGAGCGGCGGACCGATGAAGTCTACTTATCTCTATGCTTTGAAGCTGTATGAGGAAGCCTTCACCTTCTTTAAAATGGGGTACGCTTCAGCGCTGTCATGGGTCTTGTTCGCGATCATCATGGTCGTAACGGGCATTATTTTCAAAACCTCTAACCGCTGGGTCTACTATGAAGACGGAGGTAAAACCAAATGACGCACGCCAGCTCGAATAAGTGGATGTCTTATCTGCTGTTGACATTGTTAGGCTTTGTCATGATTTATCCGTTAATATGGCTGTTTGTTTCCTCATTTAAGACGAATGAAGATATTTTCGGCTCCAGCAAGCTGTTTGCGGACACCTATGTGTGGAATTCCTACTCCTTGGGCTGGGCTGGAACTGGCCAATACGGCTTTCAGCACTTTTTCGTAAATACGCTCAAAATGGTTCTGCCTACGGTCGTTCTGACGATCATCTCGAGCGTTATCGTTGCTTATGGCTTTTCCCGGTTTGTATTTCCGCTTCGGACGTTTCTGTTCTCCATTATGATGGCGACGTTGATGCTGCCGGATGCTACCGTCATGATCCCGCGTTATATCCTGTTCAACAAGCTCGGCTGGCTGGACACTTATCTGCCGTTTATCGTACCATCGGCTTTCGCAACCTCAGCTTTTTTCATCTATATGCTGATTCAGTTTTTTCGGGGGTTGCCGAGGGAACTGGATGAATCGGCTACAATCGACGGCTGCAATTCATTTATGATTCTCATACGCGTACTGCTGCCCTTATGCAAGCCGGCTCTTTTCTCGGTGGGCATCTTTCAATTCATTTGGACCTGGAATGACTTCTTTAATTCGATTATTTATATTAGCAGCGTAAAAAAATTCACGGTCTCGCTTGGCCTGCGCTTGTCGCTGGATGCCTCCTCGGCCGTTTCCTGGAACCAGGTGCTTGCGATGTCGGTTGTGAGCGTCGTTCCGTGCATTTTGCTCTTCTTTTTGGCTCAGAAATACTTTGTTGAAGGCATCTCCACTACAGGATTAAAAGGATAAGGAGAAATGATATGAAACCGGATGAGAAACGCAAAGAAAACGTTCAAATTGCTTATATCGGAGGCGGCTCGCGCGGATGGGCTTGGGGATTGATGAGCGACCTCGCAGCAGAAAGCGAGCTTGCCGGCACCGTTAAGCTGTATGATATTCATTATGAGTCAGCCGCGCAAAATGCGGTCATCGGCAACAGGCTGTCACAAGCCGCTGACACGAAGGGCAAGTGGCGGTATGAGGCGGTGCCTGCCCTGCAGGATGCATTGCAAGGCGCAGATTTCGTTATCATTTCCATATTGCCTGGAACCTTTGTGGAGATGGAATCCGATGTCCATTTGCCGGAGGAATACGGGATTTACCAGTCGGTAGGCGATACGGTCGGACCTGGCGGACTGATCCGTGCGCTTCGTACTATCCCGCTATATGTCGAGATTGCGAATGCGATCAAGCAACATGCGCCAGATGCCTGGGTCATTAACTACACGAATCCAATGACGCTGTGCACGAGGACGCTTTACGAGGTGTTCCCGGAGGTGAAGGCCATCGGATGCTGCCACGAGGTGTTTGGCACGCAGCACTTGCTCGCTTCCATGGTGGAGAAAAAGCTGGGAGTCGCTTCGGTTGACCGGCGCGAGATCAAGGTCAACGTACTCGGCATCAATCATTTTACATGGCTGGACAGAGCCTCTTACCAAGGCATCGATCTATTTCCGCTTTACAAGGAATTCGTTGACGAGCATTATGCGGAAGGGTATGAAGGCAAGAAAAAAGGCCACTGGCTCAACGATCATTTTGCTTCAGCGCAGCGTGTCAAATTTGATTTATTCCGAAAGTACGGCATCATTGCTGCGGCTGGCGATAGGCATCTGGCGGAGTTTATGCCGGGCGAGCTTTATTTGAAGGACCCTGAAACGGTGCAAAGCTGGAAATTCAGCCTAACGAAGGTGGACTGGCGGAAGAAAAACCAGGCAGATCTTTATGCCAAGGGACAGCGGCTTGCAACTGGAGAGGAAGCATTCGAGGTGAAGCCTACCGGAGAGGAAGGCATCGAGATGATAAAAGCGTTGCTCGGAATGGGCGGGCTGATTACGAACGTAAATATGCCGAATCGCGGACAGATCGAAGGCTTGCCGGCCGGAACCGTCGTTGAGACGAACGCCGTATTCGGCTATAACCACGTAAGCCCGGTTCTTGCTGGCAAGCTTATCCCTGAGGTGGAGCAGCTGGTGCTGCCGCATGTAACGAACCAGGAAATGACGCTTCAGGCCGCCTTAAACAAAGACAAAGCCTTGGCGCTACAGGCTTTCATGAACGATCCGCTTGTCAGACTGTCTAAGCAAGCTGGCTCAGCATTGTTTGAGAACATGCTTCAGAACACGAAGCCGATGCTGCCTGGCTGGGACCTGTAGTTAAAATGACAAAGATAAAGCAATTCCTTTTTAAAGGGATTGCTTTTTTTGTGCATGCCGTCGTTGTATGAAATTGTTCGATGTAGCGAATGAGCTTCTTCACAAAAAACCGCCGTAATGATATAAGAGCGTAATCTTAGCGCTACTTGAAAGGCGTGAGGTTCTATGCTAAAAACAAGTATATGTTGTCATAAAAGCAACGTAAAAGGAGCCCCTGCATGAGTGGTAATCATTATTATGGATTCTGGAATGAAGCGAATGTGACGATTCGGGATATACGATATATAAGGATAGAACCAAGCAGAGAAAAAACTCGTTATCGATTGCCGACAAGCAGTTATATTTACGTCACTAGAGGAAGCGGTGTTGTGTGGCTGGACGAGCAGCTGCACCGGGCAAGCAGCAATTATTTGCTGCATGGCGCCAAAGGAACGGAGCTCGTCATAGAAACATCGGATTTTCTAGAGTACTATATCCTAATGTACCGGGCGGAACGATATATGGCGAGAGAGTCATCCTCTGCCGAGCGTGCCGAAGCAGCAGATCCTCCTCTTCAGCAATATGGATACGCTCCAATCTATCCAGCAGAACTGCGGAGTACATTGGAGCAGATGTACCGCGCCTGGAAAGCATCGACGCAGCTTGAACGCCTGCATGTCAAATCGGCTTTTTATCATTTTGTTTACCATCTTCTATGGCAAATGCAGCGCCAGGATATCATTCCGATGAAACCCAATTTGTTGGACCAGGCTATCCGTTATATGAACGATCATTACAATAAGTCGATTACAATCGAAATGATAGCAGATGCGCTCAATTGCAGCACGCGTTATTTGAATAAGCTGTTCAGCCAGAAGCTGCAGGATAGTCCTATTCGCGTACTGAGGCAGATTCGTATGGAGCACGCCGTATACTTACTCCGTCATTCTGACATGAGCCTGCATGAAATTGCCGAGCGAGTAAGCTATTCCGATGCTCGTGCATTGAGCCGAGTATTCAAGAGCCATCTTGGAATGTCGCCATTACAGTATAGAATAGAAAATAATACGCGTGATACAGTTCCGAAATTGTCATCGATTAGTTCCGATGGAGTCGTTGTGTCTGCTTTGCCTCGATGCTATATTGATAACGGTTATCATAATCAATTGAGAAATTATCGAAGGGAAGAAGCAGTCATGTTTAAGCCGTCCAAACCATCTATTGCCGCTGTGATGTTCATTTGCTTCACGGTCCTGCTTGGGGCCTGCAATAATTCAACAAGTAACACATCAACTCATTCAACCGTTACAAGTGAGGGGGCAACTACATCCCCTGAACAAACTGCCAATGCGGCGGAAAAGCCCGGAGAGAATCGTACAAGAAGCTACAGCGATAAGTTTGGAGAACGCCAAATTCCGGTTAACCCGCAAAAAATTTATGCGATGGGAGCCGCTTCTCCCCTACTGGCATTGGGCATCCAGCCAATCGGCGCTCCAACTTACGAAGTAGCGCCGGATTACTACTTGAGCAACAATCCGAACAAAATTAACATCGTTGGCGACTATCCGCCAAATTATGAGGCAATCGCAGACTTAAACCCGGATCTGATTCTCGCCGCAGACTACATCGATGCTGAAGTTTATGAGCAGCTTGCGAAGATTGCGCCAACCGCTACTTTTCTTTGGCAGGGACAAGATATTTATGATCAACTGAAGCAGGTAGCCGGCATTGTAGGGAAAACCGCAGAAGCTGACGCTTGGATTCAAACGCATCGTGAAAAAGCAGAAAAGGCTAAATTAGAAGTTCAACAATCCGTTGCCATGGACGAAACGGTCTCTATTCTCTGGATCTATAAAGATTCCTTCCAGGTTGTCGGCAATCGAAATGTCGGCCATGTCATTTATGATCTTCTGGGAATAAAACCGCTTCCGGCTATCCAACAAAAGATTGAAGAAGGAAAAAAAGAATTCGTATATACGGATAAGCTCTCATTGGAAGTGCTGCCCGAGTATGATGCCGATCACCTTATCGTAATGGTATCCGATGTTGAAGCAGGCTCTGAAGAGAACTATAAAATCATGCAGGATTCGGCCATTTGGAAAGGGCTCAAAGCAGTCAAAAATAATAAAGTGCATGAAGTTCCCTATGATAAATGGTGGTCATACACCGTGTTAGCATCCGATGGACTACTGAAGGATGCAGTAGAGCTTTTCAAGCCGTAATATAAATAACCCCACACGATTCTATCCTTTAGTTCTCATTCATGAAGGATAGAATCCCTCCTCTCCAAAATCCCCGCCTTCGAGTGCCCTGCTAGCAAGGTTCTTATTTCCAGGTTTAGTTACTTAATGTAAAAATCAAATGTTGGATAAACAAGCTTTTTATTTCATGTCATGTATTTAAATAATGAATAGTCATTGACTCCTTTACGAAGGTTACTTTAATATCATGAATGGCTGTAGCCAGGCAATTCTAGTACCGCGTTAAAGCTTATCTATTCAAAAAGAGGTTTTTTTTTGACCAATTACTGATAATGATAATCATTAACGTTATGGATTGTCACCCTATATATAATCTTTTACATAAGGAGAGGTTAACAAAAATGTTAGGTCGTGTATTTGGAACAAACGTAAAACAGAAAGTATCTATCGCCGTATTGATCTCATTATTCGTGTCTTTACTTTCAGGTTTTTCAGCAACTGTGAATGCAGCGGAATTAGAGCTCACTCCAGCGACTTTAAACTATGTGAAGTATTCGGATAAAAATGTATCGTTTGACGAAACCGTCGGCAATAACTATTACGATGCCAAAACCTACGAGCTTAACGGACAGAAATATTTAAGAGTAAACGTACTGGAATCGTGGATTAATCTAAAGCTTGAAATTGATGGCGTGACTCCTACAGTAGGAGATTCTGTCTACAATGATGCAGGTCTTCCCGCAAAAGTATTTGACTATCCCATTGAGAGCTTTACCGCTCCAATAGTGGGAAGAATCACTTATACTGCTGGTTCGCACCAAGGTAACCATCCAACCTACATAATTATCAATCAGGATGCTACCGCTGAAACTAGAGCGGCATTAAAGGCAAAGCTAGTAGAAGGAAATGCGATTGCAAACAAAAGCAATCCGTTAATTCAAGCGATTGCAACAGCAAATGCAGCCGACAATTTAGTATCTCGCGAGGCTGATCTTCAAGCACAGATCCATGCCCTGAATGCAGCTATTGCTAAAGAATCGGTAGAGTTAACTCCTGCGGCTTTAAATTACGTGAAATATACGGACAAAAACGTATCGTATGACGGCACCGTTGGCAGCAATTATTACGATGCCAAAACCTATGAGTTTAATGGACAAAAGTTCTTGCGCGTAAACGTACTGCAATCATCCATTAACTTGAAGCTTGAAATCGACGGCGTGACTCCGACAGTTGTGAATTCTGTTTACGATGACAACGAAGTCGTCGTTGCCAATGTATTTGACTATCCAATCGGGAATTTCACCGATCCATTAGTGGGTAGAATTACTTACACGGCAGGCGCACATCAAGGCAACCACCCTACTTATATCATAATCAATCAAGACGCTACTGCTAATACCAGAGCCGCATTGAAGGCTAAGCTATTAGAAGCAAATGCGGTCGCGAATAAAAGCATTGCGTTAACTCAAGCGATTGCAGCAGCAAGCGGAGCCGATCATCTGCTCTCGCGTGAAGCTGAGCTTCAAGCACAGCTAACGGCGCTAACTGCAACAATTGCAAAAGAATCCGCGGAATTAACAGCTGCTTCGCTAAACTATGTGAAGTATTCAGACAAAAACGTATCGTATGACGGTACCGTTGGCAGCAATTATTACGATGCAAAAACCTTTGTGCTTGATGGACAGAAATATTTGCGCGTAAGCGTCCTGCAGTCATCCATTAATTTGAAGCTTGAAATCGATGGATCGACTCCGACAGTCGCATACTCTGTTTACAATGACAACGAAGTTGTCGTTGCCAAAGTATTCGACTATCCAATCGAGAGCTTTACCGCTCCGCTAGTAGGCAGAATTACTTACACGGCAGGCGCGCATCAGGGTAACCACCCTACTTATATCATAATCAATCAAGACGCTACCGCTAATACGAGAGCCGCATTAAAGGCTAAGCTAGCAGAAGCAAATGCGATCGCGAATAAGAGCAATGCATTGACTCAAGCGATTGCAGCAGCTAGTGGAGCTGATCATTTGCTCTCGCGTGAAGTTGAACTGCAAGCACAGTTGACGGCGCTAGCTACAGCTGTCGCAAACGAAACAGCTGCTAGCCCTAATCCAAATCCGGGTCCAAATCCAAGTCCAACCTCAAATCCAAGCCCGAGTCCTAGTCCAAGCCCGACACCTATTCCAGATGCTCCTAAATTTAATGACGTTAATAGCCACTGGGCTGCAAGCGAGATTGAACGCGCTGTTACTCTGGGCATTACTAACGGATATGCAGATGGTTCATTCAAGCCGAATGCTACCATTAACCGTGCTGAATTTACTACGCTTATCGCTCGTGCCTTCAAGCTAGAGAATGCAACGGAAACCGTTAATTTTGCCGACGGTAACCATATTCCAGCATGGGCACAATCCTTGATTCAACAAGTCGTTGCCGCAGGAATCATTAGCGAGTATGAGGATAACACCTTCAGAGCCGCCGCAAATATTTCACGTTCCGAAATGGTCGTCATGGTCGTTCGCGCACTTGGACTTCCATTGGAATCTGCCGAATCATTAACGTTTGACGATTCAGAAAGCATTCCACAGTTCGCAAAAGCATATGTAGCTACAGCTTTAAAGCATGGTTTGATTAAAGGAAAAAACGAAAAAGAATTCGGTGCTAACTTAGAAGCATCAAGAGCAGAAGCGCTGACGCTCATTCTGCGCGCTATTGATTCTGCTGCTCCAGCTACTGAATAAGCCTTAAACCGTGCAAATGTTGTAGGCAATCGCCATACATGAATGAGTGCGTATTTTATGAAAAGGAAGAGATCGAGCCATAACGATCTCTTCCTTTTTTTCTATTTATAGCGCACTCCGATATGAGGGTTTTATGTATATCTCTGTCGAAAGAAAGCGTATTTTCGCTTGGCGGGATGAATTCGCGGTGCTACACTTATGGAGAGCATTTTCTCGCGGAAATAGACCGCCAAGGAGGATTTCGGATGGACGATAAGCAAGCCATAATTCGATGCTTCGGGCGTTTTATGCTGGTGGCCCCCAGCGGAGAAGCGGTGAAATGGCGCACGTCCAAAGCCGAGGAGCTGTTGGCATATCTCGTCCATCATCGGGGAGAGGCTATAGACCGACCCCGAATCATGGACGCTCTATGGGGCAATGATGCCGCGAAAACTCCCTCCTATTTCAACACGACTGCACACTATCTTCGCAGCAACCTAATGAACGTCGGACTAGCCGATATTTTGCAGCATAACAAGGGAAAGTATCGCATTCGGGTCGAGGCGTTCGATGTGGACTCGCTTGCCTTCGAACGGTGGCTGCCCTCCTGCAAGGCCATTCATTCCGGCAACATCGCCGGATGCGAGGATACAGCCAAGCTGTATACGGGCGGCTACTTGGCGAACAAAGATTACAGCTGGACGGAGCAGCGACGAGCGTCGTTCGAGAACCATTACCTGAAGCTCATAATGGGGATGAACGACTACTATATGGGCGAAGGGCAATATTTTGCCTCAATTAAACTCCTGAAAAAAGCGATTAAACAAATACCATGGAACGAAACCTTGCGCACCCAGCTGATTTTAGCGCATTTGGAGGATCACGACCACCTCGGCGCCTTGAAACAATTCGATGCGCTTAAACGAATGCTACGCCGTGAATACCGGGAAGATCCCAGCGATGAGATCAAACGTTTGATGCATGTAAGGAACTAGGACTTTAAGATTATTCAGCATGCAAAAAAGGCAATATATCTAGTTTATTCGACAAATTGAAAATTATGGAAACCATCCTGTTTATCCCTGTACATCCCTTATCTATCAAGTGATTCCGGGATATTTCACCTTCAAATCCCTTCAAATCTTGTTTACTATCTATTTGCTAAAATAGATCTTAAGTTTGATAACTATTACATAGGGACAGGAGTTTGATTATGAAGAAAACATGGATCGTTATGAGTCTCGTGGCTTTGCTTAGCTCTTCTGTGCTCGTATTCACACAAGACCCCGCACAGGCCAAAACATCGGCAGACTTCGCCGATCTCAAGGATCTGGACGCAGCGACCAAAGCCAAGTTCGACGCGATGATCAGCGCTGGAATCTTCGATGGTGTTGCCGAAGGGAAATTCGGCGTGAAGGAAGAGATGAATCGCGCTCAATTCGCGAAAGTAGCTGCTTTGATCTACGATTTGGATGTCAATAAAGACTTGAAAACATCCAGCTTTAAGGACGTGAAATCGGACGACCTCGCAAATGGTTATGCCTTGCCTTATATTGAGGCACTTAAAGAATCGGGAATCACCGATGGTTTTAGCGAAGGCACATATAATCCAGCCGGCAAAGTGAGCAAAGAACAACTAGCCACATTTCTCGTTCGGGGTCTTGGCAAACGCGACGAAGCTGAATCAAAGACTGGCGTTACGGATAATACGGTATCCGACTGGGCCAAAGGTTACGTGGAGCTTGCTTTGCAGCTCAAGCTCTTGAATAACAATGCAAACGGCACATTCGGCGGCTCTACGAGCGCTACAAGAGATCTATTGGTAACAGGCTCTTTCGAAGCCAAACAGCAGTTCGTAGCCATCCAACCGTCACCGACTCCAACGGCTACGCCTGTATCTACACCAGTGCCAACGCAAGCGCCAACTCAAGTACCAACTCAACAACCCACGTCGACACCGTCATCAACACCGACATCGACGCCAATTGAATCGCCTACATCGACGCCTGCCGTGTCTCCAATTACTTATGAGCTTAAGGTAGGCAGCAATTTGAATGCCATCGCGATCACTTATGATCATAATCAGAATAACAGCTTGCGTATTGCGAGAAGTGATACTCCAATTGATGCTCCACTCATCGGAACGGACGCATCTACGATAGACGCTTTGAACGAGTACACTGCTGGTTCAGACATTTCAGATTTTACGATTACGCAATACCTCGGTTTGTACGAAGTGAACAGCGAAGGAGTTATCGTGAAATTTAGCAACATCTATTTGGATGGACCAAAAACGGTGGCAATTCCTTCATTTAATTTCACTAAACACGAGGTTTTGCCAGGCGGTGTCTTAAGCCTCGGTTCATTTCCAAATGCTGAATTTCCCGGTGCAGTAGCATGGGAAGTGAAATCCGGTAGCGATCTAATTGCTGGAACGCCTCCAGTTGGTGCTATATTCGGTGGCGAAGCAGCCGTATCAGGAACTTATTATGCACATCCAAATTTTGTCGCACTTGCAGCTGTTGATAGCGAAGGTAAAGTAGTCGGATACACGTTCCAGTCTACGAACAGTTTGTTTGAAGAGGAACCGAATCCATGCATGATTAATCCGATAGCATGTGGCCCTATTGTTATTCCTCCTATTAATCCAATACCATAATCTTTAGACAGCTGTTCCATTCGAATAGGCCTTACCCAACTATTTGGGTAAGGCCTGTTTTTTATTAGCTCAAGCTTAACCCAATAACCCGCTCCCGCTGTAGCTCCACCTAAACCTTAGAGATACACATACCGTTGAAATGATCTTTTTAAATTTAGCATCACGATGTGAGCTCCGTTCAACCAGAATCCTCTCATTTCGATGGGATATATGCGCCGTTCTTCATCAAGATTTTTTATTCTGCAACCATTTCCCCATAAAAAAGCTCCTGCCGCTTTAAAGCCGACAGGAGTACATTGCGCTGCATTAACCCTTAATATTGATTGTATATCCGGTAAAGAAATACTGCCGCTTCCGCTCGTGTCGTTGGCGCCTGAGGGTTTAGCTTATCCCCCGAACCGGTGATTAGACCTTCCTCCACCAGCATAGCTAGACTCTCCTTCGCATAAGCTGCGATGTTCCCTTTGTCACTGAACGAAGCCAGAATGGCCGGATCTCCAGTGGCTTTCAACTGCTTGGCCTGCTCCAAAGCACGAGCGGTCAGAACCATCATATCCTGCCGCGAAATGCTCTCCAGCGGATGGAATTTATTATTGCCAGCACCGGTAGCTAGGCCAAGCTGCTTCGCAATGCCAAGCGCATCGTAATAGTAGGCGTTTGGCTCCGCATCCGCAAAGTTACCTTCGAATTTCGCCGTCAATCCCAAGGTTTTAACGAGCAAGACCAGATAATCCGCGCGAGTAATGCGGTCTGACGGAGAATAGGCCCCCGCTACCGTTCCGTTAATGATGCCCTTCGAGGCCAATACCTCGATCGACTGTCTTGCCCATTCTACGCTGCTCAGATCGTTGAAGGTCTTCTTCACGTAAGCTACGGCATAATCGCTGAAGTGTGTCGTAGCAAAGGTCACTGTCCCGCTCTTTGCATCATAACGTCCGCTTGGAACCGCGATAATGTTGCCGTTGCCGTCCATGTACCAGATAACGATGTGCTCCGGATTTTCTAATTCTTCAATCGTTGGCACGTATGGGATAGAAATTTTGACGGCTGCAGCCGGATTATTCCATGACGTCTCCAAGCCATCCAGAGCCAGCGTAAGCTCCACTATCGGTCGATTGCCGATTGCGGCTTTCACTTCAGCGGACAAACCGGATTTATCGGCTAGCCCAATCGTAATGCCCGCTATCTTCCCCTCTGTTCCCACAACACCTTCTAGCATGTCTGACGGGATTGCAATTGTGCCCATTTGGGTGGTGAAGATGAGTTCTCCTGCTCCCTGAGCGTTGGTCAGCGTCTCAGCAGGTACTTCCAATGTATAGAAGTTAGCATCAGGAATAGCCGGTACGGTAATTTCCGTTGTCTCCCCACTTGCGAGGAGCTTATCTGCCAATGCTCCGACAGCTATCGTTGCGCGTCCTGTCTTTGCATCAATCTTAACCGGGAGCGTTGACGCCGTGCCAGGGATATTCACATAGTAAACCGGTGTTAATGCACCGCCAGCTCCACTGGTTTCGGGTCTAGAAACCATTAGCGATACTGCGTATGTGTCAGTAGAATCGATTTCACCGTCATTAGCAATGAAAACTAGCGTAACTGTGCCTTCGCTAGTCGGCATATACGTATACGCCGTTAATGCTGATATTGCTGCTGCACCGTTCACCGATACTTCATAGGATAGCGAGTCTCCATCCGCATCTTCAAATATGGCCGTAAGATCGAGCGTATACGGCGTGTTTACCGTCACTGCTGCATTCGTCGTGGCACTAACATTGGGCTTGCGAACAGGCAATGCATTTACCGTCAGCTCCACCGTATAGGTATCAGTAGAATCGATGTTGCCATCGTTTGCCCTGAAAACCAGCGTCACTTTGCCTGCTGAAGTTGGCGTATAGGTATAAGCTGACGCCGCCGTTGCCGGCGCTTCACCATCCACGGATACGTTGTAGCTCAGCGTATTGCGGTCCGCATCTTCAAATATAGCCGTGAGATCGAGCGTATACGGCGTATTCAACGTCACTACTGCATTCGTCGTTGCACCCACATTGGGCTTGCGAACAGGCAATGAGTTAACCGTCAGCTCCACCGTATAGGTGTCGGTAGAATCGATGTTGCCATCGTTTGCCGTGAAAACCAGCGTCACTATGCCTGCTGTGGTTGATGCATACGTGTAAGCTGCTGCTGCACTTGTCGGCGCTTCACCGTCCACGGATACTTTATAGGTCAGCGTATTGTTGTCTGCATCTTCAAATATCGTAGCAAGGTCAAGCGTATATGGCGTATTCACCGTTACTACCGCATTCGCCGTTGCACCCACGTTGGGCTTGCGAACGGGCAATGCATTTACCGTTAGCTCTACCGTGTAGGTGTCAGTAGAATCGATATTGCCATCGTTTGCCCTGAAAATCAGCATCACTATGCCTGCTGTAGTTGGCGTATAGGTATAAGCTGCCGCTGCATTTGCCGAAGCCTCACCATCCACGGATACGTTGTAGCTCAGCGTATTGCGGTCCGCATCTTCAAATACAGCCGTGAGATCGAGCGTATACGGCGTATTCACCGTCACTATTGCATTCGCTGTTGCGCCTACATTCGGATTGCGAACAGGTAATGAATTCACCGTCAGCTCCACCGTGTACGTGTCAGCCGAATCGATTATGCCATCGTTTGCCGTGAAAATCAGCGTCACTAGACCTGTAGTGGTTGGTGTATAGGTGTAAGCCGCTGCTGCAGTTGTGGATGCTTCACCATCAACAGACACTTTGTAGCTTAGCGCATTGCCGTCCACATCTTCAAATATAGCCGTAAGATCGAGCGTATACGGCGTATTCAACGTCACTACTGCATCCGTCGTTGCACCTACATTCGGATTGCGAGCAGGCAATGAATTGGCCGTCAGCTCCACGGTGTATGTGTCATTGGAATCTACATATGTGTCGCTGGCCGTGAAAATCAGTGTTACTAACCCTGCTGAAGTCGGAGTGTACGTGTAGCTCTCAGCCGCAGCGGTTGACGGCGCGCCATTCACGGATACCTTATAGCTCAATAAATTGCTGTCCGCGTCTTCAAAAATGGTAGAAAGGTCAATCGTATACGGTGTATTGACCGTAACGACCGTTTCATCCGTTGCATCTACATTGGCTTGTCGGGCTGGCACAGCGTTCCCCGTCAAGCTCACTGTATACGTGTCGTCAGAATCGCTTTCCTCATCGCTAGCTGAGAAGACCAGTGTCGCTAAACCCGTTGAAGCCGGCGCGTACGTATAGTTCATAGCCGCCGCTATCGCCTGTGCACCATTCACCGATACCTTGTAGCTCAGTGGATCTCCGTCTGCATCTTCGAAGATTTCCGAGAGATTAAGCGTATATGCGGTATTCACCGATACCGTTGCATTCGCTGTCTCATTTACATTTGATTGACGGTTAGGCTTGTTATTCGGTGCCTCCAAAATGATCAAGACAAAATCCTTTGTCAGGGTCTGTCCCCCAGATCGGCTCACCGCAGCCGTCAATGTTACGGTATGATCGTCGTCGGTAGCTCTAGTCACCTTGCCTGTGCTCGTATCAAGCAGTCCGGCACCGCCCGACACGCTCCACGTAATCGTTGATCCGGCGGCTCCAAAAGCCGGAAGCACAAGATCCTCCGTCACCTCCTCTTTAACGCTGTTCGTGCCCTTAATACTGTCCCATGTTAAGTCCCTATGGTCCATAAAGGTAATTTCGGTAGCCGCATAAGGCTGCCATTGGAGTAAGGGATACGTGTAATCCTCGGCAATTCTCCAAATCGCATTGAAATCCCATCCTGCGAAGGTCGTTTGCCGCTTCAGCTCCGCAGCGCTTTTAGCCACTCCTCCAAAAGAACTTGCAGCAGCCGTATTGTTATAGTAGCTGTTAGAAACAATCCCCGTACCTTGCTTAAATCCAATCAGGCCGCCATTCGCATCGGTACCGCCGCTTGCGCTTCCTGTGCTGTAACTGTAGCTGATATCTCCTCCATTATTCATGCCAACCAGACCGCCAACAAATACAGCCCCGTCGCCGCTTGCATTCCCCCAGCTAAAGCTGTTCATAATATTTCCATTCGCCTTATAACCGACCAAGCCGCCTGCCATTCCTTGTGAACCGGCGTGTGCATTACCCGTGCTGTAGCTGCGGTTTATATTTCCCGTATTTCTGCCAATAAGACCACCTGAGACTGCCGATCCCTTGCCACTCGTATTGCCTGAGCCGTAACTGTCATTCACGGTTCC
Source organism: Paenibacillus sp. J22R232 (assembly GCF_056269165.1). NCBI lineage: Bacteria > Bacillati > Bacillota > Bacilli > Caryophanales > Paenibacillaceae > Paenibacillus > Paenibacillus sp. J22R232. The sequence continues at coordinate 99,691 of NZ_JBWDNK010000007.1, read as the reverse complement.
GCCCGATAGATTTGAACCCACCAAACCGCCCGCAGAAGCTGCTTCTCCACCCTTTACCAAGCTGCTGCTAGCACTAGCGCTGACCGTTCCTCCGTTTGATCCAACCAAGCCACCTAAATAAGCATTATTACTGTCAGTAGCGTTAATAAATCCGCCGCCATTGCTGCCGCTTATCGTTCCAGAAGTCGCATTCGTACCGACCAGGCTGCCCAAGCTAAAATTCGTACTGCTGCTACTAATCGTACTTATGCTCTCGCTATTACTAATATTTCCTTCATTATGGCCTGTCAGGCCGCCTACGTTGTTAGGATCAGTGAAGGAAATCACGCCGTTGCTTCTGCTATTTCTAACCGTTGCGCCAGCATTAATGATTCCGACAAGGCCGCCTACAAATGCGTTGTCTCCCGTAGCGTTAATATCAAAGTTTTCCAGTCTCATATTTTCCAGAACAGCACCGCTCGTTATAGTTGAGAATAGCCCTATAAAAGTGTCAGAGGAATCAATTGTAAGATTTTCAATCGTAAAGCTGGCACCGTCATAGAAGCCGCCAAAGCTGCCGATAGGTGTCCAATTTCCTGTCAAACCAATATTGGCAACCTGCTGAAAGTATGATCCCGGGCCGGGGATCGTAACATTTCTCAGGTTTTCCGCTGTAGCTATCTTATAAGGATTCTCACGCGTGCCTTCCCCGCCTGCAAAAAGAACCGTATCCTCCTCCGCATATACCGACTCAGACGTTCCCACCGTAAGCAATATGCTCGTTATCATACTGATCACGATAAGCATAACGGTCATCTTATGTAATTCTTTTCTATACACGATATTGCCCCTCCCTGTAAACCGTTTCCATATAATAACTAGATTATAGCACGGCCCAATGAAAGAATAATAAAAGAATTTAACGAAAAATAGCGAAAAACCTCATAACAACAGTGCTTTTCGGTTGGTCGAGTGTGAAATAAAACTATCCAATTGGAATTGCAATCGAAAACACTGAGTACTTTGGACTATTAAAATATGGATATATTTTTAGAAAATGCAGGATTTATCATATTTGCCCGCGAACTCATCCTTTAGTCATGTAATAGTCAAAAGCACCATAGGTACAGGAGGTTCATTCGTGCAGGAAAAGGTACCCAATACTAAACCATCAAGTACAACAATAGCCGCACCGATAAGCGGAGGACATTCTGCACCAGCCGGTCCGATAATGAATCCTTCTCATATGACACAAGGCCAAATTCTGCAATTGCAAAGAACAGCAGGCAATCGCGCACTGCAAGGGATTGTAATCCAGCGGGCTGGAGGCGGTGCCAGCGGCGGTACGTCCACGCCGCCAGCGCAAACTCCTGAACAATTACGAAGAGCAGAGCTCGCAGCTTACCGAGATGCCCAGTCACCCGGGATTGCCCAAGCTGCGCTCGATGATACAAGGCAGAAAGTCAAAGGGCAGCTAGGCCTATTTCTGAGTAAGGACAGTCAAGCCGCCAGTATTCGCACCAGTCTGGATGCCAAGGCAACAGAAGCCGTGAAAAGCAATATGGATGCCACTGCCAGTGTATCTGACCAAGCTAGGACCGATGCGAAAAAATACGCGAAAGACTATGCCAAGGCTGGCGTTGACCAGTCCCTGCTTAAATACGCAGGAGACTTGACAGATGCCGAGCTCCCCGATTCCAAGAAAGCAGATTTTGAGGCAGTTACCAAGCAAGGATTCGATACGGTAGCCCCAAAAACGAATAAAGCGCTTGACGAGCAGAAGACGAATGCGCTAGCTGCCGCTAATAAAAAAGCAAAAGAGCTCACTTCCTCCCTTCTTTCGGCCTCTGTTACGAAATCGAAGCGCACGGTTAGTAATAAGGTTAAGAGCGCAGGCTCCAATTTTCTTGATGCTACCATAGACGTTGGCGATGCTGGTAAAAGCGCAGTCACGGATCGGAGTACCATGGATACGAACGGGACTTTGTCTGCTGGACTGAACACGGACGAGATTTATGTGAACGCGCTGGCCAATCCGCTCAAGACAGCGGTTCTCTCCAAACTTGGCGTCGGTCGAGGCGAATTCCGCAGGTCGAAGGAACTGAATACATTCCGCCAAGAGCTGAAGGATGCAGCGCGTGAGAAGGCCAATACGGATATTGACGCCGCCGTGACCAGCTCAACCCCACTGGCCAAAGAGTATAAGTCCATGATGGCCAAAACCAAAGCCTTCAAGCTCGCCAAAGGCTCGGTGGATAAAGTTATGGCAGACAAGGCCACGGAAATTATTGAAGCGACCGTGCCTAAGGACGCGACAAAAGGTAAACTAAACGAAGCAGGGAAGTCTGCTGCATACGACGTCGTCAAGGGAAATTCATCAACTACAGAGAAGATAAAAGCAGCCGCCATTTCCGGTGCTATGCAAGAGGCTAACAAGCTGCTCGTTGTCAATCAGCCTAAAGCCGTTTTAAAAGCACGCGATTTAGTCAAAAAGGTACCGCCTGCTCAGAATACGCAAATGAGCGGCCTGAAAGATGCTGTAAAAACGAAAGTATCCAGCGATGGCATTGCTACAAAAGCGATTGAATCTGTAGAAGCGGAAAACTTGAACAGCGGTTTCGCCAAGCTAGGTAAAATTGTCGATCTCGCCGTGCCTTCCGCAGGAGATTCCGCGTCTCTTGCCGTTGAATTGAAAATACCGGTTCCTAGCGCGCCTGGGCTCTACTTTCTATTCGCATTCGGCGGGGAAGCGGAACGGGAAGAAGACGAGGTCTCGTGTAATACGCAGCTTACTTTCGGGGCAGGCTTCCAAACGTTCGGTCTGGATGCGAACTTCAGACTAGGCGTATACCTGGATGCATCAGGTAAAACGACACAGAGCGTTATGAATTTGATGTCCTATGGCTTATATCGGCAAATGCGTTCCTCACCGATCGTTCCTAAATCGGCGCCAGACTTCTTCTACGGGCAGGGCGGTAGATCAGGCAGCTCTAAGCTTGAGGAAGCCGAGAAATGGGCAATGATGATAGAAGAGCAGGATATGACTGGCGACAACTCGGTAGATATTGGCGTACTTGTGCAATTAGGCATGGAAGCGAACGCAGGTGTAGCTGAGTTTTCGGCTGAGTTGGCGTACAAATATTTAAGCCGCTATAACAAGAAGCTGGTTGATGCCCAAAGTCTGGGACACACAACGCTTGAGGACCGTACCAAACGCATCGGCAAGGGCGAGATCCGTCATGTCGTAGAAGGAGCAACCGAGGTTTCTGTTACGCTCGGCAGTACAAAGGTTGCCTTTGGGCTCGAAGGAGCCATGACCTTCTCCTCGGGCAGGCTAAGAGAGCTTAACCTCGGACTATCGGCCAATGTCCCTGCGCAATTCGGTGAAGAGACGAGCCAGTTTGCCGAAATAGCAGGTAAAATCGTCACGGCCTCCGTCGGCAGCTTGAAAAACCTGGTTGCGCTTATTCAATCCAAATATAAGAGCAGTCACGGGGGGCCTGCGATGGACGGTACGCGTACGGCTGGCTCTGTCGTAGATTCCGGCAGTGATGCCTTGTTTATGGGCAGCCATTTCGACAGCATCGGAGCAAGTCTATCCGACAAAATTACCGGCGACGAAACCGTTAATGATACGATTCGCAGCTGGCTTCCTGGACAAGACAGCTCTGCTAGTGATATTGAGCAAGTCGGCAAGATTGGCTTGTCCAACTCGCTGCAGCTGGCCATTGCATTCGAGAAAAGCTGGGATGCGGCTGGAGCTGCCGGTGATTGGGAAATTGCGTTAAGCGCAAGCCAAGTGAAGTCACTTTCGATTGACGCGGGAATCGCCGTAGTTGAAGTGGAGAAAGCAAAACGAATTGGTAAAATCGGCTTTAACCAAGATGGGTTGACTGGCGGCATAGCCGGTTTGGAAAAATAAGTCCTCTCTGACGTAGAACGACTGCTAGCGCAGAGAAGAAGGGATGTTAATCACAATGAACAAACCAGGTAATGAAAAGCTAATTCTTGACCATCCTGTCTCCTTTACCACATTGGCTGGACAATCGATTCCAGCACGGCTGCAAGAAATCAGGTTATCTACAAAAGATGACTTAAGGCGCTGCACTCTACGCCTTGAGCTGGGCCCAGCTGCCTTCCTGAGCATCGCCCAGGGCGAATGGTTCGGGCTGCATCCTGCTGCTAACGGTGGGTTAACCGTCAGCAGCTTCGACCTTAATCTGCCTGTAGAGCTGCAACTCTTGCTCCGCAAAGGTATCGCCGAACCGCTTTTGCAAGAAGCAACGAGCGGTGAGGACATCATTAAAGCTTTGCTCGGTTCCTCAACTGATGAAGCGAACGTTAAGCTTAATATAAGTGAAAATTGGCTGGCTACCGATATCAAGCAGGAGATGAATCTGCCTGAGGAATTAGCTGATCAAGGCAAGCTCAAGCACGGCTTCCGAACGCAGTGGGCCGAAGCTTCAAGCTCGAGCGGCGCTGCTGCAGCTATCGTTCAAGGTGCTATGCATGAAACGGTAGATCAACTGCTAAGCGGCTGGAATTGGAGCTTCCGGCGCGAGGACTCCGAATTGCTTTCCGTGAAGTTTAGCGGAGAATCTGGTCATTGGACGGTCCTCATCGCAACGGATGAGGACAAAAGTCTGTGCCTCATCTATTCTATCTACCCTGTACTGGTGCCGGAAGCCCGCAGATCGGACGCAATGGACTGGATGACCGAGGTAAACTATAATTTACCGATTGGCTGCTTTGAAATGGACCTCGCTGACGGAGAGCTTCGCTTTCGCAGCGGAATTGACGTCGAGCAGGACCGTCTAAGCAAGGAACTGCTGAGTAACCTGCTAATGACGAATATGGCGGTCATGGATATGTATTTTGCCGAACTGGCACATTTAACGGAACAAGCCTAATAGAAAGAGGCATGAGCTAAGCTCATGCCTCTTTTCAGTTTAGAAACGGTATCATCGGGATGGAGCAATCGACCCCTGTTATGTTCATCGGATTGTTCGCATTATATTACGAATGCCGAAACTCGCTATAATGCAAGGCGCTATGGACATGGTTGGCAAAACTATTGAAGCCTTCAATCTGACTACTTCTTCTGGGCAAGGTCGCTGTTCTTAAATTCTTGCGGCGTCATCCCATAGTGGGATTTAAACAGCTTAATAAAATACTGCGGTTTCTGATAGCCAACCTCAAGCGCAATTTGGCTTATTTTCAAATCCTTGTGCTTCAGCAATTGAACGGCTTTCTCCATTCGCAGGCGTAGCACGTAGTTCGAAAAGTTTTCTCCTGTTTCCTGCTTAAATAAGTTGGATATATATACGGGATGCAGGTTGACGTGATCGGCTACCGTTTGAAGCGTTATATCTTTTATATTCTCCTGTATAAACCGGCGGATCCGTTCCATCAAGTCGAAACGTATGTTATCCGAACGGCTATCGCTGTAAGCTTTAATTTGGACATAGCTGCCGAAAGCCCATTCTTTTAACGGCTCCAGACTCCAGCTGGCATCGATTTTCAGCATTTTCTCGATATCTCTGCCAAACACCTCAAAGATTCGTTTGCCTTTCTTGTGCAAATAATAGGAATAGGTTTGCAGCAAGGTAACGTAGATTTCAACCCCGTATTCACGTGCCCCGCTGCCAGCGCCTTCAAGCTCATCGAATATCCGGGTCAGCTTGCTCTCAAATGCCGTCCATTGCTCGATATCAATTAACTCCATTAACGTTTGGGAACGATAAAGCTCCGCAAGCGGCTGGATTTCGAAAACTTCTTTCTTTTGCGTCACGTTAAAAAAGCTTTCCGTCTGGTTGCCTATGTAATCGGTATAAATGCTTAGCGCAGAGTGGTACATGGACTGTACGTCTTTCGGGAATCCTCCCCCATTGCTTAGTACAAAGGAAACCTTCGATTTTAAATATAATTTAATTTGATGCTGGGAGAGCCTAGCCAGGTCTTCTATCAATGCTGTATTGTCTGTTCCTGCTTGCTCTATTGCGCTTACTTGAACCAGGAAAACCAAATAATCATGCGAGTCTTTGCAATGCATCACATTGAATTTATCCGAAAAAACCTCTTCTACGATGTTGAACATGGCATATTCGATCAACGAGAGACTATAAAGATCCGTATTCGAATAATCCTCCTCTACCCTCATGCATAAAAGGATAGCCTCCTTTTCAACAGAAAAGGGAAGCCCGTAAAGATGGATCTTCTCCTTCAAATCGGATATAGGGTAATTTTTGCCGGATATCAATTCATACAAAAACATTTCTCTTAATTTGGGCAAGCTTTCTCGGAATCGGTAAACGAATTTTTGCTGATTCAACAGCTCATTTCCTTCTTCTGTAATTCGGTTAATAATGCTCCGAAGGGTTTGTTCCAATTCCTCGTTCGATACCGGCTTCAAGAGATAATCGCTTACTTGCTGCTGAATGGCTTCCTTCGCATATTGAAATTCATCATACCCGGTAATAATAACCGCTTTTGTGTTTTTCCATTTCTCATTGATTCGGGCGATCAATTCAAGCCCAGTCATTCCGTTCATTTGAATATCCGTGACCACAATATCAACGGAACGGTAATTTAGCAGCTCCAAGGCCTCTTCACCGGAATAAGCCTTATACACATTGGTGATGCCCATTTGCTCCCATGGAAGTCCAATCGCCAGACTGTCAACCAAGTGCGTGTGATCGTCCACGATCAATATTTCGAACATCCTTGCCCCTCCTTAGATCAAGACGCGTCTTCCCTGCTGCTCCAGCATAATTCCACGCAAAGCCCGCCTAATTCCGATTGGCTGAGCAGCAAGCCCGAGTCGCCGCCGTACATCAAACGCAGACGTTGGTGCACGTTTTTCAGACCTGATTCTATTTCTTCATTGCTCGATTGAATCTTCCTCCGAATCGACTCAATCACCGCATAATCAATGCCCGTGCCCGTATCCTCAACCGCTACGTGGTTCATAAAGCCTTCCCTCCAGCACCTAATTCGAATCATGCCATATTCCGAATGATTATTGAATGAATGAAGAATGACATTCTCAACAAGCGGCTGGACGATTAACCGCGGAATTTCCAGGTCTGCCATCTGCGGATCGACCTCGATATGAAATTCAAAATCATCTCTCAGCATGCAATGGATTTCCAGATAGAAATGAACCAAGTCCAGCTCTTCTCTTAGCTTCACCATCTTGTTCCCCGTCTTGGTCGTGTACCGATAATACTTGCTCAAATTCATGGTCATCGAAATGGCTGCTTTGTCTTCGCTCAGCTCAATCATGCTTTTGATATAAGCAAGCGTGTTGTACAGAAAGTGCGGGTTGATCTGCGATTGCAGCTGTTTCAGCGTCGCATCCTTAGACCGGAGCTGCTCTTTGAATACATCCTCGATCAGCTTCTCTATTTTTGACGCCATGGAGTTGAATTTTTCATAAAGAAAGCGGTATTCCCCTTTGGGCTTGTCTACCATCCTTACGGAGTAAATCCCTTTTTCGATCAAATTCATGTTCTGGATCAGCTTGCGGAACGGGATCTGAATATTTCGATACATGACAAAGGCAAGATACGCCCCCATAAACAGAAGCATTCCGCTTATTACATAAAACATCGTCTGATTTCGGCTGATTGGTGCCATGATATGGCTGATAGGCACGTAATCAACGAGATACCAGCCTAATGATTCCAGCTTTTGATAGTGAACCTGAAACCGTGTCTTGCCGGATTCAAGCAGCATGTATCCGCTTTCCATCGAGCTGTCGATCTCCCTAAGCCGGGGAAGAAATTCGTCAATTTGATCCACGTTTACGGAATAATTATAGATAGGGTTCGCTCCTGGATGATAGAGGAACGGATCCCCCGAGCCATTGGCTTTAAATTCAGATAAAGCGCTTCGTAGTGCCGCCACGCCGAATTTAAGCAATACTCTCATATGCGCCTCCCCCGACTCCGCCGAGTTTTCGGGATAAGACAATATTTCCATGAAATAATCCTCATTCGGATCGGAATAATATTGCCAAAAGGTATCTTGCGCGGGAAACTCCTTCGGAAGCGCATTTAAGCTGGAGCTGCTCTTGATCATGATTCCGGTGCGGGGATAGAGAACGGCGATTACCGCTTTCCAATCGCCATAACCGGCAAGGCGGTTAATTTCTTCAGAGACGGTTCGGTTAATTCTATATTTGTCCAAGACATCGTCAAGCAGGTCAGGGTAAGCTAAATTACGTACATCCGTGCTTTCGTACAGCATTTTCTTATACGTATCCAATCGGAAAAACAACTCGTCCAACTGGTTGGCGAACGTTTCAATCTGATATTGCTTTACCTTAATGATTTCGTCCGTCAATACACGCGTGCTTGTTCGATTCGACACCGCAAATAAGAGCAAGATTGGGATAAGCAAAATGAACAAAGTGGCTATTAGTTTTGTAAATATGCTGAATCTGCTCATGGCCGATTGTCCTCTCCTATTCGGGCTCAGCATGTTAATGTTGGAGTTGAAACGCCGAGAACTGCTTTTTTAATTCGGCAAAAACAACGTCAAAGCCTGCCTTCTTCAGCGCTGCGATTGCATCTTCGTAGTACTCTTCATAACTGGCTAAACCAAAATTGATGGGCTCGAATTTTTCCTTATAGACCGCCATGACCTGCGCCATCTCATTTTTGACGGACGCCTCATTGAAGTGAAATCCGAATAATTGGGAAATGCGAGAGTTTTCGTCATTCGTAAGCATGTCATGGATAATATCATCCTCTACACTGGCGGGTGCGATAAAATAGTCCTTGTTTCGCCACATCCATTCGTATATCAACTGGTCATTGGTCAATTGCTTGATTTTACCGTTCTCCAGCTTATAGTCCTTTCCCTCTACCCCATAAATAATAAAATTATAATTTTCTTTGTTCTGCAGAATCCAATTCATGAACATCATCGCCCGTTCAGGATTTTCCGACGCCGCAGTGATCATAAAAGCTTCATTGCTCGGGGTAGTAATAAACTTCGGTTTCTCCTTCGCAAGATAATACTCGCGGAGCCTCGCGTTCGGATCGGCATTCCTTGCCGTTTGCAGGTTCTCCATGGCTCTGGAGACCGCGCCTACACGGAATAGAAGCTTTCCTGCATTTTCCTGATCGATCTTCGCTGCCGGATTGCCTACTAGATTTTTGTCGATGATGCCCATTTTCACCCATGATTCACGCAGTTTAGCTACCTTTTTGTATACATCAGACTCCACATAGCTCAGCATTTCCCCGGAATCCTCGTCTACCATAAATAACATTCGCTCATCCAAGGAAGAGTAGTTTCGATCCGTTAATTCGCGCCACAGCATTTCATGGCCTCGATCCGTTTCCAAATAGCCGTAATAACTGGGATCAATGGCTTGCATTCTCTCGAAAAAAAGCTCTAAATCCGCGATCGTCTTAATGTCGGACAGGTTGACCTTCTCTAGCAAATCCTGCCGAACCATGACCGAAGAGAATTTACCCGCAGACGTAAAAGCTTGGGTAGGTATCGCCCAAAGCTTATCGTCGATCCGGTTTTGCTTGAAGTTTTCATCGGGAATATGTTTGACAAGATCCTGCCCGTATTCGTCCAGGAGCTCATCTAAAGGTTGAATATAACCTTTCGTGTAATAAACGGAGACGAATGGCGCGCCATACCAGAACAAATCGTAATCCTCTCCGGTAGATAAGGCCAGTTCTAATTTTTGTTGGTAATTGGACCATGGGATATAAGTCAATTCAAGCTTCATATTCAAATCTTTTTTCAATCGCTCATTCAGTTCATTCTCAACGAAATCACCCATGCGCGCCGACAGATCGCCAGGCATAATCACTTTCAGCGTGACAAATGATTCCGGCACGTCTTCCGCTTGCTTTTCCACTGCATCGGAATTGTGGTATTCCGTCGAATTCGGCAAGTCAGGTCCGCTATTTTTGCTGTATAGGATGTACATGAGAGATATGAAAAGTATCGCAACCATTCCAATAACAGCAGGTTTCATCGAAACGCACAACCTCCTTTACCATAGAGCCTCAATGCTAGTCTACACTAATTATGCCAAAACGAATACGATGCCGCCATGTAGGCTTCCGCCGCTAATAAAGGGCAATCCCTTTCAAATATGGGAATCCAATATAAGACCGAATATTCGATACGACAGCGTAGCTGCATGCCTCATTTATGTGCCAAAATGGAGAGATAAAACAGGAGCACATGAACGCTGATGTCATGTGCTCCTTTATTTAGTTCAACCTTTAATTCATAAATTGCGCAAACTGTAAAAGCCTTTTGATCATGACTGCTGCTTCGGCCCGGCTTGCATGGGCGACAGGATCAAGCGCAGCTCCTGATTTCCCTTGCATGATTCGAGCGGTGAGCAGCTCAGCCACCGATTGCCTTGCCCATGAACCGATAGAACCTTTATCCGCATAGTTCTCAAGCAGGTTTTCGTCTGCTTGGACGGATTTGTTCACATAACTCAGAGCTCTGGAGAGCATGACGGCTATTTGCTCGCGGGTGATCCGTTCATTCGGTTTGAATGAACCGTCCTTAAAGCCTTCAATGATTCCCGCGTCAACCGCTGTCGCAACCGCAGCTGCAAACCAGTCTCGTTTAGATACGTCACTAAAAGCGGCGTCCGTGAGAGGACTAAGACCGAGAGAACGGACGAGTATGGCCGTGAACTCTGCGCGCGTAATTGAATTGTCCGGTGAAAAGCTGTTTACCGAAACCCCGTTAATAATCCGCTTAGAGGCCAGCAGCTCGATATCCGATTTTGCCCAATGGCCCTGAAGATCGGAGAACGTCTTACTGCCCGAAGCTACCGTGTAAATACTGTTTCCGTTCCGTTTGATGACAACCTCTTTATTTCCGCCTGTGCTTAGAAGGACGGACGGAACAAAATGAAAGGTTGCTGTAACCGGATCGAATAAGAGAGCAGTAGCTTTCGCAGCATCTAAGGTGTCCGGAAGCATAACGGTTCTTTCGAGATATGTGCTGCCGAAGCTGTTGATCTCGATCGACTTTCCGTTAGCTTGAGCAAAAATGCTGTAATCCAAAGCGGCGGTAAGCAACGTCAAGCCTTCCTTCTTTGCCTGCTCAGACATCAGATCTGCCACGCTGCCAGCAACTTTGTTAATGACAATACTTATGGTCATCTTATCAGGACTCACGCCTAGCTTTTCCGCTAAAGCAGCTAATCCTAACGCTTTGACAGGAACCTTGTAGCTTCCGAAATCCGTCTCTATAAGCACTGACGCTTCCGGCAGCCCATTCGCCGCATCCGCAAATGCGGATGCCGGGATATTGACCTTCACATTCCCACCGTCGTTTTTCAGTTGGATGATAACCGAATTCGTATTTACGTTAGTTGAGCCTTTAAGAAGGGCAAGGAAAGCATCCTGAAGCTTCTTCGAATCGATGGTTGCCGCCACTTCCTTGACGCCATTCTCATTCGTTGCCGGAACAAGTATGATCGCGTCTTGGCCTAACTTGATTCCTTTGTCCGTTGCTTCCGGCGCTGGTGTTGATGTGCCTCCGGAGCCGCCGGATGGCGGATTCGAACCGGTTGAGATCGTCACGTTAAATGGCTTCTCCAGATTGCCGTCAGCAGACTTCGCCGTAATGACGGTTTGGCCAACACCAACTGCCGTGACCAAGCCTGTGGCAGATACGTAGGCAACTTTAAGGTCTGCCGAAGACCAAACGATCCTTTTATTGCTGGCTTCTGCCGGCGCTACCGTGACATTAATCTGCTTATTTGCGCCTGGAGCCAATTGAACCTGGCCCGATGAGTCCGAAGTTAATCCCGTAACTCTTACCGCGGCCTCGGCAGCACTATTCGATACGTCTACGCTTCCTAGATTCAGCCACCCGCTTTCACTCTGCTCCGCATTTGCGAAGCGGAACTTCTTGGCGTCCGCATTGATTTCCTCTAGCGGATTTACGTAGCGCATCAAAATTTGATAGCTTCCATTGCTTAATTCCGGATTGTTCGTCGATTCGAACAGCTTATTGTTATCAAATCCATTCGTGTTAGGAAGAATGCCTTCCAGGTCCCAGCCCGGATTCCATGCTTTAATGATGCCATTACTTGACTTGACAGCAAGCTCGACCTTCCAGTTGTAGTAGAACGGCGCTACTCCTTTGTTCTCAAGCTCTACTCCCACCTTCAGGTTACCGTCGGATGCGTCCAGATAGGCGCTCGGCGCATAATATTCATAGCCCATTCTGCGCGATCCTTCCGTAGCTCTCGCCAAAGGCTCTGCATCTAGCGGAGTTTGGAATATGCCTTGGGCAAGCAACCAAGATGCATGCGTCAAGCCCAGACTCGTGTAATAATCCTCTCCCTGCGCCCCCTCGATCGGCGTCGTTGGTTCATTGTATTTAGGCGGATCATTGTTCCACATCTTCACTTGAATTTCCGGTCTCATCTCTCCGCCCATGCTGTTCGTCTTCCAGAATTCAGTTACTCCTGCATCATTGACCTTGCCCCAGAAATGCCAGCCTTGCCCGCCTAAGCTTGGCGGCAGCGTCTGGAATGCAAATGAATCATCATGATAACCGAAATCGAAATTTTTGGTTTGAAGCGTGCTGTTCTCCATTGGATTTCTTAATACGAGCTGCGTTTCGTCGAATGCGTTGTCCATAGCGGTAAGAACCCGCTTCATGTTGGCGTCTGTCGGCATCAGGTTAGGCGATTTCAGATTGCCGTCATAGGGATACGTATGCCATTCGCCCCAGAATCCGATTAATCCGATCATGATGGAACCGATCCGGGGATCGCCATCATAACGATTGCCAAGCGCGCCAATGAAATTGTCCAAAGCGCCCAATAATCGCTCATCGTTATAGTCAGGCGCTAAGCTCGTCGCATCCTTGCCATTGTCGAATTCCTCATACTTGTAAGTCGACAGTCCTTCATCCATTAGAAATTGCGGGATTGCTGAAGGTTTGTTCGGATAGTCCAGATACACCCTGAATACGGACTGATTGCCTCTGGCTGCTACCTCTGCAAGCCGTTTGTCCAGTTCAGACCAATTAAAGTCATCCAGATTGTTCATCAGCTTGCTCAGCGGCAAGTAAAAGAACTCCAAGCTGTATGGCAGCTGGGTAGGCCGATCTCTCCAATCGTCGCCAACTTTGAAATAAGCTTCCTCCGATGCATCATAGAAAGGCAGGAAACCTTTAAGCGGATTATCTACCGGCGCAGGAACATATTCCAAGGCAAACGTTCCAGCCGCCGTTGCCCATGCTGGCGCGCTTGGGTGCTCGGCAGGAGGTGTCGTCGTGCCTCCTCCGGATCCGTTCGTTCTGCCCGCTAACGCATAGATTCCGATCTGGTCTATGCTGAGGACGTTGTCCGCTTGGTTTTTAGGGCCGAAGCCGAATTGAATTTGCAAAACCTTGCTCGAATCGAATTCAGCATCGCATGCACCGCAGCCTTGCCATGCGGATTGAGCGAATGCGCTCCAAGGAATTCTAACCATTCCTTTGTAGCCCGCAGGGACCGAGAGGGAGCCTCCGCCGAGAGTAGTTGGCTTCCAGCCGTCAGCTGCATGGTAGAAGTTCACCACTCCTCCTTCTTTTAACGAAAACTCGCCTTTCGGCGCATCGGTAACCAGCGATAGATTCAAATCCATATTTTTGTTGCTTGGCGACGTATTGTTGACCCAGAATGTAAGTCCGTCAAATGCCGACCAATCCGAGTCTGCTCCGGTAAATGCCGCGCGTTTAATATTGGCCCAATCGGATATGGGCTTGACCGGAGGAGGAGAAACCGAGAACTTCATCGCCTGGCTGCCATTTGAATAATTCACTGTGTCAATCGCGCGCAGCGCAGACGGCTCTCCAGATTCCCAGTCTACTCTCCAGACGTTCTGCAAAGCGGCATCGCTCTCGTACGATTCGAAATCTTCCAGTATTTTATCCGCCCGATAGAGCATGATGTCATCAATCGTGATGACATTGTGAATATAACCGGCTGGCGGATATCCGAACTGAAGGCCGGTTACTTCGCTAGCATCCAACGCTGCAGCGCAATCCGCTTGAACGCCGTCGCACTGCCACGCGGATTGTACGAATTGATCCCAAGCCACTCTTACTACGCCTTTGAAGCCTGCGGGAACGTTTAGCGAGCTCCCGTTGAATGCCGCAGCTTGCCAGCTTCCATCAGCAGCGATCGTCAAAGCCGATCCGCCTTCTTTGAGCCCAAACTCCCCTTTGGCTGCAGGAGTTTGCAGCGCAACATTCAAGCTGAAGTTTTTATTATCGTTTGTTGTGTTGTCCACCCAGAAGCTTAAACCGTCGAATTTGGACCAATTACGTTTGTCCGAAGGGATGGAATGGATCGTATTCGACCACTCCGAATCAGCGATCGCAACCGATAGCGTAAGGCCTTTGCTTCCGCTTGCTTGGCCGAGCGCCTTCGCAACGGAGCCCGGTTTGTCCGACCACGCTTCCGTCCATGCTTGCCCAAGCGCGGCATCATCGGCATATGACTCGAAATTTTCAATGAGCCCCGCCTTTCCTGAACCAGGATCAGTGCCCGGGTCAGTGCCTGGATTGGTACCAGGGTCAGAATCTGATTCATACTTGTCCGTGAAATATATTTCATCGATATAGATGGTGCCTGTCTGATCCCAAGCAGCTTGCGAAATCGCAATGCTCCAGATGGTTTGCGACAAATTAATCCCTTGAGTAGGCAGGTCTATAACCAAATCCTTATAGCTTGTCGTTATCGTATCTCCGCTGAATTGGCCTAGCGTTTTCGTTGTGCCGCCAACGCTGAGGCTGACCTGATTCTCTTCTCCCCCGGCGGCTCCTTTCACCCGAATGACCAGTTTCCCCGTATCTGCCACATTACGGCCGATATTGGTTTCGAGCCGCGACATATTCTGATACTGCAGAACTAATGCTCCGTCTTGGACAACGCCAGCGCCATTCCCATTGGCAAAGTTGCTTGAACCTGTCCATTGATTAAGATCATTTTGAGTGTTTCCAGACCACGCTGGCGTTCCGTCATAATCATCCACGAGCAGGCGCTTTGGCGGAGGCGGAGGTGAAGTCGGCGGTACCGTGCAAGGCGATGCGCAATCTCCTACCAGCACGGGACCCAAATTGAGCCAACCTTCTTTGTCTTGGTCCGTATTCGCAAATCCTACCTTTTTCGCTTTGTTGCTAATGGCTTCTAACGGATTGACGACCTTCATGACCAAATAATAATAACCGTCATTCAAGCCCGGAGCAGGAATGGACGCATCGAAATAATAGGGTTCGCCGAATGGGACATATTTCGGATCGCCAGAGAGGTTCCATTCCGGATACGTTCTGATTTGCAAAGGCATAACCTTCGTCATATCCCATGCCGTATCCCATTGCTTAATCAGCTTGCCTGACGCATTTTTCACTCCGAGCTCTACCTTCCAAGGATAAGCGAAAGGAGCAACGCCGTTATTCTGTATGGTTACTCCGACTTTAAGCGGGTCGCCTTGAGCAACATCATTATAGTAGGCGCTCTTCACATTTAAATCATAGCCCATCTTTCTCACGCCTGCGGCAACGGCAGCATCATTTGCGTTATAGTTGCTGATGCCGCCTTGGTTGATCATCCACGTCGCATGAGTCAATTCAATATCATCCATTGCATCATCAACATTGGCGCCGCCGCTGAAGAAGCTGCTCTGAATTTCCGGACGCACTTCTCCGCCGACCGTTTCCGTTATCCATTTATTTTCCGAGCCGGCTTCCAGCATTTTGGTCATAAACGAATAATAAGCTCCGCCCATGCTCTCTGGCTGCGTTACGCTTTGTAGCGGATCGCCTTCCTTGTACCCGAAAGAGTCATCATGGTAGCCAAAATTGTACTCCGATGCGCCGGGCAAGCCGGGATATCGGACCTCAAGCTTCGTTTGGTTAAACGCTGCATCATATGCGGTGAAAAGTTCTCCGATTGTATCTGCGCTAGGCATATAGTTCGGCAACCCATCCGCTGCATCCTCATCATAAGGGTAAGTATGCCACTCCCCCCATAGTCCAACGAGCCCCATATGAATGAATCCAATGCGCGGATCTCCGTCATATTCCGCCCCGAAGGCTTCAATGAAGTTGGTCAAATAAGTGACCATTAACGGATCATCGTAATCAGGTTCGTCCTGGTTAAAGGTATCGTTATGACGCATTTCAACGCCGCTTTGGTGAATAAAGTCCGGAATGGCATCCTCCTTGCCCGGATATTCAAGATAGACTCTGATTGCCGCCTGATTCCCTCTTGCTGCGATGGCATTCAATGCCGGCTCGATGCCCGTATCGAATGTATAGGAATCAGGGCCATTCATCACCGCTTTCAGCGGGATATAATACCATTCCAAGCTGTGAGGGAAAGAAGTTTCCGTTTCCCACGGATAGAACGGCGCGAAGCCTTTTAACGGGTTGTCTAGCGGGCTTGGGGCAAAGCTCAAATCATGCTTGGCTAAGGCGCTATCCACCGCAGGGCTCGGATATGGATTAGCGGGTACGCGCGTTGGCGCAGGGTCCGCGCTTGCAATGCTTGCGGCATTTCCAAAGAGCGTGCTTAACAACATACTGCCAATAAGCAACACGTTGAATGATGCCTTCCTAATCTTGTGAACGGATAATGGACTCATTGAAACCCTCCTCGATTACGCTGATCATAATGAAAACGCTATCATAATTACATTTGCTTATATCCATTTTCCGCATGCAAAATAAGCAGCAGGCCCATCCGGACTTCTATAAGCCCGGATACCTGCGGAAATGGATTCGAAACCGATAAAGCGAATAAGAAGCATTAGAACCAATCGTTTATCCTTTATGCGCGCTAAATGCGATGCCTTCGATAAACTGCTTTTGAAAGATAAAGAAGAGAATGATCATCGGAACTACCGCCATGAAGGCGCCTGCCATTAAGACGGGGTAATCCGTTCCGAACATGGAAACGAGCGTTGCAATGCCCGAAGACAAAGTCATTTTCTCAGGCGAGCTGTTAATAATGAGCGGCCACTGCAATTCATTCCATGACCACTGCAGCTGAATAATGACGATAGCCACCAAAGCCGACCTGACTAGCGGGAGCATGATATGCCAGTAAATTTGAAAAGGATTGCAGCCATCGAGCACTGCCGCTTCTTCCAATTCCTTCGATATGGTCATAAAGAACTGCCTTAAAAGAAAGGTAGCGAATGGACTTATTAACGAGGTAATCCAAAGCGCTGTAACCGTATTGACCAATCCAAAGTCACTCATCATCATATATTGCGGCGTATAGAAAACAGGATTAGGCACCATCATGACTGAGATAATCAATACAAAGAGAATCGTGCTTCCCGGGAATCTTAACCGAGCAAAGGCATATGCCGCCATCGAGCTAAATACGACCGGAAATATGGTTTTCATTATAGCCGTGAACACGGTGTTCATATAATAGTGCGGGAATGCGGATTGCTTGATCGCCTCGATATACCCTCTTAAGCTGGGGGCATCCGGGAAAAAATGAATGGGAATTTGGGTTGCTTCCGTTGTTGTCTTCAGCGAAGTCAGCACCATCCAAACAAATGGAACGAGCATTACAACGGCGCTGATTATAAGAATGATATGAACGATCCAGTTGATCTTCCTCGCCGATGAGATTTGCATTTCTGTCATCCTTCCTCCTCAGTCGTAGACGACCCACTTTTTCTGGAAAGCAAATTGAATCCCTGTCAGCACAAGGTTAATCAACAATAATACATTGATAATTGCGGCTCCGTAATTGGGATTAAAGTAAACGAAGCTGTTTTGATAATAGGCATAAACAAGTGAGCGAACCGACGGAAGCGCTACATTCGTTTTCCCAATAATCAGGAAGATAGAGTCAAAGATCTGCGTTGCTCCAATTAATAGGATAATGCTCGTGAAAAATAGTGTCGGGGTCAGCATAGGAATGGTGATATACCGAAACTTGTTGAATCTCTTGGCACCGTCAATGTCTGCCGCCTCGTAAAGCGATTTGGGTATCCCTTGCAAGCCTGCGAGAATGAGCAGCATATTAAGGCCGATTGCCCCCCACACGCCAACGATAACCAACACGAACATCGCATAGTTGGAATTAGACAGCCATGCCACCCGGGTTCCCAAAAGATGATTGACCAGTCCGAAGTCCTGAGCGAACAGGACGACCCAGACCATCGCTGCCGCTGCAGGCATCGTGACTTGAGGCAAGAAAAAAATGACACGGTAAATGGACAAACCTTTGATCTTGGTATTCAGCAGTACAGCAAAAACGGTAGAGAGGATTAGCGTAATGGGCACAAACAAAACAACGTAGTATAAGGTGTTGCGCAGATTTTGCCAAAACTCTTCGTCACGGAATAATTTCACGTAATTATCGAAGCCAACCCAATGATTAACGAGCCCGAAATTCTCCGACTGTTGGAATCCTAGCATAATCGACTGGAGAACCGGCCAACCCCAGAAAACCAATGTGCCTATGAGAGTCGGCGCGATCATGAAGTAGGCCCAAACATATCTGCTTCTGGAATTCAATCTGACCACTCCCTATTCATTGGAGACGTTCCTGCTTGCCAGGAACGTCCCCCGAATCACTTTCATTTGGATAATAGGCTTATTTCGCTTCCGTTATGGCTTGGTTCATCATCTCAGCGACCTTTTTCGCGGCTTCCTCCACTGCGATGGCTCCGCCCCACGCTTGCGACATAATCTCAGGCTCTTTCGCGAACCATACCGGGTACGATTCGGAACCGCTCGGATACGGAATCGCGTCAGCTACTTGCTCCGTGAATATTTTCAGATTCAAATGCGGTCTCGAAGTCAGCCATGCATCCTGCGTGCCGTTGAATGCCGGTATTGCAGCACCCATTTCCGCCGTAATTTCCGCAGCTTTTTGGGATCCAAGATACTTGAGGAATAGCCAAGCTTCTTCTTTGTTCTTGCCACCTGCAGACATCACGTTGCCTAAACCATTGATGATATTGCCTCTTTTCACTTTGCCAGAAGGCAATTTCGCCCAATCCCATTTCCCCTTGATAATTTCGCTGCTATCGATATCGCTTATCCGCCATGATCCGTCAAAGATCATCGCTAATCTGCCGGACTTGAACATTTCGGTTGCTTCCGTGTCCGTCATTTGCTGATGAGTCGGAGAAGCGCCGTCAAGAATCATTTGATAACGGGCCTTCAACGCTTCAATGGAAGCCGGATCATCATATCCCGACTTACTCAAATCAGAAGAAAGGATGCTCCCGCCATTAGCCAAAATATCGTTCCAATATCCCGTTTGCGTATCAAGCTTCGCTCCGAAGCCATAGATGCCTTTATCAGGCTGGCTTAGCTGCTTGGCAACCTCGGCAAGCTTGGCATAATCCCAAGTGTCGTCCGGATACGGTATGTTCGCTTGGTCAAACAGCTCTTTGTTGTACGCCAATCCGATTGTGTCGAAATCTTTAGGCACGCCGTAGTTTTCGCCGTTCAGTGTATAGATGGTAGCAAGGTCTGCCGCATAATTGTTCAGATCGATTTCTCCGGCCTGTATCTTGCTTGTGATCGGCTCCAGAAATTTGCCTGATGCGTATTTAACGAATTGCCCGCCATGCATCCAGAAAACATCCGGCAATGTACCAGACGGTGCGGCAGCTGACATTTTTGTCCAGTAGTCGCCCCATGGAATGACCTCAACCTTGATTTTGATATTCGGATTTTCCGCCGTAAACTCTTTTGCAATGGCTTCCATGGCCGGCTGCTGAATCTTATCCCAAATGGAATAGGTAAGGGTTACGTTCTTTTTAGGCGCATCCGTCGCTTCCCCGGCCGTGTTGTTTGGACTATTGTCCGGCGCGTTGGTGGAGTTGTTGCTGCAAGCGGCAGAGAACAAAGCGATAACGGTAAACACAGTTGCAAGCATGAATGAAAATTTGTTTCTTTTTGCCATTTCAAATCCCCCTATTGATTAATTTAGGCAAATTATTTGCGTAAACTGCTACGCTTATTACCTTGCCTCTTTACTCCTTTATTCTAATTCAATACTATAACCGCTTTAAATGCCTCATTTTTAAGATTGCATGCCCAATTATTAAGATAAAAAGGGTTTGCATTCAAATAGAGATTCATCCATAATATTAGTAAATAATTGCGCAAATTATTTCTCAAAATGAATAGGAGTGTCTGCTATGAAGATTACTGAATTGCAAAGAGGACCTGAAGAATTCTGGTGGGGAGGCGTAATCAACGAAGGGCATTTGATGCCGTTTGGAGACCGTCCGCATACGCGTGATTTGCGCTTGACGGATGATAATCAAGCTTCCCCCTTGTTGCTCTCTAATCTAGGAAGGTACATATGGAGCGAAGAGCCGTTTACCTTCTCTTTTAATGAGGGCATGATTGCAATTGAACACAAACAGGAGCTATGGATTGAAGAAGGACATGAAACGCTTCAAGGCGCTTTCCGGCACGCATGCCGCACATATTTCCCCCCTTCCGGCGCTACGCCTGACAAACTAGCGTTTGAAGCGCCGCAATACTGCACATGGGTCGAAATGTTTTATGAACCGACACAGGAAAAACTGCTCCACTATGCGCGATCTATTATTGAAAACGGCATGCCCCCAGGCGTGCTAATCATTGACGATAATTGGATGCAAGACTATGGGACATGGGACTTTGATAAGCATAGATTTCCCGACCCCGCCGGCATGATCGATGATTTGCATGCATTAGGGTTTAAAATCATGCTTTGGGTATGCCCGTATGTGAGTCCCGACAGCATTACATTCCGGAAATTGCGTGATCTTGGATTATTGATGAAACATGCCGACGGTACGCCTGTCCTGAGAAGATGGTGGAACGGGTACAGCGCGATTATCGACTATACAACCCTAGGCGGCGCCGCATGGTTTAAACAACAGCTAGACAGGCTGATTGCGGATTACGGGGTTGACGGATTCAAGCTTGACGCGGGAGAGCCTCTCTTGCCTGACCTAATGGATGACGTTGCAGCAGACGTCGCATGGTCGCGTCCCATCCGCCCGATGGAAGATTGCGAATCCTATGCCAGGCTGGGAATTGGATATGCGCTTAGCGAATTACGCATGTGCTGGAAGCTCGGGGGGCAAGCGCTGATCCAGCGGCAGCGGGATAAAACGCATTCATGGGAAGCTGCGACCGGACTGAGGGGATTAATCCCTAACGCGATAGCCCAAGGTCTTATGGGATACGCTTTTAATTGTCCTGACATGGTGGGCGGCGGAATGGACGGCGATATCAATTCACCGGATTTCCGTTTTGATTCCGAGCTATTTATCCGGTTTGTCCAATGTTCGGCTTTATTTCCCGCGATGCAGTTTTCCATGGCGCCGTGGCGGGTTCTGAACGGCGATGAATTGGCCTGGTGTATGGATGCGGTACGGATACGCACGGAATTAGGCCCTCTGCTCTCCGAGCTCGCGGACCAAGCCGCCAAAGATGGCCTGCCCATTCTGCGTAGTCTGGAATTCATTTTTCCGCAACAAGGCTTTCACGCCGTTCAGGATCAATTCATGGTCGGAGAATCCATTCTGGTAGCGCCAGTCATGAATAAGGGGCAGATCGCGCGAAGCATCC
Source organism: Paenibacillus sp. J22R232 (assembly GCF_056269165.1). Classification (NCBI taxonomy): domain Bacteria; kingdom Bacillati; phylum Bacillota; class Bacilli; order Caryophanales; family Paenibacillaceae; genus Paenibacillus; species Paenibacillus sp. J22R232. The sequence goes on along the minus strand of NZ_JBWDNK010000007.1, from coordinate 78,097 downwards.
AATTTCCGGAGGGCCGATGGCTCGGTGATGACGGAAGCGTAGTCGATGGCCCTATCCAGCTCGAAGTCCATGCGCCACTGTCCCGCTTGCCCTGGTATAGAAAAATTTGAGTCCTTACTTTAAGGAGAGCTTCTTATGAAAACGATCAAATTAGCAGTTATAGGAGCAGGCGCAAGAGGCTTCTTATCCTATATGCCATATGTTCAGAGGTTTCCCCACGAGGCAGAGGTGGTCGCGGTTGCCGAACCAAACAACGAGCGAAAAACGAGATTTGCGGAAGCGCTGAATCTAACCTCCGAGCAGCTCTATTCATCATGGGAAGAGCTGCTGAGCCAGCCTAAGCTTTGTGACGCAATTCTTATCTGCACGCAGGATCAGATGCATTATCAGCCTACGATTGCCGCTCTTCGTGCGGGTTATCATGTCCTTCTTGAAAAACCGATGTCCAACAATCCGATGGAGTGCGTAGAGATGGAAAGAATCGCGCGCGAAGAAGGACGCCTGCTCTCGATCTGTCACGTCTCGAGATATACGCCCTTTTGGCAAAAGATGAAACAAATCATTCATGACGGCCTTATTGGAGACGTAATGTCCGTTCAACATAACGAAAACGTCGGTTACCTCCACTATGCCCATAGCTTTGTCAGAGGCAATTGGCGCAATGACGCTCTCTCTAGTCCAATGATATTGGCCAAATCTTGCCATGACATGGATCTGATCCGTTGGATCGTCGATGCGGATTGCACGAAGGTCAGCTCCTTTGGTTCATTGGGCCATTTCCATATCGACAATGCCCCTGCCGGCTCGACCGACCGCTGCACGGATGGCTGCGAGGTGGAGCATACCTGTCCCTATTCCGCATTGCGCTTCTATCTGCAGGACACGGATTTAAATCCGTTTGCGGCACTCATAGCAGATCCGCCTACCGAAGCCAATAGAATGAAAGCCATATTGGAAGGTCCTTATGGCAAATGTGTTTATCGGACGGATAATAACGTAGTGGATCATCAGACGGTCAATATGGAATTTGAAAATGGCGCCACCGTTATATTCAGCATGAGCGGGTTTACGCGTGATATGAACCGTATCGTCCAAATCATGGGGACCAAAGGGGAAGTTCGCGGCGATTTGCTAAGCGGCCGCATTGATCTATTCGAGTTTTCGTCAGGCACTCAATCCGTCATTCAAACCTTAAATGGCAATAGCGGCCATCAAGGAGGCGACGATGGGATTATGCGACAGTTCCTATCCGACCTTCGGAATGGAAGATATATCGATACCCTGACTTCTGCGGAAGCCTCTCTGGAAAGCCATCTTATGGCCTTCGCCGCCGAGGAATCCAGGCGGAGGGAAGGCGCTGTCGTGGATATGAAGCTCTTTCGCCAATCGCTTTCATCAACCGTGCTCAGCGAAACTCGTTGAACGGCTTTAGGCTCATGAGCAATTCTCATCATACTCAAGCGTGTAAGAAAGAATAAAGAAGACCGGCCGCAGAATTGCGGGCCGGTCTTCTTTTGTAGGTTTAATGGAATCGGATCGCGATTCCTTTCACCACTTATTCGAAACGAATCTCATCAATCCAGACCGAGCTGTTGCCACCATGCCAAAACGTCATTGACAGCTGGCCAGGGGCAGCGCGATCTACGCCGTTCGCGGCCAAATCAATTTCAATATTTTTGTAGCTGGTCGTTACCGTATCTCCGCTGAAAGCCGCCAATGTTTTGGTCACTCCGCCGATCGTGAGCTGGAAGTGGCTTTGCTCGCCCCCACTAGCGCCCTTCATACGAATGACCATTTTCGAGTAGCTCCCGATGCTCTGGTTAATGTCCGTGCCTAACCATCCGTCATTGTTATACTGAAGCTTTAATGCCCCTGATTCAATGACGACTGCGTTGTTGACGAACCCGTTTGCGCTTGACCACTTGCCAAGATCATTGGCTCCCGGCCAGCCCGGCGAGTTGTCGAAGTTATCTAACAGCAACCCGGTTGTTCCGCCAGCGGCATTTGTCGTTACATTAACTGCTGCGCTTGCAGCCGATAGATTGCCGGCTGCGTCTTTTGCTTTCACGGTATACGCGTATGCCGTATTGGCATTTAAGCCGCTATCCGTAAAGCTGTTCGTGGCAGATGTGCCCGTTTGATTGCCGTTTCTGTAGATCACATACTCCGTAACGCCGATATTGTCCGTCGAGCCGCTCCATGACAAGCTTACGCTGTTCGATGTTTTGCCCGATTCGCTCAAATTCGTTGGCGCCGTAGGCGCTTGCGTATCGCCGGAGCTTCCTCCCCCAGAAATTTGAATGCGGTCGAAATCAGGTGCCCAGCCAGTCGGATTAGAGAAATGGATCGTATTATTGCCTGCATTCAGCTGTACTTGTGCCTGAACGGTGCCAACCGTAGTCCAGCCTCCCGTGCTTGGCAGATTGAGCGTGGAGGCTGATCCTCCGTTTACGCGCAGCTGCGAAGTACGGGCCTCGCCGCTAAGGTAAGAAACCGTCATCGTATACGTTCCTGCTGAAGACGCGCTTACACCGTTAAATTGCAAAGTACCGTCGTTATTCCCGACATACCCTACCTTCGAGCTTCCGGAGCATGTAGCGCACGCGGAAACGATTGCCGCTCCAGTCCGCGTATTGCTTGCGGACTCCGCTTCATAGGCTGTACCGGTCCCGCCTCCTCCTGAAGCATTCGTGGTCGCGCTTACAGCGCTGCTGTTGGCGGATACGTTCCCCGCCGCGTCCTTGGCTCTGACTGTGTAGCTGTAATTCGCGGCCGGGCTTAACCCCGTATCCGTAAAGGTATTGGTGCTCGAAGAGCCTACAGATACGCCTCCGCGGAAAATATCGTAGCCGGTTACGCCGACGTTGTCGGTTGAAGCCGACCACGTCAGGCTGACGCTGCTCGAAGTCGTCCCGCTTACAGCCAGATTACCCGGCAAGCTTGGCGCCTGAGTATCTGTGCTTCCGCCGCCGCTATAACCGCCATCATATGCCGTTTGGGTTAGGTTATACGAAAGCGTATTGTCAGGTTTCAACAAATCAAAAGGCCCGATGTTCTGATTGGCAGGGTCCATACCGATTCCTACTTTGCCGAGCGGCGTTCTGCCGCCTGTATAATAGTTGGTATTGGCAAATCTCGCGCTTGGCTTATACCCGTAAGGGTCGAGGATGGAAAGCGCCAACGTGTAGGTTCCCGCCGGAACGTTGGTAGGGATTGTAAACGCGCCGGAAACCTGCTGAACGGCAGGCGCTTGCGTATATTGGCGCGTCGTGCTGTTCCAATTGTCGCCCGGCATCCAATTCCGTATGTCCACGTTGTTGAAAATTCCCTTCCAAGCTACCGTGCGGTCGCTTCTTAGCAAGCTGGCTTCCACAGGCCAGTTGTAATAGAACGGAGCCGACCCTTTGTTCACGACTTGAAAGGATACATTCATTGACCCGCCAGGCTGCACGTTTCCCGAGAATGTCGCTTGGTTGACGACGAAGCGGTATCCGAATTCTTTCTGCATCAAAGCTGCTCCCTGCGAAACGGCCGAATTGCCCGCATCGTACAGATCGATCCAGCCTAGACTGGTTGTATGTGTTTTTTTGATCCAATCGATGACGTAATTCCGATGGTTCGGATCGCTTAACGTGTCGTTAGGCGAATCACCCGGCTGAATATCCTTCTGCCCCCAATCGTAGGCAACCTCGCCGCCGTTAACTTGCGTTCTCCAAACGTTTCTTGCGACAATCCCTTCTCCTCCAGCCAGATCGTCGATTAAGGCGAAGGAGTCCCATAGAAATCCGAAGTTATAATTTTGGAATGTATCGGGATAACGGACTTGGACTTTCTTGTTCTGAAAAGCTTGCGTAGCGGCATCGCCTAAGGCCGTCTGGAAGCTAAGCGGAATTCTGTCCGTATTGTCCGTCATCTTATCCGGCCAAATATGATGCTCTCCCCAATTCCCCCACAATCCTAGCTCAATGTAGGCCACTCTGGGATCATTGTCCCAAGCTTGGCCAAGCTTCTGGACGAAAGCGGTCAGACGGCTTTTCAATGCCTCCGACGTCCATTGCGTCGTCACGTCGCCATGAGGTACGCCTTGGGGCCAAAACTCCCCTCCGTTCGGATAGACGATGAACACGCGCGGAATTACTTTTTTGTTCTGGCTCTCGATTCCTGCCCAAGCCGTATTGCTCCAATCCTTGATCTTCTGAACGGAGTCCGACGCCGCATTCTCCAAATCGGTGTATTTGATATAGTGCTTAAACACGGTACCGTACTCTTGATTCGAGAAGCTGGTGTCGTTCATGAACCGAGTTGGCCTAAATCCCTTAAAGGGATTTTTGTAAGCCTCTTGCGTCTCCGTCAGATTAACGCTGATCGGACCGACAGCCGCTGACGCCGAATTGCCGAACGGTACCGCCAAAGAGCCTCCTGTCAGCAAAGCAAACGACAATAACATGGTAAACGCTTTCACAAACGGCTTTGAAAAACTTCTTTTCACTAATCATCCCTCCCATATTTTAAAAGGTTTACGCAAATAAATTGCGCAAACTTTTGTGTTTTAGTATATTCTAACATTGCTCGCTCCGTCAATTAAAATAATTCCGGCTCGGGATTACCCTTGCGCTTTGAGCGATTTTTTACAGTATTGGACGCCAAATAGCCGTCCTCAGTCAGTCATGACAACTGAGGACGGCTATTCCGGAACGTTTTGTCGATCTACGCCTTATTTGATACTTTGGCGCATGATTCCCGTACGATTAGCTCCGTCTTTAAACCGATGCATACTTCCGAAATATTTTTGTTCGTGATCAATTCGGTAAGTACTTTTACAATGATCGAGCTAATATCGTATCTAAATCTTCGAACGGTCGTGAGCGGCGGAACCATGAACTCCGATAGCTTCAAATCATCAAAACCGACTAAAGAGACATCCCTCGGAATACGGATGTTCAGCTCGGCCAGCCCCTTCATAGCCCCAAAAGCAATGATGTCGTTCAACGTGAAAACAGCCGTTATAGACGGCTCCTCGCTCATCAATTGCTTCACTGCCTCATATCCATGAGCAGGATCGAACGCACCAAATACGACATGGCTTTCCATCCACGGCAGCTTCAAATCGCGAAATGCATCTTTGCAGCCGTCGAGACGGTTTACGTTCACGAGATGGTTTTTGGGCCCCGCTATAATCCCGATTTTCTGATGACCCAATCCATGCAAATACCGAATGACCTCATAAGCGCCTTTACGGTTATCATAGTCAATATAGTTGTGACCGATCTTGTAGGTTCTTCCATTCGTAAGCAAATACGGAATTTCGAGTCTCTCGAGCTCTTCAAACAGCTTGTCGTTGACAATGGGATCAAATATGATGGCTGCGTCCGATTTCCCCTCGCCTAATAGCTTATATGCGGGAGAGGACTGCAAGTCTGTGCTGTGTTTCACAATATCAATCTGATGGCCGTATGCTTCGAATTCTTCCTTTAAGTGATTCAAGTCGGCAGAGGTTGACGGGTCATTATCGAAAAAATCGTTATGGCCTGGAATAATTACGGCTATCGTATAGGCGGTGCCTGCCAGCTGGGAGGGAGAGACGCCCGGTTTTAAATGTTCATTGGCAATATCCAATACTTTTCTGCGGGTCTCCTCGCTGAAATTGCCTTGATTGTTTATGATCCTGGACACTGTACTAATCGAAACGTTTGCCTTTTTTGCAATTTCTTTAAGTTTGATACGCGTCCCTCCAATCCTTAAGAAACTTTTTTGCACAATAAGGAAATTATAGCGTTTCTTATCGTATCCAGTCAATCATGCGCAATAACTCATGGTGCTTAAGCGACTCTTTTCTTTTTTATCACCCGTTAGTCGGCTTTATCATTCAATCCCTTTATTGTATATGACCCGTAATTACATTAAAGTTAGTGCTATAAATGTTTTCTCACGTTAAACGCAATTGCCGCCAGCTTCAGTAATTCAATGACCGCTGGCACACAAGCAGTATTCACACAACAAGGAGGACATTTATGGACATCCCCAGAGGCACATACGGCTTTCGGTTCGCTGAAGACAAGGAGCTGCAGCTGTGCGTATTGTTTGCGGCCGGATATGATTCTATCACCGATTCCACTTACCGCTGGGACGGTCTGGAGCGGAATGATGGCCCTCTTCTGTTGTTCCAATATACCCTCTCCGGCGAAGGCGTCTTTGAGTCGGAGGGCCAGACTCACCGGGTCGCTGCCGGACAAGCTTTTCTCGCCGAAATCCCCGGACCACACCGTTATTACTACCATCCAGCTTCAAAAGAACCTTGGCAATTCCTGTTCCTGCTGTTCCGGCCTAACCTGATTTTGGCCCATTGGCGCAAATTTCTGCGTGAGGCCGGGGAGGTCCCCTACTTGCCCGCAGACTGTGCGCCAGTCCGGCTGTTGCGGATGATTGTCGTTGACGCGGAAGCAGGAAGAATCTCGGATCCGCTGCTAGCATCGTCATGCGTCTATCAGTTCGTCACAGAGCTAGCCAGAATACAGGTAACCACACTGCGGAACAAGGACAACTGGTCAGAAAATATAAGGCGCGCAGCCGAGTTTATCGAACATAACTATTCACGGATGATCAGCATCGAGCAGCTTTCCGAGCATGTCTCCCTGTCCAAATATCACCTGATTCGCCGTTTTTCGGCTAGCACGGGACTAACACCCGGCGCATATTTGACCCGTGTGCGCACCGAGAAGGCCATGGAGCTGCTTCGGGGAACCGGCCTGAGCATCGAAGCCATAGCCGTGCGGATTGGCTACTCCAGCGGGAGTTATTTCATTAAGGCGTTCCGCGGCCTGACCGGGCTTACGCCGGGGGAGTTCAGGAGCGGAGGCGAAAGCCTAACCTACCGCAGGCTATTTTTCGACTAACCGCAATATATTGCTATTCTCCTCGCAAGGTTACTATAGATATCGCTAATCTCCTTGATTATGATGAAATGACAAAGAGCAATAATTAATCTATGAAGGAGCCTTATCATGAATCATTCCCTTACAGCACCAACTCCGCCCCTTGGCTGGAACAGCTGGGATTGCTACGGCGCGGCCGTAACTGAAGACGAAATCCGCGGCAATGCGGAATATATGGCGGCCAATCTCAAAGACTTCGGCTGGAGCTACATTACCGTCGATATTCAATGGTACGAGCCCCATGCAAATTCTTCCCAGTACCGTGCATTCGTCCCGCTGGTGATGGATGATTATTCCCGGCTGATGCCTGCCGAGAACCGGTTCCCTTCCGCAGCAGGCGGCAAGGGCTTCAAGCCATTAGCCGATTATGTCCATAGCCTTGGACTGCAGTTCGGTATTCATATTATGCGCGGCATTCCTCGGCAGGCCGCTCACGCCGCAACCCCTATCTTAGGCACATCCGCGACGGCACGCGATATTGCGCATACGAACTCCATCTGTCCTTGGAATACGGATATGTATGGCGTAGATGCTTCGAAGGAAGGAGCTCAGGCCTATTACGACTCACTCTTTGCAATGTACGCAGAGTGGGGTGTCGATCTGGTAAAGGTAGACGACATCGCCGCATCCAGACTGTACGATACCCATCAGCCGGAAATAGCGTTGATCTCTAAGGCAATCGAGCGCTGCGGCCGGCCCATGGTGCTGAGTCTTTCTCCTGGTCCCGCTCCGGCGGAATTCGCGGATTTCTTCACCGAGCATGCCAACATGTGGCGGATTACGGACGACTTCTGGGACCTATGGCCGCTGCTGCTGGATATGTTCGACCGCTGCCGGAAATGGCAAGGCATCCCCAAAGCCGGCTGTTGGCCGGACTGCGACATGCTTCCCCTCGGGCATATCGGCATCCGCTCGGTGGATGGCGGCGGGGCGGACCGCTGGACTAGGTTCACGCGCGATGAGCAGCTTACGATGATGTCGCTCTGGAGCATTTTCCGCTCGCCTCTTATTTTCGGCGGTGAACTGCGTGACAACGATGACTGGACGCTTTCGCTGCTTACGAACCGCGAGGTTTTGCACATGCACCGGGAGAGCTATGGAGCCAAGGAAGCCCTCTGCCAGGGAGATCTCATCGTCTGGACAGCCGAACACGCCGATGGCGCCCGTTATGCTGCAGTATTCAACGTTGGGGAGAATCCGCTGCCCCTGAATTTGCCTATAGAGCAAATTGGCCTGTCCAGCCTTACCGAAGGCACAGAACTATGGAGCGGAGCGCCGGCTGAGGTCAAAGCAGGCTCGCTGCAGGACACTGTACCGCCGCATGGCGTACGCCTTTACCGATTTATCTAAGAGTACGACAATAAGAAGAGATCCAGTGCCCTATGCCAGATCTCTTCTTATTCCCTATAGACCACCCATTTGATGATCGAACTAATCATTATGGTTAAGATGAACCCGAATGACAATATCCTGATCGTGATTGCCGAAGCCCGATCCATACAGTGTCACCCCTCCTACATGAGCAGCATGCTCATGTACCTCGAAACGAAGCGTCCAGAACGGTTCCTGCAGCTTAATATCCTTGAGAGTCACCTCAGACATACGTTCTTCATCCATAAATGTACCCGTTGCGTCAATTCGAATCGTTTTCAGCAGCCCGTATTGATTGACATTCCGATGCCACCAATCAGGTGTAAGCCTCCCCCTCGCAGCCCGTCCAAAGTCAGAGGGACTCGTCCATGTGCCCAGTGGGATACCGTTGAACGTGAACGCAATATCAGACGGCCAATAGTCTCTTAAGCCAGGCGCTTCCGAAGCAATCTCCATTGATATTTCAATGGCGTCTGCGGATTGATCCGCAAGCAGGTGGTTAGGCATTTTGTATTCGACATATCCCCGCCCAAACCATAGAATGGCGGCATGAACCCGCTCAGGATCAAGAAAATATCGAGGATCATCCCATACCCCGATCTCTTTCTCGAGCGTACCAAGCCCACAAGTAGGATGCACCTCAAAAGCAGTGTAATGTCCGACCGAAATACTCTGCTCTCTAACCTTCGCAGCATGTCCGGCGAGCGGCAGCTCAATCTCAATGCTCTTCTGTTTGAGAAAGCACATTTTGTGCGTCCCCCCGTCCAACCGCACCCTTCGGCTTCCAATTAGCCCCGCTTGTTCGAGCTTTCGGATGTGCATGGTGACGATAGAGGGACTGAGTCCTAAGTGATTTGCGATATCCTTCACGTTCATTTCGTTATCAGCAAGGAGACTCATCATTTTCCATCTGACCTTACTTGCCAACGCTTCATACAACGGCATGAACTTTGCTTCCCCGTTCGCTTTGATTATCATCCTAATCTCCTGACAGCATGTGATTGAAATCATATATATATTAATTTAATAGAATTAACAGCAGCCTTCAACTCCAATCTATTGTAACAACATCAGCAATAGTGTTTAATTTCCTTAACTACTGATCACATTAAATGTATATAAACACGAATTTAGGAACGAGGAGGATCCATGAAATACAATAATCCGGTTATCAAAGGATTTTATCCAGACCCTAGCGTATGCAAAGTAGATGACACCTTTTATTTGGTTTGCAGCTCCTTTCAGTACTTCCCTGCCGTACCGATTTTCGAGAGCAAAGACCTGATTAACTGGACGCAAATCGGTCACTGCCTAACCAGAGAGAGTCAGGTCCAGCTCAGCGAGGTGGGCAGCTCCGGCGGCGTTTTTGCTCCTACGATACGTTACAATAACGGGAGATTCTATATGACCACGACCAACGACACCACCCGTCAAAACTTTTATGTATGGACCGACGATATTTACGAAGAATGGTCTGATCCGGTCTATGTGGACCAAGGAGGCATCGATCCCGATTTGTACTTTGAAGATGGAAGAGCCTTCTTTATGAGCAACGGGATAGGCGGCATCGTTCAGTGTGAAATTGACATCGTAACGGGCAGCAAACTGACGCCGAGCCGGTCCATTTGGGGCGGAACAGGCGGACGCTATTTGGAAAGCCCGCATTTGTATAAAATTAACGGCCTTTATTACCTGATGGCAGCCGAAGGCGGAACGGAATATGGCCATATGGTCATCTATGCGCGGGGAGAAACGACCTCCGGACCGTTTGAAGCTTATCCGAATAATCCCGTGCTGACTAACCGCAATCTAGGCGGCTATGAGCTGCAGGGGGTTGGCCATGGCGATTTGGTTCAGGATAACGAAGGAAATTGGTGGATGCTTCATCTAGGCTTTCGCCAAAGCGGCCAATGGCTCACCTACCATCATCTCGGACGCGAAGTTTTCTTAACTCCGGTTACCTTTGGCGGGGATGGCTGGTTTACGGCAGGGCACAACGGCACTACTCTTACGGGCTTTGAGCTTGATCGGAGCTCTAATTTCATCAGCCAACAGGAGAAAAAGATTTTCACCTTCGAGAACATGAATTGGGATTTGGATTGGTGCTATCTCCGTCATCCGATTGCAGGCCATTACCTGCTGGAATCCGATAAAGCAACGCTGAAAGGGACAGCTGTGACGCTGGATGCTCCAGCATCCCCTACTTTTATCGGCATACGTCAAAGAGACTTCAACGCAGCAATATCATGCGATATCAGCCTTACGCACGGAGAAGCCGGCATTACCCTTTATATGGATGAGAATCATCATTATGATTTGGCTATACGTAAAGCTGGCTCCGGATACAAAGTTATTGAGCGCCTGAATATCGGAGATATTAAATCCATTGAACATGAAATAGACCTGGGGACCGATAACCATGCTACTCTGATTATACAGGCAAGCCATGAACGCTATAGCTTCCTCATTCAATCCGAAGGAAAGAATACTCTCTTAGGCACGGCGCAAACCAGATACCTTTCCTCTGAGGTTGCAGGAGGATTCACAGGCGTCCTCATCGGATTATACGCTTATGGGGAAGAAAGCAAGGCCGAGTTTTCAAGCTTCAAGTGCGAGTATTTGTAAAAATTGTATGTAGTAAACCTCTTGGTTCGCGGTTATCCGGTTAAGCAACAGTTTGTTTTTAACTGCATACCACGAAGCAGTTGATAAGAAATGCTGGTAAATATAACAATCGTTCTACTTAAGGCAGCCCCTGAATGCGGGCTGCCTTTGCTGTTGAACAGCGGTTCTCTTGTCTCACAAATCACACCCTCCGGCTAAATTCCAAAGGGCCGTCTGAGCCACCCGTTCAACAGCAGCCATTCAACTAGATTTTAACTAGTTTTTACAAAAACATAATAATTTAATTATTTCCACACGGTAATTATTAATTTAGTAGACTATTACTTATTTTTATGCAAGCGATTACATTTAAAAAGTAAATTACAAGAAAGTTTTTCATTATAAAATAAAAATAATGATAAATAATTTGTAATCCGCAACCGATATTAATAAAACACATACTTTATACAGAGGAGAATAGTAATGCCCTTGAAGAATTCCCGTTTTATGCGCAATTTGCTTATACTTGGCTCGATTCGCCAGACCGCAGGCAGAATTGTCTTATCCACGCTGCTTATTATTATCGTTTGTGTCTCCGTCCTCTCTTACACGTTCTATGTCCCAACCGCCAGAGAAGTTCAACTCCAAGCCGAAGAACAAATGGAGCTCTACTCGAGCTTGCTGGCCAAAGAAATTGATGCCAATTTAGTAGAGAAGCAAGCTATTATGCAGGTTATCGCCGAGCAAGGCTCTAAAGTAGAAGCAAGCCGGGAGCAGCAGCTTGATTTTCTCGTCCAAGCCCACAAGCAGCATCCCGAATTTGAATCGATTTTTTTCTCGCTTGATTTAGTCGGCGCCAATGCCGTTAACGTTAAAAATACGGACGTCAATGTAGCTGATCGGCCATATATTCAGCTTGCCAAAGAAGGCAAACCATTCATTTCCAGTCCTGTTATTTCCAAAACAATGGGTACCATGGTCGTGATTGTTGGCGCTCCATTAATGAAAGACGGCAAAGCCTATGGATTTTACGGGGCTTCCTATTCCATTAGCGACGCGGTACAGGGTGTTAGCACAGCCCAATTCGGGGAGACTGGACAAGCATATATGACGTTGCCTGACGGCACGTTCCTCTCATACCCCGATGAATCGTATATATTAAGCAAAAAATTGTCCGATCTGGGCATCGCCCAGCTTGATCAAGCACTCACTAATGCAACCCAAGGCAATACCAGCGCCATTCATTATATGGAAAACGACGCTCAAAAAATCGGGTTTATGAGCGTGACCGGCCTCAACTGGGTAATTACGATGTTTGCAGAAGAAAATGAAATTTTAAAACCCGTGCATACCTTGCTAAATTTAATCGTTCTAGTTGGCACAGGCATTATTGTTCTTGCCCTCATCACAACCATTCTGATTGCCCTACGAATTGTACACCCCATTCGCCAATTGACACATGGCATTGATGTTTTGGCGCAAGGAGATTTAACCTACCGCATTCCGGTCAAAGGCAAAAGCGATATTAGCAAGGCGCTTCAATCCTTTAACGCCGCTGGCGACCAAATGCAGCTGTTAATGAAGGAAGTTAACGGCATGTCCGAGCAACTGACAGATTCCGCGAAGCAGCTTGCTGAGGGAGCGGATCAAGGCGCACGCGTTGCGCAAAGCATTTCCGAAGCGATTCTCATCGTAGCTGAAAGCTCCGAGCGTCAAACGTCCAGCTTGCAGGACGGAAGCCAAGCAGCCGACAGCATCGCTGTCCGAATTGATGGCATTGCTTCATATAGTACGAACGCGGCTGGCATTGCATCTGACGCATCCAATCTTTCTGATGATGGAGCAGCCTCCATGGATCAGCTTAATGGAAAAATGATCGAAATGGAGCAAAGCATCAGTGAGCTTTCCCAGACGATTCATGCACTCAGCGGATTGTCCGGCAAAATCGGGGATGTCGTGAGCATTATTAGCCAAATCGCCCGCCAAACGAATATTTTATCGTTGAATGCAGCGATTGAGGCTTCTCGTTCCGGAGAAGCAGGGCGCGGGTTTACCGTCGTAGCAGATGAAATTCGCAAACTTGCTGGCCAATCGATGGATTCCGCGGAGCAAATTGCCGGATTCATCGGAAGTATCCGCATTGAAATTGATCGAACGCTGCAAGCCTCTGAACAGACCGTCTCCCAAGCGGCTGAAGGAAGACATACCGGCGAAGAAGCCCGTGAGCTATTTGCCCGCATTCGTTCTTCTATCCAAGAGGTAGCAGCGAGCATTCAAGGCGTATCGCAAGCATCGGGCGAGATGGTGTCTGGCACAAATACGCTAGTCGAATCCATTCGCCTCATCTCCGACTCGGCCAGTGAAACTTCGGCAGAATCACAAAATGTTTCCGCTGCAGCAGAGGAGCAAATGGCTTCGATGGAAGAAGTAGCTTCCTCCTCCGCAGAGCTTGCTAATATGGCCGAGAAGCTGCGTATACAAATTAACAAATTCAAGCTATAGCATAGAGAATTAAGAAAAGTCCTGGTACATAGTCAAAACAGGGAACTGGTCTCAAAGCGAAAAACAGAATAAAACACCTCCGAATTGTACGACTATTGCGAAATAGCCGTACAGCTTGGAGGTGTTTTTACTTGGGAACAAGAGTGCGTTACCCCAACTTTCATATCTCCGCTCTCTCGGTGCACAAGACTGCAACTATCACCTAATTCGCCACTTCCAGTCGGACTTCCGCCTCTCGACATGCCAATTGCAGACTCTCATCCGGCCATTGATCGGATACGATACGATCTATACCGGACAAAGGTGCGAAAGAAATGAGAATCTTAGCTCCGAATTTGGAATGATCAAGCAAAATATTCGTTTCCGAGGCTTGGCGAAGAGCTGTCCGTTTGATCTCAGCCTCATAAATATTGGAGTTGCTAAAACCATGCTCGATATTGAGGCCGGTCGCCCCAATAAAAGCGCGATCGAATGCCATGCTCATCAAGCTCTGCGCAGCGATCGGACCGACAAGCGAGTTCGTTGCTTCAAGCAGCATGCCACCGGTCACAAGTACCGGTATTTGCTTGCCGGACAATTCCGCGGCTACATGTAGCGCATTCGTAACGACGGTAATATTCATGCCGGTCGGCAAAAATTTGGCCAGCTGCAGCGTCGTCGTTCCCCCATCGATGAAGATCGATTCTCCAGTGTTGATTAGGCTCGCGGCATATCGGCCGATCTTAGCCTTTTCTTCCATCAGAATTCCGGCTCTCTCCTGCAGCTCGATATCTTTGCCGACGAAAATCGCGCCTCCGAAGGTTCTCTTAATCGCCCCGGCTTCTTCCAACTTTTCGAGATCACGGCGTATGGTCATTTCCGTTACTTGATACGTTTCTTTCAAAGCTGCGATACGGAGCTCGCCTTCACGTGAGAAATACTCCAGCATTTGCTGCTGTCTGGCGTTTAACCCTTGATATAAGTTTGGCTTCATAAGTACTGGCCTCCGATGACCTTAATTCCCGATATGTCTCTATTATCCACGCTCATGTAGCGACATTCAACTCCAGCCGGTCAAAATGGACTCTTCGGGCTGAAGCAAGGGCAGTCCCTCGCAGCTCCGTTTAACTGTGTGTCCTGTTACCGCCATATGCAGCTCCTAACCGCTCCCTGCCTTCACTCGAACGATTCGTCTTCTATGACGATGGGCATTCTGACAATCAGCGGATCTGTGAATATATCCAGTTCATCCCGGCTTGTGCTCGAAAATTCCGATACGACTGCGCCTTCAGGACCACCCTGGAACCAATGATTCGTGTTCGGCGGGATGCTATATTGCTCGCCAGGCAGAAGGATAATTTCATGAAATACGGTATAGGACGCCTCGCTTCCGGACGGCACAACCGCTTGAATGTCGGCAGTAGCTTCACCTTCAACGTACAGCAGCACGCTGCCCCAGCGGCAGCGAAAAGTCTCCATCTTGCCTGGCATGCCGTTTACGGTCGGATGCCGATGCTCGGGGCATGTCTGTCCAGGAAACAAGACAAGATCCTTGGCACAGTAGCGATCCGTATTAATATAAGTAATCAGCTCAAGGCCTTGCACATTTAGGTTGCCCAGCCCAAAGCCGGCGACCTCAATGTTTTCCTTTTCCTCGTCGCTCAACACAATTCCTGCCTCCGCAATCATCCCTGACGCGCGCGCCTGCGCCTGCCTCACTTCGCTTCTTGTAAGCGACATGTCATTCCCTCCCGTTTCCTCTGTTTCTTCGTTCGTTATGCATCACGTTCCCATATGCCGGACCCTGGACGTTGGGACCAGTCTGGCAGTGACAGAACGGTATTACGTTGTTGCCAGCTCGCAGCGATTCGTCCCTGCACATCCCCCCAGCTCGGAATACCGCTAACCGCATCGGACTGCTCTACATTGCAAGCGCCAGTACCAACCGCACCCAGTGCCATTTCCTCCATCGTCAGCCCCTTGGCAAGCCCGGCAAGAAATCCGGCAATCGTGCAGTCTCCTGCTCCTGTTGTACCCACGGACTCCACTACGTAACACGGTGCAAGCAATTCCCGTTCCCTCCAGTTCTCCAACCGCTCGGCATCCGGAGCACATTGCCCCATTCCTCGGAGACGTTCAACGCTGGCCGTCGTCCGCAAATAAAGCCCATGCTCGCCGAGCTTTAGCCCGACGATTGCCGCCCCCATGCCCAATAGTTGGCCGGATAATGAGTTAAGCAGCGCTCCGTCGGCCCAGGCAAGCAGCTCCGTCGTTCCATAAAGCTCGCATAGCTCTCGATACTGCTCAGGCCGCAGCATATACAGGATTTCTTCAAAACTTGGAAGAAACACATCCACGAACGGCAATACGCGCACAAGAATTTTCAACCAATCCGCTTGCCCGGCAGGCGAGTCAGGCTCCGGCCGCGCCATATCCAGCGAAACGGTCAATCCTGCCTCCTTGACTTTAGATAGCAAGCGCTCGAGCTCGACTCCCTCCTGCTGGTACATCTTGCGCATGAGCGGAGGATAGCCAAAATGGAATAGCCTTGCTCCCGGCAGGGAGACGTTTGGCACATCCTCTGCCGTAAAGGTATCATTGGCTCCGGTACAATGAAGGAATATCCGGTCAACTCCCGGCGGGCTGATTACAAGCGAATAGGAGCTGTGCTCCCCCCCGGCGACAATCATTCCATCGGCAAGCGATTCTCCGTAGTTCTTGAGAATATTTAATATGGCATCACCGAACAGATCATTGCCGATCTTGCCCATCAGCTTGACAGGCAGGCCAAGCCGATGCAAGGCCAACCCCGTATTGGAAACCGTCCCGCCCGTAGACAAATGGACCTGACCGATGTCAATCAGCTTGCCTGGAGCGAGTATTTCTCCTATGCCTTGCCCATGACTCATGCCATTCATGGATGGAATAACATCCAGACAAATATGTCCCGCTACGATAATCTCCGGATTGGCAACATCGCAGCCACTCACGCCAAGTCCCCCCAGTCTATAACCGCTGTTCCGCCCGACTTCTCGGATTCCAGTGCCGCAGTGAACAGAACATGGCTGCCAGCAGCTTCTTCCGGCAATGCGCATGTAAACGGCTGACTCATGCCATCAAGGCCGTTCACTATCTCATCGCAGAACGCCGCCCACATTTGCAGGATGGAATCTGAAAAACCGAATTCGAAGATGCTGCCGGTAATCGTACCGTAAGCGGACTTGTAAGGCGCATCGACGACATGCCAAGCCTGCTGCCCGCCAGGTTCATACGGAAGGAAGGACACCTGTTTTGGGTTTTTTGTCGTATACTCCGCTGACATTCTCGTACCTTGGATACGAATAAACCATGTGTTGGCATGTCCCGGCGCAATCCGCTTCGTGGATAGAACCATTGGAAATTGCTGATCGTCCGTCTTGACGTCGCAAGCGAGGATCGCGTTGTCCCACGTCTCGCAAGGGGCGGTTCCGCCTTTTCCGTCCGGTCGTTCCTTAACGATTTTGGATAGCAGAGCCCGAACGCTCGCGGGCTTCCAGCCAAACCGGAGCGGTAGATGAAGCACATGCAGGCCAAGATCGCCCATGCAGCCATATTCGCCATTAGTTGCAATTCGTCTTTTCCAATTGATCGCTTTGGTGGGGTCCAGGTCGCTGGAATGCCAAAAGCCCGCTTCGACTTCTATGATTTTCCCGAATTTCCCTTCGTTCACCCACTGTACAATTTGCTGCGCTCCAGGAAAAAACGGAAATTCGGAAGAACTGCGCACGACCACTCCAGGGTTTTCATTAATTGCGGCCATAATCGCGGCATTTGCTTTACGATCTATTCCGAACGGCTTTTCCCCCAGCAAATGCTTGCCTGCGCGAATAATGTCGATATAAATTTGCTCATGCAGATTATGCGGCACCGCACAATAAATCGCTTCTACGGATGGATCCGCAAGCAGCTCCTTATAATCCGTGTACGCATTCCTTACGCTCGGTGCATGGTCTTGAAACCACTGGGTCGCCGTAGGATTGGCATCGCAGACGGCGACGATATGCGGTTCGAAGCCTACATCTGTCAGATGGCACCAACGCGCCGCCGCGCTTGCAAACTCCTTGCCCATTAGGCCGCAGCCAATAACGCCAAACGAGATGGTTTTTCTAGCCATTAGTTCTGCTCTCCCTTCAGAATAGCCAGCGCTTGCTCGGCTGTCGCTCCGTCATGCACAACGCTCATTAGAGCGGATGTCATGCCCGCAGGGTTGGAATGCTGAACGACGTTACGGCCGTATACGATTCCGGCGGCCCCTTGCTTCATCAGTTCGACCGTACGGCCGACGATTTCCTCGTCGCTCGCGCGTCCGCCTCCCCGAACCAGTACCGGGATACCGGAGGCTACTTCAATCACGCGATGATATTCCGTCACGTCGTCGCAAGGATCCGCCTTGATGACATCCGCACCGAGCTCTACGCCTTGACGGACAAGCGGCATAATCTTTCGAAGGTCTCCGTCCACCATATAGCCGCCTTTCTCTTCATTCGGCAGCATGACAAGCGGCTCTACCATCAGAGGCATTCCGTATTTCTCGCATTCCGTCTTTAGCAGCGTAATATTGCTTATGCACTGATGGTGCAGCTCAGGCTGGCCCGGGAGCAGAAGCAGATTGACGCACACTGCGACGGCATCAAGACGTACAGCCTGCTCAATCGCCCGATCAATCAGCTCGCTGAACAGGAAGCGCGGAAGCACGTTTCCATAAATGTTGGCAGCATCCGTCCTGAGCACGAGTCCCGGTTTCTGCTTGCCCGGAATTTTCTGCAAGTGCCTCGCCTGCCCCGCACTCAGCTGGATACAATCCGGCCCCGCTTGAACGACTGTTTCAACTGCTTTTTTCATATTCTCGATACCGGAAAGAAAAGAAAACTCATTAAAGAATCCGTGGTCTATGGCAACATCAAAACATTTCCCTTGCGCGCTGAACATTCGGTTTAATCTAACTTTTGTAGGCATTCGTTAACATCTCCTCTTATGCTTCCTTTTTACAATATGTTTGTTTTAAACATAATGTTATAGCAAACAAACATTTCCGTCTACTTAAAATTTGCAGACCACCATGAAGACTTCCAGCACGAAATCGATTGCTTTGTCGCATATTACCCCTAGAACCGCACGCCGCTTAGTTCAGTTCAGGATGACATAGCAACCATTGGGATTCTTTGCGTATCTATGAATCGACCAAATTTGGTAAGGAAATGTGTTTAACTAACACATAGAGCTCGTGCTCACACATCAATTGCTTAGAGCCCGTCAGGCACTTGTCCTGACGGGCTTTTCGAGTTTTGTAAATATATTCATTTACTAAGAATTGAGATTACTCACCTCACATTACTTGCTGTTTATAAAAGGCAAGCATCGGCATATAAGTGCCCGTGTCCAACGGCAAATGACTGGAAGGATTCATTTCATATGCGCCATGAACGAAAGTATCCCCTTCGGGAGCTCTAGACAAGCGCAGCGTAATCTCATTGCGAGCCGTTATTTCCCACTGCGTACACGCCATTTCTCCGTTTGCGTCTTCAACTGTAAACACTTTATCCGCCGGGGCAATGGCAATAAGATAACCAGACACATCGGCAAACCTCAAGCAAATACTAGCAATCTTACCTTCATGCAGCCAAACAGCGGAGGATAGATTTGGGGCGGCTGCGGGTACACATGCATTCGTATAGATATGAGCTAGTGCAACCTTTGCCAATCTCTCGCCAATGATTATATTTCCGGCAGGACTGTTATGTATGTTATCTGACAATGGACAGTCCAAGGCAGGGACGGTGTACACATCAGGGATGGTAAGAGCAGCTTGTCTCTGGGCTTCCCTCACTCTTCCCCATGATTGATTACCCTCTATGGTAGCTGCATCCGTGCAACGATTAAGCTGAACCGTCAATATAGGCAAATCCATAACGTTCAGATCTCGACGAATATGTTGAACCATCTTCTCGAATCGTGCCGGATAGCTGGAGGATTCCTCAGGATTGCAATCCGAACAGCCTTGATACCACAAAATACCGCGAACTTTGCCCCCTGCGGAAGCAATGATTTTCATCATATGGCGGTATAAGAAACCATCCTCATCCGGATTCCAAGCCTTTAAAGGCGATCCGCCAAATGCGGTCTGCAGGAATCCGATAGGGCGACTCGTTTTATCCTGAATCATTTTGCCAAAGGCTAAAAACGGGGAATGGCCCGGATTAGCAAATTCTCTATTCTCATAGTGAATGGAAGCTGTAGATTCGTTAAAAGGATGGGATGCCAACCCCCATATCCCGTTATGTCGCTGCAAATGAATGCCAAGCTGCGGCGCATCTTGAATTGGGCCTTTGCCATAACCGGCAGCATTGCTTTGCCCAGCTATAACCCAGATATCCCCCACTCCGATATGGTGGATCATATCTCCTCGGGCAGCCCATTCCAAAGCCGGATGGTTATCGATTTGCAGGCAGGTTTCAAGTCGATATAATCCGCCTGCCGGAATTTCATCCAAAATGATCTCCCAAGCCTGCCCCTCTTGCATCCTGCAGGGCCGCCAAGGGACAACTATTCTACCATCCGCTTCATTAACGATTCGAGCCATTACCTGAGCGTGGTTGATTACCCGATCGGCCATGCCCGCCCAAACGCCTGATAAAGCTACGCTTCCAAAGCCATTTTCCTGCTGAATAATTGCCCAATGCTGTGGGCCTTGCTGAATGATCACGCCTATTTGCGCCATTTAAATACCCAGCCCCTTCTAATAAAGCTCTCGATCATACGCATACGATTGGTTACTCCAGCAACCTAGCTTCAAGCAGAGCTGATAACTGTTGATGAAAGGCAATATCCGGATGATTGATTCCATTCGACAAGCGTGTATGAATATCAACGCCTGCTTGCTCCATCTGCTCCCAGATCGCATATACGTCAAGCAAAGGTATAGCATGACCAGCAGCAAAGCTGCGAAGCGCCTGGTTATATTTTAATAAGGTACCCTCTTCGTATAGTCGGATAAAATCAGGAACCATAGATTGATACAGGTTTGGAACGTTTGGATTATCGGTTTGGAGCATCATAATCGTGGATAAGATTAGTATTTCCGCTTCTGTCTCTATCCGTATCCGATTAACAAGGTCACCAATAGCCGTTATATACGTTTCTATTCCTGCTTCGCCCCCATGACAATCGTTAAGACCAAAGCAAATCGTTACTAAATCCGGCTTGTATAGGAGGACATCACGCTCCCAGCGTGATCTGGATTGCTCCGCCGTATCCCCGCCTACTCCTGAATTAATGACATTAAAATTAGCTTCAGGATAATGTTTCTCTACTCGACGGCGCAAAAGCTCATGATAGACTTGCTCATGCTCAATCTCATTCGGGCCAAGGCATCCTTGCGTCACACTGTCCCCTATGGCAACGTATATCACCGTTCTTGCTCTTGGATTATCGGACTTCTCCTGCAACCGTTGATGAAGACGTGGGAATTCATCTTTGCTCATAATGGCCTACTCCCTTAGTGATCTAATCGTAAATCAAGATCAGTCTACCTTAATGGGGGAGGGAAGTATTTACAGAATATTAGCTATTCCGATGATGATTTCTGCTTTCGCCAGTTCGTTGGGCTTAGGCCTGTTTTTCGTTTGAATTCTCCGCTAAAATGATGGATATTGGGATATCCTGTTTCCTCAGCCACCTTTTGGATTGGCATTTCCGTAGTGGATAAGTACGTTTTGGCTGCCTCCATGCGCAGTTCCAATAAGTAATCAATCGGAGTAAATCCCGTTTCCTCTTTGAATCTTTTAATTAAGTAGGTAGCTTGAAAATTACTAATACGCGTTAAATCATGTAATGTGATTTTGCTTTTATAGGTGGATTCCATGTAGCCTGCTAACGCTTTAATTACTTCTTTGCTTAAAGAATAACCTGATGAGAGAGCAGTGCTGCTGTTACTCGACTTCATGTCTTTTCCGTACAACTCGAGCGTACCCCTAACCAGGAGTGAGATTTTTTGCACGTTTAGCAGCAGTAATTGTTCGCCATAGGGCTGATTGTGAAGCTTCATGTCCAGCATTTGACTGACTTCGCTCAAACATAGCTGCATGAGAGGGGACGAAGTGAAATAGGGATCTAATCCGGATTGCAACCTGTTCCATAATAGAATATTTTGCAATTTCGAGAGATAAGGATCCTCCTCTATGCCTGTTAATTCGATATACCAAAAAACAGCATTTTTGGAGTGAATAATTAAATCATGAGGGGTATTGGGCGTCAAAATAAATAATGATGACGTTGAGACCTCGTATTGTTCCCCTAACCAATGCAATTGGAAAGAGCCCGAAGCAAGAAAAAGCAATTCATAGGTCGGATGTATGCCGCCCGTTTTGTATTCAGGTGTAATAGTAATCGTAGAATCATGATAGACCTTACCATAATTTCTTATCCTCATTTCATCCCGCCTCCCTTTTCCGTACGCGTCTGTATGCCTAACATTAGTTAAAGCCGAATCGCTTGTAAACCCTTTTCAAGTGAATATATTCGAAAGAGTGAAATATTATATAAATCAAAAAAGTATATAGTTGTTGAGTATGTACAATTTAACTGCTGCTTACGTGAATTCAAGTAAGATTTAACAAATACTTCGAAGGATATATCTCTTACAATGAAGGTGGAATGATATCCACACTTCAGCTACAGAATGGAGCTTTGATATGAAAGCATTGCAAATTGCAGGAAAAGAGCAATATTCAATTATCGAGACTGCAATCCCTGATGTTAAAGACTTTGAAATACTGGTGGAAATTCAAATCGTTTCGACTTGTCCGCGCTGGGATTTGAATATGCTTGGCGGAATTAATATGTTCGATTATTCGCTTGCGCCCGAGTATCCTTTGCCATACGGTTTTCCCGGACATGAAATGGCGGGTGTAGTTAAAGCGGTCGGAAGCGGTATCCGTAAATTTAAAGTAGGTGATCGTGTTGCGGCGCTTGAACATATTGGCGATGCCCCAGGTGCTTATGCGCAATATGTTTGCTTTAGAGAAGAGGATTTACTGAAGCTGCCCGATTCGATTACTTATAAGCAAGCTGTTTCATTCGAGCTGCTTAAATGCGTCATGATCGGAATGCTGCAGCTTGGGGATTTGAAAGGGAAAACCATACTGATCTCAGGGCTTGGACCTGCAGGGATTCTGGCCGTACAAATGGCTAAATTATGGGGAGCCGCCCGTGTTGTCGGGATAGACTTGAACCAAGAACGCGTTCAGTTTATCAATGATCTTGGTCTTGCTGAAGCCAAGCTAGTTAGCGATTTGACCGATGAAAAGTTCGACTTTGGCTACGACTGCGTGGGAGCAGCACCTTCCGTGCAAAATCTATTCAACTTCGTAGAGGAGCATATCGTTATTTTTGGCGTATTAAGAGGGGAATTGAAATATGCCGACCAATTATGGTTTAAAGGCTTTAAGCTGGAGTCTTACAAATATCGGGGACTCGTTCAAAGAGATCATGATCTGTTGATCGATCTGGTGGCGAATAAAGGCTTAAATATGGAGTGCCTCCAAACCCATCATGGATCGTTTACTAAATATGATGAAGCGGTGCAACTGCTAAGAGAGCAAAAAGCGATTAAGGTTTATTTCCACCCCCAAGAGGACTTCGAAGAAGCTTCCGTTAACGGTGATTCCCTATGCTAGGAAAAGGGGTCGTTTTTACTGAGAAACTGAAGGTAGCCTATCAAGATGTTAGCATTCCCGCTCTATTGGATGATGAGGTTATGATAGACGTCAAGCATTCTTGGATTAGCAACGGAACGGAGTCCTCGTTTCTCCGTGGGGAGAGAACCGATGGGGAAACACCGTTCCGCGACGGTGATCCGCTTCCTTTTCCGCAAGTAGCAGGGTATCAAAAGGTTGGCACAATCACTTCTCTGGGAAAAGACGTGCAAGGCTTTGCAATTGGCGATCGGGTCTTTGCTACGATCAGCAAGGTGGATGGCATGTTTTATTCTACTGGAGGACATGTCAGTCCTGCTGTCACCCACGAAAGCCAGGTTTGGAAGCTACCGGCTGAAGCGGATCCCATTGCTTATTCAGGGCTTGTATTGACTCAGGTTGGTTATAGCTGCGGCATGTGTCCACCCGTTAAAAAGGGCGATTATGCAGTCGTTATTGGAGATGGCATGGTTGGGCAATGGGCTGCCCAGACGCTAATGCACCGCGGGGCTCATGTCATTGTACTTGGCAGACATAATGACCGCTTGGACCTGCTTCCTGAAGGCATTCGCAAAGTAAACACGAAAGTATCCTCTATGAAGGAAGCCCTTCAGGATGTCAGGGATACCTTTTCGATTATAGTGGATACGGTGGGATCATTAGCAACGGTAACGGAATTAATTTCTTTCGCGCAGTACAGCTGCCACTTGGTTTCGGCTGGATTTCTCGGCGAGGATGGCCGGATCGATATCCAAATGCTGCGTACCAAAAAGGTCACCTTGCATTGTCCGTCCGGCTGGAGCCAAGAAGATATGGATGAGACCTTGCGGGGAATCACAGAAGGATGGCTTCAAACCACATCGCTTGTTACACATCGCTTTCCTGTCGAACAGGCGAAGGAAGCATGGGATTTACTATTGGATTCGAAACAGGCGAAGCTTGGCGTTGTTTTAGATTGGATTTGATCAGAATCGACTGCCGCAATGGCCATGTTAATCGATTTGGCTGATACCGTAAGCCATTTTATTTATAGCTATACGAACAATAAACCCGCCAAGTTGAATTGGCGGGTTTGTTAACTACACAATCACTTGCCGAACACTTCCACGTTCAATAATCTGTGTAGGAAGCTTAACGCTTTCAATTTTGCTACCCTCTGAAGCCATCTTCTGCAGGAGTAAACCGAAAGCTTTTTTGCCTAATTGTTCTGGAGATTTCATTACGGTCGTTAGCGACACCCTACCCACTCTGGAAATCATCAGGTCCGTAAACCCGACTACGGATAAGTCTTCCGGTATTTTACGGCCTAATTCTTCGGCTATATTCATCACTTGTATGGCGACTACATCATTCGAGCAGAATAGAGCCGTCATATCTGGGTTCTGCTCGAAAAAACGAGCCAATCTGCTAGAATCCTTTTGTTCGTTATCCCAATCCGAGATGATGGCATTGCTCATAAAGGGGATCTCGGCATCAAGCTGAGCTTGAATAAATCCATAATAGCGGTCTTCCCTGCTCATAATGCCCGAAATCGGCTCAGAAATAAAACCCACATTACGGTGTCCTTTGTCGATTAAATACTTGGTCATCTCGTAAGCACCAAGGAAATGATCGTGGTAGATCGCCGTAATGTCTACTTCACGAAACACCCGGTCGATAATAACGACTGGAAAATCGTTCAGGTGGAGCCGCAGCACATCTTGCCCGCACATCCTCCGCTCGCCCGGAAATAGTACGATCCCCCGTACCCTTCCCCCGCTGCTAACCTCCCGTAGGATTGCGTCCTCTTGCTCAAGATCGTTACCCGTCACCCGTATGAGCACTTCCCAACCATGGAAAGCCCCCTCTTGTAGAAACGCAGTAACGGCCAATCCAATAAACTCATCCAGCATAGGAACAACAATGACGACCGCTTGCTGGGGCACCAGCGACATTCCTGACAGAGCTGCAGCCTTAAGCATCGTCTCCGTATCCTCTGCAAGGAAAGTTCCTCTCCGAGGCAAGCGATAGAGAACACCTTCCTTGGCGAGAAGCTCGAGAGCCTGTTTGCTTGTTCTTCGGCTTACGCCAAACAGATCGGCAAGCTCTCCCTCTGACGGAACCGGGTCATGGGGCTTCAGCTGTCGTTCGACAATTAAAGCCATGACCTTCTGACGCATTTGCTCATATAACGCGACCGGTCCTTTAGTCAGCTGTTCCTTTATGTTTTTGTTCATATCCGCTCATCCTTCATCAGCAATGTATCACTGATACTAACATAATGCATCTGGATCGACTAATCAACGCCATTGCAGCAATTTGTCCGCGTATCCGCTTTTCAAATACGCTTTTCACCTCACGTTATATACTCGCGGAACTTCTCCGTCAATTCGTATAAATCCTGATCCTTCTTAAAAATACTCGAGGTGCCTGCCACGAATATATCCGCACCCGCCAGACGCATCTTTTGCGCATTCTCACAGCTAACGTTGCCATCTACTTCAATCTGGATATGCGAATGTCCGTTTTGTTGAAGATATTGCTTCAATTTATGGATCTTTCCTAGAGTGGCAGGGACAAGCTTCTGGCCAGCGAACCCCGGATTAACCGTCATAATCAATACGATATCGATATCGTCGAGAATATCGTCTAGCGTATAAATCGGCGTGGAAGGATTTAGCGCGACCGAAACCTTGGCCCCCTTGTCTCTAACTTGCTGAAGCGTTCGTTGCAGATGAATCGTAGCTTCCTGATGGACCGATACGATATCACCGGGACGAATCGCGAAGATCGGAAGATAATCCTCTGGCCGGTTGATCATCAGGTGAATATCGAGCGGGATGTCCGTCATCTCTCTGACACTGTTCATAAAGTCCGGACCGAGAGTGAAATTAGGCACGAAGCTGCCATCCATAATGTCTACATGTAAATAGTCAACATGTGCCCGCTCCAAGGCTCTTATCGTTGTCTCCAAATTCCTGAAATCCGCGCACATGATAGACGGCGATATTTTGCCTCCCATACCTGCACCTCCTTAGTTATTAAGGCTTACGGTTGCACGATAACCCGCATCCCGACATGCTCTTCTGCCGCGCTTATCGCTTGGTTGATCTCATTAAGGGGATAGCGATGAGAGATATAACGCTTCATATCGATGACGCCGGAGCCGATTAAATCGATGGCTTTCTGATGATGAGCAGGCAAGGAACCGTGCGCCCCGTGAACGAATAGCTCTTTGTAATGAATAATATTCGTATCTAGCGTAACCATCGACTTCCCTTTAGGCAGACCGCCGAAAAAGTTCACCCGCGCGCGATTTTTCGCCATATGGATCGCATCTACCTGTGCTTCCGGCGATGGGTTCGAAGTGATAACCACGTCTGCTCCGAGTCCGCCCGTTTCCTCCAATACCCGTTCTATGGCGTTCTCCTCCGATGAACAGATATAAGCGTGTGCACCGAACTGCTTAGCCATCTCCAATCGGGGTCTGGAACGTTGCACGAGGATCACCTTCGTGGCGCCCATCAGCTTCGCAACCTCTATAATCATGCAGCCGATTGGACCTGCACCGATGACAACGACCGAATCCCCCAGCTTAATATTCGATAGCTCCAAGGCATTCAGAACGCAAGCAAGCGGTTCGGCCAAAGCGGCCTCCTCGTAGGAGATATGATCCGGGATCTTGTGGATCGGACCGTAATTCACCATCGTCTTGTTCAGAAGCACATATTCTGCGAAGCTCCCCGCGAATTGGTAGCCCATAGCGTAGTTAATCTGGCAATTGTTGCCGATTCCAGCCTCGCAGAAGATACATTCCCCGCAAGGTACGTCCGCACCTAGGGAAATTCGATCTCCAATTTTGAACTTGGTTACATTGGTGCCTAGTTCAACAATTCGCCCCGCAGCTTCATGCCCGAGCACTTGCGGAAGCGTCACCCTGTTGTTCCCATGGCGGAATATCCGGATATCCGAACCGCAAATGCCTACAGCCTCGACCTTCATTAGAATACTGTCCCCATCTACGGATGGTCTTTCCACTTCCTTTACGACCATTTGCTCTAATTGCTCTAATACGGCTGCTTTCATCATTTATCCTTCTCCACCTTTATGGATTCGCTAGAATTGACATACATGACTTTGTTAAAAAAGCCTTTGCGGTCACGCATCATAACCATTCCCTCATAGATTCCCTCAAGCGCAACTTTATGGCTAATAAGGGGCTTCACATCCAGCTTGCCCGCTGCCATATAATCGACGGCTAGCTTCCACTCGTTCCTTGGAATGTCCGAATAGGAGGAATTCCAAGTACCGCTTAGCGTCAGCTGCTTGCGGAGAATTTCCCAATAGCCATCCTGCGTCAGGCTCATGCCTCCGGCTGGATTGCCCATCAGCACTACCTTACCAAAGTTCCGGGTTGACTTTAGACAATTTTCCCATGAAACCGGGCTTCCGGCTCCTTCTACCGATACATCTGCGCCTCGTCCCGTCAGACCGTATACCCACTTTTTGATGTCGCCTTGCAAGGGATTGCATACATCCGGGAACCCCTGGCCTACAGCAAAATCAAGCTTAGCCGGATCAATATCCGCGAGCAATACACGGGATGCCCCCCAGGCTCTGGCCCACAATGCCAGCATCATGCCGATCGGACCTGCCCCGCTGATCAGAACCTGATCTCCGATGCCAATTCCAGCTTGCAGCAAAGCATGTACGGCTACTGCCGCCGGCTCAACCATGGCCAATTCCTCATAGGACAACGTATCGGGCGCAGCGACCAAATTCCATATCGGGACGCAGATAAATTCCGCAAAAGCACCATCTCGCCGCGAGCCCATGTAATCGTAGTCCTCGCATTGTGCGAATTCGCCAATCTCGCAAGAAGCGCATTTGCGACAAGGCAGCAAAGGGAAGACTGCTGCTCTTCTTCCGATCCAGCCGGGATCAACGCCTTCTCCCGCTTGTACGACTAGCCCTGAGAATTCATGCCCGGGTATGGTCGGGTAACGGTAGGTTCCCTTGGTGAATACCCGCGGAATGTCGGATCCGCACACCCCGCATGCTTTGATCTGCAGAAGCACTTCGCCCTCTTTGGGCACGGGAGTGTCGACTTCCTCCACGCGCAAATCTCCGAGTCCGTGCAGTACGCAGCCCTTCATCCTTCCCCCTCCAATCTGATATCCGTGCTGCTTAGTTCTTAATAAATTGGCGCCAGTAGTTTACCGACTCTATGTGGTCCTGGATAATTCTGAATTCGGTCGACCACGCCTCCCGATGGGAAAGCTCGAAAATAATTTCCGCCTCGGTCGCACCCGACTGTTCAATGGCTTCAATCAATGGCTCACCATGAATGATGCCGAGCTTATTGTATTCTTCCGTGAACGGCCAATGCCGACTGTGGTCCTTCTCGGTTTGCTGAATATGGATGATGGGCGAAACGCTGCCAAGCTCCCTAACCCACCGGTACGGATCACGGTCATTCGGATGTGGAGCGTGCCCCACGTCCAGACATACCTTGAACGGAATTCCGGCACCATCGTTTAATCTCGCTAGCAGCTCCTTTGTATCCTCGACCGTATTCGCCATTTCCCGCGGAATAGACATCGGCTCGAAATTCAAATATTCCATGCCGAGTTCCTTACAGTACCAGCTAAGCTCCTGCCAATTCTTGATCCCTTCTTCGATGATATATTCCCTGCGCCGAGCATCGTCATAATCAGCAAAGGTGAGTATGCCGAAATGGCTGCCTGTCGTTCTCGCTCCCATCTGAACAGAAATGTCTGCGAATCTCTTAAACCAATTCAGCCAAGCTTTGCGGGTATCTGCATCCGGATGCATGAAGTGGTTAACACGCGTGAATGCACTCGTAAACGTACTCGTAATGGCAAGATCATGCTTCTGTGTACATTCATTGATCCTCTCCACCTGGCGGTCCACAATGTCGGGCGGTAGAAAGACGTTTAATAAATCAGCGACGAATTGAACGTATTTGATCCCTAAATCTTCAGCTACAATACGTGTCCACACTTCTGGCTCAACGTACTTGTTGATTGCAAAACCAAGATTGATTCCCAGCTTTAAATTGGCCATTCCGACACTCCTCTTTATTGATTAATTCTAATTAATATGTTCTGATACTTTTAATACTATTATGTGTCACTGATACATTCAAGACATATTTCAAATAAAATAATGATTATTGACTACGTCCGCTTCCTAGCCAGCATAACCGCATACGCAAGAGAAATCGGATAAGGCACGCACAAGGATCAAAACGAACAGAGAGGCTCCAAGGCAATTGCAGCCTTGGAGCCTCTCTTCATTAAAATCACAGCTACGCTTATAAATTTTCCAGCTTCATTTCCGTAATTGACCCCGTATAGCCGTCCGGCAGCCGGAAACGAGCCACCATCCCTTCCGGATAGGACACGTGCAGTTGAATCGTCCGGTTACTCTCATCAGCGGTCCACGAAACATCAATCCGTCCTCCTGCCGGGTGCGGAACACTGCCCTTCGCCCATGTAAGCCCGCATGGAACAGGTGCAATTTCAACTTCGGTCCAACCCATCGTCAAGCTTCTCACGCCAAGTAACTCACGACCCAAGAAATAGGCCGGGGCAGACGACCACGCATGGCAGTGACTGCGGCTTAACATATCCGGATTAGCCCGATTCTCAAGGAAATTCGGATATTGCTCCCAGCACGTAGTCGCGCCATGACGGATCATCATGCCGTAGTTGTGGCGGATATCGTCTAAGATGAGGCGAACCTCACCCAGCTTGGCCAACGCCTCATAATAGAAGAAGGACATGAACGGGCTACCGATTTGCACGAAGCTCTCAGGAGGCTGAACGAGATAAGCATCGATCATCTGCTTGCGTTCTCCCTTGGCGACTCCCGTAAGTGAGGCCACAACCTGCGAATGTATGCTAAGGCTTTCGGAGCGACGACCATCCGCATGGATGCAATCGATATATGCCTTCTTATCTTCATCCCATAGCTGCTCATTGATTGCACCCGCAAGATTGTTAGCCGCTGCTTCGAATTTCGCAGCGCCTCCCTCATCCTTCGCAATTCTCCCCATCTGTGCGGCTACATGTAACGTCTGAACCAAGAACATGTTCTGATGCGTGACAATACCGTCATTCGGCTGGTCGATTGGCGACCAATCCAGCATGTTCCAGCCTTCTACATTGAACAAGCCGCGTTCATCAATCTTGAGCAAATAATGCTCCGCCGTGTACCGAATCGCGTCATACATCTCCACCGCGAACGCTTCATCCCCGGTTTGCTCGTAATATTCCGCACAAGCGATCGCCCAGAAGAACGTCCAATTCGGAATCACGCTGCTCCATCCGCTCGGCACTTGGTTCGCATAGAGCGGCGAATGGTGCTTGGAGCCCGGGACAAGCCGCAAGCAACGCTTCAGAATATCCTGCACCCCATACAAGTAATTGCTGACAAGCGCTTCGTTGCGGCTGTCGCCGACCCAAAACGTTTGCTCATACGCCGGGCAATCAACGAACGTGTCCTCCATGCACAGCTTTGTCGTGTGCCGGCTAATTTCCCAGATATCGTTCAGAAGTGCGTCGGAGCATTCAAACCGCCCGATTTCGGCCATCGGATAATTGCTTTGAATGAAGGTCACCCCATAAATACGCACCGGTACCTTTGCCCCGCGCACCGTCAACGCCAAGTAACGGAAGCCACGGCGAATAGGTGTTTCATACACTTGTCTGCCTTCATGGCATACGTAACGGAGCGTATGATCTAGATCAAACGTATCCTGTCGGTATTGTCCGGAGAGGTATTCGAATCCGTACCAATCAAGTACCGTTCCAGCTTCCGCCTCGACTTCGAATGATAGATACCCGGAATATTCCTTGCCCAGATCGAACAGCACCTCGGTATCGCAGCCTTCGAATAAGGGCACGATACCCGCTTCCGCATTCGGAATGATGGCGTTCTGAAGCTGTGCGGGAACCGCAAACTTCACGTTTTCTTTGCGCCAAACGCTTAGCGCGAACACATCGACCTCAGACACGTACTTCGGATCAATGGGGCTTATCCAGCTTGCATACCGCTCCAAGTCCTCCGGCCGTTTCAGCGCGCCGAGCAATTCAAGATAGGTCGGATGATTCCAATCGAGCGCTCGAACGGGCTGATGATCAATCGGAATGATCGCATCGAATGGACCGATCCGGAAGAAGGTGGATACAGAATGATCAGCCTGCAACTCTAAAGGGGCAACGAATGACAATTCCCCGCTTTCTTCTCCGTATATGCCGAGCTGCAGCTTGCCGGCGTGGAGGCTGCCAGATACATCGATAATGAGCAGGTTATCCCCTTCATTCAGGAAAACATCCATATAGCGCTCGGGTACCGTTCCATATATCCGGTCCCGGGAGACCACTTCCCCATTAACGGACAGCTCGCGAAAGCATTCTCCCCCCTGCAGGAAGCCAAGCGTTACTGTACCCGCACAATTTGAGCGAATCGCAGTCACCACGAACCCCGTAAATTCCAATCTATTCGCATGGTCCTCGCTGCCATCGTTCAGCGCATTGCGAACATCAATCGCGGTTGTCGCATGGAACGACCTCACCTTCGCCAATGACTCCACCCGCACGGGGTACACCGTCTCATCCGTCAGCATCGGGATGTCCCTAGGCTTAAGCGTCGTCCAAGGCGCCATACCGACCGAACCAAGGGCGATCGCATTCGACCAACCCGTATTGTGATTTGCCGGCTCCATCCATGATGAATCCCATGCCGTGGCATCAACGTATTCGGAGAATGCTTGCTGAACCGACATCCGCGGTGCTCGTGGATGCTGTCCAAGGTGGCGCGAGGTCAGCCAAGTCGAGTCGGTCGCGACGACGACATCCCCATCCGCATCATTAAGCTCAACCAACAAACCTCCCCGTCCCCTTACATAGTAGAACGTCGACAACCCGAAGTGCATGACGAGCACGGCAATCGTATTTTCTTCGCCAGCCTTTAGAAGATGACTAACTTCGTAAGTATCATAAGACTGCTCGTTCGGCCATGAGCGAACAGGCCCCCGCCCAAGCCTCGTTCCATTTACGTATAGGACGTAACGTGAATCAGCCGTAATTCGTAGTTTTACGCCTGAGAGAGGCTCGGTTACAGCCGATAAGTCGAATGTTTTACGGAAGCATCTCCATTCATTGCGGGGACTTTCCTCCCCTTCTCCCCAAATCCACTTGGCTTGCCAATTCATCGACATCATTGTTCTAGTCTCCATCCATTTCGTTAGATTGTCTTCTTATGCAAATAAAAGAAAGCGCTGCTGCTTGAATCAACGAATAAATGGCCGATACAATTGAAACACTTGGATATCGCCTGCTTTTAGGTAGAACCGTATTGAATCGGTAACATCGTTCTCAGCTAAGGCATTCGCTCCTTCTGGGAACCATGGCGTTACGCGGTCATAGGCGAAAGGCAAACTCACCGTAAAATCCGTATCCCTATTCGTCGTGTTATGAACAAATAGAAAGGCGCCTTCTTCGCCATCATGCTTCCATTCCAGAACGTCCGCACGAGCCTGACCGCCATGAACCTTCACATAAGGCTCCATACCAAGCTCTTCCCCAAGTAGTTTTCGTATAAAATCAAGCGAATTCCTATCCTCTTCTTGCCAATAGGATGCGCCGAGTAAGGTGCCTACCCAAACCGCTTTCCCTTTCCCGTAATCTGCAACGGTTACGGCAGCCGAGCGATCTTCACCGAATGTCGCGGCAACCTTTACGTCCCTTAGCAGCTCCATTTCCGTTTTGTAGTAGGAACCTTGGGCAGAATCATTTCCCAACGCGCTGCGCAATGGAATTTTCTGCTTGGATTGAACCGTAACATGATGGTAGCTGTGATCTAAATTTTCTATAGAATGAATCCACGTTTCACGTATGCCAAATACCTCATCAAACCCATAACCTGGCACTTGATAGCTATGCGTGCCATCCTCTGCTTGCAAGGCTCCAAAGGAGCATTCGGACATAAGAATTCCGCCTTCGCTTACCCACTCACGAATGACATCCGTCATTTGTTTGTTTAGATAGAGAGGATAAGGCATCCACAGGCATTTATACTTGGCCAATTCCTCTTTTGAAATATCATGGTCATGAATAAATTCGACCTTATAGTTCAAATCATGCAGAAGCTTGTGTGCTCCCTGTACGGAATCTGTATAGGTATCCAAATGCGCGTAAACGGAGAAATTAGCAATTTGGTTTTCCGAGCTGAACAAAATGGCGACTCCATCCGACGGTCTGTACGAATTGAGCAATGCATGGCGATTTGCTTGAATCGTCTCGTTTAAGCTCGCCATTTCCCTTAGCCACGGTGTCTCGCTTCCATCCAGGTAAGTGCTTCCCCATGCTGGCGCCTCATGTCCGAGCACTTCCGGACGGTATTGCCAGAATAAAAAACCGCTAATGCCTCTAGCAAGTGGGATTAATATATGTTTTTTCAGCTCTTGCCATGGAAGCTTTTGCGGTTTGAGTGCCGTATTTCCAGGCAACGCATGAATTTCCGAATTAATAATCGGCTTTCCCTTCGCCGCTGAGATTAGGAGATCGGCTGACCAGGCCGACGATCCCAGGCTATTACCGAATAAGTCGCAAGGCTCCGCCAATTTGAAATCATCCGACCCTGCCGTAATGAGATTAAAAATCGGGGAGGGAACGGTATGCACCATGACAGGGTGAACGGAATCGAATTGCTTGACTACCGCTATGCGACATTTCAAGTCATCCGTTAGAGCATCTGACATAAACAAGCGCCAATCGACCATATCGTTAAATACGGCTTGCCCACGAGGGGGTTCAATTTCATCCCAATCCTGATAGGTACGCTGCCATTTGTAATTAAGTGCTTCAAGCGTGCCATATTTATGCTCCAGCCATCCTCCGAATGCTTGCAAGGAATGCCCGCAATAACAAACCTGATTATCGAAGGACAGCTCACGTTTAATTCCTGCTGTCAGCTCAGGTTCGTTCCACAAGTCCCATACCCACAAAGCAGGATGATCCCTAAACGCCTTTACCGCTTCCGCCAAAAACTTGTCTTTCTCCATTTGTCCCTGCGCATGATGATAGCAAGGACCTGGGGCTCCGCCTATTTGCCGGTAACTTAACGCTCTCGGTTCAATAACCGTTCCATCTGATGTAATCATTTTGGAATCTGGATATTTCTTGTAAAACCACGCCGGAGCAACGTCAAATAGGGTGTTGAGCACAACCTTTAATCCATAGCGGCCGGCTATATCCATTAGCTCCCGGATATCGTCAAACACAAAAGAGTTTTCGGCTGGATGGCTCGCCCGCCACTGTACCCAAAACTTTACGCAGTTAAATCCCATTTGGGATAGGTTGCGCAAATCATCTTCCCATTGATTCCGGTAAGGGGTTGGGGAACGGTAATACTGAAAACCAAAAGGAATGAAACCTGCTTCCGTCATACTAACACCTCGTATTTATGATGAGTAACCTGTTGCCCAAATGAGCTAATTTAATTGAAGCGGAATGTAGCGGCCTCACGAAAGGATATGAGGCCGCTATCCTAACCGTTTTAGTTCTTATCCTTGATGATGGCAAATATAAAGGTTGCGGCTTCCGCTCTCGTTGCCTTTTCCTGTGGTGCGAAACGATTGTTCGACCTGCCTTGCACAAGGCCTGCAAGCTTAAGCTCCGTTACGTAAGACACTGCCCAGCTCGGTATTTCTTGCGTATCGGAGAACAGATCACCGCTAGCGGAATCCCCCGATAACTTAAGCGCTCTTCCCATCAGAACAGCTATTTCTGCACGTGTGATGGGTTGATTCGGCCCGAAGCTATCTTCGCTTATTCCTGTAACTATACCCGCCCCTGCAGCAGCTTGAACGCTTTTCGCATACCACGAATCCGCTTTAACATCCTTAAATCCTGTAGCAATGTCTGAGGGCTCAAGATCTAATGCACGAACCAGAAGCGCTGTGAATTCAGCTCGGGTCGTCAAGGCTGCAGGCTTGAATATGGATTCGGTCACTCCAGTTACAAGATGCTTCGCTGCCAGCACCTGAAGTGTTCTAGCGGCCCAATGTGCTGCCGGGACATCCTCGAAAGTCTTGTTATACTCCAGCACCGCGTATTTGCTAAGATGCTTCAGCTTGACCTTTATCGTACCCTTAACCCTATCTACCGTACCGCCTACATACTCCCATTGCTTAGTAGACTCGTTGTAGAAATAAATGCCTAGAAGATCCTGATCCAATCCCGTTGTAAAAGGCAGTGAGATTTCCACGTCACCCGATACTTGTTCAGCTGTATAAACCGTTCCATCTAGCTTCGTTAACGTAATGCTAAGCTCATAGATCTGGCCTGCGCCGACTATTCGTGCTTTCCCTCCCCCTACCGGAGAGTTCGAGATGTTCAAATCTTTTACAGGCAACATTTGAACCTCGAAAATAGCGCCCGATGTTACCCCCGCCTGCTCCGATAGCCTGCTAAGTACGGCTGGATTAATCGTAAATACGGCTGCTCCCGATTTCACCTGCACAGGAAGATTGCCCACTTTGTCCAGAGATACTGAAAAGACAGTTTCATTGCTGCCAAGCTCTACAATCACCTTGCCCTCACTGACCACAAAATGACTTGTTTTATTGGTATTGTTGCTTGTCGGTGATGGCGTTGCTGTCGGTGCTGTTGGTGACGGCGTTGCTGTTGGTGTCGCCGTCGGTGTCGCTGTTGTCGTTGGTGACGGCGTTGGTGTCGTAGCATTTACAGCTGCAAAATCCAACTGATCAATATACTTAGCCGTTCCTTTCGGCTCCTTGCCCTCAAAGCTTTGTATCCAGTTTGTATCCCCAATAATCCAAAGGTTTCCGTCCCTGAGTGCCCATACTTTGCCTTCGGCCGTCTGATATACAATCTCGGCAGTAGCGCTTGCTTGCGGATTCAGAACCTGAATGACTGTCCCATTCTCTAACGTAGTGAATTCGTTCGTGAAATAACTATCAATCTCCGGCAATGCGCCTAAATTTCGGCGATAACCCATATAGACGGTATCTCGCGTTCCATCCTTTAAGCTCCCTAACTCCAGCAATGCTTTTCCATAAACCGTAGTCGCTGGATCATCCTCGAGATTGACGAGCAGTACGTCGGTTTTTACCTTAGGATCGAATGTAGGCAGCACCCATTTGTCATTCGCAGTCGTAAGCGTAGCTCCACCCTGATAGTCATTGCCAGGCAATACGACATTACGTCTGTTAGGTCCCCACCACATTTCTCCTGCAGGATAGGCATAATATACCTCCGGACGATAATCAACCAGCTCAGCTAGCGAATCTGGAGCTAATAGATTCGTCCGGTATTCGTCCAGCCATTCAAATTGAATAGGCTTGGCTGTGTAATAGGCATACGCTTCGGTACAGGCTGTATGATAGCTGCAATTGAGCAAGAAATCATAAATGCCTTTCGAGCCGCTCTTGATCAAATTATCGAAATGATCGTACATCGTTTGCTGATCTGGATAGCCTTTCACACCCGAATTATACTTCTGCTCCATATTCTCATCTAACTGTGTTTCGGTTGTAATCAGCCACATCGTTTGCGCAGACTGTTCGGCTGCGGAGTAAGGATATCCTGCCCGCTCCCTTACCAAATACTCGGAATTTCCGTATACTTCTCCACCTATGCCTTGAAAACCGCCGGCTTGTTGATGGTTGATAAAATACTTCCTTTGGCTTGAAACGTATTTATAAATAACAGGTATGGAAACAATTTCATTAATAGCGTCGGCAACCTCCATTTGATAATCGTTAAAGGAATCGTCCCGGAAATCCGCATAATCATCCCACAATCGACCCTGATAGGCATCCGCCTTATACGTAGCATCAGGAGATGCTGAATCGACTAGCAAAAGCTGGTTTTTCCAAGCATCTTCCCTTTCCCCCCTCACGATAGGAACGAGTCGTGCTGCCGTTTCGAAGGAAGGCAGTGGTGTCAGCATTTTCCACGCCTCATTCAAATCCTCAATCGTGGAATAACGATTATTCAACCACGTAATAAATTGAGCGCGATAGATAGGCGAATCAATCAACATGCTCTCGTTCTCGGCATATACGCCCGATTCGTTATTGACCGGGTCCACGAATAACCGGAAGTTAGGTCCAAGCCTTAACTTACTGACATGGCTCTTGATTTTATCAAGAAAGAGATCTCCCTTATCCCAAATATTGACCAGTACGTGACTCTTGTATTTGACCTGCGGAGTAAAGTAAACCGTATAAGTACCCTCGCTTAAAGTCGGCACCGTGACATCAGCCTTAAATTCAAGCATGCTGCCGCTTTGCTTCTCCACCGTTCCTTTGCCCGAGGCGACCACTTCTCCCGTTTTCGGGTTAATGACTGTAAACAAATTAGATATGGCCGTTATGCTAAAGCTCGAAGCTGGCGATACAGCATTCTGAACGTTAGCGGATGGAACGGTGAGAGAGACTTCGCCACTTTGGGTAATATCCTCTACCTTCAGCCAACCGGACAAATAGGCTCCCGTAACGTTCCCTGATTCCGCTTCAATCCAGGCGTAGTCACTGATTGGATGATTCGGTTTAGCGACTCCGCCCGGTGTCCATGCCCAAGCTTCAGGCACTACCGCGATCGCGTCGAGGCCTTGGGCGTATAAGCCGTCATTGACACTTTGTCTCGGCGAGTTGGTCAAGAAGCCCAGTGAATGCGTTCCGCTTGCTAACTCTACAGAATCCAGCTTATGCCATCCGAACTGCAAAGCCTCAATGGTACCGTATACCGGTTCGCCAGATGCACCACCAGTTGATTGATAAGCCCCGCTGTCAAGCTTCCACTGGTAAGAGGAAACATAGGATTGATTATTCGGCGTGCCTAGCACCCAAATGTCATAGTTCCCCGCGGCAGGAAGATGAAATGAATAATCCGCTGTCCCTTTAGAGCCGGGAATTTTAGTGTACATTTTCAGGAATTGTCCGCCGCTGGCTGCCTTGAGTGACGTAGCCCCATCGCTCGCCCTAGGCATATACGCAGTCTGAACGACCTCTTCCTCATCTCCGTGGTTGATCGCATTAAATTGAATACCGTAAGTAAATCCTTCCTCATCCAAATAATCGAGTAACCACTGCCATGCCCATGCAGGTATTCCAGCTCCATGTACGACGGCATTAATATACAAATCCTTTAACCCTTGAGCCTTCATATACTGTAAAACCTGCTTATCATCTTCCCAACGCGCTTTGTTGGCAGCCGCATCCGTTGTGGAGAAATAAATCAAATAGTCAGAGGTAAACAACCCCCCTACGGGAACAAACGGTGCCCCATCCCAGATCATCGTATGGTTTTGGTCTGCATACCAAAAGTGGGTTTCACCTAGCTTCTTGTCAACGAAGCTGCCATTCGTGAGCGGCTTGTAGCCATCGCTCGATGCCGTAGTGGAAACAACCGTCGAGCTCGGTGTCGATGGTAACGCTTGCAGCTTATGAAGTCCAAATTTGACGACATAGCTCGCGGCTGGAATGTCCTTGGGCAGCTGGAAATCGAAAGCGACTTCCTTATTTTCACCGACGGGCAGGCTAGATGTGCTCACCGATGCAAGCTCCGATACACCCCACAATACATCGTCTTTCCAGAAGCTTAGATAGGCTGTCGTATCGAAATCCACAGCTTGCAGCAATTCGAAGGAAGCCGTTCCCTGCAGGGTCGCCTCACGGTTCATTTGTTGCGGTATGATCAATTCCTGTATTTCCGCCTTAAGCTCCGGCGCATCCCCTTGAGCCGATCCCATTGCGAATGACTGCACGAGTACGGAGTCGCTACCATCCGGCGCATTCGTGTAGGGAATATCGACGATTCCGGTTCTTACCTCGTAAGAGCCGTCAGGTGCATTAAACGGAATTTTCAATTGCATCGTCTGAACGTTTTCTTCCCCGTTCGTCCATGTCTTCTTAACGGAGGGAACAACCTCGCGTGATACGACTTCTTCGTTTAGCATCAGATCGGCAAAGAAGTACAGCTCGCCGTTAAAATCTGCTTCCACCTTATTCGTAGTGGTGACGGTCACTATATCCTCTCTTTGCACAATGGTCTTATCTAGTTCGCCGCCATCATAACTGAATTTCACTTCTTGCCCATTAAACGGCTTATTGAGGCCTTTCGGAGACCATCCCCACGAATCCGGAACGATAACCCAAGCATCTATAGCTTGCGAATACAAGCCATCTAAAGAGGCCTGCCTTGGCGTATCCGTTAAGAAGCCCAGCGAATGCTGGCCTTGGCTTAATTCAGACACACCTAGCTTTTGCCATGACATAGGCAAACCTTCCGGCGTGACATATACCGTATTAGCTGAAGGGGAATCGACGACTTTATAGCTAGCGGCATCCAGCTTCCACTTAAACGGAGATAGCCATGGGTTATCTCCAGGTGAAGCCAATACCCAGATGGAATAGTTGCCGGCTTCTGGAATATCAAATTCATAATCCGCTGTACCCATAGCCCCCGGTGTCATGGTATACATTTCGAGAATTTGTTTGTCGCTTGCCTTAGCATTATATTTCGAACGATACTCTCCGGTTATTGAAGCAGCCTCGCCTTCCATCCAAACATATTTAGGAGGAATAATCGGTTTGGGAGCAGGATGTTCCAATCCATTAGGTGTCCATTCCCATACCTGCGGCACCACCGCCACTGCATCGATGCCTTGCGAGTATAAACCGTCCGGCGTGCCTTGCCTCGGGGCGTCCGTTAGAAAAGCCAAGTCGTGCTGACCCTGCTCCAAAATCATTGAGCTCAACTTAATCCAATAAAAAGGCATGCCTTCCGGTGTGCCATACACGCTTTCTGCGAAAGCTTCGCCAGCAGCGCTGTAAGCACCTGCATCCAGCTTCCACTTGTAACCCGACAACCATATGTTATCGCCAGGCGTACCTAATACCCAAACATCATATTTAGCCGTTGCTGGAATATCCAATTGATAATCTGCCGTAGCGACCGTATTCGCATCGTAAGTATATAATTTCAAATAACTAGCTCCGCTGGAGGCGCTTTCACCCGCGACTTGATATCCTCCGTTGATGGCTTGCGCGTCCTCTCCTTCTACCCACAGGGAATCAGCTTCGGGAAGAACCATATTCGTAGGCTGTTCCAATCCATTAGGTATCCATTCCCATGCATGTGGCACAGCCACCACTGCATCAATTCCTTGCGAGTATAACCCGTCCGAATTGCCCTGTCTCGCCGCATTCGTTTGAAACCCCAAATCGTGCTGCCCCTGCTCCAAATCAGTTGAGCTCAGCTTAATCCAATAGAATGGCATGCCATCCGGTGTAGTAAATACACTTTCACCGTAATATGAGCCCGCGGCGCTGTAAGCACCTGCATCCAGCTTCCAATTGTAACCGGACAGCCATATGTTATCTCCAGGCGTACCGAGCACCCATATGTCATATTTAGCCGTTGCTGGAATATCCAATTGATAGTCCGCCGTAGCAACGGTATTTGCATCATGAGTATATAATTTCAGAAAACTGGCTCCGCTGGAAGCCCCTTCTCCGACAACTTGGTAGCCTCCGTCGTAGGCTTGCGCATTCTCTCCTTCTAGCCATAAGTATTCAGTCGTTGATTGTACAATCGGCGTATTAATACCACTATCATCTTCGGCGTAAATCACATAAGATGGAAAAGTAGCCACCAATACAGCAAAAACGAGCGTTAGCGTTAGAAGTTTATTTTTCATCATTTTCATAGCTTGCATCATCTGAGAAAACGCCTCCCATTACTCTTATAATGAATAGCTATCTCTATTAACCTTTGACTGCACCAGCAGTTAAACCCGAAACAATATATTTTTGGACGAATATATACAATAAAATAACGGGCAACGAGACAATCACAATATTGGCAAATACCAAATTCCAGTCACTGGAATGTTGACCAAAGAAGAAATAAATGGTCATGCTTAACGTAAATCGACTTGCCGTATTCAGAAAATAAAATGGCGTTTGGAAATCATTCCAAATGTTCATGGATGAAAGGACAACAACAGACGCATTGACTGGCATTAATAACGGAAACAGAATTTTGAAAAATAATTTAAATCTTCCTACTCCATCGATAATAGCCGCTTCGTCGAGTTCTTTAGGCACACCTCGAAGAAATGAAATATACAAATAAGTCATGAAGGGGAAATTGGTTGCTACATAAAGTAAAACAATTCCCGTGAGCGTACGAATGAGATGCAGCGACTGCATTAAATAGTAGGTCGTAATAATAGAGCCAGGAAGAATCATTCCCGCTATTAGAACGTGCTGCAACAGTCTCATAAGACGGCTGTCTCTGCGTTCAATAACAAAAGCGGCAACTGCACAAACGATAATAATAAGGACAACAGATACAACGGTTATGAACAGCGTAATCCAGAACGCTTGTGGAATACGTGCAATTCTAAATACCTCTGTATAATTATTAAAACCTGACCAATCTTTAGGCAGTGTCAACTTTAGGTCTGCTGCATCGCTTTGATTCTTAAGAGAGTTCACAATAACCATGTATAAGGGTATTGCTACAATTCCGCTTAGAACCAAGGAAATCAGCTCTAGTACTCTTTTTTTCCATATACGCATCTGATCACCCTTCTACCTTCCGGTTCAGTACCTTATTAACGAGCAGCACAATCACCAGGACAATCAGGAACAACATGACGTTTGCTGCCGTAGCCTCCCCATTCCTGCCTGCAGCAAAGTTCTTAAACACGATGGTGTTAATGACCTGCGATGAATTTCCCGGTCCGCCTCCGGTCAAGGCATATACGATGTCAAATACCTTCAAGCCGCCGATTACGCTGAGAATAACGTTTGTATTCACAACTGGCATGATTAAAGGAAGCGTAATATGCCTGAACATTTGCCAGGAATTAACGCCTTCAACCATGGCCGACTCCTTCAATTCCTGAGGGATCGTTTGTAGTGCTGCTAGGAATAGAATCATCGATAGACCCGTCCACTTCCATATTTCAACAAAACTCACAGAAAAGATAACTATTTGCGGATCAGTCAACCATGATTGCGCAAGCATATCCAAATGAAGCGTTTCCAGAAACACATTTAAAAGCCCTCTGCTCGGATGCAACAAAGCACTGAATACAAGGGAAACCGCCAATGTACTGAGCAGCACCGGAAAAAAGAGCATCGATCGGAAAAAGAGCGTTGTCCTTAACTTGACGTTCGCCAGCAATGCCAGCAGCAATCCTAGGACAATCTTAAAAAATGTTGTAATAACGGCGAATATGAATGTATTCTTGAACGCAATAACCTGATCATCCTCTTGAAACAAGGATTTGAAATTGTCGAATCCAACATACCGCGTGTATTTGAAACTTTCGTCCATATTCGTAAAGGCATATAGAAATCCTGTTAGATTCGGATATATGAAAAAAACACTAAAAATCAATAAGCCGGGGAGCAAAAGCCAGTAGCTATAATACATTTTTTTAATCATTTAGCACCTCTATATAAAAGGAATGGGAGAGTAAAAACTCCCCCTCCCTTTTTCTAATGTCTTTACTTGAAGTTCGGATCATCCTTAGCCTTTGCTGCCTTTTCATAATCCTTTTGTTGCGCTTCCAGCACTTGTTCAGGCGTTTTCCCATTTATGATGATATCCTGCAAATAGGCTGGGAAAGCCGCGTTGATATCGTATTTCAATATATAACCATCTCCGCTCGCTTTACCTGCATCCAATAAAGCTTTGGCTTCAAGCTCCGCCGGTGTTAACGAGGTTTCTGTTACCCCCTTGATTGCCGGAATACCGCCATCTTTGCTGAAGAAGATGTTTTGTGCTTCTAGAGATTCGAAGAAGTTAACAAACTTTTGTGCGGCTTCTTCATTTTCACCTTTGACCACAAAAACGGCATTTGGGGCAAAAATATAGCTTTTGTCGGCATCAGCGCCCTGATAAGGCATAATGAACGCGCCGATGTCTGCTGTCTGATCCGGGAATTTACTGGCAATATCGGTCATCACCCAAGTCGCCATAATGTACATGCCTGCTTCGCCCGTTGCCAAAGCCTTCTGTGCATTATCGTAAGTATCAGAAAGCACGTCCTTGTTTGTCAGCCCTTTAGACGTCACATCTTTAAGGAACTGCAGCCCTGTCTTGCGAGTTGTCCAATCTGCAAATTTCGCTTCATTAACATCGATTTTAGCAAGAACCTCGGCCGTTGAAGGTGAGGCTTGCGCATGCTGCACGGGTAATTGCAATGTCCAAGCATCTTTACCGGAGAGATATACCGGAATTTTCCCGCCTTTCTTGAGCGCCTCGCTTACGCTCCAGAACTCATCCATGGTTGTCGGTACTTGAAGCCCTAAGCTTTCGAATACCTTTTTGTTATACAGAACTACGCTTGTATTCGTACCGCCATAGGGAGCACCATAATATAAACCATCTTCATAAGCGGTCATAATGCCCTTCCAGGATTCCTTGTCAAAGTTAGCTATCCAAGGTTGATCCTCTTGGCTTACGAATGTATCGGACATTTTACCGAAGCCTTGCGTATCCCCTAGCCCCGCGTAATAGAAAAGCAGATCCGGCTTGTCGCCAGTAGCGAAGCGGGCTTTTACTAAATTGACCCCATCCATGCCCTCTGGAATTTTTTCTATTTCTAATTCAATGCCGGTTTTCTCGGCTGCTGCGATTAGAACCTCATCCATACCGCTTTTAAACCAACTCGCATGTCCGATCCCTTTAATTTTAATCTTCTCCGCAGGTGCGCTTGGGCTTTCTTCAGGTGTAGAAGGACTAGCACTCGGCGTACTATCGTTGTTTGTGGAACTGCTAGAAGGCTCATTATTCCCACTACCGCATGCTGTAATGACCACCATCAACAAAGCCAATAGAGATGCAACAAAAATTGTTCCAACATGTTTTTTTCTCAATCTTTTCCCCTCGTTTCGAATCGTTATTGGTTGAGATGTTCTCAGTTTAATCCCTGTAACTTTAGAACGAAATAGACATTCTTATTCATCGCAGGTGGATAATCTTATCCACCGTCAGTCTAGCTCCATCGTTAACCTTGACTCTATTTCAATTGAAATAGGATCATGTTACAGTATTAAAAAAATGATTGAATTCGAAGATGATAGGTGGATGCTAATGTTCTCCTCCAGCAGCTTGCGCGCAAAACTATTCCTAACCTACATGCTAATTATTCTGGTCTGCACGCTTGGCGTTTCCATTCCCTCTTATTTCTACATTAAAAAAAATATCGAAAGCAGCACCCTCTCTAGCCTAGATCAGTCGGTTCAAGGCGTGTCCGATCAATTAAATGCCTATCAGAACGAGTTTGATAATATCAGCACGCAGCTCTATCTGAATTATGATGCTGCCGGCAATACGATGATTCACTATATGAATGTTCTTAATACGTCCGCCGATTCAATCGAAAGACTCAAAGCAACGCAATCGCTTGATAAATTTATCCAGATTAACAGTTCCATTTATCAAGACCTATATCGCATTACTCTCTATGCGAATAGCGGTCTTCTCTTCTCAAGTAAACCCATCGATAATAATATCTATGAATCGGAAGCCTCTCATGCTTGGGTTTCCTTAATCGCTCCGCTTCGCGGTAACACGTTTTACCGTTATTCCGCCAGCGACGAATGGACGAATGAACAGCAGCCTGCCGTTTTTTCCTTCATCCGTGCAATCGACCCTAACGACCAGCAATCGGGATATATCGAAGTACAGATCAAAGCCGCCGATATTCTGGCATCCGTTGATTCACTCAATCAGGAAGGAAGCCAACTCCGATTA
This sequence comes from Paenibacillus sp. J22R232, assembly GCF_056269165.1. Taxonomy (NCBI): domain Bacteria; kingdom Bacillati; phylum Bacillota; class Bacilli; order Caryophanales; family Paenibacillaceae; genus Paenibacillus; species Paenibacillus sp. J22R232. The sequence goes on along the minus strand of NZ_JBWDNK010000007.1, from coordinate 33,166 downwards.
TTAGACGACAAAGGCAATGCTTTTTATACCATGACAGCAAACGAAGAACTAAAAATAGCCAGCAATAAGAGAGATAACTTCTATACCTTTACAAAGACAACCAGCAAGAAATATATCGTCGCCGAGCTAGCCGTCACCAAGGATCTTGTGCTCTCCCCCATTCGATTGCTTCGAAACATCTTTATCGCATCTCTTGCGGTGTTTCTTATATTTTCGGTATTCTTCTTATCTTTTTTAGCCAAAATTTTAATAAATCCCTTAATTAAGCTTAAGAGCAGCATAGATCGGATCGACTTGGTCGATAAGCCCCTAGGCATTGAGAATAAATATAAAATGAATGAGGTTGATCAGATTAACCGAGCCTTCCGGATAATGAATGATCGGCTGCAAAACTCATTACAGCAAATTATCCAATTTCGCACCCTGCAGCTGCAATCCCATTTCGATACGCTGCAATCACAGATCAATCCGCACTTTCTCTTTAATATGCTAGGAGTAATTCAAGCTTTGTCCGATAAAGGGGATACGGAAAAGATCAATAAAATCACGTCTAATTTAGCGGATTTCTTAAGATATTCCTCAGCTACCAGTTCACCCGTCACATCATTAAAACAAGAAATAGAGCTCACGAGGAAATATCTAGAGCTAATGAAATCTCGTTACTTATATCGCTTGGAGTACAGTTTTGATTTGGATCAACAAATGAATGATTTGATCGTACCTAAGCTCACCCTTCAGCCATTGGTGGAAAACTGCCTCCAGCATGGCTTTAGAGATGCTCATCCCCTTAGTATCCGTATTTCCGGTAAGATTGTAGGAGATCGGTGGCAATTGACCGTGCAGGATGACGGAATCGGATTCTCAGAGACCGTTTTGCCAACAATACGCGATAAGGTTGAATCCTATTTACAACAACTCGATACCCTCGAGCAAGGTGATCGGTTGGGATTCGGGGGGATGGGATTATGCAGCACACTGGCGAGGATGCAGTTGATCTTGAAAAACCAGCTTCATTATACGGTAGGCAACAATGTGAATAGGGGAGCTTACATCACGATGTCCAGCACTATTAAATTTCTTTAGGAGGCATATACGTAATGAAGATTATGCTTGTAGATGACGAGCCCGTTTTTCTGGAGCAGCTAAAAGAACTGATCGTTCGAATAGCCTCCGAAGAAGTCTCCTATTCGTTTGAAATTATCGCGGAATGCTATAGCGGCCAGATGGCAATTGATCAAATCCCTTTCTTAATTCCCGATGTCATTATTACGGATATTAAGATGTCGGCAATGGGCGGCATCGAATTGGCTCATAAAGTCCAGCAGCGTTGGCCTAACACCGCAGTCATCATTATTAGCGGCTTCTCTACCTTTGATTATGCCAGAGATGCATTGCGAGCTAACGTCGAGGAGTATTTGTTAAAACCTATCGAGGCCGAGGCCGTAAGAAGCGTTCTTTTACGGATTCAAGAAAGACTCACGAACAAAACCTATACTCGCAGTAAAGAAATTTTGCAATTGATTGTTGAATCGAAGCGAAACCCCTCTTTGCCTGAGCTTATTCAAGAGCGTTTATTTCCTTACTCTAATTATGCGTTGCTGATCATTCCCGATCATGACTTCTCGATCGATAATGATTTGCTGCTCCCCCAGTCCTTAAGCACAGAAAAAAGCTACTATAGCAAAGCCAAAAGCTACCTCGACGAACAGGAGGAGCTTTGGGTATTGCGGACAAAGAGCAGGCGAGAGCTTGCGATCCTGATCGGTCTTCATACGGATTCAGCTCTAAAGCTGCATAATCTCCTTCCGTTTTCACAAAATCATTTTATGAACAAAGGCCTTAGTCCTTCGATTGCTTATAGTGATAACTTGAGCCATCTCGCAGATATCAATATCGTTCAACAAAAACTGATTGATGAGCTATACAAGAACTTGGTCATTGGAGAGCCGAAGCTCATATCCTTATCTGACTTCTCAGAGCCTGTTCATGATGATTTTCTATTAAAAGCAGATGAAGTAGAGCAGCTGTCCCTCTACCTGAATAAAAGCGACTGGAACCAAATTAAGAAATTAATTTATCATCTCTTTGGAAAATGGGGCAGCAAACACACTCCCCTATTATATTTGGAAAAAAACGCAAAGGGCATCGTTCGATTATTGGAACAGCAATTGCCTCCTATCGACATCGTAACAAGTAAAACCCTGGAAATTCGAATAGAGGAAATATGCTTTGTCTCATCTTCGTTCTCGGAAACGGCCGATTCCTTCTGGGATTTAATCATTCACGTGTTCCAGCCCCAGGTTCATGAATTAGACTCGGGCGCCTTACTCTTCCAACAGATTGAAAGCTACGTCTCCTCTCATCTGAAGGAAGCACTGACTTTAGGTGACTTAATGAAACGATTCCATATCTCCAGTTCATATTTATGTAACTTATTCCGTAACAATAGCGGCAAATCGTTCGTGGAGTATATTACCGCGCTGCGCGTGGAGAAAGCAAAATCGCTCATGCTTAACTACCCTTCCATGCTGCTGAAAGATATAGCGGAAATCGTAGGCTACCAGGATCATCATTATTTCAGCCGCGTATTTAAGACAGTCGTTGGAACAACGCCTAAAGAATTCAAAAATATGAGCTAAACCATTTTGATCCTCATGAACAGGCTATGACCAGCACAATTAGACAGATCGCGCTCGTCGCGTTCTGTCTGCTTGATTGCTTATGCCATTAATCGTCATTTTGTTTGCCGCCTCCTTAGCCTCAGTATGATCGTTTCTGACTGCGTCCGCTACTTGTACGGGAAGCTGAGCATCTCTCTCATGAAGACAATTAATGATGCTTTTGTTCTGAGAAACATAATTTTCAATGGAAGTATTCTAGTCAAGAATATCCTATTTTTTTCATGTTTTTTTTTATCGCTGAAGCCTAACATGGTCATACCAATGAAATTCAATAAAGTAGGATTTGACTGAAATACATTACCTTCTACTGTTGAGACCAGTCTAAAACTAATGTAACAAGTCCTCTTATCTTGCTCCTCTAACTTTAGCTTTCTAAATGGTAAAGTAATCTTCTCCAATTGTAGACGACTCAACAACTCCTTCTCTAGATATAAATAAAGTCCCGATGACATTACGCTCATCGGGACTTATTTCATTGGTTCTACACTCTAATTACTGGTTCCACACTTTTATATTACGGATGTACATAGAAAATAAAGTTATAGACTGACTATGTTGATTTGGCGCAATTTATGAGTTTTATAAATCGTCAGCAATTGAAAAATAAGTTTTGGACTGGAGCTTAAAGCTCCGATTGGAGAAGGCCCAAGTCTTTGGCTCCTTGGACCGCGATCATTCTCTTATTTACGCGCCCAGCTTCTCGTAGATGCTCTTAATGTGGTTCTTGACCGTACCCGTTACGATGCTGAGCTCGCTAGCGATCTCGCTGTTGGAAAGTCCTCTGGAATCCACTCCAGAACCTCGAGCTCGCGGAATGACAGCAAGTTTGGCTTAGTCGCGCTATCGATAAAAGAATAGGTAGTTGGACGACGGGAGGATGAATGGTTCTTCTCGTCGCCGGTTTGGGCAAAGTGAAGAATATTAATAAGTCTCTGAAGCTAGCCAAAACGGTAAATACGGCTAAGATAGTGGCTACTAAAGGAAACGGGAAAGGTGTTATACAAAATGATACTGTTCCTTACCGCCCGAGTAACTCCCCACTTGACAAACACCGCGCTCATGGTTGTTTATGGATTAATCATTTAAATTCTGAGGTAATTTATAAAAGTTGTAAATTCAAAAAAACAGGGTGAAAATTTGAATTCCTTTCACATGTGAATCTAGTACACTTGTATAAAGTCCTTTCTGTTATAGTGTCATGGTGAAGAAATGAAAATATGCAGTAGCTCAAAAAGCAGCTGTTATTGGGCAAACTCACTACATTGATGCTGAATTTTTCTGGAGAACTTAAAGGTTTTGAGTGTTTGAATGAAATGGCTAGACGTATCAACTATAGCTATTTTGAAGGGAGGGGACATCTACCCGGACGGTGTCAAGCCAGTATATTGCTACGGAATGTAGAATTGAAGAAAAGTTTCTAGCGATTAATTGAGAGGATTACTCGCTGAATACTAGAAAGCGCTTACTGCGAAAGGCCAATTACTAGGTATAGGAACGTTACAGAGGATCAATGTCATCTTCTACCAAATCAAAAAAGTATTTCGCAAGGGAATTACTATTAGTGGAGTAATAAGTTAGTTCAGTAAGAGGACGAGCAATGGATTGAATCTTTCAAAATCTAATGTTGAAATGTGAATAGGAGGATATTATGAAAGCGGTTAACAAAAAATTGATACCATTGATTACTGGATTTGCACTGTTTTTCGGATTACTGCCGGTTGGAATTAACGAGGTGCCTTCGGTATCCGCTGCAGCGAATGCTATCGCCAATGATAGTCTTTCTGCTACAATCGGGGATTTAGGACAGATTGAAGTACTAAATATCAAAAATAACCCATTAAACAAAAAAAATGCTGTTGTCAATTTTGTTTTGCCAAACTCTACATCACCACAGAACGACGTCCAGCACCAATGGATGGGCGAAATGCTTTTTTCTTACCGTACCGGTGACACGGCAGTATTCCCTAACGACAGAGTTGGCTTTGTAGAAGTGGATACAAATAAAACACTGGCTGCTGGTGGATCGACTAAATATACAACCATCAATGCTAGTAACCAATATTTTACGAAGGTGGCTTCTTCAGACGGAAAAAAAGTAGAAGTCAATTTTATCGGGCAAGCTCTTACTTCTACAGCTGCTCGCGTGATGAAAGGTTTTGACGTGAAGTCTGTATTTAATATGGATACCACTGACGGTTCCTTGCAGTGGGAAATCACCTTGAAAAACAAAAGCACCAAATATATTGAATTCGGTGATATCGGTTTGCCGATGCCATGGAATAACAAGTATTTAAGTACATCAGATACCTATGACAACCGAGTTACTGTGCATAATTTCGCCGGCGCTGATAGTGGGTATTCCTATGCCATCCGCACGAGCGGCGAAGGGAATTTCATGATGTTCTCCCCAGTGCCGGAAAGCGGCGCACGCATCGAATATGTTGATTATTGGTTGGGTGACGCGAGTGAAGTTCGTGCTGGATCTCTGTACTCAAACTGGGTCGGTGACAGTGGCGGCTGGTTCCCGGGACTAAGTGTTCTATATATTCACTCCAAGGATATATCGAAAACAGGCCGTGGATATTTTACTGATGCCTCGAGCTTGGTTTTGGCGCCTCAAGCGGAAAAAACATATAAGTTTAAGTTTTCAGCGGTACGCGCAGGCGACAACACACCGCAAGTAAATGCCGCAAGTTCAAATAATGCTTCTACTTCTATGGAAGACCGTGAGAAAAACCTTCGTTCCGTTCTATACAAATCAGGGATGATTGACGCAGTGGCGTTGCCTGGCTTTCAGGCTGCAATCAATATGCCTGTCAAGCTGGATCTGCATTTCGACGACACTAAAATAGATTTTCAGTCGATAGAGATTCAGAATATCCTCCAGAATGATCCATATGATGCAGCACATATCCCGGTTATTAAAGGTACGAACAGAGCCGCTATGGTCAACAATACTCGTACCGGACGTGGTTTACCTTCCGGGAACCCGGGATATACAAAATCCGCAACGTTTGTGGAAACCAAAATAATAGACGGTGAACAGCATCATATCTATGCTCTCACCTTTGATAATATCGGCAATAACAGCGTTCGTGTGAATTATAAGCTAAAATCTGATCCTGTAGGGGTAAATAAATTCACCCAACTTGAATTCAATATTCTAGCTGAGCTTGACCAAACATCGCAAGCACACAGCCAATTTATGGTGAATAGTACTCAGGATAAGGTCACGACTAGTCCTACCTTCGGTATCTACCGTGACTGGTACCTTACAACCGGTCTTGATACGGCGAACAGCCATTGGGGTGATGACTGGAGTCACGATAACATCAACTTCATGGCTATGAAGAATTATCTCGATCCAAATGCTATTGAAATCCAATCCATTGAAAACTACCTGATCGACTTTATGTGGAAAAATTATATGAAATATACGCAATCAACGTTTACGGTTGCGAACTATCTCAATGCTTCAGGTATTTACTCAACTTCAAGTGCGCCTTATGTACGGACATTTTCTGAAGCGATGGAAGCGACTGGATTCTTCAATATGTATCGGATCCAAAAGGCATATCCCAATATGATACAGTATCGCGAATCTCCGCAATTCTATCTGGAAAAGGCTTATGGCATTTACTATAACCGTGTCGGCACCGGAGCAACCGGATTCTACGGCGAACAACAAATTCCAGATTTAATTGAGGCACTAAAAGAAGAAGGAATGCTAACTCAGTATAATAATCTAAAAACGAAGTTTGCTCAAAATAAAGCAACGAGCATGCTAAACGCTGCTTATCCTTACGGGTCAGAATTTGAATATGACAATACTGGTGAAGAAGGAGCCTATGCAGCAGCAAAGGCATTGCGCACTTACTACCCACAAGACTCGAAGGTAGCCAAAGCCTTGGAAAGCATGAAAGCAGATGACTTGAAAACTCGTGCAATGCGTGGAATTCAGCCTACTTGGTACTTCTATTCCGTACCGGCATTCCGCGCTGGCGAAAGCTGGTGGAATTTCCAATATACCGCGTCTTTGGCAGGATCCATTATGGATGATATGCTTCGCTATCAGGCTGATGGCAGGACTACAGATCAAACGGCCGTCGCTCAGCAGCGCAACTATGCTGCGAAGATTTCAAACTTCAACTCCGTTAATATGGGGCAGATATCAGCCCAGTCTGTAGGAAGTATCGCTTGGAGATTTAATGCTCATAAGGGCGGAACAGGTACCAAAGACGTATACGATGGTGGTACACGCGTTATGAACAACGGCTGGCAGGACTTTTCTGGAGAATCAGAGGAAGGGCTCTATGGCTCGCTATTGCGTATCAGTTCTGATATTGTCACCGATCCGGTATTTGGGCTTTTCGGGTATGGGGCTACGGTCACTGACGCAAACAACAAATACAATATCACGCCAAAAGACGGTTTTGGCAAACGTATCAACCTAATCAAAGAGAAAATTTACCTAGTTTCGGAAAGCGATAAAATTCAAAATGCGTTGATTCAAAAAGACGGTAAGGCAATTACCCTGCAAATCTCGAATCTTTCTCAAAAAACGCACGCATCAAGGATTACTCTCGATGGGCCAGGAGTAGAGAATGGCTATTATACAATCAAGCTGAATGGTGCAAATGCCGGACAGTTCTATGTGCAAAATAACAAAGGTGTCGCTATGTTCCAAATGAGCAATGCGCTAACTACTGCTGAAGTGATCATTGAAAAGTCACTTACTGGATCAAATCAAGCTCCACAGGTTACTACAGAGGTGGTGACACTAAGCCCACCGGTAAATCTTCCGATTTTGTTAAACGGAATTGTGACCGACGACGGCGCACCGAATGGCGCTACGACTTACCTATGGGAAGTTGTCAGCACTCCGTCAGGTGGCCAACTAAGCTTTACCAATAATAAAGCAGCAGTCACAAAAGCTGTAGGTACAATAGCGGGCTCCTATACGGCTAGGCTAACCGCTAATGATGGTGCATTGAGCACCTCTAGCTTACTGACCTTTGTGTTGGGCGGTAGTGGTACAGGTAACGTAGACAAGACGGAGCTGACAAACAACTATAACTTTGCAAATTCATTAGTAGCTGCGAACTTTACCGGTCAAGGACTTACACCGATTGCTGCTGCGAAAACTGCCGCTTCAGCTGTGATAGCAAACGCATCTGCTACACAAGCTGAAGTTACTCTAGCAAATGATCAGCTGCTGACAGATTTGCGATTGCTCACTCCGCTCAATAATAATATGGCGTTTGCAGCGAGTGTCTCTGCCAGCTACACTTCAACTTGGGAGAGTCTACCTGCGGTTAAAGACGGGTTAAAAACTGCTACAACCAACCCGCATTGGGGTAGCTGGGGCAATGCAAGCGCTTCGGAATATGTGCAATATAATTGGCCACAAGGAGCAACAATCGGAAGTTCAAATCTGATGTTGTGGAACGATGGGCAAGGTATAAAAACGCCTACAAAGATAGAATATTCATACATTCCGAAGAATAGCAGTACGAATGCATGGGTAACTGCAGGGACCATTACCACAGGCATTGTAGCTTTAAATACGCCAGTGGGTTCCTCAAATATATTTAATATTAATCCAGCCTTAGAAGTTAAAGCGCTGCGTGTTACAATTACAAAACCAGTAAATGACAGTAATGGTGTTGGCTTATGGGAATGGGAAGTTATCAAGGGGTAACGATTGGTACTTCCATCCAGTTGCAACAGATGATGCAAGTGGCGTGGAAAAAACATTGTATAGTGTTTGATGAAGAACTGCACCTCGTCAAGTAGACAGTAGAATTAGTAAAGTTAGTTAAGCGGCCTTTGTCCTGAATGCCATAGGACTGAGGCCGTTTAGTTTTGCTTGTAATCGCTCGTAGTTGTAAAAATGAATAAAGCGATCTATCTTTGCTTCTGTGATCTCCCGTTTCCGTTTGGTCATTACGAACCGCCCCCAAAATGAAATTCAAAAAAATGAGGCTACCCGAAGGTAGCCTCAAATAGAGTCATGTTGTTTGTTCTGGATGTCGATTCTGTAGACATTAGTAGAGCTCCTAGCAGCAATATGGCCAATTCCGTCAGTCTACAACTTGATTTTCTCAGTCTAATGCTTTATTTTTCAGCCTAACACTTAATTTTTTAAAACAAATCCTACCCAACTAACCTCTCCCTACTCCACCGTCACGCTCTTCGCCAAATTCCGCGGTTTATCCACGTCATGCTCAAGCGCAAGCGATGCATAATAGGAAATCAGCTGAAGCGGAATAACCGACAGTGCAGGCGACAGAATTGGAAGAGTCTTCGGAATCGCGAACAGCTCATCCACCGACTTCGCTACCTCTTCTTCGCTGCCTTCGTTTGCTATGCCAAGCACGTGAGCGCCGCGAGCTTTCACTTCTTTAATGTTGCTTAGCGTTTTCTCGTATAGTTCTTCTTGCGTCACTAGCGAGATAACTGGAATGCCATCCTCGATCAAAGCCAAGGTACCGTGCTTCAGCTCGCCTGCCGCGTAAGCTTCCGAGTGAATGTACGAGATTTCCTTCAGCTTCAGTGAGCCTTCTTGCGCTACAGCGTAGTCTACGCCGCGGCCGATGAAGAACAGATGCTTGTGATGCGAGATCGATTCCGCTACTTGCTTCAGTACATGCGCCTGCTCCAAAATGCGTTCAACCTGCTCTGGCAGCTTGTGCATGGCAGCAATCACTTCTTCGATATATGCTGCGTCCTTTGTCTCCAGCGTGCTAGCAAGCTGAAGGCCGAACAGATAAAATGCGATCAACTGGGAAGTATAAGCCTTTGTTGATGCAACAGCGATCTCAAGACCTGCCCAAGTAATGAGCACATGGTCTGCTTCACGGGCAACCGAGCTGCCCACCACGTTTGTGATCGCTAGAACGCGGGCACCGTTGCGCTGCGCTTCACGAAGCGCGGCAAGCGTATCTGCCGTTTCGCCCGATTGGCTAACAACGATAACAAGCGTATCCGGCGTGATGATCGGCGAACGGTAACGGTATTCCGATGCGACATCCGTCTCAACCGGAATGCGCGCCAGCGACTCAATGACCGATTTACCGACAAGTCCTGCGTGGTATGCCGTTCCGCAGGCAACAATGTGTACTTTGCGAATCGATTTGATATATTCTTCCGTCATGCCAAGCTCTTTCAAAGCCACCGACTTGCCATCTTCCGAAATACGGCTCATCATCGTATCCCGGTATGCTTTTGGCTGCTCGTGGATTTCTTTTAGCATGAAGTGATCAAATCCGGCTTTTTCTGCCGTCACTAGATCCCAATCGACATGAAATATTTCCTTGGAAATACTTTCGCCTTCAGTCGTCAGCAGTTCGACGGAATCCTTTGTCAGAATCGCCATTTCGCCGTCATTCAGAATATACACATTGCGCGTATGCTCCAAGATAGCAGGAATATCCGATCCGATAAAGTTCTCGCCTTCGCCCACGCCAATAACAAGCGGACTTGCGAAACGAACCGCGACTAGACGTTCAGGTTCGAACTCGGTCAATACGCCAAGCGCGAACGCTCCGCGCATCCGTTTCACCGCACGTTGTACCGCTTCGACAATGTTTCCGTCATATTCGTCGGCAACCAGATGGGAGATTACCTCCGTATCCGTCTCCGATACGAAAATATGTCCTTTGGCGACCAATTCTTCTTTCAAATTCAAATAATTCTCAATGATACCGTTGTGAACGACAGAAAACTTAGCCGTGTTGTCCGTATGCGGATGCGAATTCACGTCAGACGGTTTGCCGTGAGTAGCCCAGCGCGTATGTCCGATTCCGACAAAGCCTTCAAGCGGCTCCTCGCGCAGCAAGCCTTCAAGATTCGCCAAACGGCCTTTGGACTTCGTAATTTCAAGCCCGTTTTTCGTAAAGACCGCGATTCCCGCAGAATCATATCCCCGGTATTCAAGCTTCTTCAAGCCTTCGAGCAAAATGTCCTGAGAGTCGCGTTTACCAATATATCCTACAATTCCACACATAATTTAATAAGCCTCCGAATAGGTTATTTCCCGCCTTATCGGATGCCGCCATTGCGTGGCACAGGCAATATGAAGTTGTCACAGATTAATCGCAATCGTTGCGGATAATGTAACCCCTCTGCCCGTGCCCACCCCACAGGTGGCATCTTGGACATACGGGAGTAATGAATAATAATCATAATAAGCCTGCCGCACGATTGTATGACCGGTCGCCCGGCCGTTTTACGTAACGGCTTTCGGTTGGCTTGCAATACCGGAAGGTCCCCGCCGAATGTTTCGAACACCTTCACCTCGTCAGCTTCCCGTATGAACAGCTGATTTATGCCAAGGTTCTCACCCTGGGCAACAGCTCGTTCATCACGCAAGCTCTGGCGCTTAACTTGCTTCCGTAACCTCTATCCTCGCTTTCCTTCTTGAATCACACTACCTATCATATTCATTTTATGTCTGCTGTGCAACCTTATGATTCGAAATTACGCGAATATCTTCCAAAATAAGGAGTCGAAGACCTGTCTACTACACGGTCCGACAAATCTTCGACATCGTTTGCTAAAAAGCTTAGCCCAGCTCGTTTTTCACGACTTGAGCGATCTGATCCACGTAAGCTTCCACCTGATCCTTCTCGGGACCTTCCGCCATGACGCGAATTAACGATTCCGTTCCCGATGGACGTACAAGCACGCGGCCGTTATCGCCGAGCTCAAGCTCCACGCTTTTAACGGCTGCCTCGATTGCGGCATTGCCTTGGTACAAGCTTTTATCCGCTACGCGAACGTTAACGAGCTTTTGCGGGTACTTGCGCATCAAGCCTTTAAGCTCGCTAAGCTTCTTGCCCGATGCCGCCAATGTATCCACTAGCTGCAGAGCGGTCAGAATACCGTCGCCTGTCGTAATATGATCGAGGAAGATGACATGGCCGGATTGCTCGCCGCCCAGATTGAAGCCGCCGCGACGCATCTCTTCCATCACGTAACGGTCGCCAACAGCCGTTTGCGCCGTTTTCAAGCCAATGCGCTCCGCGCCTTTGAAAAATCCGATATTTGCCATTACCGTAGTAACAATCGTGTCTTCCTTCAGCTTGCCTGCCCGCTTCATCGCATCGCCAATGATGCACAGAATGAAGTCGCCGTCTACTTCCTCGCCCTTTTCATCGATCGCAATGAGACGATCCGCATCCCCGTCAAAAGAAAGACCTAGATCCGCGCCATGCTGCAGCACCTGCTCGCGCAAATATTCAGGATGTGTCGAACCCACGCCAGCATTGATATTAAGGCCGTCCGGCTCCGCGCCAACCGTGATGATATCCGCACCTAGCTCGCGGAACACCGTTGGAGCCAGCTCGTATGCCGAGCCGTTCGCGCAGTCAAGAACGATCTTAAGTCCACTGAATTCGCCCTTGATCGTTGTTTTCAAATAATCGAGATAACGCTGCTTGGCGCCTTTATCGCTTGATACCGCTCCGATATCGCCGCCCTCGGGCCGCGGCAATTCATCCGTAAGCGCATCGATTAATTGCTCGATTTCGAGCTCGGTATCATCCGATAATTTAAAGCCGTCGCCCGCAAAAAATTTAATGCCGTTATCTTCTACCGGATTATGCGAAGCCGAGATCATAACGCCCGCATCCGCGCCTAGCTCACGAGTAATATAAGCGACTGCCGGCGTAGAAACGACGCCTAGCTTGATTACGCTTGCGCCGATGGACAATAAGCCAGCGATAAGCGCGGATTCAAGCATCGGTCCGGAGATTCGCGTATCTAGACCGATTACCACTTTAGGCTTATTCGCTTGGCGCGTAAGCACATAGCCGCCGCAGCGGCCGATTTTGTATGCTAGCTCTGGTGTAAGCTCACGGTTGGCTACCCCGCGAACACCGTCTGTACCGAAATATTTCCCCATAATTATAATGCTCCTTTGTTGTATGCTGCATCCTTTATTCTCTACTTATGCTGGTTATCCGATTATGGATTCATAGTTGGGCCGTCGGAAGCATTCCCGCTTCCGTTACCGCTATCCCCGCCCGTATCAGGCGGCGGTGTCGGCGTCGGGGTTGGAGGCTCCTCTGTCGGAGTGCCTCCTACTTCTTCCGAGTCGTCTTCTCCCGTGCCGGTGGGAGCATCCTCGATAATCTCGATCGAGACCGTCAGCGTCTGGCCTTCGCCAAGCACGGTCTGCACGTAGGCAGGCACGTCTATCTGAAGCGTAACCGAGTGAACGCCGGGGCTTAGCCCCTCTACATTAGCGGCTATTGCCAGCGATTCAGCCTTAAGCGCGCTCAATACCGATTCAGCTCCGCTGACGCTTAGATCAAACTTGCCGCTCGCGGGCGTACGGAAGACGGCTGACATCCCGCTTGGGACGCCCTCCAGCGTAATCGGCAAGCCTGCGAACTCTCGTGTAATAATCGGCGCAACAACGACCTCAAGCGTAACCTCAGCCGGATCAATCGACTTAATGCCGTCTATGGCTCCTGTTTTAACCTGCACCTCGCCGGATTGCTTCACCTTCGAGAGATCAAGCACAACCCCATCGTAGACCTGAAGCTCGTCTAACAGCTTCTGTTCCCCGTACACGGTGACTTGATCGATTGCCGGCTTTACGGACACCAAGCTTAAACCGTCGGGCAGAGCGCCTGTGTAGCGCACCTGAAGAGGCAGTGTTTTGAACGGAGGCGTTACCTTGACCTCCACATGAACCGTTTCCGGCGAAATAACCGCATTAGTCATTTCTATGCCGTCCGTGTCGTAAACGATAATTTTCGCTTTTTTGTTCACGACCGTCTTGTCTGCGCCGTCGACATTGATTTCTGCCGTGACAACGCCAACCCTGCTCATATCGTCTTTAGGCAGCGTGACCAGGACTCCGGTCGTTGGTGCGACGATCGTGGATGCCCCCACCACATAGCCTGCTGCCGGCTTACCTTCCGTGGCAACTTGAAGCTCGAACGGCTTCGTCAGTATCTCTTCGATTTGCACCGTTACCGTTCGCGGCGACATCTCTACAAGCGTAATGCCTTTCGGCAAGCTTGCGACTAGCGGCAGCTCCTGAATGCCGGGCTTGGCATCCTTCAAGTCCACGCTCACCACATAATCGTCATCCGAAGATGCATTCAGCAGATTGCTGAGGCGGCCCTGTACATCCAGCCTAACGACCGAAGGCTCCATTGCCGTAAGAATATACTTCTCCGGATCAAGCCCCTCGGCTTTAATGACAGAGGCTTCGATGGTTTTGGTATCCACATTGGATGTAACCGTCTTCTGCGACGTGTCTGGATCAATATGAACGACAGCCCATAGCAGCAATCCGACAATGACGGAAATGATTTTGAGCGAGGTCGGGTGACTCAGCCATTTATCCATCACGGCCTCCTTTCCGCTTCCAAAGAGACGACACGCTTACGCGCTCCTTCGCTCGTCCGTTCGTCTTTGGCGTTAGCTCATCGAACAGCTTCGAAATTAGCGATTCCTCGTTAATATCCCGTACGATCATGCCGCCGAGCGAGAGCGATACTTGTCCCGTTTCCTCCGACACGGTGACCGACACCGCATCCGTCACTTCACTTACGCCGATTGCGGCGCGGTGGCGGGTACCGAGCTCCTTGCTAATGAACGGGTTCTCCGATAACGGCAGATAGCAGCCCGCGGCCATGATTTGATTCGCGCGTATAATAACCGCACCGTCATGGAGCGGCGTATTAGGCGTGAAAATATTGATAAGCAGCTCTGACGTTATCTTCGATTCCATCCGGATACCTGATTCGACAAGCTCACTCAGTCCCGTCGACCGCTCGAATACGATCAGTGCTCCGATCTTCCGTTCAGCCATAAAGCGGACAGCCTTAATGACGCCGTCAATTTGTTCATTAACGACATCCTTGTCAAGCGAATAACCGCGGGAGAACAGCTTGCCCCGTCCGAGCTGCTCCAGCACGCGCCTCAGCTCAGGCTGAAAAATAATAAGCACGCTGACGATACCGAAGGTGAACATCTGATTCATGAGCCACTTCAGCGTATACAAATTGAACCATGTGCTTAGCGCCCACACCGCAACGAGAATGAATATGCCCTTCAACAGCTGAACCGCTCGCGTTCCGCGCACCAGCAAAATCATTTGATAAATAATGTAACTCACTATGCCTACATCGATGACGTCCTTGAACCAGTCATGCCACGTCAAATCCGAGAAATAACTCATATGCCAACCCCCAACAGCCGATCCCCTTATTCTTGTCTAATATCGGTTTTCAACTTTATTATTTTCTAGATATGGGATTGGAAATCCTTTTTTTCAAAAAAAAATAAAAAATGCCCCCCTGCAAGAGGGAGGCAGCCTACATTAACGAGCGTTACCGCCAAAAGTTTGCGTCACCTTGTACCAGAACCAATCAAGTGCTTGATCGATCGTTCTGCTCTGCCCCGCGATATGGCCGGTCGATGCAAGATTCAGGGAGCCGTCAATGACGGTCACATTGCCGTCTACCTCGCCTTTCACTTCAGCTGTTCCATTCTCGACGGTCAGGTTCCCCGTTAAATGGGCCCCCTCCGGCACGATGACTGTATTGCCTTCTATAATGACTTGCTGAAGATCCTCGCCTGCTACAATCAGCTTGTTGTCTTCTTCCCACATGGTAAAGAAGCTGCCCAGCATAACGAGTACAAATACAGCAGCAGCCGTAACGCCAGGGTACTTGTAAATAAACCGTACGACGCGGTTGCGCTGCTTCTGCTTCTTCGGCAGCTGCTGCATAATTCGCTGCGTTAAATGCTCCGATGCCTTCTTGTCATAATCCGCGGCAGGCTTAAGCGCTTCTAAAGTCTGGAACGCTGCGGCGTCCGTCTTCTGGAGCTGTTCAAACCGACTGCGGCAAGCCGGACAGGAAAGCAGATGGGATTTTAACGTACCGATATCTTCACGCGGCAGCTCGCCGTCCAAATAGTCATGCATCCATACGATGGCGACGTTGCAATTCATAGCAGCCAGTCCTTTCTTTCCATTGCTCGCGCATTAAGTTCTTATCTCGCTATTTAGGATACGTTGCGAGCGAGAGGGATGTTTCACTTTTTTTCGAAAAGGGGCAAGTATTCCGTCCCGTGCGTGAAATCCGCTCTTTTCTCTCCGAAAGAAGCCTATGTCCGCCGGGACATGGCTTCCGTCTATCATCAACCGTTCGCTCCGGTTATAATTTATGCTCGAGCTTCTTCCGAAGAAACTCCCTGCCGCGGTGGACGCGGGTCTTAATCGTCGTAACCGGCATGTCCAGCACGTCGCCAATCTCCTGCAAAGACAAATCCTGCATATAACGGAGCGTCATCACGCTCTTGTATTTCGGTGGCAACGAAGCGATAGCCGCATGAATGATGCGCTGCGTGTCCGAGAGCAGCAGTTCCGACTCAGGCGTGCGGTTGTCGCTCGGTATCATCGAGTAGCCATCCAGGCCTTCATGATCGTTGGACTCCGCATCCAGCGAATACGTGGGCTTACGCTTGCGCAGCCGGTCGATGCATAGATTCGTCGCGATCCGGTAAATCCATGTCGAGAATTTTAACGTATCGTCATACCGGTCTAGGTTTTTGTAAACGCGAAGGAACGTGTCCTGAACGACATCCTCCGCTTCCTGCCGGCTGTTTAACATTCGATATGCCATATGAAAGAGCTTATCTTGATAGAGGTCTACAAGCTCAGCAAATGCTTGCTGATCGCCTTTGAGCGCTAGCTTCGCCAGGCGTGCTTCCAATACATTCACCTTAACTCCTCCAAACCTTCCGTTCGTTCGGCCGATCGCCAAGAACCTAAACAAACTGTATGTAACCGCTGAGGATAGCGTCTTGCCTGTTCAAGTAAGTCGCGGCCGAAAAAGGGATTTCCAACCTTTGCCGCACTAGAAAAATCGTAATCCACCTGAACCGAAAAAGCAAGACAAATGAGAAAGAAGCTCATGAATTCCTGTAGCGTCCATTATAAAATGAATCGTTATTCAGCCCATTATATCGGTTTGGTACGAAGTCAGCAATCGACCTAAGGCTAGTTTCTCGTTTCGACCTCGGGCCAGTTGGCGAATCCCTCTTATGAACCAAAGGAAGGCCTGAGAGTATATCAGCTCTCAAGCCTTCCTTTACGTTTGCTTCTTACAGCGTATTCGTCTTCAACTGCTCCAGCACCTTATTGATCGTCGTCGTAGGAATAGCAAAGCCAATGCCCTGTGCCTCCGAGTTCACCGCCGTATTAATGCCGATTACCTCTCCCTGCTCATTGAGCAGCGGTCCGCCGGAGTTCCCCGGATTAATGGAAGCGTCCGTTTGCAGCAAATGCTCGTATTCATGGTCGCCTTGCTCGTCTGCAATCGTGATTGGGCGTTCTTTGGCGCTCAGGACACCCATCGTCAATGTTTGATCGAAGCCATACGGATTGCCGATGGCAATTACCCAGTCGCCGATTTGCGTGGCATCGGAGCTCCCAAGCTGGAGTGACGGGAACGCCTTGCCATCCGGACTCTCCACCTTAAGCACCGCCAAATCCAGCTCGTAGCTGGAGCCGAGCACTTTTGCCGTGAGCGGCTCGTCATAGCCTTGAACCGTAACCTTCACCTCTGACGCATCAGCGATTACATGCTCGTTTGTCAGAATATAACCATCCGATTCAAAGAAAAATCCTGTCCCGGAACCCATCAACTGAAGCTCTGCGCTGTTTTGTTGCTGTTGCTGCTCCTGCTGTTCTTGCTGCTGGCCGTTTCTGCCGGATTGCCCGCTTCCGAAAAACTGCCTAAAGCCCGGATCATCGAACATGGAAGAGGATTGCTCAGGCTGCGCATAGTTCTCGATCTTCACGACTGCCGGGCTAGCGGCCGCATAAACTGAGGCAATATCATCGCTCGTGCTTAATGATGCCGTTGACAAGCCTGCAGCCTGCTGGGCAGATTGGCTAACAACGCTAGTGCCGCCATTGCTTAAAGCTTGCTCATTGCCGCTGAACAAATTGTTTTTGTCCGCCATGTAGGAGAAGCCTCCAATCACTAGCGCGCCGATCAGAAACGATGCCACCAGCGTTTTAACCGATTGGCCGCCTTTTCGCTTCGGCTCCTTCCGTTCTTCCCTAAGCTGCAGCCTTTCATCCCTCTGCGTATTCAGCTCTCTCTCATACGAAGCTCTAAGCTCGCTGGTCGTTTTCGAAGATTCATAGATATAAGTAGTGGGAGGAGTCTCGCTTGCGTTATTCGATGTATGTGTTTCGGAATAAGTAGAGTTTGTCGAATCATGATCATTGCGTTTGTTTTCCTCATTCATGTCTATCATCCTTCCTTCATGTAGGTGTCTGCTTCCTATGTATCTATCATGCAGGATGTACCTTAAACGAAACTTAAGGGGATCATAAATGAGCATAAGAAAATAAACGCCCTGATTTCAGCTTCCTTTAATGTTCACGATAGCATCTACCGGCACCTAAGCCGCATGCAAAAAAAAGCCAGCCACGGCTTGCGCCGTGACCAGCTTCCATAATTGAATATTTGCTTTAGCCTGTATTCCGAAGGCCAGCCGCAATGCCGTTAATCGTCAGAAGCACCTCGCGGAGCAGCTGCGGATCATCCTCTTCGTTGTCGCGAAGCGCACGCAGCTCGGTTAGAAGCTGCACTTGCATATAGCTAAGCGGATCAACGTAAGGGTTGCGCAAGCGGATTGATTCTTGAATAACAGGTACGTTATCCAAAATTTCCGTTTGGCCAGTGATGCTAAGAATAAGCTCAGAGGTCAGCTTGTATTCCTGCTCGATTTGCTCGAAAATGCGGTCGCGAATCGTTTTGTCCTTGATCATATCCGCGTATTCCTTCGCAATGACCAAATCCGCTTTCGCCAGCGCCATTTGGAGATTGTCGATTAGTGAGCGGAAGAACGGAAACTTCTCGTACATCGTACGAAGCGTATTCAGCTTAGACTCATCTTCGCCGGCATACTGTTTAAGCGCCGTACCTGCAGCATACCAGGCTGGTAACAAATAGCGGCTTTGCGTCCAAGCGAACACCCAAGGGATGGCACGCAGATCCTCAAAGCGATCGCTGTTCTTACGCTTGGATGGGCGTGAGCCGATATTAAGCTCGCCAACCTCAGGCAGCGGTGTCGATTCCTTGAAGTAGGTCAAGAAATCCGGATCGCGGAAAATCAGATCCTGATACTTCTCAAGCGCAGTCTCAGAGATCGACCGTGCAATGTCATCCCACTCCGCTTCTGCTTGCGGCGCTTGCTCTGGGTATTTCGCCAGGCGAGCAGCCGTAATCAGTGCCCAAGTCGCTTGCTCTAGGCTGCGGTAAGCAATGCCTTGCATCGAATAACGGGACGAGAGAACCTCGCCTTGCTCCGTAATTTTGATGCCTCCGCCTATCGTATGAGGCGGCTGTGCAAGAATACTGCGGTTAAGCGGCATTCCACCGCGGCCAAGCGCACCGCCACGGCCGTGGAAGAACTTCAGCTTCACGTCGTACTCTTTGCCTGCTGACGTAATTTCCTTCAACGCCACGCGCAGCTCCCAGTTCGCCGTAACAACGCCGCCGTCTTTGTTGCTGTCTGAATAGCCAAGCATAATTTCGTGCAGATTGCCGCGGGCAGCAACTGCTTGCCGGTACACGGGAAGCTCGAACAATTCCTTCATGATAGCCGGTGCCGCATGAAGATCGTCGATCGTCTCGAACAATGGAACCGATTGAAGCGTGCAGCGAATGGAACCGTCCGCTTCTTTGCGGAACAAGCCGACTTCCTTCGCAAAAACCATAACCTCAAGCATATCGCTCGCTGCCTGCGTCATGCTGATCAGGTAGCTGGAGATACAGTTAACGCCAAATTCTTGCTGTGCGCGATAAATCGTATGGTAGACGTTCAAGCATTCACGCGTCGACTCCGAATAATCCAGATGCCCCGACGTTAACGGGCGCGGATCATTCAAAAGACGGTGAAGCAGATCCGTTTTCTCTTCTTCGGAAAGCGAAGCGTAGTCCGCAACGACGTTCATTTTGGCCAAAATCTCGGACATCGCGTTCTCATGCTCTTGGCTATGCTGACGAACGTCAAGCGCCATGAGATGGAAACCAAACAGCTCTACTTGACGAATCAGCTTGGCTAGCGCCGTATCTGCTACGTAGTCCGCAAAGTGGTGGCGCAGGCTGCGGTCGATGATAAGAAGATCCGCACGAAGCTCATCCGGATGGTTATAGCGCATCTGCGAGCCCTTAAGGGACTCATCGCGCGTGTTAGCTAGCTTCTCAAGCATGAAGCCGAGCTTAATCCGGTAAGGCTCCTTCGTGTTTCTCCACAGATCCACGCATTTCAGCTCTACATGCTCGCGGTCCGAACGAATCGATTCCACAAGCTCCTCGGAAATCTCAACCAGATTCGTGCTGAAGCTGAGCAGGTCCATAAGCTCATTAAGCTTTTCTTCATACTTGCGAATAGCCAGCTGGCGGTGAAGCGACAACGTTTCCCAAGTCACCTTCGCCGTTACAGACGGATTGCCGTCGCGGTCTCCGCCGATCCATGAGCCAAAGCGCAGGTAATCAGGCACATGCCAGTTTTCATTCGGATAATATTTGCTCAGGCAGCGCTCAAGCTCCTCATAGACGTTCGGCAGCACCTCGAACAATGTTTCGTCGAAGTAGTACAGGCCGTTGCGAACCTCGTCGATAACGGTTGGCTTGCGGTCGCGCAGCTCATCGGTTTGCCATAGAATAAGAACCTCATTCATGAGCTTCTCGCGCAGCTTCTCGCGTTCGCGATAGGTGAGCGTTGGATTATCCAGCTCCATGACGTCAATCGCAATCCGCTTATGAATATCCAATACCGCACGGCGTGTTGCCTCGGTCGGATGCGCAGTCATAACAAGCTCAAGCGAAATGTTGCTAAGAATATCTTGCACGTCTTCGATCGCAATGCCGCGCTCCTTCAAATCCTGAACGGCACTCTCAATCGAGCCTCGTTGAACCGCTTCGCCAGAGGAAACCTCATAATCACGTTTCCGTCTAATCCGGTGGTTTTGCTCAGCAATATTGACGAGCTGAAAATAAATAGCAAACGCCCTAATCACTTGGTGACGTATTTCCGGGCCAAGGGAAGATACGTTTTCTTTGAATTGATCAAATATTTCCGGTACGAATTCAGCGCGAAGCGCTTTGCTTTGCTCACGAATCCGTTCTACGATATCAAGCAGCTCCCGGCCGCCTTGATGAACGAGAACTTCGCCGAGAATGTTACCTAGAAACCGGACATCGCGTCGCAGCAAATTGTTGGCCTGCTGCCGATTTGTCGTCAAAGTAGATGCAGATTGATCCGACATACTGTTCCTCCTAAATTTTTGCGAAGCGAACTCGCTCCGTAAGCATTTACTTGTATTGCGAAGCTGAAATCACTTCATAAGCTTGCATGTACAACATGAACGTTTTTTGACTTCTACCATCATACTACAAAAACCTACAGGGTTGAAGCCCTCAGCCCAATCCGCCCAAAAACATCGCAGCCGCATAGCCACGGGCAGTTTCCTCTTTTTTCCGGACCGCTCAGCCAACAATCGGCATCAGAAAAACCGCGCCGCCTTTCCATGAAAGGCGACGCGGTTTAGCTTAAAGCTGCTTTATGCCATTAATTGAATCCATATTGCGAGCATTTTCGCTGTTTCCTCACGGGTAGCAGCATCCTTCGGCGCGAATTGGCTAGCCCCGCTTCCCGCTGCCGTCTTGCCGTTAATGATGCCTGCTGCCTGTGCTGCTGCAGCTGCTTCCTTCGCGAATCCGCTTATCGAGGATTCATCTGCAAAGGCTTGCGCATTTGTATTGCTCGGCAATGCAAAGCCCATTAGCTCGCTGAACCTCACGATCATCGTGACCAGCTGCTCGCGGCTAATATTGGCCTTCGGTTCAAACTTCCCATCGCCAATGCCTCCGGCAATGCCATTCTCGGAAGCCCATGCAACTGCCCCCGCATAATAATCTGTAGCCTTCACATCCGTGAAGCTTGAAGCTTTTTCCGCATCCAGGTCAGCTCCGGCAATGCGAGCAAGAATGAGCGCGAAATCCGCTCTCGTCATATTCGCTTTCGGCGCGAACTTGTCGCCGCCCATGCCTCCGATGATGCCTCTGGAGGATAGATACACGATGGAATCCTTAGCGAAGCTTGACGCCGTATCGCCAAAGCTAACTTGATTATAGCCAATAGCGTATGTTGAGAAATGGTCGACCGTGAAATGCAGCTGACCTGTCAACGCATCATATACGCTGTTAGGGACAACGACAGGCTGCCCATCACTGCCTACATAGTAGATGACAACCGCATGGCTGTCTTCGTTCGCTTGCAATGTGTAAGGAATGCTTAGCCGCGCTTTGCCGCCAAGCAAATCGGTTACAGCCGAGCCGCCCGCTGTCACATCGAATTCAAAGGCCGGGTGGCTGCCTATAACTGCCTTGGCTGACTCACTAAGCTTTTCCTTGTCGGCCTGCTTTACGGTAACTGAAACCTGATCTTTCCCTGCAGCTGCGGTAAGCGTGCCAATCGCCTTGGAATCGAAAGAAATCATGCCGAGCTCCGTATTCAGACTAAGTGTCTTCAGCCCGCTCGCTGCAAGCTGTGCAATCGCTTCTTTCTCGAACAGGATCGAAGCGGACACGGCAGGCTTATCTGATGTCGCCTTAAATTCGATCGAACCTGGCTTGCCGCCTGCTGCCTTATTAAGAGCCTCAAGTGCCGAAGCTACTTGGCTCGTCTTAATGGTCGCAGTAGACTTGCCGCTGCTGTCTGTCGTTGCCGCAATAACCGTGACTGCCTTCACCGTATCTCCATTCACGATAGTCGTATCCGAATTACCCGGAGCAGGCGTTGGCGACGGTACTGACGGCGTATGGCTTACCGTGCTTTCACTAACCGTAACCTTCGTCTCCGCTTGGCCATAACCGTCTGCGCTTGTCGCAGCAATTACCGCAGTACCCGGCGAAACCGCCGTCACGCTGCCGTTAGCGTCTACTTTCGCTACCGCTGGGTTCGAGGACGACCACACGGAGGTTGCCGGGCTGCCGTCTGCAGGCTCCACGGTTGCGTTAAGCTTCACTGCCGCATCTCCTACTTTAATGGCCAGTGACGCACGATCTACGGTTACTTTTGAAACATTCAATTGATACACGCCGACCTTGCCGCCTACCTCATAGGCAACCAATAGAAGCGGCTGTCCCGTTGGACTTATGCTAGCCGGAATAAATTCCAAGCCCTCAGGGCCTGTGTCCGTATTGAAATTGTCCTTGCCTTCGCCATCCTTGAACACGCGGGAATTCGTATAATTGACGAACTTCGCGTTTGCCGGATCCGTTACGTCATAAGTCATGAAGCCGCCGATACGCTCTAGACCTACGAAGGCAAGCACCTTGCTGCCTACTTTTCCGGTCTTGATGTCCTCTGGCTCCGGCCCCTTCTTCCCGCTACGGTCATCGAGCGCAGTCTTGCTATTGCTCGTATTGAAATACGCAGGCAGGCGTTTTGCCGTTATCGCCTCGAAATCGCTGCCGCTGTCGAAGACCTGGTCCATCGAATCCGCGTTCCAGATGGAGAAGGAACGTCCCCCATACAAGTAGATGCCGTCATTTCCCATATCGCTTGCCACTTCGACTCCGTCGTACGCGGTTTTGCCGTTAAGGAAAATGGCCGCCGCCGAGTTAGGATCAAGACTGCCCTTCAAAGCGCCGATCGTGCTTCCGTTCGTACGGTTCGGCCACTCGGTTACGTCACCTTCATTAGCCGTAAACAAGTAAGTTTGTCCGTCAATCGTGTGGGATGCGATGCCATCCGGCATATACATGCCTTTGAAAGGGACATTTTCGAGCTTAATCGCGCTGTCTTTAACAAGATCCAGCGCATTGCGCGCTTCATTGTAATCCTTCAAGCCTAGCGCCTTCACGGCTTTCACTTTATTCGTTGCAATGTCGATTAACGCGATCGCGTTGTTCTCCTGCAGAGATACATACGCCGTCTTGTTATCCTCCGACAGTGTAATATACTCCGGCTCCAAATCATAAAGCGCGTCCGCTTTCGTCCCGCTGGACTTGATCTTGCCGTCGATAGGATCCGCTTGACCGCGAATATGAACGCCGTCCTCGATTACCGATGCATCATCAAAGTAAACCTGCGTAGACACACCCGTTTCCGTGTTGACGATCGTTACGCTGCCTTTCGGATCGGTCGTGCCCAGACGCGGCTCAGCCTCGTCTGCGCTAAGGATATACTTGCCGTCCTGCGTCGATTTAATCATATCGGGCTGTACGCCCGTTTTGTAAGTCGTCACCAAGTTCCCGTCATAGTCGAGGACTAATATTTTGCCCGCTTTAAGGGAATCCGCCTCCTGTACGGTTACTGAGACATGCTTCGTGACATTGTTAATGTCTACGCTTGTCAAGTCGCCATATAAGAAGCCGTCGGTTTCCGCTAAGTCCTTAACCGTTATCGTCTTTTCCTTGATGAGTGTCCCGGTTCCGTTACCAAGGCCTACGATATCCAAGCTCGGAGGATTGCCAGAACCATTCACCAAGTAAAACTTCCCGTTATCTTTGTTGAATTTGACGATTTCGGCAACGCCGCCGTCTTTATTGAATAGACCTACGGCATACTCTCCGATTTTCGTCACATTCAGCGTATCGTCAAACGCCTCAGATAGAGGTTCAATATCCATATCCGTGCTAGCATCAACAATTGCGAGGCGAATGTTTCCATCAAACACGGCGATTACGCCGGTCGCTTTCACCGTGTCACCGATAGCAAGCTTCGGCAATGCTCCGTTCACATACAAGAGCATCCCGTTATCCAGCAGGATTGTTTTTGCCGTTTCGTCAATGGCTTCAGCCTTTCCGGTTGATGTCACTCTTCTGCCATGCATTTCGGGCGTTACCATCGAAAGCTTGTCCACGATGAGCATCGAGCTATCAAACGTATCCTCTGCCGTCAGACTGTAGATACCGTTGTTCAGCCTCAGAACCTGCGGATCGCCTTTTACGCGAATCTCACCCTCATGAAGGCCTGCCATACCGGTTACGCGTACTTCTGCGCCGACCGGGATCGATGCATCCATGCCTTCTACCGCAATTGCCCCCGTGAAGGATTGTACATAGCGTACTGCTGCTGCTTGACCATTATCTGCTTTTACTCGCGGCGTTGTTACCAAGCCTTCTATAACGACGTTTGTATCAGCTTCCAGCGACTGAAGCGAGCCAATAAGCTTCACGAAGCCCTGTACAACTACCGTCTCACCCTCCGCATCGCCAGACTTTGTAGGAGATGGGTCCACGATTGCAAAATCAATCGCATTATTGTTTGAATCCTGGAAGTTCACGCGGCGAACGCCTTTAATTGCAGCAGGCAGCGACGATCCATTACCTGCAGAAGCTCCTTCATGCAGCGAAGTTGTAAGCCTGCCAAAGCCCACTGCATCTACAACTGACTCTGATGCGTAAGTTCCTTGATACAGCTCTACCGTTCCATCCGTATCGGACATGCCGATCGATTGTTCCTTCGTGCTTGCGTACGCATCAGCCTCGAAGGCTTCGCCGTAATTTTTGTCGCTTGTATTTCCCCAAGTCGCTTCAAGGCGCACAAGGTAATAATCGTTAGGCAAAATAACCGCATCTTGGTCAAAATCATAACCTTGAATGGTGGTCGCGCCTTTATTGCTGTATTTCAAGTGATAGCCTGCAAGCGAGATCGGCTCGGCAGTCGGATTATAGAGCTCTACAAAATCGTACAGGTAAGGTGCTGCAACCGGAGGCGTTTCCTTATTGACTTTGCCGCCTCCTCCATATACTTCATTGATTAGCACATGGTTTGCTGCCGCTATCTCTGAATTAATCGTAAGCTTAAACGACTTTGAAATGCTAAGCGGCGTTCCTGCCGTACTATCCGTTACCGTCACTGTCACATCGGCTTCTGAAACGGCTGACGTCGGCGTGCCGGCCAGCTCGCCATTCGTGTTCATGCTTAACCCGTTAGGCAGCCCTTCTGCCGTAAACGCATACGGAGCCGTTCCACCGGTAGCTTGTAAGAACGCTGAATATGCAGAATCTACATAACCATCCGTCAAAGCGGCCGTGCTGATCGCTAACGGCTGAACAACGCCAGGTCCCCATGCGCCATCCGCGCTGCTGCGAGGCAAAGCGGCGAGCAGAGCGTCTCCTGTAGCCGTTTCGTAATCGACTTGCTTGAAATCCAATTTATTGTTGTCCGTATCTCCGAAGTTGCTGCGGCGAATGGACTTCTTCTTCGACGTACCCTCAGACGATCCGGTCGGGTAGGCGGTTTCATAACCATCGATTTTGCTGCCGCTATCATTACTACCTGTACCTACCATGTCGACATAGCCATCTGGCATGGTGAGGAACGGGTTAGCTTCGGCAATTACCGTTTGGTTGCTCATTAGAGCAACCTTCATTCCTTTATTATTAATAAATTGATCAAAAGCCTGATCCGTTTTCATCGACAAATCTACCTTCGGATTTACCGCTCCAGTGGATTTTCCAGTAATCAGATAAGATGAATGAGCTTTAATTGTTCCTGTCAGCTTGAGCATCTTCCATTCCCTAGTTGGTTCTGCCTCTGGATTGGTGACGGGGTCGGCGTATTGCAGCGACCATCCCGTCAGATCGATATCGCTATTAGTCGGATTATAAAGTTCAATGAAGCCGTGAGATACCAGTACGCCTGAATCAACGGCTAAACCGCCACCGTACACTTGATTAATGACGACGTGCGGAACGCTAATGTCGTAAGCATTATCTTCTGTGTATGGCGTACCAACAGGCTGCAGACCCGCTGCCATCACCGGACCGCCAACCATTGCCATGCTAGCCGTAATTTCAGCGGCCAACAATAGCGATACCAACCTTTTGCTATAAATCTTCAAAAGCGACTCACTCCCATTTCTAATAAGTTAACTTAATTGTAAAGATCGATTATTACGTGAATATCAATCTTCCGTTAAGCTTTGGTAAATGAGAGCGACGCGTTTAGAAAAACTTTATATATAAAAAGCTGCCCCTCGGTTCGCTTGTACCGTGGCTCAAGAGAATGCACGCAGCACAATTGCTTCTCTTGTGAACCACAGATTGTTACGATCTGAAGGACAGCTATATGGCAGATAAATAAAAAAGATCTAATCAGAATCAATTCTATAAACACATGAGCGATAGTTGGATTCTTCCGGGAGAGGTAACGGATGCGGCAATGAATAAAAATATATGGAGATTGCTGCAACAAATATAAGTATAAATGAAACACATGCAACAACGGATGAAAAACAAAAAAAGCCTTGCTGCGCAAGGCTTTCGGGTTTAAATAGTTGGAGCGGGTGATGGGAATCGAACCCACGCTATTAGCTTGGAAGGCTAAAGTTCTACCATTGAACTACACCCGCAAATAAATGAATATGGTCGGGACGACACGATTTGAACATGCGACCCCCTGGTCCCAAACCAGGTGCTCTACCAAGCTGAGCTACGTCCCGAAGTGTAAATGAATTGCGTCTACTAATGAGAAAATGGCGCGGCCTAAGAGATTCGAACTCCTGGCCTTTTGATTCGTAGTCAAACGCTCTATCCAGCTGAGCTAAGGCCGCACAATTTATGGAGCGGAAGACGGGAATCGAACCCGCGACCCTCGCCTTGGCAAGGCGATGCTCTACCGCTGAGCCACTTCCGCACGTTACTTTCGTTCGTCGTTTGTGATGTTTAACATCGCGGCGACAAGTAATAATATATCACCCCTGAAAACAAAAAGCAACTGTTTTTACAAAAAAGTTTTAATCTTTTTTCAAACGCTCTGGATCCCAATACCTCCAAAGCCAAAAAAGCCAATAATGTCGTGGGAATTCGGTTCCTTCTTCGGTTACTGCATCTTTTAAAACATATGCGATTGCGGTATCAATATGACCAATTTTCCAATAACACATATACGTATGCTCTGCTTACCTGGATATTCTTTATCCAGTGAGTAGCACGGTATCTTTTCAGTATCAGCACTCACATCTATAATTCAGTTGTTGATCCTTGTTTCTTGATTGTTACATTTTGCTTCCTGCTCTTTGCTCATTACAGGCATGTAGCATGGCAAAATCATTGTTAGCTACGGCGGTTGTTCATGTTCCATACAAAAAAGACTGTTCCGATGGCATGAAGCGCTCGGAAACAGTCTCTTGAGTTGCAAAACCAAATCAATTAAGCCTCTAAAGGCATTATACAGCTGATTCTAAAAATACCTGACTACGCTCCGGCAGCCGTCAGCGTCTTCTCTTGCTCCGCGCTTCTCTTAACCGCTACTTTGTCGGCAGCCGGTTGTCCAGCTAGCGCATAAGGCAAGCAAAGCGGAACGCCTGTGCGCGGATCCGGGACGATATCTGCTTCAATATTGAATACTTCGCGCATAATATCAGGCGTCATAACCTCGGCAGGCGATCCCTCGCCAACAACAACACCTGTCTTAATAGCAATCATATGATGCGCGTAACGCGTTGCATGGTTAAGATCATGTACGACCATGACGACTGTACGGTTGTTCGTTGCGTTAAGCTTTTGAAGCAGATGAAGTACCTCGAGTTGATGCGCCATATCAAGGAAAGTCGTTGGCTCATCCAGAAACAGGATATCCGTCTCCTGTGCCAAGGACATCGCGATCCAAGCACGTTGGCGCTGTCCGCCTGATAGATGGTCAACTGGGCGATCTGCAAAATCTGTCATGCCAGTCGCTTCGATTGCCCACTGTACGATACTCCGGTCTTCCTTGCTCATCGAGCCAAAACCCTTCTGATAAGGGAAACGTCCGTAGGATACCAGCTCCGCTACTGTCAGCCCATCCGGTGCGGTAGGATTCTGCGGCAAAATGGCCAGCTGCTTCGCTACTTCCTTCGTTGATTGCTTATGAATCGATTTGCCGTCCAGAAGCACACTGCCTTGGGATGGACTCATAATACGGGCCATCGTTTTCAAAATCGTCGATTTGCCCGATCCGTTGGCTCCAACCAGCGCCGTAATTTTCCCTTGTGGTATAGCAATGTTCAAATTCTTGACGATAAGACGATCATCATAACCAATATCAAGACCCGAAGTCGTTAGACGAATCATTGGACATGCACGCTCCTTCTGCTGCCGCGGCAGACATTTTCTGAATGTAAATATAAGTATTAGTATGTGGATTCCGTTTCTTCAAACGAAAATTGATAACGATTATCATTGACGTTTTAATGATAATGTTTCTCACGTCAAAAGTCAATGATTAACTCTGTGACGGATTATACTTCCATAGGCTATGAACCTTTTCAAAAAATAAAACCGCCCTCAACGCGAGGACGGTTCATACTGCTTTTTTACCACTTCAGCTTCGTTCCGAAAACGAGACCGTTGCTAATCAGCCTGCCAGGCGTCGTAATGAGCTTGCCCTGGGCATACATACCTGAGGATGCGCCGCCGTCCAAGTTCATTGCTTGCACAGCGCCAAGCTGCAGCATGATTTGTCCCCATTGCTTTATTGTTGCCTGTGGCACGGTTGCTAGGATGACCGTTCCATCTTTTTTAACGAGAATTCCGCTTCGCGCCGCAGAGTCGGTTAAAATTTTGGAGCTGCTGAAGCCTTCTCCCGAAGGATTAATTGCCAGCTTCGCATCTTTTACCAGCCTAGGTCCTGCTCCAACTGCCGTATGTACGCGTGACCAGGCAATTGGCGTTTTCGATAGATTGGTCATCTCGAGCTTATAGTCTACGACCGTGCCGACCTTGAAGCGTTCCGCCAGCTTTTCTTCTGAGCCTATAAAAACAAGGACGTATCCATCCGCTGGAATGCTGACGTTTTCTTTCTTGCTAATCTTTGTCACTTTCCCTTTACTTACTGTTATTGCCGTGCCTAAAGCAAAACCAACCTTTGCTCCTCGCTTCGGCGTAAACATAATAGCGGAGGAAGCACCAGCCGACGGCGTTCGGTTAATGAAATACACATACCAATTGTTCGGGAAAGCAAATGAACCGTCCGTGCCTCCCAGCACTTTAACGCGAAGCGAATCCATCACGACGGTGCCGTCCCAAGTAAAGCCGATTGCGGTTCCCGTATTACCGATATGCTCCACGTTGCCGTCTGCGATGACCGTGCCGTATGGCTCGGGGATGCCTCCGTAAGCCTCGAAGTAGGTTCCATTGATCGCGGCATCGGCGTTGTATGCTTTTGCGATCGATGCAAGCGGCTGAACGATGCCCACCTTACGGCTTGCTAGACCTGCCGTCATTGGAATTCCTTTAGGTATAACCACCGTTTGAACCGTATAGGACTTGCCTGATACACTGACCTTCTTCGCCTCGTGCTTCACCTTTAGCTTGGATACCGAAGCGGCAACCTGAACGGGAAGCTTGAGCTGGCCTTTGTAGCCGCTCGTTATGACGTCGACATATAGGTTAGCCGAGCCGGCTGCCACAGGGGTGACGACGCCCTTATCCGTAATGCGGACGATCGCAGCATTATCGGAGCGGAAGCTGAGGGCGACGGGATCGGACAGCTTCAGCTTGTCCGTGAGCAGGAGCCTCGTATCCAGCGGCAGCTTAAGCGTCGCCGCGGCGTAGGTAACCGCGACGGACCGGACAGGCCCCGCCGCGATGAGCTTGCTCCCGGACGCATACGCGAAGCGTCCGGCACCCATCGGCGCCACGCCGCTCGCGGGAACCGCGGCGTGCCCGCCGTAGGTGTACAAGATCGACTTGGCGGAGCCGTCGATCGCGTACACAGCGCCGGATCGGCCGCCGGCCAGCACGATGCCGGCGGCAGCATCCGGCGCCAGCGCCGCGGGGCCAAAGCCTCCGGCCCCGGCGGCGCTGATGCGCCATAGTTCCGCCCCGTCTGCGAGGCGGAACGCAGCAATGCCGTTGCCGCTAAGCTCCGCGGCAACGACAGCTCCTGCATCCCCGGGCAGAAGCACCGGGGATGTCCACCCGCCTGCGGGCGCAGCCGCAAGCTCGCGCGTGAATCGGACTTTGCCGTCCTCTTCATACGCAGCGACCGCTTTGCCCGCAAGCAGCAGCACGCCGCCGCCAACCCGGTCAGCGGCCAGCCTAGCCCCAAGCAGCGGCTGTTCCAATGCCGCTTCCCATACAACCGCTCCGGCACGCACTGCATAAAGCGTGCCGTTGCTTCCTAGGGCGTACACGCCGCTCTTACCTGCGGCGAGCTCCTTTACCGTGACGCCGTCAGGCAACAAAGCTGCCTGCTTCTCGCCTGTACTGCTTAGCGACAAGATCGCATGCTGATAGGAAAAATACGGAATCCCTTCTCCATCCGTCACCACCCCGGAGGGCTGCAGCTGTTCTTTTTTATTCTTGAAATAAAAAATACCTGCCTGCCCGCTATTTGCCGCCATATCATATTTGAACAGCCGTGCGCCTGTTCCTGCAATATAAACCTCGTTTTTCCAGTTTATAGCAGGAGCAGACAACTTGCTGTAAGTGTTCACACGCTTCATTTCTTTGCCCTTCCCGTCCAACACGGATAACCAACCGTTAGCAGTCACCGTAAAAAGATCGCCGTTGGGCAAAGCAAGCGGTGCATACAACATGCCTTCCGCTGTATACCGCCAATACTCCAGTTCCGCTTTGCTGCTTGCCGGATTCTTTGTCGCTGCTCCGTTTAATGCCGTGTTTGATGGTTCGGCAGCCAGCATGCTCCTGTTCCCAAGGGCAGCTGCAGTCTGCAAACCGTGGCTTCCTATATGGCTAATTCCAACTATCATAATTAGCAGAACAATAAAAGCTCTAAGTTTGTGGTTCCTCATTTTGTGATGCATCCTTCCAGTCTCCTTCATCTTCATAGATTCCAAATAGTCCCAATTAACTATATCGACAGCTCTATGCGCAAAATGAAGAGAGCTCTCGCTTATCAAAACTCATTATTACAATAGGCTAGCATCCTGTTAACCATTGCCATTCAGTGCTCTTACGCCATGCAGCAGCAACTAGAAAGATAAACCCTTATCCCTTCCCCTCATAAATCATTCAATTAGTTTATCGCACACTTCCTTAATCATTTAGCTGACTGATATTTAACCACAATCATTTTAGTGGATTATCTTGATAAGCTACTGATGAAAACCTGTTGGAGATTATCTAAAAAAAGGTGTAATTAAGGGGGACGATCAGCCTAAAGCACTATTAGGTGCGTTTTCTGACAATGTTTCTTGGGGATATGGAGGGAGTCGCGAACGAAAAGCAGACATCATGTTTCATTTCAGAAAATTCGTTTCAGTCAATTACAATCAGATATTGCAATCGAACAAATGAAGCGGAAATGACAAGCTTAGCCATTCAAGTATGTAAACAGCAAAAAACCCTTGTTCGCCAAGGGTTTTCTCATGGTATGGTGCGCGTAGAGGGACTTGAACCCCCACGGTCGCCCGCTAGATCCTAAGTCTAGTGCGTCTGCCAATTCCGCCATACGCGCATATTTCGTTGTGTTCTTGCTAAACCATGTTTTGTAGGACTTCCACCTACGTTACTTTGTTGACATACAAAGCGCTTCCCGATTAAGGGTTTTAAAGATGGTGCGCGTAGAGGGACTTGAACCCCCACGGTCGCCCGCTAGATCCTAAGTCTAGTGCGTCTGCCAATTCCGCCATACGCGCGCGTGAAATAAAAATATGGTGAGTCATGTAGGATTCGAACCTACGACACCCTGATTAAAAGTCAGGTGCTCTACCAACTGAGCTAATGACTCATAGTATAAGTGGCTGGGGATTCAGGGATCGAACCTGAGAATGACGGAGTCAAAGTCCGTTGCCTTACCGCTTGGCTAATCCCCAACAGCGATATGGTGGACGCTGACGGGATCGAACCGCCGACCCTCTGCTTGTAAGGCAGATGCTCTCCCAGCTGAGCTAAGCGTCCAAATATATAGGCGCCTTTTGTAAAAAAGGTAATTGGTGACCCGTAGGGGACTCGAACCCCTGTTACCTCCGTGAAAGGGAGGTGTCTTAACCACTTGACCAACGGGCCATGCATAAATTGAAGCTTGTCCATAAAGTTGAAAGAGTACTGGAGCTCTCAACCGGATTCGAACCGGTGACCTCATCCTTACCATGGATGCACTCTACCTACTGAGCTATGAGAGCATAATGGCTCCCCGAACAGGACTCGAACCTGTGACAACTCGATTAACAGTCGAGTGCTCTACCAACTGAGCTATCAGGGAACATTGCATATTTGCGTTGAAATGTCTCCAAGAGCTTCAACTGCAAAAGAGGCACGGTTGAACAACAAGGCATTGCGCCCTGAAAACTGGATACGAAAGATGAGGTTTGCTGAACCTTTACTGCTGCTGTCTACCGGATGTATGGGTCACGGTAAACGTGTTTAGGATAAGCCCTCGACCGATTAGTATTCGTCAGCTACACACATTGCTGTGCTTCCACCCCGAACCTATCAACCTCGTCGTCTTCAAGGGGTCTTACATACTGGGAA
>NZ_JBWDNK010000008.1:0-270617 GCF_056269165.1 Paenibacillus sp. J22R232 | reverse complement strand
GCTGCGAAATATGTAACTGAGCCCGTATCGGTAGCACCGGCAGCAGCAACAATCACGGCATCGAACAACAAAGTAGGCGTGAGCGATACAGTGGTTGTTACAGGTCTTGCTAAAGGCGATGTAGTGAATGTGTACAAAGCGGCAACAGGCGGAGCGGCAATCGGAACGGCAACAGTAGCTGAAGGAGCAACATCAGCAACGGTAACGATTGAGCAACTGGGCGCTGCTGCAGGTAGCGTGTATGTGAGCGTGACAAAAGAAGGTCAACTAGAAAGCGTAAGAACGGTTAAAGCTTACGAAACAGAGATTACTGCTCCAGCATTGGCGGCTAACATTGTCGTATTGAACAATGATGGCGCATCGGATATCGTGAGAGTAACAGGTCTAACAGCAGGCGATGTTGTCAATGTATACACTGTCGCAGCAGATGGTTCTGTTGTAGGTACAGCTACAGTAGGGGATGGTAAAACATCCGTTAACGTGAGTATCGAACAGCTTTCAGTAGGTGCAGGCAAAGTATATGTAACGATTACAAAAGCAAGCAAGCAAGAAAGCACTCGCGTAGCTAAAGATTATATCGCGGAGTAATTATTTTTAAATCATAGCTGCAAGGGCTGTCTTCAAGGTCTATGGCCTTAAGGGACAGCCCTTGTTTTATAACACGTTAACAAAAGAAACTGATCTCTGCTAAAATGGATGTGAAAAGCATTCATCAAGCATTAGGAAAGGTTTCTTTTTCCTGTTATTTATGCCTAAGCTATCGATACCAACAAAATGCTTTTTTGAACATATATATGAGAGCATTAATCCATTTATCATACTGAAGGCTATCTTGGATTAGAAGAAAGGATGTATTAAGATAAGCGAAAAAGCTGGACTGATAAAATCGCTTCACTCTATTTTTTTATCAAGTGAGCTTCAGCATGCAGCACTCGGGATGGGCTGCTTTTGGAGCCCAGAAGCTTTATTCGGCCAACTGCCAGGCGTCATACGAACCTGTGTTGGCTATGCGGGAGGCACAACTGAGAGTCCGACATACCGTGATATGGGTGACCACACGGAGACGGTTCAGCTTATTTTTGATCCTCATATTATTAGCTTTGAAGAAATTGTAGAGATATTCTGGGACAGTCATAACCCATTAAATATTAACGATTACAAGGGCAATCAGTATAGGTCCCTGTTGTTTTACGCGGATGAGCACCAACTGGCAGCGATTCGTCGGGTTTTGCAGAGGCGGATAGAGCGGGGAGAGGATGAGCCTGCAACGGAAATTATGCCAGTATCTCCTTTCTATCTTGCCGAGGATCGACATCAGAAGTATTATCTCAAAAGGTTTCCAGACGCTATGGAGAAGCTGGGAAACTTGTTCGAGACAAAGGAGGAGATACAAAATGCTACTTTGGCCGCTAGGCTGAACGGATTGGCAAAAGGATATACGAATATGGCGCTCATTGTGTCTGAATTGGAGAAATGGGCGATAAGGCGTGACGATCAGCAGCGCTTGATCAAGCTGGTCAAAAGTATAAAGTGGTAGCTTGCGCGAATAGGAGTTACGCAGCATTTTCTATTTAAGGCATAGAGGGTTAAAATAAAGGGGACAAGCCATAACGCAATGGGAGGAGTGTTGTTCATGAAATATAGGAGACTCGGCAGTACGGGGCTAAATGTATCGGTCATCGGTCTTGGAACGTGGCAGTTCGGAGGCGAGTGGGGCAGGGAATATACGCAGGAGGAAGCAGATGCGATTCTGGATAAAGGCCATGAGCTTGGCATTAATCTCATCGATACTGCGGAATGTTACGGCGATCATCTCTCCGAATCCCTCATTGGCGACTATATTAGCCGCCGCAAGCGTGAGGACTGGATCATTGCAACGAAGTTTGGCCATCACTTCCACGAGCGCTTCTCGCGCACCGATTCCTTCGATGCAGAAGGTGTCGTGGCGCAGCTTGATGCTTCCCTTAAGGCGCTGAAGACAGATTACATCGACCTCTATCAATTTCATTCGGGGCCGGACCAAGCCTTCGATAATGATGAGCTATGGACAACGCTGGACAAACAAATTGAAGCCGGCAAAATCCGCTTTCTCGGTACTTCCATTGGCAGCAACGACAACTTGCACCAGACGGAAGCATCCACGAGAGTGAACGCCCGCGCCATTCAGGTCGTATACAACAGGCTGGACCGCGCCCCTGAGGAGCGGGTATTCCCTTCCTGCCAGCAGCAGGATTTGGGCGTGCTTGCGCGCGTGCCGCTAGCGAGCGGCTACCTTAGCGGCAAATATAAGCCAGGCGCAGTCTTCGGCGATACCGATGTTCGCCATAGGCATGACAAGGAGAGCACCAGGCTAAAGCTGCTCGAAGTGGAGCATATTCAGCGGGAGGAAGTTCCTCAGGGCATTGCTATGGCGAGCTGGGCGCTTGCATGGTGCTTGAAGCATTCGGCTGTTACTGCCGTCATCCCCGGCTGCAAGGATCCCGAGCAGGTTGAAGCGAACGCGAAAGCGGTAGATCTGATTGCCGAGCCGCATCCTCAGGATGTTGTCTGATCAGATTGACGCTTTGTATAGACAGACAGGTGAAGAATAAACAAAGAGCTGCTTCCACTTAGATGGAAAGCAGCTCTTATTTTAGTTAACGGCAAGGGTCAACGAGGAAGCTTATAGCACGGTAACATGCTGACGATGCTTCTCGAAGTCGGATACGCGGCATTCCAGCTTCATTCTTGTGCCCTCTGCCTCATACTCCGTCGCTTCCACATGAGCGTGCTCGTTGAAATAGGCGACAAGTCGGCCTTGGCTAAACGGAATGAGCAGCTCGCATTTCATATAATCGTCGAATATATGATCGCGGATCACCTGTATCAGTTCATCCAAGCCGCTTCTGTCCCTTGCAGATAGAAAGACATTGCTGTCGTTAACGGCGGGATAAGGATGGTCGGTTAGGTCACATTTGTTATAGGCATATATTGTCGGGATATCGTAGGCGCGCAGATCCTTAAGCGTCTCATTCGTTACGGCGATATTTTGCTCATATTCCTCATGGGCGTAATCTACGACATGAACGAGCAGATCCGCTTCGGTCACTTCCTCCAAGGTCGAGCGGAAGGCTTTGACAAGGTGATGGGGCAGCTGACTGACGAACCCTACGGTATCCGTAAGCAGGAAAGATTTGTTATCCGGCATGTCGATGCTTCTAACAGACGTCTCCAGCGTTGCAAACAGCATATCTTTCGCGAATACCTGCTTCGTTGTCTCTGGATTGAATTTCTCCAGCAAAGCGTTCATCAAGCTGGATTTGCCCGTATTGGTATATCCGACAAGGCAGACGACTGGCATCTCGTTCTTCTGCCGCTGCTTCCGCTGAATCTGGCGCCTAGCTACGAGCTTATCCAGCTCAGCCTGCAGCGCGGTGATTCTCTCCTCGATCCGGCGGCGATCGAGCTCAAGCTTCGTCTCCCCGGCTCCTCTATTCTTGAGGCCGGCACCGCCCCCTTGGCGGCCAAGCGACGCGCGAAGTCCTACGAGCCGCGGAAGCATGTATTGCAGCCTTGCAACTTCAACCTGAAGCTGGGCTTCACGCGTTTTGGCGCGTTCCGCGAAGATATCTAGGATCAGAATCGTCCGGTCGATAACCGTTCGCTCCAAGGCAGCTTCGAGATTGCGGATTTGAGAGTGGGAGAGCTCATCGTTGAAAATAACGACGTGAGCATCATGCGCTTCGAGCAGCGCGAGCAGCTCTTGGATCTTGCCGGTCCCGATATAATGGGTAGGGTTGATGCGTGCCGCCTTCTGGCTCAGCTCGTCAACGACCTCGATGCTGTTGGCTGCCGCAAGATTGCGCAGCTCTTCCATGGAATAGGCAAAGTCGGTTTGGTTCTGAAGCTGAACGCCGACGATGACCGCTTTTTGATTCGGTTGTTCCATTATTCATCATCCTCTTAAGGTTATTTGGAATACAAAAAAACACAGGCAGCGCTGCCTGTGTCAGAGAAGAGGAGATCAGGATGATCCGCAGGGAAAGCAATGCCTTTCCTTGCGCTAATGGATCGGTGGTCCTCCTTGGGCATAGAACGCGAGGCTATCATATAGGAAAGGGAACCCCCCCTTCGTACAATAGCCGTTGTCGTTTCATTCTATACACGTATGAAGCTTCCGTTCTAAAGGCAAATACGCGTGTAGGGATCATGCTGATCCCGTCGGCGTACTTGTTCCATCTATGGGTTACCTTCAAAATGGCAGACCTATCCTGAGTCCTCTGCACACAGGCAGAGCTTTGGCGCTATTCAATTAGCAGCTGCGCAAAGACCTAACTCGGATAAAGTCTATCACATGTAACCCTCCGTTCATCTAAAGTAGCACCAGTGTAGCACAACATGGAAGCTGCGGCAAGCATCTACTCGCCGGCTGCTACGTTTGGCTCCAATCCTGCCGCAATGTGAAGAGCTCTTTCAGCGCTTCCGTAGAAAGCTCGGTTATCCATCCCTCGGAGCTTGAGATCACGTTTTCGCTAAGCTGCTGCTTGTTCTCCAGCATCTCATCGATCCTCTCCTCCAGCGTTCCGAGCGAGATAAACTTATGAACCTGCACGTCGCGGGTTTGCCCCATCCGATAGGCGCGGTCAGTCGCTTGGTTCTCGACGGCGGGATTCCACCACCGGTCGAAATGGAATACATGGTTCGCCGCTGTTAGATTCAAGCCGACTCCGCCCGCCTTGATGGATAGAATGAACACGCTTGGCTGCTCGTCCGGCGATAGCGATGTCGATTGGAATTTATCGATCATACGATCACGCGCGAGCTTGGAGGTGCTGCCGTTCAAATACAGGACAGGCTCTTGCAGCTCCTGCTGCAGCACCGATTGAAGCAGCTGGCCCATACCGATATATTGCGTGAAAATCAGGCAGCGCTCGCCTTCATCGCGCAGCTCTCGTACCATCGCGAGCAATCTTTCCAGCTTGGCGGAGCGGCTCACCAATCCTTCGGCGTCCAGCTCTTCGTCCCCGGCATCGGTAAGGCCCGGAACGGGCTCCTTCGTCAACAGCACCGGATGGTCGCATATTTGCTTAAGCTGCATGATCGCGGATAAGATTGCTCCTTTGCGTTCAATGCCTTCAAGCTTCTGCATGCGGTCCATCAGCTGATTGACAGCTTGGTTATACAGCGCCCCTTGCTCGGCTGTTAGATGGATGTAGGTTTTCATTTCGTTTTTGTCCGGCAAATCAAGCTGGATGGACGGGTCCTTCTTTTTGCGGCGGAGCATGAACGGCTTCACGAGCTTCTGAAGATCAACCGTTCGCTCCTTGTTATGCTCCTTCTCGATCGGATTGCCGAACCGCTGCTGAAAGCCGTGCGCGGTGCCTAAAAATCCAGGATTCATGAAATCATAAATCGACCAGAGCTCTGACAATCGGTTTTCGATCGGCGTTCCGGTCAACGCAATGCGATGCTTCGACGCAAAGCTGCGAACGGCTGCCGACTGTTTGGTTTGCGCGTTTTTAATATTTTGGGCTTCATCCAAGCAGATCGCTGACCAGGTAGGGCGCTGCAGCAGCTCTTGGTCAAGGGTTGCGGTCGCGAATGAGGTCAGGATGACGTCGGCTTGCTGGATATCCGCAAGGAAATCATCGCCTGTGAGACGCTTGCTGCCATAGTGGAGCATGACTTTAAGCGTTGGAGCGAAGCGGCTGATCTCCTTCTGCCAATTGCCTAGAACGGATGTCGGGCAAATAATGAGGGCAGGAGTGCCTGTCTCGGTGCTCGCGCTGCTCTCCTTCAGGCTCAGCAGATAGGCGATAAGCTGGACGGTCTTGCCGAGCCCCATATCATCGGCTAGACATGCTCCAAGACCGAATCGCCGCAAGAAGGACAGCCAAGCGAAGCCTTCCTGCTGATAGGTCCGGAGCTCTGCCTTTAAGCCTGCGGGTACGGGAAGCAGCGGCC
The DNA here is from genome assembly GCF_056269165.1 of Paenibacillus sp. J22R232. Classification (NCBI taxonomy): domain Bacteria; kingdom Bacillati; phylum Bacillota; class Bacilli; order Caryophanales; family Paenibacillaceae; genus Paenibacillus; species Paenibacillus sp. J22R232. The sequence goes on along the minus strand of NZ_JBWDNK010000008.1, from coordinate 264,674 downwards.
ATTCTGAACGCTGGCTGAGCTGGCTGACGAGCTTCATTAGATGCTCGTTCAGCTCGACCTCAAGCTGGATGCGCTGTTCCTGCGCTGCCTCCCGCTCTAGTTGTTCCTCCTCCGCACGGTCGCTTTCTCCTAGCAGATGGAGCTGCAGCACGTCTTGGAAGGATAATCCCTGTGAGCGGTCGATGCCAGACATCGCTTTGCGGATTTGCGAGAGCAGGCTTGGGTCCAGCGCAATCCACTGTCCACGGAATCGCACCAGCCGCTCGTTGCGGTCTACCAGCTCATTGAATTCGGATTCGGTCAGGCTAGTCTCGCCGATTGCGATGCGCCAGTCAAAGTCGATTAACGTATCCAGTCCGAACAATGACTCGCCGTTGCTCTCTGCGGGCGTGCTGACCTTGGCCCGCAGCTTTGGCTTCTTGCGGCTAGCCGTCTCCCACCATGCGGGGAGCAGCACCTGCCAGCCGGCAGCCAGCAGCCGCGGGCTGTCTATGGCAAGAAATTGCCATGCAGCATCGTTCCCCAAATCTGCATGCAGTACATCCTCGCGCGGTCCGGCAAACCGCGCGGCGGATAAGCAGGCCCGCAGCCGGTCAAGCCAGCCCGATGAACGTTCACGGACAGCGGCAGTCCAAGACGATGGCCAAGCACCGGAGGCTTCGCCGGTATCCGAGAGCCGGACAGGCACAAGCACGGCTGCATCCTGCTTGTCCTGCAGCACGAGCTTGAGCTGCCACGAATCTTCGATCTGCTGCGGCTCAGCTAGCTGAAGCAGCGGGCGGAAGAGGGCTTGATCGGCTTTCCAGCCGGATGCAACGAGCCAAGTTTGCGCGTCTAGTCCGGCAACGGCTGCATGATTCTTCGCAAAGAGCAGCGGAAATTCTCTTCGCAAATCGGCTGATTCGGTTTCGGTGCCGTACCAGGTTTCGAATACGGCTGCAGAGAACGCGGCCTGCAAGCCGTCTAGAAAACCGGCTTCATCATCGGAAGATGCAAGCTCAGCCTGTATTTGTCGCTGCAGCACAGGGTTGTCCCAGGTCCATTGCAGCTTGCCATTGCGATAGGCAGAGAAGCTCGGCATATAGCGGCGAGCTTTGATGTCTTCGGCAAGGAAAGGTGCGAGCTTGACCAGCGGTTCAGCATGCTCTCCCCAATTCCATGCAATATGAGCAAGCGTATGATTGTCGGCAAAGAAAGGGATGACCTGCTCTGCGGGAAGGAGCACGAGTTCCAGATCCTGTACCTGCTGGATCTCAAGCTCCGTTCCATAGTAGGAGGCGATGTGCCAGGCGAACAGGCGATGCTTCAGGCTTACGCCGCTCAAAAACTCTCCCGTTTCATCGACCCCATAGAGAAGCGCATCTCCGTGGCTCGTTAAATTAAGGTGTACCGACAAGGATTTGATATAGGTGCTCATGTGATCAGCTTTCCTTTCCGAAGCTCCTCATGCAGGGCGCGAAGCCTGCTGTGCCGAGAAGCGAAGGCATCGATAAAGGTTTCCCACCGCTGCTCTTCTTTCCGTTTTTTATACAGCTTAGCCAGTCGCTTCAGCAGCTTGACGGCAGCTTTGTAGCCGCCTCTGTTTTTAAGCAGCACATTGCTTTCTACCGCCTGATGGTAGAAGGGCAGCAGCAGCTCCGGCGCGTCTTTCTCAATAGGCGCGAAGACGCTCACCCGATAATCGAACGGATCTGTTCCTAGGCTGATCTGGTAATCGATCCAAAGCTTCCACTTTCCATGAACGAGCAGTTTTTTCTCGTATAGGGACGGGGAAAGCTGAAAAAGCGGTTCCCACATATGCTGCTCGGCGCTCGAATGCTGAGGGATGACTTGATCCCAATAGCGATAGAAAATGTCCAAGCTATTTATTCGCTTACCCGCCATTAAGGGTGCTGCGCTCACAAGCCATTCCGAAAGCCGCGGCCATTCCTGCGCTTCCGATATCGTTTCCAGCACAAGGAACAAATCATCTGGACGCAGCTTCAGGCTATTGTTGATCTCGGTGAACAGCTCCAGCGCTTCCTGGTCGCGCCGCAGAAAACTGAGCATCCACGCTTGCGCTGCCAGCCAGGGATAGCGGGATAGGTCAAAGCCAAGCTTTTCCTTGGCGGTTTGCAGCAGCAGCAACTCCTGTGCATATAAGCTTGCACCGCGTTGATCCGGCTGCGTCCAGTTACGCCATACGCCGAAGTAAATATCGGAGAAATAAGCTTTTTCTCCCACTTCTTTCAACATGAGTTGGCGTATGATGGAAACGGACTCCTCGAACAGCTGCGGGCAATTCGCCTCTAAGGAAGCGGCGCGCTGCTGATGCAGGCTGCCGACGATCTGCTCCTGTACTTCGGAGATAGCCGTATGGGTATGAAATCCGATGAAAGCCCCATGCCTAGGCGCTTGATCGGGAGTGGCATTAACGAGCAGCATAAGAATATGAAGATGAGCATGCAAGTCGAATATAAGCTCTTCTTGAGGCGTTAGTTCCGGCTTAACCTGCCGAATCGCCGATAAGGCGGATTTTACGAAATCAAGGTTTTTGATATGCTCGGAAAAAATCGCCGTGCAGGAGCGGAATACGGTATGCCACTCGGATATATTCATCGTATGGATAGCTTTCATAAGGATGGTCTCCTGTAACAATCGTTTGTTTTTGGGATACTTTGAGAACCAGCTTATTATATCATTTATTGGGGACAGTACCGCAGGTTTCTTCGTCCTTTACGGGGGACGGATTTCCTATTATTTCATGTCACTAGCATTCTCTTTTATGTTATATTATGGAGAATGGCAATGCGAAGGAAAAGAACGTTGCTGATAGAGATGAGCGATTCGGTGGAGGCCATTAGAATGGGTTATTTAAAGGATCTGTTGTTGAACATTTTCATCATTTGCTCTCCGCTTGTTTTCTACCCGTATATTCATAAAGTCAAAAATAACACGAAGCTGTTTCGGCTGTTTTTGTTTATTCTCTTCGCAATTGCCATCATAACGACGATGTCGTTCCCCATCAATCTAAATGGCTTGCTGTACGATTTCCGTTCCATTCCTTTGGCAATCGGCTCTTTGTTCGGAGGCATTCAGGTTTCGATTCTTTTGTACATAACGCTGCTCTTGTACCGTTATTTTATCGGGAGCCCGAACGACTGGATATATGTCTTGTCTCTTGTACCAAGCTTCATGGTGTTCCTCTATATCTATAAACGATACAGCGCTCTGACGCTAACCCGTAAAATATCGGTTGCCATTATATATTGTACCCTCATTAAACTTATGACCTTCACCATTTACCTTTCAATAGTCGGTCAGCTGGAGCTCCTGCTTAACAATCCGTGGGAAACGCTGCAAACGTATGTGATACAGGGAATTATTGCCGGCATATGCGTCTATGTCATTGAATTGCTGCATACATTTTTTCAGATGCAAGAGGAGATTATAAGAAGCGAGAAGATGAAGATCGTTGGGGATATGGCTGCATCGGTAGCACATGAAATTAGAAATCCGCTCACGACGATTAAAGGATTTATTCAGCTGTTCGCTACGGCAGACCTTGATAAGGAAAAGAAGCTGCTTTATCAGAGAATCTGCTTTGAGGAATTGGAGCGTGCAGAGCTCATTATTGCGGATTACCTCTCGCTTGCCAAGCCGGATCCTGAAGTCATCGAAGCGATTGATATTCATCATGAAATGCATCATTTGTCTAATGTACTGATGACATATGCGAACTATAACAATATTCAAATTCAAGTAGCGACCGAGGATGAGCACGCTTTCCTCATTCAGGGTGACCGATATAAGCTAAGGCAGGCGCTAATCAATCTCGGCAAAAATGCGATTGAAGCCATGCCGGGCGGCGGCCTGCTGGAGTTGAAAACGGTCATTCGCGAGCAGCAAGCATGGGTCATATTAAGCGATAATGGAAGCGGTATGTCATCGGAGCAGGTGAAGCGCCTCGGTACTCCTTATTATTCGACGAAGGAAAAAGGAACAGGGCTCGGAGTTATGGTTTCCTTCGGCATTATCAAAAAAATGAACGGGAAAATTACGATTAAAAGCGAACCGGGCGAAGGAACAGCATTTCATCTTATTTTTCCAAAGGCGAACTAGTATTTGCTATTATTCGATTACTTTTCCACAAATTTTGCATCAAGGTAAGATTATGCGGCTGTTCGTGTTATAATTAAGAGGTGCAGTCAATAAAGATCATTGACTATGATAAAGGAGTCGGAAATATGCAGGTAGTATTTGAAGACTGGGATCAAAAGGTGAAGAAAACGTTTAATGCAACGAGCAAGCAGGAGGTATTAACGGTTACCGAGGCTGGCGATCTACTAGGCATGACGAAAGACCAAATGAAGGTATACGTGCTAAAGCATAACCTGACCAAGGTTGCGATTAACCGCAGCGTCCACAGATATCTATTACTGAAAAGCGAAATAGATGAGATCTTAGGCAAAGCTTAACCTTTACGATGAACCACAGTCTCCTTGCGAGGCTGTGGTTTTTTGTTGTCTATTTCCGAGCTTTTTGTCATGCCCGTTCGTTCTTGGGCCTCTCCTTTACATAATTTCAGATAGATATGCGAAAAATAGATCAGTAAATAAATGAATGCAGAAACGGAGCTGTTCAAAATGACGACGGTAGGCGTTTTAGCAGCTTTACTTTTGGCATCTCTGTTGATCGCTCTTCTGGATATGAGCCTTTACAAAGAAAGCTTTGGCGCAGCACTGGGCAAACAGGGCTTTAACTATAACGATTTTAAAACTTATCTCTTGCTTGCTGCAGCGTTAGGCTTATCCTTATTCCGTGATATGAGAAGCTTCCGACGCATGAGAAGCCGAAAAGGGCGGCTGTCTGCAGGCGGAGATCCACGCAGCAATCGGACCAAGAGATGATGAATAAAATGAGCACATTCCAAATGTATAGCTTGATGCTGGTTCTGCTGCTCGGAACTTCTATTATTTTTGGGACGCCGAAGCTCGTACCGGATGTATGGCTAGTCCCCCTCTTTACCATTCTCCCTGCGGCCCTTTTGTTTCTATGCTATACCGCCTTGGTTTCCTCTGAATCAAGAAAAGGCCTCTATGTTGTCTTAATCAAGGCATGGGGGAGCGTGATCGGCAAAGCGCTCGTACTCGGTTATGCCGTCTATTTTCTTTATATTGCGGCTCGTAACGTGCGGGATATGCTGGAACTGGTGATGACGACTCTTCTGCGCATAACCCCTCTTGAGATCGTTGTCGTGTTGTTTGTTCTTATCGTTGCTTATGCAGCGCACGGCGGCGCACGGGCATTAGGAAAATTATCGGAGGCTATCATTGGGCTGATTTTCTTGTTTTTTATTTGCATAGCAATCTTGCTGGTGATGAGCGGATCGCTCGAACCGCAAAGGATGCTTCCCTTTTTGTCCAAAGGCGTCGCGCCTCTTCTGCAGACGGCCTTTTCAAGCTCCTTGTGGGTTCCTTATGGGGAATTAATCGTTTTTTTAGTGATGTTTCCGCAGATGGGGAAGAAGGCTGCGTTCCGCAAAGCAGGAATGACAGCGATCGTATCGGCTGGTGTAATTCTCTCTTTCTCCGATTTGCTCCAGATCTGGTCGATGGGCATGGAATATGAGAAATATTCTACCTTTCCCTTATTGGATGCGGCGAGGCTCATTAACATTTCGGATTTCATCAATCGAATGGATGCGCTTGTTGCATTGATCATTATTTTTGGCGTTTTTCTCAAATGCGCCATTTTCTTGTATGCGGGAGCAAAAGGAATCTCTGTCATTTTCGGAAAACCGAGTAAAACCTACATCTATCCCCTTGCTTTGATGATTGGAGCGCTGTCGCTGCTAGTCTCACATAATTTTGCCGAACACACGGAAGAGGGGCTTCACCTTGTCATTCAGTACCTCCATATTCCGTTTCAGCTGATCATTCCCCTTTTGACAGGTATATGGATATGGATTCTTTCTAAGCGAAAGAGAGGTAGCAGCGAATGAACGAACGAGATCATACTTTGCGAAATGATTCGAATAGCTTGCCGATTCAATCGCTGGAGCATATTCGCGCCCATTTGAAGCATGTATTCGGCAATACGGCTGATCTTGCGGTCGTAGAGGTTTGCGTTGGCGAGCAAAAGGGATTGCTCTGCTATTTAGAAACGATGACGAACGTGCCTTTTATGATGGACAATATCGTTCGGCCGCTTTCCCATGTCAGTATGAATCAACCCTTTGGAAGTGCTGACGCATGGCTGGAGCATATGAACGAGAAATATTATGGCGGATTATCCGGTATTTATATCGGCGATTTAAAAGAATTTACGCAAAAGCTGGCTGTTGGCCAAGCGGGGCTAGCATTGGAAGGAGCATCCTTCACGCTTATGCTCGATGTGAAGCAGCTGGATACCAGAGCGGTAGCGGAGCCGACTACGCAGACGGTTGTAAGGGGCCCGAAGGACGGCTTTACGGAATCGGTGGATACGAATATGAGCTTAATTCGCAGACGTCTCATTAATGAGCAGCTGCGCTTTGAGAAATATACCTTAGGAGATCAATCACAAACTTCCGTTTACTTAGCCTATATAAATGGGAGGCTGGATGCGGAGCTGCTGCGAAGGATCCGAGCCAGATTGCAAACGAACCGCATGTCCAGCGTGCTTGATTCCGGAAGCATAGAGGAGCTTCTTAGGCCGAAAAGGTTTTCTTTGTTCCCAACGGTATACAGCAGCGAGCGGCCGGATGCGGTATGCGCCTCTATTCTGGAGGCAAAAGCTGCCATTATCGTTAACGGCAGCCCGTTTGTCCTCGTCGTTCCCGCGGTTATGAACGATTTTTTCAAATCGCCTGAGGATCACTATCAGTGGTTTGCGTTCGGCACCTTTACTCGGCTGCTGCGCTACCTTGCATTCTTCTTTTCTTTGTTCGTCCCTTGTCTCTATATCGCAGTAACGACCTTTCACGCGGAGTTGGTTCCGACGGTTCTGCTTACAAGCATTTTGGCGCAACGGGAAGGGATTCCTTTTCCTGCGGTTATTGAAATACTCTTAATGGAAATTACCTTCGAAATTTTACGTGAGGCAGGCACCCGGATGCCTCGTGTTGTAGGTCCTGCGATTTCTATCGTCGGTGCACTAGTGCTCGGCGAAGCAGCCGTACAGGCAGGCATTGTCTCCAACATTAACGTAATCGTAGTCGCGTTAACGGCTATTTCGGGGTTCGTAGCTCCGATATTCACATTTGGCGCGAACATACGCCTATTCCGGTTCGGCTTTATTTTTCTGGCAGCGGTGCTTGGTTTTTACGGCGTCATTCTTGGTTCGGCTTTTCTGCTGATCCATCTGGTCAGGCTGCATTCTTTCGGGGTGTCCTACCTTTCCCCGTTTGTTCCCTTTCGTTTGCGCGAGCAAAAGGATGCGATTCTCGTCTTTCAAACACCTTTGTCGAATGATGAAGGGGGAGGGAGCGAAAGCCGTGAATAAAAGGAATAGGCTCATGCTTGGCATATGGATCGCAGCACTTCCTTTTCTCTTATCCGGTTGCTGGGACAACGTGGAGTTGAATAAAACATCTCTAATTACAGGCGCGGCATTGGAGCCGGGGAGCAATGGCAAACTTCGTCTTACCATCGAGACGATGATTGCCGACCAATTGGAAGGAAATAAGGATACGGTGCCTGCTGTTATACAATCGATTGAGGGAACTACATTGGCAGAAATGATTACGCGCTTTAATGAAAGCATAGACCGGACGCTGCTTATCTCGCATATCGGCGTATTCATCGTTGATGAACGATTGGCTAGAAAAGGCCTTTCGGATCTTTTGGATCCGCTGCAGCGGACAAGATACATTCGGGAGGATGTTCTTGTCTTAATTTCGAAAGATGTTCCTGCTGCTCAACTGTTAAAGGTGCTATACCCGCGCGGGACGCTCACCTCGTCTAAAATTACCGCCCAAGTGAAAAGCTACCGTTTCTCATGGGGAGGAATACCAGAGTCCCGATTATTCGACATTTCAGAGGCTCTTCTTACCGAAGGCAGGGAGCTTGCGCTCGGGGCAATCTCGCTTAAGGGAGCCTTCAAAGACGCGAATACGCTGCAGAGCATCAAGTCGGTCACGCCTAGGGCTTCAATCGTCATTGCCGGAACGGGCGTTTTTTCGGAGGATAAGCTTCTCGGATTTCTTTCTTTGGAAGAAAGCCGGATGCTCTCGCTGGCAAGGAATCAGGTTAAAGGGACAACGGTCGGGATTCCAACTTATGACAACACCGCGATTCGTCTCTATCATTTAAAAGCAGCGCTTCAAGCGGAAATGGAGAAGGGCGAGCTGGTTCTTCGTTTAAGCCTGGAAGGGGACGGTATAGTTGCAAGCGTAGACGAATCCATTCGTTTAACATCGATTGCTGGCTATGAGCAGTTGGAGAAACTCGGCGCTGAGTATTTGGAGCAGCAAATGAGCGCAACGATTAAAAGCATACAGAAAAGGTTCGGAGTAGATGTATTTGGATTTGGCGAGCAGATGTATCGGAAGCAATACGCACAGTTTATGCCGATCTCAGGGAGCTGGAATGAACGATTTGCGAGGACGCCTATAACTGTAAAAGCCAAGATTAAACTTTATCGCTCCGAATTGAAAACAAATCATATCCGAAATGAGGGAGTCGGACCTTAACTGTATCGGTTTTACCTGACATGTGGTGATAGGGTCGTTATATGGAGGATATGGAAGGATGTTTCCGAACGGGCAGGGGTGGTCTTGGCTCAGTCCGGCTTAGGCGAAATTACCGGAAATAGCGCCGCCTGCCGCTGTTTTTCAATGGGTGTAGCATTCGTTATACTTGAATAGACCGATTGGAAAACATAAGCTGGAGGGTGAATTTCATTGACTTACATGGACATGTTAGGACGTCGGAGCATTATTTTGAAACGCAATATCGGTAACTTAATCGTCAAGGACAACAAGCAGGGGCTAAGCCCGCAGGAGAGCAACTTCTATCAGAGCATGGTGAAAGAATGGCATCAGAATGAGAACGAATTGAATGCTGCAAGGAAACAGCCCTAATGAATAGTTGAGAAAGCCTCATAGGCAGGCGTTCAGAACAGTCGCAGAACAGACTGTTCTGAACGCCTGTTTTAACGTTTTAGGCGCAAGAAGGTTCAAGGACGAAGCGCGGATGCCTTCGGCGGTTGCGCAAGCTCGATGAGAAAGCCCGACAGCATAAGGATGGCCACCGAAATCGATAGCTTCAGCCAGTAATGGCGCTTATGCTTGAGTGTCATTTGGAGGTTCACCTCCTTCCCCATCCGTTATTACCCAGTAACGCGAATCAAATGGTGTTTTGGAACACATGTTTCATAAATAACCCTTTTGCCGCACAATCAAACAAAATGTTTATTATCGGGTATAATAGAGGAATGATTAATGTGGGGAGCAATAAATTAACGGAGGTTCTTTGTTATGTTAGCGGCGGAAAGAGCGGCGTACCTTACGATTGACGAAGGTCCGGCCGAGGAGTTTATGCAGAAGGTTGATTATTTGAATGCCAGAGGCGTACGCGCCATTTGGTTTTGTTTGGGTGAAGCACTGGAACGCTTCTCAGATGCAGCAGTGCATGCGATTCGTTCAGGGCATATTATTGGGAACCGAAGCTATGATCACGCGGATTTCTCCTCTATTTCTTGGGATGACGCTAGAGGCCAGGTGGAGCGGGCGGATCAGGTGATCAATGGGCTTTATGCCAAAGCGGAGGCCGTCAGGCCTGCGAAGGTTTTTCGGTTTCCCTATTCCGAAGACGAATCGAGGCATGAGCATTTCGCCGGTATCCAGCGGATGCTTGAACAGTTGGGGTATGAGCAGCCTTCCTTTGATCATATACACTATGCAGAGCAGGACGAATCGAGCATGAAGCAGGGATTACACGTGTCCTATACGCTCGATACGTTCGATTTGGGGGCGGAAGCCCATTCGCAGGATGAAGGAAGAGTCGGCAACGAGATCATTCTTATCCATGATTGGATTGCATTAGAGCCATTCAAGTCCTTGCTTGACCGTCTTTTGACAAAGGGCATGACCTTCACGGTACCAAAAGAATGGGGCCAGGCCAGTACGGTGGTTTAAACGAATAGTCGTTCCAAAACAATCAGGCACGGCCAATCGCAATGGTGGATCATACCATCGCAATCGGCTGTGCCTGTTGCTATCAACCTTCCCGAGCGATTAGGCGATCGCTCTCCAATCTTCGCCAATATGCTTGCCGATTTCAGTACACGAATTTACGCTGGGCCCAGTAGCTTAACAGAAACAACGTTCCCTCAGTGAGCAGCTTCGCGACGAGCAGCTGCATGCCTAGCCGTTCATTAAAGAGGTGCATCAAGCCATAATTCAGTACGAAAATGATGATGACCAGCGCAAAGTATTTAGGCATGGAGGTATGCATTGCTGTTCGTCTCCCCGATGCGAATACAAACCGTTTATTCATTGAATAATTAAAAACAGAACTCGCAAGCCTTGCGCCAAGCACAGCCAATAGAAGGTTTGAGCTGAAAATATGAATCAGCGCGAGCAGCAAGTAGTCAATCGCCGCAGAAGATAGGGAGGTCGCGCTGAATTTGAGAAACGGAGCATAGATTCTGGTTGAGTCGGCAATCGGACGAAAATGAGAGGATTGATTATGATTGAGATATACCGTGTCTATCGGGACCTGATGAAAATCATATCCGGCAGCAGGAGCTTCGAGCAGCAGATTCATTTCATACTCAAAGCGTTCGCCTGGAATGCGGCAAAGCCAGTCTAGCATGTCGGCAGAATAGCCGCGCAATCCTGTCTGCGTATCCATGACGCGCCTGCCTGTCGCTAACGCATAAACGAGCCGCGTAGCTGCGTTTCCGAAGCGGCTGCGCAGAGGGACTTTGCCCGAGAAATGACGGCAGCCGAGCACGATATGCTGTTTATTCTCCTGCAGGCTGGCGGCAATTCTCATAATATCGCGGGGGAGATGCTGACCGTCGCTATCCGCGCATACGATGCCATGGGTAGTCCCCTTCTGTTTAAAATATTGAAAGCCCGACTTCAGGGCATGTCCTTTCCCTTTGTTCTCGCTATGCGTGATGATCGTGCAGCCGAGCTCGCTTGCCGTGCGGAATAAGTGGCCATAAGCCTGACCGCTTCCGTCATCGACGATGACGATTGGGAACGTGCCCAGCTCTCTCAGCTCCATAATGAGCATGATCAGCCTCTCATCCGGCTCATACGAAGGGATTAATAGATTCACCGCTGTCAGCCTCCTTGTTGTCGTTGTACTTGTTCGTTATTCTGCGATGTAGAGGATGTCACTGACGCCGCGCTCTTGCTGGCGGCCTTGCGGATTGTTAACGACGCGTCCCATGAAATACATGGTGGAGGAGCCGCCGCCGTCCAGGTTATAAGCCTCCGTTGCGCCAAGCTCTTTGAATACTTGCGCGAATTCGGTTAAGGTCATGCCTTTGCTGTAATTATCCTTGCGTCCGTCTACGACAACGAGCACATAGTGGTTAGGTGCGATCATTCCGATGCCCGTACGAGGATTCGAGCCTTGGATGGAGCGGTTCCCGAAATTGGTGTCGATGGCAACTTTGTCGAAATCGTCCGTGACCGCTCGGTCCTTCACGAGCGTCGGACCGAACGAATAGGTCTGGGTTACGCCCATCTCCAGCAGGACCGAGGATGAAACCTCCTCCTCGTTATAAGACTTCATCGTACCGTCGGATAACAGGGCGACCGCATCACGGACAGGCTCGTCCCGATAAACGGTGCCGTTGCGGATAATTACTCCGTCACTGCGGAATCCATAATAATCACCGTTGATGGCGAGTATGGCATTATTGGCAGCAGCGATCGTAGATGTGTTTTCAGTAATGTTGCGGCCGAACGCGTTTTTGGCAAAAGCGGATTGCAGCAAGCTTGCCTGCTTTAACTGGACATCGGCGACAAAGTAAGTAATTTTGTCTTCGCCGGAGCCTGTTTCGATCTTTTCAATGCGTATGCTCGTATCGGCACTGCTGTAGTTCCAGTCATCCTGTTCAATCTGCTCGGAGCTGCCCGAGTCTTGGCCGCTATCCGATTCGGGAATTGCTGTCGCCTGCGCAGCAATTTTCACCTCAACATGCTCGATCAGGTAACGGTCTGCCAGCACATAGAGGGCGCCTCCGATTACGAGCAGGAGCAAGGCGGCAAAAAGCATTATTTTTTTTCGTTTCGATAAACGTATGATGACGATCAACTCCTGTGAATGGGATAAAGCATGATTAGCCCTCTAGCTATTGCGCAAGCTTTTCATTGAATATGGTTATTGTCGTATGCTTACGTTAAGCACATATGAAGCCGGACTGAGCGTTTACTGAAAGTCCGCGAGCTGAGGGGTGCAGCCCCTGCTGCAGCGGCAAGTGAGGTTGTTTTTGCGTGGCAAATGATTGTACAATGGGTGGAAGAAGTTGTATCCAAGCGCCTCATAACTAAGCGTATACGAAGGGAATAGTGCCCATGAATGATCGACTGCAGCAGCTAGAGAGCAGACTAGCCAACCAACACCACAAAGATTTGTTTCTTCAAAGCGTACATACGCTCAAAGCGATTGACGATCTAGCTGATCACCACCGGAAATTCCAGTCGATGCAGGCGATTAGCGGCGTAAAGATCGTAGGCTCGGAAGAGGCTCTATTCTATGAAACGCTGGCGCAGGTGAAGGAAGAAATCGTAACGACACTGGAGAAAACGCTGAATGACCTTGAGCACAAAGGCGATAAAAACTACGATAAAAACTTTAAAGACGGCGTAGAGTAGCGTGCACATGCTATGACCGCGTAGGAAAAGAGCTGAACGGAATCCAACCTTCCGTTCGGCTCTTTTTAATGCAAGAGAATTGCAGTTTATATATTTCATAATCGCTGAGTGATATAATCACAAAGGAAAATAAGCTGATCGCTGGATAGGAGCATCATTTATCAGGATTAAAATAAGGAAAACTCTATGCAGTTGTTTAATATAGATAGTAAAAAGGATTTTAGCGGAATTGGGATAACTGGCAATGAGCTGCCGAAACAAAGTAAGCGCTTTATTCGTTAATATAAACAAAACGTATATCCGAGAGGGGTTAATTCGAATGCGCTGGATTCCTGCGGTAAGAAGCGCCGGGTGGTGGCTGTTGGCTGGTGCGTCCTCGCTGCTGTTTAGTATTTTGTTATGGGTTATTCGTTTTCTCGTTTTAGGCCAGCCATTCACGGGTATGCATGCTTTTCGATTTATGGTGCTTGCTGTCGTATTATCCTTTTTATTTAGCTTTACGGGCTGGCTGGGAGCAAAAAAACTATGGCTATTTTCTAATATAGGCACATTGGTCGGGCTGGTGTTAATGGCTTTCTACTCGCGTAATATGACGGGCTGGGAAGACTTGGTCAGCTTTCTTGTCTTTTTGGAAGCGGTAGCTGCAGGCTTTATTCTTGGGATAATTGTGGAAGTTATTTTTCTCGCGATAAGGCTTTCGAAGAAATAAAGATAATGCGTTGACAGAGGAGACCGTTTATGGCAAGGGTCATACAAGGGCAGTTTGAAATTTTTGAGTTGAGGGATAAGATGGCGTTTTTCAATGAAGCCGTTCACATGTTCTGGGAGCAATGGGGGAGCGAGACGAATTACCGCTTTTATTATGATTGCATGCTGCATGCATGCGACACGGGAAGCGATCTGCCTCGGTTTTACTTGGTCATGCAGAATGACGCGATTATGGGCACTTATGCGTTATTGCGCAATGATTTAATCAGCCGTCAGGACATTTTTCCATGGCTGGCTTGCTTATACGTGGCACCCGAGCATAGAGGAAACCGAATCGGCTCTGCATTAATGGAGCATGCACTTCGTGAGACAGGGAAGATAGGCTATCAAAGGCTTTATTTGTGCACCGATTTAGACGGTTATTACGAGAAAAACGGCTGGTCCCTCGAAGGAAAAGGTTACTTGTTCAACGGGGAAGAAACGAAAATTTATGGACGGTCAACCGATCGAATAGCATCTGTTTAATTGGCTTACACGATTCGCTTGTATAAACAATATCTTCATTCTGCTGGCCGAGCCTGAATCAAATCTGGCTAATGGTGGTAAGGTAACAGTAAAAAGTTGCCGCAGGAGGAGATTATGGAATCTAAAGTGGAGCGTCTAGGGCTATTGGCTTTAATCAAGAAAGGCAACAAATCTTCTGCGATTGCAATGATAGGGAATGCGATCATAGCTGCGATTAAAGCTTTTGCAGCAGCATTTAGCGGCAGCGGGGCCATGTTCGCCTCCGCCATGCATTCCTTAGCGGATGCCATTAATCAGGGCTTCGTTTTTGTCGGAAGCATTCTCTCCGAGAAGCGGCCGACGCCGCGGTTTCCGACGGGCTTTGGCCGCGTTATCAATTTATTTTGCATGGTTGCCGTCATTGTCGTTACCATCATGGCGTATGAAACGATCCATGAAGGCTGGCATTTATTCAACCATCCAGCCGAGAGCGAAGGCATTTGGCTTAATATCGGCGTTTTAATTATTAATTTGGTTGTAGACGGATTCATACTGATCAAAGCGATGAAAGAGATTTTGCATGAAGCGAAGGTCGAGGCACGAGGCTTCAAGATTGCTTCGGCTGCTTTCAAAAACGTAGGCCGCTCGGCACCGGCAACGCGATTGGTCTTTTATGAGGATATCGTTGCCGTTACCGGCGCTCTGCTGGCGATGATTGCCGTGATCGTTGTCTATTTCACAACTTTCGACCGCATGGACGGTTTAGTTACGATACTCATTGGATTGCTGATGTTTGGCGTGGCCTTCCGCGTAGGTTACGACAATATGATTGGTCTAATCGGCGTGTCGGCACCGAAAGAGGTCGCGGACAAAGTATCGCAGATCATTTTCTCGGAGCCGTTGGTCACCGATATTTATCAAATGCGCATCCTGCAGGAGGGCCGGTACTATCATGTGGAAGCATTGATGGAGCTGAAGGCGGGATTATCGCTTGCAGATGCCGATGATATCAAGTTCAAGGTTCGCGACAAGCTTCTCTTGGATACCGATATTACGGACGCAACGCTTGGCATTATTGAGGATGACGGCGTGAAAAGCTGGCTGCCGATCGATAAACGTTAGTGCGGCAGACGAGGACGATAGGGCTGTCTCAAGGGGATTAGATCCCGGAGAGGCGGCCTTTTCCGTTGGCTAGGAGGGGAATGCCTCATGTAGCACAATGCTGCCCGGTTTGGTTACAAAAAAACGGATTCGGTCTTTCATGAGATAAAGTTAACGTTGACGTTAACTGTCATCAAGCGTATGCTAATGGCATAGGATTAACGGAGGTGCGGAGCTGTGCAGTTATTGAAAATCGAAGAAGTGGCAAAGCGTACCGGCTTAACGAAGCGAGCGATCAGGTACTATGAGGATTTCGGCTTAATTCCACCTCCGGAAAGAACGCAGGGCGGCATCCGTCTATACTCCGAGGACGATATTGAGAAAATTAATAAAATTATGCTGGCCAAAGAGGTGCTGGGTTTTTCCCTTGCCGAGCTTCAGCAATACATGACGTTTCAAGCCATTATTGAGCAGCAGAAAACCGAGTACCGTACGACAGAGGACAGGGAGGCTCGTAGAAGCAAGCTCATGGAGATAGCGAGCATTTTGCAAAAAGAAAAGGACATGATCGATACCAAAATTGCCCGGATGGAGCAGTTTAAAAACGAATTGATCGGATACGAGAGCCGGGTAACGAAGGCGCTCAATCAATTAAACGATTAGTTAGGAGCATGAACGTGGATACCTCACAGAAAGCAGCAACGTCATTTTGGACCGTAATGATCGCCGTTTTTTTCGGCAACTTTATGGCCTCTTTGAGTACAACTACGATAAATGTGGCATTGCCTATATTCATGGACGATTTTCAAGCAAGCCTTAATACGGTGCAATGGATGTTGTCGGGCTTTATGATGGCGACGGGCATTATTGCGCCGATTATCGGTTTCATGGGAGACAAATGGAGCTACAAAAGGCTGTATGTGTTTGCGCTCGCAGGCTTTACGTTGGCTTCGGTACTATGCATCTTTGCATGGAGCATCGAATCGCTTATCGCGTTTCGTATTCTTCAAGGTTTTTTTAGCGGCATTATTATGCCCACGACGATGACAATCATTTATCAGACGATCGAAAAGTCGAAGCAGGCCGTAGCCGTCAGCTTCTGGAGCGTGTCGGCAATGCTGGCGCCGGCGCTGGGACCGACAGTAGGAGGGTGGCTGGCAGAGAGCTATGGGTGGAAGTCGTTGTTTCTGCTAAATGTGCCGATCGGCATAATCGCGGTGATCGTAGCGGCCAAATATATCCCTCATTATCGGTTAAGCAGCGGAATTAAGCTCGATTGGATCGGCTTCGGATCGGTACTGATCGGCACAAGCGCGCTGCTCGTTGCCTTCAGCGAGGCACATAGCTGGGGCTGGGCAGGCTGGCAGACGCTCGGGATGATTGCCGCAGGCATCGTCGTGCTTACCTATTTCGTAAAAAGGACGCTGCGTGTCGAGAACCCGTTGCTGAATTTGCGCGTTTTGAAAATACCCCGTTTCACGTATGGCCTTATCGTGAATTGCTGCATCACGATTTCCTTATATGCGGGAACTTTATTGGTACCGATTTTCATGCAAAATATAAAAGGGGAATCCAGCTTCGCAACGGGCCTGGTCATGCTGCCGGGTACGCTCGCGATGGTGCTGGTTTCACTGGCAGTGGGCAGGCTGTACGGGAAAATCGGGCCCTCCAGGCTAATCTTTATCGGTCTGCTGCTCATGGGCATCGCGACATGGGAGCTTAGTCATGCCGGCATTGCCACAAGCGCCTTATTCATTACGGTATGGGTGGCGATTCGTTATATGGGCATAGGCTTTAGCAATATGCCGGTCACGAACGCCGCTATGTCGGCAGTGCCAAGCGTAAACTCAGGCCATGCGTCTGCAGTCATGAATTGGATTAGGCAGGGCACCTCGGCGCTGTCCATCAGTTTGTTCAGCTCTATTCTGTCGGCGCAGACGATCGTGCATCTGGCAGGCGGGAATGTATCCCCAAAGGCAGCGCTCTCGTTCAGCGTACAGGATGTGTTCCACGTAGGGACCGTCATCATTATCGTCTCCTTGCCGCTCACGCTGCTGCTGCGCAAGCCAAAGAAGCTAACTGCTGCTCAATAAGAAAGAGCGCCTGCAAAAGGCGCTCTTTCTATGTAAGTCATGTATTAGAATACATGGGCGCCTTCAAGCGCAACCTTGATTTTGCCATCCAGCTCCAGCACCTTAACCTTCACTTTGCGTCCGGGCTGGTACTGCGGAATATTGACCATATAAATAACGGTTTTGATGATGGTGCGATGCGGCTCGGCATGCTCTCTCGGAATCGTTAAACCGATAAATACCTCGGGATGACCGTTAATCTCCGTGTCGGTTTGCCGTATGGAGCTTACAGTCGCATCAAATGCCATACCGTTCTTCAAGATATGTTTGATTTCCCGATTTGCTTGGAACGATTGCCGTATGACCATGAAGGCGAGTAAGAGAAGCGGCAATGAAATAAGAATGACGACAACGATGATGATGCTCTCGCCTGTACTCATGATTCACCAACTTTCAAGGAACATAATGGGAGGTCTGGAATGCTATGCGTTTACATTTTGTTCATTCTATGGAAAGCATAGCACAACCGCATCATTATGAAAATATTTCCAAGGTCTTAGTCGGGAATAGGTACTTTAGCTACTGTTTAAGTCAAATTAAAGGAATGGCGTTCTTTTTACGAAGCTTTGGGCCAAATGGTCCGCATGCAAATCCTTGTCGTTTTTCCTGTAGTTTTCGAGCACGTCGATAAGATAGTCGTCATTCGGGTTATTGGACCGGAATATAAATTGCTCATGGTTTTCAATATGTACATCATGGCCGCACTGTTTTAAACAAGCCTCGTAGTCCTGCGCGGTTGGCTGCGTATTTTCCTCCAGATAGATGAGGCCGGTCAGCAATTTGGCTTCCTTTCCGTGCATCACTTTAAAATAGACAGTATGTTCTTTTTTCATACCCGTACCCTCCTACGCTTCCTAGTAAAGTCTCTTTATTCTTATAATATGCTCCAAAAGTCATGCGGAAACATCCATATTGTGAAAGGTTCATGAAAGTCCGTCTTTTTGACCCGCTGAACGGCCCTTTGACACCATTATTCATCACAGGTTTTACTCAAACAAAGAAGCGATAGGAGGAATCAACCAGGTTATTGCACCTTTAACAGAATTCTTCCGCGTCCGTGCCTCGATTCGCTCTTCCCATGAGCCTGAGCAGCCTCGCTTAACGGATATAGAGAATCAATTTGCGCGGTTATCGTGCCGTCGGCAAGCAATTGCGCGATGCATTGCAAGTCTTCAGAGGTTGGAAACTTGGTATTGAACATGGCTTTAATGCCATATTGCTCAGCCTGCTGGGCCGAAGGAGCCTGCGTTAAGGCGACAAGCTTCCCGCCCTGCTTTATGACGGGCCACGACCGTTCCTCCGTATCACCTCCGACCGAATCCACGACTAAATCTACGTTCTTGGCGACGTTCTCGAATGGCGTTGCGGTGTAATCGATCACCTCGTCCGCACCCAAAGCTTTCACGAAATCCAAATTGCGGGAAGAGGCGGTTGCAATAACGGTAGCCCCTTTCCATTTGGCTAGCTGAACGGCGAATTGTCCTACTCCGCCGGCGGCTGCATGAATAAGCACCGTTTGGCCGGCTTCCAATTCACCTTCCGAGAATAAAGCTTTCCAAGCGGATTCTGCTCCCCCTTTAATGGTCGCGGCGTCCTCAAAGGATAAATGCGAAGGCATGAGCACCAAATCATGAGCAGGGGCGATTCCATATTCCGCATAGCCGCCATTGACGTTGCCAAAAACGCGGTCGCCCGGCTGAAAACCAGAGACGCCTTCGCCTGCCGCCTCCACAATGCCGGATACCGAGGTGCCAGGCGTGTAAGGCATCGTTTTGACGAAAACGCGCTGCAGCCAGCCCTTGCGGATTTTCCAATCCAGCGGAATGGCTGCAGCATAAGCGATTCGCACAAGAACTTCTCCCGCAAGCGGTTGTGGCCGGCTGATTTCTTCGAGCTTCAGTACTTCCGGACCGCCATATTCCCGAACTTGAATGGCTTTCATCATTGGTGTTGTCATATTCATCTCTCCCCATGCTTATTGATGTGCGCATCTAACGAAAATGCTATTTTTTGCGATAATGCCTGGAGCATTGCCTTTTCTTCCCCGTTGAGGCTTTCTGTCGTGATCTGCTCCAGTTTGTCCCAAGTCCCTGCTACATAAGGCTGTAATTTCCATCCTGCCTCCGTTAAGTGCACGAGCGTCACTCGGCCGTCCTCAGCGGAGCGGCTGCGGGTAATAAGCCCGGCATCGGCTAGTCTACGGATAGATTTGGCGATCGTGGAATGGTCTAAACGAAGCGTTCGGCTCAGGCTGTTCTGCGATTGGCCATCCTGACGGAAAAGCTGCATAAGGATAATTTCCTGGCCTGGGAAAAGTCCAGCCTCACGAATCAGTTGGGAAGCCAAACCGCGATGCGAGCGGGCTAGGGCGAAGATGGCGAAGCTGATCGGATATTCGCTTACGGCTGCATTTGCTTCATCCGTTAATTCCGCGCTTCGGGCATTTTTATTTAAATTCAAGTCAATCCTCTACTCTCTCTTGGATATTGGACGGAAAGCGGTAAGTGATGTGGATGATGACAATTAAATGTTGCCGGCAACATAAATATAACATCTACATATGTGGTCGGCAACATTTATTTTGCATATCGGTAGAAGGGCTGTTATTCGTGCTGCAGATGCAGGAGCCTGACCATGCCAAAAAAGCCGCAGCGTCGTAAAACGCTGCGGCTTGAATCTATTTGCGTGATTTCAAATGGGCTTTAGAAATGCACGGCGTATGGTGAGGAGTCATGTGTGGCGGGTACTAAACCTGCGTAACCTTGATCAGGTTAGTTGCGCCAGCTTGGCCGATCGGCACCCCTGCAGACAGGACGATGATATCGCCAGTGTCGATAAGACCAGTTAGCTTCGCATTGCGCGTTGCGGATTCGAACATTTCGTCCGTCGTCGTAACGGGATCGCCCTTCACGGGAATAACTCCGGAGAGCAGGCAAATTTTCGGAAGCACATGGTCATGCTGCGTAATCGCGATGATCGGGGCGCTCGGGCGGTATTTGGACACCATACGCGCGGTAAAGCCGCTTTCCGTTGAGGTGAGAATGGCTCTTGCATTCAGCTCAAGCGAGGAGCTGACGACGCCTTGACTGATAACCTCTGTAATGTTAGTGCTCTGCTGTGCTCTTCTTTTGTCGAATTGTTCTTTGTAATCAATCATGGATTCCGCTTTTTTCGCGATGGAAGCCATCGTCCGAACGGAAGGAATCGGATATTTCCCGGCTGCCGTCTCGCCCGAAAGCATGACGACGTCCGCGCCTTGAATGACCGCGTTCGCTACGTCGCTGACCTCGGCTCTTGTCGGGCGGGGGTTTACCTGCATGGACTCAAGCATATGGGTAGCAACGATTACGGGCTTGCCTACCAGGTTGCATTTGTTGATCATTTCGCGCTGCATCATCGGCACGTCCTCGATCGGCACTTCAACGCCAAGGTCGCCGCGGGCAACCATAATGCCGTCGGACGCTTCGATGATGGCATCAAGGTTAAGCATGCCCTCTTCGTTCTCGATTTTGGAGATGATTTGGACATGGCTCGCGTTAGCTTCTTCGAGAATATTGCGGATCTCCAGAATGTCCTCGGCTTTGCGGACGAAAGATGCGGCAATAATCTCGACGTTATGCTTGACGCCGAAATGGATATGCACGACATCGCGCTCCGTTACGCCTGGCAAGGTCGTTTTGATGCCTGGCAGGTTAACGCCTTTGCGCGGCTTCAGCGTGCCGCCGCTGATGATGCGGCAGCGAATCTCAGTGCCTTCCACGGAAAGTACCGTCAGATCGACAAGTCCGTCGTCAATCAGGATGCGGTCGCCGGGTTTCACCACTAATGGCAGCTCATTGTAGTTAACAGGCAGGCGCGTCGCGTCGCCAAGCACATCCTCTGTCGTTAGGGCCAGCTCTTCGCCGATCACAAGCTCGCAGGAAGCTTCCTTCAGCTTGCCGATGCGCACTTCAGGTCCTTTAATATCCATCATAATCGGCACGAAAGTGTTAAGCTCGCGCGCTGCTTGCCGTATATTGTTCATTCGCATGACGTGGTCTTCTAATTCGCCGTGAGCCATATTCAGTCTACCAACGGTCATCCCTGCTTGGATCATTTCTTTAATCGTGGAAACGGAGTCGCAAGCGGGACCCATTGTACAAATAATTTTTGTTTTTAGCATGTTGTAGGCCTCCTCGTTTTTCTCATTGTAACGCGGGAGCTCGAAACCGTATAAGAACTATAGTACAATGAATGTACAATAGTACTGGATTGAGGAGCGGTAAGGATGCTGGCAATTTCGGATGTCCATCAGGACAACGGCGCGGATTGGTACGAGGAGGGGGAGGGACGCAAGTTATCCTTTCACCTGCTGCTGGTCACCTATGGCAAATGTGTATATTGGGTGAACGAGGAGAAGGCCATTCTAGAGAAGGGCGACCTGCTGCTGATTCCCGGTCATATTGCCTACTATGGCAAAAGCATTCCAACGCTCGTGCACACCAAGTACGTGATCAACTTTCGCAGAACCGCAACGGAATGCGCCTTGCCGATTCTTCAGTTACGGGAGCCGCTGCGGGTACGGCTGGGCTGCTTTGAGGTTGTGCAGGAACGTCTCCGCGCTATTCTGACGCAATATAAGGAGAGGCCGTCCTATTTCGAATTGATGGCGCAGTCCCTTCTGATGGAGGCTCTGATCTATATTAACCAGGAGCGGGACCGTGGAATAATCCCATCGGAGAAGCATCGCCGGGTAGACAGCATGAGGCAATACATATCTACCCACTATCGCGAGCGGGTGACGAAGGATGAGCTGGGTGACGTGATTAACACAACGCCCAATTACGCCGCAACTTTATTCAAAACGGTCACGGGCCAGACGATTAGCGAATATGTTCATAATCATCGGATGAAAACAGCGGTTTATATGCTGACGGAATCACAGCTGATGATCAGCGAGATTGCCGATTATTTGGGCTATAACGACGTGTCCTATTTCTACCGTATTTTCAAGCGGAGCACGGGCCGCTCGCCCTCCGATTTCCTGCATGAGCGCTCTTCAACCGTGTAAAGCGGAGATTCGCCATGGTTGACATCCTTAGAACTTAGGATTACAATTTAGCCAGAAATAGGCTTTGACCAAAGACATGATTACCTTTACGGGCTGTCCAGAGAATGAGGCGATTGCTGAGAGCCTCTCCAGCTGACGATTGCGTAGTTACCCCTTTGCAGCCGTGTTATGGAACCCGCTGCTTGCCTTGGCGGTTGTAAATAACACCGAATCATCCCCGTTACCGGATGCTCAATAAGGATCTTGCTTTTGCTGATGAATGGCGCAGCCATGAATATAGCGGCAGATCGAATGAGGGTGGAACCACGAGCTGAACGCACTCGTCCCTTTCTGGGAGAGATGTGTTTTTTTGCGTTCCACTAATTCGATCGGAGGCTGCATAATGAGTATTGAAATTACATTACCGGATGGAACAGTCAAGGAGTACCAGAGTGGCACGACACTTGCGCAAATCGCGGAATCCATCAGCATGGGGCTTGCCAAAAACGCAGTCGCAGGCAAAGTAGACGGGAAGCTGGTCGATCTGCAACGAGAGGTCAACCAGAACAGCCAAGTCGAAATCGTGACGCTCGACAGCCCGGAAGGGCTAGAAGTGTACCGTCACAGCACAGCTCACGTTATGGCGCAAGCGCTCAAACGAATTTACGGGGAGCAGGCTGTGAAGCTGGGCATTGGCCCGGTGATCGAAGACGGGTTCTATTACGACATTGATATTGAGAAGCCGCTATCGAGTGATGATCTATCGGCGATCGAAGCCGAAATGGGTCGAATTATTCAAGAGAATTTGCCGATCGTGCGCAGCGAGGTTAGCCGCGAAGATGCGGCGGCGTTATTTGCCCGGCAGGAGGAGCCGCTCAAGCTGGAGCTGATCCGCGATTTGCCCGAGGGCGCAGTCATTACGCTGTATGAGCAAGGCGAATTCGTTGATCTGTGCCGCGGCCCGCATTTGCCGTCAACAGGACGGATCAAAGCATTCAAGCTGCAAAATGTAGCCGGTGCCTACTGGCGCGGCAATTCGGACAACAAAATGCTGCAGCGGATTTATGGCACATCGTTTCCGAAGAAGGCACAGCTGGATGAACATCTGGAGATGCTGGAGGAAGCGAAGAAGCGCGATCACCGCAAGCTCGGCAAGGAGTTGGAGCTGTTTATGTTCTCGGAGGAAGCGCCGGGCATGCCCTTCTATCTGCCTAATGGCATGACTATCCGTACGGAGCTGGAAAATCTTATCCGCGGCCTGCAGCGGCAGCGCGATTATGATGAAGTGCGTACGCCGTTCATGATGAACAGGCGGATGTGGGAGCAATCGGGCCATTGGGACCACTATAAAGACAATATGTATTTTACGGACGTTGACGATACGCCTTATGCGCTCAAGCCGATGAACTGTCCGGGGCATATGCTTATTTTCAAAAACAGCCTGCACTCCTACAGGGAGCTGCCGATCCGCATGGCGGAATTCGGCCAGGTGCACCGGCATGAGTATTCGGGAGCCCTCAATGGCATGATGCGTGTCCGGACGTTCTGCCAGGATGATGCGCATATCTTCGTCCGGCCGGACCAAATCGAAGAAGAGATCAACAAGGCGATCGCGCTGATCGACCATGTGTACAACGTGTTTGGCTTTGAATTCAAGATCGAGCTGTCGACAAGACCGGACGATTCCATGGGCTCGGAAGAACTGTGGGACCAGGCGGAGCAATCGCTGCGGAGCGTGCTGGACAACCGCAACATTGCGTATCACGTGAATGAGGGCGACGGCGCGTTCTACGGCCCGAAGATCGATTTCCATATTCTCGATGCGCTGAAGCGCAGCTGGCAGTGCGGCACGATTCAGCTCGACTTCCAGATGCCGGAGAAGTTCGACCTCTCCTACATCGGCGAGGACAACCAGAAGCACCGTCCGGTCGTTATCCACCGCGCGGTATACGGCTCCATTGACCGTTTTATCGGCATATTAACAGAGCATTTCTCGGGCGCGTTCCCGCTTTGGCTGGCTCCCGTTCAAGTGAAGCTGCTGCCGGTATCGGAGAAATACATCGATTATGCCCTTCAAGTGAAGCAAGCGCTGGCGGAAGCCGGCATACGGACAGTGGTGGATTCGCGCAATGAAAAGCTGGGCTACAAAATCCGCGAGGCGGGGCTTGAGAAGGTTCCTTATACGCTGGTGGTAGGCGAGAGCGAGAAAAATGCGGGGACGGCCGCGGTTAGGAAACGGGGCGAGGGTGATCTTGGCTTGTTGCAGGTCGATGCTTTCGTGGAGCGAATTTTGCGGGAAATAGCTTCAAAGTCTTGAACAGCAGACCTACGGGAATAGCGTGGCAAGCCCAAAGGGATTCGAAGGCTAACGTTTGTGTATCGTACCGGTTAGCTTGCGGAAGCTGCTTGCGGTATTTTGCAATGCATATGATAAAACGATACTAACAATAGACCAAATAGAAAGGAGAGCGAGCCCAGTCTTGCTCTCCTTTCTATTTGGTCATTCATGGAAGCGCTAGCCTATGAATTGAAAATAAATCGTTGACAGTATGCTAACGTTTAAACTATATTAATCTCATCGGAATAATAAGTTATTGAGCTGATTAGACGACTAAAGGCTCTTATTTCAAACTGCGGCATACTTGGCCGTTTGCGTTGGAATAAGAGCTTTTTTATGTTTAGGAGAGCTTGATCCGCTTTAAACCAATTGGAGCAGGGGGAACCAAGCATGAAACGGAAAATCGTACTCATTATGCTGACACTCGTCTTATCGGCGGTGCTCGCAGCTTGCGGCAGCAACAAATCAGATTCGAACGAAGCGGCAGAGGATAGCGAAAAAGCGAAGCTGAAGGTTGGCATATCGGCAGGTGTCGAGGAGGAAATCTGGAAGCAGGTGCAGGAGGTTGCCGCCAAGGACAATCTAGAGATTGAGCTGGTTGTATTCAATGACTATGTACAGCCGAATAAAGTGCTTGCTGAAGGCGAGCTAGATGCGAACGCATTCCAGCATGAGCCTTATCTCGATCAATTCAAGAAGGACAACAATTTGGACATCGTGAAAATTGCCAATACGCTTAACTTCCCGATCGGCTTCTATTCCGAGAAGATCAAAGACGTTTCCGAAATCAAGGACGGCGACGTAATCGGCTTGCCGAATGATCCGACCAATGGCGCGCGTGCGTTGATTTTGTTTGAAAACGCGGGTCTAATCAAACTCAAAGAGGGCGTGGGCATTACGGCAACCGTACGCGATATTGCCGAGAACAAGCTGAACCTGAAGTTCGAGGAGCTGGACGCGGCCTTTATTCCGAAAGCGCTTGGCGATTTGACGGCAGCGGTTATTAATACGAACTATGCGGTGGAAGCGGGCTTCGTGCCAACGAAGGATGCGATTTTTATCGAGCCGAAGGATTCGCCTTGGGTGAACATCATCGCCGTAAGAACGGAGGATAAGGATAAACCGGTGTTCCAACGGCTTATCAAGGCTTATCACTCCGATCAGGTGAAGAAATTTGTCGAAGAAAAATACGGTACTTATATCGTAGCATCCTGGTAGTCGTTGCAGAAAGCCCGGGTCTCTTCTTAGCGGAAGAGACCTTTTACCATTTCAATGGAGGCGGAGGAACTATCGTGATTTGGATGGAGAAGGTTAGCAAGACGTACCAGCAAGGCAAGCAGGAAATCCATGCGGTAAAAGATGCCAGCCTGCATATCCGCAAAGGGGAAATCTTCGGCATTATCGGTTACAGCGGAGCGGGCAAAAGCTCGCTGCTTCGCTGCATCAACTATTTGGAGAGGCCGACGTCGGGCCGCGTGCGAATCCAAGACACGGAGCTCGCCGGCCTAAGCGAGCACCAGCTTCGGATGATGCGGCGAAAAATCGGCATGATTTTTCAAAACTTCAATTTGCTGATGTCAAGTACCGTCTATCAAAATATTGCCGCGCCGCTGGCGCTTGCAGGCGCAGCGAAGCAGCAGATTCAGGCGAGGGTCGGCGAGCTGCTCTCGCTTGTTGGTCTGGAGGACAAGAAGGACGCGTATCCTGCTCAATTGTCGGGCGGCCAGAAGCAGCGCGTAGCCATTGCCAGGGCGCTGGCCAACGAGCCGGAAATCTTGTTATGCGATGAGGCGACATCCGCGCTCGATCCGCAAACAACCGATTCCATTTTGCATTTGCTGCTCGATATTCATCGCTCCTACGGCATCACGATCGTGCTCATTACCCATGAAATGTATGTCGTCAAGAAGATATGCGATCGTGTGGCAGTGATGGAGGGCGGAGCCATCGTAGAGCAGGGTACGGTGCTGGAGCTGTTTACGAAGCCAAAGACGGAA
This sequence comes from Paenibacillus sp. J22R232, assembly GCF_056269165.1. Classification (NCBI taxonomy): domain Bacteria; kingdom Bacillati; phylum Bacillota; class Bacilli; order Caryophanales; family Paenibacillaceae; genus Paenibacillus; species Paenibacillus sp. J22R232. Next base: position 238,066 of record NZ_JBWDNK010000008.1, on the reverse strand, counting down.
ACAACGAGGAAATTTATCAAAAGCGTGTTTGACGCCGACTTGCCTAGCGAACTGCTGCAGCGGGCCGCGAACGAGGCCGCACCAAGGCGATTGCTGCGTATTTCATTCGTAGGCGAAACGGTAAGCGAGCCCATTTTGGCTGATTTGACGCTGCGTTATCAGCTGCGGCCCAGCATTTTGTACGGGAATATAACGAAAATAAAGGATAGCGTATTTGGTTTTCTCGTTATTAGCCTGCCGGGCGAGCCGTCTGTCATTCAGGAAGGCATGGCCTACATGGAACAAAACGGCATACAGGTGGAGGTGCTGGAGCATGCTGAATAGCTTTATTAACAGTTTCATAGATAATTATGATTTGTATCTGGAGTCGCTTGGGGAAACGGCGGCAATGGTCATTTATTCGTTTTTTTTCTCCGCGCTTATCGGCCTATTTCTAGGCGTTTGCCTAGTGGTTCTGCGACCTAACCATATCTATGCGAACAAGGTGCTTTATCCGGTCTTGAATGCGGTCATTAACGTGCTGCGCTCCGTCCCGTTCATCATCATACTCATTGCCATCATTCCGATTACGAAATGGATTGTGGATACGACTATCGGCGTAAAAGGAGCCATCGTGCCGCTCGTCTTCTACACCGCGCCTTATATTGCGAGGCTGATTGAGTCTGCTTTGCTGGAAGTGAACCCCGGCGTCATTGAGGCCTTTCAGGCGATGGGCGCTTCTAGACGGCAGATTATTTGGAAGGTGCTGCTGAAGGAGGCGAGGCCGGGAATCGTGCTGGGCCTGACGATTGCGACCATTGGCCTGATAGGCGCTACGGCGATGGCCGGCGTACTTGGGGCGGGCGGGCTTGGCGATGTGGCTATCCGTTATGGCTATCAGCGCTGGCAGCCCGACGTCATGTACGTGTGCGTCATCATCCTAATCTTGCTCGTGCAGTTGATGCAGACGGCCGGAAACCGGATCTCAAAGAAGCTGCGCAAGCATTAGGGAAACATTTACCAGATTATTATGAATAAAGTATTACCGAGTAATGCTTGGTATTGCTTGAAGACTGGCCCCGACATTAGATTTCCCGATTGCGATCCCCCTTTTGCGGCTTGCGAAGCAGCAAGGCAAGCGGCAGCGCAGACAGAATAATGATCGCGGAAAATAAGAAGGCGTCGTTAATGCTTAGCGTATATGCCGAGGGATAAACAGCATCGCTTTTTCCAAGCTGCTCTTGATGAACGGCCAACCTTGCGTAGAATAACGATGTGAACAAGCCCAGTGCCATCGCGCTGAATATTTGCCGCAGCCAGTTGATGAGCGCCGAGGCGTGGCCGGAGAGCTCCTTGGGAACCGCCATCATGCCAGCGTTGGTCACAGGCGTCAGGGCGAGGCCGGTTCCCGTATTGCGGATCGCGATAATGATCATAATGGCCAGCAGGCTCGTGCTGACTTGAAGCCTGCTGAACAGATATGTAGTGGCAATAAGGATAGAGGTGCCGACAATGGCGAGTACAGCCGGTCCGAACTTATGATAATACCGTCCGGAGAAGAAGGTGGCGCAAGTTAAGCAGGCGGCTCCCGGCAAAAACAACAGCCCGATATGAAAAGAGCTGAGTCCGTGGATTTGCGATAGATACAGCGGTACAAAATAAATGCCTGAGTAGAGAGCAACGGAAAGGATCAGGGAAACGACCAAGCTGATGGTGAACGTGCGGTTGCGGAACAAGCGCAGCTGCAGCAGTGGCGCCTTTGTCCTTAGCTGGTGGATAACGAACCAAACCGCACTGCCAACCCCTATGATCAAGCACACCCAAAAAGCAGCGGATTTCCAGCCCCAGGCGTATATATTCCCGAATAAAAGCAGCAGCGAAAGGCTGCCTGAAGCCGCAAGCGCAAGCCCGAGGCGATCCAGCTTGGTTTCCTTGTTAACGGGATTGGTAGGAAGAATTCGGCTGCCGATCACGAGCGCTAGGATGCCGACAGGCACCGTTACGAGAAAGATATAATGCCAATCGTAGCCCTGCAGCCAGCCGCTGACCGATGGGGCAAGCGCCGTTCCGAGTATGGTGGAGAACGACCAGACACTGACCGCAAGGGGCTGCTTGTCGGCTGGAACAGTCCGGTAGATCAAAGCCAGCGAAACGGGCTGGATTAGTCCGCAAAACACCCCTTGCAATATACGGAAGGCAATAAGCGCGTAAATATTCCAAGAAAAGGCGCAGAGCACCGAGGTAACCGTAATGCCCGCTAGGCAAAATAAGAAAACGTGCTTTCCCCCGAAACGATCTCCCGCATAGCCGCTGGCCGGAGCAATGACGCCGCAGGCGAGCGAAAACCCAGTAATAATCCACTGCACCTTTCCTAAATCGGTATGGAAAATGCCGATGAAGCCCGGCAGCGATACATTCAGTGAAACGACATGGTACATGCCAACGAACGAGCCGAAGAAAAGCGTCGCTAAGGCAGGCCAAAACGACGGTTTGGCAATGATCGGTTTGCTAAGCTTTTCGGTTAGTCCTGCTGACAACCGCTCACCTCCTATTTATCACGTTTGCTCATGTTTAAGAATAACGTATATCATTAAAACCAGTATAGCACATCGGAATAATGGATTATTATTGAAATATTGTATTAAGCGATAGAACGATTTGTTGGTACACTAGCCTTGGAGGCAGGAAGAAAGCGGAGTAATCCTTCAATCAGACGGCGGCAGGCGCAAACACAAAGCAGGGCTGCTTCATATAATGCAGGGTATAGACCCATTAAGGAAATGCGTCAAAATATCGCATATCGTGGGAGGGACTGCAGATGGCTAGGTTTCAACATATCCACGAGCTTATTGGCAACACGCCCCTGGTCGAGCTTAAAGGTTATGCGCTGCCGGATGGAGTAAGGCTGTATGCAAAGCTGGAGTATAAAAACCCGGGAGGCAGCGTCAAAGACCGACTCGGCGTCGAGCTGCTGAATCATGCGTTTGCCAGCGGGCAGTTAGCCCCTGGCGGCACGGTTATCGAGGCAACGGCTGGCAATACAGGGATCGGGCTTGCTTTGGCGGCAATCGGGCGCGGCGTTTCGACGCTGTTCGTCGTACCGGAGAAATTCAGCATCGAGAAGCAGCAGCTTATGAAGGCGCTTGGGGCGACCATCGTGAATACGCCGTCCGAGCTTGGAATAGTAGGCGCGGTGGAGAAGGCGGAAGAGCTGCTCAAAGCCATTCCAGGCGCATACTCGCCAAGGCAGTTCTCCAATGCGGCTAATCCGGAAACGTATTATAAAACGCTGGGTCCCGAGCTTTGGAATGATTTGTATGGCGAAATCGATGTGTTTGTCGCTGGTGCAGGCACCGGAGGCACTTTTATGGGAACGGCGCGTTATTTGAAGGAGCGCAATCCGGATATAAAGACCGTGATTGTCGAGCCGGAAGGCTCCATTCTGGGCGGAGGCCCGCTCGGCCCGCATCGGACGGAAGGCATCGGCGTTGAGAAGCTCGCGCCGTTCATGGACATCGCTTATTTCGAAGCGATTCATACGGTGACGGATGAGCAGGCTTTTGCAAGGGTAACGGAGCTGGCGCGGCTAGAGGGTATGCTGGTCGGAAGCTCCTCGGGGGCGGCACTGCATGCAGCGCTTCTTGAAGCGGCGTCGGCAAAGCCGAACAGCCGAATCGTTACGGTATTCCCAGACGGCAGCGAGCGGTATTTGAGCAAACAGATTTATGGCGGGGGTGCTTAAGCTGAAGCGAAAAACAAAGCTTATCCATGGCGGAAGTCCGTTTGATCCGCATACGGGAGCAGTAAGCGTCCCGATTTATCAGGTTAGTACGTATAAACAGGATGATATAGGCGTTCATAAAGGCTATGAATACTCACGTACAGGCAATCCAACGCGCCATGCACTCGAGCAGTATATTGCTGATTTGGAGGAAGGTGCAAGAGGGTTTGCGTTCAGCTCGGGAATGGCTGCGATCCATGCCGTATTTTCCTTGCTGAAAGCAGGCGACCATATCATTCTAACTGACGATGTATATGGGGGAACGTATCGCATCGCCACAAAGGTTCTGAATCGGCTAGGGATCGACACGACCTTTGCGGATACGACAAGCTTGGAAGGGGTCGCAAAAGCGCTGAAACCCAATACGAAAGCATTATTCGTCGAAACGCCTACAAATCCGCTGCTTAAAGTATCCGATATCGCAGCGCTAGCCGCATGGTGCAAAGCCGAGGAGCTTCTCTTCATTGTCGATAATACGTTCAGCACCCCCTATTGGCAGAACCCGCTGGCGTTAGGGGCGGATATTGTGCTGCATTCGGCGACGAAGTACATCGGCGGGCATAGCGACGTGGTGGCGGGGCTCGCTGTCGTGAAGAACGACAAGCTGGGCGAGGAGCTGCATTTTGTGCAAAATGCAACGGGCGGCGTGCTTGGCCCGCAGGACGCATGGCTCCTCATGCGAGGCTTGAAGACACTCGGCTTGCGGATGGAGGCGCATGAGGAAAACGCTCTTGCTATTGTCGATTATTTGTCGGGACTGAATGCGATCGAAAGCATTTATTATCCGGGATTGCTGAGCCATCCGCAGCATGAGCTTGCTAAACGCCAGGCTCGCGGCTTCGGCGGCATTGTCTCCTTTGATGTAGGCAGCGGCGAGAAGGCAGCTGATCTGATCCGCAGGCTGAAATACTTTACGCTGGCTGAAAGCTTGGGAGCCGTGGAGAGTCTCATATCCGTGCCGGCAAGAATGACGCATGCTTCCATTCCAAGGGAAAGGCGGTCGTTGCTTGGCATTACCGATGGCTTGATCCGCATTTCCGTCGGTATTGAGGATCGCGAGGATTTGATCGCGGATTTGGATCAGGCTTTGGGGGAATAAGCTCTTTGAACGGTATTGGTAATATTAAGATAGGCTGAAGCGGTCTGCCTCTTTGCAACTTAAACCATTGCGGACTCGTTAGGAGTGTACATGCAACAATACTTCTAACGACAAAGGATGGTAGACATATGAAACTCAAGAAGCTATTGAACAAAAATATAATGGTGGCCTCTATGGCGACGGCGGTGCTTCTTAGCGCTGTAGCACCGGGAGCTGTATCTTATGGGGCAGCAGCTGCAAATACCCCTCTTCAATTCCAAATCGGCAGCAAAAAGGCAACGGACTACCGCGGGGAATATACGTTGGCTGTAGCTCCTTACATCTTGAATGGCGTAACGATGGTGCCGGTGCGAGCTTTGGCTGAAGGTCTTCAAGCTTCGATTCATTTGGATTCGGCGACCAAAAAAATTACTTTAGCGAAGGACGGCTTAACGGTAACGGTAACGCTGAATAGTAATGAGGTTATAGGCACTTACATTAAAAACGTGAAGCTGCCGGCTAAAGTAACCGCTGTGAAGGGCACCACCTTTGTTCCTGCCAAAAGCGTGGCACAGCTCCTTGGAGCTGCTACCCTTTGGAACGCAAAAGAGAAGAAGATTACGCTGCAAGCGGGAGAGCGCGCGCAATCGTTCCAATTCAACTTTGATCAAGGAGAAGATGGTTGGAAGGGAGATTTCGCGGATCTGCCAGTTGACTACGATCCAGCGATCTACGAGCTGAAATACGCAAGGGAGCTGCTTCCTACCGCAGCGAACAAAACAAACTACGGATTGAAGCTGAACGGCATGAACCGCAGCGATGATTTGTTTATGTACGTGACGAAGAAGCTGGACGGCCTAAAACCGAATACGACGTATGAAGCTTCATTATCGTTCAAGCTTTATACCGACCAATCGGGCGGCATGATGGGAGTAGGCGGCGCACCAGGAGAAGCGGTCAGCATCAAAGCCGGTTTTGTCAGCAAAGAGCCTGCCAAGGCGCAAGTGGATGAAGGCGGACACCTGTATTATAAAGTGAATGTCGACAAGGGCAACCAGAGCACAGAAGGCACAGACATGAAAATCGTTGGAAATATGGTACAGCCAAACAGTGATCTGACGGGCTTTCAGCCGGTTGCGATGGAATATTCGGCCGTGCTTAAAACCAATGAAAAAGGCGAGCTTTACGTTATAGTGGGAAGCGACTCCGGTTATGAGGGATTAACCACTTTATATCTCGATGACATGAACGTAAAGCTGCTGCCTAAGAATTAAATACGTGGCAGAGGGCTGCTAGCTTAAACGCAGTGCAACGCGTGATACACATGACATGAGAGGCTGTTCTTCAAGGTTACCGACCTTGGAGGACAGTCTTATTTATTTTTTTGATAATATAAGCGATTTTTAATAAAAATGGGAAGGATTGTGAGCCTTACAGCTAGAATAAAGGATAATGTCCAACAATATGGAAACAAGCCATCCCGGAAAGGTTAATTGGTACAACAACATGATAAAAAACGATATGATAGCAGAAGCACATAAACAATGTCGGTTGCGAGGCCTGAATCCGGATGAGCTACCTATATATACTGAATGGCTTTCAAGCGAAGCGCTGGCAAGTCAGCAAAACCACTACAAGGACATTATCGAAGTCATAAGCGTATTCGTAGATAAATTTTTGTCCTCTGTCGCGGAGGATCCTTTTTTCGCTGCGATAACCGATCATCAAGGACATATTCTTGAGTTCAGGGGCAATCCCGCAATCATAAACACGGCCCGCCAATTGGGAATTACCGAGGGCGTGCGCTTCTGCGAGGAGCTCGGGCCAAACGCGATCGATATGTCCCTGCGCAGCAATAGCCCGATTGAGCTTAAGGGGGAGGATCATTATCATCATGTTCTCCACCAGCTAGCTTGCTATACGGCACCTTTCCATTTGGAGGATAACGGCCAACTGCTGGGAACGCTCTCGATTATGACGGATACCCATTCCGCGCATCCGCATTTGCTAGCCTTATTATGCACCATTGTTGATTCGATCGAGCGCGAGCTTCTGCTCCGTAAGCATAACACGCAGCTGCAGATTCTGAATCAAGTGCTGCTGGATACGAACTATTACGGTGTCATTATTACGGATGCGCTTGGCACCATACTAGAAATAAACGATTACAGCACCTTCATATTAAATAAAGTGAGCAATGACAACCGTAGGTGCGTAGGGGAGAAAGTTTTTGATTTGAAAATGATCGGACCTTATTTCGAACGGTTTATCCTGCATGGCGAGACCTGCGTAGGCATAGAGGTTTCGGTCAAGATTGAAGATGGGCACCATTACTATATGCTCGATGTCGTACCGATTTATGACAAAGAGAATGAGCTCATACGGGTTGTCGGAAGCCTAAGGGATATTACCGAGATGAAGGTGGCAGAAGAACTGCTGCGAAATAGCGAGAAGCTGGGATTCGCAGGCCAGCTTGCCGTAAGCATTGCGCATGAAATTCGCAATCCGATGACGACGGTTAAAGGAATGCTGCAGCTATCGAGCAAAACAACGAACCCCCACTATTACAATGTGATGATGTCCGAGCTCGATCGCATGAACGCGATCGTGGGCGAGTTTTTAATTTTGGGGAGGCCGCAGGCGCTCCAATATAAAGAAGAGCAATGCGCCGATATTTTGCAGGAGGTTCTATCCGTATTCGAAATGCAGTTCGAGATGAATGGCATTATTATTCGGACCGAATATAAAGAAATGGCAATCGTTCACTGCGACCGGGATCAGATCAAGCAGGTGTTTTTGAACATTTTGAAAAACGCCATGGAAGCTTTGCCTTTCGGAGGAGAGGTAAGCATTCAATTGGATATCGTCGATTCTTATCAAAGGGTCCTGTTCAAGGATAATGGCGTAGGCATGACGGATGAGGTCAAGCGTCGCATCGGACAGCCATTCCATACGACTCGCCGCGACGGGAACGGGCTTGGCATGATGATCGTAGACAAAATCATTTCCTCGCATGATGGTCGGCTGGTCGTTTCCAGCGAGCTTGGAACAGGCACCACCGTTGAGATTTGGCTGCCCAAAACGTATGAATGATTCTTTTATTATTAGCCGAATGAAAGACAGGGATTGCTCCTGTTCTTCGCTTGGCTTTTTCTTTTCTTGCGTATTTAAAGTACGATGGTTACTAAAGACGGAAACGTCGGACGAGCATGGTTTTGCTTTTAAAAGGGATTAGAGAAATGGAGACATGATTACTGTGAACAATAACATTGATTCTTTGGACAAGCTTGTCTCGTTCATTCCTATTATCAAATCAGCGATACCGGCTGATTTATCAATAGCGATATGTGATTTGGAACGGTTTGTTGCGTATTTCCCCGGAGAAACCATTAATTTAAACATTAAAGAAGGACAGCTTTTGCATAAGGAGGAGCCGCTTTTCTTAGCCTTGCGGGACAACCGGGCGCTAAGATCGGATGTACCTGCGAGCTTCTATGGTTACGAGTTCACGGGAACGGCAACGCCTCTTCATGATGAGGCCGGCCATGTCATAGGCGGTATAGCTGTTCAAATTCGGAGGCAAAGTGAACTAAAAGCCATTGCAGAGCAGATTGCAGCCTCGCTATCGCAAGCTAATGAGCAAATCAGCAGCATCTCTAATGGCTCGCAATCGCTTGCGGGTTTCTCTAAGCAGCTGCTTGTTCAATCTCACCAGGCTGGCAAAGACGTAGAAGATTCAACCGAAGTTTTATCCATTATTAAAAGAGTGGCTGACCAGACGAATCTACTCGGGCTAAACGCCGCCATAGAAGCAGCGCATGCGGGGGAGAAAGGAAGAGGCTTCGAGGTCGTTGCCAAAGAAATACGGAGATTCTCAAAGGAAACCGTAGCATCGACCCAAAACATAAATGAAACGATGCTGCAAATCAAGGACGTTACGAGCCAAATGGCTATTTCCATAGAAAAAATAGCGGCGATTGGCCAAGAACAGGCGGATTCGGTTCAGCATACCTCTACCTTTATCGAAGAAATAAAAAAAATGTCCGAAAAGCTAACCGAGTTCGCGAATAAATTATAGCGAAATACGCGTAACGTTAACGAGCCATAAGGTCCGGTCAACCGGTCTTTATGGCTCGTTATCGATCATTTTACTTCTACAACAATGGTATCCAATAATCGCCCGCGTACATAAGGCAGCAATCGCCAAACCCCTTTTTCCGGCAATTTCATAGACGTAACGGCGTGCCGGTCAGCTCCGTTTAACTCGCCGCCCAATGCGTTCGATGAGAGCAGCGGATTGGTGGAGAATACGTCGATGATACGATCAGAGCCTTCTTTCACGGCTTTGACGTCGAATGGACCGTTTAATTGCTTGTCGCTTCCCCAGAAATGCCACATGTACTTTTGCGCTTTCCCAGCCAGGAACCCGGCATTTATGAAGCCGACTTGATTGCTAATGCCACGCATCAAATAGGAACCGGATCGGAAATCGGGACTGATTGTCCACGAAGGGTCGAGCAAGGAAAGCACCACATTGCCATACTTTTGATCATCTAGCAGTACCTCCAATGTCCAAGCCCCTCCGAGCGGCAGCGCAAAACGCGCGGTCAGGCGCTCAAGGGTCTCATAACCGCTGCTTGGTCCCGCAATCTCACCCAATGAAATGGTTTCCCGCTGACCCGATCTCATATGCTGCGCTTGAATCGCCATGGTTTTCCCCTTAAAGGTATCTATTGGCTCTTCGAAGTGAAAGATATAACCTGCCATTACCCCAGCCCTGACATCAGACTGCGGATAAACGGTGAATAATAACCGATCCTGTTTATAATAGGCCGTTCGTTCCATATCTGCCGCATTTGGCTGATTGCCCATATACGGAGTACGGGAAGGCAAAGTCCAATTCAGTTGGTTGGACAAACCGACCAGGAGAATTACGAATGCTAACGGTATAATAATGATGACTGCTATACGGGGGAGCTTGAGCGTACGGCGGGTGGCTTTGGCGCGCTTGAGCACCTGCTGCTTCAGCTCCGCTGAGAATGGGCTGCTGCGGAAAGGCGAGTTCTCCATTTGCTTTGCCCAGGTCGGCCTTTCTTCACTCATAACCTAACGCCTCCTCATCATTACGGGTCAGCAGTTTGCTCATTAACTTCTTTGCCCGATGCGCTCTTGTTTTAACGGTACCTTCCGAAATACGGATTAATTGTGCTATTTCTTTCACTTTAAGGCCATAATGGTAGTCTAGCACCAGTACTTCCCTGTATTTGCGAGGCAGCCGCATAACCGTATCCCATAGGTCACGGTTATCCAGACGGTCAAATACGATCTGTTCTGCCGCTGGCGAGACGCCCCTAATCAATCGATCGGTAAGGGTTACTTTGCGGATAAAGGCACTTTGCAAATAATGCAGCGCTTTATTCCGCGTTATGGTAAGCAGCCAGCTTTTAATCGTACACTCGCCGCGAAAGCCATATAACCCGTTGAATGCCGCCAAGAATACTTCTTGCGAGATATCGTCTGCGGCGTCCGATTTATGGGTTAAAAAGAAGGCGAAGCTCCATACGTCGTGACCGAACGTTTCCATCAAATCCCGCAGTACGGCAGCCCTGTCATAGCCTGGCGCCAAATATTTCAAGTAATCCAATCGATCCTCCAATGCGTTCACCTCTGTCCATTAGACCGCATTGGAGACAAAAGGTTCCCGTTTCAGCTCATTATTTTTTTAACGATACAATTTGAGCATCCACCTTTGCGATGATTGCCATCGTTTGCTGCTCATACGAATAGGTTTTTTGCTTTTGTTCGTTGATTTGTTTGATATAAGCTAGCATTCGGGCAAGGGAATTTGATGTACCTGCTGCATCGCCTTTTTTTACGGCTTGATTCAGAAGGGATGTCTCGGTGGAAAATTGTTTTTTAACGGTGCTGACGGCGCTTTTGGCAGCTTTTATTTTCACCTTCAGGGGATCGATGCCGCTAAGCTGATTCCGCAGCTTTTTTATCGTACTGGCCGTGTTTGCCTTGGCTGATTTAAGCGTGGCCTCCTTGCTGCGGATGTCCAGCTTCGCAAGCTGCACGGCCGCCTTAGCGGTCTCAACCTGCGGCTTCAATATGCTTATGGAAAGCTTGTCTTTGAATGACTTCGCAATGCTGAGCTGCTGGTTTAATGAATCATAAAGCTGGAATAAAGGTTCATATTTCTTCTTTGCCTGCACGACAGCCGATTCAAGCTTCAGGAGCTTGTCCGCGTCTATTTCCTTGATGCCTTTACGCGTTGCGAGTACGGCTTCCTCGTTCTGGTAATGAAGCTTATCGATGCGGGTATCCCAGTCGATAAGCAGCTTCTGCGTACTTTGCAGCTCCGAGTATTGAGCGGACAGCTTGGCTGCGGTCGTCTTATCCGCTGCTCCCCTCATTTTGTCGAAAGCAGTCTTGGCGGTGACGCTGAACTCGAAAGACGCGGCGAAAACGGCGATTGGGCTTGCGAGCAGGAGCATGACAGCAAGCCAGAATGCGGTAAGCTTTGGAACGGTTTTCATGAATAATGAAGCCTCCTTTAATTGTGGCGAACAACGCAAAAAAAGCACCAGCAAGATAGGCGTTAAACGCCATCTCTTACGGGTGCTTCCATCGTAAGCCGTTCTTATTATGTTGCTTCCATTAATATACAGGAAGCCTTCAATTGCAGTCAAGCACCGAATGGCCTATAAGAAAAGCGGTATTTTCGATTACGGATGATCAATTTTGATCAATGAGGCCGCAATGATTTCTTTTCGGAGCCTGATTCTTTATACTATTAGAAAAGGACAGGCGGCAGACGTCTGCAGCAAGGGACAGGAGAGAAATAACAATGGCTTATAAAATTGTGTTTTTTGACATCGATGGCACGTTAATCAACGAACAGAAGGAAATACCGGCGGATACCATTAAAGCGATTGCGGAGCTGAAGGAAAGCGGGGTAGAACCGGTTATTGCGACCGGTCGTGCTCCTTATTTCATTAAACCGCTTGCGGAGCAGCTTGGCATTGAATCTTTCGTATGCTTGAATGGCGGCTATGTCGTCTATAAAGGCGTGCCACTCTATAAACGAGAAATCGAAAAACATCGGTTGGAGGCGCTCGTAAAGGTTGCAGCCGAGCATAATCACGGACTTGTCTTCGAAGGCGAGCATAACTTCTTTGCCGATAAGGAGGACCATCCTTTTATTATTGATTCGGTTAATTCCTTGAAGGTTGACCTTCCGGGCTACAACCCGGAGTTCTGGAAAACAGACGGCATTTATCAAGTGTTCCTTCACTGTGAAAGCCATGAGGAGCATCTCTATGACGGCTTGCATTCGGAGCTGAAGCTGATTCGCTGGCATCCGCAGGCCATTGACGTGCTTCCGGCTGGCGGATCGAAAGCGCAGGGCATTGAAGCGCTGCTGGACAAGCTCGGCTTAACGGCGGCCGATGCGGTTGCTTTTGGCGACGGCCTTAATGATAAAGAGATGCTCGAGACGGTGGGTTTCGGCGTTGCCATGGGCAATTCCCATCCCGAGTTGCTTCCGTTTGCGGATTACGTGACGACGCATGTTGATGAACAGGGCATTCGCAACGGCTTGGTGGAAGCAGGACTATTAGAGCGCTAAGCCGTAATATGGTTTGTGTGTATTTGTGCAAAAGTTAAATGTCGAAAGAAGCTGGTATCGCATGCTGCGGTATCGGCTTTTTTCAAAACCGGCTGGCTATTGGACGTGCTTTGGTCATGAATAGCTGGAACATTGATGGCGATTGAATCGTAGAAGCATACGGATGATTCGATCATGAGAGGCGGTCAGCAACTGATGGAGAACGGGAATTATGTGCTGCGGGCAGCGATAAAGGAAGCTGGATACGAAGAGGATAAGCCGACAATCCGCCAGATTGTGCTGGAGGTTGCGCCGGGAGAGCTGGTTGGGCTCATTGGACCAAACGGAGCGGGCAAGAGCACGACAATCAAAACGATACTTGGCTTAATGGCTTACGTGAATGGGGAAATCGTGCTCGGAGGTAAAAATAAACGGTACGCTTATGTGCCGGAGCAGCCGATTTTTTATGAGTATATGACGTTGTGGGAGCATCTGCATTTGGCTGCATCGGCATTCGAGATCGAGGAGCGGCAGTTTGCCGCCAGAGCAGAGGAGCTTCTGGAGCGTTTCAGGCTGACGGAGGAAAAGCATCATTATCCGTCGCATTTCTCCAAGGGCATGCAGCAAAAGCTCATGCTGATTATCGCCTTTCTACTCGAGCCGGATGTGTATATCGTGGACGAGCCTTTTGTCGGGCTGGATCCGCGCGCAACGACGGATTTCCTAAAGCTGCTTGAGGGAGAACGGGAGCGTGGAGCGGGAGTTCTTATGTCGACGCATGTTCTGGATACCGCAGAGCGTATCTGTACCGGCTTTGTACTGATAAACAATGGTTCGGTCGTGGCGCGGGGCTCTTTGGATGATGTAAGAAACGATGCGGGCTGTGCGAAGGAAGCGACGTTGTTCGAATGCTTCCACGCATTGACATAGGGGGAGGAATGGCATGGTAACGCCTCGCCAATTATTTTGGATCAGGCTGAAACGCAACCAGAGAGACCAGCTTCGCGCATGGAGCAGCGTACTGGATTGGACGGTGTGGCTGTACTTGCTTCTGCCCGGCTTATTTATTGGGGGCGGTCTATACCGTGAAGTATTAATGGATATGCCGGAGTGGGCGATGAAGCTGCCTTGGGCGACGTTATATCCGATAGCATTGTTAATGGTTCTGTTCATGGGTCAGATCCGCATATTCGTCGAGGAGGCAGACAGGTTATTCCTGCTGCAGCGTCCGGAGTGGCTGCAAAGCATCAAGCGCTGCGGAATCGGTTTTACGCTGATTAAGAAAGCAATCACGGTTGCGCTGCCGTATTTGCTGCTGCTGCCCTTTCTAAGGCATGCAGAGTCGATGTCTTGGTTACAGCTGTTGCTCGCTTATGGCTTCACGATCGTAATGGGTATGGTGCTTGCACTTGGCATTCAGCTGGCGAACGGCAAGCTGAAGGGTCGGCGCAAGTGGGCGTTTGAAATATTCGGATTTCTTTGTTTTGGCGCTCTATATTTGATGCCCATGTTGAGATGGGAGAGAAATGAAGGCTTCTTAGGTCTTTCTCTTTCAGCGGCAGCGATCATGATGCTCGTTCTCCTATGGGCAGGATGGAGAACGCCCATACAATTCGAAGCTGAGGTGAAGACGGAGAATGCGGCGCGTCTGCGAAGCACGGAGCTGCTCATGAGCCAAGTTATTGAGTCAAAGCCGGTTGTCCGCCTCAAACGGCCCTATCTGTTTCGCACCTCACAGCGTCTATTCCGCAAGTCGGATGCAGCAACGATGCTGGCAGAGCTGAGAATAAAAGCCTTCCTGCGCGGTATGGCGCATATTCGCGTATGGCTTGGCTTTATGTCGGCTGCAACCTATGCCGTATCGCTTGTGCCCGGCCCGATTGCTTTGTTTCTCGTTGCGGCTCTTACTGCAATCGGGATGTCTTGGCTGCACATGCAATGGAAGCAATGGTTTTCAGAAGCCTTTATCGCGCAATTTCCGTGGTCGAAGACAGACGCTCGCAGCGCCGCCATACTATCCCGGTTTTGGCTGCTGCTTCCGCTAATGCTCGTCTGGTCGGCTATTGCCGGTTATAAGCTTGCGGGAATCATCGGCATTCTTGCAGCCGTATTGCTATGCGCAGCCCTTTGGACCACCATTAGCCTATACGACCATAACAAGGCGAAAATGAATGCCGCTGAATAGATACCCTGCAAAAGCAATCACTAATCGTTGGACTCCCTGCATCCGGTGCAGCTTCATCGGAAGCAAGGAGCGACAGCCATTTATTGAAAGCCTATCCGCGGATACCCTTTCATTTATCTATTAAAGGAGGCATTCCATTGAACTATCGGATTGTAGAAAAAGAGGCATTCCGCATTGTCGGTTTGAAGAAGCGTGTTGCCATAGTTTTTGAAGGCGTGAATCCTGAAATTGCCGCCATGTAGCAAAGCTTGTGAAACACTCCTGAGGTTCAGAGCTTGCCCGTTGGGGTAAGAAGATGTAGACCCGCAGCTTGACCGGAAGAGGGTTCATGACTATTCCCAGGAGGTGCAAGCAGATATGAGTACGGATAAGGATTTGTACGGAGCGGTTGAAGAGGAAATATATGCGCAAAAGCAAGGGAACAGCTATGTATTAACCACGACGAAGGGTACGATTGGCGAAATTACGTTCACGATGGTTGACGTGGACACTTGGGTAATCGACCATACGCATGTGGATGGAGAATACCGCGGCCGAGAGTTAGGGAAGCAGCTTCTTGATTTCGTGGTCGAGGAGGCCAGGGAGAAGGGACGTAAAATAGTGCCTTCTTGCTCTTATGCGCTTGCGCAATTCAAGAAGCATCCCTCTTACGCGGATGTGTGGGAGAGAACAAATACGGAGTATTCGGATCCGTACAGCTCAAGCGGCGCGGGTACGGCTGGCGGAAATATGAGGAAATAATACGTGCTCACACAAAAAAAAGAGCGCCGTGGACGAGTAGTCTGCGGCGCTCTTTTTTGCGCCAATGCCGGATTTACTTGCCGCCGTTTGTTTATCCGATACCCTCGGCGAATATGGATTATAGTTTATTTAAATAGGCATAGCTTCGAGAGCATAATCTTCGATTGCTCCAAGGACTCGAGCGCATGCAGCGACGTGTCTGATAACGAGAAGCTATTGCTGAATTCAGAACGATTCTTAATGAAGTAACGGAGAAATTCCGCAAGGTCGGCATTCGTTTGACAGACGTGCAATTGCGCAGACATGGTTTATGCCAACTTCCATTACTTACGTTCCCGCAGCGTTTTTCTTACGCGGTCATTGATTTCCGGATGTCTTGACAGCACGTAATGAAGCCCTTTCCGCTGCAGCGTCAGAAACACGCAGGTGGTTAAGGTTGTTATGTCAGCCGTCCGCGGCACGTTGTTAAGCAGCGCGATTTCGCCGAAATGGTCGCCGTCCTCCAGGATCGCAAGATGCTGTTTTCCGCCTTCGACGTTCGTATTTTTGCGAGATACCTCGACACGGCCCCGCGCAATTAAATAAAACTTTTCGCCCTGCTCGCCGGCTTGAATAACCTGCTGCTTCGCGGCGAAGCTCTCTGTATTGAAGAGACTGCGTATTTCCTTCAAAATCTCCGTATCCACGCCATGAAAGAATGGCAGCTTCGCAAGTCTTTCCTCGTTAATATCGGCTTCCTGCCCATTGCTTGAAACCTGCATGCCGTTCTGCTTGTCCCAAAGCTCCTTATAATAGCCGCCTGCTGCCAGCAACTCATGGTGCGTGCCGCTGCCTACTAACTCGCCTTTATCGAATACGTAAATCCGGTTAGCGTGGGTGATGGAAGCAAGGCGGTGGGTAACCGTAATGACTGTTCGGTTTTGCGCAAGCTCCTTAAAGGTTCGATTGATGGAAGCCTCGGATATCGGATCCAGCGCCGACGTGGCTTCGTCCAGCAGCAGGATTTGCGGGTTTTTCAAAATGGCGCGGGCAATGGCGAGCCTTTGCCGCTGGCCTCCGGAGAAGTTGGAGCCTTCATCCTGCACCATGGTCTCATAGCCACCGGAGAGGGTCATGATGTACACGTGAATTTCCGCTTTTTTAGCTGCTTCGATGACCTCTTCCTTAGTGGCGCTCGGCTTACTAATGCGAATATTGTCTAGAATTGTTCCACGAAACAGAAAGTTTTCTTGGAATACGGAGCCAATCTGCTCCCGGTAGGAGCCCAGGTCTATATCATGCATCGGAATTCCGCTAATTTCGATGTGGCCGGAGCTTGGTTGATAGAAGCCCAGCACCAATTGGACGAGCGTGCTTTTGCCTGAACCGCTTGACCCTACGAATGCGGCAGTCGTGCCTGCGGCAATGCGCAGGTCGATCCGTTTGAGCGCCTCCTGCTCCTCGTTATACCGAAATGAAACATTGGAGAACCGAATCTCCGGTTTTGAATCGGTTCCAGCTGGTAATGAGAGGCTGCCTGACGATTCTTTGGGGGCATGGAGAAGGCTGTTCATTCGGTCTATGCTGACGGATGCATCCGTGAATACCGGGTTGATAAAGGTTAAGTTGAATACTGAGTTGCCCATTGACGTGTACATAGTGAAAAAAGCCACCAAGGCTCCTAGCGTAATATGTCCGCGAAGCGCTAAGTAGGAGCCGAAGCCGATAATCGACAAATTAACAAGTAGCAGACTAAACATAGGCAAGCGTTTTAATTGTGAGCCAATGATGTTTTTTCGATAATGGATCAAAAACATCGCTTGCAGCCGTTTGGCGAACTTGTCCGTCATCGCCTGCTGTAGATTGAACCCCTTAATCACCTTCTGTGCTTTAATGTTTTCTTGGATATCGCCGAGCAATAGGTCCAGCTGTTCCTTGTGGCTAACGTTGATGGCCTCGGCACGGCCGCCTAGCAGGTACGGGCCCGCAAATATAATAGCGGCACCCAGGACGATGACCAGCGCCATGCTCCATTGCAAATAGAATAAGACGATTGTACTGATAGATACGACCGTAACGGACTGCATGCCAACGGTCAATATGGCGTTCATAGCCCTTTCAATCGAAGGCAAATCTACGGTGAAATAAGAAAGCAGCTCGCTTGACCGCTTTTTCTCGAAGAAACCCATATTAACCTGCTGCATATGCTCGAAAAGACGCTTCCGCATATCCTGCTGGATATGCGCGCTCAGCTTGGCGAGAACGCGGTCGCTGACCACGCCTGCGCTTAAACACAGGACGCCGCTGACGGCAAGTACCGTTAGAATGAGCGTAAAAGCATTCATGTCCTTCGGTAGAATAGCCCGATCAATAAGCAGCTGGAAGCTTAAAGGGGCAAGAGAAATAAAAGCGAGGTCGAGCAGCAGCAGAGTGAAAAACAATGCGGCTAGCGATTTATAAGCACGCATGCAGCTTGCCATGTATTTCAAAACGGTAAGCATCATGTTAAGGTCTGCTCCTTCTGAGCTTAATAGTATATTTCATGAGGATACCTCATAACGGCGGCATGCCAGCTGGCATAGTCCATCCGATATTCCTCGATTTCGCCGTACTCTGAAAATATAGCTGAGAGAGGTCTGAAAGAAATAAGGGAGGTTTCATTGCTCAAAATGCCCAAGCAAAAAGCTGATATAGGTTTCCTGATAGTTAACCGTGGAACTTACCGAGAAATAGTTGCTCATCAATAGGATTACCTTTCATTGGGGATGTGGACAAATTATAACACGGTCAGACAAACAACAGAAGATGAAACGCGGATTCGACAGAAAACGAAGCGGGCATGACGCTTTACGCGACAGGCAGAAGCGTTCGATCACGACTCACAAAAATCATTTTCACACGTACAATAACCCAGGTACATGATGAGTGAGAAGGAGGAGCATAAGGATGATACTTGTTGCGGGCAATCAAATGTTCTCCATGAATCCGCTGACGCTAACGGAGCTGGAGCGGAAAATATTGCAGGATAAGCGGCAAAGCCAGGTCGTATATCGCTATCCTTCAGTGGAAGCCTTGGAGTTCGAGCTGAAGATGCGAACGCATATCGTAGAGGCGGCCAAAGCGCTCTATGCCAGCGGCGTAAGCTTCGCGACCTTTGCCGGATCAAAGTGCAACGAACAGTACTGGACGCGTACGGAAAACGGAGGCTTTCAATTGAAAGGAGGCGTTCTGCCGTCCGTAGGCATTAACGATATATTCGAGAACGGGCATTTATACGGATTTGAATGCGCCGGTGCAATCATCATTATTTTGTACAAAGCGGTGCTTGATACGGTTGGCGATGCCGTGTTTAATGCTTACTTTAAAAACCTGTTTTTGAGAGACTGGCAGTATGACCGCGATTTAAGCTTGATAACCGCCTATAACAAAAACGAAGCTTATCCCGGTGACGTACTATATTTCAAAAACCCGGAGCATGATCCGGAGACGCCTGAGTGGCAGGGCGAGAACGTCGTCATGCTGGACGATAATCTCTATTTCGGACATGGGATTGGCATTGAAACGGGCCAAGACATCATTCAAGCGTTGAATCGCATGCGAAAAGAGAACAGTACCATTTCTGCTTATTTGCAGGATTTGGTCGTATACCCCGATTTTGAGTATTTGCGGGGCTTATCCGTTCGGGATGCCTGGTGGGATGAGGGTGGTCAGCCCGAGTACACGGGAATTGCAGGCAGAATCGGATTAGGCGCCATTAGATACTAATGACTGCGTCATGAAAGCTAAAGGACGGAAGCGTCTTTTCCTGATAAACACAGGGGAAGGCGTTTTTTTGCGGAAATAACCGAATATTGTGTAAGGATATTTGACATAAGATGAGGTAATATGAACGGAAGAAAAGAAATACAACGAATAATGCGTGATGTTTGTGTTATGTATTTGTAATAAGTTAGATAATTTTGATTAAAGGAGAGGTTGTTATGACCGTTGTGCGGGGCTCGGATATTCCGAGAGAAAAGCTTGCTTTGGCCAAGCATTATCCGATCCAGGTGGTGGATACGATAGGTGTTACTGCGTATTATCAGAAGCTTCACTGGCATGATGTGCTTGAGATTAATTGGATCAAATCCGGCACGGGCTATTACATCATCAACGGCCAAACGTTCGAATTTCAAGAAGGGGACATTCTTCTCATTAATTCGAATGATCTCCACTGCGCATACGAGACGAAGGATCTGGTCATGCAGGTCATTTCCTTTGATGCCAGTTGGTTCATGAACTCACTCCGTTATGATCCTGAGATCCTGTGCCCCTTCAAGGATATGGGCGTTCATTTCACGAACCTGCTCGATCGGAACGAGCCTCATATCGATGAGCTTAGAGGGCTGCTTAAGGAGCTTCAAGATGAGCATCTCAAAGGTGAAGCCTCATACGGATCGATTGTATTCGCCAATATGCTCCGTTTCCTGGCTTGCGTGAATCGTTATTTTCGCAGGGAGGGAGTAGGCAAGGAGAAGGATAGCATGGGTGCGAGGCAGCTGGAGAAAATGCGCAAGGTCATCTACGATATGGAGCAAAGTTTCGCTTATCCGTGGACGTTGGAAGAGCTGGCAGGGCTTGTCTATCTAAGTCCTTCGAGGTTCAGTGATTTGTTCCGGCGGGCCGTAGGCACACCGCCTCTGCTTTACTTGATCCATATCCGTCTGGAGCATGCGGTCACGCTGCTTGAGACCAGCGACATGAAAATTACGGACATTGCCATGGAATGCGGGTTTCGAAGCTTGTCCAACTTTAATCGGTTATTTAAAAAGCATATTGGCTCCTCTCCCAAAATCTCAAGAAGCCGCACGGGATGAAAACAGTAAGATAGTGCCAGTTATCAATCGTTTAAGAGGAGAATGCGGTCAGTCAGCACGGTAGAATGAGGATATAGTAAAACATGACACGATGAGTAATTAAACCTAACATACAAAAGGAGGGGTACCATGCTCGATACTGAAATTAGAAAACCGCAGCATGTGTTCAAGCAGCCAGGGCTTGCGAAACGATTCATTAAGCAATGGGATATTCAACTAATGGTCATTCCCGCGCTGCTCTTCATTTTTGTATTCAGCTACATTCCGATGTACGGCGTGCTGATGGCTTTTCAAGATTACAGCATTTTCAAAGGTTTCCTGAACAGTCCTTGGGTAGGCTTCAAGCATTTCGAAATGTTCTTCAATGCCCCTGAGTTTTGGACGGTTATGCGGAATACCTTGATCATTAGCCTGCTCAAGCTTGGCATAGGTTTCCCGGCGCCGATCCTGCTCGCGCTTATGCTGAACGAGGTTCATAACCGTACCTTTAAACGGATCGTTCAGACCATCAGCTATTTGCCGCATTTTCTATCCTGGGTTATCGTATCCGGCTTCGTCGTCTCGATGCTCTCCACGGATAACGGTAGCTTGAATATTCTGCTGGAGTCGCTGCATCTCATTAAGGAGCCGATTAACTTCCTATCCTTACCCGAATATTTCTGGGCCATACTCGTCACAACCGGCGTTTGGAAGGAGATTGGATTTGCTTCCATCGTGTACTTGGCTGCGATAGCCGGCATTAATCCACATTTGTACGAGGCGGCCTCTATAGACGGGGCGAGCAGGGTAAGGCAGATTTTCTCGATTACGATTCCGTCCATTCTGCCGGTCGTCGTCGTCTTCTCCATCCTAGCGATCGGCAATCTGCTGAATGCCGGCTTCGAGGACATCTTGCTTCTGGCGGGAAATCCCGTGCTGCGTGACGTGAGCGACGTTATCGATACTTATGTATACCGGGTGGGTATCCAAAATTCCCGATTCTCCTATGCGACAGCCGCCGGTCTGTTCAAAGCCGTAATCAGCGTAGGCTTGCTGGCAGGCGCGAACTATATGGCTCGCAGGTCGGGCAACAGCTTGTGGTAAAGAGAGAAAGGGAGGCGCAGCGATGAAATTATCCTTTGGCGATAAAACCTTTGTAACGGTCAACTATCTTCTATTGTTTATACTCGGCTTTACTGCCTTCTATCCCTTCTGGAACGCTGCGGTTATTTCGTTTAACGCGGGAACCGACACGATGCTCGGTGGCATTACCTTCTGGCCGCGGGTGTTCTCCTTGGACAACTATGAGGTGGTTTTCAAGGACAAGCGCCTGGTCAACGGCTTCATCATCTCGGTGCTTCGGACGGTTGTCGGAACGGTCTTGTCGATTGCGGCCACGGCGATCTTCGCATACGGCATGACGAAGAAAAATCTGATCGGCAAAAAATTCTATATGGTCTTTTGCATATTGACGATGTATTTCAGCGGTGGATTGATCCCGAGCTATCTGCTCATTCGTGAGCTTGATCTGATGAATTCGTTCTGGGTTATGGTTATCCCCGGGATAATCAGCGTGTGGAACATGATTATATTCCGGACCTTCTTCATGGGCATTCCCGGCGGTCTTGAGGAATCGGCCCAGATTGACGGCTCCAGCAATTGGGGCATCCTGTTCCGGATTATTTTCCCCCTATCGGGGCCTGTTATTGCGACGCTTTCCTTATTCACGGCGGTGTACCACTGGAATGACTGGTTCTCGCCGAGCCTGTACATTTCCAACGTCGATTTGCTTCCCATTCAGACCAAGCTGCAACAAATATTGAACTCCAATATTATGCTCGAGCAGATGTCTCAGATGGATTCTGCGGCGCAGGGCCGAATGAGCTCGATGCGAGCTGTTACGACGAAGTCGCTGTCGATGGCTACGATGATGGTGGCGACTGTCCCTATCCTATGCGTGTATCCTTTTGTGCAAAAGTATTTCGTAAAAGGCGTTCTTATCGGTTCCTTGAAGGAATAACCACGGGTTCAAGGCGTTAGCTTTAACCATAGATAAATAGGCGGAAGGGAGTTTGAGCGATGACTAAATTCAGTAAAGCGTTTCAAGCGGCATTGTCAGTCACGGTTGTCTTGGGTCTGGTATTAACGGGGTGCGCAAGCAATAAGGAGGCAAATTCAGAATCGGGGGAGGGAGAGAGCAATGCCCCTGAGTCCACCGCTGCCGCATATGTTTTGGGTGAGCAGCCGCTCGAATTCTCTTTTTACGGACATTATGACTGGTACACGATGCCGCCTTGGGGCGAGGATCTAGCTACCAAGTGGATTCAAGACAATAAAAAAGTAAACGTGGTTCCGGTTAGCTCTGGCGGTGCCGCGAAGCAGAAGCTGAACACGATGATCGTCTCGCAGGAGCTTCCTGACGTAATCTGGATGGAGCGCGACGCGGATGTGGAGAAGCTTCGTTCCGAAGGGCTGCTGGTTCCGTTTGATGACTACTTGGATAAATACCCGAATTTGAAAAAATGGGCGGGAGAAGCGACGCTGGACATGCTGCGCTCACCTGACGGCAAGCTGTACCAATTTCCGAACTGGTACACAACGCAGCCGAACGGCAACGCCGGATACTTGGTAAACAAGAAGATTTACGAGGAACTTGGCTCTCCTAGTCTCGAAACAACGGATGACCTGTATGCATATTTGACACAGGTTAAGGGGAAATACCCGGATGTCGTTCCGCTTGAAGTAGGACAAAGCGCATCAGGTATCGATATATTGGTGTCGGCGTTCGGCGAGAACCGTCCTTATACGTATAATGCGATGAAGGCCGTGCCGAACGGCGATACGCTAAGCTCAATCTTCACGGATCCCGTCTACCGCGAATCCATTCAATATGCCAGCAAGCTGTACCGCGAGAAGCTAATCTCGCAAGATTCCTTCACGCAAAAGCTGGAGCAGGTTGAACAGAAGGTCGTAACGGGCAAAATCGCGGTGTACGCTGCTTCCAGCCCGACGGAGTTCGGTGCGAAGGGGAATGCGCTGCTGAAAGCGGCAGATCCAAGCGCAGGCTACATCATGGTATGGCCGGTTCATAAAGCGGGTCTCGACAAAAATAAAATTTTCCCGGGCGATTACAAGCAGCTTGGTTGGAACGTGAGCGTGATTACGAAAGCGGCCAAAGATCCGGAAGCTATCTTCGCGTTTTTGGATTGGTTCACGGGCCCGGAAGGCCAACGTACCATTATGTGGGGACCTGAAGGTCTGTATTGGGACGGAGCGGATGCGGACGAAGTTCCGTTATTCACTGAAAAATTCACATCGGACATTGAAGGGCGCGAAGCGCTTATGGCAGCTACCGTCAATTTCCAATGGAATGGGAATACCGTTTATGTGGATAATTCCAAAATGAAATTCGAATCCACGCTTCCTGCGGAGAAACGCAGCTGGGAAACGTACTGGCAATCGGAAATAACGTGGAAGACGCAGTACAATACGACGGAATTCGTTAACCTGGATCCGGCGGGAGATACCGACGAAGGCATCGTAGCCCAAAGCGTGCATGATATTTACGAGAAAGCGAGAGCTAAAGCCATTATGAACGCAGCATCGGATGAAGAAGTGGCGAGCATATTGGACAAGGCTGAAGCAGATGCGCAAAAAGCGGGCTATGAGCGGCTATTGAAATACAAAACCGAGAAGTGGCAAGAGAATGTAAGCAAGCTGAAATAAACAAACGAGCAGTCAGCGCTACGCGCTAAATGCAATCTGCTGCAACGGTTTGGAGGCTGCGCGCTTTGCGGGAATTGCTCCTGCAAGGCGTGCTCCCTGCAAGGGGAGTATGCGCAGTCTCCTAAACCAAGCATTCACATGGGAGCGATTATATTTGACATATTATTTGGGTGTTGATGGCGGAGGGAGCAAGACGATTGCTGTTGTGACGGATCAGACCGGGCGCGTCATCGGCCTTGGCGAGAGCGGCTGCGGCAATCATCAATTAGGCGTGGAGCTGGCAAAAGGAAATATCAAAGCTGCTGTGATGCAGGCATTGCGGCAGGCTGCGATTGCAAAGCCGGACATTGCCTATGCGGTATTTGGGCTGGCGGGAGCGGATCGCGAGGCGGATTTTACGGTTTTGCGGCCGATGATCGCTCAGCTAGGCTTTGCGCACCATGACATTGTATGCGATACGGTTATCGGTTTAAGGGCTGGAACGAAGCAGCCTGATGGCGTTGTCGTCATTTGCGGAAGCGGCACGAACAGCTACGGCATCAACAAGCGTGGCGATCACGTGCAGTGCGGCGGTTTTGGTTATGCCTATGGTGATTTTGGCGGGGGCAGCAATCTTGCGGTAGAAGTATTTCGCTCGGTTATTCGGGCGTGGGAAGGCCGGGAGCGGGAGACGCTGCTTACGGATTTAACGCTGCACATGCTGAATTATGCATCGGTAGAGCTTATGTTCCATGACTTCCTCGATGAAAGCAGAAGCATTCCCCATATGCTTGCGAAGCTGTTATTTGAAGCGGCTGAGCAAGGCGATGCAGTTGCCTGCAAGATTTTACAACGGCAGGGCGAGGAGCTCGGCTTGGCAGCCGGTGCCGTTATTCGAAAGCTAAGCATGCAGAATGACGTATTTGATCTTGTAATGGTTGGCAGTGTGCTCACTCGGGGCGACAGCCGTTATATTGCTCCTTTTATTGAACGAACTGTACGGCAGGCAGCTCCGAATTGCAGCTTGTCCGTATTGGCGATGGAGCCTGCGGCAGGCGCGATATTATTAGCTATGGAAAAAACGGCTCCCGCTATAGAAGAATCTGTATACGCAAGCTTGTACAAGTATCTGGCCGTAAAGGAGGCTCCTCTAGAATGGGTGCTGGACTAAAAGTAGTTGTAATCGGCGGCGGGTCATCCTATACGCCGGAATTAATTGAAGGCTTCATCTTGAACCATGAAACCTTTCCGGTTACGGAGATTGTGCTGGTTGATATTGAAGCGGGCCGCAATAAGCTGGCGATCGTAGGGCAGTTGGCCATTCGCATGATTGAGAAATCAGGGTTGCCCATTAAGCTGAATCTGACGCTGGACCGGCGATCGGTGCTCGCGGGCGCCGATTTCGTCACGACGCAAATGCGCGTCGGAAGGCTGGAGGCACGAGGCTGGGACGAGTCGATTCCGCTGAAGTACAAGATGATCGGACAAGAGACGACAGGTGCCGGAGGCATGATGAAGGCGCTGCGCACGATTCCCGTCCTGCTTGAGATTTGCAAGGACATGGAGGAGCTTTGCCCGGATGCGTGGCTGCTTAATTTCACGAATCCAGCCGGTATGGTTACGGAAGCGATCCACAAGCATGCGAAGATTAAGTCGGTCGGTTTATGCAACTCTCCCATTGCGGCATACAAATGGCTGAAAAACGTGTACAAAGTACCGATCGAAAACATATATTGCGAGTTTGCGGGCCTTAACCACCTGCATTGGATCAGCACCATTACGGTAAACGGAGAATCCAAGCTGGAGGAGCTGTTGAACAACGAGGACGGCTATTCGGCCAAAAACGTACCGCAATACGCATGGAACGGCAGCTTGCTTCGTTCGCTGGGAGCGATTCCTTCGTATTACCTGAAATATTTTTACCTAAAGCGCGAAATATTGGCCGAGCAGCAGGCTGCGGCTGCCAAGGGGGAGACGCGTGCGGAGACCGTCCAGCGGCTTGAGGACGAGCTGTTTGACATATACAAGGACCCGGACTTGTCGGAAAAGCCGAAGCAGCTTGAACAGCGCGGCGGGGCTTATTATTCCGAGGCGGCGGTTAAGTTGATGAACTCGCTGTACAATGACAGCGGCGATATTCAAACGTTGAACGTTCCGAACCAAGGCGTGCTTGATTTTCTTCCGGATGACGCATGCATCGAGGTGAATTGCATCGTAACCAAGAATGGACCGATTCCGCAGAAGGTAGCGATCGTGCCTGCCGCTGCCAAGGGGCTAATCCATGCGGTCAAGGTGTATGAGCAGCTTGCCATAGAGGCGGCCGTTACGGGCAATAGGGACACTGCGCTGCTGGCGCTTGCGCATCATCCGCTAGTGGATTCAACGAATGACGCCCAGCTTATGCTTGATGAGATGCTGGAGCGGAACAAGGCTTATTTACCGCAGTTTTTTCGCTAAATAATAGAATGACGCATGTTAGGGATGCTCGCTGCCAATCGGCTGCGGCATCCTTTTGCATGCTTAGCCGGCAAGTCGCATTTCACTATGAAAACTGCTAGTGTAGAGGAGAACGAGGGTGAGTAAACGGCTCGGTGGAAGCTCTCTGAATAGTCGGATGGAGGAATGCGCATGTCTGGTTTCAAAGCGTTAGTAATCGATCAAATAGATGGCAAAGTTGCTGCCGGAATCAAGCGGTTGGAGGTTAAGGACCTGCCTGAAGGCGAGCTGCTCATACGAGTGGCGTATTCAAGCGTAAACTACAAGGATGCGCTGGCGTGCATGGCGGGCGGAGGCGTTGTGAAGAGCTATCCCTTCGTGCCGGGCATTGACCTTGCGGGTACGGTTGTCGCAAGCGAAGACGACGGATTCCGGCCTGGCGAACAAATTATAGTAACCGGTTATGGTCTTGGAGTCAGCCATTACGGCGGATACAGCGAATACGCAAGGGTGCCTGCTGAGTGGGCGGTAAAGCTGCCTGATAATTTGTCGATGAAAGAAGCAATGATACTGGGGACGGCGGGTTTTACGGCAGCCTTGTCGGTATACGAGCTGCAGCAAAACGGCGTTCGTCCAGAGGATGGCGCTATTCTGGTAACGGGAGCGACGGGCGGAGTAGGGAGCGTCGCAGCCGCCATTGCGGCCAAGCTCGGATACGAGGTAGCTGCAAGCACCGGCAAAGCGGATAAGCATACCTATCTGCAAGAGCTAGGCGTGAAGCGTATTCTTACGCGTGAGGAGTTTGGGACAGGCGCGAAGCGGGCGCTGGACAAGCAGCAATGGGCGGGAGCGATTGATTGCGTCGGCGGTGAGACGCTGGCAGTGCTTCTGTCCCAAATGAAATACGGCGGCGTTGTCGCGGCGAGCGGCTTGACCGGAGGCTCCGGGCTGCCTGCAACCGTATTTCCGTTCATTATTAGGGCGGTTCGATTAATCGGGATTGATTCGGTTATGGCTGCCATGGATAAGAGGCGCAAGGTTTGGGAACTGCTTGCGGGCGAATATAAGCCAAGCGTGCTGGGTGGGCTATTCACGGAAATCGGGCTGGAGCAGGTGAACGCTCAAGTCGATGCCCTGCTGGCTGGACAGTCCAGCGGCAGGGCGATTATTAAGCTGTAGCGGAGAGGCATCGGGCCATATGGATTTGCGGCATCTAGGGCAGCGGTTCGGGCGGCGTTAGCTTCGTTTTAAGCGTCGCGCGCGAAATTGCTTGTACTGGAAGTAAATCGTGCAGCCGATGCAATAGCCGAGAATGGCTGCAAGAGCCGCAGCGCCCATCATCCCGGCGAAAATATAACCGGCTGCAGTCCAGCCGAATGCAAAGCTAAGCAGCGACAAGGTAAGGAAGCTAACGCCGAGCGAGTTGTTGAAGCGCTGCAGCTCGGCTGCTTCTGTCTGCGCTGTAGGCAAAAAGCGAGTTAGGAAAGGGCGGGCTGCTAGAATGAATGCATTTGCTTTCGGGCCGGCAAGAAGGCCAATGATTTGGATAATAAACAAGACCGCTATGAGCCAAGGCAGCTGCAGTCCGATTGCAATCAGCAGAAAGATAACGATGCCCGTCTGGTTGCTGCGGACGTAAGGAATCGGAATTTCTTTCATCTAAATACCAACTTTCCTTATTGGATTTGTTTAATTTCATAGTAGTGAATGGCTGAGCATTTAGCAACAGATATTTCGAGACATTTAATAAAAAATATTTTTTGATAACTTTCGACAACTATCCATTATTTTCGCTATTCATATATAATAGACCTTGTGAAACTAAAGAACTAGTTTAGCTGATATGAGGTAGATTAATAGGTGAATCTTACAGGTATTGATATGTTTAAAGGATTATCCAATATGGAGCTGGCGAAGCTTCCCGGCATGATGGAGAAACGGGAAGTTGCCAGCGGTACGAGGTTGTTCCGCCAAGGCGACCCTGGCGATTGCATGTATATTGTAGAAAGCGGATCGATCGAGCTTTTCTCTCATGCGGATGGGCAGGTGAGGAGATCCCTTGCCGTACTCGGAGCTGGCGAGGTCGTCGGAGAGATGGCGCTCCTTACCGGTGAAGCTAGGTCCGCGGAAGCCGTAACTGCGGAGCAATCCGTGCTTTATGTCATTGACGGCTTCATGTTCGAGCGATTAGTCGCGGAGAATTCCGTTTTTTCCGCCTATTTCATTAAACTGCTCTCGCAGCGATTAATTTCGACAAACGGCAGACTGCAAGCCGCGAAGAAGAGCGAAACCGAACGCATTCTCCATGAGCTTAGCCAAATGCGGGAACGGACATCACGGTTTCTGCTGTGGTGCGCGCACGTTCCGCTTGTTAACAGAGAGCTTGCCGAGCATACCTTCCAATTTTCAATAGACAACGAACTTTTGCACAATCCCTTCCTAGAGCAATGCTTTCAAGACCATCCAAGAACATCAGAATGGCTTACCCTAACGAGCGGACTTAAGCCTGTGTTGAACGATATTAGCAAGGAACGCTACGGATATGAAGAAATGGCTTCTTGGGTAGACAAGGCTGTGTCTTGGTATGTAGCAAGGAATGACTGGGCCGCTTTTATTATCGTACAGGGAGACAAGGGGAATTGGCCCGTAGCCCTAGATACATATGCACGGGTAGCGGGCAATGTGACAGACCAACAGAAAACGGATCTATTTCGCACCATTAACCGCTGCCCAAGAGATTTGTTAGCCGTTAACTATCCTGTTCTCCAGCATTTTTTGCCATATTGCGAAAGAAACGCTCCTGAGACGGGCTTGTCCGCCGTAGAGGCGGCATTAGGTCATAGGCATGCCTTCCGGCCGCAGGAACTGTTATTTCTGTATGAGCGCGGAACTGAGCTTTGCAGGGCGGCGGGCAGAAATAATCAAGCGCTGGAGTATTTGCAGCTTGCTGACACGCTAGCGGGCACGCTGTCGTCGAAAGGCGGAGGGCTGAACGCGGACCGGGCATACGGGCTAGCTAAGCAAAAGCTCGCGAAAAGGCGCAGCGACCTGCTCGTTCAAGGTGCTGGAAGGCTGCTCAAGGGCAATCGCGCCGCAGAGGCGGCAGCCGTAATCCTATCGATTCTATGCATTGTTTTGTCTTATATGCTTGAGCCGGTTGGCGGATTATCCGAAGCTGGAATGCGCTTTATTGGCATTGCAATAGCGGCAGTCGTGATGTGGATCGTGCCGGTCTTGCCCGATTATGTAGTGGCTCTCGGCATGATTATGTTATGGGTGCTGGGCGGGGTGGCCTCGCCTGAGGTAGCGTTATCCGGCTTTGGCTCAAGCTCGTGGCTGTTCATGATTTTCATCATGGCGATCAGTGCGGTCATTACAAAGTCAGGCATATCCTACCGCTTTGCGCTGCATGCGCTCAAACGGTTTCCGGCCAGCTACCGCGGCCAGCTCTGGGGCATCGTTGCTGGGGGCGTGCTGCTGAATCCTATGCTTCCTTCCTCTTCCGCCAAAGCTTCGATCGGCGTACCGATGGCACAGACGCTTGCGGAGTCGCTCGGTTATGGCGAGAAAAGCAAAGGAGCCGCGGGGCTTGGGCTCGTTGCTATGATCTTCTTTGGATTCACTGCTCCCTTTGTCATGACGGGCTCCTATACGAATGTAATGGCCTATGGCCTTGCGGCGTCGGACAAAGGGATATCCTGGCTGCAATGGCTGCTCTATGCTCTGCCTGCTTTTATCGTGTTCGGCGTCTTTATGCTTGCCGTTCTTCTCTTCATGTTCCGCAAGCTGGAGCCTGCCAAGCTTGTTACGGGTGAGGTGTTAAGTGAGCAGCTGCGCGTGCTGGGGCCGCTTACGAAGGATGAGCGGGTGTCCATGTGGACGGTGATAAGCTGTATTGGGCTTATGGTTCTTCAGCCGTTGCATGGCATGGACGGCACTTGGATTATGCTGCTTGGCTTCGCAGTGCTAGTGGCTAGCGGCGTGCTGGATAAGCAAACGATAGCGACGGGTATCGATTGGACATTCCTGCTCTTTCTAGGCGCGGCATTCAGCTTTGCGGGGGTTGCTGGACAGCTTGGCATCGCTGAGCTTCTATCTGGATTCCTTGGCGAGCATATGTCCGTTTTTATGGACAATCCGGCTTTATTTATTGCAGCGGTTATTCTGGTTTCCTTTGCTATAACGTTCGTCATTCGCGACGATCCGGCAGTTATTCTATTGGTAACGGCGTTAGTCCCTTTGGGAGAAATGGTTGGCATCCATCCGTGGGTGCTTGTATTCGTAATATTGCTCGCAACCGACCCGTTTTTCTTTGCTTATCAGTCTCCGACGTATTTAACGGCTTATTACAGCGCGGAGGGAAAAGCGTTCTCGCACCGGCAGGCACAGAAGGTTGCTTTATGGTATGGGCTGGCAGTGCTGCTGGCTGCGGCTCTCAGCGTGCCTTATTGGAAGTGGCTTGATCTTATTTCGTAGCGGCAAGGAGGGATTGTGATGAAAATAAAGCTGGTCCATATTATGGCGGTCCTGACCGCCTTATCCATGTTCCTGATGTACCGGGGCACGATGGATACGATGGACTACTTCTTCGAAGACCGCTTTATGCAGAAGGAAGGCGATATTGATACGCGCATTGCGATTATTGCAATCGATGACGAGAGCGTAACGGATTATGGGAGCTGGCCGTGGAACCGGAATGTCCATGCGCAGCTTATTGAAACGCTTGATGCTGGCGACCCTGCGGTCATCGCGTTCGACGTCACGTTCCCGGCTCCTTCGGCAGACGATCCTTCGTCGGATGAAGCGTTAATTAGCGCGACTAAGAATGCGGGCAATGTGGTCATGCCGGTGTACGGGACGTTCGCTTCCTCTGCCAAGGAGGGGGAGATCGAGGCGCTTGAAATGTCAGAGCCTTTCCCGGAGCTTAAGGCAGCGGCGGCAGCAGTCGGGCATATCAATACGATACCTGACCGGGATCACGTCGTACGCAATTCCTTATACAGCTTCATGGACGAAGGGGAACGGGTAGAGAGCTTTTCCTGGGTTATCTACCGTATGTTTAAGGAGCGGCTCGGGGAGACCGCGAATGCGGATGTGCTTCCGCTTGACGCATTTGGCCAATTTCCTATTTCGTACACGGGCCGCCCTGGCCAATATGAGGCCATTCCTTATTCGGCGGTGCTGAACGGCGATGTTCCTGCTGAATATTTCAAGGATAGAATCGTGCTGATTGGTCCTTATGCCACGGGATTCAAGGATGATTACCTTACGCCGCTGCAGGTGAAGAGCCTAATGTACGGGGTGGAAATCCACGCTAATATTATTCAAGCGCTGCTGGATGAGAATCTGAAGCAGAGGCTGGATTGGAAGTGGAACGAGCTCGTTCTATTGCTTGCGGCAGCGCTTGCGTTCTTCATATTCCGGAAATGGAATATGGTTATTTCTTTCTCGGCGGTTGCCGCCATCATCGCTTTATTTGTGCTTGGGGGCCGCTATTTATATGAAAAAGGCCTCATTATTTCGGTCGGTTACGCCGTTCCGCTGCTCGTTGTTAGCTGTATAGTCGTCGTTGGCTTTCATTACGTGGAAGAGCTGTTCGAGCGCCGCCGTGTTACCGATATATTTGGTAGGTATGTCGCGCCGGAGGTTGTGAACCAAATTCTGAAAAACGGCGAGGATGGCCTTAAGCTAGGCGGTACGCGCAGGGAGTTAACCGTGTTGTTTGTTGATATCCGCGGCTTTACCCCGCTCTCGGAGAAGGCGGAGCCGGAGGAAATCGTAGAAATATTAAATGAGTACCTCGATCTTGCAGCTAATTGCATCTTTAAATTCGACGGCACGCTGGACAAGTTCATAGGGGACGCGGCCATGGCTATCTTCAACGCTCCTCTGCTTCTGGAGGACCATCCGATGCGTGCGGTAGAAGCGGCCTGGGCCATGAAGGAAGGCTCGGCTGCGCTTGAGCGCAAGCTGATAGAGCGGTTCGGCTTTGGCGTGAAGTTTGGTCTTGGTATCCATACCGGACCGGCCGTCTTTGGCAATATCGGATCGAAGAGCAGGATGGACTACACGGCGATAGGCGACACGGTCAATACGGCGGCGAGGCTGGAGAGCAACGCGAAGCCGGGCCAAATTATTGTGAGCGATGCCGTATACCAAAGGGTGAAGGAGCGAATTCATGCGGCCCCGCTTGGCGAGATCAAGGTAAAAGGCAAGGAGCAGGGCATTACAATCTATGAGTTGGAGGGAATACAATGAAGACATTAAAGCTGCTGTTTATTTCGCTGCTAGTGCTGGCTATCGTTATGCCAACGACAGTCATGGCGAAGGATACGGACAAGGCTGGTAAAATTACAGCGACTGCGGGCAAGGCGGAAGTGAAAAAGGGCGGCGGCTCAAAGAAGTTTAATGCGTTCAAAGGGATGGCTTTAACGCAAGGCGATACGGTTATAACGGGCAGTGACGGCAAAGTAACGCTGGATCTGGACAGCGATAAGCAGGTTACGATTGGTTCCGGTACGACGCTTGTGATCAGCGAGCTGGTCAAAAGTGCGAAGGCGCTGGGCGGTAAGACGAGCCTGAGCTTATTGAAGGGCAAAGTGCTTATTACGATCAAGGAAAAGCTGGATGGGGATTCGCGTTTTGAGATTGAGACGCCTACCGCTATCATGGGCGTGATGGGGACGCAATTCACGGTTCAATACGAGGAAGGCGAGAGCTATATGGGCGTTTTCGAAGGAGCAGTGAAGACGAAACACGGCGAGCAGCTGAAGGAAGAGACTGTCGTTAACCCGAACGAGCAGCTCGGCATGGATGGTAACGGCGACGGCAATAAAGAGAAGCTGGATTTCCGCGATCTTCCGTTAGTCGGACTGGAGCATTACCTTGCCTTGCTGCAGCGGGATCCGAAAGCAGACAAGGCGCTAGTGGAGCAAGTCAAACAGCTGATTGCGGTCAAAAAGCAAGAGGAAGCGGCAGCTGCATTAAAGGATAACGGAAGTGCGCCGAGTGACACCAAAATCGTCTACGAGGACGGTTCGGGTCAAACCGGAGGGGGCGGCAGTATAGTGGTGCCGACGCCTGCGCCGACAGCAACGGCGACACCAACGCCAACGCCGATAGCGACGGAGACGCCGGCTCCTACAGAGATGCCGACACCGGCGGTGCCGGTGCTTGATCAGCAGATGTTTTATAGTCATCTTCAATCTTTCATGATAGACGATAAAAATTTCATTTTACCATTTACAACTTCCGTTGCTTATAATGGCGAATCGAATACTTCTTTCCCTGCTGACGGTTCCGAGATCGTGAGCTTGGAAGTCTACGATGAAGAATCTGATCGTTTTATATACCAAGAAGGTGCGGTTGACGCAGTTAAATTGGATGAAGAGCATTCGGATCGTTTGGTCATTACTCTCGATGAGCCGGTAAGCTACGGTTCGATGTTGAGGCTCACTGTTCTGGGAGGTAGCTTAAAAAACCCGATTACAGGTGGAGTTCAGACCGAAAACCAAGCAACTGCAAATGGATTTATGTTCAAACACGACACGATTAACCAATTCGTATCGTTTAAGCGTGGCTCCATCCCGCTAGAGGATGACAAGTTCGTAATTTTTAATTCGTTAGGGTATGGTTTCCCCTATGTTAGCAGCGGCGATTCCATCCATCCGGATGTGTCGATAAGAAAAGTGTGTCCTGAAGTAAGTGAGACCGAAGAATCAGATTGTTATCCTATTTTCGAATATTACTTAGGCGGCATTTTGGATATTGCTGAGGTGGATAATCAAGTGATTGTCACACTCAAGGCGGAATATTTTAATGCGGATTATGTAGACTCAGGCGTGTATGAGATTGGAATTGATTTTTATTCAGACGAGCATGAAGTGGTGGATAACGTAAAATTATACGTGCAGGTATGGGAGGGACAAGTAGATTCTGCTCCGGTTCCTCTTGTTAGAAATGAGCGAATGAAGGATGCCCACACGCTCATCATTCCTTTTAATACTGATCTTGCGTTTACGGACGAGTATCCGAATACCAAGGATATGGTTACCATTAGCGTTTTGGAAAATTCGCCGGCCAAAGAACTTAATATTGCCAGTGTAACCATTGATGCCAATGATTCAAGCAAACTCAATGTTACGCTTGAGGAGCCGGCAGACTATAACAAGTTTTTGCAAGTCGTAATCAAACCTAATAGCTTGAAGAATGCGCAGAGCGGTGTTGTGCAGACGGAGCGGTACACACTCATGTCTATCAACCGGTCATCAGTAAGTGATAATTTCGTTACGTTTGATTATTTGGATGTAGAATCCGAAGATGCTGATGTGACGCTTCAATTGCGCGGCAATAAGACGGGTGATATCGTGTTCGGAAAAAATTGCAACCAATTTAATGAGGAATGTCTCGCATATGAACCACCTTCGGATTCAGATACGGTATATGAACTCGTAGATAATGAAAATGAAGATGAAGTTGTGATTAGACTCAAAGCATCATTTTTTACTTTATCGGGCAATGAGGAGCAAGAGGTTGCTGAACCTGGAGACTATAAGCTTACGATTCCGATTCTTAATCCGGCTGGACAAGAAATAGATCAATTATATGTATATGTGTTTGTGAATTTAATTCCAGCTTAAAGCGAAGGAAGGGAGCAACACGATGAAAACGAACTTTCGTGTATTAGCAGCAGGGACGGTGCTTGCGACGGCATTGGTCCTGCTTAATGGGAGTGCATATGCGGCGACCGCTGTGGAGCCGGCCTTAATAACCGAGCAGGCGAGTGCTGCGATGGTCGTTCAAGCCATCGGGAAAATCAGCCAGCCGTGGGGGCTGGCCGAGGCAGAAGGCGGCGGGTTGATCGTCGTGAGCGCAGGAAGCAACCAAATCAGCAAGTGGCAGGATAACGAGCTGACTGCGCTTACGACACAGACGGCAAGCGGGTATTTGGATGGAACGACGGTTAATTCTACGTTTAATTATCCGTCCTACTCCGCGGTAAGCAGCAAAGGTGTTATCTATGTGAGCGACACGAACAATCATGTAGTGCGCAGAGTAGTAAAGGAGAAAGTGTATACGGCTGCAGGTAACGGCAAGTCCGGCTATAAGGATGGCAAATTCGGCGAGGCGCAGTTCCATGCTCCGGCTGGCCTTGCGATAGACGCTAAGGATAATGTCTATGTAGCGGATACGCTCAACAATGTCATTCGCGTGATCTCCCCTGAAGGCGTAACGACGACTTTTGCTGGAGTGGCTGGCGAAGCGGGCGGTTACAAGGATGGGGGCGCGGCTGAAGCTAAATTCAACGAGCCGATGGGCCTTGCTTTCGATGAGAAAGGCGGCTTGTACGTTGCAGACAGCGGCAATCATTTGATTCGTTATATTCGGGATGGCAAAGTAACGACGGTTGCGGGCAAACCGACAAAGGCTGATGCAACCACAGGTTATATGGCAGGCGGCTACGTGAATGGCGCAAGCGTTGATGCGCGTTTCGATCGTCCTAGAGGGCTCGCTTATGCGGATGGCGTCCTATACGTCGCGGACAGTCTTAATAACCGCATTCGGGCCGTACGGGCGGGGAAAGTTATTTCCATTGCAGGCCAAAGCGCGCCTGGCGACGTGGTCGGGGGCGCAGACGCCGCACAATTCAATCAGCCTTCCTCGCTGCTTTATTCAGCAGGCAAGCTATACATTGCTGACACGCTGAACGACAGCGTGAAGCAGCTTGAAGTTGACGCGAAGACGCTTAAACCGATTCTCACCAAACAAGAGTTAGTGGAGGGTACTGAACTGCTCCCTGCTGGCAAGGATGTTCAGGTATGGCTGGAAGGCAAGCAGGTCAAGTTCGCGAACGCCCAAAAGCCGTTTAAGAAAGGCGATAAGACGTATTTGCCTGTTAGGGCGGTATTCGCGTCTTGGGGTGCGGAGGTCAAATGGAACGCGGCTGCGCAGGAAGTGCAGCTTGCGAAGCAATCGTGGAAGCTGACACTCAAGGTAAATGCCAAACGCACCGTTATATTGGAAAAAGGCGCATTGTATGTCGAGGCAGACTATTTGGCGGATGCTGCTACCTTCCTGCTAGCGCATGACTCGGAATTTAATGCTATCATTATGGCTAGTGGGCAATAAACCGCCTAACTCCCTTTAGCTGGAATGGAGGCAGTGCCATGACTTCAGGAAGCCATTCGCAAAATAATGTAGACCGATTCTCGGGATTCGAAAATGATTATGATCAGCATCGGCCGAAAGCGCCGCAAGCCGTCATTGATATTTTGACGAGCTATCTCGGCCGCAGGCCTAACTTGGTAGCTGATGTCGGCTGTGGGACGGGGTTGTCATCCTATGCGTGGCTGGGCCATGCCGATCGGATCATCGGCTTTGAGCCGAATGACGATATGAGAGGCAAAGCGATTTCGAGGCTGCCGGAGCCAGGCGGCGAAGCGTCAATATCGTTTGTCAAAGGTTATTCGGACAAGCTTGCTTTGGATGCGGAGAGCGTTGACGTGCTGACCTGCTCGCAATCCTTCCACTGGATGGAGCCGGTTAGCACGCTGCGGGAATTCGCCCGTGTGCTTAAGCCGGAAGGGGTATTCGCAGCTTACGATTGCGATTGGCCGCCAACGCTGCACTGGGCAGTCGAAGCAGATTACAAGAAGCTAATCAAACGATCAGAGGAAATTATCAATAAGCATGTGGCGGAGAAGGATCGGGCGAGCAAGCGCGATAAGGAAAAGCATTTGGCGCATATCCACAATAGCGGCTTGTTCCGCTTCTCGAAGGAAATCGTCTTTCATAACTTGGAGACCTGCGACGCCAAGAGGTATGTTGGTCTAGCCGTTAGCCAAGGCGGCATTCAGACGGTGTTTAAGCTGGGCTCGACGGAGCTGGATGAACAGCTGCGGCAATTCCGGAGCAGCGTCGAGCATTATTTTGCAGGAAGAACCTTGGAAGTTAGATTTAGCTATAGGATGCGCTTGGGCGTTAAATAACGAGGCGGAATAAAAATGCTGTCCGAATGGGTGCAAAACCCTTCAGACAGCATTTTTTGACGTATAGGAAAGGATATGGGTTTGCTCATCCTTTCTCCTTACGTTTCGTCGAAGCGATGGTATCTAATTAAAGGACGGCGACAGCCGTTTCACCTTGAAATATAGGAAAGGATATCTTTTCGCCAACTTTCTCTATATTTCTACGCGAAACGTAAGCTTAGCCGCCAGAGGACGGCGACAGCCGTTTGCGCTTGTTGCGCGGAAATGACTGCCTATCGTATTTCCATGTATAATGGCAGGATGAACGGAGAGGTAAAGCAATTATGAATCCATGAGGAGGACGCGGCTTGTCACCAAGAAACGTAGAAAAAGACAAATTAATGCGCGAGAAGCGCATGCAGCATATTCTGGACAGCGCTTTGAAGGTTATGGCGATAAACGGATTCCAGTTAACGAGCATACAAGACATTGCCAAGGAAGCGAAGGTAAGCGTAGGAAACGTATACCATTATTACGAGTCGAAGGAAGAAATATTCAGCGAGGTGCTTCGCTCGGGGCAGACGAGCTATGGAGCGCATGTTACTGAACTGGCAGCAATGGATATGGACCCCGTTGAGAAGCTTAGGACACTGCTTTCTACATGGCTGGCGCTGCGCACCAACTGGGCCTTCACGATTCTGATGCATACGGCACGGCTATCGGAATCGACGCCTCCGGAAATCAAGAAAGCAATTACCGACCGATTCACGGCTAATCTGGCGCCTGTTGCAGGCATTATGGAGGAAGGTATCCGGATGGGGAGAATCATTGACGAGGATCCGCTGCAGTTGGCCTTTTATTACGTTAGCCTCATACAAGGCCTGACACTCCAGCGCCCGCCAGATTACGAAGTCCCGGTGGAGATGAATGTGGAGGCTATGATCCGGCTTTTTGAGATCAAACAACCGAAGTAAACAATCGAGGAAAAAAAGCATTGACAAAAAATAATCGATGCCGCAAAATAAGCAACATAACAAACCGAATTTATATTCGGATTGTACATTGGCTTTGCATATGAACGAATCGACCAGACAACTGGAGATTTAACGTTTGTAACCATACGCGTTAGATCTTTTTATTTTAGCATAATTCCTAGTAAACAGGTATTAATAATGTATTTAGTGAGGGGGAGCAGCAAATGGCCACAGATATGCTCGTTGTACATGAACTTAATAAAACATTCGCTACGCCTTCGGGTGACGTTATCGCGCTTAATCGCATCGGCCTTCAGGTGAAGCAAGGGGAATTTATTACGATTATTGGACCGAGCGGCTGCGGCAAAAGCACATTGCTCAAAATCGTGGCGGGCCTCGATACGAAATACGAAGGCACGGTGCTGCTGAACGGAAAACCGATAGACGGTCCGAGTATCGAGAAGGGCTTTATATTTCAAGAACCGAGGCTGTTTCCTTGGTTGACCGTGGAGAAAAACATTGCGGCGAATTTATCTCTCCGGAAGCCGGAGGTTCGGAAGCGCGTGGATGAGCTTATTGAGCTCGTAAGGCTGAAGGGCTTTGAGCAATCGTATCCGCGTGAATTGTCGGGCGGTATGGCTCAGCGTGTCGCCATTGCAAGAGCGCTGCTTCGGAGCCCGGATATATTGCTGCTGGATGAGCCGTTCGGCGCGCTAGACGCTTTTACCCGTTCGCATATGCAAGAGGTGCTGCTGGATATCTGGCAGAAGAACCGGACAACGATGCTGTTCGTGACCCATGATCTCGATGAGGCGGTATTTCTGGGCGAGCGCGTCGTCATTATGAATCCCCGTCCGGGACATATTCGCAGCATTTTGCCGATTGATTTGCCTTATCCGCGAAAACGGGCAGCCCATACCTTCCAGGAGCTTCGTCATAAGGTGCTTAACGAGTTCGAGAAGGTGGAAGGGCCGGACGTGGACGAAGGCGCGAATATTTAAGCAAGAACCAAATGAATGCTTGGGAGAGATGAGAGATGAAATCATTACGCTTACTTACGGCAGCCATCCTTGTATTGGCGGTATTTATTAGCGGCTGCGCGGCAGCGGATAACAATAAAGCGGGGAATGAGAAATCGAATAACGTTAGCGGCACGGATGTTAAAAGCTATGACGGCGTTGCGGTGAAAATCGGGTACCAAGGCAGCGGCGGTTTAATGGGGAAAGCGATTGAAGAGAAATGGTTCGAAGAGGAGTTCGGCAAGCTTGGCGTGAAGGTGGAGTATGCGGAATTTCAAAGCGGACCGCCTATGACCGAAGCGATTGCGTCCAATCGTCTAGATTTTGCGGGTCTCGGCAATATGCCGATCATCGCGGCGCAGGCGGCGGATATTAAATTCACGGTCATTTCGCAAGCGCTTGAAGGTAAAAACAACGTCGCGATTATTGTGCCGAAGGATAGCGCGTTGCAGACGGTTGCTGATCTGAAAGGTAAAAAGGTCGCCGTGGCAAAAGGCAGCAATGCTTACAACTTCTTGTACCGCGGACTCGGGGAGGCGGGCCTCAAGGCATCGGATTTGGAAATAATTCAATTGCAGCCCGATGAAGCCCAGCCTGCATTCGAAACGGGCAAGGTGGATGCTTGGGCGACATGGGATCCGAATATTACGCTCAATACGCTGCAAGACAAAGCCAAAGTGCTTGCCGACGGTGAACAGCTGGGCGTTCTGTCGCCATCGTTCAATATCGTTAGGAAGCAGTTGGCTGATGAATATCCAGAGCTGGTGACGCTATACCTGAAGGTTTGGAACAAAGCGCTCGCTTGGGAAAATGACAACTGGGATGAAGCGATCGAACGATACGCCTCGGAGCGGAGCGTGCCGGCACCGGTAATTGAGGCGATCTTCACACGTTCCAAATCGATCAGCATTCCGGTAACGGATGAAATTATTGCGGAGCAGCAGAAAACGGCAGATTTCCAATTCGAGATAAAAACCATTCGCAAAAAAATCGATGTTTCCGAAGTGTTTGACAATCAATTTATTGAAGAGGCGTTGAAATAATTTTATTCTTTTGAAGAAATGAGGCGTTCGCAATGATTGGATCTGGAGGGGTGGAAAGCACGCTGCGCAAGCCTCTTGAAACGGCGAAGAAGCGGCAAAGAAGCCGCTTCTCCATTCAAGCTGTGAATGTGCTGCTTAGCCTGCTTATTCCCATTGGCTTGCTGGTT
Organism: Paenibacillus sp. J22R232; assembly: GCF_056269165.1. NCBI lineage: Bacteria > Bacillati > Bacillota > Bacilli > Caryophanales > Paenibacillaceae > Paenibacillus > Paenibacillus sp. J22R232. The sequence goes on along the minus strand of NZ_JBWDNK010000008.1, from coordinate 197,568 downwards.
GTTTGGCAGATTGCCGGAATGATGGGCAAGTTGAATCCTACGCTGCTTCCTACGCCGGGATTGATAGTGGAAGAGTTTGTGAATCTGACGCTGTCAGGGGAGTTGTTCTATCATCTTGGCGTATCCACCTGGCGTGCGCTGCTTGGGTTCCTGCTAGGAGGCGGAATTGGGCTTGCAGCTGGCTTGTGGGTAGGCTTCTCGCATAGAACGGAGAGATTGCTCGATCCTTCGCTGCAAATGCTTCGTACGCTGCCCCATCTGGCCGTAGCCCCTTTATTTATTCTGTGGTTCGGATTTGATGAATCGTCGAAAATTTTATTGATCGCAAAGGGTGCTTTTTTTCCGCTTTACGTCAATACCTTTCTCGGTATTCGTTCGGTAGACGGCAAGCTGTTTGATGTTGCCCGGGTGCTGCAGTTCAGCCGCTTGCAGATGATTACGAAGCTTGTGCTGCCGGCGGCGCTCCCTAACGTCTTTCTTGGCGTAAGGTTATCCATTGGAATTGCGTGGCTTGGCTTGGTCGTTGCGGAAATGATGGGATCGAGCTCAGGTATCGGATTTTTAATCAATGATGCCCGTTATCTGATGATTACTTCCGTCGTCTTTGTCGGCATTATCATTTTCGCGGCCGTCGGCAAGCTGACGGATTCACTCGTGAAGCTGCTGGAAAAACGGCTTCTGCGTTGGCAGGACAGCTACAAGGGGGAGGGGATGTCATGAGCGAACATTCTATCATTCGTGAAACGGCAGAGAAACCCGTCAGGAAGGATTGGCTGAGCTACATCCCCAAACCGCTTCATGGGTGGATCGTTCCTATCTTTATTGTCTTGCTTTGGCAAATCGTTAGCAGTTTAGGCGTCCTATCCGAGACGCTGCTTCCTTCACCGCTGAGCATCGTGAAAAGCTTTGCCGCATTGTGCGCAAGCGGAGAAATGGGCAAGCATTTGGGTATCAGCTTCTACCGCGCGGGCTTTGGTTTTCTGCTTGGCGCAACGCTTGGCTTATTACTCGGATTATCTGCCGGGCTTGGGAAAATCGTGGAGAAGACACTTGATCCATCGCTGCAAATGCTTCGGACCGTGCCGCTGCTCTCTGTGATCCCTTTGTTTATTTTATGGTTTGGCATTGGCGAATTCTCGAAGGTGCTGCTGATCGGGTTAGGCGCGTTTTTCCCGGTATACGTCAATACCTTCCTTGGTATTCGCAGCACGGACGTGAAGCTGTATGAGGTATCTCGCATTTTTCAATATACGCGGCTGCAGCAGGTGACGAAGCTCATTATTCCGGCTGCGCTCCCTAATATACTTTTGGGCGTAAGGTTGTCGTTGGGTGCCTCATGGCTGCTTCTGGTTGTGGCTGAAATGATGGGCACAAGCGCCGGCATTGGCTACATGATCCAAGATGCAAGGGCGTATTCGGAGACGGAAATCGTTTTTGTCGGCATTATTTTGTTTGCGGTATTCGGGAAGTTGTCCGATTCGGCGGTAAGGCTCCTTGAAATCAGGTGGCTCCGCTGGCGCGATACGTATAAAGGTTAACTCATTCAAGTTCGGAGAGGCAGGTCATCGATTATGGGGAAACGGCACGAGCAGCTCCATCTCGGCGCTTTCATTTATTATGCAGGGCATCATCACGCTGGCTGGCGTCATCCGGATTCCGGCGTAGAGGGCATGTTTGATGTCGGCTTTTATCGGAAGCTGGCGCAAACGGCGGAACGCGGCAAGTTCGATATGCTCTTTTTTGCGGATTTGCTGTATGCGACCAATGTAGGGCAGGCCGTTGCGGGAATGCTGGAGCCGCTTACGCTGCTGTCGGCGTTATCGGCCGCGACGGAGAAAATAGGTTTAACGGCAACGGTGTCAACGACTTATAACGAGCCTTTTAATGTCGCGCGCAAGTTTTCTTCCCTTGATCATATTAGCGGAGGACGGGCGGGCTGGAACATCGTTACCTCGCAGCTTGATCTTGAGGCGCATAATTACGGCAGGCCGAAGCATCCGGAACACGGATTAAGGTACGAAATGGCGAGGGAATTCGTTGATGTAGTCACTCGTCTGTGGGACAGCTGGGAGGATGGCGCGCTGGTGCTTGACCGGGAAGCTGGCCAGTTTGCTGATGAGGCGAAGGTTAAGCCGGTCGATTACGCCGGAACGTATTATTCTACGAAGGGGCCTTTGAACGTTCCGAGATCTCCGCAAGGGTATCCGGTGCTTATTCAGGCAGGATCGTCTGGTCCGGGACAGGATTTCGCCGCCAGCACGGGTGAAGTTATTTTCACGGCGCAGCAGTCATTGGAGGCTGCCAAAGCATTCTATGACAGCGTGAACGGCAAGCTTGGAAATTACGGGAGAAAGCGCGGCAGTTTAAAAATCATGCCAGGGCTATCGCCGATTCTTGGTGCTACCGAAGAAGAAGCGAAGCTTAGGCACAAGCAGCTGCAGGAGCTCATTCCGGAGGCGCATATTGCTGCTTTTCTGTCAGGTTTCCTGGGTGTGGATTTAACGAAGTATTCGCTGGATGAACAGCTTCCCGATATTCCGGATCCCGTCGAAGCGTCCAATGGAATGAAAAGCCGAGTCCAGCTAGTGATGGATATGGCGCGTAATGAAAAGCTGTCCATGCTGGAGCTAGGCAGAAGAATGCTGGGTGCAAGGGGGCATCTTCAATTCGTTGGAACTCCCGTTCAGCTGGCTGATCTGATTCAGCATTGGTTTGAGGAATACGGCTGTGACGGATTTAATATTATGGCTCCGGTTTTGCCGGGCGGACTTGATGACTTTGTGGATCAGGTTGTGCCGATCTTGCAACAACGCGGTTTGTTCCGGGAAGATTATACGGGCAACACGCTTCGTGAGCATCTCGGGTTGGAGCGTCCGGTTGAAGGTCATTTCCGTCATGCGCGCCCTGCGGTACAGGGGCACGCGTAATCATATGGCAACAATGCAAAAAGCAAGCTGTTAGTGCCATTAGGGCACAAGCAGCTTGCTTTTTGCATTTCTAAAAAAAAGGGGTGAGGAGGACTATGGTTTTGTGAATATTCCGCTTTTCAACATAAACAGTCTATCGTTAGTAGTGTCGTTCATGGCTAACCTCCGGGCTTCAGTGAGTGTTAACATATTCATGACAGTTATTGTTTAATTACCAGATAAACGGTGTAGCCGATTGCTGCGGCTATCAGTCCGACTGCTGCCGTACAAGATAAAAGCCGAAAGAAAACTTCCCACTTATCTTTTTGGATACCTCGAATGTCCTGTTCCTCGTTCCCCTGCGTCTCTTGTGGCCCAAAATGATCCTGACGGGGCTTAATGATGGATCACCCGCTTTCTTTTATTACTTTTCTGCAAGCTGCTTATATACGACCAGAATGGTGCTCCGTTGGTACGTATTGCCGGACGTAGCGGTCTTGATCATGGAGCCGTAACAAATATTAATGACTTGATCATCGTTTAGCTCCGCCAGAAACTCATTGGCTCTCTTCTCGGCAAATACCGTATCCGTATCAATAAATTCTTTCACTTGAATCATGCTGACTTCTCCCCTCCTTCATTTCCAAATAGACAGATAGGCACCCCGCCAAAGTAGCGGAATGCCTGCTCACGTCCACCATAGCATTGGGGAATGAGGGTGTCAACCAGAACGAGGGGAAAGCTGTGGCGTATAAAAAGGATGCTAATGGCGCGAAAGGGAGTTCGGAAATTAAATTTATGTTATGTACATGTTACATATTGAGTGGTGGAATGTAATGGGATTCATAATTTGAAAATAGTTTGCCTAATATTTACTAAAAGCAATTCGGGACAGGGGAGGCGTGGATATCCCGTCTCTTACAAAAGAAAAACAAGAAATAATAGGGAAATAAATTCAAATGTATCTATTAATACAACGATAAATTATCAATACTAATATAGTATAAACGTAATAGAATGAATGACCGCCACTTCTAGATTTAGGGAGATAAATATAAGAAATGTATCATTTAATATAGTGAGATAACGGGTAAAAATAGCGGTAAAAAGAAGTTAAAAGCAGATGTATGCGCTTTTTTGGCCTATTTTTAACTTGTTAGAATATCTGACGTAAAATAGACTGATTAAGTAGATCAGAGAGAAATATATAACATTGGAGGAGAATAACATGACACAAATTGTTAAGAGTGAGTTAGCTAAAAAGGTGCTCGTTCCATTGCTGGTGCTTTCGCTGTTAGCGGCGATGGTGGGCGTGCTGGCGAAAAATAACTTCGTCCGCGCTGAGGAAGCGCCGGGACTTCCAACCTTTGATATTCCAGCTCTTTCATCTGAACATCAAACATCAAGCTTGCCTAATGTTATCGTAGTTGCAACAGGGGGTACGCTTGCCGGTAAAGCGAGAAACGATGACCCAACCAATTTCCAAAACTATGCAGCGGGCACATTCAAGATGGCTGATCTAGTTGCCCAGCTTCCGAAACATAAAACGGCAGACGTATCCACTTTCCAGTTCGGCAATAAAGGATCGGGCGGATATACGATCAAAGAGCTTTACGATCTATCGTTAGCGGTAGATGCGGCGCTCGAAATATACGATAGCGCTGTCGTAACGACAGGTACGGATACAATGGAAGAAATCGCGTACTTCCTAGACCTAACGGTACGCAGCGAGAAGCCGGTCGTTGTGACAGGCGCCATGAGACCGTGGGATGTTATCGGAACAGACGGTCCTGCCAATCTATACCAAGCCATTAAAGTGGCGGGCAGCGACAAAACAAAATGGTTCGGTACCGTTGTTATGCTGAATGATGTCATTTATGCGGCGCGTGAGGTTACAAAAACGAATGCACACCGCAATGATACGTTTGATGCTCCGATGTTCGGTGCGCTAGGTTATGTGGATGATCCAGCGGTTCGCATTTACCGTGCTCCTGCAAGAGCGGCGAAAGCAGGCAAATCTACTTGGGCATCACCGTTTGATCTAAGAACGATTTCAAAAGACAGCCTGCCTATCGTAGAAATCGTATACAGCTACCAAGAAGCTGGCGGCGGCTCGATTCGCGGCCTTGTAGCAGACGGGGCAAAAGGTATCGTAACAGCAGGTACGGGTGCGGGCGGCATTTCTTCGCAGCTAAGCGCAGCGCGTTCAGCGGCTATCAAAGATAACGGTGTCGTGTTCGTATCGACGACTAGAACGGGTTCGGGCTCCATCTATGACGGCGGCACCGGCAACGTAATTGGCGGGGACAACCTTAATGCGGCGCATGCTCGCATGATGCTGTTGCTTTCACTCGCATTTACGAATGACGTAAGCACAATCAGAAATTGGTTTACGACTTTCGGTACGCAGGACGTCGAAATTTCCGTTGATGAGAACACAGTATTGAGCACGTCCGTAGAAGAACCGATCGTGACGGAACCGACTCCTGAAGCTGAGCTTCCAACGGCTACTGCTACTCCGACAACGGAGCCTGCAATTGAACCAACTACTGAGCCTACAACAGAGCCAACCACTGAAACAGTACCGGTGACGCCATAAATTCGGAGAGGAGTACGGTTATGAACATAATAAACCATTCGAAAACAACGAAGAAAATTTTCGTTCCTCTCCTCATTACGGCACTCCTCAGTACGCTGCTGATCGGCTACACTAGCTCAGCCCGTGCGGAGGAAGCGCCGGTGCTCCCGACCTTCGACATTCCGGCTTTGTCCGCGGAGCATAAAGCTTCCGCGCTGCCCAATGTCATTGTTGTGGCGACGGGAGGCACGCTTGCCGGTCAGGTGAGAGGCAACGATCCTACTAATTTCCAGAATTACGCTGCCGGTACTTATAAGATGGCGGATATGGTAGCGGAGCTTCCGAAACATAAAACGGCAGATGTGTCCACCTTTCAATTCGGCAACAAAGGATCAGGCGGATACACGATGAAAGAGCTTTATGATCTGTCGCTAGCGGTAGATGCGGCGCTCGAAATATACGATAGCGCGGTTGTAACAACAGGCACGGATACGATGGAGGAAATCGCTTATTTCCTTGATCTGACCGTGCAAAGCGAGAAGCCCGTTGTTGTAACGGGGGCGATGCGGCCTTGGGATGCCATCGGAACAGACGGGCCCGCTAACCTGTATCAAGCCATTAAGGTCGCAGGAAGCAACAAAACCAAATGGTATGGTACGGTTGTCATGCTGAATGATGTCATTCATGCGGCGCGTGAGGTGACCAAAAGCAACGCGCACCGGATGGATACGTTTGAAACGCCGATGTTCGGCGCGCTCGGCTATGTTGACGATCCGGCAGTACGCATTTACCGTTTGAATGCACGGGCGTTAAAAGCTGGCGAAGCGGATTGGAAATCGCCGTTTAATCTCAAAACGATTTCGAAGGACAGCCTGCCGAAGGTTGAAATTGTTTACAGCTATCAAGAAGCTGGCGGCGGAGCGATTCGCGCATCGGTTGAGGAAGGCGCAAAAGGCATCGTGACTGCGGGTACTGGCGCTGCGGGTATCTCGTCCAAGATGAGCGCGGCACGTGCTGCGGCTATTAAAGATCATGGCGTTACGTTCGTTTCGACGACAAGAACGGGTTCCGGTACGATAACGGGCGGCAGTGACGGCATTATTGCCGGGGACAACCTCAATCCGCAGCATGCCCGCATCATGTTGATGTTGTCATTGGCATTCTCGAATGATTTCAAAACCGTTAAGGGCTGGTTCGAGACGGTGGGCACGCAGGATATTACGGTAGATGTGGATGAAACGCCTACAACGCCTACAAATCCAGGAGGGAATAACGGTGGATCCGGCGGCGTCTCCAATTCGGGCGAGGTTACGATCGGCGCTGGAAGCTCGGGTACATTAGGCCTTGATGACAGCGTAACGGTATCTATACCTGCCGGGGCGACGAAGGAACAGATGAAGCTGTCCATCACGAAGCTGACGGGCACTGGCGGAATTGTGGATTCAACGAGTCAGCTGTTATCTCCGCTGTTCGAAATATTGAAATCCATTCCTGACAATTTCATTGTTCCGGCTACGTTAACCTTTAAATTTGATCCGACTCTCATTAAGGAAGGCAAAAAAGCTTCCGTGTTCTACTACGATGAGACGAAGAAGCAGTGGATCGAAATGGGCGGAACGGTGAGTGGAAACATCATTACCGTGAAAACCGATCATTTCACGAAGTTTGCCGTATTCGCGGTGGATGAAGTGGGGGCAAGCTTTACGGATATATCCGGGCACTGGGCAGAAGCGGCTATTAAGAAAGCTGTTGCTGCAGGTATCGTGAAAGGGTATGTGGATGGTACCTTTAAGCCTAACAACACCGTTACGCGTGCGGAGTTCTCCGTTATGCTGATGGGCGCCTTGAAAGCGGAGGGCGTAGGTGAGGCGCTTGCTTTTGCCGATCAAGCAAGCATTGCGGCTTGGGCCAAAGATGCGGTTGCGCAAGCGGTTAAGGCAGGTATTATTAGCGGATATCCGGACGATACATTCCGTCCAAGCGCTAATATATTGCGGATGGAGATGGTGTCGATGATTGCCAAGGGATCGAAGTTAACCTTAGACCCGGATGCAATTACAAGCTTTGCCGACAACAAGGAAATCCCTGCTTGGGCAATGAGCGCCGTGAAAGCAGTGAGCGACAAAGGCATCATACAAGGGCGGACGGGCAATCTGTTCGCGCCAAAAGCCACCGCTTCGAGAGCGGATGCGATTACCGTCATTATGAATATGCTCGAAAGCAAATAGCGGTACGGCGCGGTTAGCAAATAGACGGCTCCTAAGGTCTGAATAGACCTTGTGGAGCCGTCTTTTTTGACGTATAGGAAAGGATAGGGGTTTGGTCATCCTTTCTCTATACGTTTCGCCGAAACGATGGCGTCTATTGAACGGACGCTTCTTTTTGCATTAAACAATAATGGGGCTTTACAGCCCGGCTTGGAGCAGCAGCTGTGCAGTCTCGGCTGGATGCGAAATAGGAAAATGATGACCGCGCTTCAGCCGTTTAACGGGAAGATGGCTGTAAGACTGGGGCAAAGTATAATAACGATCCAGAATGCCCCACAGGATATGGGTTGGGACGGTATTCCAGTTGGCTGGCCGGAGCTTGAAGGCATCGGCTTTGGTCAAAGCGGACAGCGTGTCAGCCAGCGTTGCCCTTACTCGCGGAGACTTAAGCTCGTCTAATATATAGCTTGTATAGCTGATAGGGATTTGCTCATGGGAATCGAAACAGCCCTGATTAATGAGCGAATGATTCAATGCATGTCGGGACAGCTTGGAGAGCATGAACCGGTTAATGCCGGGCAGGCGGTAACGCGCGTACGTTGGATGGAGTGCGGGCTGCAGCATATGCAAGGCTTGGATGCGTTCCGGGATAGCCTCCATCACTTTCGCTGCCAGCAGGGCGCCGTAAGAATGTCCGATTAGCGTAACGGGCTGAGATTGCTCGGTAATCGCTGCTATTATCGATTGGACATGACCCTCGATGACTCCGCCGGGGTGGTGATGATAGGGGCTGCGTCCAAAGCCGGGCAAATCAGCGATCCAAACATGGCGCCCGTGAAGCTCCGAAGCCAGCGGCAGCAGGCAATCTGCCCCGCTGAAGGTGCCGGGCAGCAATAATAGCGGATTGCCGCCTCCTTTTCTCTCCAGCGTAGCGAGCGGGCCGCGCTTTCCGCGCGAAAAACCGGGGTGAATGGATTCTTTATGCGCTAGGCGATAATCGAGATCGGCTACGACATAAGGGAGTATGTCGGTATTTGTTGATGCAGGCAGCTTATGCGCGAGCTGCATGCGCTTTGTCGCTTCTGCGGGAAAAGGCGTATCCACGATGAAACTGAGCGATTGCTGCGGGATGCCGAGCTTGCTTCCCAATGGGCTGCCCAGGAGCTTGTTCAGCAAGGGCAAGGGGATAGAGCCAAAAGGTGCTCGCAGGCGGAGCTCCTTGTTAATTTCTTGAATGAGCTCGGTCATATTAGGGCTCCTGCCTTGCTCGTCTAACAGGTAATATGTCTCGCTAACGGGTTGCTGCTCTTCGGCCAGTGCTGTGATGAATGCTGCAACGTGATCGACATGGACGAGCGGGAGCCAGTAGCTGCCGCCGCCGGGGACGGTCCCCATAAGCTTGCGCCGCGCGGCAGCGACGAGAATTCCGAGTCCGCCTGTTTGTTCGGTATTTCCGGTTTTGGAGTCTCCAATGACGACGCTGGGATTAACGACGGAAAGGGGATAGCCGTGCAGCTTGGCTTGCTCCCGAATATGGAGGTCAGCTATTATTTTCATGCGCTCATAGGGGGATTCATGCTCCAGCAGTTTATGAATGGCGGCTGGCTGATCCATATTCTGATCGGTAACGGGGCTTTTGAAGCCGACGACATGTATGAAATGCCGCAGCTTTCCGTTTATAAACGCGTCTGAGGCTAACTTGCTCAAATGGTCGGCAGCATCTAGAAACACCTGCTTGGCTTGCGACTCGCTCAGCATAATATCCATTGGGCCGCCGGCATGTATGATGACGTCGACTTGGCGTATGACTCGAAGGCTGGCCTCAGCTAAACCTAGTCCGGGCTTCGTCAAATCTCCGATTACCGCAGATACCAAGCGGGAGGCCTCTTTGTCCAGCTGGTCATGGAGTACGGATAGCCGCTGAGCAGAGCGCATTAGGGCAGTAATCTGATGGCCGTTCGCTGCCAGTTGTTTAATGGCTTGGGTGCCGACAAAGCCGGTTCCTCCGGTTATGAATATATGGGCCATGGCGTTTCAGCTCCTTTTTAATTTATAGTACTAATTAGTACTAAAATGGTCAAAAAAATTACTTTAGCATGGAAGCTAAAGTATGAAGCGATTGCTGCAAAATGTTCGATTCCGGCTGGGCATGCTGCAGGAAAAGTCCGCCCTCGATCGTAGACAAGATTAAAGCGGCCGTCTGCTGCGGGTGCAGGCTATCGTTGAATTCTTTGGTCTCTTTGCCTTCTGCAAGCAGCCCCTCCAGAACGGTCAGCTGCTTCGCGAAGAATAAGCTGATTTGGCTGCGGACGGCAATCGAATCAAGAGGCGTCTGTGTGTAGAGCGTTAAAAAGGGACAGCCTCCCAGACAATCGATGTCCTGCTCGATAAGCACCTGCATCAGCCTCGTAAGCCGCTCCATGACAGGCAGCTCCGCCTGGGATGCGATATGGGCGATGAGGGCGTCGTACCGGGAGGTTAACCGTTCGATAATAGCGGAGAGCAGCTCCTCTTTGCTTTTGAAGTAATAATAGATATTCGTTTTGGAAACTTTGCTCTCCGCGACGATATCATCCATGCTCGTGACGAGATAGCCTTTGCTTAGGAATAGGGCTGTTGCGGCTTGCAATGCGATTTCGCGGTTGGAGTTTTTAGGTTTGGTATTCATAATTAGTACTATATAGTACTAATTATGAATATGTCAATGGGTAGGTTTGATTGGCTAATACAGGTTATGGCGCTCTTCCCACCATCCGACCGAAATGACCGCGGGTGCAGGGTGGTTCATTGCGCTCGTTAGCGTGAATAAAATCGCTTTGCCGGGTCCGATAATCCAGTGGCCGGCTTTCTCGCTGGAAATGCTCGAATAGGAGGGGATTACCCGAGTGGAAACGGGCGTAGCGGCAAGTGAAGTAGTATCGAGGCCGCTTCCGAATTGAATTTGCCCGAGCGGCAGCGGCGCGGGCTGTAGGGTGAGGTTCGCTGATGCGACCTCATGCGATTGCATGCCATGTGAGGGCAAGCTTGAACAGAAGCATATTTGCGATACAAGCTTGTCGTCCGATAAGTTGCTAAGGACAAACAGGTCCAAATAAAGATGAACGCCGGAATGAAGCGGGTTGACCAGCGCGCCCCAAGTGCGGTTGGCGTCAGTCGGATTCAATTGATCGGTTTCTCCTACGAAATATTTTCCTTGCAGCGAGTGATTGAGGGAATTCGCGACATGGACTACGCTGGCAGGCCCATAACCATACATGTCTTCACCATCCTTTGCGGCGGACTTATACTTCACCATATGACGAGATTTCGGTAACATGCCTCCGCCCAGCTCAGGTTATGCGACATGGGCTTGGACGCGTAAGGTAAGATGTTTTCTAGGGCATGGGCAACAAAAAGAGGATGACTGAAACGAAACGGGTACCTATAGCTGAGTACACTTTTTCAAGTGTCCTCGGCTATAGGTACCCGTTTGGAGCCGTCCTCTTTTTTATTCCGTTTTCTTCGGTTCCTCGAACGTCATGCCAAGCGTATCAACCGTCACCTTTTTCATGGAAATCGGCGTTTCTGGTTTATCGTTTGCTCCGGTCGTTTGATTAACGATCTCATCAACCGCTTCCATGCCCTCCGTTACTTTGCCGAAGGCTGCATACTCGTTGTCGAGTGAAGGCGCGTCTGCGACCATGATGAAAAATTGTGAGCCGCCGGTATCCGGATCCTGCGTGCGAGCCATGGACAATACGCCTCGCGTATGCTTCAGCTTGTTCTCGAAGCCGTTGCTGTTGAACTCGCCGGGTATGCTGTAGCCAGGGCCGCCCATGCCGGTTCCGTCCGGATCGCCGCCCTGAATCATGAAGCCTGGGATGACGCGGTGGAATATAACGCCGTCATAAAAGCTTTTATTAATAAGAGAAATAAAGTTGTTAACCGAATTCGGAGCAACCTCAGGGTAAAGCTCTAGCTTGATGATTTTGTCATTGCTAAGCTGGATCGTTATGACAGGATGCTTGTCCGAACCTAAAAGCTCAGGACCTTCTTCGGCAGGGGCTTCAGTAGGCGGGTTTGTGGCGGTAGCGGCGTTCCCGCCGTCTGATCCCGTTGTCGCGCCGTTATTCGTGCCTTTCGTTCCGCCGCAGCCAGCCGCTACTAGCATCAAAGCGAGAGTAAGGAGCAGCATCATGCCAAAGCGTTTGTTTTTCAACAACATTTCCATATCCTCCTCAAATGTGCGAATATTGCACAGCCTCCAGAACATGCTGATTGCTTACATTCGCCTTTTTTAAAAATATAAGAATATATAAGTTCGGAGACTTAAATGCTTCTTATATTATGCTGCGCAACGTGCTTGAATCGTCGGATGACGGCAACAGCCGTTTACGCTTGAAATATAGGAAAGTATATCCTTGGGCTATACTTTTTCTATATTTCTCGGAATGAAACGCGCCGCGCCGCCAAAGGATGGCGATGACCGTTTCACCTTAAAATATAGGAAAGTATACGATTTCGCCAACTTTCTCTATATTTCTACGCGAAACGTAAGCTTAGCCGCCAAAGGATGGCAACAGCCGTTTACGCTTGAAATATAGGAAAGTATATCCTTTCGCCAACTTTCTCTATATTTCTACGCGAAACGTAAGCTTAGCCGCCAAAGGACGGCAACAGCCGTTTACGCTTGTCCAAATAGTATAATAGCATATTGCTGGATTTAATTGCGAATATGTTGCGGTTTGCTCAGGCTGAGCGAATGTGGGAATGAGGAGAATGGGTCCGCGCAGCAGAAAGATGACATAACAACATAACAAAATAAATAATAATAAAATCATTTTAAGCCTATAAAAGCTAGTTTAAACCATTTTTTTCTACAGAAACGAGCGATATACTTCTTATAAAGCGCTTACATAACCAAAATGTAAGCAATAACAAAAATAACAAATTAATAGGAGGATTCGGATGAAAAAAGTACGTAAATGGGTGGCTGGTGCGATTGCCCCTGTTCTGGTCCTGTCGCTTGCCATGCCTGTATTCGCTCAGACGACAATAACGGACACGCAAGGGCATTGGGCGAAGGCGGCCATTGAGAGATGGCAGTCTAACGGGGTTATAAAGGGCTATTCCGATGGCTCCTTTGCGCCGAACAAGACAATAAACCGGGCAGAGCTGGTGACGATCATTAATGCCTCACTAGGCTTTCGATCGCAATCAGAGCAGCCGTTCTCGGATGTCGCAGCCTCTGCGTGGTATGCAGAAGCGGTCTCTGCCGCGCGCGAAGCGGGTTATTTTGAAGGATTTCCGTCGAATCTGGCGAAGCCGCTGGATGCGGTAACGAGGCAGGATGCCGTCGTGCTTCTGGCAAAGGCTTTCCGGTTGAAAGAAGTTGGCAGCGCTTCCTTTAAGGACGAAGCAGACATCGCCGTGTATGCGAAAGAAGCGGTGGATGCTCTATCCTCCGTGCTCGAGGGGTATCGTGATGGCTCGTTCAAGCCTCGCAATCCATTGACGAGAGCGGAGCTGGTAGCAGTCATCGACAAGCTGGTCGTAGGGTATTACCCCAAAGCAGGGGAGTTTGCAGGCGGGGCAATCTCGGGCAACGTCGTTGTGAATCAAGCGGATGTGGTGCTGAAGGATATGACGATAAACGGCAATCTGTACGTAACCTCTGCGGTGGCGGACGGTGATGCCAAGCTGGTAAACGTCACGGTGAAAGGCGAAACATACGTGTGGGGCGGGGGAGAAAATACGGTATCGTTTTATCATTCCGCGCTTGCGGGTGTAGAGGTGGAGCGTAAGGATGGGCCCGTACGCGTACATTTCAGCCAAGGCTCGACCGCTCGGCGTATGAGTGCGAACGGCATCTTTACGCTGGAGCTTGATGCTGGGACGGATGTGGGGGAGCTGACGTTGCTTGCGGGTGCCAAGGGCAGCGCTATTAAAGGGTTAGGCGATGTGAAAAAAGCGGTCGTTCAAGCGGATGACGTCAAGCTGAATGGAGCAAGCCTTCCGAAAGGAGAAGCTGCCATTAAGGATGGGAAGGCGGTAAATGCCTCAAGCGGCGGAACCGGATCTGGCGGCAGCGGCGGGGATAACGGAGGAGGATCGGCAGAGCGGGTGGAGGATTTGGTAGACCCGGATGCTACTCAATTCACAAAGTCATTGTTTGCCTACTTGGATGATGTGCGCGGCCAGCAGGTGCTCTTTGGCCAGCAGCATGTGACGACAGAGGGCATATCCTTTATAAATACGACAGAGACGAAATCGGATGTGAAGAAGGCGGTAGGCGATTTCCCTGCTGTTTTTGGCTGGGATACCGGCAGTCTTGAAGGAAAAGAGAAGCCGGGGGTAACAGGCGATACGGAGCAGAGCCGAATCAACCTAGCGGCAAAAATGAAGGAAGCGCATGAGCTTGGCGGCATAGTCGCGTTAAGCACCCACTTTCCGAACTTCGTAACGGGCGGCGGCTTTAACGATACGGCGGGCTCTGTCGTGAGGCATATATTGCCGGGAGGCGACAAAAATAGCGAGTTCAATGCCTATTTGGATCTAATCGCCGAGCTGGCAAACAGCCTTAAGGATGATAACGGAGAGCTGATACCGATTCTGTTCCGTCCTTTCCACGAGCAGAATGGCGGCTGGTTCTGGTGGGGGGCCAAGACGACGACAGTTAGCGAATATGTTGAAATATATCGATATACCGTCGAATATTTGCGGGATAAGAAAAATGTGCACAGTTTGTTGTATGTGTACTCGCCGAACGGTGCGTTTTCCGGAAGCGAAGACGCTTATTTAACGACCTATCCCGGCGATGACTACGTGGATATTCTGGGCATGGATCAATATGACAACCAGCAAAATCCGGGAAGCGATACCTTCCTAAGCTTGTTGGTCAATGATCTGGCTATGATCTCGAGGCTGGCGGATGCCAAAGGGAAAATTGCTACATTTTCTGAATTCGGCTATAGTCCGCAAGGAATGCTGACACAGGGGAACATGGATTTGAATTGGTTTACGAAGGTGCTCGCCGCCATCAAGGCAGACCCGGATGCTAGAAGGATCTCATACATGCAGACGTGGGCCAATTTTCATCTGAACGGAAATTTATTCGTGCCTTATCGCGATGCGCCGGCGCTTGGCGATCATGAGCTGCTTGACGACTTAGTCGCTTATTATAATGATCCGTATACCGCATTCGCGGCAGAAGTCGGCAATGTATATGGCAAGCAGGTTAAAGCGGCGGAAGAAAAGCCTTCCCTGCATATCGTGTCGCCTATCGATCAAAGCACGGTCAAAGAAGCGGATACGCTAATTCGGGCTAGGGTGCTGCATGCGGCGCCGTCCAAGGTTGTGTATGTAGCGGAGGGCTCTGCGTCGGAAATACCGATGGTCTTGGATGACGACGGCTATTATTCAGCAAGCTGGTCGCCTGCAGGCGAGCAGAATGGTAAAACGGCATCGGTTACGGTAAAGGCGTATAAGCAAGATAACGTTGTATTGGAGCAGTCGGTACTCGCTTACGTTAAGGTGGATGAGCTTCCGCTCCGCTCGTATGCATTCGACGATCAAATCAACGGTATTCAAAATAACGGAACCTGGCCAGCTGAAATGGGACTTTCGCTTGCGCATGCAGCGATAGGCGGCAATGGCGTGCTTCAGCTGAATGTAACGGGAGCCGTGCCGAGCGACAATTGGCAGGAATTCAAATTGGAGCTGACAGATGCGGCAAGCGCAGTACCTTTGGCATCCGTAAACCGCGTGAAATGGGATGTGTGGATTCCTGCATCAGCCGGTGCGGCGGGCGCGAATGCCAGCCTGCGAACGGTCGTAATGCTCCCGCCGGATTGGTCGGATGAAGGCAAATATGGCATGCTGACGACGGAAGAGAAACTGTCGGAGCTAGACACCGTGACGATAGACGGCGTTGCGTATGCGCGTTATACAGCCGTGGTCAACTTGAATGATGCTGCCAAATCGGCAGAGGCGACGAGCATTGCCATATCCTTGATCGGCAGCGGTTTGCAGCTTGACGGTCCGATTTATGTAGATAATATAGAGCTAATCAGCAGTTATTTCGAAGCGCCGGTCATCCCGTCACTCGTTGATGATTTTGAAGGCTACCAAGGCGTGAACGCTGCACTGCAAGCCAAGTTCGTGAAAGCGGGAGGTGACACGGTTGCGGTAAGCCTGGACCCTTCGCATGAGAGCGGCGGCGAATATGCCATGAAATTCGATTATACGCTTGGAGGGTCGGGTTATGCGGGCATTACCAAAGGGCTCGGAGGCGTGGATTGGTCGGCCTTTAATAAGCTGAGGTTCTGGATCGTTCCGGATGGTTCTGATCAGAAGCTTGTTATCCAGCTGAGGGTAGACGGCGTTTCGTACGAGGCTTACCCATCGCTTGCGGGTACAACGGGAGAGTGGGTGTCGCTGCACTTTAATGAGTTTGCGGTTGCGCCTTGGGATACGGGCAATGCCGGCAAAAAAATCAATAAGGCAAGCCTCAAAAACGTACAGGATTTCAATATCTACGTGAACGCGGTATCGGGAGCGACGCTTAGCAGCAGCTTGTATTTCGATGATATCGAGGCAATTAATGACGGAGGTGGCGGCGTTCCGAACGGAGGGGACGGAGCGGGCAGCACGCCTTCGCCTGCGGGAGTATTGTACGATTTCGAGAGTGAAACCTTTGGTTTTAACGTGGAATCTAACGAAGCAAGCGCTATGGCTCCGGCAATAACGGCGGATGCCGCGACATCGGGGGCGTATTCGCTGAGCTCCTCCTTCAGCTTAACGGGAACGGGCTTCGAGCTTGCGAAGGTATCGGCGCTGGATCTATCGGCGGTGGATGCAGTCAGCGCTAAGGTGAAGCTATCCGCGGGAACGGCAAATGTACGGCTGTATATTAAGGTGGGAGCGGGCTGGAGCTGGTATGACAGCGGAACGGCGGTAAGCGTAGACTCAACCGGGTTCAAGACGCTCTACATTCCGTTAAACGGCATAGCTGACCTTGATGCGGTGAAAGCGATCGGCATTAAGATTGAGCCGACAGGCGGCTCGGGCGAGGCGTTTGTTTATGTGGATGAAATTACACTTAACGTAAGTTAGCCGTATACGAAAGAGAGAGGAAGAACCCCGGAAGCGAATGGCGCAAGCCAAAGCTTCCGGGGTTTTTCGGCTTTTAGTAGTTGTAGCGTTTGAAGGTGGCGTCGCTCTTCAGCGTTGCCGCGCTTGCTGCATTGACGGCAGACAGCTGAAGCACATAATTATAGTGTCGTATGAAGTAACCGGGCTGGCTGTATGATTCATAGGAGGCTTTGGTGCTGTCCGCCCAGCCGGCGACTTGGTTGAAGGTCGCATCGCCCTTGAAGGCGGCGGTTCCGGTGAATGGCTGCAGCACGATCTGGTTGCTTGCGTTGCGAATCAGGTAATACCCCGGCAGGTTCATCAACTCAAAGGAAACGCCGGATGCGCTTGCCAGCCCCGGCACGATGCGGAACTGGGAATCCAGTGCGGGAGTTACGTTCTCATCGATGCGGGCAGCGTAATTGTAGTGTCGAACGTAACGGGTGGAGAAATTGTGGGATTCCAGCCTGCTATAGCCGGTCGCGTCGGCAGTTGCTGGACCGAGCAGCCGGATTTCATGCACCGTAGGCGTGTACCAGTTGTTAGGGTTGTTGAAGAGAACGGCGTTCACAAGGTTGATGCGCACGTAGCGGGCGGTGAAGCGGACGGCGTCTGTCGTGAAACCGTATTTCGTATTGCCGGTCCGGTCAATCGCTGAATAATTGACGCCATCGTTGCTGACCTCGATTTTATATTTGTAGTACGCCTCAGAGCCTTTATACAGGAACCACGAAATGTCGACCTCTGTAATGGTCTTCGGTGCGCCGAAGTCGACCTGCCACCATGCAGGCCACGTGCTGCTTGAAGCTGCCCAGCTTGTCTGGGCATTGCCGTCACTGGCATTCGAGGCGGAAGAGCCCGTGCCCGTTGAGCTGGCGGTCGCTGTCTTGCCTTGCGCGTGGTTGACTAAGGATGGCAGTGTTACGGAGCCGGTTGCGGCATCAATGCTCCAGGAGCTGTACCAATTCAGCGAGGCGGTTGCGCTCGTGTCGTTCAAGGTAAGCGGCAGCCAAATATAATGATGGTCGCTTAAATCGAGAGGGTTCCAGCGGTCGCCCATATAAATGTAGGAGGTTGTACTGCTGCCGGAAATGGTGGCGATGCTGTGTATTTGCGAGCCGTAGGCGGCGGGATCGCCAAATGGCGATAGGGCCGACCAAGAGCCGTTCATCGATGTGGAGGTGGCGTAGCTGCCTTGATTCGGATACCAGCCCGAGGCTTGCGAGGTGAACAAATAATACGTATTGTTCTTTTTCACAACGGCAGGGGCTTCGCGGTATCCGTTCTCGAATACCCAGCCTACGAAGGATTGGACATTCGTATAGCTGCTATTGAGCTGAAAAATAGCCATCGTATCATTCGTACCGCCGTTTTTCTTCGATGCGGTAACCAAATAGCCGGTACCGTTCGTGTCGACGAAGACGGTCATGTCCCGGGACTCATAATCAAGCGGGCGGAAGCTACCTTGGTAAGTGAAATTGCCGTCGGGCGTGCTGCTTGTCGCAACCGCTATGCGGCCGAGCGAATAATCAGTGCCGTTCTCATAATGCATCCAAAGCACGTATTTGTTGGTGGCCGCGTTATAAATAACTTTCGGCCTTTCGATTTTGCTGGAATTTAGCTCAGGTGCGGAGGTTTTGGTCAAAATGCTGTTGCCAAGCGTCCAATTTTTCAAATCGGTTGAAGTGTACACGTTTACCCGGTCGAACGTCCAATTTACTGCTTTCTCGCCATACATGTAGTAGGTGGAGCCTACCTTCAAAATATTGCCGCTGTGAGCGTCGATCGGATTGCCGGCTGTATCTAGCCATTCGGTACCATTCGTTATGCTGACACTTGCTGCGTCTGCTTGCTCAAGCTTGATTCCGGCATACGTGAATACGAGAAGCAAACACATGATGAGCATAGAGAGTAATCTTTTTTGGACTGTACGCATCCTTCATTTCCCTCCTACAAGAAATAGATGATCCGCTGCCTGCGGCGTCCCATCGCATATTGCGGCAAGTCACGGCGCGCATGGGGATCTCAATATCAAGGTAGTCCATTTTGTAAACGCTTACAAGTGAATAAAGTAAACATTTGTGAAAAAAATGGTCGTGCACAAAGTGAACGATTTGTTTTGCGCGGAAGAAGGCGCTTGGGTAGGCGGATAAGCAGGGGAATAAGCGGGACTATGGTGAATATAATGGAATGGATAAGCTGTGGGGACACGTAGATTGGACGAGCCGGCATGGCTAATTGAGAGAGAAAGGATTATTGCTATGAAGATATTGTTTGGAATAATGGGCTTCCTAATTATTGATTTATATATGAACCTCATCCCGCAATTGTTCGATCTCCGCCAGGCGGCGCCGTGGCTGCTATATGCAAGCTTATTTTTTGTGTTGGTTCATTGGGTGGCTAAGCTGACTGGTCTCAGAGGGGTAGGAGAGCTAGGTTTAACGGGCCATTACGGTTGGAAAAGAAATGTGCGGATCGGCTTCCTGCTCGGAGCCTCGGCTTGGGCGGCGATGTATGGCTTGCTGGCAGTATCGGAGACTATTCATATAGCGGGCATGCGAGGCGCGAATGGCGCTGCGGCATTCCTGTTAAAGGCATTCGCTGTCGCCTTTCTGGGCTCGTTAATGAATGAGCTGGTGGTCAGGGGATATATATTTGCACATCTTAAAGGCAAAATAGGCAATGGATATTTATTAATGCTTGCAGCATGCCTTTATGCGCTCGACGACATTTGGCTTGCGGGTTTCCGCGCTCCGCAAATACTGGCTTCGATTATGCTCGGCCTTTCGCTTGGCTTCGTGCTTCTGCGAACGAATTCCATCTGGATGAGCGCGGGAATCTCCACGGGCGTGAGCTTTGTGTCTAGTTTGATTTTTGGAATTCCGGGCCATTCCGAAGGCAAGGGGCTGCTAGTCGTGACGGATGCGGCATCTGCTAGCCTTATTGACCATGCGCAAAGCTATGCTGCTCTTATGCTGCTGTTCATTATCATGCTGGCTTTTCGCAGATTGCGCATGAATAAGGTAGCCATAGAGCGGCTATGAGACTGGAATAGGAATGTGATTTTGAAACAGGGTGTTGCGTGATCTAGCGTTATTCGCTATAATCACTTTAATTCAGACGAAGGGGTGAAGCATCATGTACAAATTCCAATTCAACCAGCTTCATCATTTCATTAGGCGTTAGCACACCTGATCAACATTCAGGGTGGGCTAGCGCTTCTCGCGTTGGCCCCCCTGCAGCATACGATGCGCGCAGGACCATGGGGTCCTGCGCGTTTTTTTTATTCCATTTACCATAGAGAGGAATGATCGTGATGCGGGATGTAAAGGGAGACTATGGCTATTGCGGCAAGGAGCGGGCCCTCATAAGGAAAATTCAAGCGACGCTTCGCGAGAGGCTCGAGCTCTATGATTTCGATGAGAGAGCTTTACGGCCTGGGCTAGCCTTGCCCATCAAGCGCTATGCGGTAGGGAAAGTGCTTCGTGACGGGCCGGATAAGCGCGGCAGGCAGAGGGAGTTTCTACAATGCGATGTCGATGTTGTGGGGGTTGAGGGCCCGGAAGCGGAGATCGAGCTGATGCAGCTGGCGTTGGATGCGTTCCGGTCGCTTGGCATTAACGGCAGGTTGAAATGGAACAACCGGCGCTTTTTGAGAGAACTGCTGGAGGCTGCTGCCGTACCTGTCTCCGAAATCGGCACCGTGCTGCTTGCGCTGGAAGGCCTTGCGAGGACCGGGACAACTGGTGTGAAGAAGCAGCTCCAGATGAGTGGACTGACGGATACCGCAGTGTCCGCGGTTATGGCACTGCTCGCAAATAACGAGTCAGGCTTGGAGCAATTGCTGGAGGCGTATAACCTAGAAGGCAGCGCGGGAGCTAAAGAGGCGCTGGCTGTACGGCATATTTTGCGCACAATCGGACTGGAAAAGGAATGCGTGTTTGACCCTTTTCTCTCCCGTGATCCATCCGGCTATACCGGAACGGTATATGAAATATTTGATGCTTCGGATAACTTTGCGACAAGCTTGGGCGGGGGTGGAAGGTACGGAGACGCGATTACCTGGCAGCTGATCGGCAGAGACGAGGCGGCATACGACTCAGCCCGGTTGTCCTTCGAGGTAGAAGCAATTGTGGCGCTGCTTGAGAATCGCGCGGTAGAGCCGGGTTTGGCGCCCGCTGTTCTCATTCCGTTAGGCGTGACGGCGGGTGAGCTGCTGCAGACGGCTGCGGAGCTGCGTGGCAACGGCGTTAGGGTAAGACTTGATAGGAGTGGGCGGAAGCTGGACAATATTTTGGCATCGCTGACTGAAGATGGTGTTCGCTACGCGGTGCTGCTTGGTGAGCGCAATGGGCAGGCGGGAATGGTGCGTGTGCTGGATTTGGAGGAGCAAACAGAGAAGGAAGTGTGCGTAGACGAGGCTATCTATATTATCGGTGACTGTTACGGCTCGCGATATGAGCCATTGTTCAGCTGTTAAGCGATGTGGGACGGATATTGCTTATTCGACGGGGCATTATGAGGGTGCTGGCTATACATAAAAGAACGGAAAAAAGCTGCCGGTGCTTGCCGGCAGCTTTGGACTTGTGAAGCGCTATGAGATTAAGCGTGCGTTGGAACCTTCAGCAGCTTCTGAATATGGCTTTCGATTTGCTCGGGCGTATCCTTGGAGCCAAAGCGCTTCAACACCTTTCCGTTCTGATCGACGAGGAACTTCGTGAAGTTCCATTTGATCGATCGCGAACCAAGGAAACCGCGGGCTTCGCTTGTCAGGCGCTGGAATAACGGGTGTGCCGTGCTGCCGTTTACGTCGATTTTGGCATAAAGCGGGAAGGATACGCCGAAATTGATTTCACAAGCCTCGGCAACCTTGCTGTCCTCGCTAAGCTCTTGGTTAGCGAATTGCGAGGAGGGAAATCCTAATACGGAGAAGCCTTGCTTGTTATACGTATCATGAAGCTTTTGGAGACCCTTGAACTGGTTGGCGAAGCCGCATTTGGTAGCCGTATTGACGATGAGCATAACCTTCCCTTTGTAAGGGGCGAGAGTTTGTGCTTCACCTCTGATCGTTTTCACTTCGATATCGTACAAGGACATAATAAAACCTCCAATGACTTTTATTTATATTTTTTATGATTTAATTGTACACAATGTAAAAAGTGATGTCAATCCAAAAAAGGAGACCGCCCATTAAAAATGGGCAGCCTCCGTATTTCAATTCTTTTCGAGATTAATAAATGACGTCAGCAGCGCCGGCTTGGATGAGCAGCGCTTTTGCTTCTTCTTCGTAATCCGTATCGGCAGAAAGCAGGTAGCGTCCTTGCTCAATAGCGTCTCCGGCAGCTTTGGCATGCTTATCGGGAACGCCAATGCCCTGCAGAACGTCTTCCGTTCGGGTGTCGTTGTCGGCATCAAGCGCGCCAGTAACAAATCCGGCTGGACTTCCGCCTACGGCGCCCGTTCCTCCGGCAGCATAACCGCCAGATGCCAGCGGCGCAGCGCCAAGCGGAGCAACGACTCTCTCGCCGTTTCGCTCTTGCGCTTCCCTAATGTCGTAAACTTCGTCAACCGGAATGTCGGTCTGGCCTGCCAGCAAAGGGGCGGCTTCCTTATTTTTCACAATAATTTGAAGATTTTGTTTGTCTGTCCGTGCGGCTTGGAGCAATCTAATCGCTTCTAAGACGTTTTCTTCCTTCTCAAAAATACCGATGGTCACCGTCATGGGTGAGCCCTCCTCTCGCTTCTAAGCAAATATGAGGTTACATCTTCTTATACCCTTCCCTCAATGCTTTGAATCGAGAAGCCGCTGCGATTAGCGATACTGAGCTTCTTACTTGGACGCGGCAAAATGCGAAACCTCGTTTATTTCCGCAATTTCATCTACAGACAGCCGGAAATGCATCGCTTTCACGTTTTGCTCGGCGTGATGGATTTTGGAAGCGCCCGGGATAGCGAATACGGTATCGCCATGCGCGTGGATGAGCCAGTTGAGAGCGACCTGGGTGGCGGTAGCGTCGTAAGCGATGGCAATTTGCTCAAGCAAATCAATAAGCGGTCTTGAACGGTTCAGGCTTTTGGCTTGAAAAGCAGCGCTCCATTTGCGGGGGCCTTTGATGGCCTTGACCAGTGCCTGATCATGATGGAACTTCCCGCTTAGTATGCCCTGCTCAAGCGGAGAATAGGCAATAATCGCACAGCCAAGCTGCCGGGCAGTTTCTAGAATGCCGTTTTGCTCAATTCGTCGGTCGAGCAGGCTGTATTTCACCTGATTGGAGGCAAGGCGCAAGCCATGCTCGCGCAGAACGCGATCAGCTTCGATCATTTGCTTGGCGGAGAAGTTGCTCACCCCGACGTGCTGGATTTTTCCTGCCGCCGCAAGCTTGGCCATTTCCTTCATCTCACTGCTGACGGAGGAGAGGGAGAAGGGTTGATGAACCTGATGCAGATGAATCGTTCTGCCTTCCAGCAGCCTGATGCGCTCTTCGATCGTCGTACCGATGCTGCTGGCAGTCCGGAATAGCGGCCACCATTTGGTTGCGATATAAACAGGGTTATCCGAATGAATCGTTTCTCGTAAGGCGCGTGCGAGCAATTGCTCGGATTGTCCGTTCCCATAGATCTCAGCGGTGTCAAACCAATTGATTCCGCCCTCGAAGCTCGTTCTCACGATGTCATTAATAAGGCTGTCCTCTAGAGCGGGCCAGAACTTCCCTACAAGCCCCTTGCCATTGCTGAACTGCCAGCAGCCTAGCCCAAGCGGGGATAATTGCAACTTCGTTGGACCGAATGGCCTTAGAACGGTTTGATTCATCGCTATTCCTCCTGTTTTGCTAATCGCTATTGGCGGCTGTTATCGTGGCGCTACGTTACTCTTTTTTACTGCTGCTATGCTGCATTTTTTGTAAAAATTGATGCGTGATCGCAAGCAGCCCGGCTGCTTCCTCAGGCGTGCCATCCAGCATGCAAGCCAGCTGATTAGGGAAGTCGATTGCCTGCTCCCGCAGCGCTCTGCCTTGTGCGGTCAGCTCTACCAGAACGCTACGCTCGTCATTGCGGTCACGCGTGCGCGTCAGATGGCCTGCAGCCTCCAGCTTTTTGAGCAGCGGCGTCAATGTGCCGGAGTCCAAGTAAAGCTTGTTGCCTAATGCAGTAACCGTTACGTGATCCTCTTCCCACAAGGCGAGCATCGTAACGTACTGCGTGTAGGTAAGGTCTATTTTTTCCAGCATGGGCCGGTATAGCTTGGTGATTTCCCGGGAACATGCGTAGAACGCAAAGCAGATTTGATTATCCAGTTTCAATATATCTTGGTTGTCCATGTTGTTATCCTCCGCTCGAAGGCATGTGCCTAGAGTTGCTGGTCATTTATCGGAATTCCTAAGTTTAACAAAATTAAATTGTGATAAATATAATAATAAAGTTTGCTTCAGGGGCTGTCAATCAAAGCGAAGCAGCGTTATATTGAAGAAAGAGACGGAAGTATGCGATACGTACTGCGTTTATTCAAGTGAAGGAGTGATAGCGATGTCCCGTACCGCAGAAGAGGTTGCAGCATGGATGCTCGGCGAGTTGAAGGAAAAAGGAATTTTGCATCAGGGTGAAGCTGTGGCGCATATTAAAAGCCAATTCGGTGAATCGTTTATCTATGTGAATGAGCATGGCAACCCATCGATCGATAAAGAGGTCAAGAAGATATTCCGCAAGCTGCATAAGGGGAAAGCGGCGTGGGAGAGAGACGGCTTCTTCTGGGGCTGGAGCTAGCTTTGTCCGTGATGCCAAGGGTCGCGCCTAAATGCAGGAGAACACTTGACAAAGGTAACTGTAACTATTAAACTTACAGTAAGAAGTTGAGCAGCAAGGCGTCAGTTGAAAGAAATACGGCGTCTTTGTTTCTAGCCTAAGTGTACGAGAAATAGGTACAGTTATCGGGTGGTCTTACTAATCGGGATAGGTGGTGTTGGAAGATGAAATTCAACATAAGCGACTGGGTACAAGGAAAAACGAAAGACGGCGAGCTGATCCATGGATTTGTCGAAACGATCGATATTTTGCAAGGGTTCGTCACTGTAAATGTTGTTAAATCGGATAACGAGGAAGTCATCGGCAAAATCGTTGCTGTCCGGTCATCTTGGCTCAAAAACGTATCTGACATCCCTTTAGATGATGCCCAAGTTTTTCAGAATTCAATCGACTTGGCATTGGACACATGGGATGAAGCTTGGTTTATGGAGCTTACGAATACGAGAAATGCTAGCGAGGGCGCAGGAAAAGCGGGGGACCGCTCGAAGGTTTATCCGTTCCCGGCAAATCGTCTGGGGCAATCCGCGTAAATTTTCTTAACGGCTAATTAAGCCTTGGACATAGCGTGAAGCAGAAAGGATGATGCAGGCCTCGCGGCAAGCATCATCCTTTTTGTGCATTAGTGCTAGTTATTGGAGGTGAATGCCAACCCCCAGCTTATCTGCGCGTTCTACGAAATAGGCTGCGGCGGCCAAGTCGAATACAGCCATCCCCATCGGGCAAAACAATACAGGCTCCTCGCTTCGCACTTCCTTCAGGACATGACGGCAAACGACGTCAGTCAACGTTATAGTCTGCTCTTTGGTCAAGCCGCTTTGGAGATGGAGGTACTCGATATCCGTATTCTCGCGGCAGACCTCATCCCAATCGTCTACGACAATCGTATGGACGCTGCTTAAAGCGGCCGTATGGAACTCCCTCAATGAGACATCAAGCAGCAAACAGCCTTCCTTCGGAGAGACATCGATATACCGATCCTTGCTCACCGTGCACGCGATGACGACGTTGCATTCGTTGTATAGCTGCTGCCAGCTAGCCGCAACCTGTGTTAGCCCACGAAGATGGGGGTCTACCCGGTCAAGGTCAGGGCTGTCCAAATGGCATCCTCTAATATCGTATAGATAAATCTGATCGATTCGTTCCTTATAGATTTGGCAGCACATATCGTAATGCAGCCTGCCTACTGGCCCGAAGCCGATAATGCCAACCTTCATGCGGCGATCTTCGCCCCGTGCGCTTAAATAATGGCGGAGGAGCAAGCCGCTGACGGCTGCCGTTCGTGCTGCGCTTGGCAGGGGCGAATTCAGTATGGCGCACGGAACGCCTGTGGCGGCATCGTTGAGCAGCGTGATGCTGTGGGCGCGCGGAAGGCCGGCGTCGAGGTTGCCGGGAAAGCTGGCAATCCATTTGATTCCCGCCTTTTGCACGCTGCCGCCGACATAAGCAGGCATCGCGATAATCCGATTCGCGGGGTTGTTGTAACGGAGATAGGGCTTGATGGGCTGCTTGTAGTCTCCCGAATCGATGATCCGCACCGCATTTTCCATGCTGTCAACAAGTGCTTCCCAGTTTAGCCCGATCATGCGGATATGCTCATCTCCGAGATATAACACGATCATCGTCCTTTCAATATATGAACTGTCCTTCGGGTACGGCGTATTTCCCGTCTTAACGAAAATGGTATAAGCGATGTTGTCGGAGCATTCATTCGCAAGGTGATGACGCTCCGAATTGCTGCTCCACCCACTCGGGGTTGTATACGGTGTCCATGTAGCGCTCGCCGCGATCATGAACAATGACTACGCATACGGCATTGTCGGGCAATTCATGCTCGATTGACTTTAATGCATGGATAACGGCGCCGGTAGAAGGGCCGGCTAGAATGGATTCCTTCATAACGAGCAGCCTGCAGCCGGCAACCATGTCTTGGTCCGCAACCTTAATGGCGCGATCCATGAAACTGGTTTGGCCAAAAGGCGGAATGATTCCTGCTCCGAGGCCCGGGAATCTGCGAATGCTGTTCGCTCCGCCCAATATAACGCTCCCCGCAGCGTCGACGGCAACCACCTTGGTCGGGAGGTTGTAATCTTGAATATATTGGGCGCATCCCCGCATGGTGCCGCAGGTGCTCACCCCGCCGACTATGTAATCGACATGGCCGAGCTCTTCGATAACCTCTCGCATCGTACCTTCATAATGGGCTAAAAAGTTGTTCTTGTTCGCATATTGATTAGGCCAAAAGCTGCCAGGGTTAGCCGCGAGGAGCTGCTGTACCCGAGATAGCCTTGCCGGCAGAAATTCGCCCGTTTCCGAATCAGCCTCCGTAACCAGCTCAATTTCGGCGCCGTAGGTACGCATGATTCGAATGTTTTGCTGCGTAGTCTTTGGATCGATGACGCTGATGAATCGCATGCCAAGGTAGGAGCACAGGGCAGCAAGGCTGATAGCCATATTGCCTGAGCTGGACTCAATAATGACAGAGCCGGGTCCGATCAATCCTTCGTCCCACGCCTTATCGAGTATGCGCGCGGCGGGTCGGTCCTTTGCGCTGCCGCCCGGATTCAGCAATTCAAGCTTGGCAAATACGCGTATGCCGCGATCGCTCGCGAACAGCTTTGAGAGCTGGACGATCGGCGTATTTCCGATGATTGACATCAAGCTATTCTTCATAGGGCAGCCCTCCTTTTCAGAAATAAAGTTTTTTGGATTTGACTGTCCCTCGTTCAAGCTGCTCGTTCTCTGCCGCGCGGGTAACGGTGATGCCTGCAAGGATTCTGTTTTGGATCATTTGTCCGATTTCACTAATTTTATGCTCGATAGCATGCTGAATCTGAACGAGCATATCCTCCTTCAATGAACGGCTTCGAATATGGATAGAGAGCCGGTTGTGCACGAGCTTAACGCGAAGGTCGGCATCGTGAACGAATTGATGCACAACGCTTTCGATATCATAAAGGCTGATTTTCTCGCCGTGCTTCAAGTCAGGCCCGATCCGTTTCGAAATGCAGCTGAAGGCCTGCCGGAGTTTTCCGTTAATGGTGACGATTTGAAAATCACGGACAACATCATAAGTCACGTATCGGATGGCTGGAAACATGGATCGTATATGGGAGGTAAGCACAAGGACGGCCTCATTTCCTTGGAGGGGCTCGAACCGATCGTCTATTTGTTCGGCAGGCATTGCCTCGGCGCACAGGGTCTCGTCTATGATATATAGGCCAAGTTCATGGTAATAAGACGCGATCGCGCCAATCTCGATAGAGCCGTAAGTATCTAGAATATCAGCAGGCTCGATTCCGAATCGCGCGGCGATATGTGCTTGCCATTCGATGGGGGCGATTTCGCCGACAAGAATAATTTTCCGAATGCCGAACGGCCGAGGGTCGCCTGCTTCAGCCAAGATGGCATCGAGGATCGACGGCATGGTGTAAAGGAGATCGGGCTGAAATTGTTTAAGCTGGGCAATATGCGCTTCGATCGGCAGTTCGAAGGAAAGGGATGCTGCCTGCCAGCCGAGTCGGCTGAAGATGGCAAGCGCGGTGCTTGCGGCATGCCCGGTACCCATGTCGGCTAACGCTTTTTGAACGTCGGATGGATCTTTAAGCCACTCGAGGTAAGAGGCCAGTTTTGCTTCGATATATCCTTCGTCATCCTCTTTGGAATAATAAATAGCTTTTCGAATACCGGATGAGGTGCCTGAGGTTTTATAGACGGACAGCTCCGGCTCGGGCCGGGCTGCAGGGGTGAAATAATGCTGATCAAGCACATCGGCGGTCATGAGCGGCAGCTTGGATAGCTGATTCCCGTGAAGCTGTATTTGAAGCTGATGCCGTGAAAGCAAGCTGCGGTACCAAGGGTGGTGGCGGCAGGTGCTCTCAACTAGCTTTTCCAGCGGATAGATAGGTGGCATGGGCGATATTCCTCCTCAGGGGGACATGTATCTAGGTTGGTCGATTACTAAAGCATATGTCGTATCCGCGCGCAGGTTCGACTTATGACGACAGATGCCTATATCCGATTAGACGTGTGTTCGTATGCTAATAAGAGTGAATAGCGGAACGGAGGGACGAGGTGGGAAAAAAGCCTTGTGAGCGTGTAGTGGGAAGGAAGGGAAGCCGCCGCGTAGCGGACAAATGGGCGAAATCGGAGGTGCTGCGCGGAGACGCTGGCCTTGCGCGTCATTTGCCACAGGCGAAGGTGATGACTGAGGAAACTTTGGATGAGATGCTGCGGAAGTGGCGAATGGTGTACGTTAAGCCGATACGGGGATCGCAGGGAAACGGCGTCATGAGGGCTGAGTTGAAGCCGGGAAGCGGGAGCGGGGGCGTTGGCTTGAGTTATGTATACCAGCTAGGTGAGACGCGACGAACCTTCAGTACCTATGCTGCGTTTTACCGGTCCATTCTAGAAGTGACTAAGCGGCAAGGATATCTGGTTCAAAAAGGCATCCGTATGCTTAAGCATGGCGGGCGCCCATTTGATATCAGGCTTGTTATGCAGCAGTCGCCTCAAGGGATTTGGGAGGCTACGGGCACGCTTGGGCGAGTGGCTCATCCACGCAAAATCGTTACGAACGGGAGTCAAGGCGGCACGATTTATCCGACCGCTCATTTGTTAAAGCCCTTTGCGAGAAAGGCTTTGCGGAGCAGGATGCTCGAGGGGATGGATGAACTTGCGGTTAGGGTGGCGAAGCGGCTTCATGGGGCATATCCCGGTATTAAAGAGCTGGGGCTTGATCTGGCGATCGATCGCCAGCTGAAGCCGTGGATTCTGGAGGTGAATACGGTACCTGACCCATGTCCGTTTACGCTGCTCGAGGATCAGTCCATGCTGCGTAAGATCGTTCGTTATGCCAAGGGCTACGGCAAAACCTATCGCCTACATTGCAAAAAAGCGAAGCGTGGAACGAGATAGTTGTGTTGGTGCGGGAAGGTGCGGAGGTGCTCGCGTTGGTCATTCGGCGGCGGGCGTTTGAGCAGGCTCGAAAGAAGGCTGTAAGCACATATAGGTTCTTGCAGCTGGGGAGTAACCTTGGATGGTGTTTTGTAAGCACACGAGTGTGCTTTCAGCGACCAATTGGCGTCTGGGCAGGCTCGAAAGGAGGCTGTAAGCACCGATAGGTTCTTACAGCTGGGGAGTAACCATGGTTTGCGCACTGTAAGCACACGGGCGTGCTTAGAGAGACCAATCGGCGTTTGAGCAGGCTCGAAAGGAGGCTGTAAGCACATATAGGTTCTTACAGCAGGGGAGTAACCTTGGTTAGTGGTCTGTAAGCACACGGGTGTGCTTACAGAATGGATGAGCGCATTCTAATAATCTAGAAGGCGTCCATTGTCATGCCATTGACCGTACATCTTATTTTCTCTCGTGTTTGCAATGAACTTTTCTAATCGACTCTCGAATAACTCGGGCTGATTTTTGTTGCTTTGTATCGTGTCGATCCGAATTCTTTTATAAAGAGCTGGAAACGCCAAAAAATTCTCGTATACTTGTGCTTCCTCTCTTAACCTCTGCTCGATAACGCTATCTATTTTAAAGGAATCGAGGTCCATATCAGGGAGCACCTTTCTTCCTTCATCGCACATTAGCCCTATCTTTTCGAGGCGGCGGACGCGTTCTTTGTTCAATTCTGTCCAAGAGCTTCTTTTACTCCGAGGAGACAGTCTTTGTGCTAGCCCGGTTTCGGATATCTTCTTTTTAACGCCGTCAATCCAGCCAAAACATAGTGACTCTTCCACAGCGTCCAAATAGAGCAGCGTATCCGGGTTTGGTGTCATGCTAACGACAACCCAGCAAGATTTTTCGCTCTTGCCATTTTCCAGCAGCCAACCTCTCAAATCTTCTCTTGCTCTTGCTGTAATCAAGTTTTCAATTCCCATAGACAAAAGGTTCTCCTTTCTAAGTTTGGAGAGTAATTGGATGAATTATAGAGCCTGTGAGTGTAGTTCATGTCGAAGTGAGGAGCCTAAGGATATAATGATACATACCTCCATAATAGCAAAGGCGGATAATTTCTAGTATAAAATGGAGACAAAGGCACTTTGAAAAATGTGCGAACAGTAAAAATTTAGTATTTTTTGTCAAACGAAAAGGTTGCCTCACTGTTTTCATCATAGAAGTTGATGTGTAAGGGGATGCTGGACAGGACGGCAGATTTTACAATGAAGATAAACCCAGTTATCTCGAAAGAACTGGGCTGTTTTTATTTTAAAATTTGAAATTACCTTAGAATAAGCACTTATTATTTTTCCGATTCAGGACAATCCCTTATTTCATAGCTACCAGAATGACGCTAATAATCACGCCGGAGAGTAAAAAATAGCTACCGCTAATTAGTCCGTATAAAAGCGGGCGAGGTATGTTCGGGTTGATTCCCGTATTGACGGTCGTGGAAGCCAACAAGCCAATACCGACAATGATACCGAAGAAGATGGCATTTGCAATAGATTCAATATCGAAAGCATAAATCAAAATGGACATAGTGACAGTCGTTACGAAGCCGCAAACAAAGGGTCCTACGATAAAAATAGGAGCTGGCTTCTCGCTTGCCGAACCTTCTCTTCCTAGTGCGATAGCATATGCTTTTCCGAAAAGGGCAATAAACCATACGCCTCCAAGCAAAGCGCTCGCTAGTGTGGCAAGCAGGATAGCGATCCAATTAATCTCTTGAAGTACATCAAACATAACATTTCCCCTATTCGATTCATCATTTACTAATATGCGCGGATATAAAATTATTGAAAAATAGATATCGGATGCGTAGGTAAGGTTTCTAGACTGCCGGCTCTTGATACCAAAAAAGCGAATAGTCATTCATTGTGGATGCGTGTCCTAATTGACGTAACATTGTAGAAATATTTCCCCTGTGATAGGTCCCGTGGTTCACCAGCTGCAGCACAATTTCCGATATGCGTGTTTGGCGGGGGCCGTTGAATGGATTATCAAGCAGAATCGTATGCTCCAGATCGGTTTGGCTTCTGAACCATTCTCTGAATTGTTCTGACAACTCGGTAAAATTGCCTGCGTATTCGTCTATTGAATGCAGGATGCTCTCATTAAGCGGTATGCATGCCTGCAGCGCCTCTCTCATGCCAGCGCCTGTCAAAACCAGATACCACATTTTATCAACTGCGTAGATATGAGTAAGGGCATGGGCGATGGTAGGAAATGAACTGTTTACTTTTTGACTCAGGATTAATGGCGGGAGTTCCTTGATCCTCTCCATAATGGTTTGGCTGGCCCATGCGTGGTATTCAAACATTTGTACCGGATGATTCGACATTCGTAACGTCTCCTTTTGACTATTCATGAGTTTGATTTCGTTTCTGCTGTAATCATAATAAAAGAAGTATGACAACTGTCTGTCATACTTCTTCATATCGTTGGAGTGTGTTTTTAAGTTGTTCTTTTAAAATGCCTCGTAGTGCAGGGGGGTCGAGAACTTCAGCGCCGCTTCCAAAGCTCAGCAGAATTGACCAAAGCCAGCGTGCCTCTAATGGCTTATAGACCGGAATTCGCATCGTCACGCTTCCATCGGCTAAAAATTGCTTGTCAACCTGGTGAAATTGATCCATAGCTTCAGCGAGAGCCTCGGGTCCAACGAGGATTATTACGTTCTCAACCTGATCTTCCCTTGTGAGGTTTGAAAGTTCGGCCTCTTTCGGAACTTCCTGATGTGGCTGGAAAGTGTCTCGTGTGAGGGCTATATTCAACATGCGGGAAAGCCGGAACTCTCGGTAATCCTGCCGCGCTCGGCAATAACCGTATATGTACCAATTGCTATGTTTGAAATGAAGGCTTATTGGTTCCAAATCACGGATTGTGCGCTCGTTTTTCACATTGATGTAATCGAACCGGACGACAAATCTATTTATAATGGCTGAGCGTAAATGAGGAAGCGCCTCGGGATCGGTGCGGCGGGTGTCCAAGTTAACAGATAGACTCGGTGTCTGATGTTCGTGTCCTATTGTTTGCAGTCGTTCGATGGTTCCTTGTGCACGCGCATCTTCAAACACGGAGGAGAGGCTTCTAAGCACGGTAATTAGAGAAGCAACATCGTATGAACCAAGCAAACTTTTATCCATTTTATATCCATCCATCATGCCGTAGCCGCCTTTGATTCCTTGGTGCGAAATGACCGGAAAGCCGGCAGCGCAAATTACATCGATATCCCGATAGATCGTTCTTTGAGAAACTTGGAACTCTTCAGCCAGCATGGAGGCAGACAAAACTTCGTGGTTAAGCAGCTTGTAGATCATCGAGATCAACCGTTCCAATTTCAAATGTATCCCTACCCGTCGATTCATTTCGTTTCATTTCGTATTGCTGGGCATTATTATATCACATAATTATTTCCTGCTAATTTGGGTATTCGCCTGCTTCTTTTGTTGAGATGCGGGTTCTTTTGCGTTACAGCAGACGAAGGTGCTACCACACCGGCGTGCTGAAGGTGAGCGTTCGGCGGATGGGCAAGATCGGAAGGAGGCTGCAAACGCAAATAAGTTCTTACGGCAGGTGAGTAACCATGGTTAGTGGCCGTAAGCACGTGGGCGTGCTAAAGGTGAGCGTTCGACGGATGGGCAGGCTCTGTAGGAGGCTGTAAGCGCAAATAGGTTCTTATGGCGGGTGAGCAACCCGGGTTAGTTTGCTGTAAGCACCCAGGTTGTGCTTACAGCAATGATTGGCGATCAGTCAGCTAGGAAAAGTGATTCCATGGAGAAGGCGGTGCGGAAGCGGAGGCTCTCGACGGGATCGCGGAGGTCGCGGCCGGTAAGCCTTTCGCATTTGTCTAATCGGTATGTGACTGTGTTGCGGTGGACGAATAACTGCTTCGCAGTCTCTGCGAGCTGGCAATGTGTATTGTAAAAGGTGCTTAGCGTCTTAAGTAAGTCACTGCGCTCTTTCCCTTCGATGCTCAGCAGGTCCTTGAATGTTTCCTCGTAATATTCCTTAAGCTCCTCCTTGGGTATCAAACGGAGCAGATTATTGAAATTTTTGGCATGGTAAGGCTGCACGAATTGTTTCTTCCTAGCATCGTAGCCTGATTGAAGTGCTTCAATGGCTTCCTTGTAAGACAAGGGAATATGGGGAAGCTGCAAGACGGGATTGCCGATACCTAAGGAAATCGGAATGCCGTGAAGCTCGCTTAAGCTGCTGACCATTTGCTTCAATTGCTCGATAAACTTGCTTTCTTTGCCGGCCGTAACGTCTTGGCTCGCATGCAAGGCTACGAGAAAACAGAAATATTCGTTTTTGGTGAAGAGAACGAACCGGAGATCCAGCTTCGAGAATTCGCTTTTCAGCAGATTGTAATGTCGGTCGCGCTCCGAAATGAACCGGCCGTCGGTCTCTAGCGCGCTCGCTGGGCGTATCGGGTCGAACGAAGTATCGCGCTTGGCAACGACGCTGATGTAGACGGGGTGGCCAAGCAGATCGTAGTTTTTGCTGCGGTGAATAAGCTCTTGCTCCGATGTAATTAATCCATCCACAAAGTCGGAAAAAAACTCGTTTTTGTAGCGCCGTGAACGTTCTTTGACGGCTTGCTTCTTCATAAGCTCAAGTCCGATGACATTGGCCGCCTGCTCCATTGCATGCTTCGTTAAATTGCTGAAATGCTTGCTAATATCGCTGGTTAGCGCAATTAAAAAGCCTTCGAGTTGGAAGGTGGCAATTGGATGCAGTTCGGCGCTCGAATAAAGCGTACCTTTAAAGGCTTGTGAAGGAAGCGTGATTCTGAAGGAGCTGTGCGGCGCAGGGGAAGCAAGCTCTCCTTGCAGCTCGGCTAACAGCTCGTGGTAAAGCTCTTCGGACATGGAACTCGAGCGAAACAGCAGTCCTCCATGCGCATTCATAAGCATAACGGGTGAGTTAATTAGGAGGGACAGCTCCTCGATCACGTCTTCCGTGCTTTTGCCTTGCATGATCATTTGCGAGAATTGCTTATGGGTCGTCAATGCGTAATGCAGCTCATCGGTGCGTTTTTCTAAAATATGACTAAGCGAGTAGTTGGAAATATCACCTAACGACTGCTCCAGAGAAAGCTCGATAATCGGGAACTGCAGCCGCTCCGCGCATTGCAGCACATCCTCTGGAACCTCCTGCAGAAAACGTTTTGTTTTGATGGCAAGTCCGGCACAGCCGACCTTGGCCATATTGGTTACGAGTGACAGTAGGGCCTCGGGCTGATCCTTCATGGCATATCCGGTTGTAAGCAGCAGCTCCTGCGGCTTCAAGTAATGAATAATATCTGGAGCGTCCATGATGTTGACCGATTGGACGCTATTTGTCATGCCCTCATATCCGGCAACCACCTTCGCATTCGCATAAATAGGGAGAGAGATAAGTTCTTTAAGAAGCATGACAGCACCACCATTGATTTTTGTGTTAGTTTTTATGACATCAATATATCACTTATGCCGCAGGGTGTAAATGTATGTTTGTTTAGGTTAATCAATGAATACGGGATATTTTTAGCTATGTTGCACAATGACAAGAGAGGAGATTCCGATTATGATGTAGCTATACATCACCGATACATGTAATGAAAGCTAACAACAAAATGGATTGGGGTTGGGGAAATGAAATTGGTTGTGAATCAAGTAGGGAAGAGCTTCGGCACAAGAACGATACTGAAAAACGTAGATCTTACGGTGGACTCACATGAGTTTATATGCATACTTGGCCATAGCGGATGCGGCAAATCGACGCTGTTAAATATGATTGCAGGTTACCTTCTTCCGGATGACGGCTCCATCACGGTAGACGGGGAAGAGATTAAAGGACCATCCAAATCAAGAGGGATGGTGTTTCAGGATCATGCTTTGTTCCCGTGGATGACGATCAAGGACAATATTGCTTTTGGACCGGAGGTTCAGAAAATGCCCAAGGCCAAAGCGAAGGAAACGGCAATGGAGTTTCTGAAGCTGGTCGGGCTGGAGCAGTACGCGAACCATTATCCTGGCGAACTGTCCGGCGGGATGAAGCAGCGGGTTGGCATCGCAAGGGCGCTGGCAAGCAAGCCTGACATCCTCCTCATGGATGAGCCCTTCGGCGCGCTTGACGTGCTGACACGGGAGACAATGCGGGTTGAGCTTCAAAAAATATGCAGCCAGCTAAAGCCGACGATTTTGTTCGTTACGCATAGCATTAGCGAAGCGGTGTACCTCGCTGACCGCGTTGTAGTCATGAAGCATGGCGAAATCGCAGAAATCTTCGACGTTGGCATTAAGCATCCTCGCTCCTCGCATTCCGCGGGCTTTGGTGAAATGATGAGCCGCATCGAACGCGTTCTCATGGACGAAGAGCATCTGGAGCTAGCGCAAGCAAAGGTGGGGTCGTAATGAACGGTGCGAAATTATCTACCGTAAAGGAATCGGGCGCTGGCGTTCCTGCGATAACGTCAACACCGGTCTTGCGCAAGCAGGCGCGAGGCAAGCAACCATCTGCCATTAGCCGGTTTTTTCAGAAATACAACATACTCCCGTCCATCATATTCTTCGTTTTCTGGGAGATATTCTCGCAAGTAAACGAAACGGCTAAGTTTTTTAATCCGAACTTCCTGCCCGCGCCGTCGGTCTTGCTGACCGAGGGCTGGGAGCTGGCGAAGACAGGCATTATTACGGACAGCCTGATCTCCAGTACGATCCGGATTGCGCTTGGTTTTGTCATCGGAAGCGCGGTTGCCGTATTGATCGGCGTCATCATGAGCAAGTTCAAGACGGTCGAGCGCTGGTTTTCTCCGATTCTGAATTTGGTCGGGCCGATTCCGACGCTGGCGCTTCTGCCTTTGTTCATTATCTGGTTCGGAATCGGAGAGTTTCCGAAGGTGCTGCTTATCGCATGGACGACGTTTATTCCGGTATTGGTCTACACGCTGGACGGCTTCAAATCCGTACCGTCGACACTCATTCGTTCGGCGCTTAGCTTGGGAGCGTCGGAGCGGCAAATTTTTACGAGAGTCATGCTGCCGTCGGCCATCCCGAATTTTCTCGTAGGCGCGCAAGTTAGTCTGGGCCTGTCTTTTTCGGCTCTTATCGTCTCGGAGATGATGGGTGCCAAATCAGGACTTGGCTATATCATCGTAGATGCCCGGAATTATTTCAAAATATCGAATATGTTCATTGCCATCATTCTGATCGGCTTGGAATATAGCTTGTTCTCCTACCTGTTGAAGCTTGTTGAGAGGAGGGTCATGGCTTGGCGCAAAGGCGGGCTTCGAGATGCCATCGAGAAGTAACGCTGCCTGTGCGAGTCTGGCGGATGACGAGGAAAACGGCATGATGCAATAAACTACAAAGAGAAAAGTGGAGGGAATACCTATGAAGAAGTCCGGAAATTGGTTCAAATCTGCAATTGTACTTACGTCGTTAACCTTTGTGCTCGCTGCCTGTGGCGGCAACAACAATGCGCCTGCAGCCGTGAACGAAGGAGCGGCATCGAATGCTCCAGCCTCCACGGAACTCGAAATGGTTGATCTTACGCTGGTTGGCGTTCGTGACGCTCAAATTTCTTCGCAGCAGATCATCGCCGACAAGCTGGGCTATTTCAAAGAGGAAGGGCTCAACGTAACGAGCCAGCTCATTGAAAGCGGACCTGACATTGGACCGATGGTTGCTGGAGGCAGCGCGCCGGTAAGCATTCAAACGAACTTTATGGACATTATTCTTAAATCCACGGATATTCCTGTCAAAATCATTGCCCCGCTTGCCCAAATCGCCGGTACGCAAGCCGTTGTCGGTTCAAGCAAGCTGGAGCTGAAGAGCGCAAAGGATCTTGAGGGAAAAACGATCGGGATTCCTAGCGGTGCTGACGTTACGATTGCGATTAATAACATGGCCAAAGAGCTTGGCGTAGACGCTAGCAAAATCAAATATGTCAACCTAGCTCCGAGTGACGCGGTCGTTGCTTTGGAAAAGGGCGACATCGACGCATTGGCTGCTTGGGAGCCGTTCATTACGAAAGCGATCCAAGGCGGCGGCAAATTCCTCTTCAGCGGAACAAAAAGCGAATTGCCTGACAAACAAGGCGACGTGAACTGGATGAGCGTGCATACGACGATTCAAGTTTCCGATGATTTCCTTGCCAAAAACCCGAACACTTTGAAAGCTGTTTTGCGCGCATTGAAAAAAGCGACGGATTACATCAATGATAATCGTGAGGAAGTGATCAAGACTCTTGCACCCGAGCTGCATCTGACGGTGGAAGAATTGACGCAAATCATGTCCCGCAACGTGTATTCCATGGAAGTAGGCGACACTTATGTGAACGGAAGCAACGGACCTGCTGTCGGCGAGTACTTGAAGTCGGTAGGCAACATCAAATCGATTCCGGCACCTGCTTCTTACCACGACCTCAGCTTGCTGAAGGAAGTAGACGCAAGCTTGATCGTGACCGAGCTGAAATAGTATCGGCAGCCGGTAAGTGAGGTGCAGGCCGCTCGTTAACGGCCTGCGGTCTTATAATTGAGGCTAACAAATCGGGCTGCGGACCTCGTTGTCTGCGGCCCTTCTTGTTTGTTCGCTAGAATGGGGAGCTTAACCGTCAAAGTGGCAATAAGCTCATTGCTCATGAGTGATGATAACGCTCATGGGCTATGAGGTTGCATTCACTAAAAGTGTACAAGGCTGGCTGACGAAAAAAAGTAAATGCTGCTTCACTATTTGATGATCGTTGCTCATAAGCTTCAACAGAGGCCGAGTGCATACTGCGTGCAGAAACCATGGTTGCACCATGAAAGGCGGAGAATGAAATGAAGGGAAATGAAAAGCTTGATTTAATCATAAAAAACGGCAGCGTTGTGTTGAAGGACGAAGTGAGGATGCTGGATATCGGCATCAAAAACGGTAAAATCATTCAGCTTGGCGAAGGGCTGAATGGCGAGCTCGCGGCGGAAACGCTCGATGCCACGGGTCTCACCGTCATGGCTGGCATGATCGACGTTCATGTTCATTTGAATGAACCGGGCTTAGGCGAATGGGAAGGCTTCGTGACGGGCTCGGCTGCCCTTGCTGCGGGCGGCTGCACGACCTATATCGATATGCCGCTTAACGGCATTCCGCCTACGGTTACGGTAAGCGCCATGCAGCAGAAGCTTGCGGCAGCCAAAGATCGATCCTATGTGGATTACGCCATTTGGGGCGGGCTTGTCCCTGGGAAGCTGCATGAGCTTATTCCGCTGCATGAAGCGGGAGTCGTCGGTTTCAAAGCATTCATGTCATCGCCAGGCGATCCGAGCGAGGATGCCTTCCGCGAAGTGGACGATTACACGCTGCTTGAGGGCATGAAAATTATAGCAAGCGTGGGTAAAGTGCTTGCGCTTCATGCCGAAAGCGAGCCGATCGTAGCGAAGCTTGGACGGGATATGAGGGAGGCGGGACGTTTGTCGCCAAGCGATTATGTCGCTTCAAGGCCAATCGTAGCCGAGCTGGAAGCGATCAACCGTGCGCTTTTCTATGCGGAGCAGACGGGTTGCGCCTTGCATTTCGTGCATATCAGCAGCGAGGCTGGCGTTCGTTCCATTTTGCAGGCGCGCGAGAGGGGGCTGGACGTAACGGTGGAAACCTGCCCGCACTACTTGGCTTTGACATCGGACGATTTAGAAACGAAGGGAGCGGTAGCCAAATGCTCGCCGCCGCTGCGTGATGCTGCCGAGCGGGGGAAGCTGTGGGATGCTCTCGGGAAGGGGCAGTTCGATATGATTTCGTCAGACCATTCGCCTTGCCCGGTCTCAATGAAGGAGGCGGACAACTTCTTCGATGCTTGGGGAGGCATTGCGGGGGCCCAAAGCTCCGTAGAGCTCATAGTCGGAGAGGGATATGTGAAAAGGGGGCTGCCGCTCACTTTGCTCACAGACCTGCTTTCAGGAGGGCCGGCAAGGAGGTTTGGACTTCAGGAGACAAAGGGAGAGATCAGGATAGGCTTAGACGCCGACCTGGTTTTGCTCGATTTGAAGCAGGCATATGTATTGGAAGAGAGTCATTTGTATCAAAAACATAAACACAGCCCCTACCTAGGTGAAGAGCTGCATTGCCGAGTCAAGGCGACTTACCTGAGAGGGCAAGCGGTATATGGAGAGAATGCTGGCTTGAGTGAAATGATGCGTGGGCAATGGGTTAACTAGATTCGGCAGGAGAGATAGGAGGAGCAGCTATGGAGCGAAATGTACGTCTCTCACCGCAAGATAAGGAACAGATGCTGTCTTATTTCGAAGCAGAGGTTATGCAAGTGCTGAACTGGCTGGCAGCATTCAGTCCGGATGAAGAAGGCGGCATTACGCGGCTGCTGTATACGGATGGCTGGCTGGAGACGCAGCGGGCATTAGCGGTCAAAATGGCAAGCTACGGCTTGTCGACTTCATTTGATGACGTAGGCAACTTATTCGGAAAATTACAAGGCGAGAATGTAGAGGCGCCTTCAATTATAACAGGCTCGCATATCGATACCGTCGTACAAGGCGGAATGTTTGACGGGGCTTACGGTATTGCTGCAGGGTTGCTTGCACTGGATTACTTGCATAAGCGTTATGGGAAGCCAAAGCGTACGCTGGAGCTGGTCTCTCTTTGCGAGGAGGAAGGCAGCCGATTTCCCATGGCTTACTGGGGCTCCGGGAGCATTGTTGGCAAACGGAATTTCGAGCAGATCGTTCATCTGCAGGATTCCTACGAGGTGTTTTTCGCGGATGCCATGCAGCGCTGCGGCTTTGGCAAGGGGACGGCAAGAGACAGTCGCCGCCATGATATCGGTGCCTTTATCGAGGTTCATATCGAGCAAGGTGCAGTGCTTGAGAGGGAAGGGATTGCAATCGGGGTGGTAGATGCGATTGCGGGTCAGCGGAGATTGAAGTTCGAGGTAGTCGGTGAATCCAACCATGCGGGAACGACGCCGATGCATATGCGCAGGGATGCGCTGGAAGGCGTCAGCATGATGATTCAGGCGCTACGCCAAGAGACCGTTCGCCTAGGCTCGCCGCTCGTGGCGACGGTCGGCAGGCTGCAGGTACAGCCGAATGTGCCGAACGTCGTACCGGGCAAGGTTGTATTTACGGTAGACGCGCGCCATGCCGACGAGGCGGCGCTTGATCGCTTTTGCCGCTGGGTACTTGGGGAATTTGCTTCAATTGCAGCTGACAGGCAGCTTGAGCTGCATGGCACGGAATGGTTTCGCGAGGAACCGGTGCCGATGAATGAACGTCTGAAGCGGCAATTGGATGCCGTATGCGGTGAGCTGTCCATTTCCTCGAAGCGGATGATCAGCGGGGCTGGGCATGATGCGCAGATGTTCGAGCATGTTTGCCCGACGGCCATGCTGTTCGTGCCGAGCAGACGAGGAATTTCGCATTCGCCGGAGGAATATACGGAACCGAGCGAGCTCGCGGTCGGCGTGCTCGTCTTGACGGAGCTGCTCTATCGATTAGGCTATGAGGGGGAAGAGCTATGAAGGTGTATAAAGATTTGGCGCCGTCGCCGCGTACGATTATGACGCCAGGCCCGGTCGAGGTCGATCCGCGCGTGCTGCGAGCGATGTCCTACCCGATACTCGGACAATTTGATCCGGAGTTTACGGCTTTGATGAATGAAACGATGGGTATGCTGCGGCTACTCTTCAAGACGGAGAATGAATGGGCCTTCCCCGTAGACGGAACGTCGAGGTCGGGCATAGAGGCTGTGCTTGTCGGACTCATTGAACCTGGCGACAAGGTGCTTGTGCCCATCTACGGGAGGTTCGGCCACTTGCTGACGGAAATC
The DNA here is from genome assembly GCF_056269165.1 of Paenibacillus sp. J22R232. NCBI lineage: Bacteria > Bacillati > Bacillota > Bacilli > Caryophanales > Paenibacillaceae > Paenibacillus > Paenibacillus sp. J22R232. The sequence continues at coordinate 156,224 of NZ_JBWDNK010000008.1, read as the reverse complement.
GCCGGGCGCTGCGGTGCCGAAATCGTGAAGTTGGAAGCGGAATGGGGTACCGTGTTCACCGAGGAAGAAATCGTCGGCGCGATAAGGGAGCATCAGCCAAAGCTCGTGGCCCTTGTCCATGGGGAGACTTCAACTGGCCGTATGCAGCCGTTGGCTGGAATAGGGCAGGCATGCAGGGAAGCGGATGCGCTGTTTGTCGTAGATGCAGTTGCTACAATAGGCGGCATTGAAGTAGCAACGGATCGGCTGCTTATTGATGCCGTAATCGGCGGCACGCAGAAGTGTTTGTCTGTACCGGCCGGCATGGCGCCTATTACGTACAACAAAAGGGCGGAGGCGAAGCTGCAAAGCCGCAAGCGAATTGAGAGAGGGCTGCTTCTCGCGGATGGCGAGGAGGATCCGATGCTGCGTCCGATCCAGAGCAACTATCTAGACCTTAGCCAGCTTCAGGACTATTGGAGCCCTGCGCGGCTGAACCACCATACGGAAGCGACGTCCATGCTTTATGCGCTGCGCGAGGGATTGCGGCTTGCGCTGGAAGAGGGCTTGGACGAGCGTTTTGCGCGGCACCGCGAGCATGAAGGCGCGCTAATCGCCGGGTTGGAGGCGATGGGGCTTCGGCTATACGGCGATCCATCCTGCAAAATGACCGTCGTCACCTGTATTGAGATACCTGCCGGAGTAGATGGGGAATCGGTCCGTTCCATGCTGCTGGATCATTACGGCATAGAAATCGCCAGCTCCTTCGGCCCGCTGAAAGGCCGGATATGGCGCATTGGCACAATGGGCTACAGCTGCAGCAAGCGCAACGTACTACTTACGCTAGGCGCGCTTGAAGCAGTATTGCTGCGCCACGGACACTCGCCGGAAGCGGGCAAAGCACTGCAAGCGGCGATGGACGTTTACGGGGTGTAGCTGCAATTTAGGAATACTTTACCTTCCGTTTACTTTCCTATAGCCATACTTTTACTCCGGACCTATACAATTACCTCATCATGATCGTGCTGGGGTGGGGGGATGGTATGCTGCTAAGGTATAAATGGGTGTTTATGGCGACTTTGCTATTGGCTGCCTTGCTGGCTGCGTTTCTGCTGCAAGGGATAAGCCGATCAAACGCATCCGGTGATCTGTCAGATCCGTTTCTTGATCCGTATGCATTGTCGCTGGCTCATCGCCATGCGGGGAGCGGAGCGGAATCCGCATCTGAAAAGGGTGTGCGGATGGCGCTTGAGTGGCCGCAGGGCAAGCCGGCTGTGGGGGTGCCGTCGATGCTCTCGATAAAGATTCGGAATGGAAGCGGAGCGGCGATCGATGAATTCGACCTGACGAATGAGAAGCTGCTTCACCTTATTGTCGTTAGCGAGGACCTTCGTGAGTTCCGGCATGTTCATCCTGCGTATGTAGGCAAAGGTCAGTTTGAGTTATCGATTGCGTTCCCGACCGCAGGGAAATATAAGCTGTATGCGGATTTCGTGCCTAAGGGCATGAACGAGCTGACGCGTAATGCGGTTGTGGATGTGGGAGGGGTGACTCCCGAACCGGTGCCGCTGAAGAAGAGCGAGACGCTGACGGCCGAGGCAAGCGGCATGAAGATAGAGCTGACATTCGCGGAGCAGCCTGTTCCGCAGAAGCAGATGAGTATGACCTACACTTTCACGGACGAGAAGACGGGCGAGAAGGTGGAGGATCTGGAGCTCTATCTTGGCGCGGTGGGGCATGTCGTCGCCATTGATCAGACAACGGAGCAATTCATTCACATCCATCCCCTTAATTGGGCGTCCAAGGGGCCGCAGGCGGTATTCGGAGTGAGTTTCCCGATAGGCGGCCTTTATAAAATATGGGGGCAATTTCAGCGTGACGGAGAAATTGTTATTGTCCCGTTCGTTATTGACGTGTAATCGATATGGAATGAGCGAAAGCTTATTCGCGCAAGTGGGCTTCTGTTCCTTAAACGGGAACGGGTTCCGGAACTTAGCGCGAATAGGCTTTTTTTGCGTGATTGAAAGCTTTACCCAAAGCGGGCTAACAAATTAAAGGGCCTTTACCTTTTCGACCCTTTTTCATTACCTTCCCATGTTAGAGTATGTAACATCAACGAAAAAGTGAGGGGGATGCGCTGGCTAGGATAGGAACGGGAAACGGGGTTCGGTGGTCGCGGTTTGGAGAGAGAATAATAGGAGGGAAACTATGAGGACGAAAAAATGGGTCGTATCTGTGGTTGCTGCATCAGTCGTTATTGCTTCTATTAATATTTTTCCGGGGGCGCTCGGCCTTGGCCGGTTAAGCGCGGCAGAGATCGATAAAATGGTCTACCATCCGCTTAATCCGCTAAGCCCGCAAGAAATTGAGGAAGCGGCAGCGATTATTCAAAAGTCGCAGTATGGCAGCAAAGATATGTATTTCTCCGAAATTAAGCTGGAGGAGCCGGATAAGCAGAAGGTATGGGCTTGGGACGATGCAGGCGGGGCTAAACTACCGAGGGAAGCCACGTTTACGCTGGTTAAAGGAAATAAGCCGTATGAAGGGACGGTAAATCTCGACACCGATAAGGTTGTTTATTGGAAGGAAGTGAAGGAGGGGTGGCCGTTTTATACGGAATGGGGGCAATCGGAAGCTATCGTAGAGAAAGATAAAGACGCGGTTGCGGCACTTGCGAGGCATGGTATCACGGATCTGAGCAAGGTGTCCTTCGCAGACGGCCCGCTAGGCGATTACGGTCCGGAGCTGACGCCTCCCGGCTCAAGGCTTGCGATGTCGGTGCCGCGTCCGAAAGTGGAGGGAGCGGTTAACAGCTTCGCCCATCCGATGGACGGTCTAGCTTTTCTTGTCGATTTGAATGCCAAGAAGGTCATTAAAATATACGAGTCCGGCAACCCTCCCGTGCCAACTGATCCGAATGATTACACGAAGGTAATCAAGACGAAGCGGACCGACGAGATCAAGCCGCTTATCATTAGCCAGCCGAAAGGCGCAAGCTTCTCCGTGAAAGGCACTACGGTGGATTGGCAGAATTGGAAGTTCCATTTCCGGCTCGACCCGCGCGTAGGTCCGATGGTGTCTACCGTCTCATACACGGAGAATGGAAATAAACGCAAGGTAATGTACGAAGGCGGCCTTGGAGGCATGATGGTTCCTTATGGCGACCCGGATGCAGCATGGCTGTACAAAATTTTTATGGATGCAGGCGAATATGGCGTTGGGCTATCAACCCGTTCGCTCAATATCGGGTCTGACGTGCCGAAGAACGCAACGTTGTTCGACGCCGCGATTAACAATACGGAGGGCAAAGCGCAGGTCATTAAAAACTCATTTGCCTTGTTCGAGCGCTATGCCGATCCGGAATGGTCGCACAACGGCGAGGCTAGGGAACGCCGAGAGCTGGTGCTGCGGGCGATCGCGACAATCGGCAATTATGACTATGTTCTTGATTGGGTATTCCTGCAGAACGGTTCGATTAAGCTTATGGCAGGGGCGACTGGGCTTGCTCAGGTCAAAGCCGTCAGCTCGAAGACGATGGATGACAAAACAGCCGTGAGCGATACGCGAAACGGCAAGCTGGTTGATGCGAACATTGTCGCGCCGACGCATCAGCATATTTTCAGCTACAGGCTTGACCTTGATGTAGATGGCGAGTCTAACTCCGTTGGAGAGATATTACCGAAGGCGATCTCTGTCAAAAACCCCGAGTTCGCCCGAAGTGAAATGATCACCGTAGAGAAAACCTATAAGCTGGAGCAGGATGCGATTCAAAAGTTCGATCCTGACAAGATCGTCCTCGTAACGAATACCAGTAAGGAGAATAAGCTTGGCTACGCTACGGGCTATCAAGTGATGCCTTATGCGGGAGGCACTCACCCGTTCATGGAGGAGCCGCTGTTCACGAAAACGGATTATGTGCTTAAACGAGCGGAATTTATAAATAACCATATTTGGGTAACGCCCTATAAAAAGGATGAGCAGTACTCCGAAGGCAAATACACGACGCATAATAAAGACACCGGGCTTGGTCTCTGGACGCAGCAGAACCGCAGTATCGAGAACAAGGATACGGTCGTATGGCTGACAACGGGAACGACCCATGTCATGAGGGCGGAGGAATTCCCGATCATGCCTACGGAGTGGGTGACGGCCATGATTAAGCCGTTCAACTTCTTTAATGAAACGCCAACTCTTGATTTGAACAAAGTAGAGTAGAATGCCGGCTTGAAAAAAAGTCCGTTCATTTGCCGTCAGGGCAGATGAACGGTTTTTTTTTAATCGATGCGGGTCATTTCGTGGTTCGCCAGCGGGAGCGCCAATGAAAAAATGCTTCCCTGTCCTTGCTTGCCATTCGGAGCGACGCTCAACCGCCCGCCATGGATGTCGGCAATCTCCTTGGCGATGGATAATCCGAGTCCGCTGCCGGGTATGCCGCTGTTTCTTGATTTATCGACACGGTAGAAGGAATTGAATACGTAAGGCAGCGCAGCCTCTGGGATGCCTGCGCCGTGATCGGAGATGCGGAAGACGGCATTGGAGCCGGATAGCTCCAGCGTGAAGCTGATCTTGCTGCCGGAATCCGAATATTTCAAGGCGTTGTCCATGAGATTGTCGATCACGCGGCTTAGCAGGTGGGGGTCGCCGAAGAGCCGGGCGCCGGCGGCGGTTCGCCTAGTATGGAAGGGTCGTCGTTCCAATCGCATATAGGCTTCCCATTTCTGGACCATGCCGTCGAATAGGGAACCGGCTTCGAGAACGGTTTGGTTGGCTTTCATCTGCCTCGTCTCCAGTAAACTCAGCTCATTCATGTTGCGGACGAATTGATTGATGGTCTGAATATCCTCGTCTATCCTCCGCAAATAGATGCCGGTATCCTCTCCGCTAATCGTTCCGTCATTGATTGCTTCGATATATCCTCGAATAAGCGTGATGGGTGTTTTCAAATCATGCGAAATATTCATAAGCAGCTCCCTTCGCCAATGCTCCAGCCTAAGAAGCTCGTCAACGCGTGCTTCCAATTCATTATTCATGTCCCGCAGCTCTTCCGTGCGCAGGCCCACCTTATGCTCCAACTGATGGTTATGCACGGCTTGCTGTTCCATGAGCTCACGGATTTTGTCCGACATGCGGTTGAAGGACCGCAGCAGCTGATTGAATTCAAGAGTATGCGTGTCGTTAAGCGTGGAAGTGAACTGTCCCTCGCCCATCTCTGCGAATGCGTCTGCCAGCAGATTCACGGGCCGCGATACTTTGGAGCGAAGGTAGAAGGAAAGGATGACGCACAAGCAGACGGCGACTAGTCCAAGCAGAGACAACTGAACGGTGAGCTGCTCGCCTGTTCGGGAAGAGAGCTGGTCCGTAGCTTCATGGATCGGCTCAAGAAGCTTATGCTCAGGAATGATATAGCCTAGGATCCAGTTCGTTGTGGGGATGGAACGGCTGAATACGACCTTCTGCTGACCGCCAAGCTGCATGCTTCGGTAGCTGTTTAATGTATCCTCGCTGAAGAGGGCGGCTAAATCGAGCTGCTGGATGTCGCTCGTCGCATGCTGCTGGGCGGCAATGAGTTCGTGATCCGTATCGAGCAGCAGCGCGATGCCATCCTCATCCCCGAATCTCGTATCCAATACGTTGTTGACGAACCGCTCGATCGTGACATCGGCCGCGACTACCCCTTTGAGCACGCGCCGTTCATTGTAAACGGGCGTCGTGGCCGTGAACATCCAACCTCGTGGCGTAATGTCGAGATAAGGCTTCGTCCATGCGACTTGATTCGTTCGGGGCCTGACATTCAGGGCATCGGAATAAAAATGGTACGTCGTCAGTTCGTTAATGGGCTCTGGCGGCGCAGCCTCCTCCGGTCCGGAATATTCGGGGTAATAAAACGAGCCGGATCTCGGATGGATATAGTACATGGAGACGATGTTTGGCTTGCGCGCGGATTCGGATTCGAACAGCGGAAACAGGGCCTTGCTGAGCGCCAAATCGTAAGCTTGTTCCGGTGACGGGGATTGGAGAGGGTTATCCGTCCGTATGGAGATGACGCCGTTCCCGTCGGAATTGTTTTCGGTGAATCGTTGTTTCTGGATATCGTAACGAAATGAAATAGGCGTGACCTTGGAATGGTTGGCTGCTGAGAAAACGGATTCCGCGAGCGCCTTGGACAGCAGGACCGCATCCTCGACAAGGCGGAGCTCGGTATCGATGGCGCGAGCCTGCTCTTCAATATTGGCTTCGTACATGCTTATGTAATTTTTCTCGATCAAAGCGGTGTTCAATTGATTGAAACGGTTTAGCTGCGACGTAACCGTCTGTCCGGCGAATGCGGATAACAATAAGAGTGGGATAAGGGAGACGGTCAGCATGGCCGTTAGCATCTGAAAGGCGAAGGTGCGCGGCCGCAAGAGCGGCTTAATGTGCTTGAATCGGTTCATCGAACTTGTACCCCATGCCGCGAATGGTTAGGATGCGTTTAGGCGAAGAAGGGTCCTTTTCAATTTTTTTGCGCAGATGACCGATGTGGACCTGAAGCGTTTTGGTGTCCAGGCTGCTCTCGTAGCCCCATATGCGAGTCAGCAAACGTTCGGCTGTGAGCACTTGGCGAGCGTTCTGCATAAGGTAGGCGAGTAGCTGGAACTCCTTGGCTGACAAGATGATCCGTTTTCCGTCTACGTATGCCTCATGCGCATCGATGCGCAGCTGAACGTGGGCGGATGAAAGGGTCGTTGAGGGAGCGGCTTCCGTCTGCCGGTTGTAAATGATGCGGTTGCGCCGAAGCTGGGCTTTGATTCGCGCGACCAGCTCGACGGGGCTGAAGGGCTTGCTGACGTAATCATCGGCGCCTACGCTTAGTCCGACGACCTTGTCGATCTCGGTATCCTTGCATGTAAGAAAAACGATCGGAACATCCGTTGTTTGCCTAAGCCGCGCGCATAGCTCATAGCCTTCCATGTCGGGCAGCAGCACATCGAGCACGATGAGAGCCGGCCGCTCATTGGCAGCCAGCTCTATCGCTTGCCTGCCGCTCGTTGCATTCAAATGGCGGAAACCGTCTTTGGATAAATACATGCCTACCAGCTCGCCGATTCTAACTTCGTCATCTACCGTTAATATGAGCTCTCCTGGCATAAGGCGTCACCTCTTCGCATGGGGTATAGGCGTATTCTTATTATTAAATATATACGCGTGTGTTAGGGTTGCGCAATATAAATGTCAGGTTACTTTACATTAAATTGATCTTATGCATTAAAAAAGCAGATCGGCGATTGTCGCCGATCTGCTTGCTTAGACTATTCAATGAAAAGATGAATTAGTTATTGATATAACGCTCGAATATCGCGCCGAAATCCTTCACGCGGTACTGTTTGTGCGTGTTTACGAGCCAGTTAAAGGCAGATTTGTTCAAGCCGTCGAATTGCTCGACCACGTTGAAGTCTCCTTTGTGGATTTGCTGCAAAGTAGTGGACGCGAGATCAAGGCTGCGTCTTGCATATTCAAGCGAGATTTCGTTCTCGCGTGTAATTTCGGAAATTTTGATGAGTGCCTTGTAGAGATCTTTAAGCTCCTCGATATGCTTCTTGTTCACGTCAATCGAGAAAGGCACGGATCCGATGGTGAACTTGATCTCAACGTCAAGATCAACCGTTCCCGCTGTTTCCAGCGCAACCTGCGCAATTTGATGGGCGCTGTACGAATAACGTTTAAGCGTGCGTTTTTTGCTGAGGGCGCTTGTGCCGTCCAAATGGATGAGCGCGATATTCGTAAAACAGTACTCGTCGGACTTCGATTTGATCAGGAAATAGATCTTCTCGTTATCCTCATGCATCACATAGTCGTCAGAATCCGCTTTGCTGAAATCCGCCGGCTTGATAATCGCGCCAATATCGCTAAGTCCAAGCGCGTCTGCAGCTAATTTTCCAAACATCGTACCATTCCTTTCATCATTCCAATGATTTCATACTTACTCATTATATATTAGAAATTGTCAAATATGATGGTTCATATGTAGGAATTAAACACTTCCTGCAGCTAGTGCGTTTACGATGATTTTTGAAAAGGCAGGGAAACAGCAAAAAAAAGATCTCGGCTGGCTGCGGCCTGCGGAGATCTTTTTCTGCCATAACGGCAACCGGGACTGATTACACCCCTATTCAAAGACCTTCAGGGGAATGGCGAACTCCGGCATGCCAAGCGCGTAGGCGGTGTATTCATATTGCTCAAAGGTGATTACGATAGCTCCGTGTCTTAAATAATAAGGACGGTCAGCCTTAATGCCTTCGAAAGGCGCAATCAAGTCGAGCTTTCGCGCTTTGATCTGGTCATTCATGTTTTTATTGATAATGGATACGTAGTTTGCGTTGTTGTTCGCGGCTTGCTTCAAGGAGACGGTCTCGCCGGTACTCAAATCGAACGTATACGGTACGCGTATCGTTGAGCCATGGGCACCGCCGAGATCAATATAATAGTCGACATAGAGGCTCAAATGGTCGTTTTCATTATACGTAATCGTATAGGTGGCCTCATATGCAACGGGAGGGTAGTCCACGCCCGGATTTTCGGCCTGCCATTTTTTATTGTCTTGGATCGCCTTAGTGAGGCTTTCCTGAGCGGAGACAGCGAAGGTTTCGGCTTCCTTTTTCAAATAGGCGTTCACTTTATCTTCCGCTTCCTCGTTCTTATAGCCCGAGATGACCGGGTAATGGATGACGAGCGATTGTGACTCGTTCACCTCGCTGATCGTTTTGCTGGCAATGGTCAGCTTGTTCTCTTCAATGGTCTGAATCCCGATGGTGCGCGTAGGCGCGTCATAGGAAATCATGTAGCCCATACGCTCCAATAGGAAGCGCAGCGGGATATAAGTGGACCCGTTAGAGAGAATGGACATGCTTCCGTAAATGGGTTGGCCGTTCAGTTCATAGGTTCCCTTGTCCGGCGATGCGATGAAAACCCGATTGCGCCCGATAACGATGGCGCTTCTTGCTTTGGCATCCCAGCTAGTCGCCAGACCAAGCTTTTCGTTAAGCGCGCGAAGACTGATGTACGTTTCTCCGTCGACGATGGCTGTAGGCACGGTTGTGCGGACGCCGTCAATAACGAAGGGCTGGGGAATAACGTTCAGCATAGTTTCGGCGGCAGCCGCAGTTCCGCCGCCGGGGAGAATGCCGGCTGCTGGCGTGGATGCGAGGAGCACGGCCGTTACCAATGCCACGAGCTTTCGGTTTCGTTTTGAAGCTTTATTCCATTGAGAGGTAGTTAGAGTCATATCTTATTCCTCCTTCGAATTCATGAAGAGCGGGATAGTCGCCTGTTCGCTTGCCAATAAAATAAAGAAGCTGTTACGGGTTTTTAACCGTAGAGCAGCTTCTTTAAACGGAAGATGTATTTATTTTTTCGTAGCAATGGAGAAAATAACCGTTTTAGAGGCCGAGTCTATTTGAATATTTACATTATCCGTGCCGATTAGCTTCTGCTGCGAGGCGACCTTGGCGCCTGACTCGACTTTTTTGCAAATATCGTTAAACAGCTCCTTGAAGACGGAGGCGTTATAGCCGAACAGCTGGTTGGCGAACTGCTCCACCACCTCTTTGTTCCGTGCGAGCGTGCCTTCTCTCAGCCTCATCGTTATGCCGTACGTATTGTATTGCGGATCGAGCCACACCGCTGCCTCCTCGTCTACCGCCGCAGCGCCGGATGGGCGGTTCAATACGCTGTCCTTCTCTGCTTGGTCTTTGAATAAACGGAGCGTCGTTTCGTATAGATCATGGTTCGAGCCGCGCAGTTGGCCGGCTTGGATAAGTGCTTCATAGGCATCCCACATCCGTTTGTCCGGGAACACGATGATCTTTTTCCCGCCGCCGAGAGTAGGTACAACACGCTCCAGCTTCTCGGGGGAAACGGTGATTGCCAGGCGTTTCGACTTATCGGTAAGTCGGTTCAAAATAACGAGCGATTCCGCGCGGGTAACGGTGTCGCCAACGCCGAAGAAGCCGTTAGGATATCCCTGCATAATGCCTTTCACAAGCGTCTCTGCAATAAATTTCTGCTCGCGCTCCGTTGCGCCCATGATGTCGCCATAGGCTTGAGCCATCTTCTGTCCGAATAGGCCGTCTTCTAAAAATTCGGTTTCCTGCAGCGTGTAATAAACAATCTCGGCTACATTCTCGCGTGTCATATCTGCTTGGAAATCGTTATATCTGGTCTTGTTCAGGAAATGAAGATCGCTGGCTACGTCGATGAACTGCTTGGCCCAATAGCCGACAGGGCTCGGTTTGAAATCAAAATATCGGTAATCCTGCTTTAGAATGGCTTGGTTCTCTTCGCTAAGCGATTGCAGGAACGGTAGGTTCCAGCTCCGCGAGCCGTTTTGGTGCAGGTCAGTGTACGAAAGAACGAGCATTTTGATGAATTGGTCCACCTTTACGGGCTCTTGTGGTCGGAAGGTCCCGTCGGGATATCCGTCTAAAATCCCTTGTTTTACCATATCGGTAATTGTTTTCTCCGCCCAATGGCCTTTAATATCCTTGAACACCGGCGCTGAGGCTGCTGCCGCTGCCTGACTATTCGTGAATGAACTTGAAAAAACGGACCCGAAAACGGTGATCATCACTGCGATTAAAGCGAAACGCTTCATAAAAATATCCCCCTAATTTATAAAAAACGATATATTCCGACATTCTCTAGATAACCACATTTATGCGTTATTGAGAATGGGCTTAATGGCATGGTAACGAAGTGGGATATAGTTCTAAATGCTGTGAGTCTTTATGGGGATTGCGGTTTGGAGAGGGAAGGTGAAAAGAATCCCGTGCGTTTTTGATGGGGTTGGCACATGAAAAAAAGCTGCCAAGGCAGCTTTTTGTTCGTTGTAGCATACAGCGGTATTATTGGGGAAGCGGTTTATAAAAATGATAAGCAACAATATCCATTCTTTTATTCAAATAAAACCGATGGGCGTCATGCCGCTGGACGCCGGAGTCCAAATGGAATTGCTCGCAGCCATTGGCAGCCGCTTCTGCTTCTAGCCAGTCGAATAGCAGCTTGGCATAACCATTGGAGCGGCTGTTCGCGTCGGTGATCAGGTCGTCGACATAAAAATATTTGCCCCATGCCAGCGATTCGTTAATCCGATATCCGGCAGCGGACTTGGCTTCGCCATCCACGATGGCGGCGACGAGAGTATAGCCGTATTGTGCTTGCAGCCGTTTTACTTTTTCCAAATAATCTTCTTTGGCCAAATGAGGGCGAAGCTGCTGGATTAACGGGAAAGCGCCGAGAATTTGCTCATCCGTAGTTAAATTCACGATTTCTGCCATTTGAATTCCTCCCCATAGGTAATAAGAAGAGGCTGCTCTGAAAGGCGTTGGCCCTTCAAGAACAGCCTCGCTGATGCTTTGCCGTTAGGCTTAGTCGAGAACAGCGGTGATATGTGCTTTCGTGATGGACCAGTGAGTAGCGGACCATACTTTCTCTTTTTTATCGATATACATGATTTGCGGCGATTCATGCTTTACGGATGTGTCTTCAGCAATTTGGTTGGAAACGGGACGGGACTCGATTACTTTCACGAGCACGTAATCAACGTCCTCTCTCGGTTTGCCGTCCAGGTATTGGTTAAACTCTGTATAAGCGTTCGCGCTAACGGGGCATGTTGTGCTGTGTTTGAATACGACGAGCGGGCGAGTAGCGGAAGCTTCGTAAACGTTATTCCATTCTTCAATGGACGTAATTTCTTTCAAAGACATATGGAACACTCCTTATATTCTGCTTTGCAGATGATAGTTACTTACAACTCTATATGTATTATATCTCTTTTTGCCGATCAAAGTCATCTTTGCGCGGGTGGAAAATGAAAGAATGACGATGATGCCTAATCATTCGAACGTTCTGTAATAATTACTTGAAAATTAGACAACAACTAAAACGGCTGCGCTTAGCGCCAAGAGAACAAGGATCAGACTGAAACGCGCAGGTGCCGATATACGTCGTACACAAGTTTGTGACAAGTTGATCACGTCATGGATACATGCAAGGCTTATATTATTGAAAATCTGACTTCTAAGGAATGACTATGGAGAAAACTAAAATTTTAATTATAGAAGATGAAGCCGCAATCGCAGATATACTGGAATACGGTCTAAAAATGGAAGGCTATGAAACGGAAAAAGCCTATACAGGCGCGAACGGCCTTAAGGCGATTGCCTCTTTCAAGCCGGATTTGCTAATTCTCGATTGGATGCTGCCGGATCAAAGCGGATTAGATATTTGCAAGCAGGTTACGGCATCTTATAATATCCCGATCTTAATGATTACGGCTAAATCCGATATTACGGATAAAATATTAGGTCTCGAATTTGGTGCGGATGACTATATTACGAAACCCTTTGATTTGAGAGAAGTCATTGCAAGAATCCGCACCATACTACGCCGGGTCGCCCAAGCCAATCGGCATGCCGGTGGGAATTCCGAACAAGACGACCAAGTGGTTCGCTTTAAGGAGATTGAGATCGTGGTTAGTGAAAGAGTGGTCAAGAAAAGCGGTAAGGAGATTGAGTTGACTCCTAAGGAATATGATCTTCTGCTGAAGCTCTATGCAAATAGGGGGAAAATTTTCACTCGAACGGAGCTGCTCGATTACGTATGGGGATACGATTATACCGGAGACACGAGAACGGTGGATACGCATATCCAACGGTTGCGCAAAAAACTGGATGCAGCGGATTTGATAACGACCGTATTCAGCATTGGGTACAAATTCAACAAACATGTGGACACTTCCTATGATCCGCACGATTAGGGGCAAATTCATCCTCGGTTTTTTTGTTATTTTCACCGTATTTTTCTTAATCTTAAATCAGTGGGTGACAAGAAATATTGAAGCCGGCAACAGGAGCACGATTTCCGATAGCTTGATTGATTTGAAGAAAAACAGCAACAATTATATACGGCAATCCTTCTTGACGCATCACTTTACGAGCGATGAAATTTACTTTGAACAAATTGCCGAGGACATGGGAGTGGATCTGCAGCATACGGTTTCCGGCGGTGTCGGAATGTATTCGTTAGCAGGTGAGCTGCTGTATACTTCCGACAAGAGCGTTTTTAATGCAGGTGGAGATGATCTGACAGAGGCCATGCAGGGAAAAACAGCCTATACGATTGCAAAGATTAACGGGGAGGTATCTATTCTCTATGCATTCCCTGTTGTTGTTAATGGAATAAAAGTAGGCATCATACGTTTTTCCAAAGATTTCACTCCGCTTTACGAGCAAAGCAGAGCACTGCAGCGAACGATATTTTCGATCGCGTTGGCGGTATTTACTGCAGCATTTCTGTTTTCCTATATCCTCTCGCGTCATGTTACGGTTCCGCTAGTTAAGCTAATGCAGGCTTCCAATGAGGTGAAAAACGGAAATCTGCATGTTCGCATCGCTTTCAAGCGGAAGGATGAGATCGGCAGCCTTGCCACTAACTTTAGCAGCATGATCGAGAAGCTCAGTGAGCAATTTCTAACCATTGAGAAGGACCGGGATCGATTGGAAGAGCTGATCGATCATCGGAAGCGTTTTTTTGATAATGTGACCCATGAGCTGAAAACGCCGCTGACGACGATTATGGGCTACTCCGAAATCATACTCATGAACGGTGCCAAAGATCCGGTTATTTTTCAAAAAGGAATGGGCCATATTATGGATGAGAGCAAACGGCTGCATGACATGGTTTTGAGGCTTCTGGAAATGTCCAAGGCATCCGAAGGGGGCAATAATTTTGAAAGAATAGATACGGCCCGAATATTGAGGGATGTATCGGAGACGATGGCGATCAAGGCGAAGCGGTACAAAAAAACGATTCATTGCAAGGTTAGCCAAGATTTGTTCGTATATGGCCAGTCGGACAGGCTGCGTCAGCTCTTTATTAATTTGCTGGATAATGCGATTAAGTATTCGTCTGCATATTCGAAAATAGGGGTTGAGGCCCATTTGGATGCCCAAGCGGTCAAAATCTTGGTTACGAATGAAGGCGAAACGATCAATCCTGATAGCCTGGAAAAAATTTTCGAGCCGTATTATAGGGCCGGAAGCGTTGTTAATGAAGAAGCGAGCGCAGGACTTGGCCTCAGTATAAGCAAGTCTATTGTGGACGAGCACCAAGGTCTCATTCGGATAACGAGTAACAATGGGCAGACGAGCGTGCAAATTGAGCTTTCGTTCATGAAGGCCGAGAGGGAATGAATATGAGAAGCAGAGCCGTCTATCTCGCATTAATAACCGTGATTTGCTGCTTGCTGGCAGGCTGCCAGGGAGCGAAGAGAACCGAGACGATTATAATTGAAGATAAAGAGGACCAGCAGTCTACAAACGACGAGCTGTCCCTTTTTGAAGTCAAGACCATTTATCCTGTAATGGAAGGGAAATTAGACCAAGCCTATCCACTTGGCTGGAGCGATGACAACTCCTTAATTACGCTTGGGGCGGAAAATTACAAATTTGTGTCATCGATTAACCGCGTGGCGTTTCCTTATGTATCCCAAACTAAATTATGGGATGAGAGAAACAGCATTTTTTTATTTAATAATTTAATAGCCTTATCTCCAGACGGGAAAGAGGCAGCTTTTCCAGTGGTGGAGAATGGTGCCTTTACGCTCAAATTGTTTTCGCTTGCGGGAGGCAATAGCGAGCTGCTTGGTGAGATCACGACCGACCAACTGAAATTTGTTCGAATGACCTGGTCTAGCAATAGCCGTTTCCTAAGCTATTCATTAGAGAATGAAGTAGACAAGCAGGTGGAAATCGGTGTTTATGATAGGGAAACTAGAGATACAAAGTGGTACTCTTTAGCGCAGAATGAGTCTAATGTAAAGGAATTTGTCGCCCTGCATTCGATTCATGTTTCGAATGACGGGGAAAGCGCGGTCATTGTGAAATATGTAGCCAAGCAGTTAATGCTTGCGGTCGGCCAATGGAGCGGGGACAAGTTCAAGAGCAAATACGAGCACCCGATTAGCCCCGAGGGATGGGTAGAGTGGATTCATCAGGATCAGATCGCATTCGTCGGAGAGGATGGGAATTTGTACGCATATGACCTGCGAAATGCGGTGGTGTCTCTTTTGTTACGGGACATTGGACTTTTTCGACTATCTGACGACCGGAAATTTATCGCTTTTTGCCAGGATGGCGATTCCGTTTTTGCGGCCAGGCTGTATGGGAACAATGTGTTAAACATGAAACAGGTTTATCAAGGAATCATTCCCGCCCAAATGGCTTGGAGCCCGGATAACGGGAAGTTATTGCTTAGTGGATCGAAAAAGTACGATATTGCTCAGCCTATGTCGGAAAGACAAGCATTTAAGGGCATGCAGAGCCTAGTCATTGCATTTAAATAAGAACGAATGGGAGGAGCATAGCCTCTGCTTAACGGCAGGAGCTGTGCTTTTTTGCGTTAGGTTTTTATGAATGAGGACGCGTTTGCGATTTAATAGATTGGGAAATAGAAGGCGTACACAACTTGTTTACAAGCTAGCGAAGTGGGTGAGACATCTCTGAACTATAGTTGATTTTAAGAGATGATTACTACTATTATTCGCTAGGAGGCACCATGAAAACTTATAAAAAACGCAAACGGTCCATGAAAGCATTCCTTATACTCTTTCTTTTATTTTTTACTATGGTGGGAGTTGTAGCCGCTTGGAGCATCGGTCATTCAGACGAGAGGCTTCCCGCGCTGACCGAGCATTCCGTTGATTATCCGGTTAAGCTATCTCCTCCGTCTTCTCAAACACAAAAGTATAAAATTATGATCGATCCGGGACATGGAGGGAAAGATCCGGGCGCCACGGGGGCAAGCGGGAACTACGAGAGGGACTATACGCTCGCCCTTGCGAAGAAGGTGTTCGATTTGCTCAGAGATGAACCGATGTTCGAGCCGCGATTGACGAGAGCTACCGATGTGTTCGTTGAATTGGAGGATCGCGCAGCTATGGCTAATGAATGGAAGGCTGACGCCCTTTTGTCGATCCACGGAAATACGTATACGGATGACAGCGCAAACGGAACGGAGACGCTGCACACGCATGATGACAGCAATCTATTGGCCCAAACCGTTCAAAAGAACGTAATCGAGGCTTTAGGATTTCGGGACCGCGGAGTAAAGGAGGAGCAACTGAAGGTGCTTTCGCTCAGCGAAATGCCGGCAGCACTCGTTGAGGTCGGTTATCTAACCAACGCTGGCGAGGAAGCTGTCATGCTCAGCGGGGACGGACAAAACGCAGCAGCAAAGGGCATCGTAGAAGGCCTAAAGCAATATTTCTTATTATATGGCGAGCATCCCTCTAGTCTGGAGGGACAACAAACGGGTGGCCAAGAGGAACATAATGACGAGAAGCATTCGAATGTGGATTCAAGCTCTATTAGCAATAAGAAGGTGTATTACAACGGCTTAGCGGCAGATGGAAAGCGCGTTGCATTGACTTTCGATGATGGCCCAGACACGCAGATTACATCTGAAATTTTGGACATTTTGAAAGAAAATGAGATAAAGGCGACTTTTTTTATCGTGGGAAAACAAGCGAAGGCCCATCCTGAGATGGTGAAACGAATCGTAAAAGAAGGTCATGTGATAGCCAACCACTCATGGTCGCATCCTCGTTTCAACAAGCTGACAATCGAAGAAGCATGGAAACAAATCAAGGATACACAGGATCAGCTGGAAGCTATTTCGGGCTTGCGTCCTCTCTTGTTTCGGCCTCCCTATGGGGAATTGAATGAGGAAAGAGTAAAAGCAGTACACGAGCTGAACATGGCTGTTGTGAACTGGTCAGTGGATACGATGGATTGGTCGGGAATAACTGCAGAGGCCATATTGGAAATCGTGGACAAACAAGTCTATTCCGGGGGCATTGTTTTACAGCATTCTACCGGCGGAAGGGAAAATACGGTCGAAGCGCTTGAGCTCATGATTCCGCAATTGCGGAAAAAAGGATACACCTTTGTTACGGTACCCGAAATGCTGAACTTGCCCGGTTACCAGGAGGTTTAGTGTTGGAACGGCGAAGATTGGCAATGACTACAACGGAAACATCCATTCAGAGGTAACATTCATTCATGGTGTGAAATGAGTACTAAACTAGTGCTAGTCAAGTGATAGTCAAGTACGAAACAAATGTGAAACAAGTGCGAAGCAAGTACGGGACAAGAGCTTAAAAAGTGCGAAACAAGTACGAGACAAGTGCGAAACAAGTACGAGACAAGTGCGAAACCGAGACAAGTACGGAACAAGCACGAAATGAGTACGAAACGAGTGCGGAAAAAGTGTGAAACGAGTGCGAATTAAGTACGAAAAAAAGTAGGAATTAAGTACGAATTAAGTACGAATTAAGTACGAATTAAGTACGAAACAAGAAGTAACCTTATGGATGGCTGCTTCTTTTTTTTTGCGTCCTGAACGGTTCCCGGCGTCAGCTGCAGCCATTTTTTTAAAAGCCTCAATTTTGGCTTAATAAATTCGTTGCTGTACCATTTACGGAATATATAATAAACCCGTATTGCAATTGAAATTGGCGCGTGCTATGATGGCATGAGTCGAAATGACCGTTTTGGTTTTTTGGTCATTTATTAAGGAGTTTCAGGTCGGAGGTGTTGAAGTGGCAATTGATCGACGACAGCAGGTTGTGGATGCGGCAGCCAAATCTTTTGCGTTGTTCGGCTACAAAGCGACTACGATGGATCAGGTTGCGAAGATCGCGAATGTAGGCAAAGGAACGATCTATACGTTCTTTTCGAATAAAGAAGAGCTGTTTCATGAGATTATGAAGAAGCTGATTCTGGAGATGAAGCAGGTAGCGGAGAAGGTTCTCGATCCGAATCGCGGGTTCTTCGATAACTTGCATGCAGCGCTGGAGCAGCTGCTTGAGTTCCGTGAGGAGCATGAGCTTGCGCTTAAGCTATCCCATGAGGTACGCGAGATCGGTACGCCGATGGCAGTGGATGGCATGCAGCAGATTGAGAAGGCTGTCGTAGGCTACATTCAAAACCAGGTGCAGCAGGCGATGGATAAGGGCGAGATTAAACCATGCAACCCGGAGATCACGGCATTCGTAATGCTGAGATTGTACATGGCACTGACGGTGGATTGGAAAAAAACGCATGAGCCGCTGGATAAGCAGCAGGTAGCGGAGCAGCTGCGGTTTTATATGCAAGTAGGATTGGCTCCGGAATAGCCTGGATGCCTTTTTTTACACTATAAAATGACTAAATGACAATAATGGTCAATTAGTAATTAGGAGAGTGGACGCGTTGAAGTTCAGAGGATTGAAACAGTTTGGCAAGGAACTAACCGGCATTGCAGGCAACAAAATGCTGCTCATATCCGTAATCGGCGTGCTTATGATCCCGCTTATGTATTCATCCATGTTTTTGGGCGCTTTCTGGGATCCTTACGGGCATTTAGACAAAATGCCCGTAGCAATCGTCAATGCGGATAAGGGATACACGTATAACGACGAAACGCTGCATATTGGCGATGATTTCGAGGAACAATTAAAGGAAAACGAAAAATTCGAATGGCATTTCGTGAGCAAGGCAGAAGCGGAAGCGGGGATGGAGGATCACAGCTATTATATGGCTATTGAGATTCCTGCTGATTTCTCCGAGAAAACAACGACGCTCACCTCGGATGAGCCTACGCCCGCTCAGCTGACTTACTTGGCAAACGAGAGCTATAATTTTCTAGCCTCCCAGATTGGCAGCAAAGCAGTGGATACGATGAAGGTGGAGCTTGGCCGCGAAGTGACGGCAGCGTACACGCGTACCGTGTTTGGGCAAATCGAAGAGCTCGCTGACGGAATCGGGGCGGCGAGCGACGGTGCCGGAGAGATTGCCGACGGCACGACGAAAGCGAAGGATGGAGCCGTGCTCATCGAGCGCAATCTTGCGAAGCTCGTCAGCGGATCTATGACGCTGAAGGAAGGTGTCGCCAAGCTCAGCGATGGCGGCGCGGCGCTTGGGAAAGGCAGTGCCGAGCTCAGCGCAGGTACTGCAGGGTTAGCGAGCGGTCTGGCGCAGCTGCAGGCTGCGCAGCAGCAGCTTGGCGCCGGAGCAGCATCGCTAGGCGAAGGCGCAGGTTCGCTTGGCGCCGGAGCGGCGAAGCTTAGCGACGGGGTGGCGCAGCTGGCTGGAGCAAGCGGACAGCTGGCGGAAGGGGCGTCGGACGCGCAGCAGGCTGCGGGGCAGCTGGCGGGCGCGTTGAAGGAGTCTTCAGCAGGCGAGGAGCAGCTGAAGGCTGGGGCTGCGGAGCTGGCGAATGGGCTGGCGCAGCTTGGCCAGTCGAATCCGGAGCTGGCTTCGAGCGACAGCTTTGCTTCGCTGCTGAAGGCTAGCCGCGAGCTGGCTGCAGGATTGGAGAAATCCGCTGCCGGCCAAGCGCAGCTTAGCGGCGGCGCTGCCAAGCTCAATGATGGATTGGTGAAGGTCGCAGATGGAATTGGAAGCTTTGATGAGAAAGCGCAGGAAGCGGCGGCTGGCGGCAAGCAACTAGGCGTTGGTGCGGAGCAAGTTATAGCCGGAGCTGAAAAGTTTTCCAGCGGCATGACGCAGTTTGGCGACAAGCTTAAAGAAGCTAGCGGCGGCGCGGCTAAGCTTGCAGCGGGAGCAAAGCAGCTGAATAGCGGCACCACAACGCTTACGGCGGGGCTTTCGCAGCTGTCGACTAGCATCACTCCTTTTGTAGACGGGTCCGCAGCATTGGAGGATGGCGCGAAGCAAGTCGCCACAGGGCTGTTGAAGCTGGAAGACGGTACGCAGGAGCTTTCCGGCAAGCTGGGAGATGCGTCGGACAAAACGGCAGATTTGAATCTAACCGATGCGATGGTCGATATGTTCTCGGATCCGGTTAAGCTCGATGTCGAGAAATTGACGGAGGTCGACAACTACGGAACGGGACTCGCTCCCTACTTCCTGTCGCTGGGCTTGTTCGTTGGCGCAATGCTGTTAACGATCGTGTACTCCGTTCGCGAGCCTGCTGTTCGCCCGGACAGCGGCTGGAGCTGGTTTTGGAGCAAGGCGCTCACCTTGTCGCTAATCGGGATCATCCAAGCGTTAATTGCTGACGCTGCGCTTCTGTTCTTACTGAAGCTTGAAGTGCAGAGTGTGGGACTATTCGTGTTCTATTCCATTCTGACCAGTTTAACGTTCATGATGATCATTCAGTTCCTTGTTGCATCGATGGGCAATCCAGGGCGCTTTATCGCCGTAATTTTGCTGATCTTCCAGTTGACGAGCTCCGCGGGGACGTTCCCGATCGAACTTGTACCAGGCTGGCTGCAAAAAATTTCTCCATTCCTGCCCATGACCTACGCGGTAGCGGGCTTTAGGGACATCGTATCGAGCGGCGATTACAGCTCAATGGGCAGAGATATTGCGACTCTCGCAGGCATTGCGATTCTATTCGCCGCATTATCCTATCTTTACTTCACGATGTCTTATCGCAAAATTAAAAATGAAAGCTTGGAGCAGCCGGCAGTCCCGGTTGTTTAAAGGTAATTAAGAATTAGCCTCTGACCGTGCTGTATTTCTTACGGCGGGTGGATGGTAGTAAATCATAGAGCCTCTAAACCAGCTATGGATGGATGCGGGTTTGGAGGCTTTTTAATAATCTCACTACCAGTCTTTCTAAAGTTACTTCAAATTCAACTTCACTTTACTTCACTTCACTCCTATCCTATCCTATCCTATTCCCTACCACAGCTCGTACGTCTCCCTTACTCCTGCCCGAATATATGAACTCCACTTACACCACGGAGTAACAAACGGAGTAACAAGCAGAACAACAAACGGAGTAACAAGCAGAACAACAAACGAAGCAACAAGCAGAACAACAAATGGAGCAACAAGCAGTACAACAAACGGAGCAACAAGCAGAACAACAAACGGAGCAGCAAGCAGAACAACAAATGGAGCAACAAGCAGAACAACAAACGGAGCAGCAAGCAGAACAACAAATGGAGCAACAAGCAGTACAACAAACGGAGCAACAAGCAAAACAACAAACGGAGCAACAAGCAGAACAACAAACGAAGCAACAAGCAGAACAACAGACGAAGCAACAAGCAGAACAACAAACGAAGCAACAAGCAGAACAACAGACGAAGCAACAAGCAGAACAACAGACGAAGCAACAAGCAGAACAACAAACGGAGCAACAAGCAGAACAACAAACGAAGCAACAAGCAGAACAACAAATGTAGCAATAAGTAGAACAACAAATGTAGCAATAAGTAGAACAACAAATGTAGCAATAAGTAGAACAACAAACGGAGCAACAAGCAGAACAATGAGCAGAAAAAAATGGAGCAATATGCAAAACAATGAGCAGAACCACCACAAGCAAACCACAATCACAACCACAACCACAAGCTACGTTGCACTTTCTACAACCTAAACCTTACATAGCACACAAATCTATTCCCTACATTGTAGAAAATGCAACAGTAGAGCTGCCTTTTCTCTCTAAATGGCTGGAATCAATCATTACGCTGCAGATACTGCAACGTAGCCGGCCAACGACCTCCGTAAGGGAAAATACGTTGCACTTTATGCATTGTAGCCGCTCAAAGGAGTGATGCCTTAATTCGGCTTTAATGAATGGCCGAATGAATTAAAACATTCAGCCGTGGCAAATACATTTATTTGTCGAGCAAAACAAACCGTTCCAATGCCGAGATTACGCATATGGAGATGACAGCGATGATCGCAAACACGCTGAAGCTGAACTATTCCTGCGAATCCCGTCACTGGGTTTGCGGATGACGGAGCAATAGAACCACAAGCTACATTGCACTTTCTACAACCTAAACCTTACATAGCACACAAATCCATTTCCTACACTGTAGAAAATGCAACAGAAGAGCAACCTTTTCACTCTAAATGGCTGGAATCGGTCATTACGCTGCAGATACTGCAACGTAGCCGGCCAACGACCTGCGTATGGGGAAATACGTTGCACTTTATGCATTGTAGTCGCTCAAAGGAGTGTTGCCTGAATTGGGCTTTAATGAATGGCCAAATGAATTAAAACATTCAGCCGTAGCAAATGCATTTATTTGTCGAGCAAAACAAACAGCCATGGCAAATACATTTATTTGTCGAGCAAAACAAACAGCCATGGCAAATACATTTATTTGTCGAGCAAAACAAACCGTCCCAATGCCGAGATTACGCGTATGGAGATGACAGCGATGATCGCAAACACGCTGAAGCTGAACTATTCCTGCGAATCCCGTCACTGGGTTTGCGGATGACGGAGCAATCCCGGAATGGGGGAGAAATGCAGTGGCTGCAATTAAGGAGCTTGGGCTTATCAAAGGCACTGACGATAATCGGTTCAACCCTGTTGCTCCAGCGACGAGAGCCGAGGCTGTAACGGTATTAATCCGCATGCTGGAGGAATTGAATCAGTAAAACCAGCAAACCTAATTTATTCATAAATAAAGGGCACCTACTTGGGTGCCCTTTTATTTTTGCTATGAGGTTAATTGCCGCTTACTCGTGAATTTCAGTAAGCAGCTTGCCAAGCGCCTCGAGCGCCTGCTCTTCCTGTTCGCCATCGATCTCCAGCGTGACTTCCTCATTTGCGGCGATGCCAAGCGTGAGCATGCTAAGCGAGCTCTTTCCGTTGACTTTTTTGCCTTTATTGATGACGTTCACCTTGCAGGGAAAGGTCGTAGCCGTTTGAACAAAGGTTTTGGACGGTCGTACGTGAAAGCCTGTTGGGTTAAGGATCGTGAATGTTTTGCTAATCATGATGAGTCACTCCTTTTTGGGTATCTTCAACAAATTGCGTTATTTCCTTAGTGCTCCGCATCGACAAGGCTTGGACGGCATGGCTGGACCATTCAGCTTGGTTAAGCTGGCTGATCAGTTCCCTAGCGGGAAGTATTCCGCCTGCGCTCATGCTAAATTCATGTAGACCGAGTCCTAGCAGCAGGGGAATTGCGGTCTCATCTCCGGCCATCTCGCCGCACATGCCGACCCATTTGCCTTCCTTCTCCGCGGCCTGAATGACAAAGCGAATGAGGCGCAGCAGGGAAGGGTGCCATGGCTGGTACAAATAGGCTACCGTTTCATTCATGCGGTCTGCCGCCATCGTATATTGAATGAGATCGTTCGTGCCGATGCTGAAGAAATCAACCTCTGGCGCGAAGAGGTCCGCTGCGATCGCCGCGGCAGGAATTTCGATCATCATGCCGATTTCGATATGTTCGGCGAGTTCCGCGCCTTCGGCGATAAGCTTCTGCTTCTCTTCCTCAAGCAGGCGTTTGGCTGCGAGGAGCTCTTCGAGAACGGCGATCATCGGGAACATGATCTTCAGGTTTCCATAGCGGCTTGCGCGGAGCAGCGCCCGCAGCTGCGTCCGGAACAGATCCTGCCTGTCTAAGCACAGGCGAAGGGCACGCTGTCCGAGGAACGGATTGCTTTCCTTCGGAAGCTCCATGTAAGGAAGCTCCTTGTCGCCGCCGATATCGAGCGTGCGGATGGCAACTGGCTTCGGATTCATTTTCTCCAGTGCATACTTATAGCTGATGAACTGTTCTTCCTCGGTAGGGAGCGAGCTGCGTCCCATATAAAGAAACTCGGTGCGGAAAAGCCCGATGCCCTCCGCGCCATTATCAATGGCCCGCTGAATATCATCCAGCTTGCCGATGTTGGCTGCGAGTTCCACCCGCTTACCGTCTTTGGAGAGCGTAGGGAGCCCCCTCAACCGGCTTAGCTCCGTTCTTCTTAAATCGTCAGCTT
This sequence comes from Paenibacillus sp. J22R232, assembly GCF_056269165.1. NCBI lineage: Bacteria > Bacillati > Bacillota > Bacilli > Caryophanales > Paenibacillaceae > Paenibacillus > Paenibacillus sp. J22R232. The sequence continues at coordinate 132,462 of NZ_JBWDNK010000008.1, read as the reverse complement.
GTTTCTTGGCTTGATAATCCGCCAGCTCACCGTCCGAAGGATTGACGAGAACGATGCCTTGATTCGCGTCCAGCACAACTAGCGCATGCGGAGCGATATCGAGAACGGCGCTGCCTGCTCCTACGATAGCTGGAATCTCAAGCGATCGTGCCATAATGGCAGAATGGGAAGTTCGGCTGCCCACCTCCGTAATAAATCCGCGCACATAATCCAGGTTGAGCTGGGCTGTGTCTGACGGAGTCAAATCGCGGGCGACGATAATGCATTCCTCGGACATGCCCGCCAAGTCCAAATGCGGCGTGCCGCGCAAATGACTCATTATGCGCCCGGATACGTCTTCGATATCGACAGCGCGTCCGCGAAGCAACTCATCGTCCATGGCTTGCAGCAGCTCGACGAATGATTGGGCTGTCTCGTGCAGCGCAAATTCCGCATTTATGTTGTCTTCTTCGATTTTGAGGGCTATGGCGTCAATGAAATCTGGATCCTCTAGAATCATCAGATGACCTTCGAATATTTCTGCTTTATCCGCTCCGAGCTTTTCTTCGGTAGCAATGCGAATGGCTTCAATTTCTGCCTGCGCTACAGTTACCGACGACCGAAAACGCAATATCTCGGCGGAGCTGTCTGGAACGGTTTGCCGATTCGGGACGAAGCGTTCGGCAGATAGGAAAAACACGCGAGCGATCGCAATGCCGGGAGAAGCTGCTATACCCTTCAGTGTCATTAGGAGTTCATTCCTTTCTGTGCCGGACTATAACGCTGACCGATCTCGTCATATTGCTTGGCGGCTCTCTTATGAAGAGGGTGCTGCTCGGCAAGGCCGGTGTACTTGAGCAGCGTCGCATGAAGCCCATACTCTTTCAAATAAGCTTGCAGCTCTACCGATTCCGGGTCATCTGGATAATTGAAATACAAGGCAGCCGCCATAGCGGCGGTCAAGTGATCAACGGGAATACCGTATTGATAAGCGGATATGGCCGGTTTAACCAGACGATCATTCGGCGAAAGCTTGCGAATTGGCGAGCGGCCGATTCTAGCAATCTCATCCACCAAATAGGGATTAATAAACCGCCCCAAAATTTGATCCACGTAATCGGCGTGGGCTTTTTCGTCGAATTGATATGCGCGTACGAGAGCAGCCCCCGATTCGAGCAAAGCACCCTTCACCTCGGCAACGACATCTGAATCCTGCATCGCTTCTTGAATAGTTGCATAACCCTTAAGGTTTCCGTGGTAAGCTGCGACGCAGTGGCCCGTGTTCACGGTAAAAAGCTTGCGTTCGATATAGGGCTCGAGCCGATCCACGTAGTGAATGCCTTCGATTTCGGTCTGCGAGGCGAGCAGGGGAGAACGTTCCACGGTCCACTCATAGAAAGGCTCGACCGTAACCAGGAGCGAATCCTCGTGCTGCTGCAGCGGAACGATACGGTCTACGGCAGCGTCCGGAAAAGCAATGTTTTGGTCTGCGAACGACTGCCCGGCTGCATCCAATTGCTCGTAAACGAGTTTTTTCAAAAGCGCGCTGCCGCCCAGCGCATTCTCGCAAGCGATAATGGGCAAGGCGCGATTGCCGCTTGTTGCAGGCAGCTCGCTGCCTCCGTCAAACGCACGCTGCTGGCTGGCTCCGTCATTCGCAAGCAGCTCGCTGCCTCTGTCAAAAGCACGCTGCTGGCTGCCTCCGTCAAACGCACGCTGCTGGATGGCTCCGTCATTCGCAAGCAGCTCGCTGCCTCCGTCAAAAGCACGCTGCTGGATGGCTCCATCATTCGCAAGCAGCTCGCTGCCTCTGTCAAACGCACGCTGCTCAATGCTTCCGTCATTCGCAAGCCGCAAGCTGCCTCCTTCAATCGCAAGCCGCTCGCTGCTACTGTCATTAGCATGCAACAATCCGCCTTTACCGCTCGCACGCCGCTCAATACCTCTGGCAATCGCGCCTGCGATATGCTTCAGGATGTTTACGCCAACGGCGGTCGTCACGATATCGGCGCCTGCAATGGCCTCGGCAACTTGCTCAACGTCTTTGCCGTCAATTGCCGTTATGTGGTCGACCAGATAAGTGTCTCCTTGCTCATTAGCAAGCTTTACTGCATATTTCCCTTTCTCCTGCAGCTCCGAAACGAGCTTGTCGTTCACATCGACGAAGGTTATTTCGTAGCCGGCGTTGTGGAGCAGCAAGCCGATAAACCCTCTGCCGATGTTGCCTGCGCCAAAGTGGACGGCCTTCATGCTTCCATCCCCGATTCGAAAATGGCAATCAGCTCTTGCTCGTTCGCGGCGTTCAGAATGCGCTGCATGTCTTCTTCCTCGGAGACGAGCACGGCTATGCTTGTCAAAATATCCAAATGGGCGTCGCCGACCGCGGCTAGGCCGATAACCAGCTGAGCGGGCTCCTCGCCGCCGAAGTCTACGCCTTCCGGCACGGTGATAATGGCAAGCCCGGTAGATTGAATGATGGCTTTTGCTTCATTCGTGCCGTGCGGCATGGCGAGTCCGCCGCCGATGTAGGTAGACAGCGAGTCCTCTCGTTCGATCATCTTTTCAATATAAGGCGCGGGTACATGGCCTGCGTCTACGAGCATCTGCCCGACAAGGCGGATCGCCTCGTATTTATCTTTTACGCTCACGTTAAGCTTTACTTTGTCTGTTGATAGAATGGTCATGGTTAGTCTCTCCAATCCAATTTTGTTTTTATATAATTCTCCAGCTGTTTGGAGATGAATAGCTTAATGCTTGCCTCGTCACCCTCTGCAAAAACGGCAATCAGTTCCGGCAGCAGCAGCATGGCGCTAATCTCGCTTAGCAGCTCCAGGCTGTACGTGTCGAGCTTGAGAGGACCGAGCATCAAGAGCAGTTGAGAGGCGTGCGAGGAGCCGTCCTCGCTTAATGGAAGCGGCCTGTCGTAACGATACAAAGCGAGCAGAGGCGCTTCGATCCACTCGCTTCGCGTATGAAGCAATGCGAGCTCCGAATCCGGCATGATCAGAGAACCTTGCCGCTCTCTTTCGAGCAGCTGCGAAACGATTCCGTCGAGATGCTCGCCGATATAAGGCTTTTCGATTAAGGCGAGCATGCAGGGGAGCTGATACTCGAGCTGCTCATGCTCTTCGGCCAAATGCAAATCATGCACGCGCATGCCGTCTACCAGACTCAGGACAATGCCGGAATAAAGCTGCAGCAGATGCAGTCGGTCCATCGGCGATTGCCGGAAGTCATCGGCCGCGTTGGCAATGGTTGGACTTTCTTTTTTTAAGGTAGTGCCTTCAATATAGGCGCGAAGCTTGGTCGTTTCCTCTTGCGAGAGCATGGGGCTGAGTTTAATATAGCGATCAGGCTCTAGCGGCAAATCAACCGTTGAAATAATCAAATCATAACGGTCAGGCGGAAGCCGCCGCGCTTCGAACCATGAGAAATGGCCGATCAGCTCGATTTGCGGCAGCTCCTTGGCGATTTTGACGGCAAGAAGCTTGGAAGAGCCTATTCCGCTCGTACAGACGAGCACGGCTCTAATTTTTCTCGGGAATGGCTTCAATCTCTCCAGCGATGCGCCGAAATGCATGACGATGTAGCCGATTTCCTCGTCTGGAATCCGGAGAGCCGTATATATCTTTTGTACACCGCTGCGCACGATGGAAAACAGCAGGCTATATTCCTTCTTGATTGGCGTCAGCATAGGATTGCGAATGGCAATTCCGTCTTGAATGCGCCTAAAAGCAGGCTTGATGTGGCGGATTAGTCCGTCCTCCAACGAGCGGTCATGGGCGAGCGACATTTGAAGCTTCGATTCCACATGGCGGGTAAGCTGCTTCACGTTCTCGATGGCCGTAATGTCCTCCTGCAGCACCAACAAACTGCTTTCCGGAAGCGCCTCGTTATCCAGCAGCCCGGATAGATACATTCGCTCTTGGGCTGGGGGCTGGATGTTAAGAACGTCCAGCAGGCTTCGCAGCAAAGGAATCGGCTCCGTATTGCCGGCTGGGCTGGGCGGGATCAAGCAACCGCGCTCTATGCGAGTAAACGCGACGGACAGCTTGATCAGCAGCTTCGTATAGTCGGATTCCGACAAGGTGTTGGACCAATCGTCGCTAAGCTCCCATAGGGCATGCTCCAGCCTTTTGAAGTTTTCTTTGCCGATCATGTCGAGTAGCCGCGCCGTAATCGGATTGGTTACCGCCAAGTCCTTGAATTGTCCGAATAAGTCGGTATCGTCCAGATGGTTGGCGGCAAGCAAGCTGATGGCATGGCGCTTGGCCGTCTCCTTGCCAATAATCTCTACGCCGTAGCCTCTGCGCCTCACAAGCGTCAAGCCCTGCCGTTCAATGAACGGTTCGAGCTCATCGAGATCATGGCTAATCGTTGGCATAGTGACGCGCAGCTCATGCGCAAGCGAGAAAAGCTTTATGGGCTCATCGAGCTCCAGCAAGCTGCAGAAAATTAAAATTTTGCGCTCGTCCGCCGAATATTCCGCAGAATCGGCATGGTCGAACGAATGCTTGAACCGCTCGAGCGCAGCGTGACTGGCTTCGGCGCGAATGCCGAGCCCCGCGGTTTTGTGCAGCTGAATCCCGCTCGCAGCAAGAAGCGGCTCGATATCGTTCAGCTCGCGATGAATCGTGCGTGTGCTGGTGCCGACGATTGCTGCGATATCGGCGGCGGTAATTTCATGCTTTTGCTCCAGCAGCAGCTCTATAATGCGACGTTGCCTAGTCGAGGCTTTGATAGGTTATCCTCCTTAACAGAAGAATGGACTTAACGCCGACAGAAAACTGTCAGCGTTAAGTATGGTCTACATAAAAGTAACGGTATCGTTTATTCGCTTAGCCTTTGTACAAGCAAGTCGTATTCAGGGCTTTTGAGGAAATTGTCAATCGAGATATGCTCGGCGTTCGGCGCCTTCTGGCGAGCGCGGTCCGTGAGCGTTTTGTGGGTAATGACAATATCGGCATCGCCTGGAATATCGTTGATTGCGGTATTGATAACCGTGACGGGAAGCTCGGCTGCATTTACTTTTTTGCGAAGGATCGATGCGCCCATCGCGCTGGAGCCCATTCCTGCGTCGCAGGAGAAGACGATTTTGCTAACCTGTTCCTTCGATCGCTGCGCAACACCCGTAGAAGGAGACGCGGCGGTTGTACCTTTTGACTCAGCTTTCATTTGCTGTACCTTCTGTGTCGCAAGCTCCAGTTCATTGTCATCGCTCTCGCTTTGCTTGCTGGTTTTGAGCAGCACGGCGGACACGAGGAAGGATACGACTGTCGCCACGACTACGCCGCTCAGCATAGCCAGCACGCCGCCTTTTGGCGTCATCGAGAAGTAGGCGATTATGCTTCCCGGAGACGGTGCGGCAACCAGTCCTGCCCCGAATAAGGAGAATGTGAAGGTTCCGGAAACGCCGCCTGCGATGGCCGCTAGTATCAAGCGCGGATTCATGAGAATGTAAGGGAAATAAATTTCATGGATTCCGCCGAAGAAATGGATAACGACAGCGCCGGGGGCGGAATGCTTAACCATGCCCTTGCCGAACAGCCAATACGCTAGCAGGATGCCTAGTCCGGGACCCGGGTTCGATTCGAGCATATAAATAATCGATTTGCCGGTTTCGGTTGCCTGGTCCAAGGCGAGCGGTCCGAGAATGCCGTGGTTGATCGCATTGTTAAGGAACAATACCTTGGCCGGCTCAATCAATACGTTCACGAGCGGCAGCAAGCCGGTATCGATCAGCCATTGAACGCCGGAGGAGAGCACATTACTCAGTGCCTCTACCACCGGGCCGATTCCTTTGAACGCGATGAGTGCGAGCCCGCCGCCGATAATGCCGGAAGAGAAGTTGTTGATGAGCATTTCGAAACCGGGCGGGATCTTGCCATCGATCGATTGGTCGAATTTCTTCAGTACCCAAGCCGCGGCAGGGCCGACGATCATCGCTCCGAGGAACATAGGGATCTCGGCTCCGGCGATCACGCCGAGCGTGACGATGGCGCCAATGACGCCGCCGCGTACGCCGTGGATCATTTGACCGCCGGTATAGCCGATAAGAATAGGGAGAAGATAGGTAATCATTGGTCCGACAAGCGTCGCTAAGCTCTCATTCGGTATCCAGCCTGTCGGTATAAATAAAGCGGTAATAAGACCCCAAGCGATAAATGCACCAATATTAGGCATGACCATTCCGCTTAGAAAGCGGCCAAACCGTTGAACGGAAACTTTAAAACCGCCGGAGACCGGTTTTTCAGATGCCAGTTTATTCATGCTTCAACCTCCAATTAACATAATGTGTGCGAACCGAACATGAATTAATCGTAATGTATAGCGCTTACATGTTCAATCAATTGAAAAGCAGGTTGCGTCATGAAGACTGTTGACATCATTTTTCTTTTCCTATTGCCGATTTGCGGGGATGCGGTATAATCACTATTGTTTCTTCTAATTAGGCAAAGGGGTATGCGAGATGCAGGATCAAACGATTATTCGCTTTGAGCACGTCACAAAGCAATATGACAATAGCGCTGCCGCTGTTCTGAAAGACGTTAGCTTTACGATAGAACGCGGCAAATTTTATACGCTGCTGGGCCCATCGGGCTGCGGCAAAACGACGATACTTCGGTTGATTGCGGGATTCACCGAGCCATCCGAGGGCCAAATCTATTTCAATGGAAAAGTCATTAACCGCGTTCCCGCGAATGAGCGGCAGGTGAATACCGTATTTCAGGATTATGCGTTGTTTCCGCATCTGAATGTGTTCGAGAACGTGGCATTCGGCCTGCGCATCAAAAAAATGAAAAATGCAGAGATTACAGCGAAGGTGATGGACGCGCTGAAATTCGTCAATCTGCCTGGCTACGAGTCGCGGGAAATTGCCGAGATGTCGGGCGGCCAGCGGCAACGGGTAGCGATTGCGCGCGCCATCGTGAACGAGCCGGAGATTATATTGTTGGACGAGCCGCTCTCCGCGCTTGACTTGAAGCTTCGGACCGAGATGCAATACGAGCTGCGCGAGCTGCAGCGCCGCCTTGGGATTACGTTCATATTTGTCACGCATGACCAAGAGGAAGCGCTCGCTATGTCCGATGAGATTTTTGTCCTTAATGAAGGAAAGATTCAGCAGAGCGGCACGCCGACGGATATTTACGATGAGCCGATCAATCGCTTTGTCGCTGATTTCATTGGGGAGTCGAACATCGTGCCGGGACGGATGGTGCGCGACTTCGAGGTTGAGTTTGCCGGCAATTCCTTCGCGTGCGTCGACCAGGGGCTCATGCCGAATGAGGCGGTCGATATCGTCATCAGGCCCGAGGATCTCGAGATTACCTCGGCGGGTACGGGCAGGCTGCAGGCCCGGGTAGATTCGCAGCTGTTCCGCGGGGTTCATTATGAGATTTGCTGCTATGACGAAGCGGGCAACGAGTGGCTAGTCCACTCCACGCGCAAGGCTATTGTCGGCGAACAGATCGGCTTGCATTTCGATTCGGAAGCGATTCACGTCATGCGGATCGGCGAGACGGAAGAAGAATTCGACAAACGTCTGGAAGCGTACAGCGAGGCTGACAATGTCGAATAGATCACGCCGTTTCTATCTGGTTCCCTACCTGGCATGGATCATGCTGTTCGTTGTGGCGCCGATCGTGCTGGTTGCGTATTACTCGTTCTTCGACGTAGAAGGCCATTTCACGCTGGGCAATTACGCGAAGTTTTTCACGCCGGTGTACATGCGCATGACGCTCAGCTCTTTCTGGTACGCGTTTCTTATTACTGCGATATCGCTGCTTGCGGCGTATCCGGCAGCCTATCTCTTAACGAGGACCAAGCATAAGCAGCTGTGGCTGCTGCTGATTATATTGCCCAGCTGGATTAATCTGCTGCTCAAGGCCTATGCATTTATCGGCCTATTCGGCACTTATGGCTTGACGAATAGCTTGTTGGAAGCGATTGGTATTGGGAAACAACAGATTTTGTTCACGGATTTCAGCTTCGTGTTTGTCTCCGTGTATATTTTCATCCCGTTCATGATCCTCCCTATCTTCAATGCACTCGAGGAAATGAATCCAACGCTCGTATACGCAGCGAGAGATCTGGGTGCATCGGCATGGACGACGTTCCGCAGAGTGATCTTCCCGCTTACCATAAGCGGGGTGAAGTCCGGCTGCATGGCCGTCTTTATTCCGGCGCTGTCGCTGTTCATGATTACCCGCCTCATCGCGGGGAACCGTGTCATTACGCTCGGCACTGCAATAGAGCAGCATTTTCTCGTCACGCAGGATTGGGGCGTGGGGGCGACTATCGCCGTCTTTCTCATCCTTGCGATGGCGGCCATGATGCTGCTTACCGGCAATCGGAAGCGAGGTGCAGTCTATGCGCGGAAAAAATAAATGGTCGAATATTTACTTGTTGCTCGTATTTGCTGTACTTTATGCGCCCATTTTCTATTTAATGTTCTATTCCTTCAACAGCGGCGGGTCGATGCGTGACTTTGAGAGCTTTACGCTCGACTACTACAAGGAAGTATTCGCCGATACGCGGCTGCTTATTATCGTGCTCAATACGTTCGTGATCGCGCTGCTTTCTGCCGCTATCTCGACGATTCTAGGCGTTATCGGAGCGATCGCCATCCATCATGTGCGAAGCAATCGTCCGAAGCAAACGCTGCTTACATTGAACAATGTACTGATCGTTAGCCCAGACGTGATCATTGGGGCGTCTTTTCTCATCCTGTTCACGATGATCGGGATTAAGCTTGGCTTTGTATCCGTGCTGCTCTCGCATATTGCGTTCAGCGTTCCGATCGTCGTCATCATGGTGCTGCCGAAGCTGCAGGAAATGAGCACTACGCTTATCGACGCTGCGCGGGATCTGGGCGCAAGCTCCTGGCAGGTGCTTGCCAGAGTCGTGCTGCCATTTATCAAACCAGGCATATTCGCTGGCTTTTTCATGGCGCTGACGTATTCGCTTGACGACTTTGCGGTCACCTTTTTCGTAACGGGCAACGGCTTCTCGACGCTGTCGGTCGAAATTTATTCAAGAGCCCGTCAAGGCGTATCCTTATCTATCAATGCGTTGTCGACGCTTATTTTCCTATTCACGATTATTCTCGTCGTCGGCTATTACTTTATTAATCAGCGAAATGTCAAATCATCGGTGAAGGAGGGACGCGGATGAAGCAGCTCGTGCGCATGTTTGCGGTTGTATTTGCCGTATCCCTTGGGCTCATCTATTTGACTGCCTATTTGAATGATAGCGAAGGCTATAGCGGCGACAAGACCTTGACGATCTATAATTGGGGCGACTATGTCGATCCGGAGCTGCTGGAGCGTTTTGAGCAAGAGACGGGCATTAAGGTCATCTATCAAACCTTCGATTCCAATGAGGCGATGATGACGAAGATCGAGCAGGGCGGGACGACGTTCGACGTTAGCGTACCCTCGGAATATGCGATTAGTAAAATGAAAGAGGAAGGCCTGTTGCTCAAGCTCGATCATGACAAGCTGCCTAACTTGAAGCATATTGATCCGAAATTTATGAATTTGTCCTTTGATCCGGATAATGCGTATTCGATTCCTTATTTCTGGGGAACGGTCGGCATTGTTTATAACCCTGAGCTTGTAGGCGATCTCGCCTTCACGAGCTGGAATGATCTATGGGATGAGCGGCTGCGCAATCAGATCTTGCTGCTTGACGGCGCGCGGGAGGTTATGGGCATGGGACTGAATTCTCTCTCTTACTCGCTCAATGATACGGATGAAGCGCATATGCAGGAGGCTAAGGCGAAGCTGAAGCTGCTGACGCCTAACGTCAAGGCGATCGTTGGCGATGAAATCAAGCTGCTGCTCGCGAACGAAGAAGCGGCGGTCGGGCTTGTATGGTCAGGGGATGCTTCCGAAATTATGGGCGAGAACGAGAAGCTCGATTACGTGGTGCCGGAGGAAGGCTCGAACCTGTGGTTCGACAATATGGTCATTCCGAAGACGGCGAAGAATATCGAGGGAGCGCATCAGTTCATCAACTTTATGCTCGATCCCGAGGTGGCTACTCAGAATACGGAATATGTCGGTTACTCAACGCCGAATCAATCGGCAATGTCGCTGCTGCCGGAAGATATTTCGGGTGATGAGCGCTTTTATCCGAATGAGGAGCTGACCTCAAGGCTTGAAGTGTATGATAATCTCGGCAAAAAAATGCTGGCCCATTATAATGAGCTGTTCCTAGAGTTTAAAATGCATAAGAAATGAGCCAATATCGGGGCGTTTTTCGCTGATCTCCCATGCTATGATGAATAAGGAATTTGAGCGGTGAACAATTGCGAATAGATGGAGCGGAAAAGAATGAACAATAAGTGGTTGAACTACGGCGGACTGATCTTAATCGCTGTCGTATGGGGAGCGAACTTCGGTATTTCGCGTCTCGCGATGGAGTCGTTTAATCCGATCGTATTCTCTTTTTTAAGATTTGGTCTAGCTATTCCTTTCTTCTTTCTGATCCTGAAGCTGACCGAAGGCAGCGTGGGCATACCGTGGCGAATCGTACCAAGGCTGGCGCTTATCGGCCTTATCGGTATTACGCTGCTTGAGATTACGGTCATGTACTCGATTAAGTATACGACGCTTGCTAACGCTTCGCTCCTTAACGTTGCGCCATGGCCGATTTTTGCCGCTTTGTTCGCTCCGTTGTTCATGAAAGAAACGATTACGCCGCGGCTGATCGTCGGAGGCGGGATATCGATCGTTGGCGTGTGCTTCGTCATTCTCGGCGGTGACGAGGGCTTCAGCCTATCCTCGGACAATATGCTCGGCAATGCGATGGCATTCGGCGTCAGCATCATCGGCCCATTGTTCAATCTCAGCTCCATGTCGCTTATGAAAAAATATTCGGCGCTGCGCGTCAGCACTTGGACCATCGCGTTCGGCTCTTTATTCATGCTGCCGCTGACGTTCGGCTCATGGGGGCAAACGAACTGGTCCGCGCTGAATGCCGGCCATTATCTATCTATTGGGTATAATGTATTAATCTGTACGGTAGTTGCTTTCGTGATGTGGAATGCCTGCATGTTCAAAGTCGGAGCTACAAGGTCCAACTTCTTCCGTTATGCGGTGCCTGCCGCTGCGGTGGCGGCCGGTTACTTCATGTTCGACGAGAAGATCGCGCTGCTTCAAATGTGCGGAGCGGGATGTATGGCTGCGGGCTTGATCTGGATCAGCATCGAGCGTAAAAAACGGGTTGAGCCAGCTGCTCCATCCGCCAATGCGGGAAGCCAGCTCATATAAAATAAGCAGCTTCATAATAGCTTTGAAACAAGAGGGCATGTCAAGGAGAAGTATTCTTCCATGGCATACCTCTTTTTTGTGAACAAAGGAATGAGAAAGGAAGAGGGTTGTTATGAAAGCGGTTGATTAGAATTGTCTGAAAATTATTTTCGGAAACAATCGAAGCGTTTGCACGAAATGACGGAAATCCAGTCGTAGCAACGGAATTCACGGATTTTATGGCATGCAGGGACAACCCTTCAAACAGCCGTTTGGGCACTTATACGCCTTGACTCTCGCTTTTCATGCATGTTACGGTTTTGTTAGACAATATAACATTAGCTTGGCGGGAGGAGAATGAGGAATGATTAAAGCGATTATTTTTGACTTTGACGGGACGATTATCGACACGGAGACGGCGTGGTACAATGCGTTTCGAGAGGCTTACTTGGAGCATGGCGTTGAGCTCACGTTAGAACAATACTCGGGCTGCATCGGCACTAGTCTGCATACCTTTAATCCTTATGAATACTTAATGACGGATCTGAAGCTGGCCATAGATAAAGATAGCTTCCGTGACTCGGTACATGTACAGCATACGAATCTCATGCAAAGCGAGCAGGTGCGATCCGGTATCTTGGATTATTTGAACGATGCGAAGGACTCGGGCATGAAGATCGGGCTTGCTTCCAGCTCGCCTCGCGCTTGGATCGACAAATATTTGGAGCAGCTTGGGCTCGGTCATTATTTCGAGGCAATCCGAACGGCGGATGACGTGGCGAAGGTTAAGCCGGATCCGGAGCTTTACGTACAAACCTTAGCGGCTCTCGGGGTGGAGGCGAATGAAGCGGTAGCGATTGAGGACTCGCCTAATGGAGCGCGAGCGGCACTGGCGGCAGGCATGTCTTGCATTATCGTGCCGAATGCCATTACGAAATCATTGCCATTTGATCAGTCTGATCGGTATTTTCATGCGGAGTCTTTGTCCCATATTGATTTTCAAATGATGGCTGCCGGAGGACTTTAAGTAGGCCGTAAGATCACGTCCTAATAAATCAGAATGTTCAGATAATATAATCACTGACCACACCATCCAACAAAAGGGGGTTCGGACAATGAAGGCTGTACATTTCGGAGCAGGAAATATTGGCAGGGGGTTTATTGGTCTTCTGCTGTCCCATGCGGGCTATGAGGTTACCTTTATAGCGAGGAATGAAAAGAAAATTCAACTGCTGCAGCAGCAGAAGCAGTATTCGGTTATGCTGGCGAACGAAGAGCGTGATACGAAAATCGTGAATAATGTGACTGCGATCAGCGGCAAAAATAAGGCGGCGGTGGCATCGGCTGTCGCGACGGCCGATATCGTAACGACAGCTGTCGGAGTAACTGCGCTGAAGCATATCGCGGAATCCATCGCCTCAGGCATTGCGCAGCGCCTTCGTGCAACGAATACGGAGCCGCTGCATATTATTGCTTGCGAGAATGCCATATCGGGAAGCACGCTTCTCAAACGAAGGGTGTATGAGCATCTGCCTGCAGACCTGCATCAAGAAGCGGATAGCTGCGTCGCTTTCCCGAATACGGCCGTTGACCGAATCGTCCCCGTACAAGAGCATGATGATCCGCTTAAAGTAACGGTGGAGCCGTACTTCGAATGGATCGTTGACCGCTCGGCAATGATGGAAGGTTTCCAAGAGATTGCTGGCGTCAAATATGTGGATGCGCTAGAACCTTACATCGAACGTAAGTTATTCACCGTAAACACAGGTCACTGCACGGCTGCGTATCACGGTTATTTGGAAGGCTATGAAACGATTCAAGAGGCGATGGCGGACTCTCGCATACGTTCTGAATTGTCGCAGGTGCTAAGCGAGACAGGCAGCATTCTGACCTCCAAATACCATTGGGACACGAAAAAGCATGACCGCTACGTACAGAAAATGATGGTGAGATTTACGAATCCGCTGCTGTCGGATAGCGTAATACGCGTAGGCCGCTCGCCGATGCGCAAGCTGTCTTTGAATGACCGGTTGGTAAGGCCGGCTTTGCAGGCGCATGAGCTGGGGGTATCGGTACCGCACCTGACTTCGGCCATTGCAGCGGCGCTTTTGTTTGATTACGAGAAGGATGAGGAAGCCGTTGCGCTGCAAGCTGCAATCGCGAGCGCGGGCATTCATGACGTAATCACATCGCATATGGGCATACCGCATAAGCATGCCTTTCATCAAGAAATCGTGGATAGCTATGGGATGCTTAAAGAGTCATATGCCGCAGCTAAATAAGCGGCCTAGAGCATAACGGGGAAAGACCCAACTGGAGCAGGAATTCCAGCTGGGTCTTTCCTTTCTTTGTATGCCTGAGTTTCCAAAATAGCATATATATGTTTTGATGTTAGATGTCACTGTAACTACCACTCAATGAAACCTAACATGACAATGGATAAATCCGTAGATTTTTTGCACTTTTCAGCTAAATTTTTCTTTTAAAATACTATGGAAACAGTTAAAATCAGAAAAGCGGCCTTCCCATGGAATGGGAGTCGGACTCTACGAAGAAGGAATGAACCTGAAATGACAGTGAGTATCGCGCAAGAAACGTTAAATCCGTACCAAATCGCACAACAGCAAATTGACACGGCAGCCGCTCTTCTTAAACTGCCTGAGCATGTAACGCAAATTCTTAAGAAGCCGAAGCGCGTGCTCTCGGTTAGCTTTCCCGTTCGCATGGACGATGGCTCGATCCGCGTGTTTGAAGGTTACCGTGCTCAGCATAATGATGCGATCGGACCGACTAAAGGCGGCATTCGCTTCCACCCTGACGTAACGCTGGATGAGGTAAAAGCGCTTTCGATGTGGATGAGCTTCAAATGCGGCGTAGTCGGCTTGCCTTACGGCGGCGGCAAAGGCGGGGTTATTTGTGACCCGCGTATTCTCAGCAAAGGCGAGCTTGAACGGATCAGCCGTGCATTCATGGAATCGATTGCTGATTTTGTAGGACCTGACAAGGATATTCCGGCACCGGATGTATATACTACACCACAGGTTATGGGCTGGATGATGGATACGTACAGCAGATTGAAGGGTGTAAATTCACCAGGCGTAATTACAGGCAAGCCGCTTATCCTCGGAGGCTCCAAGGGCCGCAATGAAGCGACGGCACAAGGCTGCGTATACACGATTCTAGCTGCGCTTAAGGATATGCATATCCCGGTTCAGAACGCGACTGCAGCTATTCAAGGCTTCGGCAACGCAGGCCGCATTGCGGCGCGTTTGCTTAGCGAAGCAGGATGCAAAATCGTAGCGGTTAGTGATTCCCGAGGCGGAATTTATGATCCGGAAGGCATTGATATCGAACGCATCTCTGAGCTGAAGGACCAGTCTTCGATTCGCGAATACGGCGAAGAGTACGTCATTTCCAACGAAGCATTGCTTGAGCTAGACGTAAATATTCTAGTGCCGGCAGCGCTTGAGAACGTCATTACAGCTGCGAATGCAGATCGCATCAAAGCGAAAATCGTAGCAGAGGCTGCTAACGGCCCAACAACGCCTGAGGCAGACCGTATCTTGGCAAGCCATGGCATTACGGTTATCCCGGATGTTCTGGCGAACGCAGGCGGCGTAACGGTTTCCTACTTCGAATGGGTACAAAACCTGATGAACTACTACTGGAGCGAGGCAGAAGTGCTTGAGAAGCTTGAAACGAACATGATTCTTTCCTATGTAGCTGTTCGCGATCTTGCCAAAGAGCATAAAACAGATCTTCGTACAGCAGCATATATGATATCGATTAAACGGATCGCGGCAGCTATGGAAGCAAGAGGCTGGATCTAAGCATCAAATTAACTAAGATAAGGTGGCGGCAGCATGACAGAACAGATTCGTATTGGTATCGTGGGTTACGGAAATTTAGGACGAGGCGTAGAACTTGCTATCAAGCAAAGTCCCGACATGAAGCTGGATGCTATTTTTACGCGCAGAGATCCTTCTTCGATCCCGTCAGCTGTTCAAGCTTATTCCATTGAGGAAGCAGAGCGTTTCAGTGATGCTATCGATGTGATGATACTTTGCGGGGGATCGGCGACCGACCTGCCGGAGCAAGGGCCTGCTTTTGCCCGGATGTTCCACACCGTGGACAGCTTCGATACGCATGCGCGCATTCCTGAATATTTCGAGCAAGTGGATGCGATGGCAAGAGTAAGCGGCAAGGTAAGCGTTATTTCAACAGGCTGGGATCCAGGTTTATTTTCCCTAAACCGGTTGCTTGCAGAAGCAATTCTGCCAGAAGGCAAAGAAAATACATTCTGGGGAAAAGGCGTGAGCCAAGGCCATTCCGATGCCATCCGCCGCGTTAATGGCGTTAAGCACGGCGTGCAATACACCATTCCAAGCGAGGATGCGGTCAATCGCGTTCGGAGCGGCGAGAATCCGGAGCTGACGACGCGGGAGAAGCATATCCGTGATTGCTACATTGTGGCCGAGGAAGGCGCTGGCCAAGAAGCCATTGCTCAGGAAATCCGCAGCATGCCGAACTATTTCTCCGACTATAATACGACGGTTCATTTCATTGATGAAGCAACGATGAAAGCCGAACACTCCTCTATGCCGCACGGCGGTACGGTTCTTCGCAGCGGTAAGACGGGCGAGAACAGTACGCAAATTATCGAATTCGGGTTGAAGCTGGATAGCAATCCGGAATTTACGGCTAGTGTTCTAGTCGCATATGCTAGGGCTGCCTACAAGCTTGCTCGTGAAGGTCAAGTAGGAGCTAAGACCGTGTTCGACATCCCTTTTGCCTATCTTTCGCCAAAATCCGCCGCGGATCTTCGTAAAGAGCTTCTTTAGAAAAAATTGAACAAATCCTGAACAAATTCTGAACAAACCCCGTTTTTACATTTTTTTACTTACACATCTGGGAATTGTAGGATATACTCGATAAGTGCTTGCAATACTGTCGAATTATAACGAGACTTGCTGAAACATCTCTTCTCCTATGTTAGAATAAGTACAAACCTGCCTATCAGGTGGCTTTGATCAAATTCTACTAAGGAGTGAGATCAGCATGATAGACATCCATACGCATATTTTACCCGGATTGGACGATGGCGCAGCGGATTGGAATGATACTTTGGATATGGCCCGGGCAGCCGTTTCAGAGGGAATCACAACCATTATTGCAACCCCGCATCATGCCAATGGAACATATACGAACATAGCACAAGACGTAACCGAGCACACTCGCGCGATTAATGAGAAATTAATCGCTGCGGGTGTGCCTGTTACTATTCGGACTGGACAGGAAATTCGTGTTCATGAAGATTTGCTTGATGCGTGGAGTAGGAAAGAATTGCTTCCTTTAGCCGGCTCTAGTTATGTATTAATAGAGATGCCATCCTCTCGAATACCGAAGTCGATGAGCGAGCTCATACACGAGCTCACTATTCTAAAGTTAAAGCCTATCATTGCTCACCCCGAAAGAAATGCTGAGATCGTGCAACACCCGGACCGATTAATCGAGTTGATTGATGCTGGGGCATACGCACAGGTTACAAGCCATTCTCTCCTTGGGGGGTTTGGCAAGCGAATTGAACGATCTGCCTGGACTTTATTAAAAGCAGGTCACATACACATTGTTTCTTCTGATGCGCATCATATCGTTCGTCGTGGTTTTCACTTGCGTGAAGCATACGATGCTATTGAGAGGCGGATGGGAGAACAATACGTTCAGTATTTTCAATTAAATGCAGAAGCGGTGCTGAATGACTCTTCTTTTATGTCGAAGCCTCCTATTGCTGATTCAGCTAACAATTATTTTCGGCGATTAGCGACACTGTTTTACAAAAAATAGGTTTTTAAATGTTAACGAGAACCAAGGTATTTCTATGTCTAATTACTTGTAAAAATTACTATTAATATGACATAATGTAAAATTATCTGTTAAATGAACGGTTTAAATAAGATTGAAAAATACTTTAAAAATCCAAGAAGTGAATTTGTTTTATTAACATTGATCTTTTACATAGATTTCGATTATTAATTTTGATTTTTTGTAAAGTTTCGAAGCGAGTATGCCGATAGTTTAATTAGCTAACTTTACAACTTTTATCTCTTCATAGTAAGAAAGAAGCGTTAATAAATATTAAATCGGTTTGTTACTAATAAGACAGAAATTCGAGTTCAAGGGGAACGTAATTTAATCGGATTAGCTGACCTTATTTATAATTTTATCAGACTTTAATATTCATAACGGCATATGAAGGTTGTAGAGTAACATAAAAGTTTTTTAAAATATTTTTTTGGAGGATGATTGAAAATGAATGTAGAAAGAACGAAGAAAATTACAAAGTTTGCTGTCACGTCTGCTATGGTGGTAAATACTCTAGCAGCTCCGGTGGCAGTATTTGCGGCCGAAGGGACGCAAACTCCTGATGCCGTACAAGCAGCAATCAAGGAGCTTATGGAAAAGTCGATCATGGTAGGCGGACCAAATGGAGAATTGAATCTAGAAGGGAAATTGACTCGTGTACAAGTAGCTGCAATTATTGCGAGATCACTTAACCTTGAGACGCCAGACATTCCAACTTCTAAATTTACAGATGTAAGCAGTGATAACTGGGGCTTGAAGTATATCTATGCTTTGGAAAAAGTAGGTATTATGATTGGTTCTGATGGGGCTTTCCGTCCAAATGCCATTCTAAAAAAAGAAGAGCTGGCTGCAATTTTGGTGCGTATTACTCAAACGAACATTACAGGTAAAGGAACTAATCTTCCTGTAACGGATGCTAATGAAATCAGCGATTGGGCGAAAGCATATGTACAGGCGGCAATAGAAGCTAAGCTACTTACAGTGACAGATGGTAAATTTTCACCTCAAAATCAGGTAGAACGTAAAGACGTAGCAGTATTGACAGCAGGATTTATTAAAGAAGAGAAGTTTGAGCAATATAAAGAGTCAATAAATACGCTGCTTGAAGAAGGCAAGAAAATTTCAAATAGTGATCCAACGGTCTAATTTATTATAATTTAAAATCTCAAAGGGCCATTATCTCGCTTATAACAAAGCGAGATAACGGCCTTTAATATATAAAGAGAAGGAAATTGTAAATATGAAAATAGCTTGTTGTATTCTAGTGAGAAATAATGAGGATACTCTCTTTAAAGCTATTCAAAGCATAAACTCTTATGTGGATCAAGTCATTGTATTAGATACAGGCTCGGAGGATGGAAGCATTCGTATTGCAAAAGAACTTGGAGCTCAAATTATATATCATAACTGGAACGATAGTTTTGCTGAGGCAAGAAATTTATTGCTAAAGCAGTGCGTTGATTTTGATTGGGTCATGTTTATTGACTCGGATGAAGAATTTAATTGGCATGGTGAAATGGGTTTTAGGACTTGGATTGACAATATTAATGTTAGGGAAACAGTCGTCTCATTTGAGTGCCATCATTACGAGACAGACCGTACTCGCTTGTTGTCAGTAACGCATGTTGAGCGATTATTTTCCCCATCTCTATATGAATATAAAGGAATCATACATGAGAGATTAATCAATGTGAAGCAAGTGGATGCGAAGAAAACTAGTTTGTGCGCGGATGGCTATTTTAAACATTATGGGTATTCATCAGAGTTTAATCCAGTTAAAAGAACAAGGAATTTAGCGTTGCTCTACAAGGAATTAGAATCGAATGAAGCGGATGGGTTAACTCATCGCTATCTATCTGCAGAATTTTATAACGCGGGTAATTATAGTGAAAGTCTAAAGTTTGCAAAAACTGCGTTGGAATTGCTTATATCGACACAGTCGTACAGTAAAGCACAAGCGCATTATTATAAAATAATGAGTTTATTACAGCTTGGGTACCAGCATGCAGCCGAGAGCAGTGCCCGGGAATGTATGAACGAATGGCCGTATTATGTAGACCCGTATATGATTATTGCCGAAATTTGTTTTGCACAGCAAAGATGGGAAGAGGCGTTTCAGTGGTATTGTACGTGGGAGCAACTGGTTCAACGATCTAATCATTTATTTCCTAATCATTGTATCTCATTAGTGGAAGTCTATTCTCGCCGTATATGGGTTTGTTCATATAAGAAGGGTGATTACAAAGTTGAGTATAGGGAAGAGGTTAAAAAGATGAAAATTGCAGTGCTGTTATCACATCCACAACTAGAATCTAATCGTGAAGAACTGCTGTATCATATAAATTCTGTTTTTCATGAGTATCAAATAGAAATTGGAATATGGTCGCCGAAACCAAATGAGATTTCAAATGAGATTAATCACTGGTTAGAAGACAGAGTTGATCGGGTTGTCAGCGGTGAAACAATAGATGAGGCAATTACTAATTTTAAAAACGACAGCAGTGCAAATTTGTTATGGGTATGGAAAGCCAACGAGCGACTTGCGACTGAAATCAACGATGAGCTTATTATGGAAACCGCATTAGGTGGCGGGGCAGTATTGGTCAAAGCGTATTCGGAAAGATTAGGACATGAATATGTTGAAGAACGTATCCATTTACTTAGCTCTCGTAATAATAAAACAGAATTCAAGCTATACGATTCAATAGCGAACTCAAGTAGAAATGATAAAGAAAAATGTTTGGATAAACCAACGATTACGATAGAGAAGCCGCTAATTGTGGTGGATGAAAAACAACAATCCTACCTTGAATTATTGAATGAAGAAAATGCAATTCAACAACTTTTAATTGCATTTGGGTGCCAAAGGTATCAGCAAGTATTATCGCTTCCTGAACCAGATAAAGGGTCAACAGATTGGAGAACATTTCAGTTTTTTCAGATTCTTTCTTTAATTAATATGGATAATTTAGAAGGTGCTACGGATAAAGTATATACGGTTTTGGATGCTGATTTGGATGAGAGAGATCAGTTGGATTTTATATATCTTTACGGTAAAATGACCGTCAACATCCAGATTGAAGAGATGAAAAAAGAAGTAAGCGAATTATTAAACGCAACTCTACAGCACAACCAGATGATTGATACTAAGTTAGTGTTAACGACAGAGTCACATTGGCTAGCACTGGTTGCGGAACTTCAATGGCAGATAGGAGATAAAAAGAAGGCATTTGTTTCTTGGAAACAGTCTTTGGAAAATTCCGCTTTTTTAAACGAAGCGTGCGCATTCAGGTTGGCTGAAGCAATATACGAGAATTATAAATCAGAAGGAATTGATAAAATCTCGCGTAAACTATTAGAGATTTTCAATGTAGACAATCCCGCAGCTCAAGCTTTGCTAAACCCGCTTTTCTGTTATTTGAATATGCAAGAGTGGGCCGTTTTATTTTCTCGCCATCGAATGAAAAATATAGCGCCAATCGAATCTTCGCCATTGGTAAGTGTAGTTATGCCTGTGTATAACGACACGAAATATTTATTTGAAAGTATTAGGAGCATACTCGCTCAAACACATTTGGAGCTAGAACTAATCATTGTAGATGACGGTTCAGTTGAGGATATAGCTGCAATTGTCAATCGATTTAAATTTGATAGCCGAGTAACCTATTATCGGATGGTGACCAATCGGGGTCTTCCTAATGCTTTGAACTATGGTTTCTCGAAAGCAAAAGGCGAATATCGGTGCTGGACTTCGGCGGATAATTTTGTCCATCAACGCTGGTTGGAGCGAATGATTGAATTTCTAGCTGCTCATCCGAATGCTAGCGCCGTATATTCAGACTATTATCATGTGGATGTAGATGGAATCGTAATCGAAACAAAGCGGTTACCTAATTACCGATTAAACGGTATGCAGAACGGGGGTCCATCCTTGATGTGGAGAACTTCCTCGCATCGTAAGACTGGCAATTTTGATGAGTCGCTGTTCGGAATCGAGGATCGTGATTTCACCGTCCGGCTTGCGTTAACGGGGCGTATCGTTCATTTGCAGGAGCCATTATACTATTATCGCATTCATGGAGAGAGTCTTTCTTCTAAAATTGACACAGGTACCTTCGGAGGTTGGGAAGCTCTGCATTTCAAGCTAAAGCGGAAATGGCTTCATTTAAGCTTTGTATAAACAATTAGGAGATGGGACATGTATAAATTGCATACGGATCGAGATGTTCTTTCCCTTCTTGAACAAGGACATCAGGAGGTTCAATTAGATGCCTTGCGAGGCTTGCATAGAAGCAAAGTTTCCAAGTTGGTAGAGTTAAATGAAGTGGTGAAGGAATTGGAAATAGCAGTTAGACAGCGCAGAGAAGAGCTGGAGAAGAGCAAAAGCAAAAATTCTGAATTAAAACGTTTATTGGATAGCGATATGCTGCTTATGGATAGGTATGAGACTATAGTTAAGTACGAGAAAGAATACTCGACGAGACAGTTATACTATATGAAGGCATCGGAAAATGTAGACTCGAGTTTCTTGAAGATTACATCTATTTTACATGACAAAACAGATTGCAAGAATATCATAGTTGTTCCGGATGGGATTATATTTAATAACAATCGGATCGGTTTGTTGTTGCAATCGTTGTCCGAGAGTGGCTTTATATGCATATCATTTAATGGATTACTTGAAGAAGAAATAGTAGAAATTTCGAACGGGTATTATGAATATAAAAATGAAGCCATGCTTCTCAAATGGCTTATCGAAAACAAAATGATTCCAATCGTTCTTTGTACTTGGGTGCTGCAAGCTGCTTGGTACGATTTATTGGATTTCAAAAGAATTTGGTATGATATTTGTGAAGAAGAGGACCTGTTATGGGGAATGGACGCATCTACACGATTAAAACATTATGAGATATTAAAACAATCCGAAATCGTAACCTATTCGGATGTTAAAAAGAAGAAACATACGTTGGTAAGAAAAGATTCTCTGTTACTCACTGCAACTAGTGTGGATAGATTGATCGCTAAGCTTAATCAAAGGATTGAGGTGTAATTTACAAACGATGGAAAACTCGAAAACAGCTATTCAACGTGAGATTGATGCGATAAAAACGGCACTACATCAGATTAACGAGCTGTCAGAAAAGCAATTACTAGCCCTAGACCGTTTAAAAGATGAGAATATCCATCTCGATAATGAAGAAATAGTACAACTGGATATTGAAAAGAAGTATTTAGATGAGATTTTGCTTTTTGAAAAGGAATTAGCAGAAAAAGATTTATTATTCGCTTCTCGGTATAAAAGTCAATTACAGTATTATAAAAATATTGTAGAATCACCTCTATCGACGGAGGCAAGGGACATTATTAAAGTAATTCAAGAGAGTAATTACTTAGGAATAATCGTGTATCCAGTTGCTGTAAATTGGGAGCCTATTCAACGCCCTCAGCATTTATTAATGGAGTTTGCGAGGAAAGGTTATTTGTGCTTTTTTTGCGATCCATCTCCTGAGTTTTGTCTTAGGGAAATTGAAAAAGGACTTTTTGTTGTATCTAAACAAGAACATTTGCTGCAAGCATTACAAACGTCCAATGTACTCATTTTGAACTCTTATTTAATGCAAAATGCTTGGATAGAAAACCTCCCGCATAAGACGATTTGGTATGATGTTCTTGATCGCGTTGATTTTTTTAGTTTATACGATAGAAATATGTTGGCTAAGCATTATGAAGTGCTGCATGAAGCGGCTATTGTCACATACTCAGCTAGACAGCTGCAGGAATTTGTAACCGATAGAAATGATTCTGTTTACTTACCTAATGCATCGCGGCTTGAAGATTATGCAGTTGAAAAGGATGCAGATTATTATGTACCGGAAGACATGGTTTCGATTATAAAGAGGAGAAACAAAATAATTGGCTATTTTGGAGCAATCGAAGCTTGGTTTGATACAAAGCTGGTAAATGAGTTAGCTGCATCTCCGGGGGTTGATATTGTTTTAATAGGCTATTGTGGCATTTCGGAAAATATTTTTCCAGATAATGTCCATGTTCTAGGTCCGAAGCCATATAAAGAGTTAAAAGACTATACGGCTCACTTCGATGCTGTAATGATTCCGTTTATTGTGAATAAGCTAACGAATTCAGTTTCACCGGTCAAATTTTTTGAGTACTGTGCAATAGGTAAACCAATTATTACTACGTCAATAGCTGAGGTAGTTCCATATGCTGGACCAGGTATTACATTCGCAAACGAAAAAAGTCCAATTAAACTCAACGATTCCTTTTGGGTTATGACATCTGATGCTAAGGATCATCTGAGCATGATTGCGCACCAAAATCAGTGGGTAACGAGAGCTAATGACATTGAAAAGCTTTTACAGTCAGAAGTGTCTTGTTTAAATGTATATGCAAATCGTGCGCCTGAGCAAAATGTGGCTGTATTTACGGCAACCTTCATGGATTACAATGGAGAGAATTACTATACAGGCGGGGCTGAAAGATACCTTGTCGATCTATATGAGGTATGTAAGGATTTGGGCATAAAATTAGATATTTATCAATATGGAAATTTTCCTTGGCATAGAAAATATAAAAACATTGACATATATAGCTTAGGACATGAGCTTTTGAACATGGACGAGTTTACAATAGAGACTTTAAATGCATTTAATCGTCGTTACTTATATGCGGTTGAAGGTATGGCAATACTCAATATTTATTCAGCATTCTTCCAAGCCTATCCGCATGCAGCACATCCTAGTATAGGAATTAGCCACGGTGTTTCATGGGATAATTATGGAAGCGAATATAAAGATGGAGCGCAGTTCTGGGCTCATAATGAAAGATTCATAAAAAGTGCCGAGCAGGTACAAAAAATGGTTTCTGTAGATACCAATACGTCGAATTGGTTCCAAACGGTTTCGTATCAGACCGGAAGGCAAATGATCAGCGTACCTAACTATGTTGATCCGGATGAGTTTTTCCCAGACATGAAAAGAGAAGACGGGCGAACCCGAATTGTCTACCCGAGAAGGCTGTATGAGGCTCGTGGTTTATACATTACACTTGCAGTAGTGGATGAGATTTTGGAGCGTTATCCAGAAACGGAATTTCATTTTGTTGGAAAGGGCTTCGAGGAAGATGTAAATGCAATCGAAAAAGCAATAAAACGATGGCCAAATCGTATCTTTTGTTATCACTGTGATCCAGACGAGATGCATCAGGTATATAAAGAAGCAGATATCGTATTAATACCAACTTTATATAGTGAAGGTACAAGTCTATCTTGTCTAGAAGCATGCGCAACCGGGAATACAATTATCGCTACTAGAATTGGAGGATTAACCGATATTATTATAGATGGTTTCAATGGACTTCTTATCAATCCGGATAGCAAATCATTGAAAAAGGCTATTATTGAATGTTTAGAGAATAAAGAATTATGCGAAAAACTCTCTCGAAATGCTTATGAGGTATCCAAAGCATTCAATAAGAAAAACTGGAAAGAAAAGTGGAGGTCAATTATTCTATCTTTACTACCCGCAAAAGATGGGTACGAAAATTCTAATCGCGTTAAGAGTATCTCTCGATCAGAAATTGAGCTATGCGTAACAGCTGATATCAAAAATGAAGATTGGATCCTAGTGGTTGCTCAGTATTTAAAACAAGGGCAAACCGTGTTTATTCGCGGGGATCACAGCCAGAGTTCTGAATCAAGTTTTGGGCGATTACAGTGGATTTCAAACGAGACAGAATTATATTTTCAGCCTAAAAAGAAGAGCTTTGACTAAGAGAGAGGGTTGAAACAGTTGTCGGCGCTATTGATATGCCTTGCTATATTCATCTGGCATTTAACATGGAATATGGCTTTAAATAAAATTCGCGGCTTGAAATGGGTATCACTAGAGCAAATTGTAATATCAGGATTAACATCTGTTATTATAAAAATTATGGCAGAGTGGAGTGTTTACTTTGCTTTTATTTTGGTCCTACTTGTTACAATTTGCTACTTTGTGAACTTGGTTCACTTTAGATACTTTGGGAATTTTGTTGCAGCTTTTCAGGTTAAGCAGTTTTTGTTTGTAAAGGGAACTGCAGCTACAAATGGAACGATGCTGTTACAAGCGGCAGGCAGACTTGTAAAATGGAGCGATATTTATTTTGTTATCACTTTTTCTGAAGTTATAATAGCGCTTATTGTTACAAATGGTGAAGTTAGTTCTTTTACGACAATATGGTGGTCTTTAAATTTACTACTGATCATGCTCATTATAATAACGATACGCCAAAAAAAACGCTTATCTAACGGACAAATGCCAATCCATACTTTCGGTATGTTCTTGTCGTATTATTTTATTTGGATATTGGAAAAAAGAAGTAGACTAGAGCAGGAACAAATGCATGAGAACTTCCATATGGAATATGCAAAGAGTCAGAATTCAACAGAAGATGATTCGGTTAAAGATCCGTGGTTTGGGAAATACAAAGGTATGAATGTGATTCTAATTCAATTGGAGTCTTTTCAACAGTTTTTACTTCATCATAAAGTTGAAGGTCAAGAAGTAACCCCATTCATGAACCGCCTAGCTAGGGAAAATCTAGCATTCACAGATATTTTTAGCCAATTCTCAAGAGGACATACCTCTGACGCGGAATTAGCTTCGCTGCATTCCTTGTATGCCATGCAGAACGATGTAGTAAATTATAAACATTATGACAAGAAGTACTTTGGTTTACCTAAAATCATGAGAAAACATGGCTATGAGGCGGTAGCCTACCATGGGTACAAAGGTGATTTTTATAATCGACGTACAATGATGAACACACATGGATTTGAGAGGTTCTTCTCGGAGGAAGATTATTTACTTCAAGATAAAGCGTCTTCGTGGTTATCCGATTTTTCTTTTTTTGAACAATCTGTCGAAAAGATCAAAAAAATGAAGAAGCCTTTTTTTTCATTTATGATTAGTTTAACCTCGCATTTTCCTTTTAAATTGGAAGAGAAATTATGGGGACTGAAATTGAGCAATAATTTGCCTGAGTTTCTTTCCTTATACTATCAAAGTGTAAACTATACCGATCGAGCACTACAGTCATTTTATGAGTCTTTGCAACGTGAAGGATTAATGGAAAACACCGTATTTTCATTTTATGGCGATCACGAAGGGGTTTCGCCAGAGCATCTACCGTCATTATATGACGAATTGGGCATTCAGCAATCCAACATGCTTAAGTTAACGAATCGGATGCGAATGGCACAAGTACCATTCGTTATTGCAACGGCAAATGCTGCGAAAGCTGACCTGCCTGATTTCAAAAGGATAGGGAGCACTTTGGATGTAGGCCCGACGCTTCTCCATTTGTTAGGGCTGCCCAAAATCAGTTATGGAATGGGTACGAGTCTTTTTACGGCGGACGAGAATAGAGTCATACCGTTGGTACAGTTCCCCAATGGCTCTTTTGCAACGGCTCGTACTCTATTGTATGCTTCTGATTCAGGTGAATATGTAAACAGCACAATATTTGATAGAGAGAATAAAACGATAGTATTACCTGTGTCTGGAGAGAATAAAAAAGCATACGAATTCAGCAAGCAGCAAATCAGTAGATCGGCCTATTTAATTGCGAACGATAAATTGGTATCAGATGAAGAGGTTAATAATTTAGAGCTGGATAACGTGGTGTCAGCCCAATTTTCATCTAATATCGAACAGATTTTAAGTCTGGTTAATGACGATTCGATTATACTGCCTATTCCACTTGCTTTAGATCAAGGGCATATGAATGTTGCCATAAATGATGTGAGCGGTATGAGCAAGCTTGAGGAATACTATCGTGCTCAACGGAAGAAAAACATTCGATTTTTCTCTATATTGAATGTAGATGAAAATGATAAGCCAATTTATTTCGGAGATAAGTTTTATATTGATGTTTTACGGAAAAAAGGTCATAAGATTGAGTTAGTTAACCCGATTACATTGCCGGCCCATTTGCAAAGCCTTCCTGATCATGTTCTTATCGCTGTAGTCGCTAAAGATGATGCAGCCAATCAGTTTACTTCAGCCTTTGCAGACATGATGAGAAATTATGGCATCTATAAGTTGGATAAAAGCAAATACCGACATAGCTATACTAATGTAATTTATAAGAACAAAGGCTTTGTGTCCTTATATGAAGAAGTTGCGGACCAATCTATTGAGCAAGAATGGGAGAAACGATCAATTTTAAATGGAATTTCCCTCCCGGTTAATTTGAGACTACGAAGCCAAGGCGCCTTGTCTGGAAACAAATCTGAATTACTTATTAATCAGATATCTTGTTGTTCAAATGAAAGAGGCCTCAACTTCGCGGTGATAGATATGAGGACTGGCAATGTATTAGACCAGTTTGTTGCGGATACCTTTTCGACGACTTATGTCGATAATGGGATGTATCGGGCCATCAAAGAAATTCCAACTCCGGGAGTGATTTTGTGAGCATTTTATTGTTGCAAACCGCTGCGGTTATTTTATTGGGCTGCTGGTTTTTCTTGATGATGAGCATGAAAAACATTAAACCAGTAATAAAAATAGCGGAACAACCGGATAAGACGGGTAAACCTTCCGAGGCAACTGAAATTGTAGGAGAAGGTTCGGAGAGAGTTTCAGTTGAGGGGAGATACTCTTTTTCGAGATGGAAAGAGGTCTTGGCTTCCGACAAAGAGGATTGCAAGACGATAATAAGAAATCCGGTTTGGGCAGATGATATACTGGAAACCTCAAACATTGAAAAACTTTGCAAGCAAAAGAACGTGTCCATAATAGATATCACAGGTATAGATGCGCAAACGAATTCTCAGCTGCCTGTGTATTTTGATGATTCGAGTATGATGCCTTTCTTATGGGAACGGAAATATAATATACAACTTGTAATCAGTAAGAGTCTTATAGATTTATTCAAAGAGGCAAATCCATTTTCGCTTATCATTCTGTCCGTTAAAGATGATGGATCTCAGGCGTTAAATCATAAATGGCAGGAGAAGCTCTGTGATTTCGGTATTCGTGAATTAACGAGAGAGCACCTGCGGAATAGTTATATCAACATTATTTGGAAAAAATATGATAATGTTTATATTAGTCTTTTTGAGGAATGGTCAGATAAGCCTCTGTCAAAGCATTATAAAAAAGAAGCATCTATCGATGGTTTTAAATTTCCAATGGATGTCGAGGTTGCAAGTAAAGGATATGACAGTGGCAATCATTCTAGCATAATTATCGATGGCAAAGAATATTCGCCAAATCTTCGTGGGATGAATATGGTTGTGTACGATGTCATTGAATCAAGAGTTGAAGCTGTAAATAGAGTAGATACGTTTGTTACTATGTATGATTACCAAACCATTTATCGTGCAATACCAACCGAGGTGGAAAATGATATATAAGATGGCTGACTTATCTTTATTGAAAAAGGGGAGCATTTATATCCCTCAATCCAATTTGAAAACGATACACGATAGAATCAGGGATGAAAAAGTTTATGCGGCTTATGTGGCTAGCATGTACCGGCAATATGGAATTTGGATGAAGACGTTCAAGGACTTAGCATTGGAGTACAACAACCAATCGATTTATTTTCATGATAGCAGCTATTTTCCTTATTTTTCGAATGATGGTTATACGATAAAAACCGTAGAAGGAAAGACCGTTATTGATTTCTTGAATGATGTTGTTAAGGGCTCGTATGTCATTATTTCTGTAAAAGATGATGCTAGCCAGCAAATTAATGAAGAAGTTGAAATGAAATTAAAGCGATTTGGTATTACTCAATTGAACAAGTCGAAATTAAGGCATAGTTATCTATGGATAGCAAAAAAAAACCACATGGATGAGTATGATGTTTTATTTGAAGAGTGCTCTATCGATGATATTTACTGGGAGGGGGTTTGTGGTGAGACCACTGTGAGTGCTAAAAGCGGCGGAGCCCTCGCAACAAATCATAGCAGTATAAAGCAAGATAATCAGGAGCAGAGTTTAAATCATAGAGGAATGAATATCGTAGTATTGCAATCGGAATCAAACGTGGTCTCTACCTCTTTCGATACATTTGTTACTTTATTTGGGGGAGATAGCTTATTTCAAGCTAGCCCTCCTAAGAAGCATAAATATAATCGTGTGATAAGTCGCGGTGGAGGAAGAATTCAAGGCGTTAATTTAACTAACTGCAAGGAAGCTTTTGAACAGAGCTATATTCATAGAGGCCATAGACTGTTTGAAGCTGATTTAGCGCTAACCTCAGATGAACAATTAGTCGCACGCGAGAGCTGGGAGCCGTCTATTTTCAGTTTGCTGAAGCAAGAGCCTCCAAGTGGATTCATGCAGGGCCATTCACTCACGAGGGAACAATTTCAAAATTCGAAAATTTTAAATACTTTATCGCCTTTAACCGTTGAAGGTTTATTTGAATTTCTTGTCGCCCATCCTGATGCGTATCTGATTACAGATACGAAGTATACGGATCAAGAGATCGTGAGAAAACAATTTGAAGCTTTGGTTGCAGGTGCCAGGGCATATGGCTTTCAAATTTTGCTCCGTGTGATACCCCAACTATATTCACAAACGATGTATGACATAATTGAGGAGATCTTTCCGTTTCCGCAATACCTCTATACGTTATATCAAACAAATGCGACGGATAATGAAGTCATATCGTTCGTGAAAGAAAAGGACATAAAGTTTCTAGTGATGTCCCAAGAAAGATATAGTCCAGCACTTGTATTTGCAATGAAAAAACAAGGAACGCTTATTTACACGCATACGATTAATGATATGAATTCCGTACTCGATTATATTGAGGGGCATTTTGATGGATTTTATACAGATGTATTGTCTGAAATTGATGTAGATAGAGAATATATGCATTATGAATTGGAATTGGCAACAAGAAAGAAAATGTTGAATGAGTTTCTTAATGAGAAATTTAATTATATAGATCTTGAAGCAAAGCTTAAAATAAGTGAACTTACACTTAGTGAATTCACATCATTAGGCAGAAAGTTGTATCGATGTAACACGGTTGATGAAATAAATCATTTACTGGATGTTGTATTGTAGTTAATTCCTTAAGCGACAGTGAAAACGTTGGAATAGAATGATATCGTGCTTAAAAAAGATTAGCTACCGCTTCCGAGTAAGTGGCGGGCTGGTCTTTTTGCCTTATAGTCGAATGGTTATGTGGATCAGTAATGAAATGTAAAAAATTAATACATTTAACCAATAAACCCCTACCTCAGAACTAAAATATACATTACACTATCTATATGGACTATTCTGCTTCAAACAGATATTCAATCTGGGGGGACTATTGACGTGTTTTAGACGAGGATTTGAGATTTTGTCAAATCATTTCGGATCCAATGAGTCTAATTTCTTATATAAAGTAGGTCCATCAATTAGGTCTACGAATTAGGTCCGAATACTTAATAAAAGTACTTATCTAGCATATCAATGACCTGCATGAGACAGAGGTATAAAGGGAACAAATAGATGAGGTATGCAAACCGTGGCATAGCCGTGAAAAGACTTCATTACTGAGTTTCCTCAGAGAGGAGTAGGAAAGCATTAATAGAGATGATGTTCAGCAAAGAATCAAGCTGGAGCAGACAATTGAGATGTTGCGGCAAGAGATGGTGGATAAGCTGTTAATGAGCAAATCCTACCAATCTGATGATGTATTGGGGGCAAGTCAAGCGCTAGATCGAATTCTAAATTGCTATGATTGTGTACGGTATGGAAGAGAATGCGAAGGTGAAGTGAATTGCGCATATATCGATTATGTTGAGAGCTCTTAACTATAGGCAAACAGACAAGTTAAGGTAGGAGCCCTCATAGCAGTAACTTTTTGGACATGAAACGGAATATGGGCTTGTGACATTAATTCATCCCAATATGACTAAGAACGGATTAACATGCGGTTACCACGTTAGAGCGGGTAGCCGCTATTTTATTTGTACTCCTGCTTTGTAACGAGGTTTGTATTTTGTTTCCATATGCTTTTTCAAGTATGATAGATACAGTAAAGTGCCAAGCGGAGGTGCGGACGATTTGGTTAAAAAGAGGCGATGGAAGACGGTCGCGTTCTGGGGGATCGTATTGGTAGGCTGGTTGAGCATGCTGTTTATTTTCTCCTCGCAATCGTATACGGAGCAAAATATCCAGCCGTTTTTAAGAAGTCATTTTAATTATCACCAGCTTATGAGATGGCTGCCGGACGTGACGATCATTTACCGAACAAGCGTCATAAATTCACATGTAGATCCCTATCGGTTTATTGAATTTCTCTTTCGCAAGGGTGCGCATTTATTCGTGTATGCCACATTCTCGGCTTTGCTGTTCATGTTTCTACGCGCGTTATCACGAGGACGCGTCTGGGTATCCTTACTGATTACGTTATTGGCAGCCATAGCCATTCCGGCGCTGGACGAGTGGAATCAACTGGGCTCTGATGAAAGAACGGGCAATGCGACAGACGTCGTGCTTGATTTTATGGGCGGTTGCGCGGGTTTGACGGTCTGTTTATGCCTATTGGGAGCCGTAAAGCTCTGGAGAAGACCAAGGCGGTCTGGAAGCTTGTAAGCCTTATGAAAATAGTTGCGGACAAAACGTGCTCCTATCCCTTATAATCGTCTTTGTTAAGATGAAGATTCGGTAAATGTGGAGGAATCGCAGCGTGCAGCGCTATGAACAATTGGATTCACTTAGAGGGCTCGCGGCACTTGCCGTGATGATCGGACATTTCTTAATGGTGTTCACGCCTATTGTGCAGAACACATCAGGGCTGGGGCTGCTTGACTACCCGCTGAACCTGTTGAAATACACCCCCTTGCATGCGATTTGGGGCGGCCACGAAGCCGTGATTATGTTTTTTCTGTTAAGCGGTTTCGTGCTTTCGCTGCCATTCTTCAGCAACCGCCAGCAGACTTACACGAAGTACGTGATCAAAAGGATTTGTCGCATCTATATCCCCTTTGTTATTGCGCTGCTTATCGCGATTGCGATGAGGGAAGCCGTGTATGTGTCGAAGCTGACCGATTTGACAAGCTACTACAACAACCTTTGGGTCATCCCACCGAACTGGTCCTCATTTATTCATCACTTGCTCTTCGTAGGCAACTATAATACGACGCGGTACGATCCGATTCTATGGACACTCGTTCACGAAATGCGAATCTCGTTAATGTTTCCGTTCATTATGTTTGCTATCGTCAAAGGCGGCTGGAAGCTTGGACTTCCGCTGGCGCTGCTCTTGTCCTACGGGGCCGAAATTATGCTCGCCAACTTCGAGACGCGTTATATGACAAACTTCGTTGTCTCTTTGCACTATGCTTCCTTTTTTATTGCAGGAGCTCTGCTCGCAAAGTACCAGGGGGAGCTGAAGAAGCTGTTCTCGCGGCTGAATGGATGGTGGATGTCGCTGCTGCTGGCGGTAGGGCTTTGCTGCTATTCCTTCAAATGGATTGGCTACGGCGAGAACTTCCACGATATGTTCATGCCGCATCGCGGCGATTGGATGACTGCGATTGGGGCATCTATCTTCATCGTAGCCGCGATTTCTTTTGTTCGTTTGTCGCGGCAGCTGCAGCGCAGGCCACTGCTGTTTTTGGGCAAAATTTCGTACAGCCTTTATCTGTACCATATGATCGTACTGCTCTCGCTCGTACATCTGCTGGACGGCAAGATAGATACGCCACTCATTGTCGTCATGGCTTTTGTGGTTTCGTTCGGAGCTGGGGCGATGAGCTATTATTTTGTCGAGCTTCCTTCGATTCGGTTAGGAAAGAGGCTAACCAATTGGGGCAAGAAGCCGGCAGCCGGAACGGTGAGCCATGGTGAAGGTACTGCAACAACGGTGTAAGACAGCCTATGCTCGCCCAACTATTGAAAGCGGGCAGTATTGGTCGGAGGCTGCATTAGCTCAGTTTGTAAATCAATTCTTGTGCGAATAAGGGATGCGCCTGCATGTGAAATGCGGGTGCTTCCCTTTTTGTTAATCTATAAGAATTGATATGTTTTACATATAAATGTGCTTATCTATCTCCGTGAAACGACTGCCTTTGCCACAGAGGATGGCGACAGCCGTTTACGCTTATCCATGCGAGAAGCGCTGCCGGTATTTGCGCGGGGAAATGCCCTCGTACTTGGCGAAGCAAGAGGCAAAGTAGGCTGCATGGTTGAAGCCGACCTCTTCGCCGATCCGGGCGATGGGCAGGTCGGTTTGGAGCAGCAGCAGCTTCGCTCGTTCAATGCGGAAGCGCATCAAATAATCGAAGGGGGCGCAGCCAAATTCCTTCTGCATGCATCTCGCGATATAGACGGGATGGAAGTTGATGCTCTCACCCAGCTCCTGGGCGGTTATGTTATCCCGGTAATGCTCCCGCAAATAGGAGGCCGCTTGCTCCGCGCATAAAGCGGAGGGAGTCGGGCCCTGCGTTTCCATGGATGCGGACAAATGCTCGATGACCTCCTGGAACGCAAGCTGCTGCTTCCACTTGACGCTCGGGATATGGTCATTAATGTTAAGCAGCACGAGCTGGTTGAGGAGGCTCTCCATCTTGGAGGGCTGAAGCAGCTTAGTGAATTGCGGCAGTTGCTTTGTGAAGGTTTGCGTCGTGTAAAAACTGGAGGAAACCATGCGCTCCTTCGCTCTTTCGACCAGCTCATTCGTCCCAACGACCGGTTCCTCCGCTATGGCTTGCTCCGACATCCCCCATTGACCGGTCGTCTGGAAATGAATCCAGTAATAAGAGGTTTGCTCTTGGCAGGCACGCGTAGCGTAGTGGTAAGCATCGGGCCGGAGGATCAGAGCGTGGCCGCCGCTTACTTCGTAGTGCTGCTCTTCTTCTCCGATATAGAGGCAGCCCCGTGTGACAACCAGCAGGTCGAACACTTCAATATTGCGTCTGCTGGGATGCTTGCGTCCTGCGGGTGCAAGGGTGTACCCGCCGATGATGTAATGCGGAAGCGGCGGAATAGTCATATGAATAATAGGCACTGGTTAACTGGCTCCCCTATTTCGAAGTTGGAATCGTTATAGTTTCGGTTGTAAAAGTGATACATCAGGCTCAGTATAGCATCTATAATTTGAAATGACGAATGATCAATTGACAACGGATTCGGCTCCCGGCAGGGAGCTCGCGCAGGGGGAAAACATAATGGCTTTGACGGAAAGAAAATTCTCGCTTTGGATGCTGGCATGGCCGATATTTATCGAGCTATTTTTGCAATTTTTATTAGGGGCTGCGGATACGCTTATGGTAAGCCGTATCAGCGACGATGCGGTTGCTGTAGTCGGCTTCTCCAACCAGCTGTTCCAAGCGCTTACGACTTTGTTTATTACCGTAGCAAGCGGTGCAGGCATCCTTATCGCTCAGAAGATAGGCTCCCGCAACGGCGAGGATGCGCGTACGATCGCGATCATGGCCGTAACGGTAAGCGCGATTATCGGCATCGGGCTCAGCATTCTGCTTTATTTGATACCAGGGGAAATCGCCGCGATACTCCAGCTTCCGGAGCATTTGATCCCCCTTGCCGAGACGTATATTTCCATTGTTGGCGGCGGTATGGTTCTTATTGCCGTCATGTCGGCGCTCAGCACGTCGATTCGGAATACGGGCAATACGAAAGGGCCGATGTACACGGCAATCGGGATGAATGTGGTTCATGTATTTTTCAACTATGCATTCATCTTCGGCGCTTTCGGTTTCCCGAAATGGGGATTGATGGGCGTAGCCGTCTCCACCGTGCTCTGCCGATTGCTGGCTACAATCGTACTGTTCATCATGTTCCTCAGCTCCTTCGAGAGGACGATTAGCTTACGCGACTTTTCGCTGTTCAACCGCAAGCTGTTCGGTGACATTATCCGCATTGGCTGGCCTCTTGGCGTCAATATGTCGTGCTGGGTGTTCACGCAGCTGCTGATCTTCACGTTTCTGGCGATGCTGGGCTCGAATGAGTTGGCAGCGCGAACGTATATGAATACACTCGAATCGTTTTGTTTTATGCTTGGCTATTCGATTGCGCTTGCGGTACAAATCCAGATTGCCCATTTATACGGTGCGGGAAGGGTGAAGGAGGCTTACGGCCTTGCTTTCCGGGCGATGTGGATCGGTCTCGGTGTCGTGACGGTCAATGCCTTCCTTATCTTCTTGTTCGGCAAGCAGCTGCTCGGCTTGTTCACGGACAATAAGGAGATCGTGGCGCTCGGCGTCTCGCTGCTCGGTATGAACCTGCTGCTGCAGCCGGGCAAAATGATTAATATGGCGCTCGGCAATGCGTTGAACGCGGTCGGGGATACGCGCTACACGATGTGGACATCCGTTTTCTCGATGTGGCTGGTGGCGACGGCACTTGCTTATTATGTAGGCATCGAGCTTGGCTGGGGCTTGATCGGCATTTATGCATGCATGATACTGGATGAATACATCCGCGGCACCTTGTCGCTGCTTCGCTGGAGAGGCAAGAAATTTCTTCGCAAAGCGGAGTCGCAGGAAATTGCTGCCACGGCGCTGCGGAAACAAACCGCGCTGGAAGCATAGGAAAAGCGTATAATAGAAGAAAAGAAAACGGCGGCTTCGAAAGTGAAGGCTGCTGTTTTTCATATTTAGGGTAAGGGAGAGATAAGCGGGTATGGCATCCATGGTCATTATGAATGAAAAAATACGCGCCTCCGAGGTCCATCTAACGGGCTTGCGCGGCGAGGATCTCGGTATTGTAACACGCGATGAGGCGCTCGCGAAGGCGCGGGAGCTTAAGGTGGATCTCGTGTGCACCTCGCTCATGAGCAGCCCTCCTCCGTGCAAGCTGGTCGCGAAGGGACAAGCCAAGCAGCAGGCAGGGCAGGAGAAACGCGGAGCGAAGGCGAAGGAGCAGCCTGCCAAGGTGAAAGAGCTGCGTCTGACCCCGCATATCGAAGAGCATGATTATGATACGAAGCTTCGTCAGGCGGCGAAGCTGCTCGGCTCCGGCAATGGCGTTCAGCTAGTGGTGCGCATACAGGGCAAGGAAGGTCCGAAGGCGAAAGAGCTGCTGGAGCGCATGGTGAAGGATTTGGCAGAGAACGGCAAGAAGCAGTCTGGCATCCAAGTGAGCGGCAAGCAGGCTGCCGTGCAAGTATTGCCATTGTAGCCGAGGAGCTGGTCTAGGGGGAATAGAGCTATGCAGTAGCTCTATTCCCTCATTCCGCGCAGTTCATGTACGCAATCGAAAGGTATTGCAGCCCCATTTGGCGAAGAGTTCAAGGAAACGGCGATGATCAGCAAGAATATACTTCATATTGGATAACGCATATCCTCGCACATTATTTAGAAAAACTTATCTCCTATGTCGTTCGGGAGTTAGATGTGTTCATTGCGAATGATATTTTGTATGCGCTTACTTTGCAGGGATGGCATAACCGAATGAATCGTATCTATACATGTATTTGATGATGCTGATCGGGGAGGTTGTCGATTGAAGAAGACGATACATACGGGACCAATCAAGCTGCCAAGGCTGCCGGATCCGAAGCTATGGGTAAGCAAGGCGCCGTTCGGGCTTGGCCGAATAAAGCCGCATCATATTAAGGATACGTTGAAGGTGGCCTGGGATAACCGGGACAGCTTGCCGTATGCCTACCGCATCCTGACGCAGGGCGTCTGCGACGGCTGCGCGCTTGGCGTATCCGGCTTGTACGACCAGACGCTGGAAGGGCCGCATGTGTGCACGACAAGGCTAAACGTGCTGCGACTGAATACGATGCCAGCGATCAAGCCGGCCGTTCTGCACGCGGATATTGACGAGCTGCGCAAGCTGGATAGCACACAGCTTCGGAAGCTTGGACGGCTGCCGTACCCGCTCATTCGCAGCAAGGGAGAACGAAGCTTCCGCAGAATTTCGTGGGACGAGGCATTGGGGCGCATCGCGGCGAAAGCCCGGGCAATCGATCCGAAGCAGCTGGCTTTCTATTTAACCGCCAGAGGCATTACGAATGAATCATATTACGTGGCGGCGAAGGCGGCTAGGCTCATCGGTACGAACAATATCGATAATGCCTCCCGAATCTGTCATTCGCCTTCGAAGACGGCAATGAAGCGTTCCCTTGGCGTAGGGGCCTCTACCTGCAATTACAAGGATTGGATCGGCACCGATGTTCTGGTGTTCTGGGGCAGCGTGGCCGCGAATAATCAGCCGGTATCGACGAAATACATGTATGCGGCAAAGCGCAAGGGCACGAAAATTATCGTCATCAACCCTTACCGCGAGCCGGCGATGGAGGGCTACTGGATTCCGTCGATAGCGGAATCGGCGCTGTTCGGTACGAGGCTGGCTGACGATTTCTATCAGGTGAACATTGGCGGAGACATCGCGTTCATGCATGGCGTGATGAAGTGCTGGTTCGACATGGAGGAGGATCGACCGGGATCGGCAATCGATCACGCATTCGTAAGCGCGCATACGAATGGGTATGCAGAGCTTCTGGCGCATGTTCGGAATCAGGATTGGGAGCTGCTGGAGCAATCCTCCGGGCTGACACGCTCAAGGATGAGGGAGTTCGCTGAGCTGCTGGCAGAAGCGGGATCGGGGGTCTTCGTCTGGAGCATGGGGCTGACGCAGCATCGCTTCGGGACGGACAATATTTCGCAGGTGGCCAATCTGGCCCTGCTGAGAGGCTTCTTGGGCCGAGAGCATTGCGGGCTGATGCCGATTCGCGGCCATAGCGGCGTGCAGGGCTCGGGAGAGATGGGAGCGGATCCGTTCAGTCTGCCTGGCGGCGAATTCAAAGGCGAGGATATGAAGCGGGTGGAGAAGATCTGGGGCTTTAAGCTGCCTGAATGGCAAGGAGATATCGTTGGCGTATCGCTGGAGAACGCGATGCTGCCGGAGCACCATGAACGAAAGCTGAAGCTGTTCTATACGTCAGGCGGTAATTTTGTGGAGACGATGCCGGCTCCGGAATTCGTACGACGCTGCTTGGAAGCAGTCGATCTGCGCGTACATCAGGATATCGTGCTTAATAGCTCCACGCTGCTGGACGCAGAGGAGGAGGTTATTGTTCTCCCCGCGATGACTAGGTATGAGCAGCCGGGAGGCGGTACTTCGACATCAACGGAACGCATGGTTTATTATTCGCCGGAAATCGCGGGCCCCCGTATTGAGGAAGCGCGCGCGGAATGGCAGATATACGCGGAGCTGGCCGCGCGGATTCGCCCGGAGCTCGCGGATGCAGCGGTGTTTCGCGATGCGCATGCCGTTAGGCGGGAGATTGCGCAGGCAGCGCCAGCCTACGATGGCGTGCAGCTGCTAGGCAAGCAAGGAGACGTGTTTCAATGGGGAGGCGCATGGCTGTGCGAAGGCGGATATTGCCCAACCTCAGACGGACGAGGCCAGCTTCTGCCGATTGCGCTCCCGGAGCTTCGCATACCCGAGGGTCATTTCTATGCGACGACGAGGCGAGGAAAACAGTTCAACTCCATGATCTACGGGGAGAAGGACGCATTCAATGCGGCGGGCCGATATGACGTATTAATGAGCGGAGAAGACCTAACGAAGCTTGCGATATCGGAAGGCGAAGCGATTGTCGTCTATAACCGAAGCGGCAGCTTTCATGGGCGAGCGAAGCGTGCGGATATAGCCGCAGGCAACATTGAGCTT
Organism: Paenibacillus sp. J22R232; assembly: GCF_056269165.1. Classification (NCBI taxonomy): domain Bacteria; kingdom Bacillati; phylum Bacillota; class Bacilli; order Caryophanales; family Paenibacillaceae; genus Paenibacillus; species Paenibacillus sp. J22R232. The sequence goes on along the minus strand of NZ_JBWDNK010000008.1, from coordinate 93,704 downwards.
TATTGGCCGGAGGGCAACAGCTTATTTGCCAAAGGGGTGTATGAGCCGCTTGCCGGCATCCCGGAATATAACGCGTCCGTTATTGTGGAGCGGGCGGACACTTACCATGCTTTTAAGGATACGAAATATATGGAGAAGCGGATCGTAGAGCTGGAGACGGAGCCGCCAAGCTAGGGCGATGAGGGCGCGCAGCAAGGGAGCAAGGGAGCAAGGAATAAAGGGAGCAAGGAATCTCTTGCCGTTCGGCTTTTGGCAAAGATGTGCAGGGTGCAGGGAAGGGAGGGGATGCATATGGAGCTTTCAAATACGACGAAATGGCGCATACTGAGGTACGATGGCAGTGTGCCTTTGGAGCGGGACGACGACATTGCGGCGGAATTCCCGCTCACCTTGAAGCTTGGCGGCGAAGAGTTTGCGACGCTGGTATGCTCGCCCACCAATCTGGAGGAGCTGGTCGTCGGTTTTCTAGCCTCCGAAGGCGTTATTCGAGAAGCGGGTCAAATACAGGGGCTCACTATTCATGAGGACACAGGGTTTGCTTACGTAGAGCTTGCGCATGAGCTAAAGCTCAGCCGTGATCATTATGCCAAGCGGTTTATTGGTTCCTGCTGCGGGAAGAGCAGGCAATTTTATTTCCATAATGACATGCTTACGGCCAAAACGATCATGACCCGCACCCGCATCACGGCTGAGCAGTGCATCGGTTTCATGCAGGAGCTGCAGGCGAGCTCCGCGGAATTCCGCAGCACGGGCGGAGTCCATAACGCGGCGATCGGCACCCCTTCGGGGCTGCTTGTTATCAGGACGGACATCGGTAGGCATAACGCGCTTGATAAGCTGTTCGGTTACTGCTTGATGCACCGCCTGCGCACCTCTGATAAGGTGATTGCCTTCAGCGGAAGATTATCCTCGGAAGCGGTGCTTAAGGCGGCTAAGATTGGCTGCGGCATCATGCTCAGCAAGTCGGCACCGACGGATCTCGCCCTGCGCCTTGCGGAGGATCTCGGCATCACCTGCGTAGGTTTTATTAGAGGCGGGGAGATGAACGTGTATACGCATGCGGAGCGAATTGATTTCGGTGATGGATTGACACTGTGGTAGCGTTTGTATATCATTTTATTGAAAATGATTATCATCATGAGAGAAGAAGGAGTATACGATGCTTTTACGATTTTTTGCCTATTATAAGCCCTACAAAAAGCTATTCCTGCTGGATTTCTGCTGCGCGGTTCTGCTGGCTATCCTTGAGCTATGCTTTCCGCTTGCGGTTAGCTATGTCATAGATACGCTGCTGCCGGATGAGAATTGGGGGCTGATTGTAACGGCCTGCGCGATTCTGCTTATTGTCTATATCATTAATACGCTGCTTTCTTACGTTGTTACCTACTGGGGGCATATGCTCGGCATTAACATTGAGACGGATATGCGCAAAAAGCTGTTCGACCATGTGCAGAAGCTGTCCTTCCGTTTCTTCGACAACACCAAGACCGGTCATCTGATCTCGCGTCTTACGAACGACCTCTTCGAGATCGGGGAAGTAGCCCATCACGGACCGGAGGATATGTTCATTGCGGCGATGACGCTCGTAGGCGCTTTCGGAATCATGGCGTATATTAACCTGGAACTCGCTATTCTCACCTTCGTGATCGTGCCGATTATTATTTGGCTCGTGCTTATGTTCAACGGAAAAATGACGAAAGCCGCGAACAGGCTGTTCTCGGATATGGCCGATTTCAACGCGCGCGTGGAGGATACGGTTGGCGGTATCCGCGTCGTACAGGCGTTCTCTAATGAAGGCCATGAGAAGAAGCTGTTCAAGGTTAACAACCTTCGCTTCCGCGAAGCCAAGCTTATTTCTTACAAAATCATTGGATTGAACTCATCGATCACGTATATGCTGATGAGGCTCGTATCCGTGTTCGTGCTTATTGCGGGCACTTGGTTCGTTATTAAAGGGGAATTGAAATACGGGGAGTTCATCAGCTTCGTGCTCCTGACGAATATTTTCTTTAAGCCGATCGAGAAGATCAATGCCGTCATCGAGAGTTATCCGAAAGGGATCGCAGGATTCAAACGTTACGTTCAACTCCTGGAAACGGCTCCAGACGTAGCGGATAAGCCGAATGCGACCGAGGTTGACCGCCTATCCGGCAATATTGAGTACCGCCAGGTAACGTTCGGTTATGAAGGCGAAGCGAAGGTGCTCCAAAATATTGACCTGACGATTCGGGCAGGAGAGACGATCGCTTTCGTCGGCCCGTCAGGGGCAGGCAAGACTACGCTTTGCAGCCTGCTGCCGCGCTTTTACGAGATTGAGGGCGGAAGCATCTCTGTCGACGGTTATGATATTCGCGATTTGAAGCTGGACTCGCTGCGGAAGCAGATCGGAATCGTTCAGCAAGACGTGTTCCTGTTCGCAGGCACGATTCGCGAGAACATTGCCTATGGCAAGCTTGGGGCATCAGACGAGGATATCTGGCAGGCGGCACGCAGGGCGAAGCTGGAGGAATTCATCCATGCCCAGCCGCATGGCCTCGATACGGTTGTTGGGGAGCGGGGCGTTAAGCTGTCCGGTGGGCAGAAGCAGCGCCTTGCCATTGCGAGGATGTTCCTCAAAAACCCGCCAATCCTCATTCTGGATGAAGCGACTTCGGCGCTCGACACGGAGACGGAGGCTGCGATTCAGCAGTCGCTCGCAGAATTGTCCGTCGGACGCACGACGCTAGTTATCGCGCATCGGCTTGCCACGATTAAGAACGCCGACAGAATCGTCGTCGTGACGGAGCAAGGCATTAGCGAACAAGGCCGGCATGAGGAGCTTGTCTCGGCGGGCGGTATCTACAGCCGCTTGCACCATGCACAGTTCGGAGCGAGATAAGGAACGCTGGCTTTCACAAAGTACGGATTTCTGTACCATTCATTATGATGTTGCAAATATACCAAACGGCTCCCGAAATCATTTCGGGAGCCGTTTTTATTCGGAATGGGCGCTTATTTCTTCGCGTTGCTCCGATCTGCCTTCACCAGCCTGAGCAGCTCTCGCATATCGCTTGCGAGTTTATCCGGCGACAAGTTCTCGGCAAGGGCATCTGCCCGAATCTTCTCGATCGCTTTCACCGCTTTCGCTCCGGTTACGGTCAATACCTTGACATCTCCGCCCATGAAGTTTTTGATCTGGCTCGCAGCCATCGATAGATTATCGTGGCTTTCCTTGCCGGTCCCGCTCATGCCGCCAAGCCCGTCATCCGGCGAATAGCCTTTACCCGACAGGCCTTCGGTCTGATCGAGCACTTTTCGCTGAACGTCATCGTACTTCGAGCCGGAGGCTGTCAGCTTCTCCGTTGCCAGCACGACGGTATCGTCGAAGACGAATACGCGCACGTCTGGAATGCCGATTCCGCTGAGCCTCGATTCAAGATGGGCGGAAAAGCCGCTCGCATGCAGGCTGGAGCTGCCAATCATGCTGTATACGGATGTGCCCATGCCATTTGTGGTTTGGCCATGCTTGTTTGTCGTATGCAGCTTAGGACCGTTTTCGCTTGGAATAAAGGAAGGATCATGCAGCATCCTGGCTTCTTGCTGCGATAAAGCTTTGGAATGCGAGGTTTCTGGTGCGTCATTGGCGCAGCCGGATAGGGCTGCGGCAGCTAGGGACAAGGCAAGCAGCTTGCTGAGAGCGGTCATTAAACGATCATCCTCCATAGGTAGCAATTTGCTGTTAGGATGACCCTTACCATCTTATGAATATTCATAGCTTCTTGGAAAATAATAAAAGAGAAAATTGAAATTTCCAGGAGGTGCAGCGATTGAACCGAAGCGATAAAGGGAAAGAGCCAAGCAAAAGTGCGGTAGACGGCAATTCGCGGCGAAAGTTTCTAATCAATAGCGGCTATGCGTTGGGCGGCATCGTCGTGGGAGGTGCGCTTGGCTCCCTGATCAAGCGAAAGCCAGCCGCCGAGAACGCGCCTGTTAAGACGGATGAAGGCAAGGCGGCTGAGCCGAAAAACTACAATCGAGCGCTCATGTTTTTGACTCAGGATCAGTTTCGGATCGTGGAGAGCGCGACGGAACGCATATTTCCAGAGGATGATGCCGGTCCGGGAGCCAAGTCGCTGGGCGTAGCTTTCTTCATCGATCATCAGCTGGCGGGGGAATGGGGATTCAACGGTCGGGATTATATGATGCCGCCCTTCTATATGGGAGAGAGCGTGCAGGGCTATCAAGGCCGGCTCAAGCGTAAGGAAATGTTCGAGATCGGGCTGCGCGAACTTGAAAATTACAGCGTGACGAAATTTGATAAGAGCTTCGTGGAATTAACGGGCGAGCAGCAGGATGAGCTGCTTAAAGCCTTCGAGTCGGACGAGGTGAAGTTGACGACGATCTCGGCGAGCGGTTTTTTCAAAATATTGCGGAGCAGCACGCTGGAAGGCGCCTACAGCGATCCTTTGTACGGAGGCAACATGGATATGAACGGATGGAGGATGCGCAACTATCCAGGGAATCAAATGAGCTACCTCGCTATTATTGAGAAGGAGTTCACAAAAATCGAGCCGAACAGCCTACAAGATCATTTGGTTGCTCATTAGCGAATCGGGAGGATATTATGGCCAAAACATTACCGAAAACCGATGTTGTCATTGTAGGGGTAGGCTGGGCGGGTGGCATTATTGCGGCCGAGCTAACCAAAAGCGGATTAAACGTCGTTGGGCTTGAACGAGGCAAGGAGCGTAAAACGGAGGATTATTTCATGGTGCATGACGAGCTTCGCTACGGCTTGCGTTACGAAATGATGCAGGATTTATCCAAAGAAACGATTACGTTCCGCAGTACGGAGAAAACCCGTGCATTGCCGATGCGGCAATACGGCTCGTTTCTCATCGGCGACGGATTAGGCGGAGCAGGGGTGCACTGGAATGGGCAGACCTATCGCTTCCTGCCTTATGATTTCGAGATACGCAGCAAAACCATCGAGAAGTATGGGAAAAACAAAATTCCGGCAGGCATGACGATTCAGGATTGGGGTATTACTTACGATGAGATCGAGCCGTATTACGATAAGTTCGAGAAGCTTACAGGGATTTCCGGAGAAGCGAACCCACTAGGAGGGAAACGGAGCAGTCCTTTCCCGACACCGCCGATGAAGAAGACGCCTGCGATGCAGTTGTTCGTAGAAGCGGCAGGCCGCCTCAAGCTGAATCCGTACATGATGCCATCTGCCAATCTTTCCGAGAATTATACGAATCCGGATGGCATTACCCGGGCTGCATGCCAGTATTGCGGATATTGCGAGCGGTTTGGCTGCGAATACGGGGCTAAGGCGGATCCTGTTGTAACCGTCATTCCCGTGGCGAATAAAACCGGTAAATTCGAGATCCGTACCCATTCCAATGTACGGCGCATTCTACATAAAGGCGGCAAAGCAACAGGCGTCATGTACACCGACGTAACGACAGGCGAAGAGATTATCCAGCCTGCCGACATCGTCGTCGTGACAAGCTATGTATTTAACAACGTTCGGCTGCTGTTGATGTCGGAGCTGGGCAAGCCCTATGATTCCTCTACGGGAACGGGGGTAATCGGACGTAATTATGCGTATCAGGTCGCCAAAGGCAGCGCGATCGGTTTTTTCGAGAACCAGCAGTTCAATAACTTTGCGGGCGCGGGCGCGCTGGGCGTGTCGATCGATGATTATAACGGCGACAACTTTGACCACTCCGACCTGAATTTCATCCATGGGGGCGTGATTGCGATCGGCCAGCCAGGATCGAGGCCGATTCAGAACAATCCCGTTCCTTCAGGAACGGCGTCTTGGGGCTCTGAATTCAAAGCGAAGTCCGTTCATTATTCAAACCGAACGATTGGAGTCGGAGCGCAGGGGTCGTCGATGTCGTTCAAGCATCATTTTCTCGATTTGGATTCGGCTTACAAGGATGTTTACGGGGATCCGCTCCTCCGCATTACGTTCGACTTCGAGGATCAGGACCGGGAGCTGGCGAAGTTTCTTGCAGAGCGCTGCTCTAAGATTGTTACAGAGATGGGCGCGGATAAGGTTGACTATTTAAAGGAGCTTGGTCCCTATGACATTATGACCTACCAGTCGACCCATAACACGGGCGGCGTCATTATGGGAAGCAATCCGGGAAACTCAGCGGTAAATACGTATAGTCAAATGTGGGATGCGGACAATGTGTTCGTAGTTGGGGCAAGCTCATTCCCCCAGAATGCCGGATACAACCCGACCAACACGGTAGGCGCGCTTGCGTACCGCGCGGCTGAAGGAATCGTAAAGTATCGTGAAAAAGGCGGCTTGCTCGTATGAAGCGACAGGGCTTGTCGATATAGCGAATGCTTGGAAAATGGTGATCCCGCTCGATGCACGGATGATAAGCCTAAACGGATTAAAAGGGAGGACGAACAAAAACGAAGGTTCCGATTAATCGATACCTTCGTTTTTTGTTCGTAACTTTAAGAACGGGAAACGTTTTATAACTTGTAGATTCAAATAGCTTAAAGATTCATTTGGATTACGCTATTGTTCTCAAATATTAGCCTGCTTTAAGGCATCAGCAAAGTCTCCGCAAAATCCGGGTTTTCCAAGAGAGGCCGGCCAATGGCGATACAGTCCGCTAACCGGTCCTCTAGTATGCGGTTTGCGAGACTGCGGTTATCTATCTTTCCGACAGCTATGACCGGAATATTGAAATGCTGTTTAATCGCCGCCGCATGAGGCAGCTGATAAGCAGGGTATATGTCACTAGGTTGGATGGGGAGATTTCCGCCGGTAGAGACATGAATGGCATCGAGTTCTGGCTCGAGCGGCTGTAACATTCGCGCCACCGATTCAGGGGTTAACCCCCCTTCGATATAATCGGTTGCTGAAACCCGGATGATTATTGGATACTCTTTGCCGACTTCTTCTCTAACCGCGAAGAGAACCTCTTTAAGGAACCTTGTTCTTTTTTCAGCCGTACCGCCATAAGCATCTACGCGAGTATTGGACAGAGGCGATAAAAATTGGTGAATCAAAAAGCCATGGGCAGCATGTATCTCAATTCCGTCAAAGCCTGCTTCTATGCTCCGTTTGGCCGCAAACCGATATTCCTCGATGATGCGATTAATGCCCGCAACGGATAACGATTCGGGTGTGCCGTAATGATCGTCGAACGCGATTGCGCTCGGTGCGAGTAATGAATTCGTAACTTCGGGCGAAGATTTTCTGCCGCCGTGCGACAACTGGACGAAAACGGGGGTTTGGTGCGCATGGATGGCGTTTGTAATATTTTTCAAGGGTGCCACATGCCGATCCGAAAATATTCCGATATCATTTTTCCACAGCCTGCCATTTGATGAGATCGCGGTGGATTCCAAAATAACTAGCCCTACATGCTTGGCCCTTCGTGCGTAATGTTCAATGTGATGATCGATGGCATACGCCTCGGGTGTACCCATGTACTGCTGCATCGGCGCCATGATTAGTCGGTTTTTTAAGCTTTGCCCTCCCAAAGCTATAGGATCATTCAAGGTCAATGTCATATCGGTTTCTCCTCTGCAAGTGATTAATGACATTTTATTATGGATAACAGCAGAACTACATAGTATTCTTAAGTAATAACCCACTGGATAACTAAAATATTTCGTTCTTTGATGTCAAATACCTTTAATAATGAGGTGAACGTTCAATGGATCAAATCGATTCCAAAATTTTATCTTTAATGCACGAAAATGCCCGGCTCCCTATTTCCGAGATGAGCAGATTAATCGCGATGTCGCAGCCAGCGGTATCGGAAAGGATTCGCAAGCTGGAGGAGCAAGGCGTGATTACTGCATATCGTGCGCAGCTTTCTCCTCATAAACTAGGTAAGCATACAACCGCATTTGTACTGTTTAAAACGAATAATTGCAAGGATTTCGTTGCATTCAGCGAAACGTCTCCGGAGATCGTCGATCTTTACAGAATCAGCGGTGAATATAACTTTTTGATGAAGGTGTTAAGCGAGACGACGGAATCATTGGCTAGTTTCCTTGATGCGTGCAATATTTACGGGTTCTCAACGACCTTAATCGTTCTCTCGACGGCATTCGAGGATAAAAGTCTAATAGATCCGTAAATAAAAAAGCACCCCCTATAATTTCATCAGTCGACCCAGTGGGTTCTCTGATGTCTATTATAGGGGGTGCATTTCATTGCTTCGGGAACGGCTTTCTTTGTGTGCGGCTACAGAAGCTTCTGCACGTCTTCTATTTTATCCGTGGAAGCAGCAGGCTGCTCATCGTCTACGATTCCGCGCGTCGAGCTGCGGAATTCGCGAAGCGTATCGCCGAATGCCCGTCCGAGCAGTGGGAGCTTAGCAGGCCCGAAAACGATGAGCGCGATCAGCAGAATAATGACTAATCCTGAGACTCCGATATTGTTTAACATGTAGATTTCTCCTTTTTGACTCAAGTGGGGGTTGGAACCGCAGCGACCCGTCTCGCATACCTCCGCGTTACGAGTACGCTGATTTCGAAGAGCAGGAGCAGCGGCACGGTCACGGATAGATGAGAGACAAAGTCGGGCGGAGAGATACAAGCTCCGACGACGGCTAAGCTGACATAAGCGTATTTGCGGGATCCGTTCAGCCGCTCGGGAGTGAGCACTCCGATTTTGGTTAGAAATAGGATGACGAGCGGCATCTCGAAGGCAACGCCTAGCGGGAACACGACGCTAAACAGAAAGGAAAAGTATCGATCGATCCCATAGGTCTCGACTGCACCGACGTTGTGGTTCATCTCAATCATGAATCCGAGCATCATCGGGAACACGAGAAAGTAGCTAAAGGATACGCCAATTAGAAACAGCAGGAACGACACGGGCACGTAGGCAAGCGTTCCTTTGGCCTCTGTTTCCGTCAGTCCTGGCTTCACGAATGCCCACGTTTGGTACAGCAGTACGGGCAGCGTGAACAAAATGGCAAACAGGAAGGCGCATCGCAAGTAGATGAACAGGCCGTCCGTGAACGAAAAAACATTCCACTCGACGGATTTGGCGGTCAAGCCTGATTTAATGTACCTCAATATCATGGGGGCAACGTATAGTCCACCGCTCATGGAGACGAAGAAACAAGCGATAACGATGATCAGCCTCTTTCTCAGCTCGGTCAGATGGTTGACCAAATCCCCTTGCAAATCCACAAAATCACCCCGCAGCACAAGCTTATTTCGTTTAAACGGCCATGACATTTCTTTAGGATATCCATTAAACATGCCGTTATGCGCAGCCTTGCCTTTTCTGAAAATGATTGGGAAGCTGCGCATATGCCAGGGGATTTAGGGGAAGTTAACAATAAATCTCCCAAAACTAGGAGGCAAAACAATGAATAATCACAACAAATGGTGGTTGATGCTTACCGTATTCCTGCTGTTTATTTCCCTTGCTGCTTGCGGGGGCAATAAAACGAATAATGGAGCCAAAGACGAAACGCCAGCCGATAATAACGGCAATGCGACGGTCAATACGGCTGAAGCGGAGTCTTTGTACGGCAAAAACTGCGTAAGCTGTCATGCGGTAGATCTTGGCGGCGGGGTTGGACCTAACTTGCAGCATGTAGGTGCGGAGATGTCTGTTGATCAAATCACGACTCAAATAAGCAATGGCGGGAACGGGATGCCTGCGTATAAAGGTCAACTGAAGGACGAGGAAATTGCTGCGCTTGCCAGTTGGCTGGCTGGGCATAAATGAGGTTGGAAGTGAAAAGAGCAGCCGCGGCTGCTCTTTTTTTTTGACGTATAGGAAGGATATGGGTTTGCTCATCCTCTCTCTATGCGTTCGTCGAAACGATGGCGTCTATTGAAAGGGCGCCGTTAGGCGTTTCTTCTTACAATATAGGAAAGTATATAATTTCGCTATTTTTTCTCTATTTTTCTCGGAATGAAGCGCGCCGCCAAAGGACGGCGACAGCCGTTTCACCTTGTTAGGCAACTTTTTCGTATCGCCAGCGTCTATATAATAAATATTGGAAATTGAGGAAATGCAGCAGGAGGTGCCACGTTCTGAGGAAAATCGTTTTGATAGCAACCGTTGTAGTGGCAATCGTTGTTTTGGCGATGCTCTCTGTAGGCTATAGCTATCTGAAAGCTAATCCTCCTTTAGCAGCAGCAGTAAGCGCATCGACTAGCGATCGCAAGGTAGTTCTCGTATCGGTCGGCAATAAAAGCAAGTTCGGTGACATAAAAATATTGCAAGTGCATGTGAATGAAGATACGACGCCAGCTTTCGCGAAAATACAAGTAAGCGATCATCAGAAGGGCTTCATCATCTCGGCGCATAATGAAGTGGAGCAGCCGGATAAGTTTGCTTTTGCGGAATTGTCTACGGTTAGCTTGGGTCCGGGAACAGAACCGGGAGAACAGCTTGAGAAGCTGAACAAGGGAACGGCAAGTGCCGAGGAGAAGATTTATGCGCTTACGGTAGCGGATGAAGCGACCATTGAGCGTATTACGATTAAGTACCGTTACTACAGCTTGACTTACGAAAAGACACTTTCGACGGAGATGCTTAAGCAGCCTGAAGCGGCGCCGACTCATCCACCGCAGCATTCGTAAAAGCTATTATTAGAGTTCAGCTATCGGCTCAAATGGGCAGCGGAGAATAATAGGATGACATTCTCCTGATATATGCATAGATTGCGAGCAGCAGCGGAGGAGGCAATGGCATGAAAGCAGAAGGGGTAGGCATGGCGGCTTCCGCAGCAAGCATCATTCTGAGCGGCATGTTCTTATTCGCGAATCCATATTCCGAAACGCCGCCTGAACCGGATACGATTATCATTGTTACGTTGATGCTGATTATGCCTGCATGCCTTGCGCTTGCGTCAGCTATTGCAAGGCGGATGGTCTTTATGACAATCGCCTTTGTATGGTCGCTGCCCTATGGGCTTTATTTGACATTCGCAGCTCTGCCAAGCATGTGGAGCTTATACGGAGCGGTGCTCCTTCTTTATATCGTCTCCCTTATACGAATAGCGCAGTCGAAGCCGCAGCGAGGCCCCAAGTATTAGGTTCTACGAAAGTTAGAACTGCCGTTCTTTTGCAGCCGTGGCTATGATGGATGTATAGCTGATAGAAGCTAAGGATGGGGCGGGTTCATATGGGTAGCGACATGACGGATTTAATGATTAGAAAGCTGATGACAACCTTAGTAATAACGACTATGGCATCTATTATTTTGCCTTTGCTTAGTTGGTGGGGGAACGACGGTTCGATAGGCGCGGATCAGGTTAGAACAGACATCTTCTATACCACGCTTTTTTACAACATGTATATAGGAACCGTTATTTTTATTTATGGTAATGCGGTTTCTTTAATAATCGAATGGGTTCGCTGCAAATGGTTTGCACGCTGGATATGGCTTGGCGCATTGCTGCACGGCATTTTTGGAATGGGACTAGGTTTGGTTATAAAAAGCTGGCTTTTTTTTCTGATCGGCATGCTTATAGCATTGGCGTATGGAGTGTTCGATTGGTGGATAGGAGCAAGAATGCTGAATCAGAAGAGAATCGGATTTGTGCTGCTTCTTCCCGTTGTGCTGTACGCGGTATGTTGGGTTGTGCTTGATGATAAGGCTCCGCCTAAGCCGGCGTTTTCAGCCGAGGAAGCGGTAGCGTTTGCAACCCAAGGAAAGGGAACGGCCATACAAGCTTTTCCTGATCAAGTCGGAACATGGCGGGGAACCATTGAAGGTTATCGGGTAGAGAGGGAAACCGGTGCGGAAGAAGTGGAAGAGAACCGTTGGATCGTTACATTTACTGAAACGTGGCGGAGAGGGAGGGTTGCGAATTCACGTTTTTTTGCTTATCAAGTCGACCGTGATTCAATGACTTTTTATAAGAGTGAAGGGGCTACTCCTCCTTATGCAGCTTTTAACTTAAAAGAGTGAGGCGGGATCGTTTGTTTCCGAAGAAGAGACATATCCAGATAGATGAAGAAAGCAGGCTTGAAGACCATGACTTGGCCCTTTTCATTGCTGACGCTGGACGGTTAACGGCATGTTTGTTCGAAAGTGAGCAGGACATATACATCGTAGATCGAAATTTCGATTGGACATTCGTAAAGACACATGAATCTTACTGCGGTCCTTATTTCTGTTCCAAAAGCTAGAGGCGGGAAGCTCAGGGACTACGGCACCTCATAGCTGCTGATGGAAATCGCCGGCTTGTCGCCTAGTTTATACATTTCGCCTGGTATGGATATGGGCTGTATTTCCGCGCCATGCTCGTCAACAAGCACGTGCTTTATGCCTCTGGACGGCCTGGTGCTTGACGTGTGGTAAATGCCGCTGTTTGGAATCCGAATGACCTCATACCCTTTTATCCTAGGAATAGGCGGGCTGCCCTCCTCCCCGTAATAAATGCTGACCGTACCGTGGAAATCTTTCGGAATCTGGTGAATGACAGGTCTGTTTTGCTCAACTGCCGCAGCTATGATGTGATTAGGAACATAGATAATAACGATTGACGCAAAAATAAAGGGCAAATAACCTTTCTTTTTATTGGATATCAACGAGCCGGTTAGGAATACGGCAGACGAGCTTGCGAACAGCAGCATGAATAAAACTGCTTCGGGTATGAATAGATCTCTAAGCCGCCAGATGCCGAAGCCTATCATGAAGAAAACGGAGGCGGCTGCTATTATGCTTAAGCCAATAAACAGGGCGATCCGCAGCCAAATAGCCGGTCTTCGCCACCTGAACATAAGGGTGTAGCACGGTAGGATTAGAAAGAGGTAAGAGGGAAGCGTCCAGTGAATGAACTTGCTGGCATCGCTGCCGATGCCTTGGTCATAGACGATGGTCAGACAGCTTAGATAGGCGAGCACGCCTGCAAAATAGCTGGTGACAGCTACCAGAACGTAAAACAGCTTTTGCTTCACAACGTTCAGTCCCCTCTATTCATGTCGTGAGTTCTTGCTCATTCATCATAACGCACGCATATGGAGGGCAGTAGTTCTAACTTTTGTAGTACTTTTATCGAAGGAGAGTGCGAATAGGATGGCTTATGAATACAAATATGTAGAAACGACGCTGGGCGGATTTTTCTCGTCTGCAACGCATCGCGAGACGATCGACGAGCATGCTAGGGAGGGCTGGCGGCTGGTACAAGAGCTGCCAACCCATTATAATGGTCATGGCAAGCCTACCGATTATGAAATAATTTTCGAGCGTGAAATTGTGAAAAGCTAGTGAGAAGCGGGGAATGTAAGGAAGACGTTATTAGCCATCGCTGCGCTATGTTCAACCATTACGTTTTTATCGGACGAAAAGGAATAAGGCAAAGATACAATAGGGGGATAAGAATGGACGGAGTGACAGAAGAAAATATGACGTATTACTCCCTCGTCAGAGGGCTGATACGTGTGTATGGCATCTTTTATGTTTTCTTGGGGATATTTGATTTTTTCGCACTATTAATGTCGCTAGGCAGTATGAGAGAAGGAATTTTAGGTCAGTTTTTAGGAGAGCAAAGCTCGATTCTATGGTTGCTCTCCAGGAATGATGTCGAAGGTAGCTTTGACGTATTCATCGGTCTTGCGCTATTTGCAACTGCAGGACGGTTAGTCAAATGGTTGATACCGAATTCAGATAGGCCTATCTCTTTCAAAGCTTCTGAACTGCATTCAATTGTGCTGACTGTGGCGCGATTCTATTTATTAACTGTTCTCGTTACGTTCATCGGGCATTTGCTGTCCTCTATCTTCCTCGCTATATTAAGGATCGGAAGCGACGACCTGGAAATCGTTGAAGCACTCGTTCTTTTAATGCCGCTGCTATGGATTACCGGCTTGCTTATTCTCAATCGGTTTTTGGGTACTATCGTGCGCTTAGCCATACGGACTAGACTTATTAAGGACTAAACCGAATTTGGATCTGTACGAAGCATAACCATTCCATAGGACAGGGGCAGTACAGGGCTTATTTTCGCGCCCTGAACACACCATCCCGTAGATCGTTAAAATACAATTAATCAGCTATTCGCCCCGTTTGGATGGCGCGTAAGCCATGACTTCGATTTCGATAAGATAAGGCCCGAGTCCGCTGAATACGGTGATGCGCGCCGGATAGGGAGTCGCAATCAGCTCTGCGTACACTTCGTTATATGCGGTTTGGTCTTCTAGGCGGCTAAGATGCGTCGTCACTTTGACGATATGATCCAGCGTCAGGCCAGCTTCCTCTAGAATAACCTCGATGTTGCGGATGCATTGCGCTGTCTGCTCGCGTATTCCGCCAATCGGCTCCAATGTATTCGGATCTACGCCGACTTGCCCGGCCACGTATAGGAAATCACCGGCTCTTACGGCATGCGAGAAGGGCAGAGGAAACTTTGGCGCAAACTCAGAAGTAATAATAGTTGTCAATGCAATCTACCTGCTTTCTAGTCTAATAAGCTGAACGCTCAGGAGGCTTTTCGTCTAATGGATTAAATTACTGTCTTTAATGGAGCAGATAGACGATGCCAGCCGGTGGCTTGCTGGAACCGGTGTCCAATCGCCAGCAGCCGATCCTCGCCCATTAACGGTCCGGCTAACTGCATGCCTATGGGAAGCTGGCTCGCTGCTTCTACGCCAATCGGAATCGTCATCGCAGGCAGGCCTGTATTGGTGAAGGGACCGTTAAACATCGGGCTGCCCGTTTTGTACCCGGGAAGAGCGAGCGTTGGCGTTGCTGGGGTCAGCATAACGTCCACTTCATCGAATATCCGCATCATTTCGTTGCGGAATACGGTACGAACCCGTTGTGCCTGCAAATAATCGACGGCGCTTAGCTCATAGCCAAGCTCTAGCTGCTCACGCATGGCCGGTCCGTAATAATCGGCCCGCGTCTGATACATATCCATATGATAGGCAGCGCCTTCGGCCCGCATGGTCATGCGGTGGGCAGCTACGGATTCCTCGATGCAAGCGGGCAGCCGCACCTTTTTGAACCGAACGCCTAGACTACGAAGAACCTCGGTTGCTGCCTCCACCGCTGCCGTAATGGCAGGGTCCTCAGCTTTGAAAAAGGAGTCAGGAATGCCGATTACCATGCCTCGAATATCCTGTTCAAGAGCTTGAGTGAAAAGTGGAGATTCGCCTGATAACGACGAAGGGTCTCTGCTGTCTTGTCCGGCAAGCGCTTCAAGCGCAAGCGCGGTATCCTCCACCGTTCGCGTGAAAGCGCCAATGTGGTCAAGCGACCAGCTTGCATAGAACACGCCATAGCGGCTAATGCGGCCGAAGGTAGGTTTCATGCAAGTCAACCCGTTATAGGCTGCCGGTCTAATTAATGAACCAAAGGTTTGCGTGCCGAGCGTGAAGGAGGCCATTCCCGCCGCTACCGCAGCGGCCGAGCCTGAGCTGGACCCGCCTGGCGTGTGGGACAGGTTCCAAGGATTGCGAGT
Source organism: Paenibacillus sp. J22R232 (assembly GCF_056269165.1). Lineage (NCBI taxonomy): Bacteria > Bacillati > Bacillota > Bacilli > Caryophanales > Paenibacillaceae > Paenibacillus > Paenibacillus sp. J22R232. Next base: position 78,294 of record NZ_JBWDNK010000008.1, on the reverse strand, counting down.
CGGAGCTTCGCCCCCCTGATACGCATATTCGGTTGTCGTCGTTTTTCCTAGCAGTATGGCTCCGGCTTGCTCCAGCCGTTCGATGACCGCTGCGTTCTCCTCGGGTACATAGTCTGCATTTACCTGCGAGCCTGCCGAGGTTCTTATGCCAGCGGTGCTGATAATATCTTTGGCTCCGTAAGGAATGCCATGCAGTGGGCCTTTGTAATGCCCTTTAGCAATTGCCCGTTCGGCCTCCGTCGCTGCTTTCATGGCATTATCGGCATTCACGGTTGCCCAAGCGAGCACGCGGTTATCCGTTGCTTCAATTCTTTCGATATAGGCTTTTGTCAGCTCCGCCGGAGACAAGCTTCTGGACCGGATGAGGCGGCCGGCCTCGGCCAGCGTCAGTTCATGCAGCTGTGTCGTTATCATCATGCAAGCACTCCTCTGGCGGCCGAGATCGGTCCGATATGATGAGGGAGACGGAAAGAACGCAGCAACAGCAGCTCCCGCTCGAAGCTTGCCCTCTCCTCTTCCATGACAGGCCCGCTTTCGTATTTCTGTTTTTCCCCTGCGATAAAAGCTAGGTATTTCTCTTGCTGCTCTGCACCCATAGCCATTAGCTCCTTTCGTTTATGGCATAAAGCTGGTATCTACCATGTCCTCGTATTTCACGTCGCTTTTTAAGTTCCCGATAAATTTCTGCATATCGATGGCTGTTTGGAAAGCTGATTCCGTCAGGGTGCCGTCTACTGGATACACCTTGCTGTCGATCATGCGCTGTACGGCATTTTCAACGATAGCAGCATCGAGGTTTGGAAACTCTTTTTTAGCCACTTCCTTCGTGCCTGCCGGATCGGAGTGGATATAGTCGAGAGCAAGCTCGATGGAATGTACCATTCGCTTCACGAGATCGGGATTTTCCTTGATTACTTTGGAAGATGTATTCAGCGTTGCAAAAGCGAAATCTGGGTAATCCTTCGTAAAGTCATACACGATTTCAAGTCCTTGCAGCAGGCCTTGGTCAAGCTGCGGTTCGTACACGACAGCGATGTCTGCTTTGCCCGCAAGGAGCGTTCCAAGCTCTGATCCGTTCTGTACCTCGGTTATCGTGACATCCTTCTCCAGATCGATGTTATGATCCGCGAACAGCTTGCGCAGCAGGCTGTTGGAGCTGGTTGGCGCAAGTCCCGTCACAATCGTTTTGCCTTTGAAATCCTCGGGCGAAGCGATTGAAGCGCCAGACTTGGCGACTGCCCATACAGGTGCGCTGCCTGATAAAATACTGAGCGAGCGCGCGTCGCCGCCCTTTGCCCTAGCAAAGGCAACGTGCTCAGGTCCGTGGAAGGAAAAGGTCGATTCACCCGAAATGACAGAAGCTAGAGCGGTTGGGCCGCTTCCGGCAGCCGTAATGGACGAAAGCTCAATTTGATTTTGCTCAAGAAAGCCTTTTTCTTTGGCCACATAGAGCGGCAGGTAAAGCAAATTATGATAAACCTCGGATACCATGATGACATCCTTTTTGGTGCTATTCTCTGGCGTGGCGGCCGTTACGGGCGATTCGTTTTGGTTACCGCATGCGCTAAGGAATAAAGTGCTCGTTAGTAAAAGGCCGATTAGCTTCGCTGCTGTTTTCTTCATCATGGTAGTCCCCTTTTTTGAATGTAGTCGAGCTATTGACTAGACGCCGGCTGATTTGTTGGATTGCTTAGTGCCTTCATTCCAAGGCAGCATCCGTTTCTCGATGAAGCTTACGCAGGTATACAGGCAGGTAGCGACAAGCATCAGCGTGAATACCCCAACCCATACAGCTGGAAGATTGAATAAATTGCCTTCCACGAAAATCATGTGCCCAAGTCCTTTATTCGATGAGATGAACTCGCCGCCTACGACCGACACGAGCGCAAGTCCGATATTGATGCGGAATGCGGAGATAATCCACGGCAGCGATGACGGCACGATGATTTTCGTGAAAATCTGCGAGCGTTTGGCGCCGAACGATTTCATCAGATGAATCTGCGATTGATCAATTTGATGCGTAGCCTGATAAGCAGACAGCAAGGCGACGATAAACGTGGCAACGGAAGCCAGTGCGATTTTGGAGAAAATGCCTGAGCCGAACCAGATAATGATCATCGGCGCGAGCGCGATTTTGGGTACGCCATTCAAGGCGACGACAAACGGATCGATGATTCGAGACAGCTTGCTGGAGAACCAAAGCAGCAGCCCGATGAAAGAGCCGAGCAGGCTGCCTGCCGCAAAGCCGATAACCGTTGCGTTAACCGTAGCAAACGCGTCACTGACAAGCTGGCCGGATTGCAGCATGGAGATGGCCGACTGAAGGATAGCGGAAGGCGAGCCGAGCAGGAAAGCATTCACAAGCTTCATGCGCACGATGGTTTCCCATGCCGCAATAATGACGGCGATGATGACGATGCGCCATGCCATAGCGACGGCCCACTCTTTCATGGAAGCGGCTTTGTGAGGCTTCATGAAGCGGCGTTTGCCTGCTGCTGTCTTTGTCTCTTGAAGCTTCATGCTGCGTGATGCGTTTTCCATTAGCTTGACCTCCCCATTTGAATATCCAGCTCCGACCAGATAGTCTCAAAATATTGCTTGAACCTCGCGTCGGTACGGGCCTTCATCGCTGAACCGTGCTCGGCTGCTAGTCCGACCTCATACGTTTTCTTTACGTATGTAGGGCGCTTGCTCATAACGAAGATACGGTCCGACACGGAGATGGCTTCTTCGATGTCATGCGTGATGAGGACGCCTGTTTTGCCTTCTTTTTTGAGAATGGATAAGATTTCGTCTTCCAGCACAAGCCTTGTCTGGTAATCGAGAGCGGAGAATGGCTCATCGAGCAAAATAATGTCAGGCTGGGTAACCAGCGTTCTGATGAGGGCAACCCGCTGGCGCATTCCGCCGGATAGGGTAGCGGGGTATGACTTTGCAAAGGATTCGAGACCATATCGCGTAAGATAAGTCATCGCCAGCTCATGGCGGTCCTTCTTGGACAAGCCCTTTACCTCAAGGCCGAGCGTGACATTGTCGAGAATGGTGCGCCAAGGCAGAAGCAGATCGCGCTGCATCATGTAGCCGACATGCCCGGTCTTACGTCCGATCTGATCTCCGCCGACGAGCACGTGGCCGGTAGTAGGCTCAAGCAAACCGGCGACAATGTTGAATATCGTACTCTTTCCGCAGCCGCTTGGGCCAACGATACTTACGAACTCCTTTTGCGGGATGTCCATGGTAATGCCTGCTAATACGTGAATGTCATCTCCTTCTGCATTTACGAACGTTTTGGTAACGTCCTGTACTTGAATGGCTGGCTTCTCGGTTGCAACCTTATACGTAACGCTGCTCATCCGTACCAACTCCCTTCTCTCCTATGTGAATGTATTTTATGTTAGGTTATCTGACACGTTTGATATGTCTCTATCATAATGATTTCTTTGTCTGCTGTCATTGGTTGAATCCGCTATAAACGAAAGATGCTTTTAGCGCTTTTGACTAAAAATCGACCGATCGGTTACAGGTTTTCCCTTCTTTCGGATACGGTGTTTGATTTCAGCATCGGCTCAATCGCGAACGCTACCCGGAAACGGAAGCTTTCCAGCGGGTCCTTCAGCCTGCGGCCCGTAAGCTTCTCGCATTTCTCCAACCGGTAGATAACGGTGTTGCGGTGAACGAACAGCTCTTTGGCCGTATCGATAATTTGACAGTGGTTGTCATAAAAGGCGCGAAGGGTCCGCAGCAGCTCATTCTGGTCGTTCTCTTCTTTAGTGAACAAATCCTTGAACGCTTCATCATAGAAAAGCCTTAGCTCCTCATGGGGAAGCATGCGCAGAAGCCGGCTGACATCAAGGGTTAGGTAGGATTGTACAAAGCGCTGTTTTTTGAGCTGGTACCCGGATTGGAGCGCTTTATGGGCTTCTTTGTACGACAAGCCCATATCAAGCACATTCGTAAAAGGATTGCCGATTCCGAAGGAGAAGCTGATCGTATCGCTCTCGTAAAGCCGCTCAGCCGCCCGTTCCAGCTGCTTAATGAATGCGGACTCGTTCCAGCCATCAGTGGGCTGCCTGACGAGCAGGCCGAACATGTCATTTTTGGCGAAAATGACAAAAGGAACGTCCAGCTTGACGAACTCAGCTTTCAGCAGCTCGTATAACGCGTCGCGTTCCGCGTTCAAGCGCTCCTCGGCAGAGGGCTCGCTGATACGCTGTCCTTCCAAAGGAGAGTCCGGCTTAGCGATGATGAGCAGCGACGTCATGCCTGCATGGAGGCCATACTTGCTTCCGCGATGGAGCACCTCCTGTTCGGTACTGATATAGCCCTCAATGAGATCGGAAAAAAATTCATTTTTGTAACGTCTGGAGCGCTCTTTGACGGCTTGCTTCTTCGTCATCTCGAGGCCGATGACATGAGCGGCTTGCTCCAGGGCGAGCGAGGATAAGCTGGTCAGCGGGTAGGCCGGAGAGAGCACGAGCAAGCACCCGTCGTGTCGGTACGTATGAATGGGATATAGCTCGACATGGCGATGCAAAGGAGAAGCAATTAGAGGTAGGCACAAAGAGACAGCAGCCGTTCGAGCGGGCAATAGCGCAATTGCTTCGCCTGCAAGAGAAGGGAGAAGGGCAAGATCGTTGCTAGTGAAATGGTGAGACAACGCGGTAGCCTGATGTTTCACATTGAATAGAAGCACCGGCGCGCCTATAATGTCCGCCAGCTTGTCTACGATCCGTGCAAGACCGTTGCCTTGCATGATCATATCCGAGAACTGCTTGTGAATGGTCAACGCATAGTGGAGCTCATGCGTCTTGTTCTCCAGCATGAGGCTGATGGACTGCTGGAACAGCTCGCCCAGTGTCGTCTCGATATGGGATAGCTCGATAATCGGGAAGTGGAGGCGATCTGCTGCATCAAGGACCTCCTTCGGAATCGTCATAGAGAATCGCTTGGTCTTGATGGCAAGCCCTGCGCAGCCTTTGCTGTGCATGCCGACAATGAAATCGATCATGTTTTCCTTGCGGTCCTTTAATATATAACCGTTCGTCAGCAGCAGATCGCCCTGTTTGAGAAAGGTAACAATATCAGGTGCATCCATGATATTAATGGATGATACTTCATGGGTAGACAGGCCGGAATGGCCTGCAATTACTTCGGAATTGGCGAAAATAGGTGATTTAAGCAATTCATTGAGCTGCATAGTTATCTACACCTTTCTTTTTATGTTAGTAAAGTTAACATGAAAAGGTAATCGTGTAAAGAATACTTTGTGCGAATTAGCTAAAGGAGATGCTCGTTTTTGAGCGTTTTGTACGAGGAATGGGGAGTTGATGGCAGTTTTGGATATCTTTCTAACGTTAACTAGCCACTTTGCAGGTGATAATGGTGAGCTATTTGTTACTTAAATGAATTGTCTGGTTGACATAGAGATAAGGCGTATTTCCTGCGGAACGGACAGCTCCGATGAAATACGCCTAACGCCTAGATAATAGCCTGGAAATGAGCTGGTAAATGCTCTCTAAATGAGCAGGATGCACCGCGAAGCATTGCCAAGCCTATTAAAAAGCTGCAAGCCCATGTAGGCCCATCAAATAGCTGAAAATTATTGTAAAGATCCTGTGAATATCCGGCGAGCCGATGAAAGCCCATCAAATGCCTGTAATTCTTTGCAAAGCTTTGCAAATTCCATCCAAAGCTACACAAACCCGCAACATAGCTCTGCTGCCCTGCACCTACACCTCTTTGCGGTTAAAGTAGAGCAGCCCAGCAGCGAGAAACAGAACAAAGCTGCCCAGCACGGTAATAAGTATGTTCTCCAGCGGCAGCGCGAAAGCGCCGAAGTCTTCGCCGCTGAAGCTTAGCATGGCCAGCATAGGCTGCGCCCACGGATAAAACGGCGCGAAATGATCGGAGTTAACGACGAGTATGTTCGGGATAGTGAGCATCACGTTAATGACGAGCGGTGCGGCGAAGCTGCTCCAGCTTACGGAAACGAGCAGCTGCAGCGCGGCAAGCGGGAGGCAGGCGAGCCATCCGCTGCCAATTCCGGTAAGCAGCGTTTCCCAAGGCAAGCTGCCTGCATAACCATGATATGCCGCGGCTGCACAGATAGCGGCGAGGAATAGCAGTTGAGTGAGCGCAAGCACCGAAGCAACGATGCTAAACTTGGCAAAGTAGAGACCGCTTCTTGAGACGGGAAGCGTCAGCAGCTGCTTCCACCCTCCGCCGACATGCTCGTATCGGCATACGAACGCAGAGAGAATGCCGGTCAGAATCGGCAGAAAGAGCATGGCATGAAAGGATGCCATCGAGGATACGAGCAGTGCGTATTTATCTTGGTCGCTGGTCATGCCCAATGAATCCGGCGAGACGAGTATTCCGATCGCGAGCGAGAGAAGCGGACTAATCAGGGCGAGTACCCAAATGTACGACTTAGACAGCTTTAATCGCTCCGATGCGATTAAACGGAAGAAGCTAGCCATCTCAGCTCACGTCCCTTCGCATGAAATGAAAGGTACCGAGCAGGCAGATGGCTACGCCGAGCAGGAAGCCTGCACCGACGAACAGCTCCTGCTGCGGGCCGGCAAAGCTGAACATCGGCCAGTTGATCGGCAGCCACTTCGACCAGGTGCTGGAAATAAGCCCGGTGAAGACGGAGCTGATTGCAATGAGCACGCCAAGCGTAATGGGAATGGCTTGGTTTTTCATGCTGATGCAAAGCCATAGGAACAAGGCAAGTGCCGGGAGCGAGGCGAAGAAAGGCAGGAAGCAAAGCTTCAGAATCTCTCCCGCCGGCATATCGGCAAGCTTGAACCGCAATGAAAAGCCAAGGATCACAGTGCCTGCCGCGAGCACCATGCAGGATATCGTCAGCAAAATAACGCTTAACACGAATTTGGAGCGGAATACGGCGCCTCTGGAAATCGGCAGCGCCAGCAGCTGCTTCCACGCATTCGTGCTGTGCTCGATATGTGATAGGAGCGAAGGGATTAGAGCCACCCCGAGAAAGAGCGAAATCGGCACGAACATTTGGATATCGGCGAGCAACGCTTCCCAGAGCCTTCCCGCATATTTTTGCGTTAAATAATCGTAACGAAGTCCGTAGTTGAGCGCCTGCATGGCGATCAAGCCAATGGGGCCGATAAAGATTAGAAACCAGAGCCCTTTGCCTCGTATTTTCAAAAAGTCGGAAGAAAGCGCCTTGAGCATCATGACGGCCTGGCCTCCCCGACGATCTGGAGGAACAGCTCCTCAAGCGACTTCCTCATTTCCTCGACCCGGTAGACGGCATGGTCATGCTCGACCAAGCTTTTCACGATCCGGGCTACCGCATGATCTCCGGTGTGGGCAAGCAGAAGGGCACTGCCGCTTTGCTTAGCCTCCACGCCTTGCTGCAGCAGCGTTGCGAGCGCCTGCTCCGGTTCGGAGACGACCAGCGACATGCTGCCCTGCGCTTGCTGGTGCAGATGGGCAATCGTGTCTTGGAATACGAGTTCTCCTTGTCGGATGATTCCGACCGTGCCTGCCGTCAGCTCCACCTCGCTCAGCAAATGGCTGGATATGAGAACCGTGATGCCATGCTGCTTCGGCATTTGCTTGATCAGCTCGCGAATCTCGAGAATGCCGGACGGATCGAGTCCGTTGGTCGGCTCGTCGAGCAGCAGCAGCTCGGGATTTCCAACCAGCGCGCTTGCAATGCCAAGCCGCTGCTTCATGCCAAGAGAGAAGCCCTTAACCGGTCGCCGTGCTTCTTTGCTCAGACCAACGATATCGAGCACCTCGGCGATTCTCGCGGCGGGAGCGCCGAGTATGCGCCGAATGGCCTCGAGATTGTCGGTGGCGCTTAAGTGTCCGTAGTAGGACGGATACTCTACCAGCGAGCCAACCCGCCTTAGGATCGAGAGCTTTTCCTTGTTCAATGGCTGGCCAAAAATATGAACGGACCCGTTCGATGGCTTAATCAGACCGAGCAGCATCCGGATCGTTGTCGTTTTACCGGCGCCGTTCGGTCCTAGAAAGCCATAGATGTCTCCTTTTTCGATTTTCAAATTCAAGTTGGAAACGGCATAACGTCCTTTATAGCGCTTGCTGAGTCCTTTTGTTTCAATTACCCATTCCTTCACGTGGATCACCTCAGAACCAACAATAACGGTTGAAGGTTAAACGAAGAGCGCTCCAAGTTTAAAATGGGTTTAAATTTTAAGCGCATGCGGGGTGATCGGGCGGTATCGGATTAAGAAGCGGTTAGGCATAAGCGTGAACGAAAAGAGTATTTTGTTCGACGTGTACGCGGTTATGGCTGAAAATATTGCGTAATCGTTCCTTTTCCCCCGCACGAGTGAACTTCAGCATGCGACCCGTTAATCAGAGTAATTTGAGGCGGAACATGGCCGCAATCCATATCGTAGATAAGCGGTATTTGAAGCTCGTCTGAAAGCTCTTGATACATATCCTCGACCGTATACCCATCAATAGCCTGATTGGCTGGACTTCTCCCGAACATAAGCCCGGCACAATGCTCGAACCAGCCGGCAAGCTTCATTTGGACAAGCGATCTGCGCAAGTCAGTCGTGTTTAGCTCGCAGTTTTCCAAATACCAGAGGATCGGTTCGTTGCGAATCATCTTTTTCTGGAAGTACTGCACATTGCCGTAAGGCGTGCCGATCAGATGCCTAATTACGTCTATGCAACCGCCTAGTAAACGACCCTGCATGTTTACCTCCGCTTGGGATACGGTTTTCCAATACGTAGACTCCTCTAAATGGAATACGCAAGGCGAGGGAGCATCATGCTTCCATTCCCTCTGGAAGTGAAGCGAGGATTGCTGCTGCACGGATTCGCCAGGTCTAGCGGCTAGAACAGTCCGCCACATCGCCGTCGTTGCATCGGAATATTCGCCCCGCAAATCAATGAAGTTGGCTCCGTGAGCGGTTGCAATGCCGGTCTTTAAAGTAATCGCGAGGAGCAGCACGCTAAGGTCGGAATAGCCGAGTACCCACTTATTCGGCATGTCATCAAATGATAGATGCTCCAGTATTTCGATGAGCAGCTCTCCGCCCCATGGAGGAATCATCGCATCGATATGCTCATCGCGTATCATCGCATTCCATTCCTCTGCCCGTATTTTGGCAGAAGCTGATTTTGCTTTATTTTGCGTCCAGACGGTGTCCCCGCACGTGACTTGGAAGCCGTTTCCGCGCATTCGCGATATGGCACTGTGCATAAGCTCATGAAGCTCAGGCCGCAGACCGGAGGATGGTGCAGTAACACCGATGGTTGCACCGTCTTCTAAGTGCGGATAAATGATCATGAAGAACCCCTCCGCTAATAGAATGTAAGGATGAATGCTATCAAATCCAATGTCCTTTATTGCTCGAAAATATAGATAGCCATTCCCTCGCCGCTGCTAGCCATATGCCAGCCAAGTTTCATTTCATGCAGCAAATATTCGACAATTGCGAGCCCTAGGCCTGCTCCCTTGCTTGCAGAATGAGCGGCGAGACCGTTCCCGCGATCGCGAATGACTAGGGCAGGCCTTCCGTCATGGGTTTCCATGCGTATTCCGATATAGCCGCCGCTCTTCGCGTGCCTAGTGACGTTTTGGAATAAGTTATCGAGCACGCGGCGGAACCCGGCCTTATCGAGCGTAAGCGGCATGGCTTCCTCAGGCAAGTCGATATCGGCCGCGATGCCTGCTTGCTCCCATAATGGGTACCAAGCGGCGACGCTCTCCCTTACGACTCGAAGCAAATCCATTCGCTCGAGCTTTATCGGATAACGTCCGCTGGTCATGAGCGTATAGGAGAGCAGGTTTTCAATCAGGCTATCCAGGCCGCTGATCTTTTGCTCGACCTGCTTGACCGCGGCTTGCGCTTTCTCGCTTAACGGCTCATTCTGAAGCGTATAAAGCTGGCTGCTCATGACAGTCAAGGGGGTCCTCAAGTCATGCGATAAGCTGGCAATCAACTGTTTGCGCAGCTCGGCTTCCCCACGTTCGCGCTCCGCGCTTTCCTTGAGCTGCTCGACCATTCGGTTGAAGGAAGTCTCCAATTGCCCAATTTCATCATACCTGCTTATCACAATGGGCTGCGGCAGACCATTCTCGCCCTGCAGCGCCATCGCTGCTTGCAATCCAATCAGGCGTTTGCGAATGTGACGGAAGAAGAGCAAGGAAATCAGAAAGAATAAGGCAATCATGCCAATTAGAATCGCAATGTAAAAAGGTGTTCCTGCCCCAACAGGCCGATCAAGCTGGATGATGGAACGAGGCATCTGCATGACCATGAAGGCAGCCCCTTTATGCTCTGCACCGAGAAAGGAAACGATCGTAAACGGATCGCTGTCGATGCTGTTCTTCATGAATTGCACCGCATCAGCCGGTGACCATCGTTCCGGAAGGAGACCTTGAGGCGGAAGCTGCAGCTTCGTTGCGCCGGAGGAATCGACCCAGAACAAAGAGGCCTCCACATATTTTCGCTTAAGCTCCTGCAGCTTGAGATCTACCTCCGCAGCCTCCTTTTCTTGCAGCTGCGTGGCCTCCGCATGCCACATGGCTGTTAATTCGCGGCTGCTGCCGTATTTCAGAGCGTTATCATCAGCCTGCTTGCTATTTTCTTGAATAATGACATACCCGATGGAAGCGAGCGGGAACACGATGGGAATAAACAAAAAAGCGAAAATGACGATTAACAGATAACGGGACAGCAGCGTTTGACGAAACCGCATGGTTCTTGTTCGCAGATTGGGCTTTTTCATGCCCGTACCCGATAGCCTATGCCGCGCACCGTCTCGATAATCTCAGGCGAAGCGGGGTCGCGCTCGATCTTCTCGCGCAGGTATCGGATATGGACCATGAGCGTCTTGTCGCCTTCAATATAGGCTTCACCCCATACGGCCTCATAAATTTGCTCTTTTCTTTAAGATCTGTCCCAGATGGCGGAGCAAATAGCCGAAAATATGAAATTGCTTGCCCGTTAGCGTGATCTCTTCCCCGGTATCCCGGTTTTCAATCCGATTCTGCTGTTCATGCACGAGTAGATGCTTGATGGCTAGCGGTTCTGCCGTACGCGTTCCGGATCGCCGCAGCAGCACCTCAATGCGGGCGGTTAGTTCATCGGGATGAAAAGGCTTGGTTAAATAGTCGTCGGCAAACTGTAAACCCTGCAATTTGTCATCAATGGATGTACGCGCCGATAACATCAGAATAGGGATATCCGGCCATGCTTTTTTCAACCGCTGCCCGATTGTGAAGCCATCAAGACCTGGCAGCATGACATCCAGAATAATGAGCCTGCAGTTAGCGGCAGATTCGAGCGCATGCTCGCCGCTTCGCTGCCAATTGACGGAGTAGCCGTGCTCCTGCAGATGCCCGTTAACGAAACGCCCGATTTCGAGATCATCCTCGATATATAGAATCGATGCAGTCATATGTAAGGGAGTCCTCTCCGGTTTGAATTGGGAATCTGTCCTATTATTATACATAAGCAGCGGAATTGGAATATCCATATTTCGGTCGAAGGGAGACGGAACCTGGATTTCACGGCCAGCGAATAGCAAAGAAGGCTTAACGAGCAGCTCACTCGTTAAGCCTTCTTGTTACCTTATTCCGTCCATCAGCTGCCGCCCGAAGGTTCCTTGGCAGGTGCCGGTTCTTTCGGTTTCTTGGCTTTCTCCCATCGGAAGATACCGTTCAAGCCTTTGAACACAAGCTTTGATTCCTTCGTTAGCAGTGGCCCTAATATCGCTAGAATGAGCACGTATAGTGCCGCGAAAGGCTGCAGCAGTTCCAGCAAGCCGCCGGCTTTACCCAAGTTCGCCATAATAATGGAGAATTCACCGCGTGACACGATCGTAAGGCCGATATTTGCGGATGCCTTCGGCGATAATCCTGCGCTTTTGCCCGCAAGCATGCCAGCTAAGAAATTGCCGAACAACGTAACGCCAACCGCTCCTAGCGACAGCCATACCGCGCCGCCGAGGGCAAACGGGTCAATCGTCAAGCCGAAGCTGAAGAAAAATAACGCTCCGAAGAAATCCCGGAAGGGTAGAATCAGATGCTCGATCCGCTTCATATGGACCGTCTCTGCAAGAACCAAGCCGACCAGCAACGCGCCGATGGCTTCAGCAACATGAATCGTTTCCGAGAAGCCTGCCACGAGGAACAGGATACCGAATACGAGCAGCAGGAACAGCTCATTCGATCGGATGTTAAGCAGCTTATTGAGCAGCGGGGCCGCCTTCCGGCCTATGATCAAGAAGAGAAGCATAAATCCGAGCGCGTAGGAAGCGGATAGTAGCACGCCTCCGAGCGATGAAGAATCGCTGAGCACTAGTCCCGACAGCACAGAGATATAAACAGCTAGGAAGATGTCCTCGAACATGATGATTCCGAGGATCATCTCTGTTTCCGGATTCGCAGTCCGTTTCAAATCAACAAGAACCTTGGCTACGATCGCGCTTGAGGATATCGTTGTAATACCTGCAATAACCATCGTTTCCTCGATGGGGAAGTCATTGACCCAGCCGAACAGCAAGCCGAGCGAGAAGTTGATTAGAATATAAATAGTTCCGCCTATCGCAATAGAGCGACCCGATTTCATTAATCGACCCACAGAAAACTCCAGACCTAAATAGAACAGGAGGAACAGCACGCCTAGCCGCCCCATGAATTCAATTAGTTCTGCACTATGAATAAACCTAAAGTCCAATATGCCTACGTGTGGCGCATGTGGACCTACGGCCATGCCGATCAAAATGTAAAACGGGATGACGGAAAACCGAATTTTTGCAGCTAATAGCCCGACTAAGGCAATAAGAATAACGGCAAGACCGATCTCCAGCACCATGTGATCCATAATTAACGGCTCCCGTTTTGCAGCATGAGCTTAAGAAGCTTTAGATGCTGGCGTTCACCTGCGACAATAAGTGTGGTATCCGCTTTGAAGACATAGTCGGGGCCTGGATTAATATGCTTGGATTCCTTCTCGACGGCAGCGATGATGGTCGCTCCAGTCGTTTGGCGAATATCGGCGTCACCGATGGTTCTGCCAATGCAAGCGGCGTTTGGTTCGATTTTGTACCATTCAATCGTTAAATCGTCTAGCGCGACTTCAATCGTTTCGAGTGCTTTGGGTTTATAGGTCATGCCGCCAACGATAGCAGCTACCTGCCGAGCTTCCTCGTCTTCAAGGGTAACCATGGAAATGCTATCATCCGGATCATCGTATTCGAAGTGGTATAACTCGCGGCGCCCGTCATCGTGAATGATAATGACAAACTTGTCGCCGCTTCTCGTCATAATCTGGTATTTGCGCCCAATGCCGGGCAGGTCGGATTCTCTAATATTCATGGTGTATGCCTCCTCATTTGTTGTTAGTATACGAACAAAATGAGAGGATTAACCAACGAAGTGAGAAGTGAATTTGATGGGGGTCATAAGCAAATCCCGCAAACGCTGCGGAATAGTCGTACGGAGCTCAAACCTGGAAACAGAGCGCCTGAATAGGCGCCTAAGCGCGCTCAGGTAGGAGACGAGCAATACATTTTCCGGCAAAAAAACCTTGGTCGTGCTGTTTTTTCTGCCTACGTTGGCGGAGCCTGCAAATCTCGCAGAAGCGACCATGCGGCTTGCGCCGGCAGTCTGCTCGAACGTATTGCCGGCTTGGTAGGCGAACAGCGCTGCCAGCAGCAGCGGAACAATAATAAGCAAGTTCATGACACGCTTGCGGCTGATGCGTCCAAATTCGAGTACACCTTTGTTCATCTGTTCACCTCCCAACGTTTTATTAATATAAGTATAACTTATAAATCAGAAAATACAAAGCGGATTCCATTTATTGACGAAGTTATTTTCATTCCCCTTCTAATCCTACTGGTTTAATGAATTGACGATCTGGCTTATGCATTATAGAATGAGGGAACGAAATAGCCCGCTAACGCGCATGCAAAAGAGAGAAAGAAGGTTGAATGGGATGGGAGTATCCGTAAAACAGCTGTCGCCGCTCGTGGAGCAGCTTGGCTTGAAGCCACACGTTGAGGGCGGATGGTACAAGGAAATTTGGAAGGCTAGCTTTGAAATACCGCAGGAGGTGCTTGGCGCTCCTTATTCTGGACCACGCTTTGCGGCATCATCGATCTATTTTCTATTGCATCCGGAAGAATTCTCCGATTGGCATAAGGTATATTCGGACGAGCTGTGGCTCTGGCATTCAGGTAGTCCGATCGTGCTTAGCCTTGGCGGTACGGAAGCGGATCCGAAGACGAGAAAAGAAATCATTGTCGGCCCCGATGTGCTCGCCGGCCATCAGCCGCAGGCGCTTGTGCCGGCCAATGAATGGCAGATGACACATGTGCTCGGTGACGAACCGGTACTCGTATCTTGCGTGGTTGCTCCTGGCTTCCATTATGACGATTTCAAGCTCATTAAACGATAATTGCACTCATTGTTTGGATACGGATAACATATAGAGCCGTTAGGGTGAAGGAAACTCCTTGCCCTGGCGGCTCTTATTCAATATATAAAAATCTATATGTTGTCACATATAAATGTGCTTATCTATCTCCGCGAAACGTAAGCTTAGCCGCCAGAGAACGGCTTCAGCCGTTTACGCTTGAAATATAGGAAAGTGTATTATTTCGCCAACTTTCTCTATATTTCTACGCGAAACGCAAGCTTAGCCGCCAGAGGACGGCTTCAGCCGTTTACGCTTGAAATATAGGAAAGTGTATTATTTCGCCAACTTTCTCTATATTTCTACGCGAAACGTAAGCTTAGCCGCCAGAGGACGGCTTCAGCCGTTTACGCTTGCGTTAAGAGGCATCGGTACGGGATTTACCGGTTAACGATGCTATAAACAACTGGGTAAGCTTAGGGTCCCATTGTGTCCCTTTGCCTTCCTCTAGGATGGAAATGGCGCGTTCGTAGGTCATTCCTTTCCGGTAGGGCCGGTCCGAGGTCATCGCATCGAAAGCATCGGCGATGGCAATCGCCCGCCCGAATAGCGGAATATCGGTGCCCCGCAATCCGTCCGGATAACCTTTGCCGTCGTAGCGCTCATGATGCGAGCGCACGCCGGGAAGCAGGTCGGCCATCGCATCGGCAGGCTCAATTTGCTTCAGTATATTTTCGCCAAGGACAGGATGCCGCTTAATTTGATCGAATTCCTCATCCGTGAGTTTGCCTTCCTTGAGGAGGACGGCGTCACGCACGCCGATTTTTCCAATATCATGAAGGAGCGCTGTTTTGTGCAAAATGTCGATTTGGCTCTCCGACCATCCGTCCAAGCGGCCGATCTGAACCGAGAAGCGCGCTACCCGGGTTGAATGGCCGGCGGTGTATGTATCCCGAGCATCCAGTGCGGCCGCCAGCGTCATGAAATAGCTTTGCAGGAGCAGGTTATTGCGCTGCTCGCGTTCCTTTAGGCCGTTCACCATATGATTGAAGCCGGCTACAAGCTTGGAGAATTCATCCGAATAGACATCGGCTGCACTTACGTCAAAGTCACCGGCTTCCACGCGGCTCATGCCGCTTTGAATCGTATGTATGGGATCCTCGATGCTGCGCGAGAGCAGCGATGCGCCCAAGAGGGAATAGATGATGCCAATGATAAGGATAACGCCTGCCCATTGCCAATAGGCAGAACTGTTCTCAGCCTGCATATTGTCGAGCCTGATTTGCGAGGCCAAGCCAAACAGCAGCAGCGGCAGCGTGCCGATGAGAAAAGCGCTGAGCCGAAATTTGGTTCGAATCGACACGAGCACATGCCCGCTTAGCGTGATATCCTGTTTGAATAAGTCCACATGCCTGGCGCGAATATAGGTGATGACGGGGCGGATGGCTTTGGTCGTGAGGAAAAATTCAATCATCGCATGCATGCTTGCGATCATGAAAGCGACAGCAGACGCGATTGCGATATAGAAATAGGGAACCCGCAGCATGCCAAGCTTTATGAACAAGAATGCCATGCCAACCGCAGGCAGAAGCAGCCCGAGGAAATGGGGGCCAAAGGTGCGTCTGACCGACAGCACGGGGAATTTATGCGTCTGCATGTAGGCGGATTTCAACTGCTCTGACGTAGGCAGCGGCGCCTTAAAGCTAGCTTGAATCGGTTTCAAATGCCGATAAAATACGAATAGCTCGCAGATAAGCATGACGATGAGGGAGATGCCCATAATGGCTCCCATCACGATACGCTCGCTTGCTGGAATGGAGAGGGTAGAGAATACGACTACGCCGCCGACGCCGACCACAGCAACCGTAGAACCGAATAAATAATTGCGAAGGAGCTGAGAAAGGAAAGAGGTGTAGATTTGGTCTCCAGCTTGTTCATGCTTGTTAGGTAATGGCATAAGATGAGACCTCATTTCCACGGTAGCAATTTCGAAAACTTCAAAGTATCTATAGTATAAATCGGCATTTTAAAAATGTATATTAGCTATAATGGATAAAACCACATAAACATAGGCCCCGTGAAAGGAATTAAAAGCTGTGAAGGAAACGCTTTGGACGAAACCGTTTATTCTGTTGATCTTATCGAATTTATTTTTGTTTCTCTCTTTGGAGATGCTGCTGCCTACGCTGCCGATGTTCGCGGCCGAAAAGGGCGGAACCGATGCTCAGATTGGCCTTATCATCGGCTTATTTACATTCTCGGCGGTGCTGCTGCGGCCTTTTGTCGGCATGGCTTCCGATAAATTCGGCAAAAAGCTGCTCCTGCTGGTCGGCGTAGCCATCTGTCTGATCGGAACGGCCAGCTATTATGCCGCGGTTACGATTACGATGATGCTTATGCTGCGCATTGTCCATGGCGTGGGATTCGGCATTTCGACCACGCTGTACGGCACGGTAGCCTCCGACATTATTCCGGCTTCGCGCAGAGGCGAAGGGATGGGCTTCTTCGGAACGGGCAATGCAGTTGCCATATCGTTAGGTCCCTTTCTGGGGATTTGGCTTATGGAGGAGTACGGCTTCTCCGCCTTGTTTATCGTAGGCGCCTGCATACTTTTGCTTGCAATCGTGTTTACGGCATTTGTGAAAGGCGATACGAAGGCAGAACGGGTCAAGGTACAGGCTGCTGCGGAGCGCACGCCATTCATGCTGAGGTTCGTGGAGCCGAAGGCGCTGATGCCATCTCTGCTAGGGCTGCTTGTAGGCTTGTCGCTTGGCGGGGTCATTAGCTTCATTACATTGTTTGGCAAAGAGACAGGCGTTCAAAATATCGGCTTTTTCTTCTTGGTGCTGGCGCTAAGCGAATTTCTAATTCGGTTCGTTAGCGGGAGAATCTTCGATACGAAAGGGAGGTTCTGGGTACTCTTTCCCGCAGCTGTCTCTTGCATCATAGGCTGTATCATTCTTTACATGACGAAATCGACGGGCACGCTGCTGCTTGCAGCCGTATTCTATGGCGCGGGCTTTGGCGCGATATTCCCGGGCTTGCAGGCGTGGGTAATCGACCGGGTCGAGCCTGGACGCAGGGGCGTAGCGACGGCTACCTTCTACAACGCGTTCGATATCGGAATCGGCAGCGGTGCGATGCTTCTCGGGCTCGTAGCGACATGGAGCAACTACGCGACGATGTATTTGGTTTCGAGCGTATTTTTCATCATATATTTGGCTGTCTATTTCATGTATGAAAGAAAGCTGAAGCAAGGCCGGCAAAGCAAGCCGCAGACGCAATAAAGCCGCAGCACGGTTCAGCTGCGGCCATTAGGGAAGTTCATTATTTGGAAATGTAACGGTCCTTGCCTTCGCGTTTCGCTTGATAGAGGGCTTTGTCGGCCAGCGTGAACAGCTCATCCTGCGTGGCGCCGGAATCCGGGTTCCAGGTCGCGGAGCCCAGGCTAATCGTGACTGTCTCGCAGCCTGAGGCTTCAGCATGCGGAATGCCAAGCTTCCGGATCGCTTCCAGAAGGGCTTCTGCAATCGTTGCTGCTCGAAGCTCGCTCGTCTGGGGCAATATGATGCCAAACTCCTCGCCGCCATACCGGGCGACAATATCAAGCGGGCGCTTCAATGCGCTGCGCATGGCGGCGGCGATTTGTCTCAGACAGTCGTCGCCTTTCTGATGTCCGAAATTATCGTTATAGGCTTTGAAATTATCGATGTCACCGAGCATAAGCGTGATCGGCATATGGTGACGCTGCGCTTCCTCCCACTCATTGTTCCATGACTCGTCGAAGGAACGCCGATTGGCGATATTGGTCAGCTCATCCACATGAGAAAGCGTATGCAGCAATTGGTATTGCTCCAGCAGCTTAAGCTCGATCTCCTTGCGCGGCGTGATGTCCCGGGAGACGGCGACCAACGTTTGCAGCCGGCTGCCTTCGTGAAAGACGACGCTTGTCGTCGTTTCGAACCAGCGGTAATCCCCGTCCTTGCGCTTGATGCGATACGTAATGGCATAATCGCCGATCTGCTGAAAGACGAGCTCCTGGTGGTCCTTGATGCGCTGAACATCATCAGGATGGTGGAAATCAAAGGGAGACCGGCCAACCAGCTCGTCATCCCGATAGCCGAGCAGCGAATAGCAGGCGGGGGACACATAGGTGAACACGCCTTCGTGGTCGTGCTTAGATATCATGTCGCTGGAGTTCTCGGCGAGCAGCCTGAAGCTCTTCTCGCTTTCGAGCAGCTTGTCCGCGATTCGTTTCTTTTCGGTTATTTGACGGAAATGAACCGATAAGCCGAAGTCGGATGGATAGACGTTTGCTTCGTACCAGTTGTTGAGCTTAGGAATAAATTGCTCGTAGCAGCGGGATTCATGCAGCTCAAGGGCGAGCTTGTACTCATTGTAGCTGACGGTGCCGGTGAGCCAAGGGAAAATATCCCAGATGAACTGGTTGATGAGCTCATCCTCGCTGCGGCCGAACATCTGCTGGGCTGCCGTATTCGTATAGATAAAGCGGAATTGATGGTCCAGCGAGAAGAAAACATCGGAAATGCTCTCCAATATCGTTGAAATGCGCTTAGTCAGCTGCTTCACTTCAGAGACGGCTTTCGTTTTCTCTGTGATGTCCATCATTTGCGAGATGAAATGGCGCGGCTTGCCCTCTTCGTCGTACACCATCGACACGGATAACAGTGCGGTCGCGATGCCGCCCGATTTGGTTAAGTATCGTTTTTGCATTTGGAACGTATCAATGATCCCGTCCAGCAATTGCTTCACATAACGGTCGTCTTCTTCCAGATCATCGGGATGGGTAATTTCCCCATAGGTCAAACCTGAAAGCTCACTATCCTCGTAACCCAGCATCGCATGCGCGGAGGGGTTGGCTACCATAATTCGACCGTCTAAATCAACTAAAGCCATGCCAATGGAAGCGTAATGGAAAGCGCTGGTGAATAAATCGGCTTCGCGATTCGGTTTTGAAATCAAGGTCAAGCTTCGCACCTCTCCTGCTGTCCGTACTGGATAAGATTGTTAGTATATAGTAAAGAATAGAGCACAACCTACGGTTTGTCCACATGCCATATTTATTAGCGTTTGAACAGGGTAATGGGCACTGATTCAATTGGAGCATACCGGAACGAAAAAGGCTGCCCGCAGGTCATTGACCTGTGAGCAGCCCTTGTTATTTCGGTGCTTAAACGGTGAATGCGCCGACCGATGCTTTTACCAATGCAATGAATTTAGGCCTTGCTTGCTCGGCCACCCGGACAACCTGCTCATGCGTAAGCGGCTCCAGCTCATCGCCAATCGCCATATCGGTAATACAGGTAATCCCAACTACGCGAATGCCAGTGTAATTCGCGGCGATTACCTCCGGGGCAGTCGACATGCCGACTGCGTCTGCACCCCAGCCAGCCATCATCGAAAGCTCGGCAGGCGTGCAATAAGCGGGACCGGATATGCTGACATAGACGCCCTTCTGCAGGTTGATGTTCAATTCCTCCGCTTTGCCAGCCACGATCGCTCTAAGTTCGCGGTTATAAGCCTGTGACATGTCGGGGAAGCGCGGTCCGAGCTCCGGAATATTAGCGCCCATTAACGGGTTGCTGCCAGTGTTGTTGATGTGATCCGTTATCAGCATCAAATCTCCTGCCGCGAAGTCGCGGTTCATGCCGCCGGCTGCATTGGTTACAAGTAACGTCCGAATGCCAAGCTGTTTCATGACATAAACGGGGAATACAACCTCCTGCATCGAATAGCCTTCGTAATAATGGAAGCGGCCTTTCATGACGAGCACCGATTTGCCTTCCAGTTGCCCGATTACGAGTTCGCCGGAATGGCCCTCTACCGTAGAGACGGGAAAGTGGGGAATCTGTCCATAAGGAATGACGATTGGATCGATGACCTCGTCAGCCATTACCCCAAGGCCGGAGCCAAGTATTAGTCCGATTTGCGGCTGAACGCTCAGCTGCTGCTGGATGTAAGCCGCAGCTTCATTTATTTTAACGAGCATGTTTTCCATGAGAGAATAACCTCCTAAAGTGTGATCTCAATTAGCTTAAGGCTTCAGGATGCGCGCAAGCCCGTTTGTTGAGCATAACAATCATAGCGTATCGCAAGCGTTCATGTAAACCGACGGCGGCTCGCATGGGCTTGTTGTTGTTTTGGGCAAAGCTTCGTATAATAATACGTATCCTGCGTCCTTCATTGCCGCTAGGGAATGGAACGGCGCACATAGGCAGCATAGCTGTCTGTTTACAGCAAAGCAATGAACTGAATCGGAGGAATAATAATGAGCAACGGTACAAATTACACGCCGGCAGAGCTTGGGGCGATGATCGATCATACGATACTGAAAGCAGATGCAACGAAGGAGGAGGTTCTCCAAATATGCCGGGAAGCGAAGCAATACCAGTTCGCTACCGTATGTGTGAATCCAGGCTGGGTAAAGGTTGCAGCAGATGAGCTGAAAGGCTCGGGGGTCGGCATTACGACCGTGGTTGGTTTCCCGCTTGGCGCGACGACTACGGCATCGAAGGCGGCAGAAGCAAAGTTCGCCCTTGAAGACGGAGCAACGGAGGTCGATATGGTTCTGAATATCGGCTTATTGAAATCAGGTGACCTGGAAGGCGTAAAACGTGATGTAGAAGGCGTCGCGGCAGCCGTGAAAGGACAAGCGATCCTTAAAGTTATCCTTGAGACAGGGCTTTTGACTGACGAGGAGAAAGCGTCTGCCAGTGCAATATGCAAAGAAGCGGGAGCCGATTTCGTGAAGACGTCAACGGGCTTCGGCAAAGGAGGAGCAACGGTCGAGGATATCGCTTTGATGCGCCGCACGGTAGGGCCTGATATTGGCGTGAAAGCTTCTGGAGGCGTGCGCGACCGTGAAACGGCGCTCCAAATGATCGCCGCAGGCGCAACGCGCATCGGCGCAAGCTCAGGCATTGCGATCGTTACGGGCGGTCAAGGCGAAGGGTACTAAGCCGAATATCAAAAAGAGGGACTGCTTCGTTCGCTGTGATTTCCCGCAGCGAGCGAACAGTCCCTCTTTGCATGAGCATGAGCCCAAAAACCTTAACGCTCGCAGCTGATCGTCAGATTGGCATGCAGCTCTTCGCCTGCTTGAAGCATCACAAGCTCCTCTTGGCGGTTTAGCTCGCCCGTCATCGCCATCCATGGCTCTACGCACACGAACGGGCGATCCTTGACGGACCAAAGCACCATGTACTTGAAGCAGTCGTCATAAGTCAGGCTTACCTTGGCCCCTTGTAGAACCGGGAACGATATTTTGCTTGTCTTGACATCAAGCAGGGTTACGGACTCGACAAGGCCTTCCAAGTCGATCACACCGTTGAAAGGCTTCTCTTCGTTATCATTGTAGTCTAGGTAGCGCGTCGCATCGATAGCATAGGCAATTTTCTTGTCCGAGTCGATCGCGAAGTAAGGGTGGAAGCCCGCATAAAAAGGCATAGCGTCTGCTCCGCTGAGATTCTTGTAGGTCTGCCGCGTATGCAGCTCGCCGTTCTGAAGCGCGTATGTAAACAGCAGCTCGAATTCAAACGGATACGAGCGAAGCGTATCTTCATTGCTGCGCAGCCGTATCGTAATCGAAGCTTCGCCGTCAATGCCGGTTCCGACTACTTCCCATACGGCTGTACGGGCTACGCCGTGATTGGCCATGGCGTAGGTTTGGCCGTTCCACTCATAAGCTTGCTGCTCAAGCTGTCCGCATATCGGGAACAGGATCGGATTGCCGCCGCGAATGTTGGCTGTAGGATGCTCGAATGTGGACTTATCCAAGTAGAACAGCTCCAAGCCGTTCAACTGGCACCCGATTACGATGCCACCTCGCTCTGGACACACGAGAATGCGCGATTGGGTGCTTTCCTCCGTTAATTCATACAACGTATAGGTATCTGTATAGCTGCGAACTTCATAATTGCTCACGTGAGTCCCTCCAATAATAGGTGAATGCCGTCTTGTCCCATCATATCATAATCGGCTTTCCGATTTCTGCCTAAGGCGTCATATCGCCCTCCCGGCTAAAAGTCCGTCCATCGCCGAACCGCAGCTTGCAGGTTTCAAAATGGTCGAATCTAGTAAAGCAATCATCTACTCCAATCGAAGAGATTCGAATAGTATATATTAGCTTAAGAGAAACGCAAGCGAGTCGACCAGCAGCCGCAGCAGCGAACCAGACAACGAAGCCGAACTCGATGCCGGAATCATCCTGTTAACATGCCACATCATACAGCCAGCCTCGCTAACCGATACCGCCGGCTTGCGCGATCTTAAGCCAAGCTCCCCTAAGCCTCTCCCTCCAGGTGACTGGGGGGCTTTTTTTTTCTTATCGGCGTACAAAAAAAGACAGCGTTCATAGGCGCATGACCACCTGTGGAACGCTGTCCTCTTGCAATTGAATTATTGTGCTGCTGGTGCTTCTGTAGCTGCGGGATCAGCCGAAGCAGCAGGATCAGCCGAAGCTTCCGGCGACAGTGTATTCGTGATTTTCGCTTTTGCGCGAATCTCAGTCATCCAAGCCTCGGACAGCTCATTCGCTTCAGTAGCTACCAGCTGTTTCTTGATTTCTTCTTTTTTCTCTTCAAACGTTGGAATTACAGCCGCTTTCTCAGCGGTTTTCTTAATGATGTGGAAACCGTGCTCCGATTGAACGACGGCACTGATTTCATTGACCTTCAAGGCGAAAGCAGCCGTTTCGAACTCGGGAACCATTGCACCTTTGCCGAAGAAGCCCAGGTCTCCGCCTTTTTCCTTCGAGCCTGGATCGATGGATTTCTCCTTCGCAATCGCCGCGAAATCGCCGCCTTGCTTCAGCTCAGCGAGAATAGCATCGGCTTCTTCTTTGGTTGCAACCAAGATGTGCGAAGCTTGAATCTCTTCAGGCGTGCCAAGCGTTTCTTTGTTGGCATCGTAGAACTGCTGAATTTCATCATCGGTAACATCAGTTTTAGGCTCTAAAATTTTGCGGATCGTCAGGTTGATCTTCGTATCCTTCTTCAAGCTGTCCAACGTCATTTGGTACTGTGCAAGCGTCGCTTCGAATTCCTCGTCGCTGCCGAAGCTTTTTTTAATCAGAGCGATCTCGGAATCGATGTCCGCGTCGCTAACTTCAATGTTGTTGGCTTTGGCTTCTTGGCTGATGAGCTCCTGCGTAATGACATTCTCCAGCGTGGCTTTCCCGCCTGCTGTTACGAGTTCATCATACAGCCTGTCCTGCGTTATGTTGACGCCATTGACCGTTGCGACCGTTTCGTCGCCAGATCCACCGAATGGCGGCTTAATCAATACGATGATGAGCGCAATCGCCAGCACGGCCGATATAATCGCCCATATTTTGCCGCTTCCGCCTCGTGGTGCATGATCATTGCCTTCTGCACTTAGCGAAGTTGCGCGCAATTCTTCGTTGGCAGCTTCTGCGTGCTCTTCATTCGATTCTTGCTGTAGCTCTCCTTCAATCTGTTGCTGCAGCTCTTTTTCAATCGCTGCATCCTGCTCGGAAAGCTTGTCCTGCTGTCCTTCGTTTTCATCAAACGTGTAACGCTCTTCTTTCGCAGTCAATTCTTTTTCTGCGTCTTTTTTTGACTGCGATTCTTTGTTATCCATTCCATAAACTCCCTTCGGTTTGCCTATCTTCATTTACTATAACAAAACAAGCCTAAAAAAACCTTAATCTAAAATAAAATATAATATGTTGAATCGCAAATATACAATCGCGTATTAACTTCTCTATTTATACAAAGCTGCAAGGGTGTTATGATAAGAGGAGAAATAATCCAACATTATCCTACAAATTTCGAGTTATCTATCGTTCTCCAACGTCTTTATACACCCCCATTGGCGGTAGGGTTACTAAACATACTAATGAACGTCATGTAGGAGGAAGCAATTTGCGTAAAAATACGGGGGTATTCACACAATTTGCAGCAGCTATGCTTTTACCACTTGCGGCTTATTTGGCGGTGAGAGGTACGGCGCTGGACAAAAGCTTCAACGCGCCTCATGAGCATTTCTACATTGTCAGTCTAGTCGCGCTGATCTCGCTGGGACTTGCCATAGCGGTCGGCATCGTTGCGATACAGCTCCGCAATATTAAGATTAGTTTTCTTTCGTTATCTTATGTATCCCTAACCGGTATGTTTGTTCTGCATGGCCTGTCTACGCCGGGCTTTATTATGCATCATTCCGGAATTGCCGGAAGCGCGGCTCAGCTAAGCGTCCTGCTTGCGGTCGTATGGCTGTGGCTGTCTTCGCTTTCTGTGGATTTGCCTCTAATAAAGTGGTTCTCGGAGTGGCAGCGGCAACTTCTCCCTATATGGATTGTCCTGCTATGCGGTTTTTGCGCCTTGCTGTGGTATTTCCCTGATTTGATTATGAAATTCCGCCTGAAGGAAATACCGGTGATGTGGGTGGCTACCCTATTCATCATCCTCATGAACGGATGGACGATCTACCGTTATTTGACGACCTACATATCCTCACGGTTTCCGCTGCAGCTGTCTATCGTCTATAGCGCGGGCTGGATGATCGTCGCTCAAATTATAATCGTAACCGGAAAATCGTGGTATTTGAGCTGGTGGCTGTATCACTTTCTGCTGTTAGCGTCTGTTCTCATTATGGTTGCCGGCATCGTCAGTCAATATGTCAGCTCCAAATCCATTACTTCGTCCATTAAGCTTATGTTTCGCTCGAATCCGAGCGATTGGATCAATACATACATGTCTACGAGCGTTCGCGAATTAGTCATGACAACGGAGGCCCGCGATTCCTACACGGCCGGCCATAACTATCGCGTTGCGCTATATGCGCTAAAGCTGGGAGAGGAGCTTTCGCTATCCTCCGAGGAGCTTAGGGCAATTGCGCAAGGAGGACTCGTTCATGATGTCGGCAAGCTGCGCATTCCGGACACGATTCTGAACAAGCCTGGCAAGCTCACACCGGAGGAGCGCAATATTATTGAGGTGCATCCCGTTTCTGGCTACGACTTGTGCAAAAGGCTCGGATTTATGCCGGAAGAGCTGTCTGTCATTCGTTCGCATCATGAGAAATGGGATGGCAGCGGCTATCCGGATCAGCTCGCGGGAGAGCAAATACCGTTTCTTGCGCGCATCACGGCCGTTGCGGATGTCTATGACGCACTGACCTCCTCGCGTTCTTATCGCAAGGCTATGACGCATGAAGCGGCCATGGCGATTATTTTGCAGGAAAGCGGAAAGCATTTCGACCCGTATTGTGTGGAGGCTTGGGAGCGGCTCGTCCTGGAGCAATCGACTTTTTTCGAGGAAACGATAAGGAACAGCCCGCATTTGAAGCTGGATAAGCGGCATGTGAGATAGCGGAATTTCCAATTCGTACGCGGTAGCAGTACAATAGATAATGATTGCGCTTGACCGCCAACACATAGGCAAAGGGCGCAACTAATAATAGCTTGGGGGATATCGAACATGACTTATTTAGCGGCTAATAATCGGTATGAGAGCATGAAGTATAATCGCGTTGGGCGAAGCGGCTTGAAGCTGCCCGCCATATCCTTAGGCCTGTGGCATAATTTCGGCGGCGTAGACCGCATCGAGAATGGACGGGCCATGGTGCGCCGTGCGTTCGACCTCGGCATTACTCATTTCGACCTTGCAAATAACTATGGACCGCCGCCAGGCTCAGCGGAGGAAATGTTCGGACAGATTCTGAAGCAGGACTTGGCAGCGTACCGTGATGAGCTAATTATTTCAACCAAAGCGGGCTATTATATGTGGGAAGGTCCATATGGCGAATGGGGCTCCCGCAAGTATCTGGTCTCCAGCTTGGACCAGAGCCTGAAGCGAATGAACCTGGATTACGTGGATATTTTCTATCATCACCGTCCAGACCCGGATACGCCGCTTGAAGAAACGATGGGGGCGCTTGATCATCTCGTTCGCAGCGGAAAGGCGCTTTATGTCGGCGTTTCGAATTACAGCGCAGAGCAGACGGCTCAAGCTGCCGCTATTTTGAAGCAGCTGGGGACGCCGTTTCTTATTCACCAGCCATCCTACTCCATGTTCAACCGGTGGATCGAGAATGGGCTGCAGGACGTACTGGATCAAGAAGGCGTAGGTTCTATCGTATTTTCCCCACTTGCTGGAGGCTTGCTGACCAACCGATATTTGAACGGTGTTCCAGCTGATTCACGTGCGGGCGGACCAAGCGTGTTTCTTAAAGCGGATCATATTACGGATGGGAAGCTGGACAAAATCAAACTGCTTAACGAGCTAGCCGCGGAGCGGGGGCAATCCCTTGCCCAGATGTCCTTAGCTTGGGTGCTGCGGGGCGGGCGAGTAACCTCGGCGTTGATCGGCGCAAGCCGGGTCGAGCAAATCGACGACAACGTAGCAGCGCTTAGCCGACTTGATTTCAGCGACGAGGAGCTTAGCCGCATCGAAACGATTCTTGCGGCTGAATAGCGGAAGCGGTATTTTGAAGCCATATTAACAATCAGCTGGAGCAGCATTCCGCAAAGACGCGGTATGATTGCTCCAGCTTTTTTTTACTCCCATGATCAGTTAAAAGAGGTATAATAGTGTCAAAGTTCGACAACTGCGGGAATACGCAAAGCGGAAGGGGAAACCGGCTTGAAAAAGATGTCGTTGCGGACCAAAGGCTTACTATTTATCGTGCTTATTTCTTTGTTCCCGCTATTGCTTGCCGGCGTCGGCAACTATTCCGTAGTGAAGAAGGCGATGCTGCAATCGGAGATAGAGAAGACCACTAGCAGGCAGGATAACCGCGCCAATGATTTGGCGGCATGGATGGCAATCCGCAAGGCTGAGGTTGTCGTCATGAGCCGAACGGAGGTGGTTAGGTTCGGCTCGGATGAGGAGCGCCTTCATTATTTCGGGAGGGAGCTCGTGCGGGGCGGATTTATTTACCATGCGCTCGGCTATATCGACGAGGATGGCTTGGCTTTGCGAACGGACGGAACTCGCAGAGATATGAGCGGGGAGAGCTTTTTCCAACAGGCAGCGGTAGGGCAAGTGGTCATTACGGATCCTTTCACGCCGACGTTCTCGAATACGAAGCAGTCTCTCATCCTGGTTCCCGTCTATGGAGCTACGAATGAGCTTAAGGGCGTCGTATATGCTTCGATCGTCTTCTCGACCCTGCGTCCGTTCATAGAGTTCGCGGACGACAATTCGGTTATCCGTTTGTTTAATGACGCCGGAGGGCTTATCTATAGCTCCGAATCGGATCTGCTCACTCCTACCAACTTGTTCGATAAGGATTCGACATTGCTGCCTATCGCAGATGATATGCTTTCCTCCTATCAAGGCGTATCGGATATAAACATAGAAGGCGTGCCGTATGCCGTCTTTTATACGAAGGTTAACGAGACGCCATGGCGTTTCGCGCTCCAGGAGCCGGAGTCCAAGCTTCAGGAGAACATACGGCCGATATTCTGGCGTATTTTCAGTATGATTGCGGTTGCGGAGGCTATAATTGCGGTCTTTTTCTTTCTCTATTTCGAACGTATCGTTAAACGGCTTGAGCGGATCCTTGGGGTGACGGAGCAGGCTGCCGCGGGCATATTCGAGGCGGAGCATCTGGAGGTCGAGCCTCATGACGAGATAGGCCAGCTTGGCCATTCCGTCAATGGCATGATGGAGCATTTGCAGGAGATGTTTGACAGGCTTGAAGCGATCATCAACCAGAATCAGTATGCATTCATCGTGCTCGATGACAACTACAAGGTAACCTATCTCAACAAAACGGCGGAAGAGATGCTAGGCTACAAGACGGAGGAGCTGGCAGGCGTCGCAACGCCGCTGATGTTCATGGATCTGGACGAAATCCGCTTGGAGGCTGAGAAGCTGACGATCAGTCTCGGGCGAGAGGTGCAGCCGGGACTCGAGGTATTCAAGGAACTGCGCAGCGAGAGCTTCTCGTACGAGCGGGAATGGACATTTATTCACAAAGACGGGACGCGCATTCCCACCTTACATAGCTCGAACGGTCTCCGTGACCGCAATGGCCGCTTCTCTGGCGTCGTCGGCATGGTGCTCGATATTTCGGATCGCAAGCATGTAGAGAAGGCGCGCAACCGGCTGCTTAATATCGTAGAATCGGCGAAGGATTTGATTGCATCGGTAAGCTCAGAAGGCAAACTCGTTTATATGAACCGCGCCGGCCGGGAGATGCTGGGATTGGTGAGTACGGGGAATAACGTACACTCCGTCAAGCAGCATTCAGAGCCGGAAATGTACGCGGAGCTTGTGAAAGGCGCATCATTAGCTCGCCAATACGGTTATTGGGAGAGCGGTGCCCAGCTTCTGAAAAGCAATGGCGAGCCCGTTCACGTATCAATGGTCGTTGTGGCGCATAATGACGAAGATACGGGAGAGATTTTCTTCTCCTGCATCGCAAGGGATATCTCGGAGCAGAAAATGGTGCAGGAGGAGCTCATCCGCGCGACGCTTGAAGCGGAGGAAGCGAATCAGGCGAAGAGCCGATTCCTCGCCTTGATGAGCCACGAGATCCGTACGCCGCTTAACGGCATTACCGGCCTGACGCAGCTTATGCGAAAAACGGGACTTTCCGCTTCGCAGAAAGACTATATGGATAAGATGCACACCTCCTCCGAGACGCTGCTGCGGCTTATTAACGATATTTTGGATTTCTCCAAAATCGAGGCAGGCAAGGTCGATATCGAGAGGCTGCCTTTCCAGCCCGATGAGATGATGAACCGCATCACCGATCAGCTTAGCGTGTTTATGGGGGGCAAGGAGCAATTCGAGTTCATCATTGATACGCCGGAGGAGTTGCCGCAGACCATTATTGGCGATGCTATGCGTCTGGAGCAGGTGCTCCTTAATGTTTGCATGAACGCGATTAAGTTCACGAATCGGGGCAGGGTGAGGCTGCAGCTGGAGCTGGTTCATGAAACGGATAGCTCGATCAGCCTGCGCTTTACGATTTCGGATACGGGAATCGGCATGAGCCAGCTTCAAGTGGAGAAGCTGTTCAAGCCGTTCACTCAAGCTGATGGTTCAACCACCAGAAAGTTCGGCGGCACCGGGCTTGGGCTAGTCATATCCAAATCGTTGGTAGAGCTCATGGGTGGCAAGCTGGAGGTGTCGAGTGAAGCATATGTGGGAAGCCAGTTTTATTTCACGCTGCCGTTTACCGTTGCGCATAAGTATGCGGAGCAGCGCTGGCGGGCTCGCGAAGACATGTTGGAGCAGCCGATATGGATTGTCGAGGACGACGATGAGATGCGCGGGCATTGGAGCGAAATGATCGAGACCTATGGCTTGACCCCGATTCCGTTCCATTCTTGGAAAATGGCAAGGGACCGCTTGCGCCGAATTGGCGCTGGTGCGCTGCCGAAGCTGATCGTGCTCGATATGGAAATGCCGGATATGTATGGGGCAGAAACCTGGCTCGAATTCCATCGCGATGCTGAGCTTGCGGGCGTCAAGACGATTGCGATGACGACCTCTTACGGCCGTGACGAGATGATGCAGCTCTCTGCGGAGCAGCGGCCTGTCACCCTGCTGATTAAGCCGATTATGAGATCGGCGATGCTGCGGGCAATCGAGAGCGTGCTGGAGCAGAAGGTCACTCCCGCAGGCGGTGAGGAGCGTGAAGCCCCGGCAGCTCCAGCGCAGCTGAAGACCGTAAATACCCGGATCTTGCTTGCTGAGGATAATAAGATTAACCAGCTTGTCGCTATCGAAATCTTGAAGGAGCAGGGCTATGAGGTAGGGCTGGCAGAGAATGGCGAAGAGGTGCTCCAAAAGCTCGTTCAAGAGCATTGGGATCTCATTCTGATGGATATCCATATGCCAGTCATGGATGGATCGGAAGCGGTCCGTTTAATTAGAGCCCAAGCGAAATATGATGATATTCCAATCATTGCGGTAACGGCGAACGTACTGCGCAATGATCACGAGCGTTACATGAAGCTGGGGATGAACGACGTTGTAACGAAGCCGATCTCCTCGGAGCGCTTGCATACGGTCATCTCTTACTGGCTTAAGGAGGGCTGCAAGCTGATTGGGACGCCTGCTGCAGGGCATGAAGCGCAAGGAGAATCCAAGCGTAACCGGGCGCTTGAAGAAGCGAGCGAAAGCTCCCTGCCAGCAATAGCAGGCATGGATATCGAGAGCGCGCTTGCTAGAGTGAACGGCAAGCTGCCAATCCTTCTCCATATGATGGATCAATTCGTTCTCGATTACGATTTCTTTGCCGATCAGCTTCGGATGATGGTCAAGCAGTCGGAGCTGACAATTGTCAAAAGAATGGCTCATACGCTTAAAGGGGCAGCCGGTTATCTATCTGCTTATGAATTGTTAGATGCCGCATGCGAGGTAGAACGGATTGTGAAGCTTCCGGAATTGGAGACGGAGAGCCTTCAAGCGGCTATTTATCAGCTTGAAGTAGCGCTAAATCAGCTTTTAGACGGTCTTCGACAAGCCAAAAAAGTTTTCGACACTAAATCCTAACAAATTTCTAACAAGTTGTTGTCCCTTTATTGTCGGTATTGTATAGTAGAGATACAATAAATATTCGACAGAAATCTTCTATCCTCAAAAAGGGTGACGACAATGTATAAAGTTCTAGTTATTGAAGATGACGTCATGATGAGTGATATGCTGTCTATGTATTTATCAGAAGAAGGATATTCCGTCATGCAAGCCTACAGAGCAGACGATGGACTGAGAATCGCGTCTGAGTTTGATCCTGATTTGGTCTTGCTCGATTTAATCCTTCCCGATTTAGACGGTATGGAGGTTTGCTCACTCATAAGGAAACGCTCTAACGTACCGATTATGATTTTGTCGATGAAGAGTGAAGTGTCGGAGCGGGTTCAGGCCTTGAAGGCTGGTGCCGATGATTACATGTGTAAGCCATTCAGCATGCATGAGATGACGGCAAGGGTAGAAGCCCTTATTCGCCGTTCCAACTCCATGCAGACAGAAACGACGCAGCAGCAGGTTGCTGCCGCGGTGGAAGTAATCGATGACGGTGATCCGATTCAGCTCGATTTCGAAAGAAGGCTGCTGCTTGTGCGAGGACAGCTGGTTGAAACTACTTTTTCGGAATATGAGCTAATGAAGCTGTTTCTTGCCTATCCAGGAAAAGTATTCAGCAGGGAAGAACTTATAAATACGATTCGCGGCTTTGATTCCTTTGTGACAGACCGTGCCATCGACGTACATATCGTTAATCTTCGGAAGAAGATCGAGCAGAACCCGAAGGAGCCGCGTCTTATTCGAACGGTTTGGGGATTTGGCTACAAGTATACGGCTCAGCATACAAGTATGAGCAAAGGCTAACATTTCACTTTAAAGAACGACCTCGCGGCGGCGAAGTCGTTCTTTTTTTGCGTTCACGGAGACAAATGAGGCGGAGGAGGCGGTCTATCAGGCATTCACCTTCCCTAAATGTAAGGAATATTGGAAATCATATTAAAATATCTAACAATCTTCTAAATCTCTCTCTTTAATTTTTCTAATGGTTATATGGGAGAATGAACGTAACTAAAGGATTGGGACGGTGGTCGACAATAATGGATGCGTTAACCGGTTTGCCTTGCCGCAAGGAAGCTTTTGCACAGCTCGAAGTGGCGGTAAATGTCGTACGTGCGGCAGGTAAGCGAATGGTAGTGGCGATGGTGGATGTGGATCGCTTCTATCGGGTGAATGAAACCAAAGGGACGGAATTCGGAAATTTATTGCTTTGCAAGATCAGCGAGCGTTTGGCGGCAGCAAGAAGGGTTGCGACGAGCGTAAGCCGCGTAGGGGGCAACCGTTTTCTGGTCGCTATGCCGCTCGAGAGCGATGACTGTCACAGCATTCAGGCTGTGGAGGCGCTCAAGAATGCGGTTGAGCGGCCGATTGAAGTCGAGGGAACGGAGCTATACTTAACCTCCAGCATCGGGGCGACCTTGTTTCCGCAGGATGGACGGACTAGCGAACAACTGATTTGCCGGGCGGAATCAGCGCTCTATCAATCCAAAGAGCGAGGCGGCAACCAAGCGAGGTTCTATAATACGGAGGATACGATTCAGTTGAATCGTCGCATCGTTATTGAGGCAGGCCTGCGGCCTGCCTTGAGCTTGCGACAATTCCGGCTAAGCTATCAGCCCGTATATCGGATGTCGGACGGCAAGCTGAGAGGCTTCGAAGCGTTGATTCGCTGGGAGCATCCGGAGCTCGGAGAGGTTTCTCCTACGGAATTTATCCCAATTGCGGAGCATAACGGGCTCATCGTGCCGATTGGCGAGTGGGTGCTTCGCGAATCATGCAGAATGCTGGCAAGCATGAGCAAGTACGGCTTATGCAATTTGATTATGTCCATTAACGTATCGGCACAGCAGCTGCAGAGCAGCACATTCTCGCAAACGGTACTGCATGTGCTGCAGGAGAATGAGATCGCTCCTTCTTCTTTCGAGCTTGAAATTAAGGAAGACAACATGATCTATAACTCAAACATGGCTGCAGCATCGCTCAGCTGGTTGCGGGCGGCTGGCGTTCGCGTCGTCTTGGATGATTTCGGCACAGGCTTTTCTTCACTCGTCAATTTAAAGCATTTGCCGGTTCAATGCTTGAAGATTGATAAGTCATTCATTAAGAAAATCGATCTTCCGAGCGCAGAGGGGATTATCGTTGAAGGTATTATTAAGCTTGCTCACAAACTAGGGCTAGAGATAATAGCGGAGGGCGTGGAGTACAAGGAGCAGTATGAGCTGCTAAGCGAGTGGGGATGCAATTATGTGCAAGGTTTTCTGCTTGGTAAACCCAAAGAGCCGGATGTGCTCGATTTATCTATGATTCGCCGCTCGGAATACACAACTTCGGAATAGCCAAAGGGGAATGCAACCATGCTTCTATTGAACAAGCTGAAAAATCTAAGATCAATCAAGCCGACTATTCGGTTGAAGCTCATGCTTTTATGTTTATCGCTCTTGCTTATTCCAAGTATTCTCGTTAGCGTGTTCAGCTATCAAGCCGCAGTAGGCGCGCTGAATACCGGCGGGCAGAAGCAGCTCAAAAATAGCGTGAGGAGCACGATCAGCTTAATTGCGCTGTTGGATACGCAAGTGAAGACCGGAGCGGTTGACCGGGCGGCGGCGGAGGAGTTCGTAAAGATTTCGATGCTTGGCGTGAAGGATGAAGCAGGAAAGCGTCCTGTTAACAAAAACATTGATTTAGGCCAATACGGTTATCCGTTTGCCTTCGACGGCGAGATGCTCGTGATTGCCCATCCTTCGTCCGAAGGCGGCAGCATGGCCGGTATGGCGAACAGCGAGGGAGAGCTTGTGCTTGATAACGAGAAGGGAATTCCGGTTACGGACGCCTTTCTTGCAAAAGCGGAGGCAGGCGGCGGTTTCGTTTATTACGATTGGACGCTTCCCGGCACGGAGGACGAAATCGCGTCCAAAATCGTATATATCGAGAAGGACCCGTATTGGGGCTGGAATTTAGCTGCGGGTACGTACATGAACGATTTCAACCAAGGCGCTCAGCAAATCATTAAGGTTACGATCATTACGCTGCTCATTATGATCGTGATCGGAATTGCAGCAACGGTCCTATTCACGGTTCGCATGACGAAACCGATTAAACAGGTGTCTGTGCTCGCTAGGGAGGTTGCGCAAGGAAATCTTCGCATCGAGCCAATCGTATGCCATTACCGCGATGAGACTGGCATATTGGCTAATAGCTTTAATGAGATGGTCGTTCAGCTCAGAACGCTCGTCCATGAGGTTGGGCACAGCGTTGATCAGGTAGCTTCATCGTCCGAGGAGCTAATGGCAAGCGGAGAACAGACCAGCCAAGCGAGTGAGCATATTGCCTATACGATTCAGAAGGTCGCCGATGGGGCCGAGAAGCAGTCAACGAGCGCGGAACAGAGCTACCAGGTTATTCATGACATGTCGGCCAGCGTACAGCAAATCGCGGTGAGTACGGAGCAAGCCTCCCATTCTGCAAGGAGAACATCCCTTCAAGCAACGGAAGGCAGCGACGCGCTTCAGCAGGCGGTCGTACAGATGGAATCGATCCAGCAGTCGTTTGACGGTTTGGCAGCGGCAGTGCGCGGCCTTGGCGTACGTTCTACGGAAATCGTGAAGATGGTTCAGGTCATCTCCGATATTTCCTCGCAGACGAACTTACTCGCTTTGAATGCTTCAATTGAAGCAGCTAGGGCAGGCGAGCATGGCAAAGGCTTTGCGGTCGTAGCAGGCGAGGTACGCAAGCTTGCGGAGCAGACGAAGGAATCCAGCGAGCATATTACGAGAATCGTAAAAGACGTTGGAGCGGAGACGGAGCGCGTAGTCGTCGCGATGAATGAGGCGGGAAGCGTCGTGTCGAGCGGCATTCAAGCCGTAGAGGGCGCTGGCAGCATGTTCGGAACGATCCGCGACGAGGTTATTCAAGTGGCTCAGCAGATCGACGAGGTTTCCCAGGCGGCAAGCGGCATTGCTGCAGGCACGGAACGGGTCATGCTTACGATCAAAGAGGTTGTGGACGTTGCGATGGAAGGTGCATCAGGCACGCAGACGGTAGCCGCGGCGGCGCAGCAGCAGACAGCTTCCATGGAGGAAATCGCAGCCTCCTCCGCGATGCTGGCTAACATGGCTGAACGTTTGCAGAATGAAATTTCGAGGTTTAAAGTGTAGGATAGATGAAGGACAATTGCCTTGCAGCTTTGTGCTGCAGGGCTTTTTTTTACATAAGACTTTATAGGTATCAGGCGATAAAGGATTCTTCTATTTCTACGAGAAACGGGTACCCTCCTCTCGCAGAGGACGGCGTAGCCGTTGCTTCTTGTGGATAGGATGCCGGAATACATAAAAGACCTGAAGGAGCACATGTTGTGTGCCGTCAGGTCTTTTTTCTCGGGGGATTTAACATACTTCCAGATAAAGCTTTGTGCCGTCGTTATATTGAAAAATAGCCACATCGCGCACCATTTCCACGGACTTAATTCTTCTCCATTTTTTGCGGAAATCAAAATCCAATTCCAATTCGTACAATTTATGATTAAGCAGTTCTAAGGATGCTGATTGTTCGTTAGGATAGTAGACAGGGACGGAACGACTTTTGAAGGTAACGATTTTCATCATTTCCTATTACACCTCCGATCGATTTCCCCCATTCTAACGTAAACCTTTTAGCCTCTTATGAAACGGTGGTCAGAATTTTGTTTATTTTACTTACACTTTTCTAACACTTTCGACAAATGTCGCGTTTTTTAGCTGGAATAGCTGCTGCGCTTCTTTTTGTAATAGCCATGTCCCCTATGCGGACGGTTGTGCGGGCGATAATGCCCGTTGTTATAGTCGCTGCTGCTGTAATGGCGACGACGCTGCTGCTTGCGACCCATGAGTGAATACAGCAACCGTTTGAGCAAATGCCTGATCATAAAACAGACCTCCTCATTGTAATTGTCGAATGATGTAGAAAGACGCGTTTGTCCGATTCCGTGAAACAAATACGCGGCCAAAGCGTACGATTCCTTATTCATATCCGTACGGATTTATTTCGTCAAGGTTTCTTATTCACTGAATATGCGAGAGGCAGCAACTGCCAGCTGCCTTGAATGACCATCAAGTGTTAGGGGAGAAGAATCATGCTTTCTTTTATCGCGAGCCAATGCAAGGAAGTCATTAAAAACTGGCGCGACTTTCCGCTTCGCACAGGCGTGTTATGGCTGAAAAGGTACCGGATCGAGCGTTTTATCGGCATGGGCAGCTATGGCCAAACCTATGCTTGCACGGATATTCTGCTCGGCGAGCGCGTTTTGCTGAAACGCAATCTCCCAAGCAAAAGCCTGGTGAGCAAGCAGCTGCTGGAGAGGGAAAGCCAGATTCTTCAGCAATTGAAGCATCCGCAAATCCCGCAATGGATTCGCTATGAGAAGCATGGCATGGACGAAGCGCTCATCATGGAGCTGATTGAAGGCGCGAATTTGGAGCAGACGATGGAGCAAGGCCGGACCTATTCGGTTCAAGAGGCGCTGCGTATTCTGCAGGAGCTGCTCCGACCGCTGCAGTATTTGCATCAATTGGGCTATGTGCACTGCGATGTCCGAATCCCGAATGCCGTTGACAATGGCCAGCGTCTGTATTTGATTGATTATGGCCTCTCGTGCCGCATTGGCGAACAGCTCCCGGAATCGTTTCGCATGAGCTTAAAGGAGCCGGAGCTTCAAAACCGTGCAAGGGAAGCCGCTATTAAATCGGGAAGCTGGCTCTACGCGAAGCAACGGATGCGCCGGCCGGAGACAGCCAGCGATCTTTATGGCCTTGGTCATTTTTTTCTATTCATGATGTATGCCGATTATGAATATGATGAAGGACAGGCGGAACGAAGCTGGCAAGAGGAGCTGGAGCTTCCGCTTGCGGTGCAGCAGTTCGTAAGCCGACTCCTTCAATGCAGCGGAACGAGCTTCGATACGGCCAAGCAATGCGAACAGGAGCTTAGGAAGCTGCTGGACGTCCTTGAGCAGGAGAGTGGATCAGACGCTTCATAGCACGCGCAGGATATCGATAAAAACCTGGTTGCTCGTTAAATGATAGATGATGGCAAGAACGGCAAGGTGAAGCGGGTAGAAGCTGCGCCAAACGAGACGCGGAACCTTTATTTTGTCCGCGCTGCGTATGAACCCGGGCCAATACACGATGAGAAAGGTAGCAAATAGGCTGAAGGCTTGAAGGAACCATCCTTTTATAAAAAAGCTTACCACGTTCAGTGAGAAGTGAAACAAGGTAAACCATTGGATTTGAGCATAACGGTAAATAAGCACGAGCAATACGATATATGCCCCATAGCTGAACGGGAAAAATTCCAATATGGCTGCAAAGCCAGCCGCGGCGATAACCTGCAGCGCTTGCTTGCCTTTCCACTGATCCAGGAGCCGCAGAAGCAGGAGACACACGAACAGGGAGCCAACCGTATTGACCTCCAGCCGCTCAAAAGCAAACTGGTAAGGCAGCTGCGACAAAACGGCAATCCATGCGACTCTTCGTAAATAACGATTGACATCCCGGGTTCGGAAATAGCCGAGCACCATAGTGAAAGCATAAAACGGCAGCGCAAGTCTGCCGACTATTCGCCAAGCAGAGCTTTCAGGAAACCATAATAGGCCGATATGATCAATAAGCATCGTCAGCATAGCCAGAAATTGCAACTAGGACACCTTCTATCTCTCGTATTTTTTCTAGTATAGCACACGAAATACGAGAGAATGGGAGCAGGAAGACCTCCGAGCCGCGACAGCGCGGATAGGGAGGTCTTCGTGGACGGGCTGCATGGTTTAGATCAGAAAGTGCCAGCTGCACATACGGATGCTAAAGGCCGGCATTCTTTTGCAAGCGGCGAGCAATCTGGATAAAATCTTCCTGCGAGATACCGGGAGCAAATTCCTCCGGCAGCTCGCTCAAATCAGGCATCGGAGCTCCTTGCGGTGCTCCCTGAATAACTTCTAGCTGCGCGCCGGTAAGAGGATTCTGGCCATTCCAAATAAGTACGATGTCCTTATAGTCGTTTTGGCTGAACGTATACAGCTTGTTGCCGAGGCCCATTGCTTCATATTTGCGGGCAGCCTCGAACCTGTTATTGCTAAGGTCGGGGATAGGAATAAGATTCTTCACGTCAACGCCAGTCGCAATTTCGAGCGCTTTGGCATAAGCCAGCACATGAACGCCGCCGCGGACAAGCAAATAACCGATCATTGCACGGGCAGTCGGATGGTCTGTCATTTCATATACGCGCATTTTATGCGTTCTCGCTCCGCATTCCAGGAAGAAATTATGCAGCAGGTCCAGCACGAGGTTGCCGCTGCTGAACACATTATCACCGGTCCAAGCACGGCCCATTGAATCGCCTGGCAAGGAGGTTTGCGCCGTTTGAATGAAAAAGTAGCTGTTGCGCTTATTGATGCCTTCTTTAAGCGGTGCTGAGTTGGGATCGCCTGGGCTGGTTGTGCCTGTAAGCACCATATTAATAGCGGTGGACACCAGCTCCACATGCCCGAATTCCTCGGCAGTTATGCTTGATACAAGATCGTAGAACGGCTTAAGCTTTTTTTTCTCGCGAAAATTAAACGATTGGTACATGTAATTGTTCAACGTGGACATTTCGCCAAACTTTCCTCCGAGCAGCTCTTGTACCGCGGCAGCAGCGTTTGCATCCGCGTAAGGAGACGGAGGAAGCTCTACCTGAAGCTTGTTTATTCGTTCAATCACGGGTTGCTCACCTCATTTCAGTTACGATTCGATCTAAACCAATGTATGACCGATTGTGCAGCCATATGCCGTATATGTCGCAAGGGACAATCTATTGTCGAATAAACCGTGCTGCTGCTTCGCCTAGGTGTTCAGCAATGTAATAACGAGCAGCTCATACAATACGAGCGGCAGCACCGCATTGTACGGGTTCATGAAGGCGCGCGGATTGTGCATGGTACATTGCAAATACAAGATGCAGTGATCCATATGCATGAGCATGCCTTCGTATATATGCCCATCGACCGTCTGTACGCGAACATGCTTATGCATATGGCCGCCGCACATGCCCATGACGCGATCCCTCACCTGCATGACCATTTCCGTATGCTGAGGCTCTGCTTGATAAAGAACGGGGGCGTTGTTCTCCATGCTGCCCATATGTCCCATATGGGGCATATTTCCCATATACCCCATGCTGCCCGCTCCGCCGACATTCGGCATGCCGCTCATGCCCGGCATGCTGCCTGCCCCGCCGACATTCGGCATGCCGCTCATGCCCGGCATGCTGCCTGCCCCGCCGACATTCGGCATGCCACTCATGCCCGGCATGCTGCCTGCCCCGCCGACATTCGGCATGCCGTTCATGCCCGGCATGCTGCCCGCCCCGCCGACATTCGGCATGCCGTTCATGCCCGGCATGCTGCCCGCCCCGCCGACATTCGGCATGTTCCCTACATGGCCCATATTCCCGATATTGCCCATATTCATCATGTTTTCCGCCAAGCCAATGACCTCCATTCGAATGGTATCTCATATAGGTATGCGGAAGAAGCACGGGTCATACAACAATTGCGTTTTACGGAATCAAGCGTTTGGCAGGTAGCACTCGTCCATACCAATCTCTCAAATTTGCATAGAATAGAGTAAGTTCGAGAGGGAGGGGGGATAGAAATGTCCGCCAAATTAAAAGTAAAAGTAACCAGCGTCAAATCCAAACGCAAATCCACAAGCCGTGCCCGTATATCAACCAGCTGCAATTGCAAAGATGAGCATAAAAGCTGCGGCTGCAGCCGACGTACCGAACCAGCAGTTGAAGCTATGCAGGTTGCAGGATCAGAGCTAAGCGATCTTTTCAAACAATTAAAAGACGAGCAAACAGCAGAAAAATTCGTGAAAGCGATCCGCTGCCGCGACGCTAGAGCCATTCAATGCTTGCTAGACTGCCATTGCCGCGTCGTTTGCTTCTTCTGTACGCATGAAAAAGATTGCGTAAGAATCTGCTGCTCATTCGGCAGAAACCATGACGTTTCCGTGTCGTTCGACATTTGCGTCAAACGCGTTCAAGATCCGTGCCGTCGCAACGTATGGTTCTAATGTAATGGCTTTGCAAGGGCTGCCTTCTTTTAGGAGGCAGTCTTTATTGCGGTTTAGAGGCGTTTGAATCACAGATGTTGAGATAGAAGCATACGGTAGAGGAGTGAATGTTAAGAGGTTCGAACGAGCAAGGAGGAAAGCATGATGCCGTTAATTCCTAATTTTCCGCAAGCGCTGTTAGACGAGCACCGAAAATGGCATCACACCTACCATTTGGTGCCTGGAACAGTACCGCCGCCGGGTTACGGTGAGCGATTCCTGCGGTTTCATCGCGATTATATTAATCGGGTGTACAGCTGGTATGATGCGATGGGCTACGACAGAAGATGGATTGCACCTTGGAGCCAGGTGCCGGAGGGCATACGTCGTTCCGCGTGCTATGATGCCGGAGCCGAGCAGAGAGTACAATCGAACCCGCGCTCCTTCGGGTCGCTGGATCAGCTTGGCAGCTTTATTGAGACCAACCTTCATGGATGCTTCCATGAAATGGGGGCGCGTCTCTACAATCAGCCCGAACTGAATGATTTCGACCTCGCCCCGCGTCACACAGAGTTTTATAATATTCATGGCTTGATTGATCAATGGTATACCAACTGGGAGCGGGCATGGGGAGTGCGCGATCAGACCCATACGAGCGAGACA
The DNA here is from genome assembly GCF_056269165.1 of Paenibacillus sp. J22R232. Taxonomy (NCBI): domain Bacteria; kingdom Bacillati; phylum Bacillota; class Bacilli; order Caryophanales; family Paenibacillaceae; genus Paenibacillus; species Paenibacillus sp. J22R232. Next base: position 37,665 of record NZ_JBWDNK010000008.1, on the reverse strand, counting down.
CAGGTTAAGTACAGCCGTGCAGTGCCTGGAGCACGCTCACGTAATAAGCAAAGTCGCGGGGCACGAACTGGCTGGCCTGAACGCAGCGCTGCACGGCCTTCAGCGGAGCGCCCGGCTTGCCAAGCTCGACGCCGGAAGCAGGCACCTCGGATAAAGAGCCTTCAAACAGTGCGATCAACGCGTCAAGGTCAGCCTCGTAAACGCCGGCCACTTCTTCTGGCTGGAGCTTCAGCTCATGCAAAGGCACCTCGCATACGAGGCCAAAAACGTCGCTGACCTCCCTGTCTATGAATGGCATGCCGTTCACTTCGCCGCTCGCGTCCTCGCGAATTTGCCCTAGAGGGATGAGTTGCTCGAACGAGGCGTTTACGCCAAGCTCTTCCTCAAGCTCACGCATCGCTTCGCGGATGGTTTCGCCTGCTGCAAGGTGACCGGCAGCGGTAATATCATAGCAGCCTGGATTCGTATCTTTAATGTCCTGCCGCAGCTGGAACCGCACGAATCTGCGGTCGCCTTCGCGGCGGGTCAGCCAGCAGTGGAACGTGCGATGCCAATAGCCGCGAGCATGCGTCTCCGCACGCGTCGCCGTGCCAAGCGGCCGAAGCTGCTCGTCATAAATATCGAACAGCTCCTCAGCCATGCGCGGCAGCCTCGAGCTGAGAGGTGCAGTGCTTGCAGCGGGTAGCTTTTACGGGGATTTTGGACAAGCAATAAGGGCAATCCTTCTCGGTTACTTCCGCGGGAGCCGTTTCCTTTTTTTCATTGCGGCGCAGCACGTTTATTACTTTAACGAGCATGAAAATACAGAATGCTACGATAATAAAGTCGATCATGACGTTGATGAACTGGCCGTAAGCGATGGCTGGGGCGGCGGCAATATCTTCAGATGTTTTCATTTTGCTTGTATCTACAAGATAAAGTTTCAAATCCTTGAAATCGACTTTCCCCAAAATCCTGCCAATCGGTGGCATAATGATATCGTTGACGAGCGAGGTGACGATTTTCCCGAAAGCCCCTCCGATAATGACCCCGACTGCGAGATCGATGACATTCCCCTTCATCGCAAACTCTTTAAATTCCTTGACGATCTTCATTCTTGTTCCTCCTAGCAAATATGATGACACGGTAATGGCACTTCAGGCGCAGCTTAATAGGGATGCCGAACGCAAGCTGGCGATCTTCTATTCTGCTAGTATAGCCTGTTTCGAATAGAGCCATCCTATCATAATAGCGGAAGTTTGGAAGAAGAGAAATAGTGATAGCTTTTACGCCAAAATCCCGCAAATTTTTATGAATAAAACAGAGGATTTTTTGGATAATTGTCGAATTTTACTATTTGCAGGTAAATATATGGATATCTAAGGAGCCCTATGGCTGACTCTATCATTTCTGGAAACCCCTATTATCTCGTTTTATCGATCATCATTATGTGTTTTGCTTCTTATACGATGCTAAATATGATAGAGCAGCTGCAGCCTAAGCGACGCATGTATGGATTCAACTGGATTATTGGCGGAGCCTCCGTTTACGGGCTTGGCTTATGGACGATGCATGTCGTATCCTTGCTGGCTTCCGATTACCGGATGGTCATGGATTGGAGCATGCTGCTCGTTTTGGTCGTTTGCGCGATTATCGTCTACTCCTCCTTGCTTGTCTTGAAAAAGCAGGAGCGCGTAAGGGGACGGTATCTTTTTAGCGCTCTGTTAATGGCGCTGGGATCCATTATGCTTCAGTATATATCGATGTTGTCCGAATCCGTAGTCATTCTCCAAATGAATTGGCCGCTCTTCTGGCTCTCTTTTGGTGTCGGCTTTGCCGGCGCTTATTTGGCTTTCTATTGGCTGGATTCCAAGTCTCCGTATTATAAGTTGAAAAGCTGCGTGTCATTAGGCTTATCCAATATGGTCATTCACCAGATCGGCATGCATGCGCTCAAAATCGAATACGATAACATCTTATCGACCGATCTGCTGAACGAATATTTGCTGCTGCTTGCCTTTCTCTTGGGACTCTCCACTTTAATTATTCTAAGCTTTAGCCTAACGACATGGCTGGCTACCAACAAATACAGTCAGATCGATGAGCGCTACAAGCTGCTGGTAGAGAACTCGATGGACACCATTGCATTGATTTGCGATGACAAATGGGAGTTTATGAACCGCGCAGGCTTACGCATGTTCGAGGCGCGGTCCGAGACGGAATTGATCGGCCAAAGCGTGTACGTCCTGCTGGCCCCGCAGCACCATAACGAGATGCGGGCATGGCTTGCGGCAGGGCAAGACAACGAGGCTGCACCAGCCAAGCCGCTTGAGCTGCAATGGTTGTCGATGCAGGGAACATTGCTGCATACGGAAATGGTAAGCGCAAGCTCGACCTTCTCCGGAAAGCAAATAAAACAGGTCATTATTCGAGATATTTCAGAGCGGAAGAAGAACGAGGAGCTCCTGATCAATTCGGAGAAGCTGTACGTAGCAGGCCAGCTGGCTGCAGGGATTGCGCATGAAATCCGTAATCCGCTGACTTCCTTGAAGGGCTTCTTGCAGCTTATCGCTTCGGGCCGCGGCAATACCAGCAATTTCTACGACATTATGAAATCAGAGCTGATTCGCATCGAATCCATCGTGAGTGAGCTGCTCATGCTCTCTAAGCCGCAGGTATATGAATTTGTGCATAAAGACTCCCGCCAAATTATGGCGGATACCGTGAATTTGCTAGAAACGCAAGCGATTCTGCATAATGTGATAATTGAGTTCCATTCCGACTATCGCCCATTATGGGTGCTTGGCGTAGAGAATCAGCTTAAGCAGGTGTTCATCAATGTTCTCAAGAATGCCATTGAAGCGATGCATAACGGCGGCGTTGTCACGATTACGATGTCCCTTGAAGAGGAATCCGCAGTGTTGATCCGCATCAAGGATGAGGGCTCAGGCATACCGGATGAGCAGCTCGCTAAGATTGGACAGCCATTCTATACGACTAAGGATAAAGGCACCGGGCTTGGCCTAATGGTCACTTACAAGATTATCGACAACCATCAAGGACGAATTTCAGCAGAGAGCAAACTAGGCGTTGGAACGACTTTTATGATCCAATTGCCTTATAAAGAAATGGCCGTTGCGAAGGCTGAGGAATCGGATTCTGCATTGTGAAACCTAAAATGAAAGACCTCGTAATATGCTTTAGAAGTTCAGCATTACCATTATGAGGGTGGAGGTCGTTAAGATGTTTAATCGTTTTTTGGCGAGTATCGGCATAGGGTCCGCGAAGATTGATACACTGCTGGAGAAGCCTCGTTATGCGCCTGGCGAAGAGGTTCGGGGCATCGTGAAAATTCAAGGCGGCAATGTGGAGCAGCGAATCGAAACGATCCAGCTATCGGTCATGACGGAATATATACGCGAGAGCAACGACAGCAAGATTACGCAGCACGGAGAGGTTGGCCGCTATCATGTGAGCGCCCCCTTCACGTTGAACGCAAACGAGAAGCGCGAAGTGCCATTCACGTTCCAGCTGCCCCACCAAACGCCGCTTACGATCGGGCGCGCGCCAGTATGGGTGAAGACGGAGCTGGACGTACGAGGCGGCGTTGATCCAGGAGATAACGACCGTATAGAGGTTGTTCCAACAGCAGCCATGAATACGGTGCTCGAAGCTTTGAATGTACTGGGGTTCCGCCTGCGGAAGGCGGAATGTGAATATTCAGCTAAGCTTGGCGGCAAAATGCCCTTTATCCAAGAACTTGAATTCGTACCGACAACGCAATTCCGCGGACAGCTCGATGAGCTGGAAGTGATGTTCTATCCGTCGGACCGCGAGCTGGAGCTGGTGCTCCAAATCGATCGGCGAGCACGCGGCTTATCCAGCTTTTTCGCGGAGGCCATGAATATGGATGAATCCTTCGTGCGTACCCGTTTTACGAATGACCAGCTAGCGGCAGGACCGCATGCAATCGCAAGCCAGCTGTCCGGCATTATTGCACGCTACGCATAAAACGCCGAATCGTTGGAAAAAGCTCGGAAGCACGCCTGCGGGGTGTTTCGGAGCTTTTTTTTGCGATTACAATAGAGAAAGCATGAATGGCTTTCGTTTTTCGGTATAATAGCTGGAGGAGGGGATTTATTGTGGCAGAACCGCTTAAGGCCATGTATGACGGCTTTTTTCTAGAGAGATTTGCAGCATTGGTGAAGACAGCATGGAACCCGTTTAACGAATCGCAATTTGTGGAGCATGTGAGGGACGGCGATTGGGAGCAGTTGGAGCTGAAGGCACGCGCCCGGAAAATTACGGAAGCATTAGGTACCGCACTGCCGCAGTCATATGACGAGGCGCTTGCTGTCCTATATTTAATAGATGAGAAATGCACGGGGCTGCCCTATATTTTCTTCTCGGATTTCGTAGAGGTGTATGGCATGGAGCCGCGTAACTGGGAGCTTTCGCTAGCGGCGCTGGCGCGTTTCACGGAGCGTTCTACGGCTGAGTTTGCGATTCGGGCATTTATCCTGAATGATCCGGAGCGCATGGCATCGCAGATGCTTGCCTGGGCGGAGCATCCGAATGAGCACGTACGACGGCTCGCGAGCGAAGGAATCAGGCCGCGCCTTCCATGGGCGCAGGCTCTTCCGTTATTCAAGCGGGATCCGTCGCCTATTGTGCCGATACTAGAGAAGCTGAAACGGGATCCATCCCTCTATGTTCGCAAGAGCGTGGCTAATAATTTGAATGATATCGCGAAGGATCATCCGGAGCTTGTCATTTCGCTGGCGGAGGCATGGATCGGCGAGGATCCGCACACGGACTGGATCGTGCGTCATGGCTGCCGTACGTTAATCAAGAAGTCGGTTCCGGAGATTATGGCTTTGTTCGGATATGCGAAGCATGAGGCAGCGGAAGCGTTGGAGCAACCGCTTATCGCTTATGCTGAATTGGAGGTCACCCCAGGCGAGGTAGCCATCGGAGGCGAGATTTCCTTGCGCTACCACGTACGATTGCGCGAGGGAGAATCCGCCAAGCTTCGCATTGAATACGGCATTGCATTCGTAAAGTCCGGAGGCAAAACATCGATGAAACGTTTCCTGCTCTCCGACCGCGAGTATGCAGGAGGCGCTGCTGCTTCCAACGTGCGCGTACACCGTTTTGCGGATTTAACGACGCGAAAGCACTATAGCGGGCTTCATGCCGTGACGCTATGGGTGAACGGGAGAGAGGTGGCCTCCGCGGAGCTGACGGTAACGGAGGCGAAACCGTTATGACGATCGGTGCCAGAGTATTAAAAACGGGGATGGCTGTCGCGCTTGCCATTTATTTGAGCGGCCTGTTTGGCTTTGCTTCCCCGCTGATTGCTGCGGTGGCGGCCATATTTACGATTCAGCCATCTATCTATCGCTCGTGGCAGCGAGTAGCGGATCAGGTACAGACGAACCTGCTCGGCGCGGTTATTGCTATTGCCGCAGTTCGTTTGTTCGGCCATACGCCGATTGCGGCGGGACTCGTGTGCATATTGGTCATTCTAATCAGTATCAGGCTCAAAATGGAAAGCACGATAAGCCTGACGCTAGTAACCGTAGTTGCGATTATGGAGGCAAACGGACAGGGCTGGGACGTTGCGATTTCTAGACTGCTAATGGTGCTGACAGGCATCGGCTCTTCCTTTTTGGTGAACGTGCTCGTGTTCCCACCAAGGCCGAGAAAACAATTCACGGAGCAGGTCCATCAGGCGTATACGCAGCTCTCCCTGCTGCTGAGAACAGCGGTGTCCAATGAAATGAAGGAGCAGGTGTTCCGCGTGGAGAAGGACAAGCTTCACGGCACGCTTCGCAAGCTGGAGGAGCGCCATACCGTATTCGAAGAAGAGCGCAAGGTACTCGCCCGGACGAAGACGAGTCATGCCAGGCAGCTGCTTGTGTCCAAGCAAATGATTAAGACGCTGCAAAAAGGGGCAGACCTGCTTGACGTCGTCGAGGAGCATTACTTCGCCTCTCCTAGTGCGGGGGAGTGGGCGCTGCGCTTCGATCGGCAAATCGAGGACTTATCGAAATATCATGAGCAAATTTTGCTTAAGGCCGAGGATAAGATGAAGCCGAACGCCTTGATCGAGCCGGAGGAGGAACGTGAGGCGAGGTTCGTCAAGGATTTAACCGCCTATGTGATGGAGGACCCGGATGAGCATAAGCGACTTATATTTGTAGCATCTGGATTATTCGAATACGCCTATCATCTCAGACGCTTGGAGAAGCTGCTTGATCAGGTGCAGCAGCGCGAGGAAAACGCGAGGCGTGATGCCGATGAGGCACAGGAATCGGCTTAGCGACTTTAAGTATGTGTAAAAAACCAAACAGCAGGCCGGAGATACGCCTTTAGCGCGCTCCTGCCTGCTGTTTGGTTTGGAGTCAGCTGATTCGGCCTGTTAACGCCGCTCAAACAGCTGCCTATTGATCATCGTCGGTTTTGTTGCTTCCTTCATGGCGGCGCGGATGCTGCATATGCGCTTCTGGATTGTTGGCGTCGTCATGCGGAACCAAACGGGGATCGGTATGTCCTTCATGGTGATTGTTGAAGAACAGCTCGACAAGCTGCCATTCCGTGGAACCGAGCATCGGATCCGCCGGGAAAACATCGCCGCGCTCCAGCTGCTCCTCGCGTCCCCATTCATTGCGATATGTGCCTTTGACTTCAACCGGTTCCCCAGATAGAGGGTTCATCTCATGGTGGTTAGATTCGCTCATATGTTGTTAACCAACCTTCCTGTAGTCATAATCCATGCTTGGGCACCGCTGCGCGGTCGGCATCTGATTGCAGCTCGCTTGCGGACTGTTTGTTCGCTTGATTGCGGTCAGCCCGCGACTGCGCTTTGCTCGCCGCTTTCTGTTGATCGGATGGCTGTTGGTCTGACATGTCATCACCCTCCTGAGAAATTGATTGGTATTGCTGCAGTGAACCAGGATAGCGGCCAAAAAGACCTTAGACCATATCCCTTCTCTTCATAAGAAGTTCCTCAACAGTGTGCCACAAAAGGAAGAAATGTATGAGCTCGGATTACGGGGAAGATTATGACGAACCTAGGATCGCATAAGATCAAGCTAAAGATGAAGATGAAGCTTAAGCCAAAAATAAAGGCAAAGGTGAAGCCGAACAAGAAGCCAAACTGAAGGCAAAGCGGAAACCGAAGCTGTAGCAAAAGGTGAAGCTATACAAGTAACTTTTGTTGAAACCAAAGATTAAAGAATAGCTAAAGAATAGCTAATGAAAAAGCTAAAGAAAAAGCTAAAGAAAAAGCTAATGAAAAAGTTAATGAAAAAGCTATAGCTTAAGACGAACCTAAAGACAAAGGCAAAGCTGAAGCTTATAAAAGCTGGAGACCGCAGGAGGGGCAGGTCTCGTCCTGCTCGGTGACGGTTTCGTTGCAAGCGGGACAAGGCTCCGAGAAGGGCAGGGCAGCCCCTGCGCCAACTTTATTAGGGTCGTGGCGGTTCTTGCTGGCTTCGTCTGCCGAAGGCCTGAGATGAGCAGGCGTGCCGAATATCGTCTCGACCATTTCTTTAATGTCCTTGTATTTGTCGGAATCGTCCGATGCAATACGTACAAACATAAACATGCCGGCGAGAAATCCGCCGGCAATCAAAAGTACGACAGTGCCCATGCCAACATCAAGCCAAGTAAGCAGAACAGGCGGCGATGGTAGCAAGCTATGCCAAAGGTGCATGCGACATCACCTCATCCATTCACCTGGTAACGCGATTCGAGCCGTTTGCCCCCGAACCACATGACCAGCACGGCTGTAATCGATACAAAAATACGCCAAGGCTCATCGACCAAATTGCCGATATCGAAGCTGATCAGCGAGATACAGAAAATCATTACGGCTTTGCCGAGAAGCGTAGCCAGCAGAAACGTATGGAAGGGTACCTTGCTTAGGCCGGAAACGACCGTAATAATGACAGACGGCGTGAAGGGAAAGCAAGCGAGCAGAAACAGCGGCGTGAAGCCGCGGCGCTCCACCCAGTTGAAAAACCGCTCTGACTTTGGAAAACGCCGCTCCAGACGTCCCTTTACGTTGCGACCGAGCTTGCGGCTAATCCAAAAAACGGTTACCGCTCCGGCGGTAACGCCGATCCATGAGAAAAGAAACCCGAATCCGAGACCGTAAATGTTGGCATTAGCCGCGATAATAAGAATCAGCGGGAGAAAGGGGAGGAAGGATTCGATCATGGGCAGAAGAATTCCCGGAAAAGGCCCCCACTGGGAATAGCTCTCGAGTGTCCACTGAATGGAATCCAAATCCAAATGCTTGATATATTCCAGCCAATTATGCCAATCATCCATAGCTTTAACTCCGTTCTACTTGTTTATCGCTTTTATTGGTTGTTGCAAATGCTCGTTCGGGAAGCCATAAATAAAATAAGCCAATCAGTCCAAACAGAGCCGCGCTCGTCCAGAAGACAGAGCTCTCTCCGCTTTGTGCGGCAAGGAGCCCTCCGGCAGCAGGCCCGATCATGACGCCGAAACCTTCGAAGGTGGAAAGCATTCCCCAGCCTACCCCTTCTTGCTTGGGCGGCACGTAGGTCGCTAGCAGCGCGTTCCAAGCGGGCAGGATAGCCGAATAGGAAAGGCCAAGCATGGCCGATATAAGTAAACAATACCAGAATGCAAGGCCCGAAGCCAGCATCCATAAACCAATGCCAAACACCCCGAATCCGGCGACGAGAAACCACTTTTTGCTGGTCAACCGATCGGATAATTTCCCCATGGGAATGAGGCTCGCAACCGCTGTCAGTCCTCCTGTCGTCAAGAGGATAGAGTACTGGGCTCCCGTTAATCCAAGCTCTTGCTCCGCGTAACCGGGAAGTATGGGAACGAGCATGCCCGCCCCGGCCGTTTGCAGGATCATGCCCGGCAGCAGCAGCCGCATGGACCGAACCTGTCCTTTAAGGATGGTTAGCTGCTTGCTAAGCGATATGCGCTCAGTCGCCTGAGCCTTTGTGCGATTCATGAAGAGAGTCAGCAGGCATGCTGCGGCAGACAAGCTGACAAGCAGGTTGTACGTAAACGATACGCTGACATCGAGCAAAATAGTACAAACGATCGGTCCGCTCCCGAGACCAACCATCCAGACGGTATACAGCAGACCCATTTGTGCCGCTCGCTGCTGCGGGCTTACTTTGGTCAAGCAAGCGATCCAGATCGGGGACATTCCGACGCCATATAAAGCAGCTGCCCCAATAAAGATCCACGGAAGCTCTGCGAACCGCAGCAGAAAAACACCGCCAAGCGAAATGATAAGCCCAGCTTGCACGACAATGCGAATCGAAAAGCGGTCTAATAAATAGCCGATCGCGATTTTGAGCATCGTATCCACTAAGTAATGCGCGGAGATGGCGGCTCCTATGACATCAGGTGCAAGACCTAGCGTTTTTGCGCCATAAATAGGCAGCAAGCTAACCAGCACGGCTCCTCTTACGAACTCCACGACGAACAATATGACGGAGATAAGGCGCATCTCCGCTCCGAAAGCGTGATTATCGCGCACGGCGGGGCTCCTTATCTCCTATAGGGTAGATGCTTTCTCTATTATACGTATGTTGGATAAAATATCCAAAACAATGCTGTCCGCAGCCGTTTGGGAGGACGGAAGCTGCTTGATGGACAGCCTGCTATTAGTAAGACGTAAAGGGTCATGGACGAGTTTCAAAATTTGGCTCGCTAGCTCGGCTGCCTCATACGAAATGCTTGCTGCGCCTTTAGCTGCAAGATATTGCGCATTCTGCTTCTCCTGACCGGGTACCGGGCGGTAGATGAATAGAGGCAGGCCGGCAGTGATGCCTTCCGAGAGCGTGACGCCTCCAGGCTTCGTAACGAGACAGTCCGAAATGGCCATCAGCTCATGTATCGCATCGACGTAGCCGAGAACGCATAAACGGGACTTGCCGCTATGATGCTGGAACAGCTGTTGAATGGCGTTTTTTAGCAGGAGGTTCCGGCCGCATACCAGCACGACTTGAACATTGGCGTCAGCGAGCAGCGTGCCGCAGATTAGGGCTGCATCGGGCATGACCCCTTGCGCGCCTGCCATGACGAGGATGACGGGTTTGTTTGGATTAAGGTTGTAGCGATGATAGAGCTCGGTTGAGGGTGCAGCCGCGCGAAATCCGCGTTTAAGGGGAATGCCGGTTACCTGCACGGCTTGATTCGGAATGCCGAGCTGCGTGAGCTCCTGCTTCAAATCCTCCGTTGCGACATAATAACGGTCAATGCTGGGATGAACCCAGCGGCAGTGCAAGTCGAAGTCCGTGATGACGGCATAGGAAGGCGGATGGAAGCCATTGCTTCTTTTTAATTCCGGCAGGGCGAAGCTCGGAAAGGTATGAACGACGATATCCGGCTGCTCCGCGAGAAGTATGCGCTTGATTTTATCTTTGCCAAAAGAGTGCAGCAGCCCGCCGAACCAAGAGTCATGCTTCATAGGCTTGGTGAAATCGTACATCCAACCATAGAGCGAAGGCATGTTGGTATAGCTTTTGAGATAAAAGCGCCTTGTCACCTCATTCAGCCAAGGATGCGATTCCGCCATCAGGTCGACCATAACCGTGCGGAAATTGCCGAGCTCCTCCATGGCGCTTTTGAGAGCGCGGGCAACCTGCAGGTGGCCATCGCCGTAAGAGGCATACAAAATTAACATTTTAGGCTGAGGATTGCTTTCGAAATGAATCATGAATACACCTCCTGAGGGTAGTGTAGCGGAGGATTGTTATGCAGGCATGAACGGGATTTGGTTAGTTTGTGTAATTTTTGTATAATGGTAAAGCAATCCATCCTATTTCAAAAATTGAAGGAGCGATGTTTAGAGTGCAGTATGCGAAATTGGGAAGATCAGGTCTTCAGGTAAGCCGTTTATGTCTGGGAACGATGAATTTCGGGGTAGATACGGACGAGAAGGAATCATTTCGTATTCTAGATGCAGCGCTGGATGCAGGCATTAACTTTATTGATACCGCCAATATTTACGGCTGGGGCGAGAACGCCGGACGCACGGAGGAAATCATCGGGAAATGGTTCGCGCAAGGCGATGGACGGCGCGAACGAACCGTGCTAGCTACTAAAGTATATGGCGATATGCATGACAAGCATGACGGTCCGAACCGGGAAGCCGGTTTGTCCGCTTACAAAATCCGCAGGCATTTGGAAGCATCGCTCAAACGTTTGCAAACGGATCACATAGAGCTTTATCAAATGCATCACGTTGACCGCAGCGTTCACTGGAGCGAGCTGTGGGGAGCCTTCGACACGGCCGTTGCGCAAGGGAAAGTGGGCTACATAGGCTCCAGCAACTTTGCGGGCTGGGATATTGCCGTGGCGCAAGGAGAAGCCAAAGCAAGAGGCTCTATCGGCTTAGTATCCGAGCAGCATAAGTACAATCTGCTATGCCGCTTGCCTGAGCTGGAAGTGCTTCCTGCCTCCAAAGAGCTTGGACTAGGCGTAATCCCGTGGAGCCCGCTTGACGGAGGCTTGCTGGCGGGCAACCACCGCCGGAAGGACGGAGGTCGCCGCAGCGGTGACTCGAAGCGCTTGGAGCAGCATCGCGAGCAGTTGGATGCTTATGCGGCGTTCTGTGACGAGCTAGGCGAGCCCGAGGATCTTGTTTCGCTGGCGTGGCTGCTTGCGAATCCAGCGGTAACGGCGCCGATCATCGGCGTTCGCACGTTGGATCAATTCGAGCGCTCGCTTCGCGCCGTGGAGCTGTCGCTTGATGAATCGGCGCTGAAGCGCATTGACGAAATATTCCCTGGGCCTGGCGGGGACGCGCCGCGCGCATACGCTTGGTAATACGAACAAGGCTGTCCTAAAAGGGCAAAACAGAGTGGATTAATCCGATATCACGCACAAAAGAACCTTCAACATCACGACAAGTGGGCTGAAGGTTCTTTTTAATCCGTAATTGTGAACAAATTGGAAGCTGAGAGTCCCGAAATAACTATAGGGACAGCTCAGTGTTAAATAGCATGTGGGCTAGCCTTCGCAAAGCTACCTTGCAAGCCGATCAAATCAAAAGATTGAACAATACGGGGTCTTTGTTCAGCTCTAGAAACTGAAAGCCCTTCTTGGTCATGCGGTCGACGAGCGGATTATAGTCCTCCCTGTGCTTGAGCTCGATGCCAACGAGCGCGGGGCCGTTGTCCTTATTCGACTTTTTGGTATACTCGAAGCGGGTAATGTCATCGTTTGGTCCAAGCACGTTGTCCAGAAACTCTCTAAGCGCTCCTGCGCGCTGCGGGAAGCTGACCATGAAATAATGCTTGTAGCCTTCATAGATGAGCGAACGCTCTTTAATTTCTTGCATCCGGTCTACGTCATTGTTGCCGCCGCTTACGACACAGACTACGGTCTTGCCTTCGATTTGCTCACGGTAGGCTTCCAGTGCGGCAATCGGCAGCGCGCCAGCCGGCTCGGCTACAATCGCATTCTCGTTGTACAGGTCCAGCATCGTGGTGCATACCTTGCCTTCAGGAACGGCAATGACATCATCAAGCAGGTCTCGGCAAAGCTCAAACGTCAAATCGCCGATCCGTTTGACTGCTGCCCCGTCGACAAACTTGTCGATCTGGTCCAGCGGCGTTACTTTTCCCGCATCGAGCGACGCTCTGAGGGACTGGGCGCCTTCAGGCTCTACGCCGATCACTTGGGTAGCCGGCGATACGATTTTGACATAGGAGGATACGCCTGCTGCAAGCCCGCCGCCGCCAACGGTGACGAAGACGAAGTCAGGTGCGGATTCGGCTGCTTCCATCAGCTCTTGGCCGACGGTCCCGTTCCCGGCGATGATCTTGGCATCATCGAACGGGTGGATGAAGGCCATGCCGCTGCGGTTGCTCTCCGCAAGTGCTTCGGCATAGGCGTCGTCAAAGGTATCGCCGGTTAGGATGACCTCGACTTTATTGCCGCCGAAAAAGCTGACCTGCGAAACCTTCTGCCGCGGCGTCGTGCTCGGCATGTAGATCTTGCCCGGGATGCCGAGCGTCTGGCAGGAATAGGCTACGCCCTGCGCATGGTTGCCCGCGCTGGCGCAAACGACGCCTTTGGCGAGTGTTTCCTCGCTAAGCGAGCGCATCAGATGGTAGGCGCCGCGTATTTTGAATGAACGAACGATCTGCAGATCTTCGCGCTTCAAGAGCACATGGCAATTGAAACGTTCAGAGAGCACGCGATTATATTGAAGCGGCGTACGCGTAATGACATCCTTCAAATGCATTTGCGCTTGAACGATTTCTTCAAGCCCAATCCGGTGCGTCGGGGTATTATTTGTATTCATAGATGATCATCCTCTCGTCTTTCGCCGATCGACAGCGTAAATGAATGGATTCATTATAGCACTATCAGCACGGCTGTATGTATGGTGAGTTGCTATTTTTTATAGAGTGGAGGGAAGTTGAATGGGCAAAATAGTAAAAAGGCTGCTGCTGCTTCTCGTCGTTATGCTCTTGCTGCTTGGCGGGGCGATCTGGTGGCTCGTATCTTATATTGCGCCGGACGAGCAGCTTGACCTCAGCTATGCTCCCATTGATGTTAAAGGAAAAGCGCTGGATATGGTCAAAAAATTAAAGCCGGAGCTCGTCCTCACGGAAGCGGACATTGACCATCTGATCAAGCAAAACCTGAAGGCCGAGTACGGAAACGGAGAAGCGGGTCCATCGGCCATCATGCTAAAAAAAGACGTACGTTTGGACGGAGCGCGCTTCGAGCTTGAGGCAAACAAGCTTGTGGCATATATGAACGTGACTTATAAAGAAAGATTGCCAGCTGCGCTAGAAGCGGTGTATGCGCTGGAATGGCAATCCCCGAATATTGTGCTTAGGCCGCAGGCCTTGTCTTTGAAAAAAAGCAGCTTGCCGTTAACGATGTTAGATACGATCATCATTCCGCTAGATTTGCCTGCTCATGATGTTGTGACCGTAAGGGATGTCCAGTTCGAGCAGGATCGAATACGAATCGGATTTAAGCTGCAGTTGTCACTATAGCATTCAGTAGAAGGGGCTGTCTCAGCAAGTCAGGAATGACTTATTGGGATAGCCCCTTCTTTTTATGAATATGAAAAAAGGTCAGCCTGTCATCTGAAATGGAATTTTACTTTTGGCAATCTTATCTCTAGTGGTGCTGGGGGGATGGGATGGTCTGTTTAATGGGGGAAGAAGTATCATGGATATGCGCGAATGGACGGAAGTTTCGAGCAACCCCAGCCAGAGTGAAAAAATAGCGGTACAGGAGTAGCACCCTGTACCGCCGGATTCAAAATGATTATTCACTGAGCTCGATATACACGCCTGCGCTTGCAAAGCCAGTTACGGTTGTTACGACTGTTAGACCTGTCGTGGTCACGGAATAAACCAAGATGATACGGTCTTGTGCGAGTAGAGGAATGGCTAAGCCAGTCGTAATTCCGCTTAATACATCGCCTATAGCAACGGTGGTGATACCTGGGAGTGTTACGAGAGCACCTGGGAGAGGAGCGAAAACGTTGCTTCCTGCTGGGGCTCTATATAGCTGTGCAGTTACGGTTGCAGTGCCAAGCAACTCCAATGCGATCAAAATGCTGAAGTCTGCTGAAATGGCAGTAAGGGTACCTGCTTGCGGAATAGTAAATGCAAAGCCTGGGGCAAGCAGTGGATCTGTAATATTTAATCCAGCGAGGCTTACACCGGCAATGCTGCTGCCAAAGCCGACAAGACTTGTAGTATCAACTAATCCGAGGATAGTGGATACAAGTACAACGGGAGCTACTGTTCCAGACGCATAAGGAATGATTGTTCCGCCATGGTAAGGACCTGTTGGGCCTGTAGGGCCAGTGGCGCCGGTTGCTCCGGCAGAACCTGTGGCTCCAACGGCGCCGGGAGTACCCGCAGCTCCTGTTGCGCCGGTGATACCCGTACCAGGTCCAGTGGGTCCGACGGGACCGGTAGGGCCTGCAGTTCCTGCGGGGCCTGCTGGACCGGCTGGTCCTTGCAATCCTCTACGGCCAGTCGGGGCATTGACGACAAGCTTTTTCTTTACAATGATTACTTTATCTCCGTGACTCTTTCTTTTTGGTCTGCAACCTGATGCTGGTTTTCTGACGCAGCGACTCTTGTGATTTGAGTAACTCAGTTGAAAGCACCTCCTTGTTTGATGCGTTATTCTACGTTCAAATTCTATCTATTGATTGGGTAAGTATCAGGTAGAGACATAGACCTTCAACTATATTTGCGGATTTGTGCGAATGGCTGCTAGAGATTGGCCTACCTGTAGGATTAGGGAATTGAGCTGGCAGCCGATGAAGATCAAATGAATAAATGCATTGACATCAGAAGTGAGAATGGTTATCATGTATACGAAAGTGATAATCATTATCACTAAAGGAGTGAGTAAGCGTCTCAACCTTTAGCAGGAGGAATAGCTTGTGGGATTGCTTTACGAAATGGTATTGAAAAAACGCAAGTCGGCGTCTTTAATGCATCAGCTTGGCAAAGGGAATTCGCTTGCAAACCAGAACATAAGCCGTAAAATGCTCGAGCACGCGAGCACACATATAAAGCAGCAAATTCAGCAAACGACATATTAATTTCATTGATTTGAAGGAGCGAAATACATGCAAACAGAAACAAGCAGACCTTGGAATTGGCTGCTCTTTCCTTTCTCATCGGTCAAAGCAGGCTCTGATTGCTTGTTTGCCGCTTCCGTCGGGCATGGCATTTATCAAATAGACGCGGAAGGAAGCTGGGAGAAGCTGGAGCATGGGATGGACAGCAGTGCCCATGTGAATCGGCTTCAGCTGCAGCATGAATTGCTGCATGCCTGCACGAGCAGCGGCTTGTACGAATGGAACGGAGAGGCTTGGGAGAACGACGGCTTAACGATTCCATGTTATCAATACCGCAAAATCGGCGGGAGCAGCTACGCGGCCACGGAGTATGGATTATGGTCCAAGGCGAGCAGCCGCTGGGAACAGATCGCATGCGAGAACAAAAAAGTATTCGACTTCATAAACTTGCCGCAATATTTGATCATCGCGCATGAAAGCGGAGTCTCTCTCTATGACCGTTTCATGGATGAATGGGCGCATTTCGAGCTGGGAACGAGCGTGACCAGCTTAGCCGTATTCAGAGGCCATTTGATAGGATCCAGCGATAAAGGCGAGCTGCTCATTGGTGACAAAAAGGGTAGATTCGACCGGATCCGGTTCGGCAAGCCGTTTATATTCTCGGTGCTGTCGAAGGGCAATGAGGTGTATGCCTGCACGGACCGGGGGTTATTCCAGCTCGCTTACATTTGCAATCAAGTAACGCTGCTGTCGATCAAGCTCGGCTGCCCGGTAACGGACATTGACATGCAGGATGGCAATTTATATATGGCTACTCTTTTTCAAGGCATTCAGACATTGAATACAGACGTTGAATAATCACTTTAAATCAGCAAATCACATAGAAGCTAGAGGAGGAATGACGGATGTCGAAAGTACTTGTCGTTTATGCGAGCATGACAGGAAATACGGAAGAAATGGCAGAGGCCATTGCAGAGGGGGTTAAGCAAGCGGGTGCGGAGGTTGTGCTGAAAGAGGCTTTCGATGCCAGCGCTGCGGAGCTTACGGAATACGATGCCATTATTATGGGAGCTTATACGTGGGGGGACGGCGAGCTTCCCGATGAGTTCATTGATTTCTACGAAGAGATGTCGTCGCTTGATTTGAGCGGGAAGATCGCAGCGGCATTCGGTTCGGGCGATACATCCTATCCGATTTATTGCGCGGCTGTTGATATAATCGAAGCGAAGCTTAAAGAGCTAGGTGCGACCATATCCGCAGAATGCATGAAGTTCGAGTACAACGCGTCAGAGGATGAGAAGGAGCAAGGCAGAAGCATGGGACGCCAAATTGCGAGCCTTGTAGCAGTCGCAGGATAATGAGACGAGAGGGGCGGCAGCGCTAATGCAGCAAATACCGGTTGTACTGAGAGTAGAGGATTATAAGCTGGAAGAGCTGCTGCGTGATCCCGAGCGTTTCGCCAATAACCAAGCAGGCCGTAAACGCAAAAATGATGTGAACTGGAGGCAGATGGTCCAGTATGCGGCCAGCCACAGCGTAAATGATTTCTACGGGCTGCCGGAAGCGGTTCGCTCACGCGATTCAATAGAAGCATCCGTTGAGCAGTGGTGGACAAATCGGAATTATAAGTTTCATTCGGATGAGCATTTTTTGCAAATGAAGCAGACGCTTAAGGAACAGCTGGCAAGTTTTTTGCTAGGCGGATCATGCCCGCAGATGCCAATTATCTTTTATGAGCAGCTTACCGCATACGTAGAGGAGCTTGATCTCGAAATATCGCAAATCTTTCATTTGGTTGCCGTTGATCCAGATGGAGGAGCAGACGACTACATTGTGCAGAAGCTGGCCGTAGATGTCGACGAAGAGTCGCTGAGCCTGCTGTTCCATATGACGTCGGTATTTTGCATGAGTGCTTTCGGGAAGCTTCCGACACGCATTGAAGTGCTCTCCTTGCTTAACGGCAAAAAAGTAGTATATATTCCCGATGAGGAAACGCTCGAGACCTCCTATGATTATATGTATTTGATCAAAAGCATGCTCCCGGAGGCAGATGTGTTTAAGGTGAACCCGGGATCCTCGTTTCAATTCGTTATGTAAGTCATGGCCGTATCCATAGAATCGTTATGCCAGCCTCATGCAAATTCCTGAAAGGGAGAGCTTGAGGTTTGTTTTATTGTAGACAAATGAAACGGTTTTCAAGTAACATGGGCAGTAGTCATTTTTTGCATATTTACACATGGGAGATTTGATTTGCTTTCGAAGTCGTTTTGCTGTGCAGAACGTAGATAAGGAGAGATCAGGTTGTCAGAGGAGCTATTACTAACATTTCGTTCACCGCCGTTGCCCTTTTTCATAGAATCCAACCGTTTAACCTATCATGCCGGGGAAGAGCATCCGAACCGGACGAACCTAGGCGTATTTGATCTGCTGTTCGTGAACCAAGGCTCGCTGCATGTGGCAGAGGATAACCGCAGATGGACGCTTGGTCCGGGCGACGTCCTTATCCTGCGGCCTGATCGCTGGCATTATTCCACAAGGCCTTGCGAAGAGGAAACGGTGTTCGATTGGATTCATTTCCAGACGGTCGGCGCATGGGAGGAGACAGTGGGCAATCAAAGCGGCTCGCTGCGAGGCGATTATTATACGTATGCGATTCGTTTGCCCAAAAAAATGAAGCTTACTTATCCGGACGAGGCCAAGCTCATCTTCTCGCAGTTGCATGAGGCGGCTAAGAGCTCGTCCCACGGTGCTTTCTGGGACCGGCAGCAGCGTTTCCTGCATTTGCTTCAAATGCTTGATGAGGGCTGGCGCTCGGATGCAGCCAAAGCAGCAGTGTCTGTTGCAGAGCGGGCGGCTGCTTACCTGAAGCTTAATTATCGGAGCCCGATCAGCAACACGATGTTGAGCGACGTGCTCCAGCTTCATACCAATTACATTACGCGCTGCATGACCGAGGTGTTCGATTGCACGCCGCAGCAATATTTGCTGTATTATAGGCTCGACCAAGCCAAGCTGCTTCTTATCAAAACAGATTGGACGATCGCTCGGGTAGCGGAGGAAACGGGCTTCCGCCAGACGCCTCATTTCTCAAGGCTGTTCGCATCACACACGGGGATGCCGCCGCTTAAATTTCGAAAACGGTTCACGATGTAAGCTTTCTGGGGAAAAGGCGGGGAACGGGCGGATGCTCGGTCCCCGCCTTTTTTTTCATCGCGCAGCCTGCATAATTTTACGGCCTTTAACAGAAACTGGATTCAAACAACGTAAAAAAGGGTGGTTGCGATGATTGAACGGTTTTCCTTAACGGCAGATTTAAGCGATATCGTGGATCGATTTCAGGTAGGCAAGGTGATTAAAGGGCATACGAACCGATTTAATGTAGCGCCTACGCAGACGGTATCCATTGTGATGAACGACCGTTTTGACCAAAGAACGATGCAGGAGTCCAGATGGGGACTGTTTCCGTTCTGGGCTAAGGATGCAGTGAATGCCGACCATAAAACGCTGTCCGAGAAGCCTTTTCTGGCACGCATGCTAAGAAGGCAAAGATGCGTGCTGCCTTGCAGCGGCTTTTTCGGTCAAAAGCAGGTGGGCAAGGAGCGCGATCCGAGAGCGATGCATATCGTCGTTCCGAGCCAGCAGCTGCTGGGCATTGCAGGCATTTATGACTGCTGGAGAAACGTGAGCGGCAAGGAGGTTCGCGCTTTCACGATGATTACCGCGGCTTCTACCGGCGCGATGTCCGTATGGCAGCCGAGAGTGCCGGTTATTCTCGATGAGGAAGGAATTGAGGATTGGCTGAATCCGCGAATTACGGAATTCAGCGGCCTGCGCAAGCATCTGGAGGCGATGGACACCTATCTGATGCGCGCTTATCCCGTCACGAATGCGGTTCACGACGACTTGTTCGAATCGCCGGATTGCATCCGGGAGATACGGCCTGATTTCGCATAGCTAAAGCGTCGATAATGAGGATGGTACAAAGTCGGATTTTGGAAATCTAAAACGTTAATAATGAGGATGATATAAATTCGGATTTTGGAAATTTTGAATCCGGGTTTTTAGGGAACGGATGGCAAAGAACCTTGAACACCACTTTAAAGTGGTGTTCAAGGTTCTTTGTGCGTGTTAGGGGGTACCTTTTTGGGCAGCCCGTGGAGAAGAATGAAGCGGGATGATGCTGGGTATGGGTTTGTTCTGGTGGGGAGATAGGGATAAGTTTGGGAGTGTGCCGGTTGAAGTAGGAGCAATAGGGATGGGATTAGGCGCGAGCTGGTTGTGGTGATTGAAGTAGGGATGGGTATAGGTGCGAGCTGGTTGTAGTGATAGCAGTAGGGATGATATTAAGTGCGGGCTCGCTGTAGCTCGGTCGTCAGCAAAGGCACAAGCTCGAATAAATCGCCAACGATGCCATAATCGGCTATGCCGAATATAGGGGCGTCGGGGTCTTTGTTAATCGCGACAATGACACGGGATTGGCTCATCCCAGCAAGGTGCTGTATGGCGCCGCTTATGCCGCAGGCGATATAAAGCTGGGGGGTGACAACCTTGCCGGTCTGCCCGATTTGCAGCGCATAGTCGCAGTAGCCTGCGTCGCAGGCTCCGCGCGAGGCGCCGACGGCGCCACCGAGAGCCGCGGCCATCGCGTGCAGCGGCTCGAAGCCCGCCGCGCTTCGCACTCCTCGACCGCCGGACACGACGACATCGGCCTCGGCTAGGTCAAGCTGGCCGCCGGCGCGGCGCACAAGGCTGCGCACGGCGGTGTAGAGCGGTGGCACCGTGAACGGAAGCTCCGCAACGGTGCCGGTAATGTCGGCGGCGTCGAGCACCTCCGCCGCGTTTAAGTTGTTCGGGCGCACCGTGATGACCCACGGCTGGCCCGGCGCGAAGCTGCGCCGCTCGAACGCCTTGCCGGCGTAGAGCGGGCGAATGAATAAGGCGTCATCGCCATCGTCAGATGCTTCGATTGCGATGACGTCAGCGATGTGGCCGGCGCCGATTGCTGCGGCCACACGGGGCGCGAGCTCGCGCCCCATAGCGGTGTGGCCGAGCAATAGCGCGTCCGGCTGCACCGCAGCGATAGCTGCGCCGAGGGCGGCTAGGTACGCCTCGGGCGCGAAGGCGCGGAGGGAAGGATCGTCGGCGATATGCACGACGTCCGCCCCCCGCGCAATTAGCGCGGCGGCTTCATCCGCCGCGCCGCCGGAGCAGGCAAGGACGGCATGAACGGCGCCGTCCTTGCCTGCAAGCAGCTGCGCTGCGCCGAGCGCCTCGAGCGCGACTCGCCGCAGCGCGCCGCCTCGGCTCTCAGCAAAAACCAGAATTTTTTTGGGCATGGCATGCTTGCTCCTCTCTCGTGCCGCATACGATAAACGAAGATTTTGACGACAACTAACATCTAAAAGTGGGCGTACACTGCACTTTTTACAATAGAATCTCATATAAAAGACAATTCGCCAGGCTACATTGCAGAAAGTGCAACAGAATTATTCCAATGAGAAGGAAATGTGCTGTGAAAGCACCTTTCTGTTGCAGAAACTGCAACGTAGCAAGAGCGTGGTTACTTAAATGCCGAATAGAGTGTACAAAGTACAACGTAGCTAGGTTGAACGGTTGGAGAGAGTACGAGGTTGCTAACTTCAGCGATTACCGGCAAACCAACCAACCAACAAACCAACCAACCAACCAACAAACCACCCACCCACGCAACCAACCACCCACGCAACCACCCAACCAACCACCCACGCAACCAACCACCCAACCAACCACCCACGCAACCAACCAACCAACCAACCAACCAACCAACCAACCAACCAACCAACCAACCAACCAACCAACCAACCAACCAACCAACCAACCAGAAAACCAATCAGAAAACCAGTCAAAAAACCAACCATCCAACAAACGATCCAACAAACCATCCATCGCGGACTACGTTACATTTTGTGCAATAGAATCTCAAATAAAAGACAATACGCCAGGCTACGTTGCAGAAAGTGCAACAGAATTACTCCAAAGAAAAGGAAATGTGCTGTGAAAGCACCTTTCTGTTGCAGAAACTGCAACGTAGCAAAAGCATGGTTACTTAAATGCCGAATAGAGTGTACAAAGTACAACATAGCAAGGGTGATCGGTTGGAGGGAGTTTGAGGTTGCTAACTTCAGCAATTACCGGCCAAATATCCACCCACCCAACAAACCACCCAACAAACCAACGCAGTCTACGTTGCATTTTGTGCAATAGAATCTCATATAAAAAACAATACGTCAGGCTACGTTGCAGAAAGTGCAACAGAATTATTCCAATTAGAAGGAAATGTGCTGTGAGAGCACCTTTCTGTTGCAGAAACTGCAACGTAGCAAGAGCGTGGTTACTTAAATGCCGAATAGAGTGTACAAAGTATAACGTAGCTAGGTTGAACGGTTGGAGAGAATATGAGGTTACTAACTTCAGCAATTACCGGCAAACCATCGAATCATCCAACGAACCATCCAACCAATCATAAAACCAACCATCCACTAAACCAACGCAGTCTACGTTGCATTTTGTGCAATAGAATCTCAAATAAAAGACAATACGCCAGGCTACGTTGCAGAAAGAGATTGTAAAAACTGCAACGTAGCTAGGGTTGTTACTTGAACTCCCGATAGACTGCAGCAACTTTAACGTAGCAAAAGCATGGTTGCTTAGACGCAGAATGAGCAGCACAGCTAGTGCGCCAAAGCTCTCTCCGCATTCATGCGTGCCTAGCTAGAAGCCCAGCTAGAGGGCTACTTAAAGAGGAAGCTTCGCTTCCTCCCGCAGGAGCGATACCAGCGCGGCAGCCTGCGTGATCGGCTCGCCGGAGAGGCGCTTGCCGGCCGCTCGCGGCGGTGGCGGGAGTAGCTCTGTGCGGGCGGTACGCGGCTCTATGTCCGCGGGCTCGAGCGCACCGCTGCTTAGCAGCTCGGCCGCTGTAACAGTACGAAGCGGCTTGCGCTTCGCTTTCATAATGCCCGGAAGAGACGGATAGCGGGGCTCATTCAAGCCTTGCTGCGCCGTAATGAGCGCGGGCAGCGGGATCACGACGGTTTCGGTATCGCCCTCGATGTCGCGCTCGACGAGCGCAAAGCGTTGAGCGCTAGAGGACCCTGCGGCTTGCAGATTGCTGTCTGCCGGCAACGCATTCATTTCGTCCGCGCTTAGAATAGCAAGCTTAACGGCAGACGATGCATGGGGCAGCCCCAGCCGCTCGGCGATCTGCAGGGCGACGCTGCCGGCACCACTGTCCACCGCGAATAAACCGGCCAGCAGCAGATCAGGTGAGAGCGGAGCGATAACGGCAGCTAGTGCTGCCGCAACTGCGGTGCTATCATCCGGCAGAGACGAGCTGTCGAGTCTTATTGCTTCATCGGCACCGATCGCAAGCGCAGTGCGCAGCGCGTCCTGAGATCGCTCCGGGCCGCATGTTACGGCAATGACTTCGCCTCCAAGACGCTCCCGCTGGCGAAGCGCTTCCTCCAGTGCATATTCATCGTAAGGGTTGATGACGAATTTGGCGTCTGACTCATCCACGCGGCCAGCGTTTACGATGATTTTTTCCTCGGTATCAAACGTTTGCTTGAGAAGCACTACTATTTTCAGCATAGAAGCTCCCTCACTTCAACCGACATGTTGGTTACACTGTCCATCAGTGCTACGATATGTGGTTTAGGGCATGAATAGACCGTTTTCAATCGTTCCCTGCGCGGCATGTTCATAGCCAAAAAGACATATACATGAAGCATTGCGGCTATTTTTGAAAGCGCTTTAATGCTTGTCCGACTACTTTGCGTTTTGATGCTCTGTTGCAGGAGCGGGCAATTAAGGGAGGCGTGGCATATGTCATCGTGGTTGGCAGCCGGAACGGTCGATTCTTGGATTACAGGGAGCAAATGGTTCTTGTTTGCTGCGGTTGTAATTCTTGCCGTTACCATGTTCGGGATGGTCGTGCACAGGCGCATCATCTATATGAGACTGGGAGCACCGTACACATTCACCCGGTATCGCCGCGAGCGGGGAAGCCAAGCAGGTTTTGGCGCGCAGGTGCTTGGTCATCGCAAGCTGCTGAACGACGTGAGAAGCGGAATCATGCATTTGGTTTATTTTTACGGCTTTATCGTGCTTCAGTTCGGCGCGGCAGATCTGATCTGGAAGGGGCTGAGCAACGGTTCTCCACTGCCGCTGCCCTATTATAGCGCGTTCTCGCTTACGCAGGAGCTGACCGTTACACTCGTTTTTGGCGCGGTGCTCTACGGTGCTTTTCGGCGTTACGGCGAGCGGCTGCCGCGTCTTAAGCGAGGATGGAAGCCGTCGCTTGTCATGTGGTTCATTGGCTCGCTGATGCTGACGGTATTGTTTACTCTGGCGTTCGAGCGACTGGCTATCGAAGAGCTATCGGCTGTCATCGAGCCCGTCCATGAGTCTTATGCCCCAATCAGTGGCAGTCTGGCACATTTGCTTGAGAACATCGGCATTCAATCGGGAAGCGCTGCGGCACATGCCGGCTTTGAACTATTTTGGTGGCTGCATCTGCTCGTGCTGCTCGGTTTTCTCGTTTACGTGCCGCAGTCAAAGCATTTTCACCTGATAACCGGTCCGATTAATCTTTGGTTCCGGCGCAGCACACCGCCTGGGCGACTTACACCGCTCAATCTAGAAGACGAGGAGGCAGAGTCGTTCGGTGCTGGGAAGGTGGAGCATTTCTCTCAAAAGCAGATGCTTGATCTTTATGCCTGCGTGGAATGCGGCCGCTGCACGAATGTCTGTCCTGCCGCAAGCACCGGCAAGCTTTTGTCACCGATGCATTTAATCGTAAAGCTAAGGGATCATCTGACGGAGAAAGGCGCCGCGATAACGTCCAAATCGCCGTGGATGCCAGCCAGCCTTTGGCAATCCAAAACGAGCGGGCCGCGTGCACATGTTATGGGCGGCGTTATTCCCGCATGGGATTCGCCTGCGGACTGGGGGACGGATATCGAGCCGACGATGGCTGCGCAAGCAGGAGCTTGGAGCGTACGGGATGGCGTTGATCCTAAAGAGGTGGAGCTGATTGGCGAGGTGCTGACGGAGGAGGAACTTTGGGCGTGCACGACCTGCCGCAATTGCGAGGAGCAGTGCCCGGTTGGCAATGAGCATGTGGATAAAATCATCGATATGCGCCGTCATCTTGTGCTCATGGAAGGCAGGCTGCCGTCTGACGGGCAGCGCGCGCTCCAAAATATTGAACGGCAAAGCAACCCGTGGGGGCTGCCCCGCGCCGAGCGTGCCGCATGGATTGCCGAGTGCGAGAGCCGCACAGGCATCCGTGTCCCTACGCTGCAAGAGCTGAAGCAGCAGGGGCGAAAGGCTGACGTACTTCTTTGGGCAGGCTCGATGGGCGCCTATGATATGCGCAGCCGACGCGTGCTGTACGATGTTGTGCGGCTGCTGAAGCATGCGGGCGTAAGCTTCGCGACGCTTGGACACGAGGAGCGGAGCTCCGGCGATACCGCAAGGCGAATCGGGAATGAGCTGCTTTTTCAAGAGCTGTGCCGCGAGAACATCGAGACCATCGGCAAATATGAGATCAGCCATATCGTGACCGCTTGCCCGCATACCTATAATACGCTCAAGAACGAGTATCCGGATTTTGGACTGCCGCAGCATATCTTAGTTGAGCATCATACGGAGCTGCTTGCAAAGCTGCTTGCCGACGGGTCGCTAAAAGCGGTACATGCGATCGACGAGCGCGTAACCGTTCACGATTCCTGCTATCTTGGCCGCTATAACCAGACCTATGAAGCGCCAAGGGATATGCTGCGTGCTATACCAGGCGTGACGACGCTGGAGATGGAGCGCTCGCGCTCAAACGGTATGTGCTGCGGAGCGGGCGGAGGACTGATGTGGATGGAGGAGCATGCTGGAACAAGGGTCAACCATGCTCGGACCGCGCAGGCGCTGGAGGTGAAGCCATCGGTTATCAGCTCTGCCTGCCCATACTGCTTGACGA
This sequence comes from Paenibacillus sp. J22R232, assembly GCF_056269165.1. Classification (NCBI taxonomy): domain Bacteria; kingdom Bacillati; phylum Bacillota; class Bacilli; order Caryophanales; family Paenibacillaceae; genus Paenibacillus; species Paenibacillus sp. J22R232. Next base: position 12,094 of record NZ_JBWDNK010000008.1, on the reverse strand, counting down.
TGATGGAGGATGGCTTGAAGGCGCTAGGTTCCGATGAGCGGGTTATTGCCCGCGATGTGGCAGAGCTGCTGGCAGAGAGCGTCTTCGGAGAGTAAGCAGCTAAGCGGCTGGAGCTATAGGTACGAGGCGTGAAGCAAGGAGCATGGAGCATATGACTGAGTTTTGAGGTGTGAGGTGTGAGGTAGAGCAAGGTTTACACGTCATGAGGTTAGAGGTATAAGGTGCAAGGAAAAGGCAAGGCGCACACCGCATGCTGTAAAAGCTATTTCTTATCGCATGACGTAAAAATTATTTGCTATTTAACATAAGCCAGAAGGAAAGCTCATGTCCAAAAGAGCGCCTAGCGAAAGGGAAAAGCAAAGTACAAGGAGGCTGTCAATGACGATACAAGCGCTGCAAAAAAGCGCCAGCTCCATACGCAGAGCCGCTGTGATCGGCTCAGGCGTAATGGGCGCTGGCATCGCGGCCCATTTGGCGAACGCAGGCATGCGCGTCACCCTGCTGGACGTGGTTCCGCAGTCGCTCACTGCGGAGGAGGAGCGGCAAGGATTGACGCTTGCCGATGCCAAGGTTCGGAACCGGCTCGCAGCGACAGCTGTTGCCAAAATGGGTAAGTCCCAGCCGGCGCAGCTTTATGATCCGAGCTGGTCCGTACGCATAACGCCAGGCAACCTGACGGATCATTTGGATGCGCTTGGCGATGCGGATTGGATCGTAGAGGCCGTCGTCGAGCGGCTAGATATTAAGCAGCAGGTGCTTGCTGTTATCGAAGCGGCACGCTCTCCAGGCTCAATCGTGTCCACGAACACGTCGGGCTTGTCGGCGGCTTCGATGGCTGAAGGAAGAAGCGAGGAGTTTCGGAGGCATTTTGGCGTAACGCATTTCTTTAATCCCCCTCGTTATATGAAGCTGGTTGAGATTGTAGCTACCGCGGATACTGCGCCTGAGGTTGTACGGCTGCTCACGGAGGTTTGCGAGAAGCGGCTGGGCAAAGGTGTCGTACTGGCTAAGGATACCCCCAACTTTATTGCCAATCGGATTGGTACCTATGGGATGTTGGTCACCTTGGCGGATACGCTGGCATTCGGCCTGACGGTTGAAGAAGCAGACGCGCTTACGGGGCCTGCAATGGGCAGGCCGAAGACGGCAACGCTGCGCATGCTGGACATTGTAGGCCTCGATACGCTGCTGCATGTCGTAGACAATGTACGGGAGAGGAGCAGCGATTCCGCTGAGCAAGCGGTGTTTGCCCGACCTGCACTGCTAGAGCAGCTTGTAGCCGCGGGGCGTCTAGGCGAGAAAACGGGAGCCGGATTCTATCGCAAAATAAAGGGGAAGAACGGCAGCGAAATCGAGTCCCTGCGATTGGATACGCTGGAGTACGGGCCGAAGCGTCCGGTAAGCTCGCCGATCATCGATGCCTCCAAGGCTGCCAAAGGGGCGGCAAGGAAGGTGAAAGCGCTGCTTGGCACCGATCCGCGTGACAAGTATGCAAAGTTCGCTTGGTCCACGATCAAAAAAACGCTGCTGTATGCGGCGGGTCAGGTCGGCATCATAGCGGATTCGCTTTCGGACATCGACCGTGCGATGCGCTGGGGTTTCAATTGGGAGCTGGGGCCGTTCGAGCTGTGGGATGCGATTGGGCTGCGGAATTCGGTGCAGCGGATGCAGAAGGAGGGCGATCGCGTACCGGAGTGGGTATTGTCCTGGCTTGCGGCAGGCAATGAAAGCTTTTATCGCGTGCAGGGAAATGAACGCGTCTATGCAGCGAGCGGGGCTTATCAAACGGAGCCTGATGAACCGGATGCCATATCAATCGCTGCGCTGAAGGCAGCAGGGAAAACGGTCTTTTCGACCAGCGGCGCTAGTCTGATCGATCTCGGAGACGAAGTGGCGCTGCTTGAATTTCATTCGCCGAACAATGCGATTGGCGGTGATATTTTGACCGCGATTACGCAGAGCACGAAGGAGGTATCGCAGAACTGGCGCGGGCTGGTGCTTGCCAATGAAGGTCGTCATTTCTGCGTAGGCGCAAATTTGATGCTGCTGCTGATGGAGGCGCAGAGCGGAGACTGGGATGAGGTGGAAGAGATTATTCGCTTCTTCCAAAGCAGCATGCTGCAGCTGAAGCGGCTCGATCGTCCTGTTGTAGCGGCTCCGCACCGGATGACGCTTGGCGGCGGGGTTGAAGCGTGCTTGCCTGCGGACCAAATCATATACTCCCCGGAAACCTATTTTGGGCTCGTAGAGACGGGAGTAGGCCTCATCCCGGCGGGCGGGGGCTGCAAGGAAGCGGCAGCGATGGCTGCGCAGCGCGCATTGGCCGCGAGCAGCGGCAAGACGGGAGGCGACCTGCAGCCGCATCTGAATACGCTGTTCGAGACGATTGCGCTTGCGAAGGCGTCATCCAGCGGCTTTGAGGTGAGCCGCATCGGGCTGATGCGGCCGCAGGACCGCGTCATTATGCGCCAGGAAGCTCGCATTGCCGAGGCGAAGCGGGCGGTGCTGGCGCTTGACCGCGCAGGCTATTCGCCGCCAGCGGAGGAACGCATCCGCGTTGCCGGGCGCGAGGGCGGCGCGGTGCTGAAGGTCGCGGTGCAGGCGATGCGGCTAAGCGGCCACATTAGCAAGCATGACGCGCTTATCGCCGGCAAGCTTGGGTCAGTGCTTGCCGGCGGAGATATTCAGCCGGGCGCGGAGGTAAGCGAGCAATATTTGCTCGATTTGGAATGCGAGGCATTCCTTAGCTTATGCGGAGAGCGGAAGACGCAGGAGCGCATGAGCCACATGCTGGCGACGGGCAAGCAGCTGCGCAATTAAATGCTTTTAAAGCAGAAGGAGGAGGGCGAAATGTCAGCTTCATCACCGTTTGAGAATCATGGGCGAGACGCTGTTATCGTAGCTGCGGTGAGGACGGCAGTCGGCAAAGCATCCAAGGGCAGCTTGGCGGAGACGAGGGCGGAGGATTTGGGCAGAGCGGTGATGGAAGGGGCGCTTAAGCGAGTGCCAAGTCTGTCGCCGGACATTGTAGAGGATGTCATCATCGGCTGTGCGATGCCTGAAGGCGAGCAGGGACTTAACATGGCGCGAACCATTTCGCTATACGCAGGGCTGCCGGTAACGACGCCGGCCGTTACGATAAACCGATTTTGCGCATCAGGCCTGCAGGCGATTGCGTATGCGGCGGAGCGTATCCGTCTTGGCGATGCGGATGTTATAGCGGCAGGCGGCGTGGAGAGCATGAGCCATGTGCCGATGACCGGCTTCAAGCTGTCGCCGCATCCAGCCATTGTTGATGCGCGGCCGGAGGTTTACATGGGCATGGGGCATACAGCGGAGGAGGTTGCCCGCCGTTACGGCGTATCGCGGGGCGAGCAGGATGCGTACGCAGCGTCCAGCCATCGCAAGGCGGCAGCGGCAATCGAAGCAGGCCGCTTCCAAGCAGAGATCGTTCCGGTCACGGCGAGCCGCTCCGGGGTGAATGATGCGGGAAGGCCTTGGTCGAAGGTATTTCAATTCGATACCGATGAGGGCGTGCGGCCGGAGACGAGCGTACAAACGTTGGCGCCGCTCAAGCCTTCTTTTGCGAGGGAAGGTACGGTTACGGCAGGCAATACCTCGCAAATGAGCGATGGCGCAGCGGCTGTCATTGTAATGAGCAGAGCGCGAGCCGAGGATTTGGGACTGAGGCCGCTTGCCGTATTCCGAAGCTTCAGCGTGGCGGGTGTTGCTCCCGAAGTGATGGGCATAGGCCCTATAGAGGCGGTACCCAAAGCGCTTCGGAGAGCGGGGATTACGCTTGAGCAGGTTGATTTGTTCGAGCTGAACGAGGCTTTTGCCGCCCAGTGCATTCCTATTATTAGAGAGCTGGGCATTCAGCCTGACCGAGTGAATGTTAACGGAGGAGCCATTGCGCTTGGGCACCCGCTTGGCTGTACGGGAACGAAGCTGACGGTGTCGCTTATTCACGAGCTTGGCAGGCGCGGAGGCGGCATAGGCATTGTCACGATGTGCGTAGGCGGCGGGATGGGAGCAGCTGGCGTGATTGAGGTATACAGCTCATGAGGGCATGCGCGGTGCGATAGGTATGATTGAGGTATACGGTTCATGAGGGCAGGTGCGGTGCGATCCGCATAATTGAGCTATATGGTGCGATGAGGAAAGGTGCGGTGCAATCTGTGTGATCGAGGCATACGGCTCATGAGGGTGGGTGCGGTGCGATCCGCATAATTGAGTTATATGCTGCCATGTGGAAAGGCGAGGCGTGATCCATGTAATCCATGTAATCGAAGTAGCAAGCGCTAGTTTAAAAGGAGAGACACGATACGAACGGTGTCAAAGATTTAGGGCGATTACAATTAACAGCGCTAATAATCGAATGACTGAAGGGAGACCTGCAGCATGACGGAAGCGATACGCTTTGGCGGCCGGTTTGTCATGGAGGACAGCACGCCGGATTCGGTGGTGACACCCGAGGACTTCACGGAAGAGCAGCGGATGATGGGCGATGCGGCGCGGCAGTTTTTGGATACGGAGATTACGCCTCGCGATGCGGAGCTGGAGGCGCTGAATTACGATTTGACGGTAGAGCTGATGCGGAAGGCAGGCGAGCTTGGCTTGCTTGGAGCCGATGTGCCGGAAGCATACGGCGGTCTTGGCCTGGATAAGGTTAGCACGACATTGCTTGCGGAGACGCTAGCCCGCGCTTCGTCGTTCGCGCTTTCGGTCGGAGCGCATACCGGAATCGGTACGCTGCCCATCGTATTCTTCGGAACGCCGGCGCAAAAACAAGCCTATCTGCCTGCGCTTGCAACCGGCGAGCGGATTGCCGCTTATTGCTTGACGGAGCCGGCATCAGGCTCGGATGCGCTTGGCGCGAGAACGACGGCTAGGCTGGCGCCGGATGGGAAGCATTACGTGTTGAACGGCTCCAAGCTGTATATCACGAATGCCGGTTTTGCGGACCTATTCATCGTGTATGCGAAAGTCGATGGTGAATATTTTACGGCGTTTATCGTTGAGAGGGGCATGGCGGGGTTCAGTATTGGCCCGGAGGAGCATAAGATGGGCATCAAGGGCTCTTCAACGCGCCCTTTATTTTTCGAGGATGTGTCCGTACCGGTCGAGAATGTACTGGGGGAGGTCGGAAAAGGGCATCAGATCGCCTTTAATATTTTGAACATTGGCAGGTTCAAGCTAGGGGCAGCCTGTCTCGGGTCATCGAAGGAAACGATTGAGCTGGCATCCTCGTATGCGAATACGCGAAAGCAGTTCGGCCGGGCAATTTCCTCCTACCCGCTCATTGGCGCGAAGCTGGCCGATATGAACATTCGTACTTATGTGCTCGAAAGCATGGTGTACCGGACGGCTGGATGGATTGACGCGATGCTGCGAACAACGGAGTCTGCGGATGGCGTATCTGTTGCGAAAGCGATCGGAGAGTATGCCATCGAGTGCTCGATCATTAAAGTGTTTGCATCAGAGGCGCTTGATTTCGTAGCTGACGAAGGGGTGCAGATTCATGGCGGATACGGCTATATCCATGAATACAAAGTGGAGCGGATATACCGGGATTCGCGGATTAACCGGATTTTTGAAGGGACGAATGAAATCAACCGAATGCTCATACCCGGAACGCTGATGAAAAAAGCCTTAAAGGGCGAGCTTCCGCTGCTGCGCAAGGTGCGGTCGCTTCAAGCTGAGCTCGTGCAGCCGATGCCGATACCTCCGCTTGAGAAGCCGCTTAGCAAAGAGGCGTTCCGCCTCGGGCAGGCCAAGAAGGCTTTCCTTGCCATTGGGGGGCTGGCCGTCCAGAAGCTGGGTCTCCGGCTTGAACAGGAGCAGGAGGTGCTGTGCTCGCTCGCCGATCTGATGATCCAAATATTTGCCATGGAAAGCGCGCTGCTGAGGTCTCAAAAGATTGTCAAGGCAAGCGGCGGAGCGGGCTCGGAGAAAGTAGAAAACGTCATCGCGATGACGGCTGTATTCGTACAGGAAGCGATGGAGCGGGTAGAGTCGCTGGCTAAGCTTGCGCTTGCCGCGCTTGAGCAAGGAGACGGCCTGCAGATGCAGCTGTCCATTCTGAAGAAGCTAATGCGTGCGCCGCTGTCAGATACGGTTGCTTTGAAACGAACGATTGCTGCCCGCGTCATTCGCGGTGAGCATTATGTCGTGTGAAGGGGGAGAGCATGAATGGAGCCGCTCGGACCGGAAGACCCGTCTTTGCAAGACCAGCCGTCCATTGAAGCACAGCAGCATGCGTATCCATGGCTTCGTCACTATCCGGAGGAGGTTTCTCCTTCGCAGAGCTATCCCGACCAGAGCATCGTTCAATTCTTAGTTAATGCGGTTAATAAGCATCCGGATCATACAGCCATTCATTTCCTTGGCAAAATCGTGACGTATCGCGAGCTGCATGATTCGGCCACTAGGCTTGCTCTGGGGCTTGTCTCCCTCGGCGTGGCTAAGGGTGACCGGGTGGCGGTCATGCTGCCCAATTGCCCGCAAGCTGTCATTGCCTATTACGGGGTGCTGCTTGCAGGAGGCGTAGTCGTGCAGACGAATCCGCTGTACGTGGAGCGGGAGCTGGAGCATCAGCTGGCGGATAGCGGGGCGGTCGCCATCATTACGGTAGATTTGCTTTATCCACGGCTTTCTCGGGTGCGGGGGGAGCAGCCGGAGAAGGGCCCTCTGCCGCAGCTGAGGCATGCGATAGTTACCTCCATTAAGGATGGGTTGCCGTTTCCCAAAAGCTTGTTATATCCGCTCAAGCAGCGGAAAGAAGGCTTTCGCGCAGAAATTCCATACGGGAGCTTTGGCGTAGTCAACTACAAGAAGCTGCTGGCAGGGAAGCACGCTTCCGCCAAGCTGCCGGAGCCGGCTAAGGGAGCGGAGCTTGCGGCACTTCAATATACGGGCGGCACAACCGGAACGCCAAAGGGAGTCATGCTGACCCACCTCAATCTGGTAGCGAATACGATGCAAACCTCGGCGTGGTGCTACAAGGCGGAGGATGCGAAGGAGCGTTTCCTAGCGGCGCTGCCGCTGTTTCACGTATTTGGATTAACGGTATTAATGAATATGTCGGTGCTGCGCGCAGGCACGCTTATTCTGCTGCCCCGTTTCGAGGTCGAGACCGTGCTGCAGACGATCGGCCAGCAAAAGCCGACTATTTTTCCGGGTGCCCCGACGATGTATGTAGCGCTCATTCACCACAAGGCGGCTGCCAAAACTGATCTTTCGTCTATAAATGTGTGCATAAGCGGTTCTGCGGCTTTGCCGCTCGAGGTTCAGGAGAAGTTCGAAGCGCTGACGGGAGGAAGGCTCATCGAGGGATACGGGCTATCCGAGGCTTCGCCGGTCACGCATGCCAATCCGATATGGGGGCGGCGCAAAATCGGTACGATCGGCGTCCCGTTTCCGGATACGGAAGCGGCTGTCATTCATCAGGAAACAGGCGAGCGGCTGCCTGTCGGGGTGCTTGGAGAGCTTATCGTTCGCGGCCCGCAGGTTATGAAGGGCTACTGGAATAAACCGGCGGAGACGGCTGAAGTACTGCGCGACGGCTGGCTATATACTGGAGATTTGGCGACAATGGACGAGGACGGTTATTTTACGATCATGGATCGCATTAAGGACGTGATTATTGCCGGCGGATTTAATATTTATCCACGAGAGGTAGAGGAGGTGCTGTTCGAGCACCCTGCCGTCAGGGAAGCGGCCGTTATCGGCGTGAAGGATGAGTACCGCGGCGAAACGGTAAAAGCGTTTATCGTGTTTAAAGAGGGCTGGCACGTATCGAGCAGCCAGCTTGATCGCTGGTGCAGGGAGCGACTGGCAGCATACAAGGTACCTCATCATTACGCGATTAGGGAAACGCTTCCAAAGACGATGGTTGGCAAGGTGCTACGCCGCAAGCTCCACGAAGAGGAGACGGGGCAGAAGGCCGCTGCCGATGACAAGGGAGAGTGATCGGCTTGGATGAGGATTGGTTTGTACAGGAGGCTGATCAGGCCGGTCACCTGACTAGGCTCGCGGAGCGCGCTCAAGCGACATTTTGGGGAGTGCTCGGCTGTGAGGTCGTGCAGGCAAACGCCAGCAAAGCGACGATCTGTCTAGATGCGTCAGAGCGGCATCTCAACTTGCTCGGCATCGTTCACGGCGGCGTTTTGATGTCGCTTCTAGACAATGCGATGGGACTTTGCGTGATGCTGGCGGCACCTGAGCAGCGTACGGTAACAGCCAATTTGAACACGCAATTTCTAGCGAGCAGCAAAGGCGGGGTACTTTTGTGCGAGGCGGTGCTGGTTCATCGTACGGCACGGACGTTGACGCTCGAAGCACACGTGAAGGATGAGAGCGGGAAGCTGCTCGGTCTCGGGATCGGTGCTTATCGCATTATATAGTCGGCCGGATGTTGGTCATTTGCTTGCCTGCTTCTGATTCGTTATAATAAAACCTAATATATGGAAAGTCTAATAGCCCGCAAAAGGATTAACGATTGAAGGAATTATACCGATAAATGTAATAGGGAAGGAGGCGAGGACATGGTTCAAGGCTGGGTAACGACACTCGTATTAGGATTTGGAATTGCGGTTGCCGTCGTCGGCGTAATCGCATATTTAAGAATGTTTCGTAAAGACAGGCTATCTAGGGCGTCTCACCAAGCAGACGATGTCTCGCCTCCAAACGTGTTTATATCAGCAAAATCAACGGATGGCGGGCACAAGAAGGAAGCCAAACCCGAACAAGCCACGCCGCAAGATTAAGAAATGTTCACTTTCATAATCGAAATCAAAATGTTATAATAGTAAGAAAAATGTGAACATTGTGACTCATTGGCCATGGAGTTGCCTGCACCGAGTGGGGGTTCTTGCGGAGTACTCGCCGCATGCGGTCTCGTATAATGCTGTTTAGGACGACCATCCAACGTAAAGGGGAGGAGATTTCATGGCGAAACATAGCCAGAATGAAGTCAAGGAAAGCCTGAAGGAACTCACGAGAATTTTTCAACCCAAGGACCCGCGTAAGTTTGTTAAAGAATATATTCGCAAGTACCGGATTACCGGAGGCTACGAGGATGAATTAACGACATTGGTGGAAAATGAGTTAGGTAGGATTAACTCCTCAGTCAGTTAGCACAATACGTATAATACGGCTTTGTACACTGTCACGCGGCAGGATGCAAAGTCTTTTTTGTTTTTGTAGGTAGTGCTTCGTCCCCGCTTACAACTGACTTCTTCATCTACAACAACAACCAACCACGCCACAACCACAACCACAACCACAACCACGCCACAACCACAACCACAACCACAACCACAACCACAACCACAACCACAAGCACAACAACCACAACCACAACCGCAACCACAACAACCAACCAACCACTGTAGTGTGCATTGCACTTTCTGCAATAGAAACACACGTAAGAGGAGATTTGCGAGGCTACGTTGCAGAAAGTGCAGCAGAATTACCCTGTTAAGTGGTTAACGGGATGAAACAGTATCATCCTGTTGCAGAAACTGCAACGTAGCAAGAGCGTGGTTAGTTAAACGACGAATAGAGTGTACAAAGTGCAACGTAGCTAGGGTGGTCGGCAGGAGGAGTCAGGAGTAGGTAACTAAATAAATCATTGACCAACTACCTACCAAGCCACTAGCCACTGCGGCGTACATTGCACTTTCTGCAATAGAAACTCACATAAAAGGAAATTTGCGATGCTACGTTGCAGAAAGTGCAGCAGAATCACACTAATAAGTGGTTAACAGGATGAAATAGTACTATTCTGTTGCAGAAACTGCAACGTAGCAAGAGCGTGGTTAGTTAAACGACGAATAGAGTGTACAAAGTGCAACGTAGCTAGGGCGGTTTCTGAAGGGATTCTGAAGAAGGTAACTTGAGTGACGAGTAGGCTGGAGAAAGTCTGGAGGATCTCAGCAGCGGTCACAAACTTATTCATCAATTGATGGAGTTATCATGTATGGTATACAGTACTCAGGAAGTTGATAGGCTGGTTTTTTACAAAGTGAAGGCAACGGGAATATATGTCTATTGTCTATAAATTCGCCATATCGGATGGGCATTTGTCTCCTTTTCCGCGAATAAGTTATACATAGACAAATCTACTCGTTATGCCTTAATGATTGCTCGGCGATGTGGATTTTGTTGCCGCAAAGCTTTGGTTTATGAATTGCCACTAACTTGCTTCGTAAAACCTTAAGGAGGTTTGAACACACATGGCAGTGGATTTGAAGACGAAGGAACATATTCGGGGTATTCGCAAGGCTGGTCGTATAGTCGCTGCCTGTCACAAGGCTCTCTCAAAACGGATTGCGCCAGGTGTTACGACGCAGGAGATTGACCGATTTGTGGAGCGATTCATGCTGGATCGAGGTGCGACTCCTGCCCAAAAGGGGTACAAAGGTTATCCGTTCGCAATATGTGCCTCCGTCAATGAGGTTGTTTGCCATGGTTTTCCTGACTCGGAGCCACTGGAGACGGGCGATATTGTTACGATTGACATGGTAGCCGATGTAGATGGTTGGAAAGCGGACTCCGCTTGGACCTACGCGATAGGTCGAATAAACACGGCTACAGAAAAGCTGCTTTTGGCTGCAGAGCAATCGTTGCAGGATGGAATCAAGCAAGCGGTGCTCGGCAACCGGCTTGGAGACATTGGTTATGCGATACAAGCTCGGGCAGAGAGAGCCGGCTTTGACGTGGTTACTGCATTCGTAGGCCACGGCATAGGCAGAAATATGCATGAATATCCTGAAGTCATGCATCGCGGCGTACCTGGCCAAGGAATTGTGCTTGAAGAAGGCATGGTCATTACAATAGAGCCCATCATTACTGCCGGAAGGGCGGATGTATACATTGCTCAGGACGGGTGGATGGCACGAACACGGGATGGGGCATGGGCAGCACAATTCGAGCATACCGTGGCTATTACGAAGGAAGGTCCTATCGTATTAACACGTTGGGATTAAAGAACGCCGCTTATAAAATGGACATAGAGGCCGGATGATACAGCAAATGCTGTATTCATTCGGTTTTTTTATAGAAAAGGGATATGTATCAGAGTCGAATAGTGAAAGCTGAGACGGTCAGCCAAACTAAAAGAAACAAATGAGTTGAAGAAGGTCAGAGGCAAACAACCATAAACAGCAAAAACGCGGCAAGAGATTAATGACTCAAACGACGAGTAGAGTGTACAAAGTGCAACGTATCATAGGTGTCGGCAGAAGAAACTCAGATAAAACATACCATGCGCTTTGGTTACATTGCACTTTGTACAATAGAAGCCCTACATAAGGGAATCGCGAGAGGCTACATTGTAGAAAGTGCAGTAGAATCAGCCTTGCGAGTGAATTATGGCTGAAACAGCGCCATTCTGTTGCAGAAACTACAACGTAGCAAGGCTCTGATTAGTTAAACGACGAATAGAGTGTACAAAGTGCAACACAGCTTGGGAAGTCGAAGGAGAAATTTGGGGAGGTCAACTAAGCAGGAAAATTCAGTTGGAGAAGGTCAGAGGCAAACAACCATAAACAGCAAAAACGCTGCAAGAGATTAATGACTTAGACGACGAGTAGAGTGTACAAAGTGCAACGTAGCATAGGTGTCGGCTGAAGAAACTCAGATAAAACCAACCGTAAGCTTCGTTACATTGCATTTTGTACAATAGAAACCACATACAGAGGGGGCCGCGAAAGGCTATGCTGCAGAAAATACAGTAGAATTAGCCTTGTGGGCGAATTATGGCTGAAACAGAGCCATTCTGTTGCAGAAACTACAACGTAGCAAGACTCTGATTACTTAAACGGCGAATAGAGTGTACAAAGCGGTTAGACCCCTTAATTCCGGAGTGCTGCCAACCAAATAATCAAATTACGTAGCCAAGCTTGTTATTTGGCCTATTTACATGGCTTTATGGAACTTACTTTGATCCTCCAGCGTCTTGACCCAATCAGAGAACTTCGCTGGAGGCATCAATTTCAAACTACCGTGCATTCTACGGTTATTGTAGAAATCCATATATTTATCAAGTTCCTCGTAAGCTTCTTGAAAGCTGCTAAACTCCATTTTACTG
>NZ_JBWDNK010000029.1:0-25717 GCF_056269165.1 Paenibacillus sp. J22R232 | reverse complement strand
AGAAGGCGTATTTACAACATAGCTGCTTCCATTAAACGTAACGACTTGACCTACCTGATAACTAGGCGCTGCAAGCGGATCGTAAGGAACTACGCCATCGAGTCCGGCACCAGTAGCACCCGTTTCTCCCGTTGGTCCTGGCAATCCGGTTGCTCCGGTTGCTCCGGTTACGCCTGCTCCTGTGGCACCTGTAGTACCTGCTGCACCGGCAGCTGCTAGCAGCGTATAGCTAGGCGAAATATTCGGATCACCGAAAGGAGGAGCACTATTCACAATATATGTGCTGCCATTAAACGTAACCACTTGACCTACTTGGTAGCTTGGCTCCGCATTCGGATCAAACGCGATCACACCATCTAAGCCTGTTCCGGTTGCTCCCGTTGGGCCGGGTGCTCCAGCAGTTCCCGTCCCAGCAGGACCGGTAGCTCCTGTTGCACCGGTTGTACCTCTTGCAGCTAGCAGTGTATAGGTTGGCGAAATATCCGGATCGCCGAAAGGAGGAGCACTATTTACAACAAAAGTAGTGCCGTTAAACGTAACCACTTGACCCACTTGGTAACCCGGCTCCGCATTCGGATCAAATGCCACAACGCCAGTTAATCCCGTCCCCGTTGCTCCTCGTTGACCCGCCACCCCTCGTGCTCCCGCTGGTCCAACTGCGCCGGTAGCCCCTTGCGCACCGGCTTCACCCGCATAGCCCCGATACCCTCTAGGACCTCTCGGACCCCGTTTTGCTTTATGACATGGCTTTGGCTTCGGTTTCGGCTTAGGTTTTGGATGCGGCTTTGGATGTGGATGAGGACCGTCTAGGCAGTCCAAAGCTCGATTCAAAATGTGAATCGAATCCTTTACGTCTTTTTGAGCGCTTTGGAGTTTATTTTTGCGTGTAAGCCTCTTTGCCTTTCTCAGCTCGATAATTGCTAAATTTAATTTTCGCAGGCAGCCCGCCCGAAAATTCGCCACTCCTACACACCTCCGTTGTTGTTAACCCTTGCGCTTCTTCTTTCCTTTTTTATAAACGATACAGCCGCATGAAGAGACTGCATCATGAATCTGCTGCTTGGCGTGCCTTAAGCGTTTTGTCTTGATTAGGGCTCTCGCTGATTGCAGCTTCTGGATCGCTTCATTCAACCTTTGTGCTTGAACCTTCTTGTTCATAGACGGTTACTCCCCCTCCCTGCTATTTTTTAAAAAACCCAAAAAATAGTAGAAATTTACAATAGCTAAATCAGTCTATGTCCAAAACCAATTTTGAACACGGTGAATACCCATAAGCACAACTAAAGTACAAGCAAATCCGAATAATTGCCAAACAAACTACAGGTACAAATCAATTTCATCACACAAAAAAAGACCTCAAGATTTGCTTCTTGAGGCCCTGCTTGATCATTATTCTGTTTCTAACATATCCTTATAGTGTTCCTTGACTTCGAGAATAAAAGGTAGCCGTTCCAGAAAAACATCCACCACCCTCGGGTCGAAATGCCTACCCCGCTCCTCATTGACCAAAGCCAGAATCCGCTCCAGTGACCACGCTTCTTTATATACCCTGGAGCTGCCGAGCGCATCGAACACATCTGCCATGGCCGTAATACGCCCATAGATGTGAATGCTCTCTCCCGCAAGACCTTGCGGATAACCTGTTCCATCCCATTTCTCATGATGCTGCCACGCAACGATTGCAGCGGCTTGAAGAAGCTGTCTCTTTGACTTTCGCAGCAATCGATAGCCGATAGTGGCATGCTCTTTCATTTGTTCATATTCCTCAGCGGTAAGCTTCCCCGGTTTTTGCAATATCGCATCCGGAATCGCCACTTTGCCGATGTCGTGCATAGGTGACGCGCTTCGCAGCATATCAGCTTCAGATTCGCTCATTCCAAGGCCAATGGCCAAAATATAAGAATACTGCGCGACTCGCTTTACGTGATTTCCCGTTTCCTTGGAGCGCCCTTCGCCAATGTGGCCCATCGCAAGTATAATTTCTTTTTGCGTTTCTATAATTTCTGCATGGAGCATCGTAGATTCAAGCGATTTGCCGGAATATGCTGCCGCAAGCGACAGGTATTCCATATCCATGGTCGAGAATGACTGCTTCTCGGTAAGCTTGTTAATAGCTTGATATGCACCGATGACTTCCCCCTGGTTATTGCGAAAGGGAATCGTCATAATGGATTTTGTCCGATAGCCCGTCCGTTTGTCATGATCGGGATTATGTCTAGGGTCTTCATAGGCATCATCGATGAATATAGGCTGGCCGGTACTGATTGCATTCCCTACCAAGCCGCTTCCGTAAGGGATTCTAATCTCACCCGCATCAAGCGCCACCACCGTAAAAAGCTCATTTCTTGCAGCGTCAATGAGCCACACTGTACACCGGTCAGCAACGACCATTTCCCGTCCCAGGTTGGCCATTAAAACAAGAACGGTCTCTAATTTTTTTTCGTTGGCTATTTTAGCTGTATATTCAAAGATAATCTTAAGCATTTGTTCCGGCGAAAGATCCAATTTATAAGCGCCAGGTTCAGTTTGATTTTCTTCCATGAGATGGATTCCTCCAGCCGTTCGTGCTCTTGTCCTTACAATTATTCGCCTTTCCACTCCTTAATCCTGCTATTCATGTAGGTTTGAAGTATTATTTCGACAATAATTGCAATCTCTTTAAAACAAGCGGCTTTACCTTGCTTCCATAAAAGCACACGTGCTATAATAAATATTGCTGCGCGTCCGTAGCTCATCCGGATAGAGCAAACGTTTCCTAAACGTTAGGTGGGAGGTTCGAGCCCTCTCGGGCGCGCCATTTCAGTTAAACCGCGGTGTTACAGCGTTTCTATGTACGTATAGGCAATCGTAAGGCCTAACGTTTATAGACGGTACAGACGGTAACTATCGCCCATACATACGCGACCTCCTACGAATTTTGTAGGAGGTTTTTCGTTATGGACAAGAGTAAGGCACATTCAATTGTACAGAAGCCGCGCAAGCAAATGATTTGAGCGCTTTAATCGACACACAGTGACGGAATGCCTGGGAAAAACAATTACAGAGGTGATCAAATACGTTTGAAATAAAGAAAAAACGGTCATCTTACGCCGCAATGAACTGTGACCGTTTTTAATTATTCGTATTCGTCTTGTGTTACTACTAATACCGTCCCATTACCGCTAGGCCCATCCTCGTGAATTTCTACGCGATGAAATCCTCCTACTCCCATAAACGTTGTGGACAACGGTTTAGCTTCGCTTATTTCGATCCGCTCAATACCGACAAGTGTGAGCATCGCGGAACGATCGTACTTACTATACTGGCCTTTTATGAGATTAACGCGAATCCAGCGAGCCCCGTTGTCAGCGAATATTATTTCTACGAGACCAACTTCGGCGCCCTCTTTATCATCTAACATTTCGGAGTAATAATTCTTTGTGACAGGCAATTCCGTCTTATCCGGACCCATTGCGAAGTCAAAAGTTTCACTGAATAACGGTTCACCAAGAACAGTAGCAACTTCCTTCGGTGTTTTGTCTGCAACGTCGTTGACATTTACATATGACTCCATGCACGGAGTACCAAATACGTATGTCGTTTGTACTAACGCGTTCTCATAGTTATTTCCACAAGCAGTTAATACTGTGGATATAGCTAGCGCAAATATTATCTTTTTCATTGAAATGCCCCTACTATATATGCAACGCGCTATGTTTATTTTAGCAGATAATGGAAATGAGAACAATGAATAAGAGCACCGTGAAAGTCGGCGGATACAATCTTCAAAATCGACAACACGCAGGCGATGGCGACGCGAAACAAACGTAAAATCGGATTATACCGCGAGCTCTGCAATACCGGAAGCTGGAAGGCGAACAATGGGTCGTTCCCAACCGTGCTGTAAGTAACGATGAGTGAATA
Source organism: Paenibacillus sp. J22R232 (assembly GCF_056269165.1). NCBI lineage: Bacteria > Bacillati > Bacillota > Bacilli > Caryophanales > Paenibacillaceae > Paenibacillus > Paenibacillus sp. J22R232. Next base: position 21,814 of record NZ_JBWDNK010000029.1, on the reverse strand, counting down.
CCAGCAGACACGGTTGACGACGTTGTTGGACGGAACGGACGCGAAGGTGCTTATGATTGCCGATTTATGCTGTGCGGAGCCTGCTAATTATGGCGGGTTTTCCTTCCTAATATATGGAGGAAGGTTTATACTGTTATCTAACTAGAATCGATCACAGCAGCGTTTAGTCGAAGTAAACTTTTACATACGGAGGCATGTTCATGGAGATAAAAAGCGAGGTAAAAGAAGGCGACAAAACATCCGAATGGCGAGCGCGCAGCAACGCAGAGATAGAGAAGGCAGAAGAAAAATCTACCATTAACGCTTTTAATATTGTTGGTGCTTTAATAGTGATTGCTGGCCTCGTTGTCGGCTTAGCTACAAGTTGGGAGATTATGATTACAAACGTCTCTTTCGGGATTATTATTATCGGAATTGGGGAGATACTTCGATACCTCAATAAGATCGCAAACAAAATTAAGTAGACTACGGTTTAACTACACGCAAAAAGGCGCGACCGTAAACGGAATTACACCGCAAAAAGGCGCGCCTTTTTCGTATCTATTTCGCCAATGTAACCGTCTTACTCGCGCCATCCTACGCAACACTCGTTCCAATAGCCTCGGAACTTGTTTACACACCTTATTTTCGGTAAAATTTTGATAACGCACGGTGGTCGCGTACACTACGAGTCGACGTCTGTTTGCCCGCTATAGGCACCGCAAGGCCTATAAGGTAATTTACATCTCAATAAACGTTTCCTAAACGTTAGGTGGGAGGTTCGAGCCCTCTCGGGCGCGCCATTTCTTTTATATGCGATCGATATCCATGTATACTACAGTCTTCTGCGATTATATCGCGGAAGACTTTTTTGTTTCATTTGTTAATGGCAAGCTGTTGACTTAAGAACACTTGTTCCCCTATAATGTGCATGAGGTGATTTACGAATGGCCATGCCGTTATTGAACGTAAACAATGTAAACCATTGCAATCCGCCTGGCGCAGAGGAGATGGGACTCATACAACGCGCTATTATTCTTCCGCTGGCACTGGCAGCTGTTGAACGGAACCGACTCGATTTGGATCGGCGGGCCCGCTCCTTGCGTGCTATTTTTGCCAAAGCTGCAGACCTTATTATCGTACAGATGAGAACAGACCTAAAGGCAAACACAAGGATCTTGGTTTCCAGGAGCATTGCCGTCTGTGTGAACAGCGGTACGAGCGATAAGCTGAGCTATCGCTATAACTGCCGCGGATTTGAAGAACAAATCGACTTTACAAGTACATACATACGCAATGAAATTAACATAATGATCTCCGCCTATAATGCAGAAATTTTCTCCAAAAATATCCGTCCTACCCCTTAGTTAATGAAACGGGAGTCGTTCCTCTTCGAAGCCTCGCCATTCCGGCGAGCCTTTTTTCTTCATTCTCCTCCTCTACCGGGCGCTATAATCTTCTATAACAATCTGATATACTACAAATAGTTTCATATCCTTCTACAAAAGAGTCAATTTTCACCAAGTTTCGATCATGAGGGTTTTCATTTAAATTTGAATGGAGGAGGCAATTCATATGGGCATTGAATTTAATTCAGGAAGACCATCGAATGTACTTGGAGGCCAAGGTGGCATTCAACAAGGCGGTATTCAACAGGGTGGCATTCAGCAAGGCGGCATCCAGGGAGGCATTCAAGGAGGCATTCAAGGCGGACCAGCGAACAATCCTTTTGGCGCAGCTCCCGCTCCTCAAGCCAGTCCTGGGGGAGGACTTGTACTCGCCAAAGGACAGAAGCTTGATCTCACCAAAAATAATGCTGGGCTTGATTTTTTGAAAGTTGGGCTGGGCTGGGATACGAATCAGCTGCAAGGCCAGAGCTACGATCTGGACGCTGAAGTGTTTCTGCTTGGGCAAACCAATACCGTTCCTACATCGAGCCATATCGTATTCTACAACAATCTAGTGAGCCCTGATGGTTCGACCAGATATAAGGGAGATAACCGCGACGGTCAAGGAAGCGGCGATGATGAAACGGTAGAAATTCAACTGTCGAGAGTGTCCTTGGATATTCAGAAAATCGTGTTCACGGTAACGATTGATGAGGCTATTCGCAAAAACCAAAACTTTGGACAAGTATCCAATGCCTATATACGTATTGTAAATCAAGCAAACGGTGCTGAAATTTGTAGATTCGATCTATCCGAAGACTACTCGACCTCTATTTCGATTCTTGCAGGGGAAGTCTATCGTCACGGGAACGAATGGAAATTTAATGCAGTCGGAACGGGCTTGACTCTCGATCTTGCCGGCATCTGTGCTCACTACGGTGCCATGTAACGCTCTTTTTTCAACCTGCAATTATCCATCAATTATTCGGAGGTAACGCCTACATGCCGTTTCAATTTCAAGTCGAGCGCGAATTGTTCCTGAAAGCAGAAGGACAAGGGCAGTTCTTTGCCAAAAAAGGATCAATGGTAGCCGATCAGGCTTATAACAGCAAGTTCAAATATTCCAAACGTTTGCTCGGTACGAACTCCGGTAACATTGTCGGTCAAGTCATTAATCATGGCATGCGTAAAGTAACGGGTGAAAACCTGGAAATCATGGAAGTCGAAGGACAAGGTATTGTATATCTTGCTGATGAGAATTCCCATGTTACCATTATTAATTTGGAGCAAGGCGGCGCTTGGCAAAGCGTTAGCGTCGAGAGCGAAGACCTGCTTGCTTTCACGGAGTCTTGCCATTATGGCGTGACTATCATCGGTTCAGGCATTATCTCTCAGCGCGGCTTGTTTACGTCCAAGCTATCCTACAATGGCCATGGCGCACAAGTTGCCATTAAAACTAAAGGCAATCCGCTTGTCCTGCAAGGGCCTTGCCGCGTGGATCCGGATGCCATCGTGGCATGGACGGGGCCATCTCCGAAAGTAAAGCTCGACGTTAACTGGAAGACGCTAATCGGCCAAACATCCGGCGAATCCTACATGTACGAATTTAACGATCCTAACCAGGTTGTCATTCTTCAACCTTACGAGCGCGAAAGCGGCGTTAAATTCGGAATGGATGACAAACGCTATACGCCTCAAGAGCAGAGCAGCGCTTTCGGCAACACGTTTGGCGGGAACCAAGGTCATGGACATGGACAAGGTCATGGTCATGTGCAAGACAATAGCGGCGGACTTGGCGGAATTATCGGCAAATTTCTGAAATAAAACGTATAACTGATTGGAATAGGCCCTGCCGGTCGGCAGGGCCTATTCCAATCGTTACTGCACCACCGATCTAAACAGGCTTGAAACGTTGTAACCTAGCCTTATTGTCTGACGTACAAAGTACAAACCAAGTTCACGAAACACTCTGTCTCCAGGGACGAAGATCGCTGTCATTATCATTTAAGGAGGTATCGACATGAAAGCCGCAAGCACTTTGCTACTTGTTACTGCAATTATTGAGGGAATATTAGGCATTCCCTTGCTCGGTGGCACGCTAGTTATGCTATCCGGTTACACGGTACTGTTCGTAACACTTGTTCTTCACATTATTACGCTCGTTTTTTGCTCCCAGCATAATAAACCGATTGTAGGCAGTATCCTAGGTATCGTAACATCCGTTCTAGCATGGATCCCTGTTCTGGGAATGATCCTTCATTTGACGACAGCCGCCTTCCTCATCTACGCTGTTTCCAAAAAGGATCAGCAGCAGCAGTATCCTCCATATCCGCCTGCACCAGGCAGCTTTTAATCAAAAGGGATATCCTTTCGTAGTGACGACTACGAGCGGATATCCCTTTTTTAGTATATTGGAGCTGCGATCATTACGTCTTAGCATTCTGATGCAGGCGGCTCACCATGTTTCTCCGCCGGTAAACGCTTAGAATCATTCCCATTGCCATCAATTCGATTATGCCATTCGTTCCCCCATATGAGATAAATGGCATTCCTATCGACAGCAAAGGCACCATGCCAACTGACATGAATATACTCCAAACGAATTGAAAACCAATGATGGAGAACAACCCGATAGTAAGCGCCTTTGCATAGGGATCATTGAGCTTGCTTGCAACACTTATCACTTTGCTAATCAACAGTATGGCCAAAGCTATCATACCTAACCCAAACACCCAGCCCAAACTGTAAATCAAATAGGTAAAGATTGAATCGCTTTGCAAATAAGGAAGCGTGTGATTCGGCTTGCCGAAGCCTTGTCCCCACATTCCAGCAGAGCGGATTGCCTCTAAGATGCTTACCCTTAAGTAATCAGTGCCCCCCGGATCGTCCATTTTATAAAAGGAGTCGGATAAGTATCTATACGAAATAAAAGATCTTAACTGTTGGGAAATTAGTACCATGCTTGTACCTGCGGCAGCAATTGCCCCTATACACGCCAACGCCAATTTGTATGCTTTGGCTACAAACACTAGTAGTAGGATAAGCCCGACGTTATATACGGTAAAATCATGAAAGTCTGAATTCCGTACATAAAGCAGCATAGGAACCAGCGCATATAAAAGAACCTTTATGCCAAAGTTAATCGAATTTTTCATTAATCCTTGACTCTTCTCCTCGCCACTCGTCAACATTCCAGCAATCGCAATCATGAACAAATAGGGAGAGAAGGCATATATATCAAAATAAAACGTCGAAAAGGAAAACCAACGCTTCGATCCGTTTACCCATATCCCATACTCCGAAACGAGCATCATCATCAGCACCATGCCGCAATAAAGATGCCAAGAATATTTCTTTAGCTTCTGATAATTAGTAAAACAGATCATGGAGAGCAATATAACGCCAATCGCCGTATAAAATGATTTATTGATCAAAAGGCTATTGCCTTCATAAATCTCCTTGCCGCTGTAAGCGAGCTGTACCGCATACATACCCAGTATTCCGATACTGACCAAAATAGCGACAATAGCAACTAAGCTCCATTCCATGACCGGTTTGTGGGCTGCATGCAACTGCCTGCCGATTTGTGAAGCATCTCCCATCTGGACTATCGCTTGGTGAATAGCTTCTTCCTCTTGGATTCCTTCGCCGCGCATATCCGCAATCCGCTCTTCCAAATGGCTGGACATTTCAAGCTCAATATCGGGATGTACGTCCCTTGCCCCTACATGTTCGCATACCTGCGTTATGTAATTTCTAACCGCTTCCGGCTGGCCGTTTTTTGAATTCATGCTAGCCCCTCCCCAATAACACGGTCAACCGTCGTGCGAAATAACGCCCATTCCTGTTTCTTCTCCTCCAGCTGTCCTCTTCCGCGCTCCGTAATACGGTAATATTTGCGTTTACGGCCTCCTTCCTCATTCCAATACGACTCGACTAGCTCATCGACCTCCAGCGTATGCAGAATCGGATATAACGTTCCTTCTTTGAAGGTAAACAAGCCGTCGGAGCTTTTTTCAATTTCTTTGGTCATTTCATAGCCGTACATTTCCTTACGATCAAGCAGCGTCAAAATTAAAATGACCGTGCTGCCTTTCATCAACTCTTTATTGATTTTCATAACGTCCTCCGAGTAAGTATCGATTCTCTATGCATCGAATATCTATGTATTAGTATAACTCTGCCATCGACCGATTACAACTCCTATGCTTCCTATTTTTTAAGAAACCTTTAAAATTTTGCACATTATTCCATCCGACCGACGTATAAGTACATAATGAAACTCATTCGATTTAACTACATTAGGAGGAAATCAGAAGATGAACCAGCCTTTTGGGCTCCATAAGGAAGAGAAAACGTATGGCATGCTGGCACATTTGCTCGCATTCAGCGGATTAATCATTCCATTCGGCAATATTATCGGCCCGCTTGTGATCTGGCTTTTGAAAAAAGACCAGTCCAGCTACGTTGACATGCACGGCAAGGAATCGCTTAATTTTCAAATCAGCAATATGATCTACACATTTATATCCGGGCTGCTCATATTCGTTGTCATCGGTTTTATTACGACGCCGCTGTTATTCGTATTTTGGCTCGTATTCACCATCATAGGCTCTATTCGCGCTTCCGAGGGCAACGGCTATCGCTATCCCTTAACGATTCGCTTCTTCAAATAATTAAGCGTTAACGGCTGTTGCCGTCCTCTGTGGCAAAAGCAGTCGTTTCGCAGATATATATAAGCACATTTATATGTGAAAACATATAAATGCTTATATAAACATAGACGCCGGAGCAGACAGCTCCGGCGTCTTTTTTATTTGGGCAGCTGCGATGCATATTTCTTGCGCAGCGCATGCAGCCGGTCCAGCCGGTCAAACGCCGGCTCTCCTAATCGCTTGGTCACTGCTACCGCTATCGCATCTATAAGCGCAACCGGGGCAGCCATCGAGTGAAATCCCTCTAATTCGCCCCGGTCCACCTGCAAAACGAGATCGCTCTGCTCCAGCATATCGGATACGAGGAGATCTGTAATGAGCAGCGTAGTGTAGCCTGCCACAGCAGCATGCTCTAGCAGTACCGTCAGCTCCGGAGATCGCCTGACAAACCCGAACATGATAACGACATCCCGCTGCCCGGCATGAACAAGCGATTCAAGCAGCTCGCTGCCGCTCCCCGCCATCCCCTCTACCTCCACGCCTACGCGGTTTAACCGGAATCGCAGAAGCTCGATTAAGCTGATCGAAGCTCCCGTGCCAAAAACGTATACCTTCCGAGCCGACTGAATCGCGTCCACCGCTTTGTAGAAGGATTCCCGCTCTACCCGCTCCGAAGTGACCTTGATATTGGCTGATGCCATATCCAGCATCTCCTGAACGACATCTGCTTCCTCATGCACCATCTTGTTTAATATTTTTTTCATCTTGTGAGCTGGCGTTGCGTGCTCGTTCTGCAGCAGATGTTTCTTGAAAGCCTTTAAATTCGCGAAGCCTATGGCCTGCCAGAAACGGGATACGGTCGCCGTGCTCACATTTACCGCCGTTGCGATATCTTCCTCCGTACAATACGGAATTTGCTGAAGCGAGCCCATTACGTAATTCGCAATTTTCTGCTGGCTTTTTGACATGCTGTCGAGATCCATCTCCAACTGGAAAGCTGTCATATTGCTTTATCTCCTATCTGTTGATGCTGCTTCATTTGTCTAAAAGAATTATAACATTTGTTGCACCATAATGATATTTATATTTCATTTTTTAATTTATGTATTTTATTTTACACAATCCATACAATTCGTTGACCATCCGAAAACATTTGCCCCCTAGTATTGTAAAAGAATTCATTCCGAAGCGAGTCCAAACCGTCCTGATGCCCGCTTCACAAAACAATTTAGGAGGAATCACAATGGTTTCAGCGCCTAAGCGCCGTTACGAGTTAACGCAATCGCAAAAGCTTATGGTCTTCATCCTATCCATGTCCTTGTACGGAATCTCCAACATGTTCTCTGAGCTCATTCCCGAGCTTAAGCTTGGTCCGATTGAGCTGAAGGTAGAGTACTTTGCTTTTATTCCCCTCACCTTATGTATCCTGTTTAATCCTCTGTATGCGGCTCTCGGCGCTTCGTTCGGCGAGGTTATATTCGGAGAGCTGCTGCTTGGGCAATTCGGAGGACTCGGCGAGCTTGAGAAGTTTATCGAATTCACCATCGCCATGTACATTGCAGGGCTGCTTGTCAGCGATCCTCGGAATCGCAAGCAGCTGGCGTTGGCTTCCTTCGTTGCGGTCGGCATTGACCAAATGCTCGGCGCGATCGTTGATATCGGCAAGGTATGGTTTGGCATCGAAGATCTGGAGGCCGTACCTGGCATACCGGAGAGCATTCTGCTTATTGAAGGAGTTGGCTTCCTCAATGCGATGCTGATTACAGGCATTTTCTTCTCCTTGCTGCCGACCCTGTTTCTAGTTCCCCGCCTATATGGCAAAATCGAACCGCTGCTCGGCATGAAGCCGCGTGACAGCCGAGTAGCCATTTCATTCGGTCAGCTTTTGACGCCGCGTCTTCTCATTACCGCTATCCTCTTTGTGTTTGTTGGCGTAATTGCTGAGTTTTTGGCTGAGTCGGATATTAACTTTGCCGTCTGGGAGCCTGAGTTTATTGAACAATACGGCGGCGGCTTCATCTGGGTTAGTGCTATCGCTGCGCTTCTTGTTCTTATTCTGACTCTGACCGCGGCGTTTCGTGCCAAAGCCAAGTCTGCCCGGACGTCAGGAAACATAAAGCTATGAGCGCCGGAAACAAGGGAGCAACCGAGCGGAGACCGGGGGAGCCGACACCAATAATAGCGCTGCGCGACGTGCATTTCCAATATCCCGGAGCTGAAGCGAACGCGCTTCGCAATATTAACCTTATTATCCATCCCGGGGAGTTTATTGCGATAGCAGGAACAAACGGCAGCGGCAAATCCACCTTATGCAAATGCCTTAACGGATTAATTCCTAACTATTACGTAGGCGATTTAAGCGGTTCTATCCAGGTCGCAGGACTGACCGCTGCCGAAGAAACGGTATCCTCGCTATCGCGCAAGGTTGCATACGTATTTCAGGATTTTGAAAACCAGCTTGTACGTCCTACCGTTTATGACGAGGCTTGCTTTGCACCGCTTAACTACGGCTATGCCGATTACCGGGAACGCGGACAACGCGCGCTAGCCATGCTAGGCATTGATCATTTGAAGGAGCAGTGGATCTGGCAGCTTAGCGGCGGGCAAAAGCATCTTACCGCTTTGGCTGGGGCGTTGTCGCTTGATCCAGACATTATTATTGTCGATGAGCCGGTCGCCCAGCTCGATCCCTATCATGCCAAGCTTATTTACGAAAAGCTTAGGCTGCTTAATGAACAATTTGGCAAAACGATAATCGTCATCGAGCATCACACCGAGTTTATTGCCGAGTACTGCCATAAGGTCATCCTAATGGATAGTGGGACTATACGCTGGGTTAAGCCTGTCCAGGCCGCTTTATCGGCTGTCGATGAGCTTGCTGCCCTGCATATTTTGCCCCCGCAGGTTACACTTGCCGTGCGAGATGCAGAGGCAGCCATAAATCAGGTGCAGCTCCAAGACCGGCTATACCCGATAACGATCGAGGACGCAGCCGCTTATTTCAGAGAAGCAAGGATACTATCCCAGAATAACAAAGACGTGATTATCAAGGAGCCCACTCGTGAGTCCGTTTCAGCATCTCATCCATTAGTCACCTTTGCCAACGTTTCCTATGGCTACAAAACCATCACAAGAGAGAAGTATCCCGTTATTCAGGATATGAGCATTCGTTTCTACGAGGGCGATCGCATTGCTCTAGTGGGAAATAACGGTGCAGGCAAATCGACGTTATTAAAACTCATTTCGGGCATTCGACGTCCTAGCGCTGGCCAGCTCGATGTTTGCGGCCACCTCACCAAACAGGCTTCACCTGAGCTGCTAGCTGACTATGTCGCATATGTGTATCAGAACCCTGAGGAAATGTTCATAGAAGATTCGGTCCGCAAGGATGTGGAATATTTCTTAAAGTCCCGCAACAGCCCGGATTATAGCTCCTTTGTAGACGAGGTTCTCCACCGCATGCGATTAACGGACCTGCAAGACCGAGATGGCAGGCTTCTTAGCGGCGGTCAGCAGCGCAGGGCGACCTTAGCGATCGGCCTTGCTATGCGTCCAACCGTTATGCTCCTTGATGAGCCGACTGCGAGCTTGGATGCTTCAAGCCGGCGCGAGATGACCGATATGCTGGCTCAATTGCATGGCCGGGTTAAAACAACGGTCATTGCTACGCACGACATGCAGCTTGTTGCCGAGTGGGCTAACCGCGTTATCGTCATGCATAACGGAGCCGTCGCGCTTGATACCGATCAACGCTCCCTGTTCAGCCACGTTGCCATACTGGAGAAGGCCGGGCTGCTAGCGCCGCAGATTACTCAGCTCAGCCAGAGGCTGGGAATTCATCCGCCTTCCTTATCGGTAGATGAATTCCTTGCATCAGTCGTCGTAGAGCCCCTCACTTCGCATGACTTAAACAGAAGCAAGGAGAGTGCTGCAATTGGAAGCCATTAAACAGAGCATGCTCGACAAGCTAAGCGTGGAGCAAATCAAAATCGAACTCATGCGTACTGCTTTTGGCAGGCAGTCCACCTTTCTATCCCGGTTTGACCCGCGTATTCTGCTCGTCTGGTATTCTTTTTTCGCGGTAGCTCCTTGGTTCATCCATAACAAAGTCGTCCTGCTGGGCTTGCTCGTTCCGATGCTTGTCCTTACGCTCTCATCAAAAGTAAGCCCGCTTGTGCTCATCATCATGGGAATTGGCCTTGTCAGCGAGATCAGCTATATCTTGTTTGGCTCCTTGTTGTTCGGGGGAAGCCTGGAGGCTGTCTGGCCGCTCCTAACCTTAACGCTCAAAATATTGCTTATATCGCTCGCCAGCATCGCCGTCTTCTCCAGCATGGACCCCGAGAAGCTCAGTGATGCCCTGCTGAGCATAGGCATGCCAGGGCAGTTCAGCTTCGGCGTATCCTACGGCTACCGGATGCTGCCCATTCTAATCGAAGAGTATCATAATCTCATTCATTCCTTTCGTTTGAGAGGCAGAGCTCCTGCCAAAAAAGGTTTCCTCCGCATGAACAGCCTGATCTACTTGGCCAAAATCGGCGTGCGCGCGTTTTATCCCCTGCTCTTGAATACGGCTAAGCGGACGCGGACAACTGTTGAAGCGCTGGAGGTCAGAGGCTTTACGTACGCACTGGTGAGTCCGGAAGCGAAGAAGCTTAAGCTCTCCCATATGAAGGTTAACGCGCTTGATTTCGTCTTTCTTGGCTGTTCCCTCATCTATGTAATCGCGCTATTCAGTCTTGGGCACTATCTTTCCTTTTCATTTAACTAACAGAATGGAGATTATGGCAGATGATGAACATTGATTTGCACACACACGGAAAGCTTTCCAAAAAAACGCATTTTTCCCTCGATTATTTCCTTGCTATGACTCGCGAAGCTAAGGAAAACGGATTGCACGCGGTAGCTCTCACCGAGCATTTTAATACGCTTCATTTCCTGGATATGCTGGATCAGCTTGACCAACATTTTGATTACAAGGATGATTATTATCTCGTTGAAGGCCTAAAGGTGTTCTCCGGCATGGAGGTGGACGTAGCGAACAAAGGCCATATATTAATCATTGGCAATCGTATCCTGATTCGTGACTTGCGCAGACAGCTTGAACCGCACACCGGGAAAGATAATTTCATTCCATTGGAGGAGCTGCTTGACCGAACCGATGATCAGCAGCTCCTGCGAATCGGTGCTCATCCTATGAGAGAGAGCACCCCTCTTACGCACCATGCCGTGCAGACGCTGCAGCGCCTCGATTGCCTTGATATGAATGCCAAGGACCTATTCCAGTATGGGCTGGGCATGGCCGACGACGTCAGGCAACTCGCTGATGAGCTCGGACTGCGCGTGAGCGCTGGTAGCGATTCTCACCAGCCTCTGCAATTCGGCAGCGTCATTAACCGCTTCCATGCCCCCTGCAGCACGGCGGAGCAGCTGCGCAGCGAGCTTCTGAATGGCAAGTTCCAGATTGAAATATCCGCCTGCCTGAACGTTAAAGTAAAAGCGGCCCAGATGATGAAGGAGCTGCTCAAAAAATCAATGGTTGTCGCTTAATCCTTCCCTCCTGATAAGAAGAAACGTCTGACGGCGTCCTTTCAATAGATGCCATCGTTTCAGCGAAACGTATAGAGGAAGAATGAATGAAATCCTATACTTTCCTATACGTCAAGCGTAAACGGCTTTGGCCGTCCTCTGGTGGCTAAGCTTACGTTTCGCGTAGAAATAGAAGAATACTTGATCGCGTGAAATTACGCAAAGAAGCAGCCTCCGGAATAACAGAGGCTGCTTCTTTTCACGTTCTATTATAGACCTGTAGGCAGCTGGAACATTTGAGTCAGCTCATCCATCGAGATCGCGTCCGTAGGGATTTCATTCTCGAACTTAGGCGCTTTGTTGATATCTGAATATACGACGTCATAATGGATTCCAAGCTTCATGCTCTGACCGCTTTCTTTATCCGATGCAGCAACACTTAGCTTGCCTGCTTGGTAAGAGAGGTAGCCATCAGAGATAGCAGCCGTTAGCTTGGCAGAATTAATTTTGACATCATTTTTAAGCGTATCTAAAATTTCGGTTTTGTTCGTTTCAAGATCTGTCTTCAGCTTCTCGATATCAGCCTTCTCCAGCTGAAGCGACTTCAGCGAGGCTTCATTCGCAAGCAAAATGTCCAACACCTCAGGCAGTACTTGGTTAATGACCGTGTCTACCGTTTTCGGATAGTTGCTCTCGTTAATTTCGAAGGCTATGACCTGATCAGCTTTCAGATCGGCAGGCAAACCTGCATCTGATGCTTTAGGCTCGCTAAAGTAGGTCTTCTCATCAAAATGCTTAAGAACCGCCTCTCCAATCTCCTTGCCAAGCTTCTGCTGCGTAGTCAAGTCCAGCTCCGCCGCACCCTGCTGCTCAGCGAGCTCCTTCAGGTCTACTTTGATGAACTTGCCTGTAATGGTCTCAGGCAGCGGAAGCATCGGAATTTGTGGCACTTTTACATATAATATTTCTTCCGTCAGAATCATTGGAACCGTCAGCTTCATCTGCATATCGCCTGGGATGACGATCTCCATGTTCAAATCGGTACGCATAGGCTCCTTCTGATAAATCGCATTAACCGTGATGGAAGCGTCCTTGATCATGCCAACGATCGCTGCGGTTGCAGCTGCATCTCCTTGAACGGCCGTATCCTGCGGTACTTCAAGCTCATCTAAACCGAATGACATTTTTACTGCATATGAGTCCGCCTCTGTAATCTTCGTCATGGCCGCTTGCAACGCTTGCTTCGGTGGTTTACCCGAGCTGCAGCCCGCAATAACGACCAAAATAACGGCAAGCAATAACACCGCTATTTTCTGTACTTTCTTCATGTAATAAGTTCCTCCCCTATCTTTTTATGAGCACCTCCATTCTATACTAAAAAGCCTGCATTTAGAAGTTATATCCAAAAAATCCCGTCTCGGATAACCGAAACGGGACGATTGATCTATTTAAACCAAGGACTATAGGCTTGATTTAACCCTGCGGGTTATGATGGTCAACATGGTTCCGCTGTTTTGTTTTTTTCGAACCGGATAATGGCTCTTGCTGCCCGCCGCCGCTTTGCTTTTGCTTATTATTTTGAGGATTGCTTTCCGGAACCGGTATACTGTCTGGCTTTGACAAAAGAATCGCCTCCTTTATCAGAATCCGCTCATGAGCAGCAGCTGAACGCTAATCCTTCTGATGCTCCAAATCCGTTGGCTGATCATGGTTCAATGCATCCTGATGCCTGCGGTCATTTTTATCCTGCTGCAGCTGCTGGGCATGATGGCTATTAACCGCCTCTATATCCAAAGTATCCACCACGTTTGATAAATTTTTATCCGCAGTTCCCTTTGCTTTTGTCATCGGCTAGTCGCTCCTCTACACATGCGTCAAGCGCTGCAGCGCTTGCGCACATTCATGCAAATGTCTGGTATAGTCCTGAATGAGCTCTTGAATGATTTCGCCGCGTTCATCCACGGATACCTTGTCCTTCTCTACGTCAACAAGCTCTACCTTTACTTCACGGCTGTCTACATACGTCACTTTGAAATCGAAGGAATACATTTGGTGGCCAGCCGTGTCTATCGTTACGCGCAGCGACTTAGAATCCGACTCGTCAGGCAGAACCCTGCTCCGGTCGGCGCTGTTCAGCGTCTCCGGCAAGGTTTGCCGCCAAGCGTCCGCCAGGTTTTCCTGGTTCATTTGCAGCTCATCTGATTTACCCATCAATAAAGCACCTCCACACCGTATAACATGCGAAGAGCGGCTTTATTTTATACGAGAACAACAATAACAAAAAAAGCCCAAACGCTTTCGCGTATGGACTTGTTCAAATTCAACGTTAGAAAAATATGGAGGAGAGAGTGGGACTCGAACCCACGTGGGCTTGCACCCTAACAGTTTTCAAGACTGCCCCGTTATGACCGCTTCGGTATCTCTCCATGCATTCAATTGTCACAAGAAATATTGTACCACAGGTCAAAACATAGATGCAACTACATTTTGACGCTGTGGTAAAAAAATTCTAAAGCTTTGCAGCTTCGATCGATTCGATTCCGCCCATGTAAGGACGCAGTACTTCAGGAACCGTCACTGAGCCGTCTGCTTGCTGGAAGTTCTCGATAATAGCCGCGAACGTACGCCCAACCGCAAGCCCTGATCCGTTCAAGGTATGAACGAATTCCGGTTTGCTCTTCGTATCCCTGCGGAAACGGATACCAGCGCGGCGAGCCTGGAAATCCTCTACATTCGAGCAAGAGGAAATTTCGCGGTACGTGCCGGCGCTCGGCAGCCAAACCTCCAGATCATAGGTTTTGGCTGCCGTGAAGCCCATATCGCCCGTACAAAGCGTCAAAACCCGGTATGGCAGATTAAGCAGCTGCAGCACCTTCTCTGCGTTAGCTGTCATCTTTTCAAGCTCGTCGTAGGAGTCCTCTGGCTTTGTCAGCTTGATCAGCTCGACCTTATTGAATTGATGCTGCCGGATCAAGCCGCGCGTATCACGCCCCGCGGAACCAGCCTCTGAACGAAAGCAGGAGCTGTATGCCACGTAATATTTCGGAAGCTCCTCCGCCGTCAATATTTCTTCGCGGTGAAGGTTTGTAACGGGAACCTCGGCAGTCGGAATAAGAAAATAATCCGAATCCGAAATTTTGAATAGATCCTCCTCAAACTTCGGGAGCTGGCCCGTGCCAATCAAGCTGTCGCGGTTCACGATATAAGGAGGCAGTACCTCTTCATAGCCATGCTTGTCGCTGTGTAAATCCATCATGAAGCTGATCAAAGCACGCTCTAGACGCGCGCCTAAGCCGCGGTAGAACGTAAACCGGGAGCCCGTAACCTTGGCAGCCCGCTCAAAGTCCAAAATGCCCAGCGTTTGCGCGACTTCCCAATGCGGCTTCGGCTCGAAGTCAAAGCTAGGCACTTGGCCATGCTTGCGGAGCTCTACGTTGTCTTCCTCCGATTTGCCGACCGGGACGCTTTCGCTAGGTATATTCGGAATCGCTTGCGTAAGCTCCTCTACCTGTACCTCTAGCAAACGGAGCTCGTCATCCAGCTCCTTTATACGGTCCCCTACTTCTCTCATTTCAAGGATGAGAGCCTCGGCATCCTCGCCCGATCTTTTGAGCTTGGCGACTTCTTGGGAAACTGTATTGCGACGGCTTTTCAGCGTCTCCGTTTCTTGGATGAGATCCCGGCGCTTCGTATCAAGCACTGGGAAATTCGCAATCAGATCAAGCGAAGCGCCGCGGTTGCGGAGCGCCGTCTCAACCTTTTCAAATTCATTTCTTAACAACTTAACGTCCAGCATGCTTCAAAAGCCCCTCTCTGAAGGGAGTGATTTTATATTATTTTCGTAAAGACTACGCTTTGCCTGCTGCCGCTTCCTTCACCATATCCACGAAATAGGCATGCAGCCTGTAATCGTCAGTCAGCTCGGGATGGTAAGATACGGCAAGCAAATGTCCCTGCCTTGCAGTCACGATCTCATCTCTATATGTGGAAAGAACCTCAACGGAAGAGCCAACCTTTTTGATCAACGGCGCACGGATGAAGACCGCACGGACAGGCTCATCAATGCCTTTCACGTCCAAATCCGTCTCAAAGCTTTCCTGCTGCCTGCCAAAAGCGTTTCTCGCCACGGTCATGTCCATAAGCCGCAAATGCGCATCCTCTTGGCCTTCAATCTGATCCGCCAATACGATAAGTCCCGCACAGGTTCCGAACAATGGCTTGCCTTGCGCAGAAAACTCGGCAATTGCCTCCATAAAGCCATAATTCCGCATCAGCTTGCCAATCGTCGTGCTCTCGCCGCCTGGTATAACAAGTCCATCAAGCTCATCAAGCTGCTCAACCCGCTTAATGGCGACCGCCTCTGCGCCCGCCGATTCTAAGCTTCTTATATGCTCTGCAACTGCGCCTTGAAGCGCTAGTACGCCTATCTTCATCGCTCAATTCGCCTTCCTTTACGGGCAAGGGCCGGCTGCGCGATATGCGCTAAGCCGGCACCTGCTGCATATTACATCTATTAGATACCGCGGTCTTGCATACGCTCTGAAGAGTTAAGCTTGGAAATTTCGATCCCTTTCATCGGAGCGCCCAAGTTTTTCGATACTTCAGCAATTAGCTTGTAATCTTGGTAGTGAGTCGTTGCTTCAACGATAGCGCGGGCGAATTTCTCTGGATTCTCGGACGTGAAAATACCTGAACCGACAAATACGCCGTCTGCTCCAAGATGCATCATCAACGCCGCATCGGATGGTGTAGCAACTCCGCCTGCTGCGAAGTTAACCACGGGAAGCTTGCCCGTCTCATGAACGTTAAGAAGCAAGTCATAAGCTACGCCAAGAAGCTTAGCTTCATGATAAAGCTCGTCCTTCGACAAACCTTGAATTTTGCGAATTTGACCATTGATCAAGCGAAGGTGACGAACAGCTTCAACGATGTTGCCTGTTCCTGGTTCACCCTTCGTACGAAGCATTGCTGCTCCTTCTTGAATACGGCGCAAAGCTTCTCCAAGATCTTTTGCTCCGCATACGAATGGAATTGTAAATTCATGCTTGCTGATGTGGAACACTTCATCTGCCGGCGTAAGCACTTCACTCTCATCGATATAGTCAACGCCCATGGATTCGAGCACTTTAGCTTCTACATAATGACCGATACGAGCCTTAGCCATAACCGGGATAGAAACGACTTTCATTACTTCTTCTACGATGGTCGGATCAGCCATACGAGCTACTCCGCCTGCTGCGCGAATTTCAGAAGGAACGCGCTCAAGAGCCATTACCGCTGTTGCTCCTGCTGCTTCTGCTACTTTTGCTTGCTCGGCGCTCATAACGTCCATAATGACGCCGCCCTTTTGCATTTCTGCCATGCCGCGTTTAACGCGCGATGTACCTGTTTCCATGCTTCAAATCCTCCTATTTTCATCCAATAAAATGTATATTACCGCAGTTGTTCTAACCATTGATTTTACAGGAACCAAGATTAATCGACAAGCCTTGATTTGCTTTATTTCCTTGTTTCTAACTCGGATTAGAACAAATTGACGATTCCGTTAAACAAACCAGCAAAGAAATCTCCGATTGCGCGGAACATTAGGCGGAACCAGCCTGCTTTCTGGCCATCCTCTGTCGTAATTAAATTAACGGTTCGCTTCAATTCCTGCTTTGTTTCCGCATCCGTATATTTGTAAGTTACCGTACCGACAACGGTACCGGACGGAATAGGAGCTACTAGCTCTGACTCTGCCTTTAACGTGCTGTCAACAACCTCAATCTTAGGGTCGGTACCCTTTTTCACCATAAAGGTAATGTCTTTATCCGTCACAACGGGAAGAGTTTTCTTCTTGCCCTTCTTAATCTTAACCGTTTGTACCGTTTCTACCACGGATTTCGGAGCAAGCACCGTTTTTTTCTCAAAAGTGCTGAAACCATAATTGTACATTTTTGCCGTCTCATTGAAACGGGCAGACTTCGTAGCGGTATCCATAACCACGCTTATAAAGCGCTGCTCGCCTTGCTTGACGGTACCTGTGAAGTTGTATCCGGCTGAGTTAATAAACCCGGTCTTCATGCCATCTACGCCTTCGTAAGCCAAATGCTTGAGTCCGGTTTGATTCGTGTTCGTACCAAGCATCCAGTTGATATTAACGATCGGATCCTTATCACGCTCACGGAATTTGTATTCCTGCAGTTTGGAATATTCCAGAAATTCAGGGTGCTCGCTCAAAATAATTTGTGCCAGCTTGGCCATTTCAGCGGCGGAAATAACCGTTGTCTCCGATAAGCCCGTTGCGCTTGTGAAAATAGCTGTTTTAAGACCTAGCTTATCAGCCATTTCATTCATCTTTACGACAAAGCCTTGCTCGCTGCCTGCAATTTGCGATGCTAATGCAATCGTTGCGTCATTTGCAGAGCCAACGGCCATTGCTTTATATAAATCTCTAACCGTATGTTGATCGCCTTGCGCTAGAAATACCGATGAGCCATCCGGAGGAGTCGAAGCAGCTTCCGCGCTTGTCGTTACGACCTCGTCCCAGGATAGGTGCTCGTTCGAAATTTCCTCAAGTACGATATATTCCGTCATTAGTTTGGTCATACTCGCCGCAGGAAGCGGTTCATCCGAATTTACCTCATACAATACTTGACCGGAATCCGCATCAATTAGAATAGCTGCTTTGACTTGTAAGCCTAAAGAATTTTCCGTGCTGGGTCTTCCTTGATATCCATTTGCCATAGCTACCGCAGAACCAAGCGACAGCATGACCATCCAACTCGCCAAACTTGCAGCGATGACCGACTTTAACCGTACCGGTCTTACCATTTCCTTCAACGTCGTCTCCCCTTTTCCCACTTGGTTTGTCCGTTTTTAATTGTAACATATCGAACCCTAACAATTAAACCTATTCAGGTCCTAAGTAGTATGAGTAATCCTTCATAAAAAAAAGGCAAGGAAAAGCGATTCGATCGCTTTTCCTTGCCTCGTTTCAATTCTATGAATCAGGTGTAGTTTATAGAGAGTAGTTAGGAGCTTCTTTCGTAATTTGCACGTCATGCGGATGGCTCTCACGAAGACCGGAGCCCGTGATGCGAACGAATTGCGTATCGTTCTTTAGCTCGTCCAGCGATGCTGTACCGCAATAGCCCATGCCTGAGCGCAATCCGCCAAGCAGTTGGTGAACCGTATCTGCGAGCGGTCCTTTGTAAGGAACACGGCCTTCGATGCCTTCCGGAACAAGCTTATTCTCGTTCTCTTGGAAGTAACGATCCTTACTGCCTTCCTTCATAGCGCCAAGGGAACCCATACCGCGGTATACCTTAAAGCTGCGACCTTGGAAAATTTCCGTTTCGCCCGGGCTCTCAGCCGTTCCTGCAAACAAGCTGCCGACCATAATCGCACTTGCGCCAGATGCGATAGCTTTCGTAATGTCACCGGAATACTTAATGCCGCCGTCTGCAATAACCGGGATATTATATTCGCGTGCAACCGATGCGCAATCGTAAATCGCAGTGATCTGCGGAACGCCGATACCAGCAATAACGCGTGTCGTACAAATCGAGCCAGGCCCGATTCCTACTTTAACGACAGATGCGCCAGCTTCGATTAGGTCGCGTGTAGCATCACCCGTCGCAACGTTACCTGCAATAATCGTAAGCTCAGGATAGGTAGCACGAATCTTGCGAACCGCATCCAAAATATTAATGTGATGGCCATGGGCCGAATCTACGACAAGCACATCGATTCCTGATTGAACCAACGCTTCTGCACGATCCATCGTATCCTTCGAAATACCAACCGCTGCTCCGCAAAGCAAGCGACCATGCTGATCCTTAGCCGCATTAGGGAATTGGATTGCTTTCTCAATATCTTTAATCGTTATAAGTCCTTTAAGCGTGTTCGACTCATCGATAAGCGGAAGCTTCTCAATTTTGTGCTTCTGAAGCAATACTTCTGCTTCCTGCAAAGTTGTACCAACAGGCGCGGTTACAAGATTGTCGCGGGTCATGACTTCGTTTATTTTAATGGAGTAATCGTGAACAAAACGTAGATCACGGTTTGTCAATATACCGACAAGCTTCTTGTCTTGATCAACAATCGGCACACCTGAAATACGGTATTTGCCCATTAGCTCTTCTGCGTCGTAAACATGGTGATCAGGCGTAAGCGAAAAAGGATTAGTAATTACACCGCTCTCCGAACGTTTTACACGGTCTACTTCCTCCGCTTGCTGTGCAATCGACATATTCTTATGAATAATGCCAATGCCGCCCTCACGAGCTATTGCAATCGCCAAAGCGGCTTCTGTAACGGTGTCCATACTTGCGCTAATGAGCGGAATGTTTAGCTTTATGTTCTCGCTTAATCGAATCGAGATGTCAACTTCCCTAGGCAGCACTTCTGATTTGCGCGGAATAAGCAGGACGTCGTCAAACGTTAGCCCTTCTTTGGCGAATTTCGTTTCCCACACGAGTATGTTCCTCCCTTATTTTAAGTACGTCTCACATATATTATTAGCAATATTAGCAGAGGGGGTATAGGCTGTCAAGGCTGATAAATAGCTTTGTTACATCCACGTTGTACGTGTTTGGAAAGAGCATTACCGAACCATTTCCTTAGAAAAAGTCAGGCAAATACGTAGTTCGTTCGGGAATACGGACTTGTAAGCGTTTAATATGCTCGTCGTCTCCAGTAATCCTTGCTAATTGGGCAAGCTTAGTCGGCCGCACATACCCTAGCAGCATCGTTGTTAGCGCTCCAATATCCATTTTTATAGGGTTTTCAAGCGATGGTTTCTCTTCAATTGGCGTAAAAACGGCCTTTCCGGTTCCATTTATATGCAATAAATATAAACCGTCGTTCCATGGTGCTTTATCATCGCGCAGTTGGATCGGGATCAAATCCTCTGCAGCTGACGCATTAAACGCATATTGTGAGATAAATTGCTCCGCATCCACAATTCGTGCCATAAAATAAGGAACAACCTCTTGCTTGATTCTCGGATTAGCCAAAAGAAACGGAAGCTGATCGTCCGATGGAACAGTAATCGTCAGCTCTTTAATCATTGAATCATGCTGAGAAATAAACGACCATAACGCGGCTCTTGCTGATTCATTTAGATAAATAAACTCGTGCACGGTTAAGCGGCTGTTCTTCACTTCATAAATGATATATCCTTGCGCTTCACCAAATGCGTCATAATAAACGACTGTTTGGCCAGGCTTTCGTTTGCTAATCCGATATTTCCACCATAGATCGGAACGCACTAGCGAACCATTATATTGGGACGCATATGCTTCATATAAGCGAGAGAGCAATTCATAATCGCCTTTAAACCTTTCAACATGCCCTTCAAATGGGAATCTTGCAGGCAGCTGTTCCTTCTGTATCGTGTAAGATTTATTTTCTGTATATGTCTCCCAGCCAAATTTTCGATAAAATCCGAATTCAAAAGGATGTAAAAAGGAAATAACTTGTCCTTTCTCCTTCATTTCATGCATTGCTTGAACTAGTATTTGTGCAACTAGGCCTTGCCTTCTGAACTCAGGCCACGTCGCTACGCCAGCAAGTCCGCCCATGTTAAACACTTTGCCGCCGATGTAGGTTTGAAGGTCCAGTACTGCTGCTTGTGCAGCGAACTGCTCATTGACAAATGCAGCATATCTTGC
Source organism: Paenibacillus sp. J22R232 (assembly GCF_056269165.1). Taxonomy (NCBI): domain Bacteria; kingdom Bacillati; phylum Bacillota; class Bacilli; order Caryophanales; family Paenibacillaceae; genus Paenibacillus; species Paenibacillus sp. J22R232. The sequence goes on along the minus strand of NZ_JBWDNK010000029.1, from coordinate 607 downwards.
AGCCGGCTCCTCTGTGAGCTGCTTCTTTGTTTCCGCAAGTTCCTCTGCAGATTTCTCGAATTGAAAAGCAAATTGTGATAATAACATACTTTCATCAAAAAGCTCTATGCCCATTGGCTTGATTTCTACTTGCTTTGACATTCCGTAACGCCTCCCTTATTCAGATACTATTATCATAACGTATATACAACAAAAAAACCTATCGCATCACATGCGATAGGTCTCTCGTGCTTGGCGACGTCCTACTCTCCCAAGACCCTGCGGTCTAAGTACCATTGGCGCTGGAGGGCTTAACGGTCGTGTTCGGTATGGGAACGCGTGGTTCCCCTCCGCCATCGCCACCAAACTGGATGTTTTGCTGCTTCCACATCCTGAGTTTCCTCAGAATGAATAAGGCAAAAGTCCTTCAAGGTGTTTACGCCCTGAAAACTGGATACGAAAGATCAGGTTTGCTGAACCTTTACTGCTGCTGTCTACCGGATGTATGGGTCACGGCAAACGTGTTTAGGATAAGCCCTCGACCGATTAGTATTCGTCAGCTACACACATTGCTGTGCTTCCACCCCGAACCTATCAACCTCGTCGTCTTCAAGGGGTCTTACATACT
>NZ_JBWDNK010000030.1:0-25231 GCF_056269165.1 Paenibacillus sp. J22R232 | reverse complement strand
CGGCAAAGTTGCAGCATGGACGGATGTTACCGTTGCTGCTGAGAACATTGCAGCTCCTCCTGTTCCTCAGCCTGTTCCCGCACCTGATTTGACGGGGCTTAGCTGGACAGCAGGCGACACAGTTGGCACGACAAAACTTGCAACCGCAAGCGGAAGTGAAGCCTTGAAGTACATCGTAGCGGCACCGGGTGCTTACGCGAAACCGTTTGTCGGCGCCGAAGCAGCATCGCTTGGTTATACGAGCAGTTTGAGTGCTGGCGACAGCATTCCGGTCGTCCTAGGACAGCATATCTTCGTCGTCTCTGTTGATGCTGACGGCAAAGTTGCAGCATGGACGGATGTGACGGTTATGAGCAGCAACATTGCAGGCACCCCGCCAGTAATCACGAATCCTGATACTCCTAGCGGCACGCCAAACACACAGCCAAACGAACAAATCAATCCTGTTTTGGACGGGGCTGTACAAAGCAATGCCGCAACTGCGCAGGTTGCGAACGTGAATGGTCAAAAGCAAACCACCGTCTCCGTAGACGGGGCTAAGCTAAGGGCAAATCTAAACGCAGCGCAATCCGGGTTTGTACTGACCATACCTGTACGCAACGGATCAAGCATCGTCAATAGCGTGCTTGATGCCCAAACCGTCAAAGACATGGAATCGAAAAGCGCTGTGCTTCGGGTAGAAACGGAACATGCAACGTATACCATTCCAGCCGCTGAAGTCAATATTGCAGCTATCGTTTCACAGCTCGGAAGCGACATCGACCTGAAAGATATCGAAATTCAAGTCGCTCTCGTTCATATTGCAAAAGCAGATTTCACTGGCGACCTCGACAAGGATGGCGCAATCCAGCTCGTTGCGCCGGCAGTTGACTTCCATATCACCGCAACCTACAAAGGAAAATCGGTAACCGTAGATCGTTTCGATGCTTTCGTAGAACGGACGATTGCTATCCCTACTGGCGTCGATCACCAAAAGATTACGACAGGGATCGTACTTCTTCCAGATGGAAGCATTGCTCATGTGCCAACAAAAATCATCGTGAAGGACGGTCATTCTTACGCGGTAATCAATAGCCTGACCAACAGCGTATATTCCGTTATTTACAATGACGCCAAGAACTTCACGGATATTAACGGACATTGGGCGCAATCCTCCATTGAGAATATGTCCGCGAGACTTATACTGAATGGTGCAAGCGCAGCTGCTTTTTTACCGAACAGCCAAATTACGAGAGCAGAATTTGCAGCAATCGTAACTAGAGCGCTCGGACTGCATACGGCAGAAAAGAAAGCTCCGTTCCATGATGTGAAAGAGAATGCTTGGTATTATGAAGCTGTATCTACGGCGACGGCTTATGGATTGCTGCAAGGCTACGAGGATGGCTCGTTTGATCCAAGCCGCAGCATTACGAGACAAGAAGCGATGGTCATTTTGTCGAAAGCGATGCAACTTACAGGGCTCGACACGAATGTAACGGCAGAGCAGCAGAAGGAACGCCTAGCAGGTTTTTCCGATGCCGGCCGTCTTAGCAATTGGGCGAAGCAGGCCGCTGCACTTAACGTAGGCTACGACCTTATCGCTGGCAGCAACGGTACGCTTCGTCCGCTAGACGCCATTACCCGCGCGGAGACAGCTGCTATCGTAGAGCGTTTACTGATGCGCAGTGAACTTATCCAGTCCAATTAATCCATTAAAAATATAGGACTAGACTAAAACGAAAAAGAACAATGGCAGTCATAGACAAGAAATAACGTCTTTGACTGCCATTGTTTCGTTTTACTCACGTACTTTTTAGCGTAATGTTTAAGTTTAACCAAAATAATGGCCTACATGGATTCTGCAGCGGACAGGTTTTACCCTTTAAGACTGAAGCTATAAATTCTTGTAAAAACCTCCGAACAAGTACGCTCAGGATACTCCGGTCTTAACGAAAATGGAGCAGCTGCCATCCGGCTAACTTCTCCATAATTCGTACGTTTCTCTCAATTCGCTCCCTACATCTCTTCCTTGTTAAAATAAAAACGGCGGTAATTGTTTATGTGCCCGAAATAATACCGTGAGACTCTTAGAACGCGTTCCACGTTTAGATCCTTTTTATACCAAAGTGTTTTGAGTATTTTTTTCTGCTTGCTCAGCTTTTTAATCTCGGCCGATAATACGGGGTCTGTTACGTATTTCCGCAATACAATGTTAGGCACATTTGTCCATAAGGCTGTATTTTGGTTGTAAATGCAGTCTGTGTTTTTACCATAGACCACATTATCGATCAGCGCAGCCATCATATTAAGTCCTCCCGCCCTCACAAAAAAGCTGCTTCTGCCAAGCCGCGGGTTAATTTCAAACAGCATATATTTGCCTGTTCTGCTGTCGTATTTCATATCGATATTTGAAAATCCGACATAGCCGATTTCTTCAAGAAATGTTTTTACCCTCTGATAAATGTCCATATCCGAACGGCTAATAATAGCTGCGTAGTTGCCCAATGTTTTCGGCGCATATTCCTCAAGCACCGGCTGGCCGAGACACATCATTTTCACTTTCCCATTATTATCGGAATAGCTATTCATGACACGCATCGAACTATCACCGCCAGGAATAAATTCCTGTATAATTAACTTCCCTTTATAATCGGAAGCATTCATGTTTTTAACCATCGTTAAATACTCATCTTTTGTTTTAAAGAAAAACACTTTCTTTTTGCCTTCAAAATGACAATGCAAATAAGCGAAGGCATTGCTGTTTTCAGGCTTTACGACGATAGGGAATTGAAAATCCATTTGTTCCAATGCTCTTTCGCGCTCATGCGGCTCACAGACAATCGTTTTTGGATAATCCAATCCATGCTTCTCACATAAAGTATAGAACTTATCTTTTGTATCAAACGTATCAAGCAAAGCCTCAGAAATAAACTGATTCGCAATAAGTCCCTTAAATTTACTATAGTGACGCGACAACATGCTGGCATAGTAATCCGAGCAAGCAATGACAACAAGCTTTCTGTTCGGGGCAGCGTATTTTTCCAATATGGAAAGCAAAGCGCCAGGAAATACGTCATCATGGTCAAATCGATCGATTTGAATAAGGTCGAACAATTTGCTGTTCTTCGTTGGGATTAACAGTCGCGTGCACAGCAGTAGCGGTCTGATCTGGTAAGCCTCATGAATAAGCCGTACGTTTCCATATGCATTTTCATCGCTTCCAAGTATAATCGGTAAAAAATCATTACTGTTCATGTTTTCTCCTTGTTCCACCTGTTCTACGTTCATTCCTCTTATTATACCAAAAAACATGCCTGCGTTTAATGAAGCTTATTTTTTCGCCAAACGTCCTATAATATCCGCTCCTGGTAGTTTACAATCATTCGCCACTAGCTTAATTATCGAGAATTAATGGCAAATGGGTAGCATATGGAGCCCCGTTATGTTGAGAAAACAATGTAGCAAAGCTATTTTCTCGAATAATCTGATAGGCAATTGATAAATCCGTGATTTCAAATTGCGAAGGTACGTACATTTGGATTTCTCCTCTGATACATTTTGTTTATGATCAAAATCAATATACGCTATTTATGATGAAATTTTAAATACGTCATAATTGTTTGATTACAACCCTAATAAACAACCATGCCAAATGTACAATTAAACGTTTGTTAAATCGACCATTATTCAGACTACTTTATTAAAAATGCTTCTAACCAGACTGCTTCATGCTCGAACAGCTTGTCTTTTTTGGTCGTGCGAAGGTCTGTTAGCAGCTTCTGCACCTCTGGCTTGTCTCTACCGAACCGCCATAAAACAGATAAACCATGCATAAGCTCGCTCATCGGAAATTGCCCTCCGCCCTTTCGCTGCCTAGCCGTTATCCCCTTGCATCTTTTTAATACAAGCGCCGTTTCCGCAGCTCCGCCCCATTTATCGAGCGCCTCCATTGCATTCCATTTCACGTCTGGCGAACGGTCATGCTCCAGCGCATGAACAAAGCACGGCACATATGAAGCATCTCCAAAGTCAGCCGCATAACGGATAACCAAGCTCCGGACTTCTCCGGCAGAGGAACTCAGGTGCGAAAGCACCTGCGGCAAAGCCTTGGCTACGCTAAGGTCACGCAAGGTCCATAACGTATAAATAATATCGTAGTCATCCTTTGATTGCTGTAGCAGCTGTATCAAACGTTCATATACTTCGTCTTGCCGGCAGCGTCCCAATACCCGTATTGCTTCTCTTCGCATTGCGCCGTTCGGCGAGTGGCTGAGCTTAAGAAATGGCGCGGAATCCGGTACTTCTGGAACACGGGCGAACGACCATAGCAGCCGGGAAACACTTCGATTACTCGTTGTGTTCGCAAACACGCCAAGCATCAAGCGCACGGCCCGGGGATCTCCTGTTATATGAGCCAAATGACTCAGTATGAAGCATATATGCAGCTTTGTCTCTTCATCCGCTGCTTCATTCAGCAGCTCGGCAGCTGCATCAATGATTGCGGGATCATTCAGCGTTTCCGCTTCGCGCATCGCCTTCCATGACACCTTATCCGCAGAGCTTTGTACCTCTTCCCCCTGCTCGTTCGTTTCCACAGTCATCCGTAGGAGCAGGTTGCGAACATACGCTTTTAAATCGCTCATTCTTATCTCACCCCGCCTCTCAGCTGGAAAAATGGTCACCAATCCGGTACCCGGCAGTATGAGCGAGTTGCTTCAATTCGCCGAGCTGCTCTGCTTCAACCGCTATCAACACATAGCTGTCACTCTCAATATCCATGTATGCCAGCGCAACGCCGTATGCTTGCAGCTTGGTTTTCATCGTTTCCAGCATCTTTTCTGTCCGCTGCTGCTCGTCGTATTCAAACTCGGACCAGTCCATATCATGAGGGAGAAGCTGCTTCCTCGCAATTAATCTTCGGGTTACGTAAAGAACGGTGCTTCCCTCTGATTTCCAATCCATTTCATCGGCTAATCTTTCATCTATCAGCGCATCTACCAACGCAAACCAAGGCAGTCCTTCCATCGGACCCGTTATTCCCCGATCGTCAAGCCGATCCTGCCATTTCTCGCAGTATTCGTCCGGGGCCAGATAGGCATCGCTAACCTCCTGCACGATATCTTCATTGCCAGCAGACAGTCTTCTGCTAAGCGCAAGCAGCGCTGCGAGCTTTTCTTCTACCAAGCCTTGATCAACTTCCGAGTCAGACACAAGCAACGCATCTGCTTTCTTTTTTCGAAAAAAATCGAATAAGCCCATGCTGCACGTCCTCCAATCCGGCTTTATAAGCTTTCATTTTCTATGCTCGCTATATGATGTGACATCTCTATCTTAAGGGTACCTATCAATTGTATACATTGCCAATAAGAAAAACCACTCCAACGGTCTTATCCAAAACTGAAGAAGGCATTTGAACGTGGATGCATTCATTCCGGCAGCTGTCGTCCTTCAAATGAAAAGATAGAATCGGTTCTCGCAGCGCATCAGAATTTCGCTTACTAAAGTTGAGAAACCATAAATAAATGAGTAAAATAGAAGGAACGAAAGGGGAGTTTTGAAATGACGGATTTAGCAGCAAGCATGGAAATAGGAATAAGTACGTTTTTGGAGACGACACCAAACCCAGTGACAGGCGAGGTCATCAGCCACGCAGAGCGGCTTCGCCATGCGGTCGAAGAAATCGTGCTGGCCGATCAGGTCGGCCTCGATGTCTATGGGATCGGCGAGCATCACCGGGCCGACTACGCCGGTACCTCGCCTGCAGTCGTACTCGCAGCTGCCGCGGCAATGACGAAGCATATTCGTCTGACAAGCGCGGTAACCGTTCTGTCCTCCGATGATCCCGTACGCGTCTATCAAGCCTTCTCCACGCTGGATGGCCTATCGAATGGGCGTGCAGAAATTATGGCAGGTCGGGGTTCGTTCATCGAGTCCTTCCCGCTGTTTGGATATAGCCTGGACGATTATGAAGAGCTGTTCGAAGAAAAATTGGAGCTTCTGCTCGCTATCCGTGATTCCGAGAAGGTAACTTGGCGTGGCGGGCATCGCCCGGCCATCGACAATCTTGCCGTATACCCGAGATCCGTTCAAAGCCCGTTGCCGGTCTGGATCGCAAGCGGCGGCAACCCGGAGTCCGCCATTCGTGCGGGTGTGCTCGGCCTTCCTATCGCATTCGCCATTATCGGTGGCATGCCGGAGAGCTTCGCTCCGCTCGTCAAGCTGTATAAAGAAGCCGCGGCAAAGGCAGGCCATGATCCAAGCAAGCTGTCCATAGCGACGCATTCACACGGCTTTGTCGCGGATACAACCGAGCAAGCTGCCGACTCGTTTTTCCTGCCAACGCAGGCACAGATGAATGTCATCGGGCGCGAGCGCGGCTGGCGCCAGAACTACGACCGCAACGCTTATGACGCAGCCCGAAGCCTGCGCGGCGCGCTATATGTTGGCGATCCGGAATACGTAGCCGAGAAGATCCTTCTTCTTCGCAAAAACCTAGGAGTTACGCGTTTCTTCCTGCATGTCAATGTTGGAACGATGCCTCACCGCGAAGTGCTGCATGCCATTGAGCTGCTTGGCACGAAGGTAGCACCGATCGTACGGAAAGAGCTTGCAAAAAACCAGTCATAATGATTTAGGCGGAACGGCCGCCTTGGACGATGAACGAAGTCCAAGGCGGCCGTTTTCATATAGTCAGGGAGAATTTAAACTATTATTTCTTGTCATAGCGTGCTGCGTCGCAGCTCATAAAAATATTGTACGATTGGATGCTTTAACTTCATCTTCTCGGCCAAGTTCAAAATCCTCTTTTTACCGACTCGTCTGTCCACCAAAGCTAAAATATTCAAGAGGATATCGCTGCTCTCCAGGCTTTCCTCTATAGAAGTGGATAAAAAATGATTAGCTGCAACGGTAAAATTCGATTTACTTAATGATGACTGCGCTGACAAAAGTTCCTTTGCATATTCTGATATTTTCCTGCCTCTAAAAATGACTTTTAGACGGTCCTCCGGAACTTTTCCTTCGGTTTCTTTTCTGAGCGCTTCAATTTCTTCATCGGCGATCGGAATTTGAATATTTGAATCATTTTTTATTTCCAGTTCCGTCTTGTACCATTTGATTAAGGTCGTTAAATCATTCATATTGAATACGTTCTTTTTATCTACCGCAATATAACAAAGCCCAGCTTTATCAGGTAAATAGCGGTAGCTGGTTGAACGGTATTCAACCCTTCCATGCAAGGCAGGAGAGAGAAAACCCTCCAGTTGTTGCTTCAATTTGCTCCAGGACATGTATCCTCCTATGTTCTAAATTATAAATACGCATGGAAACTACGACGATCACTCGAATCTTTTTCCAAATTGTCCATTACACCCTATCTGAATGGCAGGATTCCTGAACTTTAAGATGATTTAATGACGTGCACGGAGCATTCGTCCGACGATAAAAAGCATTTGTTTTCGCGTGAAGAAGCGAGACATTTGAGCAGAAACGTAGTTTTTAAACCCTGGGATCACATATGTTTTTTTAGCTTGAAGCGAACGAAGCGCAACTTGGACTACATTTTGTGGAGTGTCCCGTTTTCCCACTGAAGCTTCATCGGCCCCCACAACGTTGAAAAACTCTGTTTCCGTTGAACCGGGACATAATGCAAGAAACTGCACGCCGCGTTTTCGGTTTTCCTCCCAAAGGGCCTGTGTAAATGATAATACAAAAGCTTTAGTCGCACCATATACGGCCATATTAGGGAGAGGTTGAAATGCTGCTGTTGAAGCAACGTTAATGACAACTCCGCTTTTCCTTCTCAACATTTCCGGTAAAAATAAATGGGTGAGATCTACAACCGCCATTACATTGAGCATCACTTCTTCATGCTGCCTTGAGCCAGACAGCTGCTCAAAAAGCCCATGAGTAGCGAATCCCGCATTATTAATGAGAATGTCAACGCTCAGACCACGTTCCACGCATTGATGATGAAGCCTGGCCGGGGAACCTTCTTGAGATAAGTCAGAAACAATGATCCTCGCTTGAATATGATGTTCTCTTTGCAACCTCTCAGCTAATGCACTCAGTTTGGCTTCTGAGCGAGCGACTAAAATCAAATGGCTCCCCTTTGATGCAAATTCATGTGCAAAAGCTTCACCTATGCCTGAAGAAGCTCCAGTAATCAATGTCCATTTGTTTTCTAATCGTACCATTTTATCATCTCTCCCCTTATTTGTTCTCCAGAAACGGTGTTTCAATTAGAATCATTGTATTAAAAAGGGGTTATAATGTCAAATGGAGTACTTCGTACCTCAAATTAACCGATTCATTACCTCTAAACATGCAGATCCATTTATAAATTGGCATTTTGCTTCCCGAGACAGTAAAATAAGGTTTAGCAATGAAGGCTATTCTAGAAAACTAAAGCTCTAAGGGTGTGAAATGACATGCACAATTCGTCCAAAATACCTTCCAATGATGTTCGTTCAGTTATAACCTACCCTGAAGCCAAGCTTCAGCATGCCGAAAAATTGAAACTAAATATTATAGAAGCTGCTGCATCGATTATGCAGGAACATGGCCCCGAGGCTGTAACCATTCGCCGGGTTGCCGATAAAATGAAATGTCCTACAAAAATCATTTATAACTTGTTTGGAAGCAAGGAAGGCCTGGCTAAAGAACTTTTTCTGGAAGGATGCAAATTGTTAGCTTCCGCATTTCAAGCGGTTCCAGAACAAGCCGAGCTTAAACTTTATCTTTCCGGTCTTGCCCATGCTTATTGGGACTTCTCACGGCATTACACCAGTTACTATATGGTTATGTTTGGGGGGGCCTTCAGCGAATTTAAGCCGGAAGAAGAAAGTTTACAAGCTATCGGAACAGCATTGCAACAAATAATCACTATTATTACAAAAGCCATTGAGCAAGGGTTTATTGCCGAAAAAGACCCCCTATTTGTAGTTAATCTGGTTTGGGCACCGCTTCACGGCATTATTCACCTTCATATGGGGGGACATATTCCAGACGAATCAACAGCTAAAGCATTGTATGATAAATCTGTGTCCAATTTAATTCAAACGTTCTTTATAAACGGTAGGTAATCAAAAAGTTTCTAAGCAGCATTCTATTTAAACATCAAATAAGCCGTTATCTTGGAGTTTTCCATAGATAACGGCTTATTCTTGTCATTTTGGTTTGAGAAGCAGGCTTGTTAGCACGCTAGATCAGTTCGGACTGCAGAAGAAATCTTAATACGACGGTCGCAACTTCGGCTCGTGTAATAGAAGCTTTCGGCGGCAGTTTATTCCCACCATGTCCCGACACTATGCCAGCTTCCAAACAATTAGCAATGCCAAGCTTCGCCCAATGCGATATGCTGCCCGCTTCCGTATAACCACGGAGCTAAAGAGGAATATCTACCGCTTCCAAATTCTTATCCGAATTAATCAGCTTCATCACTTTGGCCATGGTGGTAAATGCCTGCTCTCGCGTTATTCTGTCGTTCGGTCGGAACGTATCGTCGCCAAACCATACTCTTCTCGTCAATAAACCGCAGCAGCCCGGACATTGCTCCCGCTTCAAGGCGAATAACCGCTTATCGAGAATATGAATAATCTAATAACGGTAATTGCTTCCACAGTAGCATCAACTCATTTAGTATGCTTGCTAAGCAGACCACTCACGACAGTCCCCTTCTATCGCGAAATTCTTGCGGAGTCATGTTCGTAAAGGCCTTAAACAGCTTTATAAAATGAGGTACGGCCTGATAACCGATCACTTCGGCGATCTCGTATATTCTTTTATCGGTGCTGCGCAGCAAGTAAGAGGCCAATTCCATCCGGTATCTCATAATATAATCGCTTAGATTGTTTCCCGTTTCGGCCCGGTACGCCCTCGACAAGTAAGCGGGATGAAGACCGATGTGCGCCGCGATCGTCTGCAGGGATAAGTTGCCGTCTGTGTTCACCCCAATGAAATGGTGGACCTTGTCAACTAAACCCGTCTGCTTCTCTGATGAATCTTTCGATTGCTCCCTAAGGCTTCGGAGCATGAAGAATGCCCACTTTTCTAACTGCTGAAGCGATGGAGCGGCCGGCATGAGCCCGAAGGAAGACTCGCCGAACTCACTAAGCAGCTTCCCTTTCTTGTGCGCCATATACTGGTAGGCGTTGGCAATGGCGAAATAAGCTTCGTTCGCATGCTCGGGAGGATAATTCTTGCTTTTCAGTTCAACGAATATTTCGATTAGCTTTTCTTCCGCATGTAACCAGTTTCCCGTATCGAGCAAATGAATCAGAAGTGGCGGCCGATACAGCGATGTTAACGTACCGATCTGAACCTGATTGTCATTGTCGGCGATCCGCAAAAATACGCTTTGCCGCTTTTCTTCGATTACCCTCATTCCATCGATTACCGTCCGATACAGAGCGGGAACGCCTTCAGGAAAGTGCGTCCAATTCTCTGCCAGCACGACGGAAATGCTGCCGCTCAAGAGAGATTCCACCTTTTTCTTTAAGGCTACCATCCGGGTGTCCATCCCATTCCGAAGGGCCTGCTCGTTCGCGCCTGTTCTATCTTTGGCCGAGACAATTATGACAAGGTATTCGTTAGGGTCCCGGCAAAACCACAAATGAAAAGCGTCCCGCAGCAATTCCTCAGCCATATTCGTAACCGCAAACTCGATAAGTTCTTTATCCATGCGCTCGTAATCCTGCAGCTTTCCCTCCAGCCTTACAATAAACAAGCCTACTTGCTGCTGCAAGGAGAAAGGTAAGTTTAAGAGGAACAGCTTGCGTTCGAGTTCGGCATTCGGGATGCAATAACCGTACAATAGACGATTCAACAGTTCGCCTTGCAGCGCAGGCAAATTTTCACGAAAGGCGTATACGTCGCGCTGCTGCTGTTGCTGAAGCTTCCGCTCACTAGCGATTTCTTCGGCTAACTTTGCCAGCGTCTGCCGAAGTTGGTTCGGGTTTACCGGTTTCATCAAATACTCGGAAGTATTATACGGAACAACGCTTTTGGCATATTCGAAATCCGCATACCCCGATATAACGATAATCTTAACTTTGCGCCCTATTTCGCGAATTTCCCGAATCAACTCAATGCCGCTCATCTCGGGCATCCGAATATCCGTAATGACGATATGAATGTTTTGTTCCTGATATAGCGTTAAAGCTTCTTTTCCGGAATAGGCTTTATGAATACGGCCTATCCCAAGCTCCTCCTTCGGAATCGTAGCCGCGAAGCTATCAACCTGAGAGGGGATATCGTCTACGATCAGAACTTCCAACATCGGAATCGCCTCCGTCCTTAATCATCAACGCCACTCGAAGCCCGCCTAGGTTCGAATGCTCAACCTGAAGCCCCGAGGATTGGCCGAAGTAATGCTTTATACGCTGATGAACGTTTCGCATGCCTAGGCTTCGATCCGAGCTCGCCTGAAGGGATAAGGAATGCCTTAAGGATTCGATATCTTCTTGCTGCATGCCGACTCCGTTGTCCTCTACGGCGAGCTCCCAGCCATCCTCGTTCCTGCTCCCCGAAATGATGATTTCGAATTTCCCTATTTTGCCTTCCATTCCGTGGACGATCGCGTTCTCGATAAGCGGTTGAAGCAGCAGCCTCGGCATTAGAATAGACAGCATGCCCGCTTCCATATGTTCATGAAATTGCAGCCGTTCGGACTGCATCCGGTGGATTTCCAAGTAATTGCGAATCAACTCCATCTCTTCCGCCAATGAAGTTAATTGCTGCTCCGTTCGGGTCGTATAACGATAGTATTGGCTCAGATGCTGGGTGAAAGCGACAATCACATTCGTGCGTTCCAGTTGTGCCATGCTTTGAATATAGGCGAAGTTATTATACAAAAAATGCGGGTTGATCTGTGCTTGCAAATGCTTGAGCGAGGATTCCTTGGCGTGAAGCTCCTCCGCATATACTTTATCGATGAGTGTCTGAATATCCTCGGACATCAAGTTAAACTGCTCAATCAAATAATGGAACTCGTTGGAGGGACCGAGCTTGATCCGATAATCGTAAGCGCCTCGCCTAAGCGATTTCACCGCTCGGATCAGATCGTTGATCGGTTTCTGTACGTTGCGGTACAGCAGCGCCGAGGAGGCAATGCCGAGCAACAGCAATAGCAGCCCCGCGGCATAAAACATCAGTTTGCTGTGATCGATGGGGGCAAGCACCTTTTTCATCGGCTGGAAATCGACGATATACCATCCAATAGAGTCTGAGATGACGTAATTGACGAGATACGGTTCATTCTTAAAGGTGATCTTATTAGAACCTTTGGTTGGATTCTGTGCCCTAATGATTTCGAATTGCTCCGCCATGGCTATAGCTAATTCAGGGTCCAGCTCCCGCGGTATGATCGGTTCAAAGCCCGGTTGGTAAAGAAAAGGCTGTCCGACCGTGCCTTGCATAAACCTTTCGAGCATTTTCACTAGGTTATTCGACGTAAACGCGACTTCGACATATAAGTTCGGATCTGCCTGCGTGGATAGCGACTCGAATGGCGTGATCAAATCTCTTACGAACGCTTTCTCCGGCCCCCGGTCCGACACGATGACGCGATAATCCCACCGCTCCTGTATCGCATTCTTGAAATACTCCGCATCGTAAATTTGCTTCAAATTCGTCGAAACGGCGATATCCGAAAGAGGCGAATAGACGGTGAAATCATTCACCCATTCAAAGGAGTTTGATTGCATTGCTATCTTTTGCTGCAAAAGCCTCATCGAAGCGAGTTTGGAATAATCCGGCTCAGAGGAGGTCTTAAGCTGCATTTGCAGCGTATCAGGGTCGGCCGCAATGACAAAGGCCGATCTCCACAAGCGGTCCGCTTCAACGTCCATCTGGTCCACGAAAAATTGGATTCGATTCAAATTCATCTGGAGCAGCTCTTGCTCGACAACATCGGTGCTGGTTTTATTTGAAGAATTGTACATGACGATGATAGGGATAAGCATCAGGACGATCACGATCATGACTTTCGTGAAAATATTCATTTTGCCGACCGCGCCGCGTCTGATTTTATAAATAGGGCTCACCCCATTCGGTCTTATTTTAGAGAAGGCTATAATCCCTTCAGGATTTTACCGAGCCAAGGACGATACCTTTAACGAAATACTTTTGCAAAAAAGGATAAACAAGCAAAATAGGCAAAGCTCCGATAAAAATTTGCGCCGATTTGACGGTTCGATTAGAAAAATTTGCTACGCTTTCCAATGTTACACCAACCCTCGACAGGTTGTCACTAACTATCATGGAGTGCAAATACGTGGCTAACGGATAGCCATCCGGATTGGACATATAGATCATGCCGTCGAACCATGAATTCCAATGGAAGACCATCGTAAACAAAGACAACGTCGCGATAGACGGCATCGACACGGGTAAATACACGCTCCATAGCACTCTCAGATGGCCAGCCCCATCGATATAGGCTGCCTCTTCCAGCTCCTGCGGGATGGTCCGGAAAAAATTGAGCATCAGAATCATATTCCATACACTGACGGCCGAGGGCAGCACCAACGCCCATATGCTATCGATCATTTTCAGCTTGCTTATAAGCACATAGGAAGGAATGAGACCTCCCGAGAACAGCATGGTAAAGACGAACACCCAGATGTAAATTTGGCGTCCGGGAAATTTGTGGATGGATTTCGATAAACTGTAGGCTGCCATCGTAATGACGACCATCGAGAGCACGGTTCCTAACACGGTTCGTTCTACCCCGGTCCACAAGGACTGGAGGAACATCGCGTTGCTGAGCGTCTTCACATAGGCATCCGTCGTAAAGCCAATCGGCCAGAAATTGACGATATTCGCCGTTGCCGCAGCCCGCGAGCTGAATGACAAAGCAAATACGTGAAGGAGCGGAAGAATGCAAATGATCGACAGCAGGCTAAGCAAGATTGTGTTCGAAACCGTGAATACGGTATACCCTCTAGAGCGATAGCGCATGGTCGTCCTCCTTAAAAAATACGGTAGTTGGCTAATTTGAAAGCCATTCTGTAACTGATTACGATCAAGATGAAGCCGATCGCCGATTTGAATAGCCCGACCGCCGTTCCGAAGCTGAACTGTCCGTTGTTGAGTCCTTCCCGATAGACGAACGTGTCGATAATATCCCCGTGCGAATAGACGAGCGGATTGTAAATATTTAAAATTTGATCGAATCCGGCGTCTAAAATCCTGCCTAGCGACAAGGTCGCAACTACGATAACGATCGGCATCATTAGCGGAACTGAAATCAATTTGACCTGCTGCCAACGCGTAGCCCCGTCAATCTCAGCCGCTTCATATAGAGCCGGATTGATGCCCACAAGCGTAGCCAGGAAAATAATCGCCGAAAATCCGAATTCTTTCCACACGTCGCTTAAAATGACCGTAAACCGGAACCATGTGCCGTCACCTAAGAAAAAGACGCTCTGGATGCCGAACGAATTCAGAAGCCGATTGACGATACCTCCCTCCGTCGATAGGATATCGATCAGAATGCCCCCCAGGATGACCCACGATAGAAAGTGCGGCAGATAGACAAACGTCTGTACGAATCTCTTGAATAACGTCTTGCGGACTTCATTTAGCAGGAGCGCGAAAATGATCGGAACGATTAAATTGACGATTAATTTGAATCCGGAAATGATTAACGTGTTCCATATGATCTGCTTGCCGTCCGGATACGTGAACAGGTACCGGAAATGATCGAAGCCTACCCAAGGCGAGCCTTTAATTCCAAGCCATGGCTCATAGTCCTGGAAGGCAATTACGGCTCCGAACAACGGAACATATTGAAACAAGAAGACCAGTACGATGGCCGGCAGTAATAGAACATGAAACGGCCAAGTTTTTCGCCAATACGCTGCCATTATGCATCCTTCCTATCCTCAGAAAAATAGAGGAGAAGAGAGCCAAGGGCACCCCTCTCCTCCGTCATCGTAGTTTTATTCTTCACATGTTGTCAGCGGCTATTATTGGTTTTTCGCATACCATTCGTTGACTTCGTCCGTAATCTTCTGGCCACCGTTATCGAGCCATTGCTTGACGAATTCATCAAAGTATTCGACCGGCTTTTCGCCATAAATGATTTTCAGATAGCTTTCCGTAGCGAGCTTCTTGAGCAATTCGCCTTTAGACTTCATCGTTTGCGTCATCGGTCCGGTAAAATAGTTTTTGCCTTCGGTGACGGTTTGGTTAATCCGAACGCCAGCGGCGTCAAGCTGTCTCTTCTTCATTTGCTTGGTATCGAACTCCATAGCCGTTAACGGTTCTGCGTTCGGATCGGCCAAATACTTCTTGACTGCCGCAACGTTGGAGTGCGGGATGCTTGTAAAGTTGCCTAGAATGTTCGTCATCATGAACCTAATGTCCATCGTTCCGCCGTCTTTCAGCGGCCATTGGTCTGCCGGTACGCCGGCCTCTTCGTAGTTGCCCTTAATCACTTTGCCGTCCAATTTCACATAGTCGTACCCCTCATGGTAGCCGTCTTTCCAACGCGGATCGGCTAATGGATCGCCTTCCATTTCCAATTTCTTCGCGAATATTTTATTGAAGTACGCGAACCAAGCATCGATATGTTTAAAGTCTTTGTTAAAGACCGTAAAACCTTGGGTCAACGGCTTCTCTGCACGGCCCACCAAGCCATCCGGCCCGGATGGAAGCGGATATGGCTGGAAGTCAGCATCCGGATTGTTTTTGGTCGCGTCACCGAGCGGCCAATCGCCCATCCAGAACGGTCCGAACATGATGCCGGCCTTGCCGCTCGCTGTCAATTCCGACGCTTTTCCCGGATCCTTGATTCCGGCTTCCTTGTCCATGTAGCCATTGCTCATCCAATCTTTCATCTTTTGCAAATATTTCTTGGCGTCCGGATGGATCGCGCCATAGCTCAGCTTGCCGTCAGTGCCTTTGTTCCAGAACAAGCGCACGTCGTACGTATTGATCATTTGGTCTGTGAGGGCGGAAACGATCGCGTCTGTCTGCCCCATCCATGTCCATGGTCCTTCTTTAAGCGGCACGGCCAAACCGGTCGTGTCGTTCTTGCCGTTCTGATCGGGGTCGTTTTCCGTGAATTGTTTGAGAACGTTTTCAAACTCATCCAGCGATTTAGGCGGCTCCAGTCCTAGATTCTCAAGCCAGTCTTTGCGAATCCACATGACCGTGCCCTCGTCGCCCATAAAGAAAGCGGGCAATCCATAGATTTTGCCGTCCTTCTTAACTTCTCCGAGTGCGTAGCTGTATTTCTCCAGCAGCTTCTTATACTCGGGATGCGCGTATTTCTCGATGGCTTCGTCGAGCGGCATCAGTTTTTTCGCCGCGAGCAGGTTTTGCAGCGGATCATTCCCTGCGGCGAATGCATCCGGCAGCTTGCCTCCGCTGGAGAGCAGCAGGCGAAGCTTTGTATCGTAATCTTCCGGTTTCGTTACGATGAAGTCGAATTTCACATTAATGCCCATATTTTCTTTCATCCAGCGAATATTCGCGTTGTCTTCCATGGATTCACCGGGCTTGAACGCATTCCCCCTTGAAGTTCCATCGTCTACGATGGCCGTCGTAATCGTAACGGCTGGGTCGAACTTCTGGTTCCACATCTCCGCCGGCTCTTCCGCTTTAGCGGGTTCCGTTGCGGACGGACTACTGTTTGAGGCTGCCGGGCTGGCCGAGTTTTGATTGTTGCTGTTCGTGCAAGCAGCTAATGTCGGTAACAGTGCAATTGCAATCGAAAGCGTTAATAACCTTGCAACCTTCACATATCGACTCATAAAATTCCCCTTTTCTTTAACATTGGTGGTACGCTTCAAATTATATGGACTTGGAACAATTACGTATATATTCGATTTTTAACGTGATATCGAAAAACGTACATTCCTTTCATTCAGGCAAATAATGATTCAACATTTACCCTTTGCAAACCCTACAAAAATGAGCAAAGAACATGAACATTAATGTTGAAAATGAAAATAAAAAATAGATCACTATAGTAAGGTTAAGCGCAAAACAGTATCAAATATGACTGTAGGATAGTTCATAAAAAAAAGGCCTGCTCTCTCAGCAGACCTCGGTGAAACATATACCCTTCAATACCCATAACGATATTACCTTGCAACAAACTCCACATATGTCGAGTAGACAGTGAAGACAAACATGTCTTATTACTGACCGTTATTCTCGTTTACTGGATTCAACGTATTCAAAAGCATCACAACCGCTTCCGCTCTTGTTGTTTGTGCGCGGGGATTGAATGTATTCGCCCCCGTACCTTTCACTACGCCGCGCTCTTTCAGGGCGTCTACTGCACTTTTCGCCCAGACTGGAATCAATGAATCATCTGCGAAAGAGGTGACTGCATTCGGGTCTAGCAGCAGCTTGAATGCCTTCCCAATCATCGTTGCCATCTCCGCCCGCGTAATATTGGCATTCGGCTGGAAGGTCCCATCCTGATAACCGCTAATAATGCCAGCTTGCACCGCTTGTGCTACCGCAGCCTGCGCCCAAGTTCCAATGTCCGCTTTATCTGTGAAGGTCAGCTCCGCTCCTGCTTCCTGAGCGTTCAATGCTTTCATCAGCATCACGGTGAATTCTGCACGGGTTATCGTTTTACCTGGCTTGAACGTTCCGTCCACCCCATTCTTTCTTCCCATCATCGAAATAGAAGATCGCAACCCCTTGGCCGCTCTTCACATTGTTCGCATCGAAAGCAAAGGTGAGCGTTACAGGCTTGATGAAATTACCCGGGATGTTTTTCAATACTTCATATATCGAGCTTGCAAGAACCTCTTTATGGACTAACACATTTTTCGTATCCAGCAATTTCGTAATCGTTAATTTCAGTTCCTGACTGACTGCGCCTGTAGGCACGGTAATCGTGAACCGCTCTTCCAAGCTTACCTCGCCAATTGATCCTACTGGAAGCGTTAGGCTGCCGTCTTTTGACGTCACTTTACTTGGAGTTGGAACACTTCCGCCTATTGTAGAAAAATGACTAATTTATGAGTGCTAACTCCTTTGCACGGGCGATTGCCTGACTCCTTCTTTTAACGCCCAGTTTTCCGTATACGTTATGAATATAGCCTTTGACTGTCCCTTCTGTTAATCCGAATCGATAGGCAATTTCCTTATTCGTCAATCCATCTGTCAGCGCGTACAGGATCTCTGTTTCACGATTTGTAAGCGATTCGAATAGCAGCCGTGAAGCTTTCGCAGAAGTTGATGACAGATCATCTGTTGGAACGATTGGTGAATAACTTGGGCTGCGAGCTTCATCTAATGATTTCACATACATCATTCGGGCAATCATTTGCTCCAGCATTCCCCGTATTTCTTGAGTGAAAACGCCGGCTATAAGACTGTTCTCCAAGTAAAGTGCGAATGGCGTTAGTCCTCCTTTGAAAAGAACAGGCATACACAGTACGGATTGGGACTGGTTTCTACGAATAGAGGGATCAGCGGAATAAGAGCTGTGCGAAGCATTAGCAAGTACGACCGATTCGCCTGTTTTCCGTACATAACGGATAATAGACTCACCATACGAAGCTCCGCTACTATCGCTCATTGAGACTTCCTTTTCAACGGCGTAACTCTCTCCCTCGCTACCCACAATAAATCCCTTTTCCGCACCAGAATAGCGGATTGCAAGCTCCAGGAATTGGTCCATGGTATGACAATGGTCTAGTGAACTCATCCATTCTTGCTGCTGTTTGTATGGCCTATTGTCCACAGTAAGCCAAGAAGTGAATTCAGACTTGATTTCGATTGCTCTAGGTTCCTCTGTAACTGCCTTGTCATCCCCTATTCTCTCAATCGCGGCTGTTCTTAATCCTTCATTTGTTTCTCTCAGCTGCCTTGCTTTGGCAGTAGCGCCCCATCTTGTATAAGCCTCACATGCATCAGCAATAAGAGCCTCCGCACCGTTCACACTCACCATCTGCCTATAGAATATAGAGGCCCGTTCACTAGAAATAGCCCCCATCAGCCCCTCTCCCGCTTCGCGGGCTGCCCGGATTGCCTCTTCGTATAGCTCGGCAGCAGCAGCTCTGTTGCCCTCCATCCGATAGAATTCAGCTGATATAAGCAAATAAGTCGACGAATCCTTGCCGCTATAGCCAGACCATCGCCTCATGGAACGCAAGTGCTTACGCAGCTTCATCCGTATCCTCTTCTGCTCATTCGGCGACGCTTCCGAGTACATAGCAGCAAGCGTTAATGAATGGTACATCCTTTGTTTACGAACATGCGGCCGAGTTTGGAGGAATGTATTCCTCTCGCCTCTCTTGGCCCATTCAAGGGCTTCCCGGTACCGCCCGAAGAGATAAGCAATTTCTATGTTACAGGTGCATGTATAATAGACCTCGTTATTCAAAAAATCCTTGTATGGCTCGTTTAGTAAGGACGTAGCGACTTCATCACTTTCTCCAGCCCCATCTTGCATTTGTGCGATGTACCATTTCGCCCTACGAAAAATATTACGTGTGACTCCGTCCACAAGCTGCTGTGAAGTCTCTTCATAATCTTTGATCCGTGTAGATAATGAATACAAATCGCCGGTGTAGTTTGTTATAGTCGTCATCATCGCAATGCTAACATAGGTTAGATTAGCCGATTCCATCCCATATTGAATTGATTTCTCAAACTGCTTAATCCCTTCATCCGGATTAATAATCCCGACAAGGCCTTTCAGATAATATAATCGGCTTCGCAGGTCTGCGCTGTCAAAGGAAGCTGCTAGATGGAATGCCTGATCTACATATTGAGGCCCCATACGGAAACCTGACATTTTATAAATAACCATCCCGTAACTGGCAAGCATAAAGGAGAAAGCCTCATTGCTTCCATACTTTAGACCATAACGAACAAATCTTGCGAATAACACAGCTGACTGCTCTAGACTTAGTACATAGACAGGGAGCGAAATCGCCATGACCAGGTCTGACAATGCTTTATAGCGCGGGTCACGATTAATCGGTAAATGAGGAACCTCGCTACCCCTATTGAACAATGCGCTCTGTGTCATTAATATTTCCTTTATCACTAATGCTTTGGAAGGCTTGCTTGGTAAATACCAGCTGAGTTCTGCTAGCGCCTGCTGCCCAATATGGACAGCCGCTTCATCCTTCTTCAAATACGAATACATGGCAATACGTATCAAATAAATATGAGAACGTTCAACCACGTTTGTTGTGCAAGACATTAAGTCTGCGAGCAATTCCTCCGCGCGACCTGTATGACCACACATATATTCACATTCCGATACCTCCAGCATAAGCCGGTAATCAAGGGTCGCTGTATTTTGCCAATCGCCGCCAGACAGACGTAAAGCGATCTCATAAAAATGCAGAGCAGCCGTAAATGCTGTTGTTTCCTTAGACTTTAAACCGGCCTGATAGTTAAATTCGGCAAGCTCTCTCTTCTCCGCATCATCCACTATCTTCTTGCTACCCAGATTCAAGTGATGCACCATGTCAAATATAGTAAATACACTCTCACTTGATAAATCATCTCGTATGACACGGCCAATGCTCAGATGTAAGCTCGTTTGGTCCGATTCAGACATGGTCATGTAAGCTACCTGTTGAATACGGTCATGCAAGAATCGATAATAACGTTCAACACCGTCTGACTCATCAGTGTCATTTTCTCGGCAGATTAGACCCTCTTCCTCTATGACATGCAGAAGTCTGCGTACATGCAGCAGAGAATATCCACTTACTAAAGAGAGCGTTAATGAACAGAAACGATGTCCGATAGCTGCTCCTATGGCTAACAGCTCGATCTTTTCGGGGGATAGCATACGAATACGAGCCTCAATTAAATGTACAATGTCCGGATCCTCAGGAATTTCCGTGATGACAGATGGTTCCCATACCCATGACGCCTCTACTTCATCATAATATAGCTTATTCTCTCGATACAGATTGTCGAGTAGACGATTCAGGTATAGTGGATTGCCGCCTGTTCGGTGGTATAGCACCTCAGCGAGCGAGCGAATACGGGAGGAGTTCTCATCAAGAACATCCGATACGAATTGTCTCACTTCGATGTAGGACAGAGCCTCGAGATGGATATGATGTACAGATAATTGGAATTCATCATGTAAGGAAAGCGACTTTGCCATCCATGCAGCTGCATCTACTTTATTCTCTTCATGTTTTTGCCATCCTAAAGCGAATTCCTCCCGAAACGCACTGATCACGAGTAAGCCAGGCCGTGCCTGATCATGTACAATGGTACGAAGAACATCTATTGTAGCGGGATCAGCCCATTGAAGATCATCCAGGAAAATGACTAAGGGATGCTGCTTATCTACAAATACTTTTATGAATAGAGGTACTAAGCGGTTAAAGCGAATAGCAGCCTCAGCAGGATGCAGCGGTTCGATCGCTGGAACGACATCGAACAGTTCCGCAGCTTCCGGTAAAAGCTGTACAATGACAGCTGCGCCCAGGCCTAAAGCCTTTGTTAATTGTTTCTTCAGCTTCGCTACTCGATCCGGAGAGTCGCTCCATAATTGTCGAATTAGGCTTCGCAAAGCTTCCAACATTGAAGAGAACGGAATGTCGCGATTCATCATATCGCATTTGCCACTAACGAACCGACCGCCATCCCTTCTAACTAACATCTGAAGTGCTCGAACGAGCACCGTTTTACCGCTTCCTGCGCTTCCGCTAACGAAAACGAACGAAGATGTACCGGATTTTGCCTGTTCGAAAGCATTTCTGAGAGCTCTTTCTTCCATTTCACGACCAAAGAGGGTGTGAGGAAGCCGAAACCGGCTTGCCTCATCTGCCTGAGCGATTTCGAAAGATATGACTTCTCCCTTTTCCTCCATCGATAAAGCGCACCGCTTCAAATCACTTAATAAACCATAAGTACTCTGATAGCGATCTTCCGGATTTTTCGACAACAGCTTCATAATAACAGCCTCAAGCGAGCCAGCCATATCCAAACGCCATTCGCTTAGTGGCTTTGGTACAACAGCAAGGTGTACATGTATCCATTCTTCTACACTTTGTGCATGAAACGGCAGACGCCCTGACAGCATTTCATAAAAGATCATACCCAGAGCATACAAATCGCTGCGCCCATCTGGCATCTGATTGATTCTGCCCGTTTGTTCAGGAGACATATATGTATAATCCATGAGTAGCGAATCAGTGAGAATAACAGCTTTCATATCCAACTGAATTTGAATATTCGCCGGATTCAAATTTCCACATAATTCATTCTGCTTATGAGCCCGATGTACCGATTCAGTCATTCCTATAGCTATATGTAAAAAGGAGCCAATGTCCATTGAGGTGCCAGTCGTCATTTCTTTTACATTCATAGCTTCTGTAAGTATCATCCTAGGTCCTCTCCAATCCGTACGCAATGCTTCTTGTTATTCTATCATTATATCGGGACGACGCGCATACGAATTCATCTCAGAATTCGCACATCTAATCTACTGAGAATTGAAGATAAACATTTATGGCAGCTCATGCATGATAAAGGCACCGCATCCCGTTTCTTCCTTTAATTCACGCAGAAAATCTCCTCGTTATTCTCTCCTTCTTCCACGCGCCAAGCAGCTTACAAACCTTAAAAAATCAAAATGACTCAAATAGAAAATGAAAAATCCACAACCTTGTACAGTAGTGGATTTACATGGCGGAGACGAAGCGTAGCTGTATAAACCACGATATCGCCGCAGAGTGATGATAATGTTATTTGGTCAGGACTAAGATCTACGAGGAGCTGCCTTCAGTCTGACTTTATATTCCCTATTGATTAACTGAATTCCGCATTCAAAAAATCTAATTTCATATCCCTGGTGCATAGAGAATACAAAAGAACTCTCAGGCAAAATTATCGAGTCATTATTCTCGCGCAATAATTCCTTAGCCTCATACTGAAGTTCCTTTAACAGTAAAAAATTCATATCTGTGCCTTAAAACAATCTTCCTGAATTATGCCCAACAGCAAGTAAGTATTGCCGATAAGACGCGGTTATTTAATTGCTATTTCTTGCTCAAGTCACTTTATTTCTGTTTCGCAGTAAGCTTTAAATGGACGAACAGTATATAGATTTTTATCATTCAGATGCTTTAACAAATGATCACTTCTCACTACTAACTTTCTTTCTAGTGGAATAACTCATAATTTGAGAAGAACTGGTCGACTTGCATCGTCTGGTTGATTAATACAGGGAGTCTAAAAATAAAAAATCCACAACCTTTTAAACAACACCCCGTTTACTAAACGCCATCTATCAAGTGGGATGCAGATTATTTCGGCTGTGGATTTTCATGGCGGTACGTGGCTTTCAGTACAAATTTCAGCAATGTTCACTTCGGACCAAAAATCCAATCCTACATAAAGCTTAATAGTTTAAGCATACGTGAGAGTAATGTAACCATTTCTGCACGTGTTGCTTCTGCTTGCGGCTTGAAATTACCTTGCTGATCGCCCTTAATGATACCTAAACTAAGCGCTTGCTGGATAGAATCCTCCGCCCAAGATGAGATGGATTCCGCATCTGTTAAAGCTAACACCCTATTAGCTGTCTGCAAAGAAGGATTAGCATAAGCAATAGCTCGGGTAAGCATAACCGCCAACTCCTCGCGTGTCACACGGTTGTTCGGACGGAAAGTACCGTCACTATATCCCTTGATTAATCCCGCCTGCTCAGCTGCGATAACATCTGCTTCATACCATTTCCCATCCACGTCAGAAAAGCTTAATTCAGTGTTATTCATCGGAATCCCTATTGCACGTATAAGTAATGCAGCCGTTTCTGCACGGGTAAGCATTCCATTCGGATCAAAATTCATTTCGCTACGCCCCTGAACGATGAACTTAGCTGCAAGTAACTCTATATCCGACTTTGCCCAATGATTCTGCAAATCTACAAAGCTAACTCGGCGATCCATTACGAAAAAATAGCCGTTTCGCATACTCTTCACAATTGCTGTGACTTTACCATTCTCTTTTACAAAATGTGCGGGAACAAAGGTGAACGCTTGCTTCTCTTCATCCCAAAGTACAACTGTAGCAAAATCGGAATCTTGGGCATCCAGCACAATCTTTCTTTCAACATAGGCTGTGAAAGCTGAGATCTCAGTGCTTCTACCTTGATCATCTAGTCCATTAACGTTGAACACAACTGGCCCTGCCCAAACATTTGCGCCAAGATTCTTGTTAACTTCAACTAATTCTGTTGTCGTCTCTGCTCTGCCTATTTTAATGGTTAGATCATGATTATTCCTTGCAATCGCTATCTCTTGAATGGGTATGGTCATTTCATCTTTTGCTGTAATGAATTGCAGCTTCATAGTTGGTGCAATGGCCTTTAACTGCGTTAATGTCGCTTTACTAATTACAAACTCTGCGACTTCACTATCTGATTGGATTGCAACTAATCCCTTTTTCAAATCATCAAGTTTTAGTTCAACTCGTTGCCTTCCATTAGCTGACACAGCCTCAATGTAATAGGCTACTCCAGAACTTGTGTTACTGTTCGCAATAATGATTAGCGGATAAACGGATTCATAAGTAGCACCATCAGCTGTTATCGTCGCTTTAAGTGTGATGCTCTTATTCCCCTCTGTATAGGACGGGCGTTGTACATAACCTGTCGCACCATCTACAAATTGATTATTCGAGGAAACCCATTGAATGCTTCTACCTTCATCATCGGTTGCTGGAAGACCGAGAGGTCCAATAACCGATGAAGCGGTATCGTTAGCAGCATAAGTTAATTTCGGAACATCGTACACGTTGAGCTTCGCGGTATTGCTCGTAACTTCATAGTTACCTAAACGTTGATTAGGATCAATTATTTCAGTCTCTATCGCATAAATGCCAATTGGGCTGCTTTGCTCTGCAAGCGTCACATACTTCACGGATATGTTGTCGTTGTTCAGCACACCTGTTACAACACCGTCCAGGAAGGGATTCGCATTGTTCACCCAGCGCGATATGGAGTGCGGCGTCACTGTCAGCTGTGCTTTCGTAACACTTAGACTACCTGCTGTTTTGCTTACATCATAATTCCCAAGCTTATTATTCGGATCAACCAGTGCTGCTTCAATCGCATAGCTCCCTACAGCGCTTGTTTGGTCAGCACTCGTTGCATACGTTGCTGTAAGGCCATCTGACGACAAATCACCCGTTACCGTTCCTGTAAATACCGGATTGCTCGTTCCGTATTCACGCGTCGCATTATTTGCCGTTACTGTAAGGGCCGCTTTCGTAACAGATAGACTGCCTGCGGTTT
>NZ_JBWDNK010000009.1:0-248957 GCF_056269165.1 Paenibacillus sp. J22R232 | reverse complement strand
CATCTGTGTTTCTTCACTAACTCTTCTTCCTCCCATAACGGATCATCTCCCTTGTCTTAAGTTTAAATTATTGGATGGGAGGACTCCAGTTTAATTAGGGGGCCTAAGAGAAAGTGCAACGTAGCTTGGGTAGTCGAAAGGAAAAATTTCAGGCGGTCAGTCAAACTAAAAGAAACAGTTCAGTTGGGGAAGGTCAGAAGCAGCCAACCATTGCCAAGCAAGGCTCTGATTACGTAAACGACGAGTAGAGTGTACAAAGTGCAACGTAGCTTGGGTAATCAAAAGGGAAATTTAGGGCGCCCAAATAAGTAAAAGAAACAGTTCAGTTGGGGAAGGTCAGAAGCAACCAACCATTGCCAAGCAAGGCTCTGATTACGTAAACGGCGAATAGAGTGTACAAAGTGCAACGTAGCTTGGGTAGTCCAAAGGAAAAATTTCAGGCGGTCAGTCAAACTAAAAGAAACAGTTCAATTGGGGAAGGTCAGAAGCAACCAACCATTGCCAAGCAAGACTCTGATTACGTAAACGGCGAATAGAGTGTACAAAGTGCAACGTAGCTTGGGCAGTCGAAAGGAAAAATTTAAGGCAGTCAACTAAGCAAAAGAAACAGTTCAATTGGGGAAGGTCAGAAGCAACCAACCATTGCCAAGCAAGGCTCTGATTACTTAAACGACGAATAGAGTGTACAAAGTGCAACGTAGCTTGGGTAGTCGAAAGGAAAAATTTCAGGCGGTCAGGCAAACTAAAAGAAACAGTTCAGTTGGGGAAGGTAAGAAGCAACCAACCATTGCCAAGCAAGGCTTTGATTACTTAAACGACGAATAGAGTGTACAAAGGTGCAACGTAGCTTGGGTAATCGAAAAGAGGAAGCCCAGTCAAGCAACCGAACTTAAAAGAAACATATCAGCTGGGGAAGGCTAAACGCAGCCAACCATGCACTACCAAACAGGAGAGGTGCCATTAAGACGCCTCTCCTGGTTTTAGCCAAGCTTCATCTTACGATAGTCTGAAGGCGTTACGCCGAAGCTTTTTTTGAACATGCGATGGAAATAGGAGCTGCTGGTGTAGCCGCTTTTTACCGCGATGTCTACGATGGAGCAGTCGGTGTTCTCCAAGTATTCCTTGGCCCGCTCTAGCCGCACGCTATTGATGACGTCAACGATGGCTGCCAGAGTCTGCTGCTTATAGACACGGCTAAGATAGATGGAGGACATATCCATTTCATCGGCAATCCAGTTAAGGCTGAGATTCGGATTCGCATACTCTTGCTGAATAAGATCATTGATCCTGCGAATGAGGTCGCCTTGCTTTGTAGAGCGTTTCGTTGACAGCTTCGCCTGAATATCATCGAACAAGGAGAAAAAAACCTCGTTCAGCTCCTCTATCGTTTCGAAATGATCGGGCGACGGGATATGGATGCTAAGGCTGGCCTCAACGTCCAGGCTATTGTTCTTTTGAATCGTGAACAGGATATTGTTGACCGTCATCGTCAAATGCGAAATCGCAAGATGGACGACATGGATCGGAAAAGCGGCGGTTTCCTGCACGATTTCCGCGAACAGCTTTTTCGCCTCCGTCGTTTTGGAGGTCATTAAAGCGTCGGTCAGCTTTCGTTCTTTGTCTACCGGGAAATTATATTCCTTCGATTTCAACGCAATGATATCCTGAGCATCGATTAGAGAACCCAATCCGTAGAATAAACGGTGCTGCGAAGCCTCTTTGACTAGCTTATATAGAGTGGAGAGCTGCTGAGCTTGAAAGCCCTCCGGGCTATAGGTGACGGAAAGGCCGATCTTCAGAAAATCCAAGGAGGACTGCTGGATTTGGGTTAGCACTTCACGCAGCAGCGCATCGTCGGTCTCTTCGCCGTCATCCAGCCGATTCAACAGCATGATCACATAGTCGGCATCCATATCGACCGATTCCACCCTGTAATGCTTAAGGCCGATCTCCCAGCCAATGTTCATTACGGCAAATTTGTACACATGGAGATCGTCGCCGCGCGTTTCTTTCAATGCCGCAAGCTGATCGATACGCAGCATGACGACGCGATAGCGTGAATTGAAATCAAACGTAATGCCGCTTTGCAGCAACTTTTGCTGCTGGGAGCTCGTCTGAATGGATTGTGAGCCTTGAATCAGGCTGCGCAGCATATTTTGCCTAATGGTATAGGAGCTATTGCGCTTTTCCGTTTCAAGAATGTTCATTTTATTCATAATCTGATGAATAGGCCGATACAGCATACGCGAAAGCAGCCACGAGATGAGCAGGCCAATCACGAGAATAATGACTGCGATCATGATCGTCGTATTGCGGATGGAATAGATCGCTTTGGTAACCTGTTTATACGGCGTCACGCGTACGTACTGCCATTCCAGCGTATCCGGTGAGGTAAAGGAGATGAGCGATTTCTTGCCCTCGAATTCCGTAACCGCGTAGCCGGATGGCTTGTTCTTAATATGCTCCTTAATAAAAGCGGCATCCTTTTCGTTCAAAGGCTTGGAAAGAAGCGTATCGCCGGAGAGCATGCGATCCTGATTATCCAGTATATAAGATTTTCCTTCGGTATCGCTTTTGTTGGCGCCAATATCTTTGTTGATCCAAGCAGAAGAGATATTGATAATGACCGCGGAATTGATTTTTGGCGTTCGGCCAATGGCATCGTAGCCCAAATAAGTATAAGCCTTCGTTACCTGCTCCCCCGCTAAGCTGACGGTGGTGTAGGTCCGGGGAATAGGCGTGAACGGCCGGTATTGCTGGAATTGGTTCAAAATATCGAGAATGCCTTGATCGGCGAGCTCTTCCTTATTAAAGGTACCGCTTTCACCTTGCCGGCTCGCCGTATAGAATTGGCCGTTGGCTGAGTTATATACATAGATGGACTCGATGAATGGCATGGAGCTGAGATAGTTGTTCAGCTCGTTCATCGCTGCTGTTACGTCATAAATGTTCGGATCGTTATAGAACATAAGCTTGGAGACGCTGAACGTTCGATAGATCTGGAATGAAAGCGACTGTGCGCTCTCTGTCATGCTGATAACCTCTTTGCTCGTTTGGGTGAGGTTGCTGACATCGGATTGATAAGCCTTCTTCAGATCGATCTGCATATAAGTGAAGAAGTAAAACAAGGAGGACACTAATAAGGTAAGTACAATGCACAAGGTAATTGTGAACAGCAGCTTACTGTATAAATTCCCTTTGTTTTTCATTTGTACGGCTGGCATGCTGGTTCCCCCTCTATATGTAAGAAGCTTACAGGATTCATTTGTTCACTGATATTAGGTAAGCGCTTCCTTTTGTAGCACTTTAACAAAATGCAGCTCGCTAATCAATAGTATGAATATTTCACTCTGCATCCCGTTGATACATTCATCATTATAATCGCCATCTGTCTACGGGGGCAATGAAGCATATTAATCAAGGTGAATGAACCTGATTTTTGGGAAGTGAACAATCCGTACCGAAGTGAACATATTGGCGAAAGTCCGCTATTTTAGTGACAAATCGCCGCTTTTTCCGTTAGAATGTCACGGAATTCCACGCTAATCGCAGAGGAGACCGTGAAGAAATGATTAATACGAAGCTGAAACAAATCTGGTACGGAGGAGACTACAATCCAGATCAATGGCCGGAGGAGATCTGGCATGAAGATATGCGGTTATTTAAGGAAGCGGGAATTAATGTTGTCACGCTGCCTGTTTTTAGCTGGGCCAAGCTGCAGCCGTCAGAGGAGCAATTCCAATTCGATTGGCTCGATAAGCTGCTGGATTTGATTGCAGAGAATGGCATTTATGCATGCCTTGCTACATCGACCGCCGCACAGCCGGCATGGATGTCCCGTAAGTATGAGGACGTGCTGCCGGTAGACGTAGACGGCAGAAAACGGACGCATGGCGCTCGGACGAACTTTTGCCCGAACAGCAAAACCTACCGCCGTTTATCAAGCCAGCTTGCCCGCGTATTAGCCGAACGCTATAAAGACCATCCGGCTCTTCTTATTTGGCATATCAACAATGAATACGGCACGCACTGTTATTGCGGCAATTGCGCCGCGGAGTTCCGCCA
This sequence comes from Paenibacillus sp. J22R232, assembly GCF_056269165.1. Lineage (NCBI taxonomy): Bacteria > Bacillati > Bacillota > Bacilli > Caryophanales > Paenibacillaceae > Paenibacillus > Paenibacillus sp. J22R232. Next base: position 244,892 of record NZ_JBWDNK010000009.1, on the reverse strand, counting down.
ATGGCTGAAGGTAAAATACGAGACGCTGGACAAGCTGAACAGCGAGTGGAACATGAGCTTCTGGGGGCATACGGTCTACGAATGGGAAGAGATCGTTCCGCCATCCAATCTGAACGGCGATAACCGTAATTTTCAACCCATGGCCATCGATTACAAAAGATTTATGTCCGACTCGATTCTCGGCTGCTACCAGGGCGAATACGCCGAATTAAAAGCGGTAACGCCGGAAATTCCGATTACGACGAACATATGGGGCTTATTTAACGGTCTGGATTTGAAAAAATGGGGAGAAGCGATGGATGTCGTCTCCTGGGACAGCTATCCGCAAATGAATGAACCGATGGGCAATGTGGCGATGCGCCATGATTTTATGCGCGGCTTGAAGGACGGCAAGCCTTTCATGCTGATGGAGCAGACGCCAAGCCAGCAAAATTGGCAGCCTTACAATAGCCTAAAGCGCCCTGGCGTGATGCGGCTGTGGAGCTACCAAGCGGTTGCGCATGGAGCCGATACAGTCATGTTCTTCCAGCTCCGCCGCTCCTTTGGGGCATGCGAGAAATACCATGGAGCGGTAATCGAGCATGTTGGGCATGAGGATACGCGGGTATTCCGGGAATGCGCTGCCCTGGGCAGAGAACTGGGCGAATTAGGCGACCGTTTGCTCGATTCTGAGGTTCACGCCGATGTAGCGCTGCTATTCGATATCGATACATGGAACGCGGTTGAAATAACGAGCGGGCCCAGCGTGGATTTGAACTACTTGGATCAGGCACAAAAGTACTATAAAGCGTTCTACGACCAAAACGTTGCCGTAGACGTAATCAGTCCGTTAAGCGACTTCTCCAGCTATAAAATACTCGTAGCTCCGGTGCTTTATATGCTCAAGCCGGGCGTAGCCGAGCGGATCGAGGCATTCGTGCAAAGCGGCGGCACCTTTATTACGACCTTCTTCAGCGGAATCGTCAATGAGAATGATTTAGTTACGCTTGGCGGTTATCCAGGCAAGCTTCGCAGCTTGCTCGGCCTGTGGGTCGAGGAGATTGATAGCCTGCTGCCTGACATGCGCAACAGCGTTAACGTTGGCGAGGCTTTCGGTCATGTAGCGGGCACTTACGAATGCGGCTTGCTCTGCGATCTGCTTCATTTGGAGGGAGCGAGGGCAATCGGCACGTACGGCACTGATTTCTATGCGGGAATGCCAGCGCTCACGGTTCATTCCTTCGGAGAAGGCGAAGCGTATTATGTGGCGACGGCTCCTGAGCAGAAGCTGCTGGGCGATCTCGTCCAAACCTTGTGTGAAAAGCATCGGATTGCCGCTCCTTTTCAAGCGGATGCAGGCGTTGAGCTCGCTCAGCGCGTCAAGGAAGACCAGGCGTATACGTTTGTTTTGAACCATAACAGCCATTCAGCGGCCATTTCACTCGGAAATACGGAGCATATAGACCTAATAACGAGCCGCAGGGTGAGCGGAAAGGTAGAAGTCGAAGCGCATGGCGTCATGATTCTACAAATTGCATAGCAAATGAAGTTGAAAACCACGCTTCCGCTAGTCTCGAATACCTATTCGAGCAGGCGGTCCCGTGGTTTTTTTATGCTGGAATCCCCATGAAATGGCCTGTTTATCCATAAAAGTTTAAATCGTTCACTGTGCATTTCGCTATTTCGTTCACTGACTTTGCATTCTTTCTCTTTCGCTCGAAACGCTGGGATCGTACAGTGAGAACAGACCAAACAACACTAAATAGAAACGAACGCTGTGAGAGGAGACATCATCTGTATGTTGAAAAAAAATGGACTGCTTAAGGAACTTGTGACGAACCGATTGCTCTTCCTTATGTTGCTGCCGGCGCTTATCTTCTTCCTAATTAACTCGTATGTACCCATGGTGGGCGTCTATTACGCCTTCACCCGATTCGACTTCAACACGAGCTTGTTCAACAGCCAATTCGTTGGACTCGACAATTTTAAGTTTTTATGGAAATCGGGGGTACTTGCAAGACTTACATTAAATACGGTCGGATATAACGTTGTGTTTATTCTACTCGGTAACGTACTGGCCATTGCGCTGGCGATCCTTCTAAGCGAGCTGCGTTTGCAGTGGTTTAAGAAGCTGACGCAATCGATCATGTTTCTTCCATACTTTGTATCCTTCGTTATTCTGAGCGTTATCGTATATAACGTCTTCAACTATGAGAGCGGATTCCTGAACTCAACATTGAAGTCATTCGGATATGAGAGCGTTGACGTATACAATACGCCTTGGGTGTGGATATTCCTTATTATCATCTTCTACCTATGGAAAAATATCGGCTACAGCATGGTTATCTACCTCGCTTCCATTACGGGCATCAGCGAAGAGTATTACGAGGCTGCCAAAATCGACGGCGCGAACATCTTCCAACGCATTTGGTACATTACCGTTCCGATGCTGAAGACGACCTTCGTTATGCTCCTGCTGTTCGCGCTCGGCAGCATTATGAAAGGCCAGTTCGATCTCTTCTATCAATTGATCGGTAATAACGGCGTTCTCTACAATACGACGGATATTCTGGATACGTACGTATATCGCTCACTCAAAGTTACGTTCGATATCGGCATGTCGACGGCAGCGGGACTTTACCAGTCGCTATTCGGCTTCGTGCTTATCATGACCGTCAATTACATCATTAAAAAAATCAACGACGAGTACGCCCTGTTCTAGACGAACGGAGCCATTCGCCAATAGCCAGCTTACAGTAGGAGGTTCCCATGAAAATCAAAGACGACAATTATATGAAGTGGTTTAGACTGATTGCTTTCGTAGTCATACTCATATCGACGGTAGCCTGCTTGTTCCCGTTCCTGCTTATCATCTCCGCTTCTTTCACGCAGAATGAGGCAATCATAAGAGATGGCTATCACCTGATTCCGACCGTATTCTCATTCGAGGGGTACGAGACGGTATTCCGTTTTCCGAAGCAGGTATTGACCGCTTATGGCGTTACGACGCTGACGACGGTAGTTGGTACGACGCTTGGCCTGTTCCTCATGACGATGGCGGGCTACGTCCTGCAGCGCAAAGATTTCAAATACCGGAATTTCTTCTCCTTTATGATTTATTTCACGACGCTGTTCGGCGGCGGGCTCGTGCCTTGGTACATTCTGATGACCAAGTACTTGAAGCTGACTGACAAGCTCGAGGTATTGATTCTACCGGGCCTGATGACGCCTTTCCTTATTATATTGATGAAAAACTTTATTCGCTCCGCGGTACCGGATGAGGTCATCGAATCCGCCAAAATCGACGGCGCCAACGATTTCACGATCTACAGCCGGATTGTCCTGCAGCTCTCCATGCCGGGCATTGCAACGGTAGGCTTGTTCCTAGCGCTGCATTATTGGAATGATTGGTTCACGTCCTCGCTGTTCATCAACGATACGACGAAGTACCAGCTGCAATATTACTTGTACAACGTCATTAACGCGATGAGCTTCGTGGCGCAAATGGGTTCGGGTACCGGGGTTTCATTGGGCGCCGATATGCCGACCGAATCGACGAAGATGGCGATGTCCATTATCGTTACGGGACCTATTCTGTTCCTGTATCCATTCGTACAACGTTATTTCGTAAAAGGATTGACGATTGGCGCGGTAAAAGGTTAGAACTGAACAAGGGAGCAGTCATTCCGCGTTTAGCTAACATAGATAAGTTCTAAATGAAAAGGGAGGATTCACATGACTAAGAAAGCATTAAAAGCGGTCACTATGTTTCTATCGATCATCGTGTTTATCACCGTACTAGCAGCTTGCGGATCAAACAACAATGGCAATAGCGCGGCTACGAACGCTCCAAAGGATGCAGAGGGCGCGACGAACGAAGGCACGACAAATGAAGGTGCCGAAAAACCGGGCATCGATACTTCTAAAAAAGTGGAATTGCAATTCTATATGCTTGGTGACGCTCCAAAAGACATCGCTTCTATTCAAGAGCAAGTAAACAAAATGGCTTTGGAAGATCTGAATGCAACGGTTAAGTTCAACTACACTTCTTGGACAGACTGGGATCAAAAATACAAGCTGCTTCTCGGTTCAGGCCAACAAGTTGACTTGATCTTTACTGCAGAATGGACGCAATACCAATCCTATGCCAAAAAAGGCGCTTTCCAGCCGCTTGATAAGCTACTTCCCGTAGCTGCGCCAGCCCTTAATTCTTATGTGCCTGCCGAAATGTGGGAAGCTGTCAAAATCGACGGCCAAATCTACACGGTTCCGGCAACATACAAAGAGTATGTAACAGACGGCTTCGTATGGCGTGAGGATCTTCGCGAGAAATACAACCTGCCGACTCCGGTTGATATCGCGACTTTCGAGCAATACTTGGATGGCATCAAGAAAAACGAGCCAACGGTAACGCCGCTTTCGATGAACTCTGATGTAAAAACAAACCTGATGGACCGTTTCAAAGGCATCGCAGGCACTCCAATCGGCGCGCTTCCTTACGGCGTTGGCGTGAACTACGCAACACCGAGCGAAGTAACCTCCTACTGGGGTTCAGACGAGCAAAAAGAGCATTTGACTGTATTGAAACGCTGGCAAGATAACGGCTACATGGTGAAAAACGTACTAGCCGTTAAGGATACCTTGCAAGATCAAGTTACTTCCGGCAAAGCAGCAGCAATCCTGGGCGACAACCCGACTCGTTTCAATGACATGGTTATCAAAATCCAATCGACTCACCCAGAATGGAAGCTTGGCTACCACCCATTCCCGAAAACAAACGGAATCGCAACACCGGTTCACCCGATCCACAACGGCTTCGCTATTCCAGCAAGCAGCAAAAACGCGGAGCGCGCACTTGCGTTCTACGAGAAAATGGTAACAGACAAACGTTATAACATGCTTACGCAATACGGCGTTGAAGGCAAAAACTATGAAGTGAAAGACGGCTACTACTCCATGATCGGCGATTCCAATTCCAACGGCTTCCCTCGCGAGGGCATGAACGGTTGGGCTTGGAGAAATCCAGAGTTCATGCTGTTCGACAAAAACTATGACGGCGTAAAAGCTATTTTCGAAGAGCTTGATAAAATCCAAGTACCGGACAAATTCACTGGATTCGCTGAAGATTACACGGCATACCAAGCAGAGAGAGCAGCTCTTGAGCAAGTGGAGAAGCAATACCTGTTCCCGCTTAACGCCGGTCTTGTGAAAAACGTTGAAGATGGCTTGGCCACTTTCATGGAAAAAGCAAACCAAGCAGGTCTTGAAAAAATTCAAGCCGAGTACAAAAAACAATGGCTTGCTTATGTAGAAACACAAGGAATTAAATAAGAAATGAAATACGGAATTAAATAAGAATCGAAATCCGGCTGTCTCTAAGGTAGTGTTCTACCCATGAGGCAGCCTTGATTTTAAAGACTTAAGATAGCGCTTACATTTTATCCAAATTTTTGAAAACGATAAAGGAGGAGGGAGACCTCCTTTTCCTAAGCGCTCCAATTCAATTGAATGGAGGAATACAGCCCGATGAAATCAGCTCCTGCAATTTCTAAATTATTGTTGGCCTTAATCATTGTTTTTTCTAGTGTGCTGCCTGCTGTTGCAGCTGCGGAAGAGCTGCCGACGGCTACCCCTTCGGCGGTCCTATTCGAGGATGATTTTCAAGATGGAAATACAGTAGGGTGGACGCTTAACAATACATCCATCCTCACTGTCGCAAATGACCCGGCTAATGCCAGCAACAAAATGCTGAACATCAGTGCCGGTGACGAGGCAATCGCATTGATTGATAACAGTCAAGGCAGCAGCTATGTGTATGAAGCAAAGGTCAAGAAGGTGGCGGCGGGGTCCTACCCGGGCATACTTGCACGCTACACCGACATCAATAATTATTACATGTTTCAACTAGGCGATGGCAGGTTCTCCCTTTCCAAGAAAGTAGGAGGGACGGTCACTACGCTTAATGAATATATCACGACGATCACAACAGGCCAGTGGTATACGATGCGCCTGGTCGTTGAGGGCAGTGTCATTAAAGCCTATGTGGATAATAAGCTGATCACTCAAATTACGGACACGTCTTTGGCCTCCGGGAAAGCGGGCTTTCGTTCCCGCTGGGATAAGTCGGGCTTAGATGACGTACAGCTTCGAAGCATCGCAACTCCCGTACCGGCTGGACCCGCTAATGTACAGGCAGCGGATGTAACGTCTACGGGCGCAACTTTGACTTGGGACAGCACGGGGAGCGGCGCGAATTACCGGGTATATCGCTCGACGCTCGCAGATTCAAATTTCGTGCAGGTTTACAGCGGTGCGGCAGCTACATACGCGGACACGAGTCTCGCATCTGGCGTGACTTACTATTACCGCGTGACGTCTGAAGTTGACAAGTATGAGGCGGTAGCCGCAACAGTGAAAGTGACGACGATTCTTGTGCTTCCGGCTTCACCGGATTTGCTGCCAGGCATTGTAGCGGCATATACGTTTGATGAAACGTCTGGAACGACGGCTTCTCCGACTGCCTCGAGCAGCAATCAAACGAAGGCTAATCTCGTGAATGGCGCAGCATGGACGGCGGGCCGGACAGGAGGCGCGGTTGATCTTGACGGGACGAATGACCATGTTACGCTTCCGAACGGCATTCTGAACGGCCTAAACGATATGACGATTACGACTTGGGTGAAGCAGGACACGCTCAAGAAATGGGGACGGGTTTTCGATATCGGCCTCGGCGTGAACAATTATATTTTCCTAACGGCAAGTACGGATGGCGACGCAAGCCGGTTTGTATTCAAAAACGGCGGCAGCGAGCAGTATGCAACGGTAAGCCCAGCTCAGCAGACGGCTAATGAATGGGTGCATTATGCGGTAACGCTATCGGGCAGCTCCGCAATTATGTATGTCAATGGCGTTGAGGTAGCACGCAACAACAGCGTTACGATCCGTCCGAAGGATCTCGGTAATACGACGCTGAATTATATTGGCCGATCGATGTTTAGCGCGGACCCTTATATGGATGCTAAAATCGATGACTTTTATGTGTTTAACCGTACGCTTGGACCGGCGGAGATTGCCTTGTTCACGGCTCCTGAAGATACTGCTAAGGTCGCTGCCGATAAGGCTGCTTTGACGCTTGGCGACATTAGCGGAGTGATGGCTGATCTCAAGCTGCCCGCTCAAGGAGCAAGCGGCTCGAAGATTACTTGGGAAACGGAAGATGCGGCGATAATTAGCGCAAGCGGGGCTGTGACTCGTCCAGTGCTTGGTGAGCCGGACGTTGCGGTGGAACTGACTGCAACCATTAAACGAGGCAATGCTACGGAAACGAAAACGTTTCATGTGACTGTACTCGCGCAATTGTCGGATGCGGATGCGGTAGCATCTGACAAATCGGCGCTTGTGCTGCCGGATATGAATGCGGTAACGGCTAAGCTGACGCTGCCGAAAGCAGGTGCGAATCAAACGGTAATCAGCTGGAAGTCTGATTCCCCAGTCCATTTAAGACCGGATGGCATGGTAAGCCGTCCATCTAACGGCAATGGCGATTTGGCGGTCTCGCTGACTGCGACAATTACAAGGGGAACGGTAACGGAAACGAAAGCCTTCCCGGTGACCATACTGGAACAGGACTTGTTCAGCGGTTATCTGTTTGCTTTCAAGAAAAGCGACGACACGACGCATGTGGCGGTTAGCCGCAACGGCAGAACGTGGACAGAGCTTGCAGGCAATACGGACATTTCGGGTATTGCAGAGCAGAAAATCTTTAAGCTGCTATCTGAGGACAAATGGTACAAATACGAGTATGCCAATGATTTATGGACGCTCTATTCCAGTGCAAACGAAACGAGCGGCTGGGCGAAGGAGTCGGCAAGCGTAACGCTGCCTGCCGGTGCGCTCTTGGGTAATTTTAAGCCGATTTCAGAATCCGAGTGGATACAATATGTGAACGGCCAATCTACGCCGAGAACGCTTGAAGTGTTGAAGGTGTCGACTAGAGTCGGATTCGAGCCAAGATTGCCGGAGCAAGTAAAGATTGATTACACCAACAATCTTTACGTCACTGCAGAAGTGGAGTGGGATGCCGTTGATTCAGCTAAATATGCGGCTGTAGGCAGCTTTGCCGCGGCAGGCACGGTGAAGGGTGCAAGTACCCGCGTGCAGGCTGCCGTAACGGTTATTAACGACAGCGCCTATAGCGACACGATTCGCAATGGCGAGTTCTGGTATGACGACGAAGGCGGCATGATTCAAGCGCATGGCGGCCATATCATTAAAGTAGAAGATACGTACTACTGGTTCGGGGAAGATAAAGGCCATAATTCAGCGGTGCTGAAGGGTGTGTCCATCTACGCCTCCAAAGATTTGAAATCATGGGAGTATCGGAATACGGTGCTTACGCCGCTTGATCACCCGGAGCTTGCTTCCGCGAAGATCGAGCGTCCAAAGATTCTGTATAATGCGGCAACCGGCAAATACGTCCTGTGGGGACACTGGGAAGAATCAGGAAACTACAACCAAGCGAACGTGATCGTAGCGGAATCCGATACGGTTGATGGCGACTACACGTACGTAAATCGTTTTCAGCCTGGCGGCATGCAGTCCAGAGACTTTACGGTTTTTCAGGACGATGACGGTCAAGCTTACTTATTTTCTTCTTCTAATAACAACGCGGACATGAATATATTCCGGCTTACGGATGACTATCTGTACGTAGATGAGTTTCTGTATACGGCATTCCCAGGCGGGAAGCGGGAATCGCCTGCGATCGTGAAGAAGGACGGCATCTACTACATGTTTACGTCCGGCTTGTCCGGCTGGTACCCGAACCAAGGCATGTATGCGACAACGACTAATTTGGCTGATAAAAACGGCTGGTCTTCGCTCAAGAAATTCGGCGACCCGGCGACGTATTACACGCAATCCTCTTTTATCGTCAGCGTGTACGGCTCAGATACGACCTCCTATGTTTATGTAGGAGATCGCTGGACACCAACCGCGCTGCGGGAATCCCAGTACATTTGGCTTCCGCTCCAGCTCGATAAAGGCCTTGCGGAGCTGACCTACTCGGGAGAATGGAATTTGAATGCGGCTACGGGCCACTTCGAGACGCCTAAGGATTTGCTTGTATCGCAAGGCAAGCCGGCAGTAGCGAGCACTTCTGTATCAGGTTTCGGGGCGAACTTAGCCAACGATGGCAATTATAGCTCGATGTTTGATTGGGGAACGACTTCTGCTACAAACCCGCCAACTTACACATGGGAGGTTGATCTTGGCCGCGAGTATGATCTCAGCCGTATCGATTTGAGCTGGAATGAATATAACGGCTCGGAGGTTTACTATCAATACAAAATTGAAGGCAAGAAGCTAAGCACCGATGCCAGCTACAGCATGCTCATGGATCAGACGGCAAACACGACGCCTTCCTTCAATACCCATAAGCTTTCAGGCAGCTATCGTTATGTGAAATTAACGGTTACAGGTGAAAAGGGACATACAAACAATGCAGGCAATACCGTGACCTGGTACAGAGGGCTGTACGAAGTGAAAATTTACAGCTCGAACATGGAACTGGATACGCCGACAGGCCTAACGGCAAAGGCGGTACAAACCTCAGCGGATACGACGAGCATCCAAGTAGGCTGGAGCAGCGTGCCGAACGCAGCCACCTATAGGGTGTACCGTTCAGACAGCCTAGGCGGAGACTACACGCCAATTCATTCGGGCAGCTCCGCCTCTTACGAGGATGTTGGGCTTGCATCCGGCAAGACGTATTACTATAAAGTGAAGGCGGTCCATGCGGGCGGCGAATCCGGGTTGTCGGCGGCAGTCAGCGCCAAAACCTTTGTCGTGCCTGCCGCATCGATTATTTTCGACAACCGCAATAACATTTGGCATGATACGGACGGCAACGTGATGCCGATCGGAAGCTATCTCAAAGCAGGGGATATTTGGTACTACTATACGACGATCGGCGACGGCATGCGTTTCACGGACATGATCGTCTATAAGTCGAATGACTTTAAGAATTGGACGCTGCAAGAAGAGGTGCTCTTGAACGACGAATCACATGAGGAGCTGGCAGCAAGCAAGCTGGAAGCGTTGAGTGTGATTTATAACAAGGAAACCGGCAAATACGTGGCATGGTTCCATTACGAGAACGCGGTTGATTACACGGTAGCGAGAGTAGCTGCGGCTGTATCGGACTCGCCGACAGGGCCTTTCGTATTCCAAGGCAGCTTCCGGCCGCTCGGCAATGATTCGCGTGATCTAACGACGTTTGTAGACGAGGATGGATCAGCTTACCTGATCTCTTCAACGAATACGAACTCGGACCTTAACATGTATAAGCTAAGCAGCGACTACTTGACCGTAGATGAAACGGCAGGAGCGATTAAGGTTTATACGGGCAAGCACCGCGAGGCGCCTTCCTTGGTGAAGCATGAAGGCGTATACTTCCTGTTCTCCTCCGGAGCGGCAGGCTGGAAGCCTACGCAAGGCACGTATTCTACCGCGACTTCGATGACAGGGCCATGGAGCGAGCCGCAAAAGATCGGCAATGCTTCGACTTTCGGCGGTCAATCGGGTGCCGTGCTTACGATGCAGGGCACGGAAGCAACCTCGTATATTATGATGTCGAATCAATGGAAGCCTGCCGACCTGAAGACGTCGAAGCGGGTATGGCTGCCAATTAGCTTTAATGGATTGACAGCATCCTATGATTATTCCGATTTCATTACGGTTGATCCAAGTACGGGCATCGTATCGGCACGGACGGATGGACAGCTCTTGTCCGCAGGCAAACCGGCTACAGCGAGCGATTGGAGCGGTGCGAACCGCCCACAATTCGCCAATGACGGCGACTATACGACGATTTGGGTCAGCGAAAGCAACACTTGGCCGAAATGGTGGCAGGTTGATTTGGGCCAAGAGTACAGTCTAAGCAGCATCCAAATTTCTTGGTTTTTGTACAATGGCTCCGAGGCTTATCACAAGTACAAGATTGAGACGAGCCTAGACGGTATTCATTACGCAACAGCTTTGGATCAAATGGACAATACAAGATACGGCTTCACATCTGACAGCCTTACGGGTACGGCAAGATATGTAAGGGTGCAGCTTGTCGATGCAGTTCTAGTCAACAATCCGAGCAACTGGTACACGCCTCAGCTTGGCGAAGTAAAAGTGTATGGCCACGCCATGGATGCGCCTGTTCAGCTTAATGTAGCCGAAGCGTCAGCGAGCCAGGTAAAGATTTCGTGGAGAGCAATTCCGCTTGCGTTGGGCTACAATGTATATCGTTCGGACTCTATTGACGGTAGCTATGTAAAAGTGAATAGCGCTGCTATTGTAGAGAATGTCTACACGGATGCTAACCTGACAGCAGATACGAACTATTACTATAAGGTAACGGCAATCTATGATAACAAGGAATCTGCACAGTCGTCGGCACTGCAAGCAACAACGCTGGAATTGCCGGCAGGCGTTCCAAGCGGCTTGCAATTGGATGACGTAACAACAAATTTAGCAAAATTGTCTTGGCAAGCAGCGGATAACACGGGAACATTTAATGTATACCGTTCGAACCAAATCGATGGTGTGTATGCGAAAGTTAATGAGGATGATGTAGTAGGCACATCCTACACGGACACAGAGCTGAGCGCTGATACAACGTATTATTACAAAGTATCGATAGTAAGCAATGCGGTCGAGTCGGAACTTTCTTCTGCTCTAGAGGCGAAGACGAAAGCGGTAGATCCTACGCCGACACCGACAGCAACACCAACTGCGACACCAGATCCAACGCCATCGGCGACACCGGAAACGACGCCATCGGCGACACCGGAAACGACGCCAACGGAGACACCGGAAACGACGCCATCGGCAACGCCGGAGACGACGCCATCGGCAACGCCGGAAACGACACCAACGGCAACGCCGGAAACGAAGCCAACGGCGACGCCGGAGACGACGCCATCGGCAACGCCGGAAACGACACCAACGGCGACACCGGAAACGACGCCAACGGCGACGCCGGTTTCTACTCCTCCAAACGGAAGTGGAAGCAACACAAATAACAATTCCGTTATCGCAACTAACGGAAGCATCGCAGTGAAAACATCCGTTGATGGAAATGGCGTTCTGAATGCACAAATCACGGACGCTGATCTGAAGAAGGCAATTGAAACAAACACAAGCAATACACTGCAAATTAAAGTGGAAGCAATCAATAACAGCACTGCAGGCGGTCTTAAAGTAACCATTCCTGTTGATCAATTGCTTAATGCTAATCAAACCGTGAAGCAAGTTGCGGTGAGCTCGGCTGACGTGACTGTTTATTTTGGCACAGATGCGGCATCGGGTATTCTTACTGCAGATTCTCAATTGGTTGAGGTTGTGATTCATAACGTGAAAACGGAGGACCTTCCAGAAAGCGTAAAAGCACAGATTAATGGTCATCCGGTATATGATTTCACGTTAACGGTAGACGGGAAAGCGGTTAGTGAATTTAATGCGAGCGAGCCGATTACCGTCGAAATGAAGTACACGCTCCAAGCAGGCGAGAAAGCTCATCAGATCGTTATTTATTACATTGGCGCTGATGGCCAGCTTGAGGTTTTACGAAATGCGAAGTTTAATGAAGCAACGGGGATGATTAGCTTTAAACCTAAGCATTTCAGCCGTTATGCGGCAGCTCATGCAGGAGTAGCTTTTAATGATCTATCGAAAGCGCCTTGGGCACAATCGATGATCGAGGCGCTGGCTGCAAGAGAAGTTGTTCGCGGAACAGGCAATGGCAGCTTTGAACCAACTAGAGATGTGACTAGAGCAGAATTCGTACAGCAATTGCTTGGATCGCTGGGTCTTATTGATGAGCAGGCAAGCAGCAGCTTTAAGGATGTGACAGAAGGCGCATGGTACTATGCAGCTGTCGCTTCCGCCGAGAAGCTTGGAATCGTAAAAGGCAAAGCGAACGGCTCCTTTGGTGGAGGCGAGTCCATCACAAGAGAAGACATGGCAGTCATGCTCTCCCGTGCAGCTGTAATTGCGGGCATTAGCATTGACGAACAAGGCGCGGCTTCGCAAGCTTTTAAGGATCAATCGGCTATCGCTGCTTATGCAGCAGGAGCAGTGAGCGCAATGCAGGAGGCCGGATTTATCAACGGCTTCACGGACGGAAGCTATCAGCCAAAGCAGCACACCACGCGAGCGCAGGCTGCATCCGTTATTTTCAAATTGCTGAAGCTTTAATAGTTGGATTTAGGGAAAGGCAGATCATCCTCGATGAGGGTGATCTGTTTTTTTATTTTTGACGTGTTAGTAGGTGTGTGTGGGGAGTAGACGGAGTGTGATGTTGGGGTGCATATGCGCCACAGTTTGTGCAGGATGTAGACGCTATAGCCTGTGGGCACAGGGCTGCGTTGCGGTTTGTGCAGGGTGAAGGTGATATAGTCAGTGGGCTTGTGGGGCTACGTTGTATTTGTTGAGGTAATGATGCTATTGCCTGTGGGCCATTGGTTACGTTGCAGTTTGTGCAATGTAAAGATGCTATTGCCTGAGAGTACTGGCTGCGTTGCAGTTAGTGATATGTAAAGATGTTAATGCCTGAGAGTACTGGCTGCGTTGCAGTTAGTGATGTGTAAAGATGCTATAGCCTGTGGGCACTGGATACGTTGCAGTTTGTGCAATGTAAAGATGTAATTACATCTTTAAGTAGGGCTACGCTGTAGAAAATGCAACAGAATGAGCGGAAATGGTGGTTATGCTCCAGTAGTCTCTTCGTTCTATTGCAGAAACTACAACGTAGAACCTGAGATACCTACTAATAGCGGATTCTATTGTATAAAGTGCAATGTAGCTGAAGTAAGTTGAAGCAGACAGGTGAGCGATTCTAATGACAGTATGAAGAAGAGGCGTTGGTGATAGTAGAGGAGTGTTTGAAGGTACGGGAGTGGATGAAGGTACAGGAGTCGTATCTATGTCCGATCGACGCTATAATAGAAGAAAAGAATGAAAACTGCTGGCATTAAGATCGTTAATAGGAGTTGGAACCGAATAAAGGTTGCGAAAAATACGTCGCAGTTGAAATAGCATTTGTGTAGAACGTACCACGCAGTTACAACTAATACGTAAGAAGAAAAGAAGAAAAGAAGAAAAGAAGAAAAGAAGAAAAGAAGAAAAGAAGAAAAGGAAAAGAAAGAAAGAAAGAAGAAAAAGAAGAAAAGAATGAAAAGAAAAAAGAAGAAAAAGAAAGCAAAGAAAAAGAAAGTAAAGAGAAGAAAAGAAAAGAAAAGAAAAGAAAAGAAAAGAAAGCAAAGAAATGAAAAGAATGAAAAGACAAAAAAGGAGATGGCCTGAATGAGCGGACTGATTGAGCGATTGCGCAAGGGCTACGGGAAAAAGCTCGTTTCGCTGCATGCTTGGAATGGCTGGATTGTTGTGATTTTAGCGCTGACCGGACTTATTCTTATTGGCGGTTTTTGGCGTGGCTTTCTGGGCGAAGGTCGAGTCTGGATCAAATGGGCGCATATCGTTGTCGGGATCGCGTCGATTCTGCCCGTCGTCTATTACCTGCTTCTCGCGGGCAAGCATTGGAAGCAGCTGAAGCAAAAGCCGTGGCAGCGGTTCAATGTGCTTGTTGTGCTCGGGCTGTTGCTTGGCTGGTTCGGTTCCGGCGTGCTGCTGTGGCAGTTTAAGGCGGTTGGTCCTGCTATATCCAATGTTGCGCTTACGGTACATGATTTGTTGACGTGGATCGGGCTGCCTTACATCATTTACCACTCCATTACGCGGGTCAAATGGCTGAAGGAGCCGAATCGACGCACGATCAAGGATGAGCGGAAGGAAGCGGAGTCAGGTTCCTTGCACCCAGCAGCAGGCTCGCCGCAGGCCGTCTATACGCGAAAAGCGTTCATACGCGGCGCGATCGGGCTCGGCCTTGCCGTGACGGTCGGACCCTCCTTCTTAAAATGGCTCGGCACCTCGCTTGGCAGCGTGGGCGGGAGCCAGACGATTGACAAGCTGATCGAGAACGATGCCAATGCGCTCATTCCGGCACCTCAGCCGCTCCCTGCATCGGCTCCTCCGATTGGAGGCGGTGCGATTGGGCAGTTCCGGGTGTACACGGTCACGCCGATTCCTTCTTTTACGAATGCAGATTGGTCGTTCAAGATCGATGGGCTCGTCAACCAATCTTTTCAATGGGACTGGGAGAAGTTCGTGGCGCTGAAGCGGACGGTTCAAGTGAGTGATTTTCACTGTGTGACGGGCTGGTCGGTATACAAAAACACGTGGGAGGGCATCCCGCTCAAGGAGCTTCTGAAATTAGCAGGCGTGAAGTCGGGAGCGGAGACGGTGAAGTTTTATTCGGGGGATGGTGTGTACACGGACACCCTTACGCTTGAACAAGCCGATATGGATGATGTCATCGTAGCGGTCATGCACGACGGAAAGCCGATTCCAAGCGATCTGGGCGGACCTGTTCGTTTGGTTGTGCCAAAAATGTATGCGTACAAGTCGGTAAAATGGCTGAATCGTATTGAGCTAATCAAGGGTGAGCATGTGGGCTATTGGGAGGCTCGCGGGTACTCAAACGACGCGTGGGTGTAGTTATCTTTTTGACAATAACTATGTATTCCTACCTATATTCTGTGATTTGGTGCTATGATGATTAAAGACAGCTTGGGGAAAACAAATATGCTTTATGGTTATCCAAAATAGCGATGGGGAAGGTGCTGCAGGTGAGTCATTCGAGCATTGTGCATCAGACGTTTACGTTAGAGCTGGAGCCGGGCGTGTTGATTAGAGGCGATATTCGAGTGAAGGAGGAGGGAGGGCGACGGCCGGTTCTCCTTTTTGCGCATGGTTTCAAGGGTTTTAAGGATTGGGGGTTCTTCCCGTATGCTTCTGAGCGATTCGCGCAGCAGGACTATGCGGTCATTACGTTCAATTTTTCGCATAACGGTGTGGATGAGCGGGACTTCGACGAGTTGGATAAGTTCGCACGCAACACTTATTCGCAGGAGCAGGAGGACTTGGCGGCTGTTCTTGAAGCCGTGCTTGTTGGAAGTCTACCGCTGTCTGCGAGGCTGGATAACGGTCAGATTTTTCTAGTAGGGCACAGCCGCGGTGGCGGGAACAGCGTGCTTTTTGCAGCAGAGCATCCCGAAATTCGCGGAGTCGTTTCATGGAACGGGATTGCGAATGTGAACTTATTCGGAGCGGCGTTTCGCGAGCAGGTGCTGCGGGATGGCATTGGATATGTCACTAATGCGAGAACGAAGCAGGAAATGCCGATTGAGGCTGTCGTGTTTGAAGATATTGACTTGAATCGCGAGCGCTTCGCCATTGTTGCTAAGGCGGCAGCACTGCAGACACCTGTATTGTTTATTCAAGGCGGTCAGGATTCGGAACGTTTGCTTGCAGGTTTTCATTTGCTCCAGGCGGCAGCTCCGCAACATCGCTTCGCGCAGCTGGAGGGAGCGACTCATACGTTCGGGACGGTGCACCCTTTTGCGGGAACAACAGATGATCTAGAGCGGGCGATTGCGATTACCGGGGCTTTCTTTGCTCCGCTGCTGGAGCGGGATGGAATAAGAAAGAGATAATAGTGATTGACTACATAGATGAAGGAATCATGTGTTTTTAGATGGGGAAGATGTCTTTCGTAAAATAGCAAGGTGATTCGTCAGAATATTGTAGTGCTATGTGCGATGAGAAAATTAGAGGAACATTCATTTAGATAACAAATACGTTAGTTTGTTGGTGATCCGTTCGACTTGACCCAGCCACAGGTGAATGACTTGCCTTGGTTTGGACTGAATGCTATTCCGAGGGTTTGGCAAAATGCATTAAATGCCATACTAAATGAAAATACCCTTTGGGAAGGTGAACTGCCATGCATTCAAGTTCAGATAATCGGGAAGCGATTGAAACGGTTCATGAATTGATTAAAGAAATTGAAATTGCAATGCTGACGACTGTGTCGGAGGAGGGACTTGTGTCGCGTCCCATGAAAACGCAGGACGTCGAGTTCGATGGCGATCTGTGGTTTTTGACGAAAAAAGATACAGGCAAATTCCACGAGCTGCTGCGAAATTCGCAAGTCAATATCGCCTATGCAGGCAAATCGTTCGTCTCCATTCGGGGCAAGGCTGAGTTGGTGGAGAGCGCTGAGAAATTGAAGCAATTTTGGAGTCCGGCATACGAGAAGTTTTTGGAAACCCATGTAGATGATCCGAACCTTATTCTTATCAAGGTAGAGGCTGAAACTGCTGAATATTGGGATATAGGCAATAAATTCAAAATGGTGAAGTTTTTGCTGCGCAGGCTGCTCGGCAAAAATACGGAAGGCACCGAGATCAATCGAATTGTGGAATTGAAGTAGAACAATAACGGAGGATCTTTAAATGACAACATATGAGAAAATGCATACGGGTGAGCTATACAACTGTACCGATGAAGGGTTATTAACTGAACAGAGCAAATGTCTGGAGAGACTATATGATTTTAACGCAACGCGTCCGTCCGAGGTGGAGAAGCGTAAACAGCTTATGGAGCAAATGTTTGCTGAAATAGGTGATGACTGTTATATTGAACCGCCATTTCATGCAAATTGGGGTGGAAAGCATGTACATTTTGGAAAAGGTATTTATGCCAACTTTAATCTGACTATGGTGGATGACACCCATATTTATGTGGGAGACCATACGATGTTTGGTCCTAATGTAACGGTAGCTACCGCAGGGCACCCCATTGTTCCCCATCTTCGCGAAAATGTAACACAGTTCAATATGCCGGTACATATTGGCCGGAATGCTTGGATTGGTGCAGGTGCTATCATTGTCCCAGGAGTCAAAATTGGTGATAATACCGTTATTGGCGCAGGAAGCGTTGTAACGAAAGATATCCCTTCCAACGTGGTTGCAGTCGGCAATCCCTGCCGTGTGCTGCGTGAAATTAATGACCATGACAAGGAATATTATTATAAAGATAGAAAAATTGAGTTTAAGTAAGAGCATTAGCATAATGGGTAAACGGGTTCCCACAAATTAAATACTTTTCCTAAGTACCTAGTCTAGGGGCTCGTTTAATAGTTTTTCATTTAGTTCTGTCTCTGAACCAATGGCGCTGGAGTACCGCTTTTGACAAGCTTTGGATTTCGTAGCGTTATCGTGAGGGCCTGAGGGGTGGCATCGTCAACGGCATAATGAAACCAAGAGATCCCGTTGCTCTGTACATGCTCAAAGCTTCCGATCTGAAACGACTTCCATGACATAACCGACAGCTGGAGCGATTGGAGCGCGGATAGCGGGAGACCGGTAGAAGCGAGGAACGAGCAAAAGGCTTTAGACAAGACGGTAAGCCGGATCTGAAATCTATTAAAAGCAAATCCTTGAATCTTGATGATTCAAGGATTTTTTGTTTTCATCCAGTTAGCAAAGTCTTGTCATTTAGCTTAATTATCATTCTATCGAATTGCAAATCTCCTATATAAAATATAGCTGAAATTTATGGTAATATAGTTGTGAGAGATTATCATTTTATTTTATGGAGGCGCTTACTTTATGGACCAAAAGTTGCAGCAAGAGGGGTACTTCGGGGAATTCGGAGGCAGCTTCGTTCCGCCGGAATTGCAGGAAGTGCTAAATTATTTGAGCGAGCAATTTTACAAGTTCAGAGAAGATCCGGAATTCCAGGAAGAGCTTAGCTATTACCTGCGTGAATACGTTGGCCGTAAGAGCCCGCTGACGTATGCGGAGCGGCTGTCAAAAGCATGGGGCGGGCCCAAAATTTATTTGAAGCGCGAAGATCTGAATCATACCGGGGCGCATAAGATCAACAACGCCATTGGTCAGATTCTGCTCGCTAAGCGGATGGGCGCTAAGCGGATCATTGCTGAAACAGGTGCCGGCCAGCACGGTGTCGCTACCGCTACGGCATGCGCCATGTTTAATATGGAATGCGTTATCTACATGGGAGCCGAAGATATGCGCCGCCAGGCACTTAATGTGTTCCGGATGGAGCTGCTCGGAGCTACTGTCGTGCCAGTTGATAAGGGACAGGGCAGACTGAAGGACGCCGTGGACGAAGCGCTGGGCGATTTGGTTCGCAATTATAAAAATACATTTTATTTGCTCGGTTCCGCGGTTGGTCCGCATCCGTTTCCAACGATGGTCAAGCATTTTCAGGCGGTCATCAGCGAAGAGTCGAAGCAGCAGATTTTGGAGAAGGAAGGCCGTTTGCCTGATGCAGTGGTGGCCTGTGCGGGCGGAGGCAGCAATGCGATTGGCGCATTCGCTCATTACATCGACGAGCCGAGCGTTCGCCTGATTGGCGTTGAACCCGATCAAGCCCCGACCTTAACGGAAGGCGTTCCGGGCATGATTCACGGCTTCAAATGCTTGGTACTGCTGGACGAGGAAGGAGAGCCGCGGAAGACGTATTCGATCGCCGCAGGGCTCGATTATCCGGGCATCGGGCCGGAGCATAGCCACTTGAAGGTGACGGGTCGCGCCGAATACGCGACGGTTACCAATGAAGAAGTGCTGGAAGCGTTCCAAGAGCTGTCCCGTACGGAAGGGATTATCCCTGCTTTGGAGAGCGCGCACGCTGTTGCCTACGCTAAGAAGCTGGCGCCGACGATGGATCAGGATCAGATCCTGATCGTTAACCTGTCCGGCCGCGGTGACAAAGACGTTGAGCAAGTATTTCAGATGATTAAATAATAATGATCGCGGACTGTATCTATGCGGAATAGGGTGCGGAACGAAGAAAACGATGCGATAGCAACCGATTGATCTCGAATTAAAAATCGCAGGCCGGTAGTCTTTCTAGTGGAGAGACTGCCGGCTTTTGTTTTATAATGGGCTGAAACGCTCCATTGAAGTATGGATTCACACCATTTACTATAGATAGGTAGGTCAACGGAGCAAGCTAAGGTAAAAGTATCATGATAAGATTCCATGTTGGATTACATAAATGAAGGAAAGAGGCGAGTCGGAATGAATAACATCGTGTCGTTGGAATGGCTGAAGGAGAAAATGGGTGATCCGAAACTAGTCATCGCGGATTGCCGTTTTCGTTTGGACGATGCCGGTGCGGGTCTAAGAGCGTACGAGGAGTCGCATATTCCGGGGGCTGTTTATATGAACCTGGAGAAGGATCTGTCCGGCGAGGTCGAGGAATATGGCGGGAGACATCCGCTACCAGATATTTTTTCAATGACGGTGACGTTCGGCAGGGCTGGCATAAGCAACGAATCAATTGTGGTCGCTTATGATGATCAAGGCGGAGCGATGGCCTCCCGACTGTGGTGGCTGCTGAAGTATATGGGGCATAAGCAGGTTTATGTGCTGGATGATGGCTTCTCGGCTTGGGTCAAGAAAGGATTGCCGGTAACAGCCGAGAAGGAAATGGTTGAGCCTAGGACATACCTCGCAACTGTGCAGCACAATATGCTAGCGGAAATGGACGAAGTCAAGGAGCTGCTGGGCAGCGAGGGAGTAACACTCATCGACTCGCGCGAAGGTCCTCGCTACCGCGGCGAGGTTGAACCGATCGACCGCGTCGCAGGCCATATTCCGGGCGCGATTAACCGTTTCTGGAAAGACAGCCTAACGGAATCCGGCGCGTGGAAGGACGTCGCCGCACAATCTGATCGGTTCCATGATCTGGACAAGAACGGCGAGTTGATCGTGTATTGCGGCTCCGGCGTCACGGCTACTCCAAACATCATTGCGCTACAGGAAGCGGGCTTCACGAAAGTACGGTTGTATGCGGGGAGCTGGAGCGATTGGATTAGTTATGAGGGGAATCCTATTGCCACTGGCGACGAAGAGAAGGCTTAACAACATAGTAGCATACGTCTGATGAATACATCACCAGTTAGGCCGAGTGCCTTGGGTGATGTGTTTTTTTTGCTCAAAATCAACCTAGAATCAACATCTCACCTCATAAAATGAATGCAAAGAAGCCGCCAAAGACTGATGGTAAATCAGTTAACTTTTGCACTTCGATTGCGATACCATTTTCACAAGCTAACTAGCCACGCATAAGGTACATCACCAAATAATCACTTCCAAGTAAACATCGGTATGATATTACCTGGGTTATTTCTATGAACAGCTATGCGGTATTTGTGTTGCAAGCGATTATGACATGTTTGGAAGGATTTGTGAGATGAACTCCGAATTACTAAGGAAAATAAGATAACCGGAGGGGTTAAAGCTTGAAGGATGAGATGGCAAAGGCTAGTGTGCCAACTGCGGCCGTACAAAGAAAAACGGAGACCGCTGCTCCGGTCACGGCAGAGCGAGGCTTCGGCGGAATGTACGGCGGGTATTCGCCGGAGTCGATTTTGCAGCTTCAGCAAAAAGCAGGCAATAGTGCGGTTAAGCAGCTGCTGGCAAGCCGTTCAGTAGGTTCAGCGCTTGGCGGTTCGGAGAGTTCGAGACCTCCTGCACAGTTGGCCAAGGAGGCAGAGCCTAATCGGACAGGCATGCCGGATAATCTGAAGAGCGGTCTTGAGACGATGTCGGGCATGGATTTGTCGGATGTATCCGTCCATTACAACTCCTCACGCCCGGCGGAGCTTCAGGCTCACGCCTATGCGCAAGGCAATGACGTCCATATTGCGCCAGGACAAGAGCAGCATCTCCCGCATGAAGGCTGGCATGTCGTGCAGCAGCGGCAGGGGCGGGTCAGACCGACCACTCAGCTCAAGGGTGCGGCCATCAATGATAACAGCGCACTGGAGCAGGAAGCGGATCAAATGGGAGCGCAAGCGAGCAGGCTGGGAACAGGCTCGCACACGCTGTCGGCATCAGCAAGCCGTTCAGCGTCCTCTGCCGCGATTCCTCAGATGAAGTCCTTTGGACTTCTTCCGGCTACCTCCGCGGGTGCACCTATTCAGCGTGCGCTGGTCCGGGATCAAGAGGTCATTGACGAACGCGGCGATACGTTTAGATGGGGCAAGTTCAAGGGCAAGAGGGATGACGCCGATCCTAACCATTCAGCTATCGAGCATGGAAGAGGCACAACGCTGACCACCGGAGCCGATGCCAAAACCAAGGCGCAGTGGAGCCCAATCGACGGCTTGGCGGGTGAAGGAAAGCGAGTAGAGGCGCTCGTTGGTCCCGATCATAATCTGGGAACATCGCCGAGTCATGCCAATGCGGAGGCGAGGGTCAATGCTTTCAAGGCGCTATCGGGCAAATCCTATATCTCGGGCCATCTGCTTAATGAAAAGCTGGGTGGACCAGGCAACGACCCGCGGAATTTGACCGCCATCTCGGGCTCGGCGAATACGCTGCAAAGCTCGAATATTGAGAAGCTCGTTCGTGATCCGGTGAACGAGGATGGCGATTGGTACAAATACACCGTAGACGTAGAGTACAAGGATGATTCAGCGGTTATGAAAGACAGTAATCCGAAGTTGCAGGCTTATGATAAGCTTGCCAATAAGCCTACCGGTGTTGTCATTACCGATTTAGGAAGCAAGAAGAAGAAAATTGAAGTGCGTTACGCCTCCAAGCTGACAGCCAACTGGTATCAGGTCAACACCAAGGGCGGCAGATACGGCGCGGAATTCAAGAAAAACCTGAACATGGAATCTCCGCTTGCCGGCGGAAAGTCCAGTATGTCCGAGAAGAAGGGTGAAGGCCAGATCGCAGCCAAGCCCGACAAAAAGACTAGAGGCAAAGTCGCACGAACGGATATCGACGCCGAAGAGCTGGTGCTGACGACAAGCAATCTGCTCAAGACCGTTATCGAAAACCGGGAGGGCTTAATCGAGAGGCTCAATGAGTTGCGCGGCAGCAAAAAAGAGCTGTCGGAGCTTGTGAAGGAGCTTGAGACGCGCGTTGACCAGGGTGAAGGAGAGTCTATTGAGCTTCGCGACATCGTCTATGATTACGGGTATGACTGGGGCTACGATCACGGCAAGGCGGCCTACAATGACAACATGGACTACTACGAGGATAACGGAAATAATGGTGTCTACAGCGAGGGATATGAGAAAGGCTACGAGCAGGGGAAATTTGATGCCAAGCAATATGAGTTCGGCCATTCCCATGGCAGAGAGGACGGCTATTATGAGTCGGGCTACACCGAGTACGAGAAATATAATGATATGCATGACAATCAATCTTACCGTGACGGCTACGATGCGGGCGATACTGACGGCCGCTATGACTACTGGTATGAGCGTGGGGAGCAGGACGGCCATCGCGATGGCCTGGAGGATCAGGAATGGCATCTGGTCAGTGAAGAGGAGGGGTACCAGGAAGGCTACGAGAAGTCGTATGAAGAGGGCTTGAAGGAGAGCCCGTTCGCGAAGGGGAAAAGGCCGATTTGCGAAAAGATAAAGCTGACCTATGACGCTAACGAGGCCAATCAATTCAAATATACCGAGTTCGACGGTACGACCGTAGTTTCTCTGACGGGTGAAAGTGATTATTTCAATAATGAGAAGTGGTATGAGGTGGAAGTCATGTTCTCGACCCATCATATTTTGCAAAACTATATAAAAGACAATAAGTTTGCGAAAGCATTAATGCACAAGGATTGGATTCGAGAGGGGAAATAACAATATTCCTTTCAACCTGGAAATTATTACTTATTGTGCCGCTGGCGTTACAGCAATACCTATTATGCTGGTACTAACGGAAGCGGGATATGGGAATAGTGCAGCTCTATGTTGGGAGCTGGAGCGATTGTACCACATATGAGGAAAACGCGGTGGCGGTGGGAGAGAAGGAGGAGCGCGGAGAATTAAATCAATATGTGGGAATTTGCAAACATCAACACAAGGATTACTTTCTTGGGTGATCTAAAATACCAATATAAAGACCGAGTGCAAAGGACACTCGGTCTTTATTAAATGCCGTCAAACACTTACGGAAGCAATGCTTTGGTCACGTCCTCCAACACGGCGAGGTTCGCCATATAGGCTGAATTAACCCAGTGACCGGAGGATACATGATGAACGCGATTGTTCTTAACAGCAGGCAGCGTTGTCCATAGCGGCAAGCTGTCCATTAGCCCGCGTACCTGTTCTTCGGTTTGTCCTTCTGGCGTAATGATGAACAGCTCGTCCGCATCAAGTTCCGGTATCTTCTCGAACGAAATCGAACCGAAGTTGTCAGGCGTCACATTCGACAGATCAAGTGCTTTCAATCCTAGTTCGCCGTAGAGCAGCTTACCTGAGAGGAAGTCGCTTCCCACCAAGTATAGTTCCTTTTCCGCCGGCCATACGATTGCAATCGACTTCCCTTCAGCCGACTTCGACAATTGCTCCTTCATCTCGGAAATCTTGGCATCGTATTCGGTCAGCTTCTGTTCCGCCACTTCTTCTTTGCCCAGCAGCTCGGCGACCTTACGCAATTGCTCCCTCCAATCTGATGTCTCTCCATTGATCAAATAAGTCGGGGCAACCTTGGCAATGGTATCGTATTTATCGACGGGAAGGAAGTGCGAGCTGATCAAGATAAGATCGGGCTCGAAGCTAAGTGCAGCTTCGGGGGAGATGCCGCTCATCAGGTCGATCGTAGGAAGGTCGGCAAGCCATGGCTCGAGATGCTCTTGTACCGTGCTGCCCGCCGCATATTTCGCTACGGGCGTTACGCCTAGCGTTACTAGCGCATCTTCCATATAAGGAGCGAGAATTCGCTCGGGGGATTTAATCTCGACCTGATGGTCATAATCGTCTTTGACGCTGATCGCAACCGGTGGAGCAGAAGGCGATTCGGATGCGGCCGGCGAAGCTGAAGGCGCGATATTCGTACTGTTGGAATTGCCGCAAGCACTAAGCAACAATACGGTACATATCACCATGATAAACGTGTATCTTCTAGCGTACTTCTTCATAGTCGGTTTCTCTTCCCCTTTTTGCATTTGTTTTGATAATGATTTTCATTATTAATAACATTATGCCAAAAAGTTTGTTTTCTGAAAATGGACAATTACCGAACCGAAGGTGGATAATTACCGAATGCGATGGGAAATGCTTAACAACCGTTATGAAATACGAGCCTAAATATTTTGCTGATCATCGGATGGATGACAGACAAATGCTCTTCTCCTTCGATAAGCATATACGATAGAGCCAATCCTCGGCTTTCAAACGGCTGTAATCTCTGATAGAGCAGCTTCGCGTTCTCGATCATCGAAGCATCTTCTTCGGAGCCGATTGCGATAATTAGCTCGGCGTTGATTTCTCCCCGGATGAGCTTCTCCTCAAATGCCGGGAGCCTGCGCAGCAGATCGTGATCATTCCAATAAATCGAAGGACTTCCCGCGATAAACGTACGGAAAGGGGAAGGTCGATTGAAAAGGGCATGCAAGGAGAAAAAACCTCCCAGCGAATGGCCGAATAACGACAGCCTGGTTATGTCTACCGGATAGCGGCTTTGAATGAACGGCAAAACCTGCTCCTGCAGGAACGCTAGGAACAAATCCGCGCCGCCTGTCGGGGGCCAAGCCATGCCATCAGAACGCAGATCCGATTCCGGAGTTTCGACGGTGAAATCGTAGAGCCTGCGCCCGTACACGAATGGCTCATCCGATTCGTAGCCGATTGCCACAATTAACCCGGGCGTGAGTCCACGGGGATGCCATGACTGCATTCGCATCGCTTCAGACAGGGAGCCGAAATGAGCGTTTCCATCCAGCGCGTATAGCACGGGATATCCTTCGGCCGGAGCCGATCTCATCGGTTCGGAGACGAAGATGCGGTAGCTGAACCCCGTGCGTTCAGCTCGCAGCCTGAACGTTTCAGTTCGGGGAATCTCATAAGTAGAAGTAACGGCAACGCAGTTCTCTGCCTTATGCCGAGTTTGTACCGGAGGCCTTTCCGCTTCCCGTCCATAAAACGAAAGGAGCGCTTTCGGGAATTGCTTCACGATGAATAGCGTATCGAGCGTTCCTTCTTCCTCCAGCTCGAACGCTAGTCGGCTTTCGGGAATTTCCTGCGCTTGCCAAAGCTTGAGAAGCTCAAGCGCATGAACCACATTCCGCGGAACGCTGCGATCCTCCATTCCTTCCTGCGCGCCTACGGAGAGGAAGAGCCGAAGATGATCGGGCAGTGCCGGCTGTTCGCGGAGGAACGCCATTAAACCTTCATGCCCCAAAGATGGCGAGATGAGTCCGATATTGCCGAATGAATCGGGCCTGGAGTACGCCGCGAATAAGGTAATTAATCCTCCCAATGAGCTGCCGATGAGAGACGTGCGCTCGACATTCGGAACGGTGCGGTAATGATTATCCATGTAAGGCTTAATTCGATCCGCTAGCTCATCGATATACGCGCGGCCTTTTCCGCCAAGCACATGCGCCTCGGAGACAGCCTCTGCAGACCACGGAACATATTCCGCCTGCCTGTCGGGCGTCTCGACGCCTGCCAATATCAATTCCGGCAGCCACCCTTCCAGGAACATACGGTACAGATGGTTGACGCAATGCTTGATAAGGTCCCCTCCGTCCTGCACATAGACGACAGGGTATCTCTTGTCTGAGGTAAAGTAGGATGGAGGCAAATAGAGCTGGATTCTCCTTCCTCCGATCGTAATGCATTCATTTTTTGTCATAGAGCTAAGACCTACTCTCTTTGTTCCAACGACCCGATGATCCTTGGGCGATTTCGCAATCGTTGCATGCTGACACCCATTATAAATAAACGTAACGTATCTCAAAATAGACGATTATCGAAACAGATGTGGACGATTGCCTAAACGACTGCGATACTCGCCAGGGGAACAGCCTTCGTATTTCTTAAACAATCTGCCAAAATAATGCGTATCCGAATAGCCAACGCTTTCCGCGACTTGGACAATGGCATAATCGGTGGAGGCGAGAAGCTGCTTGGCTCGATCCAAACGGTGGCGTATGAGGAAGTCAATAGGGAACCACCCCGTATATTTGTTGAACAAATACGAAAAACGTTTGGCTTTCATGCCGCAGCGTGCTGCCAACGATTCGACGGAGTGGCTCTCCATGTAAAAGCTATGCATAAATGCGATGATCCCATCGATTTCGCTGCGATCATCTTGCATGCGTCCAGCTTGCGAGGCTGTCAGCATATCGTGAAGAATGCCGAAAAATAGCTCCTTGGATCGAATAGCAGCAATATCACCGGGCGTATTCCACGCTTGGTTCAACAAGTACAGCTTCTCCGTCATGACAGGATTGTCCCCGTATTCCATTAGATAGCTCATCTTAGTGTATGGGATGCCAATCTGTGTCTCCGAGCTCTGCTCCGAGAGCTCATAATGGACGAGTACGTATTCGAGATCATCCGTTCCTTCCACGCAATGCCGCAATCGCATGCCTGCCGCCCCGTGGACAGCTTTACCGCCTTCGACCTCATAGACCCTATCATTGAACTCAAACGTCGCTTTTCCTTTAATGGTGAACAGCAAGCCAGACAACGCGGTCGGCTCATCGGTATAGTTTTCCGGATAACGGACATTCGGTTTCAGGACACCGAGATACACGCGTTTAATGACCAGGGCACCTTGGGCGAATTCTTTTGCGATCGCATCGGCGTCGATCTTCACAGGCCATCCTCTTCTTTCTCATCCATTTTCTTCATTATATCAAAAATGATTTGCGAACTA
The DNA here is from genome assembly GCF_056269165.1 of Paenibacillus sp. J22R232. NCBI lineage: Bacteria > Bacillati > Bacillota > Bacilli > Caryophanales > Paenibacillaceae > Paenibacillus > Paenibacillus sp. J22R232. Next base: position 217,302 of record NZ_JBWDNK010000009.1, on the reverse strand, counting down.
AGTTTTGCTCCTCAATGTACGTCATGACATTGAGAAGCAAAAGTTTCCGTAACGATGCATATACCCGATAACCTCTTAGACCTACGTTGCTTTTGGTTCATCATCGTTCGGTTTTTTTTCTGCGACAGCAAGACTAACTAGCAAGCATTTTCGGTCTGGATGTCGAAAGTAAAGGGGGAATCAGATCGAGAAGGAGTTGTCCCCTATGCTGAAAAAAATCGATTAGGGAGCACCCTGAAAGTTTGGTTTAGACCTTAGATGACCCACTGCCCTCATTGCGATCAAAAGCTACGTCGTTCGCATACGGCATGGAATAAAAAAGTCGTGACTCTCGACGGTGTTGTTCATGCTTGGAGCGTTGCTTATGCTTGTAAGAACTCAGATTGCCTGCACGCCGGAGCCACATATAAATCGGCGGAGGCGGAGATGCTCGCGACGAAGCATTCCTCATACAGCTATGACGTACTCTGTCTCGTTGGCGACCATCGTTTCAGGCAACATCGAACGGTGAGTGAAATCACTGTGACTTTGAACGACCGCGGAATCCCGGTTAGTAAATGCCATGCTCAAAATCTATACGAACGCTACCAAATCCTATTGGCGGAAAGCCTGAGTGAACATGTACGAAGTGTCTTGGCCGAAACGACGGCGCTAAACGGAGGATCGTCCTTTCGATGGATGGTGTGCAGCCCGAGAAAGGGAATGAAACCCTGTACGTAAGGTTTGCGAAGCTGGAATAGTTACATCATGCGTGACGGAGAGGTGAGCGTCTTAGTACACGATGCGCTTCGCCAGCCCCATGTCATTTCAAGTTTGCGTTCCGTTAGTTTTGAAGATTTCAAATCGTGTAAGCAACGCTGGGACAATCGACTCTCTGGTGATATTCAACGCAAACGATTTAATCGGAATCCGGATGCTTATCTCAGTAGATTGGAGCAAAAGCGGGGAAAATTGAATTGTTAGTTAATTGCGCTGTCGTAGAAAAAAAACGTAGAGAGCGGACCTATAAGCGCGAAAGGTGCAGTGGCGAGCTGCGGGAAGGGAGTCGGAGGGGACCATAACCATACTACCTGTGAAGTGAGGACAACAAAACCTCATGGAGGGAAGGGCGGTGAAAGCCAATACCCTACTTTGTTAAGTGCCAGAGGAGGTAAGAGTGAGTGAATGCAGGATAACCTGCTAACGACGCCAAAGGAAAAGCTCGACAACTCCAAACCGCATTCAAGGGAAACCCGAGGCGGCGATTCATACAGTAAGTCCAGGCAAGCGGCCATTGCGGCACAGCTTGCGGGATTATAGAAACTCGCCAACTAAGAAAAGTACCGTAAAGCTGAAGGAAGAAGAACATCGGAAAGCCGGATGAGGGAAAACCTCACGTCCGGTTTGATGAAGGGGGAACTGAAGAGTAATAGAGGGCTTGCGCCCTCCATGAAAATTTAGTTCTCTACTCTACTTTTGACTTCTACTCACTCTTCTTCCCGGAAAGACTCGCCTGATTAAAATTCCGATAATATTGAGGCGAAACGCCTTCCACTTTTTTGAAGAGACGGCTAAAGTAGAACGGGTCCGAGTAACCGACTTCCTGCGAAATTTCCTGGATACTGCTCTCGGTATTGCGCAGCAGATATTTGGCTCTTTGCACCCTGAGTTGTTGGATATAGCGGGATATGGTGCCGCCCGTGTATTTTTTGAACACCTGACATAAATACTCATAATTATAATCCATGGACTGTTCAAGTTTTGCACTAGTGAGATTGGACTCATAAAAATTGTTTAAAAAATTGACCAGTTTGTGGAATGCAAAATAAGAAGTCGGGAAGGCCTGGTCCTTATGGTGCTGCTCCAAAAAGTCATTGGCGATTAGGCCAAACATTTCGGCGATCAGCAGAGTGCTATGGTAACGGAAGTATCCTCGCGGTTGCTTCATCGTCTCCACAAGCTCTTCGAAACGACTAAGCAATCTGTAAATTTGCCTATTTCGATAATAGCGGGGGATGACCAGAAGATCCTCATGACCGAGTTCCACTGTGCGCAATTCGGTTCTTTTGGCATGCATAATATTAAGTTCGGACAGACGATTTATGCTGAAGATGTCCATCCCTGGATCGCAGGAAAACTGGGCCCAATAAAATTTCCCCTGCCGCTGTTCGGATTTCCATCCGTTATGTTGTTCCCATGGAGCCAACAACAATGAATCTCCAGCTTGCAATATCAGCTTGTCGTTGCCTGTTTCCAAATTTACCGTGCCGTCGGCCACAACAATCAGCTCGTAATACGGATTATAATGTTTGCCGAAAAACGAAGAGTTCGTATGCGCATCCAAAAGATCGGTCCACTTCACATCCATTACGGATAATCGCGACATGGAATAATACATCAACTGGCCTCTTCCCGTTCTTTATTTCAAAACATCTCAATCGTGTCCATGGCTTCATCTCAAAGACCGCTCTTATAATCGGAACATGTCCACGAATCCATTATACGCGAAAAACGATGAGGGAGGCTGTACGGTTTGAATATTTTGAATGAACAGGATTATTATCGGATTGTATACGGCGGATGGCTCGGGAAAAATATCGGGGGCACTCTGGGCGCTCCGGTAGAGGGAGTCAAGGAACTGCTGAATTTGACATTTTATCCGGAACTGCCGGACGGACCGCTGGAGAACGATGATCTTGACCTCCAACTGGTATGGTTGCACGCATTGGAACAGTATGGTCCCGGATTGACGGCGCGAGAGTTGGGGCAGGAATGGCTGGATCATGTTTTTTTCCCGTTCGACGAATACGGGTACGCGTTGTCCAACTTGCGAAGAGGACTGATAGCGCCAGTAGCCGGATCATTCAACAATCCGTTCGCTAATTGCATGGGCTCTCCCATCCGTTCCGAAATATGGGCAATGGTTGCTCCCGGATTGCCGGAGAAAGCGGCATGTTACGCGTATGAGGATGCCATTGTCGACCACGCGGGCGGCGAGGGGGTATACGGCGAAATGTTTTTTGCTGCCATCGAGAGCTCGATTTTTTTCGAAAAGGATCGCGACCGTTTGATCGAAATCGGCATGAGATGCATTCCGGACTACAGTCGCACTTATAGCGCCGTAAGGGATTTGATCCGCTGGCATCGCGAGGGGAGAAGCTGGACGGAAGCCCGGTCGCTTATTCTGGAGCATCACGGCAGCGACAACTTCACGGATGCCCCGCAAAATATTGCGTTTACGATTCTGGGCTGGCTGTACGGCAGCGGCTTCGAGGATTCGATCCTGAAAGCCGTAAACTGCGGGTACGATACCGACTGTACAGCCGCTACGCTTGGTGCCATCCTGGGCATGCTGATGGGGCCGGACGCTCTCCCGGACAAGTGGGTCAAGCCGGTCGGCGACCGTGTCGTAGTGAGCCCTCCGATCAATGGATTTCCAGCTCCAGGCAACCTGGATGAATTGACCCGTCGCACCATTCGGATCGGCAAGCAGGTTTTGGCGGCAGCGGATGCCGACATCGCCGTGAGCCCGAATCAGCCTGGACATTGGGAGCGTCGCGAGCTTGCGCTGGAGGGCGTGCAGGCGTTATGGGCCAGAACCGCCACTTCCCAGTCCTATGTGTTGCCGAAAGGAACGGTGCAGCATCCCTCCCATGAGTTGACTGTCGAATACGGAGCGGAAGGGCCGGCGATCGCAGCCAATCAAGCGAAAACGTTGCAGTTCACCTTGACCAATCGCTCCCTGACCGCGATGACGGGGCAGCTTGAATTGGAGAAGCCGCTTGGCTGGGAGGGACCGCAAGCGTTTGAGACCGTGCTCCAGCCGGGTGAGTCTGTACAATGGAACGCTGATATTCTCGCGTCCGCCGTTACGGAGGCTTGCTACGAGCTGGCGTTTCGCTGGACGAGGAAACATGATTATGCCGTATGGGCAACCGAGCGGGTGCCGTTCAGCTTGGTCGCAGCTTCTTGCTGGACCATGTGGGGACCGCAAGGCGGCGAAGGCATTGAAGTCGCATGTCCGGGGAATCGCATCGAATGGGAGAAGCTTGCGGGGACGGAGGAGGAGGGTTGGTACCGGGCAAGCACGACGTTGTACAATCCTTCCGATCGGCAGGTGCGGCTCATTGCGGCAGCTGACAGCCCCGTTGCGCTTAAGCTCAATGGTGAAATGGTCATCGATTGCAAACATATCCCCGAGTTCATGCCGGCGTATCATCGGGCGCCCCGGGAGCAATATTACGAGCTGTCGATGGCGGCGGGAATCTACGAAGTCGAGGTGGAGGTGTACAGGAAGAGCGGCGCTCAGCTAAGAACGTATGTAATGCCCGTTGCGACTGAGAATACGGTAATGCCGGGGCCTTATTACTACTACACGGATATGCTGTTCGGGAGGAAACCATGAGAATCGACGCCCATCAGCATTATTGGATGACGGTACGCGGGGATTACGGCTGGCTGAATCCGGAGAAGGGCATTCTGTATGCAGATTACTTGCCGAGTCATCTGCACGATGCGCTTGAGCGGCACGGCATGGAGAAGACCATTGTCGTGCAGGCCGCTCCGACGATGGAGGAGACGAGGTTTCTGCTCTCCTTGTATGAGGAAGAGGAGAGCATAGCGGGAGTAGTAGGGTGGCTGGATCTGAACTCGGAGGAGTTCGCCGGACATTATCGGACCTTTCGCAAGCACGAGGGATTTGTGGGGCTACGCCCCATGCTGCAGGATTTGCCGGACGGATGGATCCAGCAACCTCGAGTTATGCATAGCCTGAGGCTTCTGGCGGAGGACGAATTCCCGATCGACTTGCAGCTTAGACCGAGACATCTGAGCGACGCACTGCAAGTTCTGGAGGCGATACCGACCCTTCGAGCGGTTATCGACCACTCAGCCAAGCCGTTGATTGCCGCCCGATTATTCGAGCCATGGGCGGCTCGGATGACGGAGCTTGCCCGGTATCCGGGTGTAATGTGCAAGCTGTCGGGCCTGGTGACGGAGGCGGATCAAGAGCAATGGGGGTGGCGCGATCTGGTTCCATATGTGCATCATGTGGTGGAAGCATTCGGAGCGGATCGCATCATGTTCGGCAGCGATTGGCCTGTCTGCTTGACGACCTGCAGCTACGACGAAGTTGTGGAGGCATTGCTCAAGTCGCTCCCTTCCGGCTTGTCGGCGCAAGAGCGCGATGCCTTGTTCGGCGAGAACGCCGCGCGTTTTTATAAGTTGCAAGGGCTGTAAGGATATTGATCCGGCAAGCAGCCGCATAAGAGAAAGGACCTCGGATTCCGCTGTAAAGCGGAGCTTGAGGTCCTTTCTTATTATCACTCGCCGTACACGCGCACTTCGTAAAGGGAAGCGGACGCGTCGCCGTTTGTCGCATGGATGACGATGCGCAGGCTCGCCGTCGTTACAGGCGACGGCAAGCGATGAACGCGTCGGCTCTGATAATTTCCCCCCACTCGGACGAGCTGTTGCCATGATCCGCCGATTCGAGCTTCGATGCTGTAGTCGGATGGACACTCAGGATCGCGAAACAGGGGCGGGTAGAAGCGATAGTCCATGCGCAGTTGTCCCGGGAAGGTAAGCTCCATCTGCGTGATCAGCTGCGGAGACCTCCAATCGAGCTGAATCCATTGCGGTAATGGCTGAACGGGATCGGAGCGCCATAGATTGGTGGCGGCGAACGGACGGGTAACGCCGCTCGCGACATGGGCGGCAGGGTACATCCGCTGCTGAGGCGAGACGGCGAAGGACAAGGTTTCTCCATTGCCCAACCTGCGCCAGGAGTAGCCGACCGTCTCGTACGCTGCGGGAAGCCCTGGCAGTGTATGAGCGGCATAATGCCAAGCCAACGCATCGTTGGGGCCGAGCTCAAGGCGAACATAGCCATGCCGCTCTGTCCTCCCGAGCGTGCCAAGCTCCCACGTTGCCCAGACGGCTTCGCCCGGCGGCACATGCAGTACCGTTGACGCGAGCTGGGATTCCCCGCCCGGGCGGTAGTCCCAGATGTCGTTGACAGCCACAAGCGTTGCCGCTACCTGTTGGACAACGTACGAGCGATTGCGTAGGCAAACGGCAATCGACTGCGGCAGCGAAGCGGTTGCGGCAATCCATTGCGCAAGACGGCTCCCCAGCAGCGGAGGAGCGAGTCTTGATTCCGAATTTGGTTCTTGCGGCTCCAGAACACCCACGGTCGCCTCGCTGCTTGCATGAACGGCAGCGGCGCGTGCAAGATCCAGCGGGTCTTCGTTCACACAGCCGAGCAGGAAGCAACCATCCCGCAGCAGTTGCTGCTGCAGACGCCGCAGCGTCTCCGCAGGCAAACTGTGCAGTTCTGCGCTTTCGCGGGCGGCAATCGCGGCAGCCGTTCCTGCCGCCTGGCCGAGCAGCGCCGTCGTTCCCATCACGCGGGTGCTGCCGAGCGCGACGTGAGTGACGCTGATGTTGCGGCCGGCCAGCAGCAAATTCGGCGCATCGCGGGCGATCAGAGAACGCAGCGGGATGCCATACGGCGCTACATAACTTTTGTCCATATAGGCGGAATGTTCGCCGTCGACTATGGATTGCTCGCTGTATTCCGCCAGCAGCCCTCCCGACTCATGCAAGTCGATATACCATCCGCCGTAAGCGGCAACATCCTCGAAAGCACGCCGCTCGACAATGTCCAATTCGGTGAGCGTATGCAGGCCGACGATGCGTCGGCTCTCGCGTTTGCCCGGCACTTGTCCGATCCAGTCAATCGCATAGTTGGCCGTTCTCTCCATCATGTCCGGATCCTTGTTTTTCATGTAATCCCATATGCCCAGCACATGACGGGTCAGTTCGTGCCGAATCGTCTCGTTGTCCGTAATCGTATGCCAGGGAATGCCCAGCTCAATCCACCAGAATCCGCCTTCGGGATCGGACAGCGCCCGGCCGCCTTTATAAAACACATCCGGATTGTCGTAGGCAACCGCCCATTCCGGAGCCCGGTAAGGCATCGGACGTTTCATGTCGCGCGCGCGAAAATGGATGGAGCTGCCCATCACGGCAGCGCTTGCAGTCAACGGCGCATGCGGTTCGCCGTATTCCGAACGAGCCTCCGTTCCCATGAGGAATTCGCATCCCGCCATAGCTGCGATGGTCCCGTCCCCGGTGCAATCGACGAACATGCGTCCATATATGCGCAGATCAGTCTCCGCATTGGCTATTCTGGCATGTACGGCTGACAGCGCCCCCCGGTCATCCAGCTCTATCCCGTAAACCGCGGTATTCAGAAACATAGAGAGCAGCGGAGTTCGCATAACCAGATCGTACAGCACCATATCCCAGACGCTGTTCGTTCGGCCGTTGACCTGATTGGGTTCGTGGTTCACCGCCCGCTCTTCAAGCAGCAGCTCGGAGATAATTCCCGTTTCTCTGCCGTAGGCATTATAGTTGGCAGCGCCTTGCGGTATGACGCGTATCTCCGAAGAACTGTTGCCGCCGAGTACAGGACGATCATGGATCAGCACGGTCTTTGCTCCGCCGCGGGCTGCAGCGACAGCTGCGCACACGCCCGCCAGCCCGCCGCCGCAGACAACCACATCCGCATGCTTTTCAACCCGTTTCATAGGTTCATACTCCTTCCGAGCGATTAAATTGACCAAGGGAACGGTAGTCCCTTGGCCTGAATTGTAAGCTATTGGATAAGTCCGCTGGCTTTGAATGCCTTCTCGGCTTCATCAATATACAGTTGCAGCTTGAATGTGCTGTCCAGCGTCTCCACGAATTTGTCGAACTCGTCGAGCGGTCGCTGACCGTACAGGAATTTGGTAATTTCCTCGTTGTCATAACGATCCTTGTCAGCCTTGTTGACCCCTTCAGGAATATTCGGGAAGTTGTTGTACACTTTCAGATACGGCTGGCTGACGGAATAATCGATGTAAGGTTGCTGCTTCGGAAATTTCGAATACAGATAAGGCAACTCGTCGCGCCCGGTCAGTTGCAGCTGAAAGGTGGTTCCAAGATCGGACATGGCCGGAAGCGCTACGATCGAATCTCCTTGCTTCTCATAGTGGGTTCCTTCCAAGCCAAACATCACCATATTTTGCCCTTCCCCTTGCCCGGTGATAAAGTCGAGATAGGCGAGAGCTTTCTCCAGCTTTTCAGGATTTTCTTCGATCGTCTTGGGAAGCGCGATTCTCCAGTCGGCGGTGCTTTCGTCGAATGCTCCCATATACGCGCCGGCTGGTCCTTCCGGAGCCGGAATCGTAATAAACTCCGCATCGGGATTCGTCTCTTTGATTAGTTGAACATGCTCATCCTTGAACATGTCGGACCAGTTGGCATAGATCATGCCGACTTGGCCTTTCTGGGCTTTGGTAGGAGCCATATTGCCTTTGTTCGTCAACAGGTCGGGATCGACGGCTCCGGATGCGACAAGCTCGCGGATAAAGGCAAGCGCGTCTTTCATCTCCGGCTGCGTAGTCGTGTAGATCGCTTGGTTGTCCTTGACCGTCAGGTTGCCGACGGGAAGCGCTGAGTTGAAGTAGCCGTAGCTTGTGCCGAAGGCTGCGAAGATTGGAGAGAACGCGTCGAGACCATAGCCCGTGTACCCGTACGTATCCTTCTTGTTGTTGCCGTCCGGATCCTGCTCGTGGAAAGCTTTGATCACGGCGGCCATGTCCTCGATTGTCTTTGGCGCTTCAAGCTTGAGCTTGTCCAGCCAGTCCTTGCGGATAATAAGAGCGCGATACGGCACGGATGCACGCTTGGGCAATGCCATCAGCTTGCCGTCCGCCTCTCCTTTGCGCAAATCGCTCTCCGTGTAGGTCGCCTTAATGTTAGGCAGTTGATCGAGATAAGGAGTAAGATCCAGAATCAGATCCTGGCGGGTAAATTGGTGCATCTGATCATTGTTGACCGAAAAAATATCGGGAGCCGTTCCCGAAGCAACCCGAACATTGATCTGATTCGCATAATCGTTGCCGCTTCCGGTGGGCATAACATTAAAATCAAATGTGATGCCGAGCTTCTCTCCGATCTGATGCTGAATTTGTTTATCTGCATCGCTCAGTCCCGGACCGCCGATAAATACGCTAAGTTTCACCGGATCACGATTTTCATTATTCTTCCCCGAGGACGAGTCGCCGTTCTCGCTCGAAACGGGAGAAGGTTCCGGGGCCGCCGGCGCATTCGAGCCGCCCTGGCTGCAGCCGGCAAGGAGCAAGCTTAGCGTCATTCCTGCCATAACAAACGTTTTTAACCGTTTATTCATTGTTTTATCCCCTTTTTCTATACCTGTATTTTGGTTGGATTGTGTCTAGCCCTTAACCGATCCGATAAGCATGCCTTGCGTGAAGAAACGTTGAACGAACGGATAAGCCGCCACTACGGGAAGCGCGGTCAGCACGACGCCGGCCATTTGCAAAGTGGTGGTTGGAACCGTCTGTTCCATATTGATCTCGGACGTAAGGGATGCATTTAGAATGCTGCGCAGCACGACTTGCAGCGGATAGAGAGACGTGTCGGTAATATACATAATCGCGTTGAAAAATTCATTCCAATGCATGACCCCGTAAAAGGTGCTGATGGTTGCGATAACCGGAAGCGACATCGGCCCGACAATGCCGAACAACACACGGCCTTCCTTGGCTCCATCGATACGCGCAGCCTCGATCAGCGCCTCCGGTATATTTTCGAAAAATGTCTTCGTAATTAGAAGACTGAACGTACCGACTGCAGTCGGTATAATCATCGACCACACCGTGTTAAGCAATGCCGTTTCCTTCACGATCAGATAGGTCGGTATGATGCCGCCGCTGAACATCATCGTAAACAATACCAGGAAAAGGATGAACGATCTCCCGGGCAATGTCTTGCGGCTAAGCGGATAAGCCATCAGTACGGTAAGCAGAACATTAAGCAATGTGCCTACAACCGTAACGAACAAGGATACGGCATAAGCGCGCGGAATCGTCGCCGTATTCAGGAACAACGCATACGCTTCGAAGGTAACCTGGCGCGGAATGACCGTGAACCCGCCATTCTTCAGCACTTCGCTGAACGGCGTTAGCGATACGGAGAACACATACAGCAGCGGGAAAAGTATGCAGATCGACAGTATCGTTAAGATGGCGTAAACGGTCGTCTCAAATAATCGCTCTTTCCAGCCCATTACCATATACGTCCCCCCATTCTCTTCGCCGCAGTATTGGCGCCAATTACCAGTATAAAGGCAATAACCGATTTCAACAGGCCGACTGCGGCGCCCAAGCTGAAGTTGAATTGCTCCATCCCGGTTCGGAATACCCATGTGTCGATGATATCGACCTTCTCGTAAACCTGTACATTGTACATAATATAAATTTGCTCGAAGCCCGCATCGAGAATCGTGCCCAGACGAAGGATCAGCATCAATATGATGACATTGAGAATGCCGGGCAATGTGATGTGATAGATCATGCGCAGCCTGCTCGCCCCGTCGACTCGCGCAGCTTCGTACAACGTCGGATCTATGCCGGCTATTGCGGCCAAATAGACGATAGCTCCCCAACCGAGATTTTGCCACAAATCGGAGCCGACGATCAAGGTTCTGATCCATTCCGTGGATGTCAGCAGCGGCAACGTATTCATGTCTGCCTCTCGAAGCCATTTGTTCAGCAGTCCGTCTCCTTCGGAGAATAGCGCCAAGGTGATGCCGAAAATAATGACCCACGAGATGAAATGCGGCATGTACATGATGGATTGCGCCGTATTGCGGAACCACTTCGACCTGATCTCCGAGAGCAGGATGGCGAGAAGTATCGACGGAGGCACCAGCCAGATCAGCTTATACACACTGATTAGCATCGTGTTGGTCATGACTTGGGTAAAGTAAGGCGAATCATAAAAATATTTGAAATGTTTAAACCATGGATCTGCCCACGAACTGTGCCAGATCCCCTTCGAGATTTGAAAATCTTTAAAGGCAATAACAGCGCCATACATGGGCAAGTATTTATAGATGGCATAGTACAGCAATCCTGGAAGAAGCATCAGATAGTGTACATTATGCCGAGCGATCATGCGCCACATCCTTCCCATGTTATTGCTTGCGATCGTATGGTTTGCTTTGTTCATTGCATCACCCCTAGAAGTCGAATCCTCGTTTATTGCATGCATGCTTTGCACCGCCGGTACGTCTGAATATAGAAGCGGTTGCCGGTATTGTACAGACCTCAATTTTACACGGGTTCTCATTTTGACGATTGGCAGGTTCGGCATTTAACAATAGGCTATAATGCTGTGAATACATATATGAAAGGGTTGCATTTTAACGATGGTACTGCGACAATGGTTTTGCTTTGGGGGAGGGGGATCGGCATGTTTAGGCGTTTGAGGATCAAGCAGCAATATTTGCGTGTCGTAGCAGTTATGTCACTTGTTTTTTTACTGGTTGCTGCGCTTTATTCCTGGTATTTGACCTCTCAGGTGTCTCGTTACGCCGTTTCGGAAGTCAATGAAACGATGACGAATCGGCTGAGCAGCCTGAAGGCCAATCTGGAATTTACCTTGCAGCGACTGAAAATAGCCGGGCTTAAGGTGCAGCAAGAGCAAGCGGTTCGCGGGTGGTTTGCCATGCAGGACAAGCAGTCTTATCACAATCATTTGACGGATATGGCCATTATCAATTTTCTTGCGACCGAGCGGCTGTTAAGCGACATTTATTTGTTTCACTTTGCAACAGAAGAAGCGCTGTCGTCGCGAGGAGGCGTTGTCAGCTTTGCGCTGTTTCCTGATCAGAACTTCCTGAGGCAGGTTCTGGAAGGTCCGCGGCAGGGAGCCATGCGTTTTTATTCCTACGCGCTTAACGGACAGAATGAAATTATATTGCTGCTCGAGGACGGTAGCACCGGGACGGCGCGGGGAGCAATCGCCCTTGTACTGGACAAGCAGCAGCTTGAGAGCGATCTGTTGCTCGGCAGCAATGAATTTAATAGCCGCATCCTGCTGCTTGACGAGGGGCAGAGCTCCGTGCTGGGAACTGTAGACGCGAGTTGGTCTGCTTCTCTGTTAACCAAGGAGACGGGTTCGATAGGTGGCGGACGCTGGCAATTTACAGCAGACGGCAAAGAATGGGGCGCACAATCTACCGTTCTGTCCTCGGAGGGCTGGCATCTCTATCTGATTGCGCCGCTGGATATATGGAAGAAACAACTGTTTCAGTTGAACTTTAATATGACGGGCATGTTTTTTGCGATGGTGGCATTCGTATTGTTTGTGTTGTATGTATTGTCCAAACGGAATTACAAACCTTTCTCCGAAATAGCCGATCGATTGAGTGGACTGAACCGGGAGGGCGGGTCTTCCTCGAACCCGGAGGAGGAGTCTGCCGGAGATACGGGGGGGCGGCGCGACTACACGCTGATTCAGCAAGGCATCGATTATCTGTTCAAGCGAGTCGAGGAACAAAGCCAGTCGCTGAGAAGCAGTGGTCATCTGGTCAAGGAAGATATGGTGCGGCAGTGGCTGCTCAGTTCTTCGGTCAGCGCCGCTTACCGCATCCGGCTGCAATCTGAAGTCAGAATCGATTTGAATCAGCCTTTGCAAATCGCGGTAGGCCGAATCGAACAATATGGCCTCTTTTGTCAGACTTACGACTTTCATTCGCGCAAGCTACTGAAGTACGCGATACGCAATATTATGGAGGAAACAACGGAAATGGCGGGACTGACCGTCGAAACGGCTGATCCGGAGGACGATCATATCGTTATCCTGTTCCCGGCTGCGGAAGATGCCGAAGCTGAACAGAGGCTGCTGGAGGCGCTGGAACTTGCCAGACATAATGTAGCGCAATGGCTCAATCTGTCTCTGGTCATCGGCTTCAGCGATGCCCTGCCGCCGGGCAAGCCGACCTATGAAGCTTACAGGCAAACGTATGAGCAATCCATGCTTTCCTTTATTACGGGCGACAACCGGATATACCTGCCGGGCGATCTGCGGTTGGAAGCGGCCGACGGAGGCATCGGGTACGAACAACTGAACCGGCTTGTTCAGGCCGTTCGCATCCATGACCGGCAAGCTGTGGGCAAACTGCTCGACATGCTGTTCATGGAATTGCAAGGTTTGTCCGCCCGCGAAAGCAAGCTGCAATCAGTGCAGCTTTTGTTTATGCTTCAAAAATCGTTCCGGCAGCTGGATTCCACTTCGTTCCGCGGCATGACGGGTATTCGGGGCAAGCTTGACGAATTCGGCAGCCTGAAGGAGCTGCGCCTATGGCTTGAACAATGGCTGGAGCAGATTATGCGGCAGCTCGCGGAGCAGCGCAACCAGAAGGCGGACGTATTGTCGGAAGTAAAGGTATATGTGAACAGTCATCTGCATAATTCCGCGCTTACTGTCGAAGAGATCGCCGAACACATCTCTTTATCGCCCAACTATTTGCGGACCTTGTTCAAAAATCATTTCGACATATCTTTATCTGATTATTTGCTGGAGCAGCGCGTCGCCAAGGTCAAACAGCTGCTGGTGCAGACGAATTGGGCGATCGGCGATATAGCCGCCCAATCCGGCTTTCAGACGAAAAGTCATTTCTTCACCGCCTTCAAGAAAGCTACCGGAACCACGCCAAGCAAGTATAGAGAAGATCACGCAGGAAGCAATTAATATCAGAACCATCGTCAAAATGAGGTCTGTACAAAATCAGAGATCCGCCCCTATATTGAACCGTACCGACACCTTGCAGCGAATATGGCTTTAGGCGCCTTAGGCCGGGCAAGGTGTTGGACCATTCTATGGAAAGGTGGAAAATGGAATGAAGAAATGGCTTTTGGCGCTGGTATTTATACTGGCGACGGGAGGTGTGGGATGGCCAGCTGAGCAAAGCGCGGCGGCCGCGCCGATTCAATATCCGACGTCAATTACGGCTTTGCCGCCGGGCACAGATGTCGATGCGTTGACGACTACCCAATACGATACTCCTTGGTGGGTTCAGTATCATGTCACGACACCCGAACAAGCGCTGCTAGGCTATAAGGGCGGAGAGGGCGCCCAAATGATGTATTCACTTGCCGTTTCACCGAGCAATCCTCAGCATTTGCTGGTCGGCTCGGACACATCGGGTATCTGGAAAAGCGAGGACGGCGGCGTTACCTGGAGGAGCAGCAACGAAGGCTTTGGTTTGATGGGAACGGTCGACATCGCCTTTGATCCGGATGACGAATCCATTGCGTACGCAGCGGCTTCCCCGCATTCGACGGCCAATCCGACGCTGGAATCGCCATTCTCCGGCATATGGAAAAGTACGGATGGCGGCGCAAGCTGGGAGCAGGTGTTGTCCACCTCCTACTATCGCCGAGCGACGAACAAGGTGATTCGTTTCGGAGAGCCGGACGGATCGGGCAATCGTGCGATCTTCGCCGCTTCCCATAGCAAAGGCGTCTTCAAATCCGTTGATGACGGCGAGACGTGGAACCTGATCGGCCTCTCCAATATCACGATCCACGATTTGTGGGTCGATGAGGACAACGACCGCATCCTTGCCGCTACGGACACGCAAGGCATTATGGTTGGCACGGGCGGCGGCGCAAGCTGGACCGCGCACAATATCGGGCTGAGCGGACTTCAGGCGAGAAGCGTCATCGTCTGGCCGGATGATCCGGATCGCTGGATCGCGATTGCGGACGGCAAGCTGTTCGGCACCGGCAATGCCGGCGCGTCGTGGACCGAGCTTGGCATGCCGGGCAGCATCGATTCGGGCGGACGGCTGAATCGGCTGGTGCCGGGAACGCCGGACAGCCAGGGAGACGTGCGGATCTACTTGTCCTTGCATGGCAGCAAATACAATTTCCGCTACAGCGATGACGGCGGACTGAACTGGCAGATGGCTGCGGTTCATAGTGAAAACGCATTCAAAAAACAAAACTGGGGTTATTACAGCGAGTCCATCGGCGTACATCCCACTTCTCCGGGGAAAATATGGGTTCCGTTGGATAATGAGCTGTATACGTCCGAGGACGGCGGGACCAATCTGACTCCGAGCAACAGCGGATACTCCGGCCTGCGCGCCAGCCAGTTCCTGTTCGATGACGAGGACGACCATAACGTGTACATTGCCGCCATAGACCGCGGTCTGGTCAAAACCAGATTTTACGGGGTCGGGGAGCAGTTTCCGCTTGCGGAATATTTAATGGATGATTTGTACGAGCCCCGCTACAGCGGTCACAAGACGGTGCACAGCATTGCGCGGGACCCGGAAGACAGCCAACATCTCATTATCAATCTCGGCGACTGGTACAATTCGACCATTCTGAAGGAAAGCTTCGACGGCGGCTATAACTTTACGGAAATTCCGGGTACGGAAGGCATCCGGGCGAAGGTGATCGTCTATCACCCGCAGAACAGCGATATTATTTACGGCGGCGATAACAAAAGCACGGACGGGGGCGCCACCTGGTCCAAGCTGAGCAGGCGGATCGCGGCGATCTCCCCGCTCGACGGCGATATGGTCTGGTCGACCGACGGCGGGATTTTGTACAAGTCGACGGACGGCGGAGCGACCTGGACAACCGTCACATCGGCGATCTCCGGCATTCAGAACGTCGTGCCGGATCTGGTCGTGCCCGATCGGCTCTGGATCGGCAGCTTCGCCAACGGGCTGTATCGTCTGGACGGCAGCACGCTGACGCAAATCGGGGAAAGCAACGGTCTCGTGCGCAGTCCCAATGGCGCATTGCCGATCTATGATATCGCGCAAAATCCGAATAATCCGCTGCACTTTGTAGCAGGAGGCACAGAGAATGGCGGCTTGACGCCGTCGCCGGGGCTGTTCGAGTCGTTGGATGGCGGACAAACCTGGAGATTGGTGGAGGGGTTGAAGGGAACGGCGGACATTTGGACCGTGAAGTTTCACCCGAATTTGCCGCGCGTGTATGTCGGGACTTCCGCCGGCACCTGGATTTACCTGTATGATCATTATTATGATCGCAATTTCCTGAAGGACGACTTCCAACACGGCACGCTGGCCGGCTGGGAACAAGTGGAGGGACAATGGGAGAATGTCCACGAGCATTCGCTGGCGCTCCACATTGCAACCGGAGACGGTCAGATTGCAGCGGGCTCGACGTCCTGGAGCAATTATACGGTGCAGGCCTCTTTTATCCTGACGGATCAGTCTTCCGACGGCAGCGGCTCCGGACTTGCTTTCCGCTACCAGGACGGGAACAACATGTATAATGTTCAGTTGAACAAGGCGACCAATATGGTCAGGTTTCTCAAGAAAAAGAACGGCTCATGGTCTGCGCTGCACAGCGTGCCGTACCCGATCGTGCATGGCTCGCGCTACGAGCTGAGAATTGTGGCGAACGGAAGCACGTTCTCCGCCTATGTGAACGACCAGCATATGTTCGACTATCAGGACGCAGACTTTGCAACGGGCAAAATCGGCGTGAGATCATACAATACACGGACTTATGTGGATGATGTGCTCGTGCGGGATATGAATGATCAAGAGTTGTTCGCCGACAATTTCGACGACGGAAATATTCAGAACTGGACAGTTGATGTCGGCACATGGAACGCAGCTCCTCTATACCCGAACCGGGTGTTGGCTTTGCATGGCGGTTCGGCTGCAGGGCGCATTGCGGCGGGCAGCGCGGCATGGTCCGACTATGCGGTGCAGACAGACTTCCTCATACACGAAAGCGGCGGGGCGTCCGACATAGCGGCATTGCTGCTTCGCTATCAGGATGCGGACAACATGTATCGTCTGGAGGCCGATTACACGGCGCAGCAACTGCGGCTGGTCAAGGTGCATGAAGGGAATATGTCGGTTATTGGGACGGCAGGCTATGCTGTAGCCTCCGGCATCTGGCATACAGTCCGCGCCGAGGTTTCAGGCGGGACGATCGAAGCTTCCATCAACGGGAATGCATTGTTCACGGTCACGGACGCGGCCATAGCCGGCGGCAGGATCGGATTGAAGACGGCAAGCGGCGCCTCGGCTCTGTATGACAATATTACGGTTACACAGCTTGTTCCCGTTACGGCTGTCAGTCTGGACAGGCATGCCGTTTCGCTGGCGATCGGGGACGCGCCCGTACACTTGTACGCAACGGTGACGCCTGTGGAAGCGGATGACAAGCGTGTGCAATGGACTTCCAGCGATCCGTCCGTCGCAGTCGTCGACGGGATAGGCAACATCACGGCAACCGGCGTCGGCACGGCCGTGATCACGGTTTCGACTATTGACGGGGAGTACACCGATTCTGCAACCGTTCAAGTGGAGCCTGCCGAGGCGCCGGCCTCCCCTGCGGCGGCAGTGACCGGCGATGAAGTATGGCGTGTCGGCTCGGAAGTCCGGTTGCAATATCGCACTGGATGGATTGAGCGAATCGGAAGAAGGATTTAATGTCGCCGATCTCATTGTGCAATAAGATCTGAGGCAGCGATAGCTGCCCTGGAGGGTCAGCTCCAACAATTCATGAATGGAATCGTCTCGCTCGTACCGGGCGCTTCTTCCATTACGACTCGGGATTTGTCGATTGTCTTACAATTTTTCGGCGCAACCTCGGATCATCCGGACTGGAGCGAGATCGATATGGCCGACATTTACGATGAGAACGAAATTACGATCCTTTCGATTGCCGCAATAGCCAGAATGATATTGGATGAATGGCGGACACAGTAAACGCCTGATATACTGCGGCTGCAGTACGATCAGAGCCGCATCAGGCTGGCGAATGTCCGGAACGCATGCCAGGCGGAGGGATGAGCATCAGCCCGATAGTCGAGCGGAACCGGCTGCGTCTGGCGCACACCAAGACCGGATATACGACGGGGGAAAGCGGAGATTTCACGCTTGCGACCATGCAATTCCAGCGGATAGCGAGCGGCGCGGCGGAGCTTCGCCTGCATGAAGTCAGGTTGTCGATTCCGACTTGAACAGGACGATCCATACGCCGGAGATCGCTGTAAGCATCGAGTTGGGGCAGCTTGCAATTGCATTCACCGACATTGAAGGACATTGGGCCGAACAGGATATTCGGCTTGCGGCGGCAAGCGGGTGGATTGAGGGTTACGCGGACGGTTCTTTTCGGTCGGATCGGGCGGAATATGTCATATGCCTGACATTCGGACTGCTGCTTTGATAGAATAGGCCTCATGATTTAAGTGCATCACATTTGGCAAGTGCTATCGGTTTTCGAAACCGTATACCTTGCCAAATGTGATTTTTTTGTTTAGCGTGCCCAGAGGCACGCATTCTCTAGCTGGTGAAAGTCCAGTCGCGGGATGGGCCAAGCCTCGCGTAGCTTGGATTCTTGCGTACGGCAAAATCTGTGCGTAAAAGCGAATCGACCAAAGTACCTGTCGGAGACAGGGCGAGCAACATGCCAGACCGTAACATAAAGTGAATCCTGCCGCGTCGTCAAAAAGGCCTCGCAAGAGGGAGAAGAGGAAGCCGAGTCCCGTGAACTTGGACGAAGGCCATGGAAGCTGTTAAGAACTTGGATCAGCAGCGAAGAATCCTCCGGCGTACGGGGAGCGGCATGGTAGGAAAGAGAATGCAGTGAACTGGGGAGACACTCCTCTGCACGGAAAAATTTTTTTCAAATAGCGTTGAAAATCATGCATGAGTATCATTGCTATAGCTTTCCGTACAAGCTGAAGCGGAATCGGTTCCGTCTGGTTTTCTTATTATGAAACAACCTCAAATTGCAAGGTGCTTCGATTTACGATGATATATTCACCTGTTGATTTATTCATTACTTGGGACACTTCCTTCGTATGCGTGATCTCGAACCAATCATTTTGTATATCCACCAATAATTTGATGACCACATCATTTTCTCCATATTTTAAACCACTGTAAAATAATTTCGTCATCGTCACCATTCCTTATGATTAATAGGTTGAAATATGATTTGTAAAAAAACAGGCATTTAATTACATCTCTTTCTGGTACTTGAGACGGTAATAAGAGTTAAATCCAACGATAAACAGATAGGCAAAAACCAACAGCAACACCATGATTATATCTATACCCATCAAGGCAAATGCCGTAATTAAAGCTCCAAGCACAAAAACCATGATGTCATATGCTTTTGCTTTTGCCCGATTCGCGATTGCCATATTACGCTCATCCTTATTGTCAATCTCTAGCTGCTTTGCTGCGGCGGGATCATGCTTCATAGCGCTCCGGACGATTATTTCTCCCATACTGAGACCGAAAATACCGCAGCCAATCCCAAAGCAAATATATGGCAACGCTTGCAGCATCCCTTGTGGATCTTCAATTGTTTTGATGAAGTACAGACCACCTGCTAGTAGTCCTAAGCCTACAATGGCAAGAAAATAAAACGAAATCATTTTATTCATACGTTTTCCTCCTCATAAATAAAAATGTCTTCGATACTCATACCGAAAAACCGAGCAATCTTGAACGCTAAAAGAATCGATGGGTTATAACGTCCGTTTTCCAGCGAACCAATCGTTTGCCTTGAGACTTCAAGAGCCGTCGCTAATTCTTCTTGCTTAATTCCGCGTTGCTTGCGGATTTCTTCTAAACGGTTATTCAATGCGTTCACCCTCCATATGGAAAGCTAGCTTCCCATAAGTGGAGTATATCGCGCCATATAAGCAATGTAAAGCAAACTTTCCATTTTGATAAAAGTACCATTTCGCTAAAGAAGGCCCTAGAACTTGCCGTAACGGACAGCGCGGTAAACCGTATCCTCGTTTTTGGAACCTTAGGGAGTTAGTTTCCGGCCCCAGACACAATAGCTAGCGGTCAAAATCAGTGGGGAAAAAAATCGGTAAAGCGGCTTTTTTCGCTTGCACCTTACGTAACGTAATGTTTTACAATGGAGATACCGGTACTTAGCTAGCGACAAAGAGTGGGGATGGTTCATGAAGAGACATTGGAAGGTCGGGGATATTGCCAAGCTAACGGGACTTACCGTACGAACCTTGCGGTTTTATGATCAGATCGGATTGTTCTCTCCGTCGGGACAAACGGAATCCGGCCATAGGCTGTACAATGAATCGGACTTGTCGCGCTTGCACCAGATATTATCGCTTAAGGAGCTGGGCTTATCTCTAGAGGAGATTAAGTCGGCGTTGACTGGCGGGCAGATCAGTCCGCTTGAAATCGTGGGCCTCCAAATAGACCAGATCAAAGAACAGATTAAGCTGCAGCAGAAATTGTTGGATCAGCTCAGACATGTATCGAAGCTTATGCAGGGCAAGTCGGAATTAACGGTTGAAGATTTCACGGGCCTTTTGCAAGCGATGAAGATGGAATTTGAGAAACCGGTCATTGAGCGGAAAGCGAGTTGGGGGCAGCATTTGGACCTGCTAGGAGACTTTCTTGCCGAAGAGGACGGAATTCCGAAACATAAGGAGGAAGATTAATGAACGAACGATTCGTTAAGCATGGAACATTCGTCGTAGAACGGGTGTATGCCGCTTCGCCGGAACGGGTATATCACGCATGGGCCGATCCGATTGCCAAAGCCAAGTGGTTTTCGAAGCCAGACATTTTTGATTTCCGGGTTGGAGGGCGCGAGTACAGCAGCGGAGGGCCGCCGGAAGGTCCGGTGTTTACGTTCGATGCCTACTACCAGGAGCTTGTTCCAGAACAGCGCATTGTCTATACCTACACGCTAGATTCGGACGGCATTCGCATCTCCGTCTCGATCACAACGGTCGAGCTGATCAAGGTGGAGGGCGGCACAAAGCTGATTTTCACGGAGCAAGGTGCGTTCTTTGACGGACACGATACGCTGGAAGTACGGGAACACGGTACAAATATCATGTTGGACGCTCTGGGTAAGGCAGTAGAAGGGCGGTAGGAACATGACTATTGGCGAGAATGAGCTTATGGCTGTGCGCGAGTACGATGTCCCTCGGGAGCTAGTATTTCGGGCCTGGACAACCCCTGATTTACTAGCTAGGTGGTGGGGACCGCAAGGCTTCACGAATACGTTTCATGAATGCGATATGAGGCCGGGAGGCACTTGGCGATACACCATGCACGGGCCGAATGGCGTAGATTATCCTAACCATAACGTCTTTGTTGAGCTTCTGCCGCCGGAGCGGGTCGTGATTGATCATCTATCCGGCCACGAATTTAAAATAACGGCCACCTTTGAAGAATGCGAAGGCCGTACCAAGGTCACCTTCCGTCAGCTTTTTAAGAAAAAAGAAGATTTTGAACAAGCTAAGCCGTACTGCATACAGGGTAATGAACAGAACCTTGAACGACTTGGCAAGGTGCTGGAGGAATTGGCCTGAATTCGAATACATCGCCATGTGGGCTATAAGCCTTAGGCGATGTATTTTTTATGCCCCGAGTCAACGCTCCGGTCTTGAAAGTTCCTACATAAACCTCCAAACCAAGCATGTATTCGTAAAAGCGCCGCCACAGGCTGAGATACCGCGAACGATTGAAAGGATCCTTAGAATGGGACACCTAATTGGGGAGTATTAAAAAACGCATAAAATTTTACAGAAAATTAGTTGCAATAGCATTCTATATTTCATATGATGATATTAGATGCAATAACATCCTATTTGGGGGCGAGTACTCTGAGTGAACAATGGAAACCTGCCGGCAAGAATGAAACCGAATCACACGGACAGTACATCTCTGCCATCTACCGTCACATGCAAATCTTAATCTCTGCTGAGCTGGCACCCTATCGAATCGGGAGCGGGCAGTATATTTTCCTCATGGCAATCGCATCTGATCAGCCCATTACGCAAAAAGCATTAAGCGAAAAGCTGCTCATCGACAAGACAACTACCGCCAAGGCAATCGCCAAGCTAGAAGCGGAAGGATATGTGAGAAGGGAAGCGGATACCGCCGACAAGCGCTATCAGCAGCTTTATTTGACAGAAGCGGGACGGGATGTCGTACCGAAAGTGCAGGCGGCGCTGAATCGGGTCAAGATTAGAACCAGGAAAGGCATTGCTGACGAGGATTATGACCGGTTAATAAACCTGTTGAACATCGTGCTTCGCAATTTAAGCAGGCAGGATGAATCCTAATACGATCATTGAGTTGAAAAAGAGGAAACAAGGCGCAGTGTGTATCCTAATGCGGGCAAGGCGTCCGTATAAATGAATATCTAGTCAAATGTCACGTAAGCAATAGAAATTCGACTTTTAAAGGATGAACAAATGAACCTTAGGAGGATGTAAAGGATGATAGCGTGCCCGTTTATCGTAGTCGATAACTGTAAAGACGAAATGAAGTATTATCAAAGCGTTTTTGGCGGGGAGATCGTGATTCTGCGCAAGCAAGGGGAAGAGGTGCTGAATGCGGACTTGAATGTGGAGAACGCAGTCCTGAAGTTTGCTGACACCCAAGCAGCGAAGCCTGCACGGAAAGGCGATTATGTGAGGGTTTTTCTGAAACTGGAGACGGAGGAAGCATTCCGTAAAATTTATGATGAATTTTCAACCAGTGGGACAATAAATACGGAAATATACGAAGCTCCGTTTAACGGCCTACTTGCAATTGTTACCGACAGGAATGACGTGTGCTGGGTGTTGTCCTTTTACAGGTAATTTAGCGCGGTAACGGCATGATCAGCATTTGGGAGCCGCAGTTAATAATGAAGCAAACAAGCAAGCAGTGGCGATATCAACAAGAGGACGGCCTCATAAGGCCGTCCTCATCTATGCTTATAGGAGTCGGGCAAATAAGCTGGTTCACTTTTCTAGCACCAACGTTTCCTTCGCATGCTTCGCCGTGCCGATTCCTATTCCACTTCGATAGCTTTTACGGTTTCGCCTTCAATTAATACGGGCTGGTAGTAGGTGCTCACGGGAAGGTCTTTTTTGCCTTGTAAGTTTTTAATGACCCAGTCCGCTGCGTCGCGTCCCATTTGTTCTTGGGGATGCGTCAGCGTCGTTAGCTTGATATTGGCGTTTTTGGCGATATAGGAATTGTCTTGGCCGATGATAGATAGGTCGTCCGGAATGGATATCCCGAGTTGACGGCACACATTTACAACCTCCAAGCCCACCTCGTCGTTGTAGCATACAAGCGCGGTCAATTCATCCCGGTTGTCGTGCAGATACACTTCCAAGTTAGCGGACAGGCCCGACTTTGTCGATGTATCGAATGAAAGCACATGCTCTTGCTGGAACCGCAGTTTGGCTTCGCCTAGCGCTTTGATAAATCCCTTCATTCTGAACTTCCCTTGCAGATCATCCATTTTTGCAATGATGCCGATCTGGGTATGTCCTTTGGCAATCAGCTCCCGGGTTGCGAGATAGCTGGATTGCACGTCATCGAGACAGAAGAAAGGAACTTCAAGTTCTTCATAATAGGCGTTGATCATCGTGAACGGAACGTCCTGCTCCTTAAAAGATAGATAGTAAGCGATGTTGGGGTTATACACGTTGCTTCTAGTAGGTTCTATAATTAGCCCGTCCACGCCGTAGGACAGCATCATTTCCAACGCTTTTTTCTCCTGGGAGATATCATTATTGGTGCTGGCTAACAGCAATGAATAGTTATCTTCATTTAACCGGCTTTCAATGCCGCGGATAATGGAGGGGAAGATGTAATCGGAGATATAGGTTGTGATGACACCGATCGTTTTATTCATCGTTTTTGTACCTGATCTGGAGCGGTATTGGCTGCTCACGTACGTGCCGGATCCCCTCTCGCTTCGCAGGAATCCCTCGTTCGACAACTCCAGAATGGCCTTTCGAACCGTCTGTCGGCTTACGTTGTAGCTCTCCTGCAAAGCGAGCTCCGAAGGGATTTTCTCGCCTGCTTTGTACGTTCCAGAGAGGATATAGCTTTTGATATCGTCAATTATGAGCTGGTACTTTGGTTTCACGCAATCCACTTCTTTCATCATTGTTCGGAAAGTTGTACGTACACATTTTAGCATGATTTGCTTGAAATGCAAACGAAATGCCATCATTTGTGACTTTAACCGTACAAGTTGCATGTTCATTATTAGACAGATGCTATGAATGACACCAATTAAGGTGCTAAAATAACTTATGTTAGTATAACTATTAGACTATATTGACAAATGTACGTACAGAAAATATACTAAGGCTGTCAGTAAGAGAAAGCGCCTTCTTTCTATCGGAATTTTCCGGTTGTCTCATCGAGAGACCGATCCGTTGGGAAGCAGCTAGCATAGAAATCGGTGGGTTCCATCACGAAATGAAATCGCGATAGGAGCGATCAGATTTCCGTGCAAACTACGAACAGAGAGGGGCTATACGTGATTATGAATCAAGTGGATTGGAAAGAAGCAATTACCAAGGGAGAAACCTCGCTTGGCATCGAATTTGGATCTACGCGGATCAAAGCGGTATTGATCGATCGTCGTTTCGAGACCATCGCATCGGGAAGCTTCGAATGGGAAAATCTGTTGAAAGACGGATATTGGACGTACAACCAGGAGGATATTATAACAGGCCTCCAAACGGCTTACCGCGAAATGAAGCAGGAAGTAGAACGTAATTATGGAGTCACCCTTAGGACCGTGGGTTCAATCGGATTTTCCGCTATGATGCACGGCTACATGGCATTCGATAGCACAGGCGACCTGCTCGTGCCGTTTCGGACTTGGCGCAATGCAACAACGGGCGCGGCAGCAAGGGAACTAACGGGCTTGCTCCAATTTAATATCCCCGAGCGCTGGAGTATTGCGCATCTGTACCAAGCCATATTAAACCAAGAAGAGCATGTGCCGCGCATTGATTTCGTTACGACGCTGGCTGGATATATCCACTGGCTGATGACCGGCAATAAAGTGATTGGCATCGGAGATGCTTCCGGCATCTTCCCTATAGATGAGTCAACCCATAATTACCATCCAACGATGGTCAAGCAATTCAATGAATTAATTGCGGACAAAGGATATTCATGGAAGCTGGAGGATCTTCTTCCTAAAGTGAATCTATCCGGCGAGCAAGCTGGCGAGCTGACGGAGGCGGGAGCCGCGATTCTGGATCCTGCCGGGGATTTGCAGTCAGGCATTCCCTTATGTCCTCCGGAAGGCGATGCCGGTACAGGCATGGTTGCGACGAATAGCGTTAAGAAACGTACGGGAAATGTCTCCGTGGGAACTTCCGTTTTTGCAATGATCGTATTGGAGAAAGAATTATCCAAGGTTTATCCGGAGATCGACATGGTCACGACGCCGAATGGCAGCCCGGTCGGCATGGTGCATGCGAACAACTGCTCCAGCGATCTCAACGCCTGGATGGGATTGTTCCGCGAATTCTCCGAAGCCATGGGGTACAACGCGGATTCCGGCAAATTGTTCAGTGTGCTGTTGAATAAGGCGTTGGAAGCCGACCCGGATGGCGGCGGTTTGCTAAGCTACGGCTATCTCTCGGGCGAAAATATTACGGGAATCGAAAAAGGCAGGCCGTTGTTCGTTCGCTCGCCTGAAAGCAACTTTACGCTGGCTAATTTCATGAGAACGCACTTGATCACTGCATTCGGGGCATTGAAGCTCGGAATGGATATTTTGACCGAAAACGAACAGGTTGCGATTGACAGCATCTTGGCTCATGGGGGCCTCTTCAAGACACCTGTCGTTGGGCAAAAAGCTTTGGCCGCTGCATTGAACGTGCCGATCTCGGTTATGTCGACGGCCGGCGAAGGCGGGGCATGGGGCATGGCGCTTCTGGCTTCCTACATGACTAACAAGGATCAAGAAGAAAGCCTGGACGAGTTCCTTGAGCAGAAAGTGTTCAAAGATGCCGAAGGGCAGGAGATCGCTCCGGATAGAGCGGATGTCGAGGGGTTCCAAGTATTCATTAAACGATACCAAGCAGGGCTTGCCATCGAACAAGCCGCTGTAGACCATCTGCTAGAGAACGGGAGGGACTAACGTTGTTAGAACAACTGAAAGAAGAGGTATATCAGGCGAATCTGGATTTGCCGAAGCATGGCCTTGTGAAATTCACTTGGGGCAATGCGAGCGCCGTCGATCGGGAAAGCGGCCTGTTCGTGATCAAACCGAGCGGAGTCAGCTACGAGAAAATGAAACCGAGCGACATGGTCGTTGTGGATCTTGACGGTAATGTGGTCGATGGAGAAATGAGACCTTCCTCGGATACGGCGACTCACGCTGTGTTGTACAAACACTACCCGCAAATCGGCGGGATCGTGCATACTCATTCGACCTGGGCAACCATCTGGGCGCAAGCGGGTCTCGATGTACCCGTAATGGGAACGACGCATGCGGACACCTTTTATGGCGCCGTGCCTTGCGCACGGTTCTTGAACCAAGAGGAGGTTGACCGCGGATACGAAGCGGAGACGGGTCATGTTATTATCGAAACGTTCGAGAAGCGCGGATTGGATGTCATGGCGATCCCGGCTGTCCTGCTCCAAGGACATGCGCCGTTCACTTGGGGTAAAGACGTGAAGTCGGCAGTCGTGAACAGCGTCGTACTGGAGGAAGTTTGTAAAATGAACCTGTACGCGCGTCAATTGAACAATTTTGCCAAAGAACTGCCTCAAGGCATTCTGGATAAGCACTATCTTCGGAAGCACGGGAAAGATGCCTACTACGGGCAAAAGTAAGTACTATACCTATTTTTAAAAACAGAAAAGAGGATGATTACAATGTCAGTAACAGCAGCTAAACAATTTTGGTTCGTCGTAGGTTCGCAGCATCTGTACGGGGAAGAAGCGCTCGCTGAAGTGAAGGCGCACGCGCAGACGATGACCGATGCCTTGAATGACAGTGGCCTGCTCCCTTACCCGCTTGTCTTGCAGGATCTGGCTGTCAGCGCCGATAAGATTACAAGCATCATGAAAGAGGTTAACTATCGCGATGAAGTGGCAGGCGTCATCACGTGGATGCATACGTTCTCGCCTGCGAAAATGTGGATTCGCGGCACGAAATTGCTGCAGAAGCCTCTGCTTCATCTGGCAACCCAGTTCAATGAAAGCATTCCGTGGGCAACGCTCGACATGGACTTCATGAACCTGAACCAAGCCGCTCACGGTGACCGCGAATACGGCTTTATTAATGCCCGTCTGAACAAACAAAATAAAATCGTCGTTGGCTACTGGGAACGCACGGAAGTGCAGCAGCAAATTGCCGATTGGATGGATGTTGCGGTTGCTTATAATGAAAGCTTCCATATCAAAGTCGCGCGGTTCGGCGACAACATGCGCAATGTTGGCGTAACGGATGGGGACAAGGTAGAGGCACAAATTCAATTCGGATGGACCGTGGACTACTACGGCATCGGCGACCTTGTGCAATATGTGAATGCCGTTACGGAGCAGGAAATCGATGATCTGATGGCTCAATATGCAGAACTCTACACGTTCGATTACGGCAAGAACAGCAAAGAAGCGTGGGAAGCGAGCGTTAGAGTCCAAGCGAGCTATGAAATCGCCATCAAGCGTTTCTTGGACGAGAGAGGCTATAATGCCTTCACGACGAACTTCGAGGATTTGCATGGAATGAAACAGCTGCCTGGCCTAGCGGTCCAACGCCTGATGGCGCAAGGCTACGGCTTTGCCGGCGAGGGCGACTGGAAGACTGCCGCGCTCGATCGCTTGCTGAAGGTGATGAGCCGCAATCAAAACACGGGCTTTATGGAGGATTACACGTACGAGATGGCAGCCGGCCAAGAAGCCATCCTGCAATCCCATATGCTTGAGGTAGATCCATCCTTGGCAAGCAACAAGCCTACGATTATTGTTTCACCGCTTGGAATCGGCGATCGCGAAGATCCGGCGCGTCTCATATTTGATGGCAAAGCCGGCGAAGGCGTCGTTGTATCGATGGCGGACTTCGGCACTCATTATAAATTGCTGATCAATGAGGTTTCCGCATTCGAGCCGACGGTTCCGGCTCCTAACCTTCCTGTAGCTCGCGTGTTGTGGACGGTTAAGCCTAACTTCCAAGATGGAGTAAGAGCTTGGATCGAGAATGGCGGCGGCCACCATACCGTCGTTTCCTTGAATCTGACGACAGACCAAATCGTGACCTATGCGAAGCTGGTTAACTTGGAATACGTCGTTATTAAGTAATCCCTTATTACGGTGAAGGAAAGCGGAATCGTGACTTTTGCGCGGCCGCTTTCTTAAGCCAAATGTAAAAAACCGTTTCTTTCGTAGATGGTGATTCCATTTACGAAGAAACGGTTTTTTTATGTTTCTCAGCGCTATCTCATAAGTGAGATCAGATAAGTCTTACACATGAGCATAGAGTTGAAACGAAATTACATAAAATGTATCCCCCATTTGGGGGATATACCTTTTAATAGAACTGTTCTATAGTGAGAAGGAACGACAAAATTTGATAAAAATATTTATTTTTTTACTTTAGTTGTCAAATTGTGATATCAAATCATGTTGATAAAAATGTTTCAATCTGTAATTTGCAATGAAAATAGGAGGAATACGATCAATGAATTATACGAAAAAGCTAGCGTCCACCTTGCTCATTACAGTTATGCTGCTTCCATCGGTACCAGCAGCTTTTGGCGCTGCAGAAGCTTCGAAAACGGATATCAATGGAATATGGGCGGAAAGCCAGGTATCAGATTGGATCGATAAAGGATATGTTACAGGTTATGAAGACGGCAGCTTCAAACCGAATAACACGATATCAAGAGCGGAATTCATTACTTTGATTAACCGTTCCTATGGATTCACAGAAACAGCGACGGTTTCCTTCAGCGATGTTACTTCATCAAGTTGGATATACGTCGAGGTTTCCAAGGCGACCAAAGCGGGCTACATTAAGGGCTATGCGAATGGGACTTTCGGTGCAAACAACCCAATCAGCAGGCAGGAGGCCGCCGTTATCGTCGATCGCCTTTTGAATCTTTCGGAAACTGGCAATGCAGGAACAACTTTTACAGACTCAGGCTCCATCGCCTCATGGGCCAAAGCAGCGGTTGAAGCGGGAGCAGCGAACGGGATTTTGAAAGGTTATGCCAGTGATACGAACTTCAAACCGAATCAACCGCTTACGCGCGCTGAAGCAGTGGTCGTATTATACCGTTCGGTTACCGTAAAAGAAATTTTGGAAAACACACCGGGTAACGGAGCGGCGACTCCTACACCAACACCAGCGCCAACGACTATTCCTTCAACGCCTGCGCCGACAACACCTTCGACTGGCGGGAGCGATACAACGGTTCCGGTTCTATCCGGCGTAACGATTGGGCAAATCTCATATGGCGATGACATCAATGCCAAAAGCAATGAGAAGGGACATTTATATCTAGTCCCTGCAACAACGGCTGCAACCCTGACAGCATTAAACCAAGCCGTTGATGCATTTGTAGGCAAAAAACAATCCGTGGAAGCAGCTGCTAGTGCCACGATTACGACAGCAGGCTTACAAGCAGGCAATTATGTTGTGTACGCAGTGGATTCCTCCAACAATATATCGATCGTTTCAAATGAAATCGTAATGATTAAGAAGGAGCTGACTACTGCGGATCCAGCGACGCTGGCAGCGGTGAAAATGTATGATGGAACGAATTCAGCAGAAGTGATTGCAAGCTCGTTGGTGGGAGTGGTTAGCGGCGAAACGGTAACCGTAAGCGCAGTGGCTACCTACAATGACGCAGCAATCGGAACAGGCAAAACGATTACCGTAGCTTATACGATAGGTGGAGCGGATGCGGGCAACTATATTGCGCCTGTAAGTTACTCTGTAAATACAGGGGTCATTTCTGCGGCTCAACTATCGATCGAGGATCCACTATTGTCGCTTGTTGAATCGCTAGAGGGCAATTCAGAAGTAGAAGTATCGGCAGGGGCATTGCTTGGGGTAGTTCCGGGTGAAGACGTGACAGTGAGCGTGGAAGCATTGTACGTTACAAATGCCCTCGTCAATGCAAGTGCAAGTCCAATAACGATTGTTTACACGCTGTCGGGAGTGGATAGCGGCAATTATATTGCGCCTGCAGACAACACGAATTACATGGCATACGTACAATATCACCTAGATACGGGTATTATTATTGACCTGATCACCAATTTCAAAGTGTATGACGGTAACAACGAATCAGTTGTGCTGGCAGGTTCTAGAGAAGGCTCTTGTGTAGGAGTCGGGATGTGTCCTGGGGATGACGTAACGGTACATGCTCTAGGCACTTTTTCTGATAAGAACGTAGGAACGAACAAAGAGATAGTCGTATCGTATACACTATCCGGGGCAGATTCTACAAATTATTCACCTCCAGGCGAGGTTACAGTAAATACAGGAGTAATCATTGCAAAACAACTAAAAATTGCACCGCCGGTACTGCCAACCAAGGTTTATGACGGAACGGTAACAGCTGTCCTAACACCGGGTACATTAATTGGCGTTGTTGATGGCGATGATGTCACCGTGCATGCGGTAGCCACTTACAATAATGCAGAAATCGGAACCAATAAACAGGTGAAAATCGTTTATACCCTTTCCGGGGATGATGCAGGCAACTATATTGTACCAGCAAGCATCACAGTAAATACGGGTAGAATCGTAGACGGCCCTCAATAGGTAGACAAACCAAATAGCGAGCCCAAAAAAAGACTGTTCAAAAGCTAATCGCTTTCGAGCAGTCTTTTTTGCGCTTGGCAGGTTATTCAATTAAGCCTTTCGTGGCCGTATACATTTTTTCCGCGTATTCGTCGACTTTATCTCGCGACATACGTAAACGATCCACAGAAGTGCCGTATCCAATTTCCTGTTGTCCCTCTTCTAGTCCTTTGAAAATGCCATCTGTGAAGGCATCTAACGGTTCGCCTTGCGCATGTAACCCGGCTCCGCCTAAGCTCGTATTCACTGCAGGAGGAGCCACTTCAATTACTTCTACAGACGTTTCAGCAAGTTGATGTCTTAAGCTCATTGTAAACGAATGAAGCGCTGCTTTGGATGCGGAGTAAATCGGAGCAATTGCAAACGGCGTAAAAGCCAATCCTGATGTCACGTTTATAATAGCTGCTTTTTCTTTGGAGGCAAAAAAAGGAGCAAACAGCATCGAGAGATGAATAGGAGCTTCGATGTTGGTTGTGATTTCATGATTAAAATAACTCCAATCGTTCTTTGCGTCTGATTTTAGCATATTAAAGCGTTGTTGAATTCCTGCATTGTTAACCAACACATTTACTTCCGGATAGTTCGACGTTACCCAATCAAATAGACGTATACGCTCGGAGGCAATGTTCAAATCATTCACATAAGTAATAAGGCTCGGCAGTTTTTCTTTCGCATCTTGAAGTACAGCTGCACGCCGCCCAGTAACAATGACGGTATTTCCAGCTTGTATAAAGCGTTCCGCAAAAGCTAGTCCTATTCCTGAGGCGCCGCCGGTAATGAGTATTGTATTTCCTGAAAGCTCCATTAGACTTCCTCTTCTCCATTTTTTTTTAATTCATCTTTCATCTCATTTTTCATGCGTATCATACGCTTCGTATATCGCGTTATTTTCACGTCAATTGCGTTTAAGGCGACTGTCATTAGAGAAATTTCAGCTAGAACGGCTTGCTTGTGGTTTTTCATCATTTCAAGTCGCCGTTCAGTAGTGCTATCTCCCTCTACTACCCAATTAACATATTGTTTGATACCTTTTACTGGCATATGCGTGTTTTTCAAATAAATAATGATTTCAAGGAGCGTCATCTGATTTTCTGAAAATAATCGCCTTCCAGCTGCATCACGCTCTATTAGAGGCAGTAGTCCTTTTTTTTCATAATAACGTAACGTTGATTCCGGAATATTGAATTTGGCTGACACTTCGCTTATTGAACAATACTTCATCTGGAGGCCTCCAAATTTTATAATGCATGCCGACAGGAATAGGATACGACTTAAACCATGGTTTAAGTCAAATGCCATTTAATATGGTTATTCAAATGACCTTTGATAATGCGGCACCTGAACCATAATAAAATAAACAACTCAATTAAACGACTTATCGGATTTTCGAATATCCCACTATTTTGGGGGTGGGGTATAATAGAAGGGAGAAGGCTAAAGTCAAAGAGTAGAGCAGCCAAGGAGGATAAACGATGAATAAATCCGCGCACTTGAGCGTTACTGGCAGCAGCGGCGTGACCTACACCATTACGACTCAAGGGGCTACTTATCAGAATGATGCATTAGAGGCCTCGCTCATTATAGATATTATTCAAGGATTCGATACCGACCCCGATGATTTTATCGTCATGGATCCGAGCCTACCGATAGAGGGTAGCAGCTATATGCAGGCATTTCCGTTAAGGGGGTCCGTGAACGGCATCAACGTCGAGCTGCGACTGGACAATCCGGACGGATCGTTCAAGCATTACAGCTATTCGACAACGGATATGGGCGGAGTCATTACTATGTTTCTCGAGTACTGGGGCTTGCAGAAGCTGCCCGACTGGACGGGCTGGATAGATATAACGGATCAGTTCTGACTTTATCCCCACCGTACGAATGTATGCATGGGTACGATTGAAAACATGAAGGTAGCAGCCGTGTTCGAACAATATTACGAAAACGTCTGCCCATGCTTGGCTTATGATAGAGACGTGCGGGAGTTATTCATTATTCCTGATAAGTGGCAGGTGAACAGAGAAGAGTTTAGGCCAGGGAATACAAGCAGCATGCAAATCATAATCATTCATTATGGAGAGGTGGAAAACCAAGATGCCGGACACGCAATCTCATAGATTTGGAAATAGCCACTATATTCAGACCGCAGACGGACGCAAGCTGCATTATATGGAGAAAGGCGCAGGCAAGCTGACCGTCGTATTCGAATCGGGCATGGGCTCGTCCCGCTGTGCTTGGGGGCTTGTGCAGCCGCTTATCGCCGAGCATGCGCGCGCCGTCGTCTACGACCGGGCTGGTATCGGAAGGAGTGAGCCGGACCGGGAGCCAAGGACGCTGGCCAGAATGGCTAATGACTTGATTTTCTTATTGAACCAGCTTGGCACAGGCCCGTTTGTCCTCGTCGGACACAGCTGGGGCGGACCGATCATTCGCACGGCTGCCGCAATGGATCCCGCGCGCATACGCGGGCTTGTTCTGGTTGATCAGACGGACGAGCATTGCGGATTGTATTTCGAGGATTCGTCCGTGAAGCATTACCCGAGGATGAATAAGCTCATTCCGATGCTCGCCAGAGTAGGCCTATATCGGCTGATGGGGAGCAAGCCCGGCAAGGCATTGCCTGCCGATGTTTATAAGGAGCATCACCGAGAGGATTTCACGCTGCAGGCAGCTAGAACGATGGTAGCGGAAGGAATTCCTTTTCTTGCGGACTTAAGGGCGCTTCGAGAACGTCCGTTGAAGCTTGCAGGCACTAAGGTGTCTGTCATCTCTGGTACTCATATATCGCGAATGGAACGGAAATTTCGCCCGGCGCTTCACGAAGCCCATCGGAAGACGGCGACCGCACTAGCGGGCCGTTTGGTAGAAGCTCCGAATTCCGGGCATATGGTCATGTACACCGAGCCAAGCCTGATCGTGGACGAGATTAAACGGATGATTGATTAGGCTCGGATCAGCGGGTTGCGGACTAGAGTACATCGCTCGTGAAGCGTTGTACTCTTTGGCCTGAATGGAAGTGCGTTTTTTATTCACCGCTCATGATGTCGTTATATTGTTGCGAGACTCTGCTCCAATCGGGATCTTCAGTGTCGTGAGAGCTTAATAGCTCTTTAAGCTTATCGTTAATGCTGTGGCTCACTGCTTTATCGCGTTGGATATGAATATCCAAAGCAACCAGCAATATTTTAGCTGCATCCAAATCCTCTGCATGCATCGCATTTATATCTTCAGCAGGAAAGAATTTCTCCCACGTATTAAACGCTGCTTGGATATCCTCTTTTGAATACATTAAATCATATAGCAGCTCAAAATGTTTGGCATACGCCACGCTCTCAATGGTTCTATAAAAAGTAGGATCGGAGAAAGCGGTATTCGGTGTTCCGATATAAAACGTATTTCCCCCTAAATCTGTCATCATAAACCTTCGATCCTCTGCCAAATGCTTTATTTTTGAAATTCGCGGAATGCCTGTACGGGAAATTTTCCCGGTATCCCGTTTCAGTCCGGCAGTAAAGGCCTCATAAATCTGGTTCACATCGTCTACCTCGATATAGCACATCTGAGGGTTTTCATGAGGCAATATACGTTTGGTTACATAGAAATGCAGCTCCAACGAGCCGTAGCGAACAACTGCATATGGATGTGGCCGGGTATAAATTTGAATCGTTTTGAAACCTAAGCTCTCATAAAAGGAAACTTGTTCCTTTATGGATGGACATGGTAAAATCGGTTTGATTCTAAGCATGATTAGCCACCTCGTCTTTTTTGAATGTTCATTATGCATCAAGCGTAACACATTGATGCAAATGATAAGGTTTGTTGATTCATATTCATATGTTAGAATGGTCGAAAGCAATAAACCCGTCATATGCTTTAATGATAAATGACAGGGTTAGACGAGGGGATCAGATGAAAGGGATTGAAATAGCAAGAAAACTACATATAAGCACAAGCGCTTTAAGGCATTATGAGGCTTGGGGGCTTGTTCCTTATGTCGAGAGAGCAGTAAACGGGTACCGCCTATATACAAAAGAGCATGAAGCTTATTTCCAATGCATACGAGCGATGTATACCGGTTTTGGAATGGAATTGATTCGAGAGGTGATGCCGCGCATCATTCGTGGAGAGAAGCTGGATGCTTTATGGATAATTAACAAGGCACAAGTCAGATTGAATGCGGAAAAAGAAATCGTGCAAAAAACAGTCGGCATGCTCGATCTGAAAGAATTGAATGATCTTCCTAAGTACCGCAATAAACACTCGTTTACGATAGGCGAGGTAGCCGAAGAAGCAAACGTATCTACATCCACCATTCGGCATTGGGAGAAGGAAGGGTTAATTAAGCCCGAACGTCAGCAGGAAAGCGGATTTCGGATCTATGGCCCTTCAGATATCCGCAAAGTGCTTATTATCCGGACGGTTCAAAGAGTTGTATATTCCTTGGATACGGTTCGTGAGGTGGTAGCGGAGCTTGATAACCATAATGTCGCGCAGGCAAAGGAAATTGCCCTTAAATCACTTCAATACATCGATTATGCATTGGTTGAGCAAGTGCGGGGGATCGCCAGTTTGCAGCATTTATTGGACATCGTGTCCAATAAAGAAGAGCAGTGAGCGTGCCATTCATCGGGGTGACGAAGAGACGGCTATGGTTATGATCATACGCGACTAGAAAATAGTAACGCAATTAGGATTAGACATACCGAGATTGGCAATTACTTAATAGTAGGAATCTAGCATTTCTAGCAATGCTAGAATTGTGCGGAAAAGAAGGGAGTAAGATAAAGAAAATGACACCATCCGAAGAGCATAAAAACAAGCATTGGAAACGAGACATTATTATCTTTCTGAGCAGTCAAACCTTTTCGTTATTTGGCTCTGCATTAGTGCAGTACGCGATTATGTGGTACGTGACGCTCACTACAAAATCGGGCATGATGATGACGTTATTCATTATTTGCGGATTTATTCCGACCTTTCTGTTATCGCCATTTGCAGGGGTATGGGCAGACCGATTCAACCGAAAAAATCTGATCATAATAGCAGATGCGATGATTGCCGTTGTTACGCTAATTCTCGCGATTACGTTTTTACTCGGCTATAAAGAGATTTGGCTGTTGTTTGCCATTGCTGCCGTTCGCGCACTCGGCGCCGGCATTCAAACCCCTGCGGTTGGGGCTATTTTGCCCCAGATCGTACCCGAGGATAAGCTGACGAAGGTGAATGGCATAAACGGAAGCCTTCAAGCGCTCATGATGTTTGTTGCGCCTATCGTAAGCGCGACGCTGCTTACAATGGCAACGATCGAAGTCATCTTCTTTATCGATGTGGTTACAGCGGCGATAGCGATTTTTACGATAGCTTCCTTCTTGAGAATTCCTTTGCATAAAAAAGCGGCCGACCAGCAATCGACTAGCTATTTGGATGATTTTAAACAAGGCTTGAGCTACATTAAAAACCACAGCTTTCTCAAAACCTTTTTTATATTTTTCGCCTTTTTCTTTGTGCTGATGGCACCGGCTGCTTTTTTAACACCGTTGCAAGTGACTCGCAGCTTCGGGGATGATTATTGGCGGCTAACAGCTATCGAAATCGCTTTCTCTATCGGCATGATGGCCGGAGGAGCGATTATCGCCTCATGGGGCGGCTTCCGCAACAAAGTATATACGATGACCTTTGCTAACCTGATTATGGGCGTTTGTACGGTAGTTTTGGGTATCGTTCCTGTATTTTGGATTTACCTGGCTGTGATGGCGGTGTTCGGCGTTGCCATTCCCGTGTTTAACACACCGACCACCGTCATGCTGCAAGAGAAGGTTGATCCGAATTATTTGGGGCGCATCTTTGGCGTATTCGGCATGATCTCGACTTCGATGATGCCAATCGGGATGCTCATATTCGGTCCGCTATCGGATATCGTTGAGATTGAATGGTTGCTGGTCGGAACGGGAGTGCTAATGCTCGTACTGTCCATTTTCTTCATTCGTAATAAAAGATTAGTTGAAGCGGGATTGCCGGTCATCAAGGAAGCTTCAGTGGAGCAGGTGTAAGCGATATCCATTACGACTGCAAAGCGGGGAAACGGATGATTATAAAAGAATGCTCGTTAGCTGACATTCACCATCTCGTGAAAGAGTATTTGGCAGGCTTGTCATCGCCCTTCGATTCCTTTCTGTAGGAGCATATATATGGAGATAACAAATTAGGGATAGAGCGACATATTCAATGGACTTGTAGGCAGCCTGGATGGATTCCAGGCTGTATTTTATTGTCGATGCCTCTGTAGTATGACACGAGCTGGGAGCGATAGGCATAATGGCATGATACAAATGATTTGATAATCGAATGATCATCCCAATTGATTTGCGAAACTCATAAATATTTATTTTGACATAACTTTTGAAGTTACAACCAAAGAAGAAACGAGTGAAACGGAATGAAGCATATCTATGTTGTTACCTTATTTGTTGTTTTATTGTCAACCTTAAGTGCATGCAATGATTCCAATAGTAAACATGCTATTTCTTCTAATACAAAAATCGATTCAGAACAAAACAAACGAGTTATCATTTCAAAAACCAATAGTGAAAATACTATGCAAGAAGAAATGAAAGAAAGTCCACGAAGCTCAAATAAATCAAACGACTTCCATTCGTTAATCCCTTCTGGATGGAAAATTTTTGAGAAGGATCAAGGAGAACCGATACGTGCAGAAGGAGATTTAAACAACGACG
The DNA here is from genome assembly GCF_056269165.1 of Paenibacillus sp. J22R232. Lineage (NCBI taxonomy): Bacteria > Bacillati > Bacillota > Bacilli > Caryophanales > Paenibacillaceae > Paenibacillus > Paenibacillus sp. J22R232. The sequence continues at coordinate 180,092 of NZ_JBWDNK010000009.1, read as the reverse complement.
GGGTTGTTGATATTGCAGCCATTATAGAGCAAGACAAGGATATGAACGAATCGGAAGGCGCGCAGCCACGTGCATTAATCATTGCATTTGGTACAGCATTCAACTCTTATTCCTTATCCATAATTGCAGATAAAGTTATTCTTAAAGCGGATGAAGGCGGAGTTTGGGGGGATCCATTTGATAGTCTTTCCATAAATAAAGGATCGGTAATAGTAAGTGATTATGGCGGGAGTAATTGGAGATGGTATAACAAGTATAAATTCAGATTTCAAGATCAGGATTGGTATTTAATTGGAGCAACAAAGGGTAATTATTTTACGGGCAATGTTACGAAAGAAACTGCAGAAGAAAAAGATTATAACCTGTTAACGGGGGATTATATATTTAAAACAACGGATGAGAACGGTAAAGCCCGAGTGGAAAAAGGAAATAGAGGGAAAAAGGAATTAGTAAAGCTAAAAGACTTTAATATGGACAATATTTAATAGGGTTACCCTTCATGACTTTGCGAAGTTGGCGAATGAGGAAACCTACCGTTTTGGCGTACAATGTATAATTCCAAGTAAAGTTGTCTGGAATTTGAATGGATTGGAATCGGATGGAAGGCATTAGATGGAGCACCGGAAATTAAGGAGTGTGATTAGAACTTAGTAACTGCACAAAATGTGGCTTATCAGCTTGTTTTGGCTGATGAAGAAGGCGGAGAAGGTGGAAATCCAAGGTTTTCGGGTTTTCAAGGATTTCTGGCAAGTCAATTCCCTGACCTTCCGGGTTTTAGAAAGTGATAATGTCGTTGTTATCATGTAGTTGCTTTATATGAAAGGGTTCATCGTGGGTGACTGCTGCGACGAACCTTTTTTACTGACGATAAACATTTATTTTTTTCTGTCCAACGAAGCGAAGCCTATGCAGTTGAAAAACGGAGTGGTAAAGTAGAAACAAGCCGCTATTCCACAGACATACATCTAACAATAATCGCCATTTTAGCTATCAAGAAAGGTAACACTATGATAAAAGTTGATAACTTATCCTTCTCGTTTCCGCAAAAAGAACTCTATACCAACATTTCGTTCACGCTTGAAGAGGGTCAACATTGCGCTTTTATCGGAACAAGCGGCAGCGGGAAAAGTACGCTGATCGATATCCTGACGGATCCGGAAAGATATTTGTTTGATGGCAAGTTAGAGATCGACCCGGATTGCAGAATCGGGCATGTGAGTCAGTTCTCGCAAGTGGACAAAACCAAAGAAATGACCGTTTTTGAATATATCGGAGAACAATTTATCAAGATACAAGATGAAATCACATCGATTTATGCTGAAATGGCAACCACGTCGGATATGGATTCGCTGCTGGAAAAGTATCAATCGGCTTTGGACGCCTTCGAGTCGATGGACGGGGACAATTTTGAAAACGCCATTAATAAGCAGCTAAATCTGGCAAATCTCATGAAGTTGAAAGATCTTAACGTATCCCACCTGAGCGGCGGGGAATTCAAACTCATTCAAGTAATGAAGGAAATGCTTATCCGTCCGGACTTGCTGATTATGGACGAACCCGATGTATTTTTGGACTTTGAAAACCTAAATGCGCTTAAAAAATTGATCAATTCCCATAAAGGCATGCTGCTGGTGGTTACGCACAACCGATATCTGTTGAATCATTGCTTCAACAAAATCATACATCTCGAAAATACGGAGATCCAAGAGTTTGATGGGCGATATATCGAGTATAACTTCTCGTTGCTTCAGACCAAAATCGAGTTGCAAGAATTCACCATCGCCGAAAAGGAAGAAATCGAGAGAAACGAGCACATCATCGATAATCTTCGAACGATCGCCACCTATAATTCGGGAGCATCCAGAGGCAGAGCGTTAAAAGCCAGGGTCAAGTTTCAAGAAAGATTGGAAGCGCGTAAAATCAAAGCGCCGTTTGTCGATATTAAGCAGCCGGATATTCGTTTTGGTATGTCTCATGAAATGGAAGACACCATCGTGGTCAATGTCCATGATTATAGCGTTTCCTTTGATGAGCTGCTTTTGGAAAATGTGAACTTTGAGATCAAGTCTACGGATAAAGTAGCCATTATCGGTGCAAACGGTACAGGGAAAACGACCTTACTTCGAAAAATCTTTCAAAACAATCATGATTCAATCGAAATAAATGCAGATGTTAAAGTGGCTTATTTATCTCAGCTTCAGGGCGAAACGCTAAAGGATTCCAATACGATACTAAGCGAATTCATCGATGCCGGATTTAAAACCTATGATGAGATTAGATCGTATCTTTCAAACTATGGCTTTGAAGGAGAAATACTGAATCAAAAGATCGAATCTTTATCCGGTGGAGAAAAAAACTTGCTTCAATTGGCTAAAGTTTCTGCCAGTCAAGCCGACCTACTGCTTCTTGACGAACCGACAAGCCATTTGGACATCTATACGCAGATCGCACTGGACAAAGCTATTGAAGACTATAAAGGCGCGATTCTTATGATTTCCCATGATTTCTATTCGGTTGTAAATGGAATGGATTATGTGTTAATTATTGACGATAAGACGATCAGTAAAATGAGTATGCGAAAATTTAGACAGATGATTTATGCGAGTCATTTTAATAAAGATTATTTAGAAACGGAACAAAAGAAAAAGTCACTTGAAATGAAAATTGAATTGGCTTTAAAAGATACTAATTTTGAACTTGCAAAAGTATGGGTTGATGAGCTGGAAGAGCTGATTAAGCTGCTTTAGATTACAGCGAATAGGGCTAAAGAGAATGAGTCTAGGTTTAACGATGAACATGATGATGGTGAAAAAGTATCAATTAAAAAGACACTGATGGGTAGAATCTCAGTGTCTTTTTACTACATTTTGGAACAGCCGGATCGAGCGGCTTAGAATGCTGAATAGATGAGTATACCGAATTAAACAAAAATTGGCCGATTAACCCTGCAAGCTGAACCGTATCACAAGTATTGGCATAAGAATGATAGGAGTTAGTCTTCGAGTGCTGTACCAATGATCGCCATAGGCTAGTAAATGCCGTTCCCTTCGCGTAGCCTAAAGGTCGAGCCCATTCCTCTAAGCTCTTTCAAGTAGAATCCGATAGCTGAAGCGATTGGATCACGTATAATGACAACTCCATTGTTACCGGATTGTGAGCAAAACTTAAAGACGTATAGTAGTACTTAGACGATGAATACATCACCAAGAGCCTGTAGGCTATGGCGATGTATTTTTTTATGCCTCGAAGTCAACACCCCACTTCTGAGAATGCTTACTATACATTGTAGAATCCATGATTATACATAAACGTCGAATCTCTTCGTGTTTAAGGAATCCGCTTTTATATGTTCACTCGTTATTGCGGAAATCAACGCACTAATACTCTTATAAGCCGAATCAACATGGAATCAACAAGACTTGTAGCAATAGACAACAGTTATTGAATTTCCCAGTCGAGACAAGTAATTTATCTCTATGTTTAGTTAAGTTACAAATTTAGTGACTATTTAAGACTAATGATCAGTTGAAAAGGTACTATTATAAGTTGGTACTATGGGAATTGTAATTATTCCCTTACGATAAAATTGAAATTAATAAAGAGATTATATATGGGAGAGACAGTTATTATAGGAGGTTTTCATTATTATCATTATTAACATTAGACTATTACTTATCGTCCTAATTTCTTGGATTATCGGAAGAGTTCTTTTGGAGATGCTTCATTTTGAATTAATGTCTCTAACACGTATTCCGCAATCGGAATCAACTTTTATGTACGGTTTCGTGATATGTACAGGGCTATTTGCTCTTGCTTGGAATGTTAGCAAATACGGATTCAAGTCTGCAAAATACGGAATATTAGTCATCCTTGGAACGTTGTCTTTACTTTTTTATTTAGATATTGGGCATAAATATGTAGACCAGCGGAGAGCGGATCGTGAAAGTCAAAAAGAAATACAATTGATGAACTCAACACAAGCGTACTATAAAAAGAATTTAGATCCGACTTATTCGTTTAGGGAATATGTGTGGTATACGGGAGCCCAAACGTTTTACATTTTTGAAAAGAATGGCGATGTTGGTCAGAAAGACATGGACTATATCGTAAATATACTGAAGCCTGTTGATAATTTGGATATCAGTATACAGTTATACAGCCTCACAACTCCCAACGAATTGGTCATGAGATTTACAAATGAGAAGGCCTATATTGGCTGTACGTATCCCATGTATAATAATTTAGATAAGATTAATATTTGTAAATAAGTGCTTTTAAAGCTATCCAGAAAGACAATCGGATATAAAATCGATGATCCAAATTCGACAGCTTGAGTGAATGGATTACGTATGAGGAAAACCCGCTGGAGACGTGGGACGTGGAAATAGTTTAAACCGCAATCAGCATGGGACTTGAAGTACATCGTACATATGGTGATGTACTTCATTGCTTTTGCCCGGAATCACCGAATAAAGCAAGGAGTCAACAAGCGCTTTTTAAAACCACTTACAGAAAAGAGGTGAAGAACAGCATAACCGGAATATAGCAGACAAAGGAAGAGCAATCACGATAGCCCAGCGACGCTTGCATATATGCGGCAGGCTTCATCCGCATGAGCTTTACCACAATATACTTCTCTCGTTTCGTCTCCAAAACCGTGATGCTGGTTACAACTGCCACCCCAAAGTTAAGCAGTAATAAAATATGCAAAAACAGCGAAAGCTGATCCTCCTGAGACATGGCCCCATTCCATACGACAGCTGGCACGTAAACCATCAGTCCTACAAAAGCAAGCTTTCGGTGGATCTTCCTTCGACATACTCTACAATCCCAATTAATTCTGTCATTTTTAAAATAGCAATATCCCTGGCTATGTAAAAGGCGAATAGCGGTAAGTTTGATCAAGGAATAAAAACCCGAAAGCTAGGATTAGCTGCGATAATCGTAGTACACTATCTTCATAGCACATTACACGAATGGATTAAGACTGAGCGGTTTATAATAAGCCGGATTACTCGTTGTAGATATGGCGGGATCAATGAACAAGCTCAGCGGCAACCGAATATCCCCAGGAGGATCACAATTGAATCATCATTTATGGTTGAATAGCATTTCCCCCTTTGTTCGAACAGGAAGAATTATGAAGTCATTTTCCTTGACGGGAGAGTGGATGGATCATGATCATGTCTACACGTACATCGAGCAAGGAGAAGCGGATTTTATTCTTGATGGCGTTAAATATGAAGTAGGTGAAGGAGATGTGATTGTCATGCATCCGTTAATGTCTCACCTTATTCGATCTACCTCGGACCTTCCGCTTATTCAATATATTTTTCATTTTGATTTGTTTTATGATGGAAACAGGAGTGAATTGAAGAACACAAGCGCAGTTCATTTTAGAAGGGATGATATTCTAGCTAAGGAAATGAGCATGGCTGACATACATCCGGTAGCTCATTTGAAGCTGTCAGATCGAATGGACTGCAAGAAGCGGTTTTTTCAATTGTTGCAAGAAATAGCTAGCCCGGTCCAGAAAAATATTCTTTTCGTTAAATCACTGTGTCTGGAGCTGTTGCATTTATTTTTCAAAAACCAGTCTGAACATAATCAAAGTAACGGGAAAATGACTAAAGGCTGGCCGACCATCGAGAAAGCAATCGAGTGCATGAATCAACGTTATGCCAATGCTCAGCTCAAGAATGAGGACGTGAGCAGCTATGCGGGCGTAACGCCTAATCACTTGTCGTATTTATTTAAAAATCAGCTTGGAATTACCGTATATAACTATTTGAAGCATGTCAGGATTGAACAGGCAAAGATCAACATTTTATTGGGTGGCAAGACGCTTACGCAAATAGCGGAAATGGTTGGCTTCTCTAGTATTCATTTGTTTAGCCGCTCCTTCAAGGAGCATGTCGGAATAACGCCAAGCAGGTATGCCGCAGCACAGTCAACAAACATTCAAACCACCGACTAGGCTAACATGGCAATAAAAGGTTTCTGTATCTTCCTTGGATCAAGGAGAGTACAGGCGCCTTTTTGTATGTAATGGCGTCATTCGTTTGGCCAATGAGGCAGTGGAGTATATAAAGTACTGAAAGAGTAGCTAAGAATTACAGATAAATTAATGGCATGCAAAGCTGCACGATAAATCCAACAATATCAACTATCGAAAGGGATAAATGAATTCATGGTTTATTTATTAGAAAATAAAATCGTAGTATCAGACAAAAAATCATTTTTACAGGTAAAGACTTTCTGCTTGCATGGGTTTACATTAATAGGTAATTAAAGAAGGGGAGTGATCACTTATGAAAAACAGAAAAATTATGTTTGTAAGTCCTTGGCAAGTAGAAACGGTGGAGGAGCCACTCGAAGCAAGGAAACCAGGGAATGGCGAAGTTCTGGTTCAATTAATTTATTCATTGATAAGCCCCGGCACAGAGCTTGCGATGCTATCTGGCAACGAAAGCTGGGCACCGCATCCCGTATGTCCCGGTTATGCTAGTGTCAGCCGTATTATAGAGGTAGGGAAGGATGTAACTGACTTCCAAAAAGGCGACATTGTGTTCCATTATGGCAGTCACCAAGAATACCAATATGCTGGAACTAAGGATGTATTAATTAAAGTTCCTGAGGGCTTGAATTTAAGATGGGTTCCTTTTACGCGTATGGCAACAGTAGCAATGACCTCCGTGCGAGTTTCCGCTATTGAACTAGGCGATTATATTAGCGTTTCTGGCTTGGGCCTTGTTGGCAATTTAGCTTCGCAGCTTGCACGCTTGCAGGGTGCAACGGTTATCGGGATTGATCTTGCTAACGAACGACTGAATACAGCTCGTGCATGCGGAGTAGACTATCCGCTTAATGGTCTAGAAGAAAATGCGAAAGATAGAATTATGGAAATTACCGGAGGTAAAGGCGTGTCCACGCATATTGAGGCAACGGGCGTGCCAAAGGTGGCCGTGGATAGCTTGAGCTATATCGGTTCCTTAGGGGAAATCATATTTCTAGGCAGTCCGCGAGGAGAATACAATACTGATGTTACGCATGTGCTGAACCATTGCCATTTGTATAACCTTGGCTGCATTACGTTCAAAGGTGCCCATGAGTGGCGTTATCCGACTGGCCCGAATCGGTTTGTTAAGCATTCCTTAGTAAGAAATTCACATATTGTCTTTGAGCTTATGAGACAGAATCGGTTGAAACTCGAACCGTTAATCAGTCATGTTATTAAACCCAATCAAGCGCCAGATGCTTATGAAGGATTGAGAAATCATAAAGATCAGTACAACGGTGTATTGATTGACTGGTCATAAGGAGGAGGAAATAGGTATGCTCAGAGGCTTAACTCGTGCATGCATTGGATCGATTTATTATTAGCAAGGCGGATTTGATAAGGTGTTGGATGCTGTATCAGGAATTCATGAGGCGGCATCCCTTATTAGGGCTTCTAGAATGCAAAAGAGAGCGGCGGGAAATCATCCTGTTCGCTCTCTTTCTATCTATCTATCGGAAGAATGATCCTCCGCGGCATTAGCTTGTCACGATTCTATTCGACTGTAACGATGCAAGCAGCTTGGTGCGCATGGCGACCAGGATAGCCTAACCTCGGCGTACCATCCTCATTCCAATCCATACGCTGGATCCGTGCATGCCGGTTTGGATCATAGAGCGGCTCGCCTTCGATTTCCTTATAAGAGCGCGCATGGTAGACGAGAATATCTGATTCGTCTGATTCATCGCGCGTAAAGCTATTATGGCCCGGGCCGTACTCACAGGCTGCCGGATGGCTGCGGAATATGGGCTCCGGTGATTTGGTCCAGGATGCGGGGTCCAGCAAATCGCTGGTTTCCGTTGCTGTTAGCAAGCCCATACAGTACCGATCATCGGTTGCGCTTGCCGAATAGGTCATGAATACGCGGCCGTTTCGTACAAGAACGGCGGGTCCTTCATTTACTTTATGACCATGCCGTTCCCATTCCAGCATGGGTGAAGCGATACGGACTTGGTCGCCTTCAATCGTCCATGGATTGCTCATGCGCGCGATGTAAAGATTGGATGCCTCGTCGACCTGTGCCCATGCCAGGTAGCGAATGCCGTTCACTTCAAAGGTGGTGGCGTCGAGCGTAAAGCTCTCGAAATTCATGGCGATTTTCCCTTTTTCGAGCCAGTCTCCTGTGCAGGGATTATCCGCTCCGCATTCCAGCACATACTGGCGTATGGCCCATTTGTCTTCCGCTGTTCCGGCTGCAAAGTAGACATACCACTTTCCATCTATAAAATGCAGCTCCGGTGCCCAAATATGATTGCCCATTTCGCCGGCAGCATGCTTGGTCCAAATGACGGTTTCCGCCGCTGCAGCTAATCCTGTAAGCGTTCTCGATCTGCGCAGCACGATGCGGTCGTATTCTGGCACAGAGCCTGTGAAATAGTAATAACCGTCTGTATGCTTGATGATATAAGGATCGGCCCGGTTCAAGATGAGCGGGTTCGGAAATTCGCCTCCGGCCATTACTCCCCGTACGATGAATGTCCCAGGCTTCCCATACTGCTCTGCCTGGATGGTTTCCCAGTTAACGGCTGCATGAACACCGTCTCCCATATCGATCGTTGCAGGAAGAACAGGATCATTGCCTATGGCAGTGGACAGGTGTATTTCTACAGTTGAGGTGGTGGACAAGCTGCTTCAGCTCCTTTGTGCATACATGTCATGCCGTGCGAAACGGCTTTGCTCTATTATAAAATAAGCAAATGGATTCGCCAACAGAATTGAAATAGGGGCAGCTACAGCCAGCAGTTGTATCTATTGCAAATCATTCGATCAAGTTTCAAATAATCGCAAAGAAGCTTTATGATGCTTCGTGCTGGCGTTTGCAGTTTTGTTTCTGAAAACATCGCATACCGATATTTGCCAATTAGGCTAAGAATGACAGGGAAAGTTTAATAATGCCTTACTACATACCACGTTACAAATATTGTAAGCTATTAATGATTCTTCTATTTAAAGCGCTTTCAATTCAAATATGGAGAGGTGATGGTAGAATTATTCTTGCTGTCTGATTGTTAAGCAGATTAATGGAATGAAGCTGTAAGGTTATGCCGGGATGCAACCCGAATATACGATTGAGGAGGTAACAATAATGAAAAAAAAGCTGTTAAGTCTGTTCTTATCAGGAACCATGCTGCTGTCCGTCTTTGTCGGATCTACGTCCTCGTCTGTAGCTGCCGATACCGTCGCTCAGTCTGGAAATCCCATATTCACTAGCATTTTCACAGCCGATCCTTCTGCGCATGTTTGGAATGACGGACGTATTTATGTATACGCCTCACATGATATATTTCCTTCCAGGGGTAGCGATTTGATGGATAAATATCATGTCTTCTCCTCTGATAATATGGTGGACTGGGTGGACGAAGGAGAGATTCTGCGTGCCGATGATGTCCCGTGGGGTCGGCCGGAGGGCGGGTTTATGTGGGCTCCTGACGCCGCGTACAAGGATGGAACCTATTACTTCTATTTCCCTCATCCCAGCGATTCGAATTGGAACAATTCCTGGAAAATTGGGGTAGCAACCAGCGATAAGCCTGCCGCGGATTTTTCTGTCCAAGGCTATATAGGCGGGCTTCCCGGCAGCAATTTAATTGATCCCAATGTGTTCCGCGATGACAATGGAGACTATTACCTTTATGCTGGCGGCGGAGGCAACAGCTATGGAATGAAGCTCGCTGACGACATGGTGTCGATAGACGGACCAGTCGAGCAGTTCACCGAGCTGGAGGACTTCCATGAAGCCACTTGGGTCTTTAAGCGGGGAAGCGTGTATTACTTAACGTATTCCGATAATAATCCAGGCGGGAACCGGATGCGGTACGCTACCAGCAGCAGTCCGCTCGGACCGTGGGTGAACCGCGGCATTATTCTAGATCCGGTATTGAATAGCGAAACGTCGCATGGCTCCGTTGTGGAGTATAAGGGCAACTGGTATATGTTCTACCATAATGGCAAAATCTCTTCCAACGGTACGCTGCGTTCCGTGGCTGTAGACCGGTTGTATTTCAATACGGATGGGACTATTCAGAAGGTCATACAGACAACCGGAGGAGTTCCGGCAGTTGGCCCTCGTTCCCATGCTACGGAGATCAAGTATGATGATCTGATCAATGAAAGCTTTGATGAGTATACTCAAAAAACGGAATATGCCATGAACGGCAGTAATATATCGATTGGCGGAGGAGCAACCCGGCCGGGTGCAAACGTTGAAAATATGCATACGCAAGGTTCCTATATCCAGCTGAACGGCATCAACGGAGGCACAGGCGGAAAGGCTCTGCTAACCGTGCTTTACGCTTCAGGCGACAGCGGATCTGCCTTTAAGGTGGACGCTAGCGGAGATCCCGCAGGGGACGGTTATTTTCTTTCCCTTCCAGGCACGGGAGGCTGGGGCAGCTACACCGGCCGGACCAACCGACTGATCGACTTGAATGCGGGCACGAACAACATAATCAAGCTCAGCGGCGGTATGGGAGGAGCGAACATATCTCGCGTCATCGTATCCTTGGTCCCGGAATCTGCTCAGGAAACGGAATATGCGGTGAGCGGAAATAACGTGTCTTTTGGAGGAGGAGCGACCCGATCGGGCGTGAGCATAGAAAATCTGCATATCCCAGGTTCCTACTTTGAAGTTTCAGGAGTCAACGGCGGCGCAGGCGGCCAGGCGCTTCTTACTGTTATTTACGCTTCCGCGGAAGCCGCGGCAACCTTTACGGTGAATGCGAGCGGTGATCTTAGTGGAAGCGGCTATGCTCTTTCGCTGCCGGGGACAGGAGGCTGGAGCACTTACACGGGTCGAGTCAGCCGAGTAATCCAATTGAACCCAGGCAATAACAACGTGATTCGAATGAACGGCGGTATGGGAGGAGCCAACATCACCCGGCTCATCGTCTCGTCAATTCCGTAATGTGGGCAGCGAACAAAGGACAACGTCGTTGAACGAGCAGATTCAGATATAAAATATTATTAAAAACAGCGGCAGCCTTGGACTAGGAAATGAAGTCTTAGACTGTCGCTGATTTTTGGAGTTATCATAAATTTACTTTAGGTCTATAACATGCTTAATAGCCAGCCTATCACAAATATTGCTACACAAATTCCGAATACGGTTACTAGAGCATTTAACTTATTCGTTTCCGTTGTTTTGAAAAAGGAAGTTATGCTTTCGCGGCACAGGTAATTCAGTAACAAAATATTCCATAAAACCCGTAGCCCATATTTAATGTAATGCCCAGCAGCGTTACCTGGCGCTCCATACTGCTCCATAATTCCTGGAATAGAACCTAGCATATTAAGGTTGCGGGTTAGGGAGTATGTGAAATAAAAGATTGCTAGCCACCAGCCCCATTTCTTCCCTACCCACATGCCAACCCCACCTGCTACGCCAAGCAGACCCAAAAATCCAATAGCTATTTGGAGAAACAGACTCGACACCCCAAGGAGCGACGAGGCCTCGCTTAAAATCTTAAAGGCGGATGCCTGCGTGATTAGCAGTATTATACTGCCTAATATCATTAATATTGCAATGATTTTAACGCCGAAAGGACGATCATAATTACCTTCCATTATCTCTTCTGCGGTTGTTTTGTAGGACACCTCTTACTTTCCTCCTAAATGGCTAGTAATACAAATTATAGACTTTGCGAATGAATGTAACAATATGGAATTTCAAAGAATGCTTTACTTAAAAACAAGATTTATAACAATCGAAATTCACTTTACGAGAAAATAGTACGCATATTAGTACGAGAAGTATATTTACGCGCTTATTATTGCGTGCTTTAATTAAATAGTTAACGAGGTTGGAAACAAGTCACAACAAAAAGGGAAATGCTACTTGAAAACACGCCTACTAGCTTTACTTATCGCGGTAATTATCATCGCCGTATTATCTTTAGCAATTATGTCTTTACTATTAAATACTAGCTGGGATGGGGCTGCATTTTTCAGAGCTCGTTGAACCACTTTGTGAAACATCTTCACAACCAGCTTATGTGTTTTTTCCATAGATAGTTATCGTTTTTACAAAGGATGACCTCAACAAAAAAACAGCCAAACGTCATAAGCCGCCTGCTGCCATTTTGTTAAGCTATAGAGTCCTGTTTAGCGTAATAAATTTGCATTTAAATGCAGCCCTAAAATTTCAATAATTTCTGCGCGCGCAACTTTCCGCGGACCCTCCATAAAAAAACCGACAACTCCAACTTTAATCCGATTCTCATGTACTTTTTTCCTCATTTCAGGAAAAATAATCCACATTCTAGCTGTCCCTTCCGAGGGTACAGGTTTATCGTTTATTAAAATGACATTCCCATGTTCATCCTCAAACTCAGGATGAATGGCGCTATATATTCCTGTGTTCAAGTCCTCTCCATCGTAAAAAAAATCGGAGCGGTAGCCTTGAAATACGGGTTTCTTTCTGCCTCCCTCTTCTTGAGTATAAAGCCTGTATTTAACTCTAAAATCAGCTGAATGGTTCCTTATTTCTTCATAGGGTATCCACACTACAGAGTTGAATCTTATTAAAGAATACCATGAAATGGAAAAGTATAATGCGTATGAATGCTCGATAGCTCAATAAAAAAGCAGTCAATCGTATTTGGCCAGCTGCCGCGGTGTTGTTATTCAGCTATCGATATCGTTTAGTTCAACGAAGTAGTTCCTTCATTAATTTTGCTAACGCCACCATTTCTGGCTGAGTCGTATCTCCGCTGTTACGTTAGCGTTCGAACTGTGGCTCGGGAGCAGCTTTATTTTAGTGATGAAAAATAGCGGTTCAATTATTATGACAGCTGGAGCCATAATGATAGATTAAGTGCTATAATTTGGATATTAAGCAAGGGGGACGAGTCGTGGACGTTCGATTAGAAGGGATAACAGTGCTAGCTAACGATGTATCTGCATTAGCAGCGTTTTATCGAGATGTCATTGGATTTAGAATAGTAGTCGAAGAAGAGCATTATGTGGAATTCGATAACAAGGGAGTGCGTATCGCGATATGCTCTAGGCCGTTGATGGCTGACAATACAAGCAAGCATCATTCCTTCATCGAAGAACGCAAAGGCCAGGCTTTCGAGCTGAACTTTGAATGCCATTCTCCAGAAGCGGTATATGAGCTATTTGAGCAATTTGTAGCGAAGGGCGCTACTGCTATTACTGAACCGGTGAGTAAAGCATGGGGGCATACAACCGGATTTTTCGCTGATCCCGAGGGCAATATCCATTCCCTCTTTGCGGTTAATCCAACGGATTAAAGAAGTAGAGTTAGAAAGATGAATACTAAATTTACCGCCAACCACTCCCGCAAAGGGAGTGGTTTTTTCATCTGTTCTAACCATGCGAGCTTACCAATAAAAGTTCATTCCTTGTGCTGATTAGGAATATGGCAGTAGGCTATCCCATACAAGGAAATAGGGCTTTTAGCATCGCCATACTTTGACCATGTTCAGGAGCCTTCTACTCAGACATCATACAAATAACCAGTTCAGAATGTGGCTGTATAACTGTCTTTGAGGAGGAGTTGGCATGTTTCATAAAACAGTGAAACTTCAGCCTTATGCTGATATTTCCGCGTATACGGAAGGTTTCGAGATCGTCTCTGCACAAATGGGCTCGGATGGCCGCATGTATGTTCTACTTATCAACCAAACTCCCGTACGGGAACGAGGCATGTTCGTCCCATCAGTCCTTAAGAAATCGTACACTTACAAAGTATTGTATTTAGACGATGAACATATCGAGGAAGTGGTCATTGCGGACCAGCATTTTAATTATCATTATGTCCAGCCGCTTCATCGGCAGCTGCTGCTAGTGGGAGCACGCTGCTCTTATTATGGCGTAGGCGACTATGATCTGAATGCCAAAGTGTGTGACTATGAAGGAAATACGATACGGTCATTTATGCTTGGAGATGGCATCCAAAGCGTCCAAGTAACCGAACAAGGGACCATATGGACCAGTTACTTCGACGAAGGCGTGTTCGGAAACAACGGTTGGCATAAACCGATCGGCGCACAGGGCCTTTTGGCTTGGGACGAGCAGGGCAACAAGCGTTATGAGGATCAAGTATCGAACATTGCTGATTGTTACGCGCTTAATGCCGTTAATGATGGGGAGGTCTGGTTTTATTATTATACGGACTTTTTGCTCGGCTGCATTACAGGCGGACATGAGCAGCCCAAGGTTTCCTTCATCAATCCGGAAATTTCGGGATCGTCGGGGTTTTGTACGGATGGCTACCACTTTTTATTCGATGGCGGATATGGGAAGAGCGGTACCTGCGTGCTCAAGAGAAATGAAAGGCCAGGGAAATTGTCCGCGGGGCATAAGATCCATTTTATGAATGAAAAGGCCGAGCCTCTCGTGCCGCTGACACAGGATTTTCGAGAGAATCGCGTGCTATTTAGTGTAGGTAATTCGTTGTATCTAGTATCGGTTGAAGAACTAGCCTAACGCTTCCTGCCTATTTTCATTGACTATCTTGGTTTATAGTTATAAACTCAGTACAAAGGTTTATAGTTATAAACCGGATAGGAGAGGTTATGATGAGTAGCTTGAAGCTATGCAAAAGTGATTATCGCTTTATGCTTGTCGTGTGGGAGAACGAGCCGGTAGCATCGGGAAGGCTGGTAACCCTTTGCTCGGAAAAGCTTGGCTGGAAGAAGCCTACCACCTATACCGTGCTTCGGAAAATGTGTGAAAAAGGATTGCTTAAAAATGAGGAGACCATTGTAAGCTCCATGATCCCAAAGGAGCAAATACAAGCGTATGAAAGCGAGCATTTTATTGAGCGGACGTTTGAGGGCTCGCTGCCCCAGTTTCTCGTTGCTTTTTTCGGCAACAAAGCTCTTTCCAATAAGGAAGCTGATGAGCTAAAGCGGCTAATTGACGAGCATAAGGAGGGATAAGCGTGGAAACGTTGTTTCTAAGCATATTCAATATGTCCCTCACAGCCACGTATGTGATCATCGCCGTGCTTCTCATTCGCCTGCTGCTGAAACGGGCGCCGAAGAAGTATTCTTATGCGCTATGGGCAATTGTTCTGTTCCGATTAGTCTGTCCGGTGTCGATTTCATCGGAGTTCAGCCTCTTTAATGCGGCTCCCTTTGATATGACTGCGGCACAGAAGAACGGTGAAGCAACGCTGAGCTATGTTTCAGCAGATATCGGATATATGGAGAAGCCAGAGATGACAGTGGGCATACCGACCATGAACGCCCTCATAAGCGAAAGCCTCCCCCCGGCTGCCCCGGCCGAAAGCGAGAATCCACTCCAAATAGGAATTAAACTCGGCACAATCGTGTGGAGTGCAGGCACCGCGGCATTGCTTATTTATTCCATGGTATCTTACTTCCGTTTGAAACGTCGCATGGCAACGGCAATTCGTCTGGATAAACATATATTCGAGTCCGACAGCATTCGGTCGCCATTTATTCTTGGTTTTTTCAAGCCGCGAATTTATATCCCCTTTGGACTCCGGGAGCAGGAGCGGCTCTATATTTTGAAGCATGAGGCCTATCATTTAAAGAGGAATGACCACCTAGTCAAGCCGCTTGCCTTTGTCGTTCTTGCCGTCCACTGGTTTAATCCGCTTGCGTGGCTTGCCTTCGTATTGATGGCAAAAGACATGGAGATGAGCTGTGACGAAAAGGTGCTGTCAGGGGCCGGCTCCGGCATCGCGAAGGAATATTGTACGTCATTGCTCGGTTTTGCCGCTAATCGTCGTTTACCGACTGCAAGTCCGCTGGCCTTCGGAGAGACGGGCGTTCGGGAGCGTATAAAGAATATACTGCGCTTTAAGTCTCCCAAAAAACGAGTAATCGCCTTTGCTGCCGCTATTTGCATACTGGCAGTCGCCGTCTGTACCACAAATCCAATGATGGATGGAGCATTGAAAAAAGCCGACGAGCCGTATGGAAGCTATCGTTTTGAAGGGCAAGTATACATGAATCCACTGAGCTCGTTTATGGCCTTTGATGGGTTTACGGAGTACTATACGCTTACTGAAAACTCGCTTATCGTAACCGACGGCGCGGGAAATCAACAGAAAATGGCGGCTGTCTATGAACGAGAAGCTTTTGACGAGCAGGAATTCAAGAACAGCTTTATGATGCCGGGGGGCGTGAATGCTCCTGCTATTTCCAGCTTTAAGCAGCGCTATCAGTTTATTCTTAACCACTCTGACGCTAATCCAGGTTATCGTATATATCTGCTGGACGATGAGGTATGGCTGGCTAAAATGCACAAGGACAAAGCGAATAGCTTAAAGAGCGAATATATATGGAGTATTTATGAAATAGCGAAGCTTGACGAGGAAACACCCGAAGCTGCAGTTATTGCGGGGACGCAGGACGGCGTAGATGCCTTTCTAGCATTGCAAAAGGAATTCAAATCTGGTTATGACAATGACAACGGCTTTAACATCACGCCGGCATCGATTACAGAAAACTCTGATTATCGCATTTTCAAGTATAGTCAATCCGCAGCATCTTTTTTACTGTTTGAGGGAGAAGTATATCCGCTTGGCGAGAGTATCGGCGGGTATGGGGTTACGAGCATGGCTCTAGCCGACCTGGATAGTGACGGGGAACCGGAATTGTATGTTACTTATTCATGGGGCTCCGGGTTACACCGCTCCCTTATCGGATATTTCAACCCGACTGCCAAAGAAATGGTTACCTTGCCATACGTGCGTATGAATGAGGATATGACCCTCGTGGATAACCATGACGGCAGCTTGTCCCTTTACGCAGCAGCTATCTCAAACATGACGGATTTTGCTCATTTCAATACGCAGGGAACCGATTTTATTTCGGATATTATTTATGCAGACGGGCAAATTTTATTGAAAGATACACCTGTTAATTGAACGATCTGATAGTAGAAGCAAATAGCGAAAACGGATTTAAGGCTGTTTGAATGATACGCATGCTTCATTCATTTAAATTTACATAAGCTTTCTGCATATGCGCAACAAGCAAAAGGACTGGGAGCCCTCTATGGAGGATTTCCAGTCTTTTTGGATAGAGCCTCTATTCACAAAGTATTCACCTTCTCAGGCAGACATTGTGATTTTAATCACAATGTCTGCCTCAGTTGCGTTTTATAATAAAGACATCAAATACAACAAGCGTATCAGCAGCTAGAAACGGAATGAGGATGGTGAGCCCGATGAATAGATTACGATCTCGAATGTCGGCGAAAGTGCAGTTCATTCAACAATGATAGGTCCATTTTAAAAGCAATAGTCGTCCAATCTAAAAATGAAAACCGGGAGTGAGTATCATGCTGAAATTTTGGAGAGAGCATAAAATCGCTGGTATATTAGTCACTATAGTACGTTTTGTAGCGGGGTATGCTTGGCTGACCGCCGGATGGCATAAGCTTACAGGAGCAAAGCCCTTCGATGCAACGGGCTTCCTCCAAGCAGCCGTGAACAATCCTGTGCTGGACAAAGCCACAGGCGAGGCAGTTTACCCCACTTTTACGGCTTTTCTAGAAAACTTTGCACTGCCAAATATTAAGATCATTAACCATGCGATCCCTTTGGGGGAATTCCTAGTCGGACTTGGACTCATCCTTGGTACGCTGACCGTTACTGCCGCTTTCTTTGGAGCCTTAATGAACTTCATGTTTATGTTCGCCGGTACTGTAAGCACGAACCCTTGGCTTCTGCTTCTCGGAATGGTTGTCATCTTTGCCGGTACTAACGCAGGACGCTTCGGACTAGACCGCTTTGTCCTTCCGCTTATACACAAAGGACTGGATCGTCTTACGCACCGCAAGCCGAAAGAGGCGACAACGGATGCGGGACTGTTAGTGAAATGACCTAGCAGACGAGTCGATGTAAGGTTAGACAGTATGTAGCGCGCCGTTAGCGAGACTCTAGTAAAACGCTAAAGGATTAGCAGATAAATGGATCACCTTGATGCATCAACGGTCCAAAGGCCGGAACCCCTTTAGTAGGAGTTCCGGCCTTTTGTTTTGAACGTGCTTGATAAGATGGCGGCCTATCCCCATAGTGTGGTATTCCGGATCAGGTTTCAATCTCGCGTAAAGCTCCATTCGCGACCATCTAGCTCATCATCAGCTTGAGCTGGCGCAAATACGAGCGCAGCTCAGGAACAGCTTCCAAATGGGCCTTCAGCACTCGGAGCAGAGTGAGGTTAGGCTGCTCTGCCTGCACTTCTTTGCGCAGCAGGGCAACAACCTCTATTAATTCTAAGCGAGTGGAAGTCGGCAAGGGGAGGGACTTTATTCTCTCCTCCATCGCTGCAAGAAATTCGCTAACCGTTACCTTACGGGCTTCCTTATCTTTGCGGTTGGGCGGATCGAAGCGGATAATCCATTCTCCGATAATCGGCTTGGGTGCCGTTTGCATCAAGTCTTGAACGATGGCTTCCATGCGATCAACGATGTAATCGGCGAGCTCAGGGATCGGCAATGGGATGACCTTTTGCAAAACGCCATTCGTATATTCGCGAAGAATGCCCCGGAATATCATGACTGCGTCCCACACATACGGCTCGAGCTGCTCGCTGAATGCTTCGATCAGCATCTCCTTCTGCCAGGTAAGCAAAGTTATGTTTATTTTCTTCTGAGCTTCCACGAACGACTCGTTTTCCTTAATAGGAGACTCGCCGAACTCGATCATAAACAAGTAATTTTCAAGAACGTAGTATAAATAGAAATCGATTTTGCGGCTCAGCTTCTCCTTGGATGAAAGGCCGGAAACCATTCCGGTGCGTTCAAGCTCATTCGCCTGATCAAGCAGCAGTTGATGGCAAGCGACGAACGTCGCTGTGAATAAGTCCTCTTTGGATGCAAAAAATTTGTATATACTGGCTTTGGCCATCCCGCACGCTTCAGCGATGTCTTGCATGGAGGCGGCACCATAGCCCTTATTGCGAAATAAATCCATGGCCGTTTCAAGAATTGCGGCCTTTTTTAAATCTTTCATGTGAACTACCACCCCACCTTATATTGCCATGTGTCGCAAGCAAGGTCAACGTTCTGCCGTTGACAATAAAACTCATTAGTTCTATATTGAACTTATTAGTTTTTATTTTATGCCAACAAAGGAGGTGTGCCGATGCTGGCCCCACGCGCCAGCTCGGCAACAAGGATGCGCATTGCGGAAGGTTTAGAGATGTTGGACTTAGAGATGAGGCTTGGCGACCGTTCGTTGACGATTCATCCAATCATTGTGCACGATAACGACTCTTGGACGTTATTGGATACGGGGATGCCTGGCTCAGCGAGCACCATTCTTGCCTATGCCAAGCAAGCCGGAATTTCCACGAACCCGCTGCAAGCCATTATTTTGACGCATCAGGACATCGACCACATTGGCAGCTTGCCGGAGTTCATCGCGGATATGGGCACGGCAGCGTTCGAGGTATACGCCCACGAAGACGATAGGGACACGATCGATGGGAAAGCGCCGCTTCTGAAATTTCCCCAAGAGAGATTGAACGCAGAGCTCGACTCTTTGCCAGCAGAGCTTCGGGCCCAGTTCGAGCGTATTTTCCTTCATCCGTCCAAGCCGAATGTAACCCGGCTTGTAGAAGACGGAGAGACGCTTCCTATAGGAGGCGGACTAACCGTCATTCATACGCCAGGCCATACGCCGGGTCACTTTAGCCTCTACCATCAGGCAAGCAAGACGCTGATAGCGGGAGATGCCCTAGTTGTCCATAATGGCGAATTACTGGGTTCCTCTCCATACTCAACGGTGAACATGGAGCAAGCTATCCGTTCTGTAGGGAAATTCAAAGCGTTCGATATTGAAACGGTCGTCTGTTATCACGGTGGGCTTCTGAGAGGGGATATGAACAAGCGTATCGCAGATTTAAACGCACAGCTTGCGACCTTGAATTAAGTAGAAAAGAGCCGAGTAGGTTCGTCTATAAGCGTTGAATACATCGCCAGATGGGCGTTTGCCTTAGGCGATGTATTTCACTCCAGCAAACGGATGACGACGTTGCCTTTTTTGTGGCCTAGCTCGACATATTTATGCGCCTCGGCCATCTGCTCCAGCGGATAGCAGCGATCGATGACTGTTTTTAGCCGTCCGGCCTCTACAAGCGCTTTGAGAAATAGGAGATCTTCTGTTCTTGGTACAGCCGTACCGCCAATCACTTTCTTGTCCGTTGTCATCGAGTACCATAGTACTTTCATTTCTGCGCCAGCCATGCCCGTATGAAGATAAAATCCGTGCTTGTTGAGCGAGCGTCTGCATGATGGGAACGCCGTCTTGCCTATCGTGTCAAAAATAATATCGTACGTTTGTCCATTAAGGGTGAAATCGACTTGGGTATAATCGATTACCGTATCAGCCCCCAGAGCTTTCACCATATCTATATTGGCAGTGCTGCATACCCCGCTTACTTCCGCCCCAAAGTACTTGGCAAGCTGAACGGCAAACGTGCCAACCGATCCGGAGGCGCCAATGATGAGCACTTTTTGTCCGGGCCTAATGTTTCCTCTTTTGAGAAAGAACAATGCGGTTGTTGCTCCAATAGAGAGCGTGGCAGCCTCCTCATAGGTCATATTGTCCGGCTTGCTTACGATTACTCCGTCTTCAGGAAAACATTTGTACTCGGCATGGGCGCCAAAATGAATCCCGAAGGTCGAAGCGACGACGGGATCCCCCGCCTTGAATCTTTTCACATGCTTGCCGACTGCTTCCACCTCACCGGCGAGCTCCATGCCGAATATCGGATTTCGGGGTTTTCTGAAGCCTAAAGCGATCCGGCCAGGAAGCCAGAATAAGGGGGGAACGGTGAAGCTGCGCATTCTGCAATCCCCGACATTTACGGACGTCGCATGCACTTTGACCAATATTTCATTGTGTTTGGGAATAGGCTTTTCGAGTTCTTTGAGCTGGAGCACCTCTGGTGCCCCGTATTTGGCCGCTGAAACTACCCTCATGATTAGACTCCTCCTTATGAACGAAGCATGCCATATGCCCGCCAGGCAACTAACGGCACAGCATTGTATTTACAGCTCTTGCTTTCTTGGATCATCTTGATAAGAGAATACCGATTCCAAAGGCATGTTGAAGACGATCGCGATACGAAAGGCTAGCTCCAGGGAAGGGGAGTAATTATCTTTCTCCATCGCCACGATGGTTTGCCGTGTCACTCCCACTTTTTCAGCCAATTGTTGTTGAGTCATTTCATTATGGTTGAACCGTAAGCTCCGAATGTTGTTACTAATAAGAGATTTGCCCATCTTAGACTCCTTTCCGATATAGATAAAGCTGTGTGACAGTTCCAGCAAGCTCTGCTGCAAAGCCGGAGAAAAAAAGAATAATGAACATGGCGGAGGGCTGCATATCCATTACCAGAGATCCCATCGCGAGAACAAAACCAAGAAGAAAAACATAATGTGATGTTTTTGTGGCTTTTAATTCAATTAATTTGTCTAGCTCATCAGAAAATGCAGGATCCTTTTCCTTCGTTGCAATGGTGTTAATGATGCTGAACATAATATGAATGATGATTTTGGCTACGATCGATAACGGAATTAGGATTAAGATGGCGCTTCCCCAGTACCGAAAGGTTTCAGTTTGGTCTAGGGTCGCATCCTGGTACCTTTGCAGCACATACACAAAATAGATGGTTGAAATCAGTACGGTGCTCATTAAGGATACGATATTCTTTTTTTCTTGATAAGACATATTCATTCCTCCTGTATGATAATCTTTACCTCGAGTAAAGTATTTCAAACATAATGTAATATATAGTATACATTATGTCAATATTTATTTACATATTTAAAAACAGTCTTCCAGCCTATTTGTTGATCGGTTGAAGAGTAGTCCATTCGTATGCAACCTGTGAAGGATTATTTAATCAGCTTAAATAGCTAGACTATGACAAATTAGCAACGGACACCCAAATCTGCCATACACGGAAAAATCGATCGAATCCAATGTTTTACATTTTATCAATGCCTTTTGGACGATATCTAATTGCTCGTACCGAGCTGCATATCCTCACTGAAATTTACCAGCTTTTAAATAGCATATAACTATCATATAATAGTAGGTAGTTAAGTTTGTTAATCATGGTGTTGCACAATGATCAGGATATGATTGATACAGAAAAGGTTTGTGACTAGGACGTAAAGAGGCTTGCAGTGCAGCCTGAGCAGGAGCGCCTATATCTTTTCTTCAAATATTAGAGTGTTAGGAAGGTAAAAATGAGCGACAGACAAACCAAAACAGACGTTATCTTAATTGGTGCCGGAATCATGAGTGCGACTTTGGGGTCAATGCTGAAAGAGTTAGTACCTGACTGGAAAATTACAGTGTTTGAGAAGCTTGCAAGCGCAGGAGAAGAGAGCTCTAACGAATGGAATAATGCGGGAACGGGACATGCGGCGCTATGCGAGCTGAACTACACGTCAGAAAAGCCGGACGGATCTGTAGATATTAGCAAAGCGATCAATGTGAATGAACAGTTCCAGGTTTCCATGCAGTTCTGGTCTTACCTAGTAAACAGCAACCTGATCCGCAATCCGCAGGACTTTATTATGCCATTGCCGCATATGAGCTTAGTGCAAGGGACACAGAACGTGGCGTTTTTAAAAAGACGCTTTGATGCGATGACAAGCAATCCATTGTTTCAAGGGATGGAATTTTCCGATGATCCGAAGAAGCTGAAGGAATGGATTCCGCTAATTATGAATGAGCGCAATTCGAATGAACCGATAGCAGCAACCAAAATCGACACGGGGACAGATGTCAATTTTGGTGCTTTGACGCGCATGCTGTTCGATCACTTGAAGACGAAAAACGTCGATATCCAATACAAAAAAAGCGTTAATGACATTAAACGTGCAAGCGACGGCACATGGGAATTGAAAGTGAAGAACGTCGATACCGGAACCGTTGAACGCCATAATGCCAAGTTTGTTTTTATCGGCGGCGGCGGAGGAAGCTTGCATCTGCTGCAGAAATTCGATATTCCCGAAGGGAAGCATATCGGAGGATTCCCAATAAGCGGACTCTTTATGGTATGTAACAATCCGGATGTCGTTGCCCAGCATCACGCTAAGGTATATGGCAAAGCTGCGGTAGGCGCTCCGCCGATGTCTGTTCCGCATCTGGACACTAGATTTATCGACAACAAAAAATCATTGTTATTCGGACCATTCGCCGGTTTCTCGCCTAAGTTTTTGAAAACCGGTTCTATGTTCGATTTGATCACTTCCGTAAAGCCTGATAATCTGTTAACGCTGCTTGCGTCAGGTGCCAAAAACGTTCCATTGACCACCTACCTGATCCAGCAAGTCATGTTATCGAAGGAAAAGCGCATGGAAGAGCTCAGAGCGTTCGTCCCGAATGCCAAAAGCGAGGATTGGGACCTATTGGTGGCAGGACAGCGTGTGCAGGTCATTAAAGATACGCCTGCCGGCAAAGGGACGCTTCAATTTGGTACAGAGGTAGTCAGCGCTGCCGATGGCTCCGTAGCTGCGTTGCTTGGCGCTTCGCCGGGCGCTTCTACCGCCGTTCACGTTATGCTTGAGGTCATTAACAAATGCTTCCCGCAGCATGTGAAGGCGTGGGAACCGAAAATAAAAGAAATGATTCCTTCTTACGGCTTGTCACTCATGAATAATCCGGAGCTGTTACGCGAGGTTCATTCCTCGACAGCACAATCACTTGGTCTGAGCAGCGTACCGCAACCCGTTTCACAGGGTTAGTTCTACGTTTTTATATTTAGCGTTCCCAGCCATTTTCGCTCCTATTCGCCAAGGAGTGGATAGGAACGCCATTGCATACAGCGTCTTAATAACGAATAGCGCCCGGAAATACGGGCGCTATTTTTTTGCGTTCAATGACATACAGGTCTATTTGAAGCTACTAGACAAGAGCACGAGCAAACCATCTTAGCCTCCCATATGCTGTAGAAAGGGGGGTTTGGATATTATGAGTTATCACAGTACAACGATTAAGAGTAAATGGGTAAAAACGAAGTGGCTGCTTAAGAACGCAAGCATAAGAAAATACGTTCCCCGTACCTTGCTCTTTAACCGAAGCAATCTAAGCACTCTTCTTTCTCAGCATTCAACGGTGTATTTCAAACCCACCGGCGGAACGGGCGGCTTCAATATCGTACGCATTAAAAAACGGGACAATGGCTACCAGGTACAGCATAATTCACAAAAAAACCATTGCGCCACGAAGGATTCCCTCTATCATCAATTGCAGAAGCGAGCCAAAAACCGTTCTTATCTCCTGCAGAAAGGCATCAAGCTGGCTACCGTAAAGGGTAGACCCTTTGATATCCGCGTCATGGTTCAAAAATCGAATGACGGCGTATGGAAAAGCACGGCGCTTTTCACCAAGGTAGGCATGCCAGGCAAAGTTGCGACAAACTACCATCAAGGCGGCGAGCTGGGTTATTTCCGGACAACGCTGTCTAAGGCAGGTTTTAGCCAGTCAAGCATCGAACGCAAGGAGAAGGAACTAAAGAAGCTGGGCAAATCAGTCGGGAAATTATTTGACAAGCATAGCAGCGGATTCCGGGAGCTGGGGCTCGACATTGCCTTAGACAGCAAAGGGAATGTTTGGATTCTAGAGGTGAACACGAGACCTCAGTTCTATCCTTTAAAGCATTTGAAAGATAAAACCCTATACCGTAACATTATGTCTTATGCCAAGCAGTACGGGAGAAAAAAATAGATAGATTACTTAGCTTCAGCATAAAAGGTCATATGAACTAAAATTTTATCTGAATGCTTACTTGTACAAATATTCGCATATAGAAAAGAGCCAAGGGATGTAGGTCTCCTTGGCTGTTTGCGAGCAGTCACTTGGCTATACAAAGGCTGAGAGTTCTTTTAAAGTGTCAAGTTTTTAATTGATTACGGATTGCTCCGCTGCTTTCATGAGTTCGTGAATTTTGCGCGCCGTATTGACGTTTCGGACCGTCACTCGCTGATAGAGCTTTGTGCCGATAATCTTGTTCATGCCGCTTTTACCCGCGTTTTCTCTATCATACGACCAAAGAATGGCGCCGTTGACGTAAATAACGCGGTCAATATCGGGCTTGATTAACAGCTTCTCGAGGACAGACTCTTCATTGACATCGTCCCACAAGTAAAGCACGTCGCTTTTCATACTCGGGTTATTCGCCCATTCAATGGGCAGGGCATCCATAATCGTTTGAATGTCCTCCAATGATCGAATCATCACTTTGATGGACAGTTTAAAGTCGCGAAGGATAGCCTCCTCAAGCAATGCGGAAAGCTGGTCAGCGCTACGAGTATCATCTGTGAAAATAATGTTGCCCGTATTGATATACGTGATGACCTGTTGCAAGCCCACTTCTTCAAATGTCCCCTTGAGGAGCTTCATGTCTATTTTATTGTTGCCGCCAACGTTAATGCCTCTCAATAATGCCACGAAAACCATCGTCAATCCCCCATAACTTCAGTGAATAGTTGAAATATATGGAATAATTATACGGGGGAAAAGGGGAGTAAACAACCTGTCCATACGTTTTCTGATTGCAGTAGTTTTTTCTACGGGCAACAAGAGCGAATTCATTCCTTTGCCATCACTCAAAAGCTCCGATATCAATCGTTTTGCCTTTTAATCGCGGTTTTGCGTCAAAGTCGCGCGAATGCTTTAACTGGCTATCATTAAAACCTCTATCAGTGGCAGGAGAGCCTGGCTTAAGACGGAGATCAAAGCTTTTTGGATTTGAAAATTTCGGATCGGCAAACAGGGAATGACCATCCTGGCCCGTACCGGATTGAAAAGCAGCCAACCCTGCATAGGTTTTATTTTTCCATACCCACGCGGCCTTTGTTCCTGTATCGGGAGTGAAATACAAATTATAATCAATAACATTGCCGGTATTCTTCTTGTATTCATTGTAAATCATCATGTTCCCGGACGCTGAAGCTATGATGTTGTTTCGGATGAGATTATTGCTCGTATCGTACTGGATGAACAGTTGCCCGCTGCCACTGCCGGAGGTGTCATTGTCGTAAATGGTGTTATTGACGATGCGGCTGCCTGTCGTAGATCCGCGCTGCTTATCATAGCCCCCGATTGCGACTCCCGTGAGCCGGTTGCTATGAAT
Source organism: Paenibacillus sp. J22R232 (assembly GCF_056269165.1). Classification (NCBI taxonomy): domain Bacteria; kingdom Bacillati; phylum Bacillota; class Bacilli; order Caryophanales; family Paenibacillaceae; genus Paenibacillus; species Paenibacillus sp. J22R232. Next base: position 153,935 of record NZ_JBWDNK010000009.1, on the reverse strand, counting down.
GACGTTGCTGCGAACGGTAATGCCGCTCGTCGCTTTGCCTCTATGCTCGGAGGCGAGCTCAATCCCAATATCATTGCGGTAGCTGAGATTACGCTCAACGACAACATTTTTCCCACCATCGATATAGATGCCGCCTGCCGCGTTGCTGTCATTGGGCAGCTTTGTTCCGTAGGAGGGGTTGTGGTTGGACGAAATGTTGTATACGGTATTCCCTTGTATCCGTCCGTCTCGCGCTTGATCGTATGCGGGGCTCGGTGCGACGCCTTCATATCCGATAATATCGATTCCGATATTGTCATTATCATGAATATGGTTATTCGAAATGGTGAATTGCTCAACGTTGCCATTCAGCACGAGCGACTCACTAGACCCGAGTACCAGATTATACAGCTTATTGCCTGCGATAGTCAGGTGATGGAGAGAGTGGGGAGCCTTCGTTCCGTAGAGAGCAATGCCATGGGCATCACGGCCATGCAAGCTCTTGCCCGCAGGAGCAGCCGTATTCTGAATGCTATGAACGTTATTGTCCGCGAGCTGAATATATCCTCCTGCGCCTTGAACGAGAATGCCAACGGGAACGGCATCGCTCGAACGCGACTTGAAATTCCGAATTTCCAAGCCTTTTACCTGAATATAGCTAGCATCGTTGAGGGTGATGATTCCCTCCAAGCCCTCTACCGTGAGACCTGTTCCGTCGAGTACCGCCTTCTCGGATCGATAATTGGAATACGTGATCACTCCTTTGGCAGCAGAGCCGGAGCGGGCAATGACGAGCTTCTGCTTATAGACGCCGCCGCGCAGATACACGGTGCTGCCGGGCACCGCCAGATCCGCGGCATGCTGCACCGTTTTCCAAGGTGAGTCTATCGTCCCCGCATTCGAATCACTGCCTTGGGGTGCAATGAAATAAGAAATCTGCTCGGCGGGAATGGGGGAGGCTTGATTCTCGCTTATGAATAGTCCGGATAACGTTAAACCAAGCCCAAAAAGCTGGATGAGTTTCGTGATTAGCATCGATGATCTCCTTAATGGATGGATAGATGGATTTCGGACAGGCAGTCCGCGGAATGATTGTTCAACGTATATGAACACGAAACAGGTAGAGTAAGCTCCTACTGACTGAATACAGACAGTACCTACGAACTGAACACAGAAGAGTAGAGTGGGCTCCCCTATCATACTAACAAATTTGCGGTCACGATAGGAATCATCTGCGAATCTTCCAAAGTTAATGCAGCTAATTTCGAATATATGGAGAGCATTATTAATGAGAGTATCTTTAAAACAACGTTTCCCCAAAAGAATACACACGACAAAAACAGCTTACAAGGTTTCCCGAGTAAGCTGTTTTTGCATAATTGCAGATTGATTACCAGTTGTTTCCGGATACTCTTACGACTGTGAAGTTCGGGCTTTTGTCTTCGCCGTAGATAGCCGCAACGCCTGGGTTATTTACTTTCACATTCGTAAAGCTTGCTTGCCCGATAACAGGTCCTTGGCCTTGCTCTCCTCTGGCTACAAGCTTAATCCCGTAGCGAGTCGGGTTGTTGATATTGACGTTCTCAACGCGAACGTTTTGCATAGCGAGGTTTTCCGGCGACTTGGTCTGGAACATAAGGCCAAAGTATACCGGGTTATTGATATCCACATTTTTCACCAAAATGTTTTTGAACGTTCTGTCTCCGCCGAAGAACCAAATGGCTCCAAAGTTTTGATAATCATTGATCTTGTCATCCGCGCCGACGCTGGTCCAGAAGTCGCCGCCCGTACGATCTAAAGTTACTCCGTCGATTACGGTATCCACATCGCCAAAGCCTAATGTGTTGTAGCCGAAGCTTAAGCTGCTGATCGTGATGCCCGGATAAGTCAACGTATCTGCTCCGTAAAGGTTCTGGTAGAGGTTATCTGAGCCGCCGTATACGGCAAAAGCGGCTGCGCGTCTTACGCACGTAGCGGTGAGATTGATGTATCTGTTGCCTACGTTGTAGGAACCGCCGGCATCTACCGCGCTGAATAAGGCGAAGGCATCGTCTCCGGCACCTCTGGAATAGTTGTTGTCGATGACGTTATAGGATGAACCGTTTGTCATGTTGATGCCATCTGCAAATGTGTTTTTGATCCGATTGTCCTTGAACGTATTGTAGGAGGAGTTGACGCCCCAGTACAAGCAGATGAAATGCTCGACCCAAATGTTCTGAACGGTTACATTCTGCATGCCATTGCCATCGATGAACTTGCCTGGGCCGTCCGTACGGTATATATAGTTGCCCCATGCCGACAAGTCTTTGATGGTTGAGCCGTTAGCGGTAGCACCGATATTGAAGCCGACATCCGTGTTGGATTGGTCCTGCGGCGCAACTAATTTGGTATGCCACGGACCGGCGCCTATGATTTCAGTCGCGCGACCGTAGAGGAAGATTTTACTGTTAATCGTCCATTGGCCGGCAGGAATAAAGATTCCTTTTTTCGTGGCATCCTGTCTGAATTCATTGAGCGCTTGCTCGATGGACTTGGAGCTGGATACCTCCACGTATTTGCTCGGATCAGGGTTTGATGCCGGAGGAGCGACGTTTTCCGTCTCGATCATGTCGACATAGATCCACGGAACGTCACCGGCATCCTTTTGAATTTTGATTTTTGTGCCTGCCGGATATACTTGGTCAAGCATAAGCTGAGCGTCTTCATAGAGCCAATAGGCGGTTAAGCCTGCTCCAGGCGCATTGTCGTAGCCTAATCGGCCAAGCGTGCTAGGTGTCGCATACAAGTAGGAGAACTTGGATGAAACGGTGAATTTTCCTTTGCTGACGCCGTCAGCATAAATGCTAATGGTACCCGTCGTATTCTCGGCAACCGCATTGCGGAGAACGAATGCGTTAGCAGCAGAGCCAAGCGTAAACTCTACATATTCGCCTGCGGCATCAAGGTGCACGGCGGACCGTCCGGAAGCTTCGCCTGCAAAGTCGCCTGGCGTGAAGTTTGGAGCCAGCTTCGTGCCGTTTGTCGTGTTGGCGGACGACTCGGCTTCAACGATAGCAAAAGGCATATTCGCACCGCGGCCCACATACAGGTTCGCAGTGCCTGTATTGTTGGCTTGCTTGATGTTGATTTCGTTCGCATCTACTGCAACCGTTGTCGTTAGCGTGTAGCTGCCGTTGGCCGCTGTCCAGCTACCCACGGTCACGTTGGCTGATTGTCCCGCTGCCAGCGTTCCGCTGTAGGAGCCGGTCAAGGTTTGAACGGTCGTGCCGGCTGCATTTTTAAGAACGGCAGTAATCGCATGAGCGCCGCCAGCAGAGGCGATGTTTCCTTGGTTTTTCACATTGACCGTAAAGGTAACGGCATTGCCGGCGCTAGGATTGCTTGGATTCCATGCAGCGGTTGCAATGAGGTCCGAGCTTGATACGGGAGCAACGATCAGCGAAGCCGTGCTGCTGTAAGCATTATTGGCTTCGTTCTGCTCGACAACGGCGTTGCCCTCGTCAACCTTTGCGCTAACCGCATACGTGCCGGCATTTTTCGTCCCCGCATTCAGCGATACGGTAGCCGAAGCGCCAGCCGCCAGCGCGCTTACGGGAGCAGATCCGGCAAGTACATTGCCTAAATAAAAGTTAACGGATGACGCGGGAGAGCCGAGGCTTCCGTTATTTTTGACCGTTGCGCTCAACGTAATCGCACTCGTCTCAACAGGAGCCGATGGCGTCCATGACAGGCCTGTAATCGTGAGATCCGGATTCGGAGCAGGCGTGCCATATATTTCGAACTCGGCCACTTGGCCAGCAGACGAGCCGGTGTTGGCTGTGATGTTCAGCCTTACTTGCTTGGCGGTAGCCGAGACTGGAATCGTTACGGAGTTGCCGCTGGCAGGGTTGAACGCATACGCTGCTGATGAAACAAGGTTGGTGAACGCAGCGTTGTCCTGATTGTTGGCCAGCACTTGAATGGTTTGGGTGCGAGCGCCCCATTCACTGGATGGATTCAGCTTCACGACGATCGAAGTAATCGTATGATTGGAGCCAAGATCAACTGTCAGCTGGCTCGGATTGCTGCCACCTTCCCAGTATGTAGCCGTATTGCCGTCGTTTCCATTCGCTGCTACGAACGTGTGAACCGTAGAGGAGGAAGTAATCGATTTGCCCAAAGCTAGGTTGCCGCCTGCAGGAGGCGTCGGTGTTGTTGTCGGTGTAGGTGTAGCAGTAGGTGTGGCAGTAGGAGTTGGAGTCGCTGTTGGCGTTGGCGTAGCCGTTGGTGTAGAAGTAGGGATGGCAGTTGGAGCGACCGTTGGAGTAGGCGTAGGCAGCGAAGTTGAAGGCGCTACTGCGATTTGATCCAAGTTGACGTTGCCCGAATCGCTAGAGTCGTACTTGTATGCAATGGTATTGTTGCCGGCATTAAGCGATAGTGTCTCGCTTTTTGTCCCCCAAGTATCCCAGTTCGCTAGGTTGCCAAGCGTAGTCTGGCGAATTTTCGAGCCATTGACATAAATGCTCAGCGTACGGGAGCTGCCTTGAGCGTTGCCGTATTTCAACGTCACATCGTAGTTGCCTGCGGCAGCTGCGTTGACTGTGAAGGTGGTCGTTGCGCCTTGTGTCCAGTAGCCGTCTACAAAGCCGGTGCCCGAGAAGCCGGTGTGATCGGTGTTCACTTTCGCGCCGGAAACAAGTGCAGCATTCTCAGCTTGATAAGTGCCGGAAGGTGCAGGCGTTGGAGAAGCAGTAGGAGTAGGAGTAGGAGTAGGAGTAGGCGTTGTTGTGGAGCCATAGATTTCGAATTCGGAAATTTGTCCGCCCTGCCAGCCTGTATTAGCCGTAATGTTCAATCGAACGTAGCGGGCGCTGGTTGCGGCAAAGCTGATCGTTACAGCGTTGTTGTTGACCGACGGATTGAAGGCATAGCTCGTCGAGCCGACAATATTGGTGAACGTAGAACCGTTAGTACTGCCTTGAACAGCAAGCGTTTGTGCGCGCGTCCCCCAGCCGGCAGGAAGCTTCAGTACAATTTGATCGATGCTGGTGCTTGCGCCAAGATCGACTTGAATCCACTGCGGATACGCATTGTTCGTGCTTTCCCAGTACGTTCCCTGGTTATTGTCATTGACATGGCCTGCGACATACACATCGGCGTGCCCGCTGGCTGTTGCCGTCTTGCCCAGTGCGAGATTAGGTCCCCCAGCGGCAGAAGCGGCGGGAGGGTACAGCGTGAATTGCGACAATAGTACAGCAAAGGCGAGAAACAAGATGGCGATTGGGTTTTTACTTAGCATTTTGCTCATTGGATACATAAAGTGCCTCCTATTAAAATGATGTACAACCCATAATTAATGCGCTTACATTTCTGTTCAGCTTCGTCCCCCTATGCAACCACCTCCCTTATTGTCACGATTAAGAACGCAAAGAAAACCGATATTTATCAAATATTGGTTTTCTTAATCGTCAAATAACATGGAATATCATGCAATTTTTGTATGATCTTATACACTTAGCATAAATGAGTTGTAAAGCATGCTGAAGATGTATTCCTACGTATATCATGTGTAATCTTATGGTTTGGGCTGGACGGGCAAATGCCGGATTGAGGTTCGAACGATGAAGGTGGTTGGGCCATTGGGAATGCCTGGGGATCCTTGTATGGCGGGGCTTCTATTGGTCTTCGCTCTTTACGGTGAGATTGGCAATCCATATAATGAGAGTAGAGGAAGCAACGGATGGAGGTCAGTAAACGGCGATGAAGCTGAATGATCATATTGCATGTTGGAATCAGGCTTCCATTAAAGTATTGGATATTCGCTATGGGGTGCTGGAATCCGGAGCGGAGCTGCAAAGCTACCGCCTGCCGGCCAGTGCGTTTCTTTACGCGCGAAGCGGACATGCCCAGGTAAGGATAGATGATGCGCTGCAATCAGTGGGACGAGACCACATCCTGCATGGCGGGCGCGGTGCAGTCCTATCGATGTTAGCGGAGGAAACCTTTGACTATTATTTGGTTTTATATAAAGCCGTTGTGATGGTGCCGGTCTCTAGCAGCCGAAACCGACAGATGGAGAGAGACAACCCCTTTCAATATCCCTATCGCTTCGTTCCGCTTTATCCCTTGCCTTTGCTGGAGAAAATGGAGCGCATGCACGAGGATTGGATGATGAATAGCCCACTGGATGCCTTTCACGCGCGGACATTATTTTATCAATTTGTTCATGAGCTGTTCGGTCAAATACAAAGCCAAGGGATAAACCAGGCCCAGCCCGATTTGATGGCTCAAGTGCTGCGTTACATGCAGGACCACTATATGAAGCCGGTCACATTAGAGACGATAGCAGGACAGTTTGGCTGCAGCGTCAGCTATTTGACGAAGCTGTTCAAGAACCGGATGAACGAGAGTCCGATTCGGTTGCTCAATCGCATTCGCATGGAGACAGCCGCGGGTTATTTGATTCGCTCCAGCCATTCGCTTCAGGCAATTGCCGAGCTTGTGGGCTACCCCGATGCGCATACGTTCAGCCGCAGCTTTAAGAAAAGCTATGGCCTGCCTCCGGCACAATTCAGGGCAAGCTATCAGAATTCGGATTCGGTATCAGAATTGCCCATGCTTCATATGAAATCTGCCCTTGTTACTGCGGATTCTCGGTGCTATAGTGTCAATGAATACGAGAATCATTATCATTTAGCAGTAAGAGGGGGAATACATGTGAAGAAAGTAAACAAGTCGGCTTCAATAGCAACGGCAACCTTGCTGTTATGCCTTACTTTGCTGATTAGTGCATGTTCAAGTGCCACGAATGCAGTTAATACGAATGCAGGCACGAACGGGAATGCTGCTGCAAACGCCAGCCAAGAAGGAGTGGCGGAGACTGCGAAGCCAAGCAGCGCTGCGGCGACCAAAATCTATACGGACAGCAAAGGAGAAGTTACCATTCCAGCTGAACCGAAACGCATTATTGATTTGACGGGAAGCGCGATCGGCAATTTGCTTGCACTTGGCGTTACGCCTGTTGCGGCAACGCAGGATGCGCTGCAAAGCCCTTATCACAAAGACAAGCTGACTGATGTCATTGATATTGGCGCAGAACCAAACATGGAAGCTATTTTAGATTTGGATCCGGATCTTATCATTACCTTTGATTATATCGAAGAAGCCCAATATGAGAGTTTGGCGCAAATCGCGCCGGTGGTCAGACTCAAGTATGGAGCGGGAACGCCGCAGGAGCTGTTGGTGGAATTCGGTAAAATCACAAGCAAGGAAGAGCAAGCTCAGCAATGGATCGAACAGTGGAATGCCAAGATTGCCGAGGTTAAGCCGAAGATCGCGGAAGTTGTGGGAGACAAGACGGTTTCTATTCTGCAGCCTTTCGCCAAAGGGATTTATGCTTGGGGAAATAAAGGCGGCCGCGGCGGCGAAATCATTCATGGAGACCTTGGCCTTAAGGCTCCAGCCATTATTCAGGAAAAACTGATTGACGGAGCGGAGTTCGGCGCGAGCTTAACGCTTGAGCTGCTGCCTGAATACGCAGGGGACTACATCTTTACAAGCAATTGGGGTTGGGACGACGGCGACTCCAATGTCGTTTACGGAAGCGAATTGTGGAAGACGCTGCCTGCTGTGAAGAATAATCAGGTTTATTTTATTGATGAAAAAGGCTCCTATTATAACGATCCGCTTTCATTAGACGCGCAATTGGAATTTATAGTAGACAGCTTTCTAGGGAAGTAAGGCAAATGAACGTTTAATGCGAAGAAAAGCCGGTTTATTCCATGCAAGACTATTTCCGAAAATAGTTTTAATACCTGAAAACCCCGCGCAGCCTTGATGCTGCGCGGGGTTTTATGTTTTCAGGCAGCAGATCTTTCACTATTCTTTTATTCTCTGCTGTTAGTATAAACACGGTGAGAGTCTGGTGGGCAAGGCGGGGGGAAAGAGGACCTACCTCGTGACAAGCTAGTCATCCTTCTAGAACACAGGTTATTCAAGCAAGAGAGGGGACAAAAAAATGAGAAAATTAGCTTTATGCCTATTAACGGCTATGGTGGCGTGCTGGGCTGCCTTATCGCATGTTCCGTTCGTGCATGCAGATACGGAGGGGGATTTCACCTATTCGGTTTCCGATAATCTTGCGACCATTACAGATTACCCAAGAGGAGCGTCAACCGATGTTGCGATTCCGGACACATTGGGGGGATATCCAGTCGTAGCTATTGATGAAACGGCATTTTATATTACTGATCTTAACAGCGTCACTTTTCCAAGCAGCTTGACGAGCATTGGCAACAATGCGTTCGGCTATAACTTCCTTACTAGCGTCGAGCTTCCGGACAGCTTGACCTTTATTGGAGAAAGGGCTTTTAGAAATAATCTGCTCACGAGCTTGGTTATGCCAGATAGCATAACAAGCATGGAGCAGGAGGCGTTTTCCAACAATGCTCTGACTCATGTAGACATTTCGCGAAGTTTGACGAGCATTAGCGATTTTGCTTTTAGAGGCAATCAATTGACGAGTGTAGTCATTCCGGAAAGCGTAACAAGCATAGGCGGCTATTCTTTCCGTTACAACCAGCTCTCAAGTGTAACGGTGCTGAACGGGATGACCGTCATTGACCCACTTTCCTTTAATAACAACCAAGCCATTCCGGCCGATTTGAAAATGTTCAGTTATGCAGGCTCAAGGGTACAAACGTATGCGGCAAGCAAGGGCTTCACCTTTGTAGATGGCACCCTGTTATTCGAAGCGATAAAAGCGGCAAGGCAGCTCTTGCATGACCGTATGCCTGGTACGGCAGTTGGGCAGGTGCCGGTCGTTGATTACAATGATTTCAAGCTGGCACTGGCAGATGCCGAAAGCTTTGTGAATGCCATCACCCAGATTAATGTGGCTGCTGATTTGCAGAATGAGGCTGCAGATTTAGTTGAGGCCGCTCAAGCATTCAAAGATGCGATCGTCACGCCAGACATGACGGCACTCCACAATGCGCTGGATGAGGCGAATCAGGCGCTGGCTGATCATGCCGAAGGCACGAATGTAGGAGAGGCATCAGCGGCAGCTCGTTCTGCGATGCAGGCCGCAATCTTGGAGGCGCAGATTGTATCTGATGATGCGGCGAACCAAACCCAAGCGCAGGTGGATGCTGCCGCTGACGATTTGAGAGAAGCGTTGGATGTTTTCGTGGATGCCGTTATACAAGCAGGAGAATCGGCAGCTTTAGAAGCGGCGCTGGATGAGGCGAACCAAGCGCTGACGGATCATCCTGAAGGCACGAACGTAGGAGAAGCACCAGCAGCGGCTCGTTCCGAGCTGCAAGCCGCAATCGCGGAGGCGCAGCTTGTATCTGATGATGCAGCAAACCAAACTCAAGCACAGATCAATGCTGCCATAACCGGTATTAAAGACGCCATCGAACAATTCGAAACAGCTTGGATTGCCATAGTAGTAGAGGCTCCGGCAGATCGCCTGTATGGCAAAGCCGCAACCCTGCCGTTCATAGTGAAATATGGGTATCAGGTCATTGTGACAGGCATGCCTAGAATACCTCTTACTATAGGTACGGGCAGCACGACAGAGGTCGTGTACGCTTCATATACGGGCACGCAAGGCGTTCCGGTTTCAGAGCTATCCTTCGCGTATGCCGTTCCGGAGGGGATGGAGGATGAGGATGGGATCTCCATTGCTCCGCAGCTCGATTTGCCAATTGGAGCGGGTATTCAGCGGGTGAGCAGCGGTACGGCCGCTTCAATTGAATATGCAGTCCCGGATACGAGCTTGATTCGTGTCGCAGCGATTCCGCCGAATCTGATTCTAAGCGCTGGAGGAAGCGGTGGCGATATGATGGAGGTAGCGGTGACAGCGGATATTAATGGTGCAGCAGCAGGAAATACGCTGAACAAGCTCATGTGGCTGCCTGGAAGCCATAGCGTTGTTGATTTCAATGGCGGAACGGGCACGGACATTTTGGCTGCAAAACAATTCAGTGTCCATGCGAACGGTGTATACACAGTCTACGCCAGCGATGGCGCAGGAAATGAAACGATTAAGGAGATTTCGGTTACAGGCATCGTCGCGACAGTGCCTGGTTCAGGAAGCTCAGGTGGCGTTTCTCCGAGCGTGGCTACTATTAAGCTGGGTGGTGTCCGAACAGAAGTGCGGGCTGCAGCGGGAACGTCTGCTAACGGCCAAGCCATCAAAGAACTGTTTTTGACATCGGAGCAGCTGGAGAAGGCGTTTGCCGCTGGCAACGGGGATATCGTCATTGCAATAGAGGGACTCGGCTCGGCAGTAAAAGTGAATCTGCCTTCGGCTGCGCTTTTGAACGGGCGCAACGGAGCTCCTAATGCTATCGTGCAGGTGACCGTGAACGAGATTTCCATGGAAATGCCGCTTCAATCCATCAAAGACATAACGGGATCCAGCATGATCTCGGTATCGGTAGCGCCAGCGCCCGATATGGCAAACGAGGCAATTAGGCAAGCTGCCAGCGGGCTTGGAGCAGAGCTTAGGCTTGATCGAGCGATAGAGTTCCTCTTGGCTATTGACGGCAAGGCTCTAAACGTAGGGAATCATGCAGCTGCTAAGCGAACAATCAAGCTTTCGGCAGCAGTCGAATCGAGCAAAGCGACGGCAGTATGGATGGATGCGAGCAATAAGCTCCACTTCGCTCCCTCGCAATTTGGTGGTGATGGTACGGTGACGATTCATTCGCCTCATAATGGGGTGTATACGATTATCCAGTCCAACCGCAGCTTTAAAGATTTACAAGGGCATTGGGCGCAAAAAGAGATTGAACTGCTGGCGAATAAGCTGATCGTCGATGGCCAGCCAGATGGAGGCTTCGCTCCAGATCATACCATTACCCGGGCTGAGTTCTCCGCACTGCTTGTACGAGCGCTAGGGCTGCCCGAGCTTATCAACGAAGAGCTGTTTATGGACGTGAAAACGTCGAGTTGGTATGCGGGTGCGGTAGGAGCTGCTCAGCAAGCAGGTTTAATCGATGGTTTCGAGGGAGGTGCATTCCGGCCTAATGCCAGTATAACGAGAGAGCAAATGGCTGTCATGATCGCGAGAGCCATTACGTACGCGGGGCAGATGAAGCAAGCGGGAAACACGGATGAGCCGCAGCTGTTTGCCGACGGTGCAGATATCTCGGAATGGGCCATCCATGCGATCGACCAATTAGTTGGATTATCGATTATCCAAGGCGTGAGCGATAAGACGTTTGCTCCGCAGGCGAACGCGACAAGGGCGCAAAGCGCGGTTATGTTGAAGAGACTGCTGCAATATTTGCAATATATGAACGGATAGATCTAACCAGCCTCCTCCGTCCGACTGGATGGCGGAGGCACTTTGTCGTTGGTCAACAGATTCTGAAGCAGCTGATCGACAAGCATTCGTCTTCAATCCGATGTTTCAGAATGACCCTTTGGAGGTAAGATAAGAGCATACTCGTATAGAGGAGCTGATTGATATGAATACAGATGGATTGAAGGATAAAATAAAAGGCTTCGCGAACCAGGCAAAAGGCGAAGTGAAGGATGATTACGGCAAAGCGACGGATAACAAGAGCCTCCAAGCCGAAGGCAAGCTGGATAAGCTCAAAGGCGTAGCGCAGGAGAAGCTGGGCGAGCTAAAGGACAAAATCAACCGTTAATGAGGTTTTTTTGCATCCAAGGGTGACTGATACTTCAACGGAACAGACTCGCATAACGAATAAGTTGCATCCTGTTTGCGAAAAGCCGGTAGCCCGCTGTATAGAGGGTTGCCGGCTTTTTGATGCGCTCGAGCTTTTGAAAGCAAGTGATATGCTGCGGGAAGTGTGGTACCATAAAATGGGATAAAAAGCGGAGTTCCGCACAGATTTCTCCCTCCGCAGAATTGTATAAAGAGAGGATTTCCTATGAATGCAAGAGACGTTATTTATATGATTTATAAGGAAGAAGAACAATCAGTAACATCAATGGGGATAGAGTTTGCGGATTTCACTGCGTCTCTTTCTCATGAATTAAATCATGTATTGCTGCTTGCATCGGGGTATGCAGGAGAAGATTATCATAAAGGGCTTCAATTAGAATTCGTAAGAAAAGAACAGTTGAATGACCTTTACCGTCAGAATGTTTATCAATATGGAGATTTCTGTTGGATAGATTTTGATGATATTGAAGCGCTTGACCGTCTAGAGGCTCAAGAAAAAGCAGAGCTATTATATTTGGGCCATTATAAAAAGGCGTTAAACAGTCCGTTTTTCAATAAACTTAATAACAGATTTGCATACCTAGCCCATGATGATGGATGGTATAACAAGGTTTTCCATAAAGATAAAGCCGACTATTTGGAAGCGATGTGCCATATCATACCTAATAAGCTGAAAAAGTATAAAAGAAGCTTGCTTCCCATGGGGCTGGATCTTGCAAACCAATTATTATCATTAGCGAAAGAGGGTATACTTGTTGATTCATATCGGAGCATTAAATCGAGAAGCAGCTTGGAAGTACCCGTTTACATCATTGGTGAAGTCATAGACTTTGACGATATGTACAACAACATGGAGAGTTATAAAACGAAGGCAGGTTCTGTATATGGGCTTGTCTTTCATAACAAACAATGGACGATAAAGTCGTCTATTTTATAGATAAGGTTTCAAGCCATCAGGCCGGTGAATCGCTCATTATCTCATGGTTATTATATAAATGCAGAATAAAGAGGAGCATCATAGCAACAAGCAAAAGAGAAACGATCGTTCAAACACTGAATAAATGATGGAAGCCTCTCCTAACAATGGAGTGGCTTCGTTTTATAAAATGCGGGAAATTCCTATTCAAGCTTTACTTTGCCGTTAGATAATCCTTGATTTAAAAACGACTGATCGCAATAAACAGAGCTAACGCGAAAAAGACAATGTTAACGCCGATTTCCCGGTATTCCTTGCGGGCAACATGGAAGATGGCGCCTAAAAGTACGACTGCGGCTAGCCCAGCTGCGGCGATAGGTGTCCATATCGGCGCCATATTCGTCGCTTGAGGCAGAATGAGCCCGATTGCCCCCAGCAGTTCTGCTAACCCGATGAAGACAACGAACGCTTTGGGAACGTCTGCTACCCATCCCCAAGACCTTTTGGCAGATTCATACTGAAACGCCTTCAACCAGCCTGAATAGACAAATCCGAATGCTGCGAGCCCTTGAACAATCCATACCGCGATATTCATATTTGTTTCCAGCCTCCTGCCTATGTATTTGAAATCTACTAATGGTATAGTAGACCCTAATGATCAATCCCAGCAAGTAGGCACTTTATCTTAACGTAGTCACTAAAAAGTTACCTTAACGAGCAAGGGGAATTGGAGGAGCGCAATGAAAGAATATTGCAAGTTTGAATCCGCGCTGGATATTTTAGTGGGAAAATGGAAGCCGGCCATTCTGCTTCAGCTTATTTCAAACGGCATAATGAGATTCGGCGAGCTTCAAAAAGCGATACCGGATATAAATAAAAAGATGCTTACCCAACAATTAAGAGAGCTTGAGCATAACAATATCGTTCACCGTGAGGTGTACAACCAAATTCCGCCTAAAGTAGAATACTCAATCTCGGAATACGGCAAAGGGTTAAGCACTGTATTAAAGGCATTAAACGATTGGGGAACTGCTCACATGAAGCATATGGATGCGCTATACGGCGTAGACCACTCAGAGCTTGAGCCCAAGAGGTAAGGTGCAAATCCCGCTGGAGGATGACTGCTTGCCGTTGCAAGTAGAGAAGTACCCTACATCAAATACAATAAAACAGCGGCAAGCGAGGACGCATTTTTCGTCCATCGCTGCCGCTGTTTCTATTGGAAAAAATGTAATACTCTTTTTATCAAAATCCGCTGCGCTGTTTTGCTGAGTCTGAGCTGGCTGGCTTTGCCTTCTCCCAGCATGACTGCTCATTGCTTCCTTGCCCACACATGCCTACTTGATGCTAACGAGCCAATCCGCCAATTCTTCTGTTTGGCTCAGGATAGCAATGGGGTCCCAATACCATGAACGTTTGGATTCCCATAGAAACACCCTGTCGTTCTTGACTGCGTCGAGCGAGTTCCATATGGGATCGGCTTTTAGGTCCTCCAACGTATGCGAATCGGAAGTTAAAACAATATAATCCCCTGCATATTTGGGCAGCGTTTCGCTAGATAAGGAAGCCCAGCCTGGATCGGTCAGCTCTGGACCGACAACAGCGGGAGACTTGAATCCAAAGGCACCATAGATCGGTTGACCGCCTTTTCCATAATTGGCGCCTACCGCGGATACGTTCTTATCCATTAATTCAAGTACGGAGAATGTGCTGTCAGCAGGTATGACCTTCAATACTTTTTCTTTGGCTTCAGCCGTGCGGCGGTCGTAATCGGCAAGCCATTGCTCGGCTTCCTGCTCCTTGCCCAGCAGTTCACCGAAATAAGCGATTTCGTCATGGACCGTTTTGAGGGATGCATAAGGGACGATAACGGTCGGCGCGATTTTGTGCAATTGCTCATTCATTTCGGGATAGGTATCGTCCATGATAATAAGGTCAGGCTGCATATCCAAGATCATTTCAACGTTGCCGTTTCCTTCACCGATATCCGCTACATCCTTCAAGGATTCTCCGAAATACGGGTTTTGAATATGATGATTGGACGTAGCGACAGGAGTAACGCCGAGCGCAATCAAGCTGCCCAAGTATTCTCCTGCAACAATTCGCTTAGGATGCGTAGGAACCTCAATTTCTCCGGTAACCGTCGTAATAAGCTTGGTTTGCGGTTGTTCGTTGGCTGCGGTTGTCTCGGTTGGCTGCGTACTGCTTGCCTCCGGCGCGTTATTTCCTCCGCAAGCGCTGAGTACGAGCATAAAGCTCAACAGCAGCATCGCTGCGATTGGCGTTTTGGACTCCGTAAACATGTTTAACTCTCCCCCATCTTTTAGGTGATAATCATTATCACTCATAAAAGTATAGTCGAGCGAGTATGGAGAGACAATGGAGGATCTCATGCTAGGTGAGGGACAATCTTCTGCTTTTCGTTTTGCTGCACGTTCTGCCTTGAACTTTGACGGCGAGATGCCTTTATGCTTCTTGAAGAGCCTCCCCAAATAATAAGGGTCTTGATAGCCTACTCCGGCAGCGATTTCCTTTAGGGAAGCATCCGTATCGAGTAGCAGGGCAGCTGCCTTATCTACGCGCACTTTAATCAGATAATCAATGGGGGAGAGGCCGGTGCGGCTTTTGAAGTAGGAGGAGAGATGGGGAACGCTGTAGTTTAAGCTATCGGATAGCATCTCCAGAGTGAGAGCTTCCGCGTAGCGTTCATGAATAATCGAGATGATTTGCGCGGCCAGGTCGCGCTTCTCGGGCCGAATGCCCTGCGTGTGCATCTGGTTCAACAGCTCATGGATAAACTGCTGGAACAAAGCCTGTACGCGAAGCAGCGTGAGCGTATCTGCCTTTTGCCACTCCTTGTGCATATCAGACAGGTAGCGCTGTAGTGCTATTGGCGCTAAGGGAACAAAGCTATATTGGGCATCAAAAGGACGCAGCTTCTCCGCAAGCCGAACCCATTCATGACGGACAGGCATGGCGAGGCTTGCCTTATAATAAATGACATAATACTCAAATCCGCTGGCGCCGGCCTGTATATCCAGCAGCGACCCTTTGCCGGCATGAAAGATATTAATACGCAGTACGGTATGTGCGGCGCCGTCCAGGCTCAACTCCGCCGTTCCGCGTACAGACATCATAAATATACTAGCTGGGATGGTATAGGCGCATAAGGATTCACCCGCTTTCAGAACTACTCGGCGAATATCTGCAATTCTGCAATGTGAATGACTCCACAGGACAATATGATCGTTGATGTTCATCCTTATGCAACCTGCCTTCTATCTACGTACTCATTGATGTACAATGGATTCCCTAATTATAAATGATATTTATTCTCATAAATAGTCATGCTTCAGCAGCTGGAGGCGAATAGAAAGTATAAGGTGGGATCGGCTATTGCAGAAGCGGGGGAGACTGAATGAAGCGAAAGGGAAGATTGCCATCATACGGAAGCAGGCACGGCGCAACCAGACCTTGAAGGAGCTAGAAAAAGCAGCTCTTTCAATCGCCTTGATTTAACCGTGCCTGCTATTAGTGTTCGGTATTATTGCTTATTCTCAAATACGTTAAGGACTTCGTCAATCGCATAGCTGTCTGCGAGCGGGGACATCCCCAGATTGAACCATTCCTTGCCGGCCATCGTATAAACGTGGTTGTTTTTAACCGCGGTCATATTTTTCCAAAGCGAGCTTTCCAGCAGTTCTTTATAGCGGTTCTGGATAGCTTCATTGAACTCGTTATTAAGCTGCAGGATGATATGGTCTGGATTGTATTCAGGTATTTTTTCCAAAGATATGGAGATGGAGCGCTCGGTTTGCGGGAATTCTTTAACGGGGTTTAGGCCAAGCCGCTCATGAATAAAGCTGCCCCGATCAATTGATTCTCCGTAAATGATGATTTCCTTCTCCATGACCATCATGTACATAACCGTCTCGTCCCCGACTAGGGTATCCAGCTTCTGCTTAGCCGCTGTTTCTTTCGCCTGCAAATCGGTTATGACCGTCTCTGCCAGTGATTCCTTTCCAAGCACGCCGGCAATATCACGCAGCTCATCCTTCCAATTATCGCGCTCCGGCAGAAGGATGGTCGGAGCGATTTTGGATAGCTGATCATAATCCTTATCGGACCACCATGTTGGAGCAATGATCAAATCAGGCGTAGCGGCAAGAATGGCCTCAAAATTAGGCGTTTGGGCGATGCCCATTTTCACCGTATCCTTAAATCCTTCTTCCAAATAGGAAGGGTACTCCTCATGGTAGTTTTGTACGGCAACCGGCGTGACGCCAAGCGCATACAAAAATTCAGGATAGACGACGGAAAGTCCAATGACCCGCTGGGGATCGGTTGGGATCGTAATATCTCCTTTAAGGCTATTGATAACCCGCTCTGCAGCAGGCGCTTCCGCGCTCGGCTGGCTGGTAGGTTCATTCGTTGCGCCCGTAGTGTTGTTTTCTGTTTTCGCTGCCGCACAGGCTGTGCTAATCAGCACGACCAGGATCATCATCAACCCTGCCAATACACGTGCATTTCTTTTCATTGCGTGGTGCCCCTCCTGAAAATCTAATTTATTAATGACTATCGCCAATTAAAATTGATAATCATTATCACATAACAGGAGTATAGTTGAAATTGTCCATTCATCCTATTGACGATAGCGACAAAATTTCATGTACGATCATGCCATAGCTTCAGTGCCTCATCCAATATAAGATCATGAGTAAAAGCGTTATATTCAATCCATGGGTAAGCAGGAAGAAAGTCAATCCTGCCCTGCTGATAGGCCTTCAGGGAACGCCATTGTTCAGAGAGCATAAGCGAGTGCCAGCTTGACTGCGAATGGGGGTCATCGCTTGCGATGACCAGCATGCGATCCGGGTCGATGGCTGTAAGCTGTTCGGGCGTAACCTCCAAATCGGTTATTTCTTCATATGTACGCTGCGCGCGCCGGATATGCAAATCATCGTAAAACACAGTTGCAATGCTTTTGCTGCCTAGCAGCGTGAAGCTGCCCCCGGCGATTCTCAGAATGAGGAGGCTGTCGTCTTTGAAAACATCTTTCATCTGATCGCTGACAAACGACGCTTTTTTCTCATATCGATCCAACCAGGTTTCGGCGATGGTTGCTCTATCCAAGAACTGTGCGGTTAGACGGAGAAGCGTGCGCCAATCGTTCCGTACCGATGGAACAAAGAAGGCGGGCGCAATTTCATTTAGCTTGTATTGTACCTCGCTCGGAACCAGAAGGTCGGTACCGATAATGAAATCGGGTGCCGCAAGCCTTAGTTGTTCCAGCTTTTCGGCATTCAGGGGGCTTAAGCCAAGCACGGAGTTTGTCTCATATTTTCTTTGATAATAATCGGTCCAGGGATGTTCGGCTGGCGCTGCATAAGGCGTCACTTGCAGAGCGAGAAGCTGCCCGATGTTCAAGGCGTCGTATGCAACGATTTTTTGCCTATTGTTTTTTATGAATGCAGCTGGCGGTATGCCGGATACCTGTTTGAATTTGCGCCGAAAATAAATATCGTCAGGGTAGCCCACATGACGTGCAATGTCCCGTATGCGATATGGACCGCCTCTTCTCATTAATTGCTGCGCCTGCTCAATCCGGTAGATCGCCAAATAATCGATTGCGCTGCAGCCATATCTTTTTTTGAATTGGCGCATGAAATGGCGGGGGCTAATGCCGGCTACCTTGGCCAAATGCTCGATGGTCAGTTCTTGCTGGTAATGCTGCTTCATATAGCTTTTTACGTATTCAAGCACCGCTTCCGAGTCGCTTTCATGCTCGAGAACCGCGTCTTGCAGTATCGTATGCAGCATCTCTTGGAATTGGATTTGTCCGCGAAACCGGCTGAGCGGGCTCTCGTCCTTCATATGCTGCCAGATGGTTTCGCATAAAGTGCCCACCGTAACGGGAGACGACATAACAACCTCCCCTTTTACCGGGAAGCGGCTGAGCGGATCGTCAACGCTGCTGCTAGGGAGCGGCTGTCTATTATCCGCAAAAACATCGAATCGGATATGGTAAAACCCTCGCCCGTCCAAAGAGTCTACTGCCGCTTCGACGAGCTGGCCCGGTACGCATAGATATACGCTGCCTTGCCGCAGTTCAATGAATCTTCCGTCTATGGTCAATTGGCCTTGGCCGCTTGCAGCCACCAGAAGCAGATGCGACTCTATAAATTGAAGCTTAAGTTTCCAGTCGTTTGCATGGATGCTGATGGGCTCTATTTCGCGAAGCTTGAAACTCATGTCTTCGAGTGAGCCGAATTCGGTTATTTTCATGCTCTTATCGGTCTTCATCAAACAAGCTCACCGCCTTGTGGCTAACTAAAGAACATTCTAGCCTACTATACCTTTCATCGCAATTTTCCAGGCAGGAGTAAAGGTTTTTTTATGGCTTGAGTTGGGCTAAGGGGCTTAACCGAAAGAGGAAATAGCCGCTTCTATCCGTCATGATTTATAATGAGATATATTTGCTGTGAGGTGTAACTATGGAATGGTCAGAAACGATCCAATTATGGAGCCAGACGCCGGTTAAAATAGTAGACATTCGCCATATCGTCTTAAAGCCATGGGAGGAGAGGCGCGCTTATCGGCTTCCCTCCAACGCTTTCCTATTTGCCAATCAGGGAGAGGCATGGCTGAAGCTGGATGGCATCGATGTTTCTTCAATGGGCTATCATGTGCTTCATGGTGGAAAAGACTCCATTCTCCATAAGAAAGGTTTGAATCGTTCCATTGATTATTACCTGATTTTATATAAGCCGATAATGGCGTTAACAGGTGACAACGCATCTAAGCGGATGGAGAAGCTTGCGCGTTTCAAGAGGTCCTACACTTTCCGTGCGAGCGATCCTATTCTGCTGCTTTCCTTGCTCGAGCGTATGTTTATGCATTGGACCAAGGGGGAGGAGCTGGAACGGCTGCAAGCGGCAGGCTTATTCTATCAATTCGTGTATGAGCAGTTCCGGCAGCTGCAGCTGGATGGCGCTGAGCTTGCGGAGCCTGATTTGGCCGCGCAGATCTCACTATTTATTCATGAGCATTACCGGGAATCCATTCCCATGGAGACGATTGCTAATGTGTTTCATTACAGCACGCATTATCTTGCAAGGGTGTTCAAGCGCAAATATGGAAGCAGTCCGATGGAATATCTCGTTCGGGTCCGCATGAATAAAGCCAAATCATTAATCATGGAAACGGATATCCCTATCCGCACGATAGCGGAGAGTGTAGGCTATACCGATATCTATTATTTCAACCGGCTTTTCAAAAAGCAGACTGGCGCTACGCCGACGCAATTCAAAATGCACCGTCTCGGATTAAAAGGTTCAATTCGTACGAATATTATGCCCGAATCGTTCATTGCGTCCCAAGCGGAGGAAAGCTATATTGTTAATAGTGATAATCATTATCAACAAAATGCTTGGAGAGTGAATGAAATGAACGTTAGGTTTAAGCCTTCTTTTGCAGTGAGCTTATTATTCAGCCTTTCTTTGCTGTTAGCCGCATGCGGCGGCACGGGGGCTGAAGTGCAGCCGACTGCTCAGGCAAATAACGAGCAAAAGAATGAATCGGCGAACGCATTGCCGGCAGAGAAAAGAATGTATAAGGATGCTTTGGACCGTGAGGTAGAAATTCCAGCGAATCCTGGCAAAGTTGTCGTTGTTACATATGGCGGTTATTTGCTTCCGCTTGGCTTAAAGCCGGTAGGTGCCGACCAAGGCACATTGGACCAATATCCGGAGGATATGGCTGAAGTAGAGAGCATCGGCGAGGGGTTAGGCAACGCAGAGGCTATTTCTGCGCTGGAGCCCGACTTGATTATACTTCCCGATTATCACAAAGCAGAAGCATTCGCATCATACGAGAAAATCGCGCCGACGATTGCCGTAGCATGGGGCGGCGATCCGGATGTCATTAATACGCTTCGTACGATGGGTGACATTATGAACCGCAAGGACGAAGCTGAGGCGTGGATTAGCAAGTTCGAGGAGAAGCTGCAGCGGATTCGCGATCAAATCGACATCAATATTGCGGAGGGTACGACCGCCATTACGTTCATCCTCTACGAGGGAGAAATCCTATTAGGAGGCAAAGGCGGTACGCTTGGCAAGCTGATCTATGATGATTACGGGTTCAAGCTGCCGGAGCAGTTCGAAAAGTATGCCGACGGAGGAAGTGTCATTTCCTTGGAAGAGTTCGTGAATAAGCCTGCCGATTATTTCTTCACCCAAATGACGGATGAAGAGATGGCCCAAATGATGGAGCTATTCAAAGAGCCGGTCTACCAAGCGATACCGGCGATCAAAGAAAACAGAATCATTAACGTGACGCGGGACAAATGGAATTATGGCCCTTTCTTGGTCGACGAAGCGGTTGACGCATTGATTGAACAGGTTGCCAAGGCACATAAATAAGGAAGCTTACGCGTAAGGGATTGAAAAAGAAGAGCCGAGCGGATGAAGTCGCTCGGCTCTTTTTTATATGTCTCATGTAACAGGGAAGCGGGCTGTCCTTTCATTGATGAACGCACCGCTATAGAGGAGTATGGATAGGGCATGACGAATACCTATTTTGGAAGCAGGAGAAGGAAAATGATTGTCATCGAAATATTTGCAGTGTGGGCTGTCGATTCTATCTGCCCTTATTCGTCGGTTATATAGGAGCGGGATTGGCCGTTGGAATGAGGACCAATCACCGCGTATCCATCATACATTCAGGAGGGAATAACGATGAGATTCATGATGATTGTTAAAGGTACGACGGATTCCGAGGCAGGGGTAATGCCAAGTCAGGAGCTGCTGGAAGCGATGCTGCGCTACAATGAGGAATTGGCCAAGGCAGGCGTGCTGCTCGCAGCAGATGGGCTGCAAGCAAGCTCTAACGGGATTCGCATCTCTTACCCGAATCCGGGAGAGAAGCCGAAAGTGATCGACGGTCCGTTTACGGAGGCGAAAGAGATTATCGCGGGTTATACGCTTATCGAGGTCAAATCGCGGGAAGAAGCGATTGAATGGGCGATGAGGATGCCGGATCCGCACGGCAACGGTCAAGGGGAGATTGAGCTGCGGCAGATCATGGGGGCGGAGGATTTGACGCAAAATCCGGAAACGCTGGCGATGGAAGCCGCGCTTCGCGAGAAGATGGAAGGACCTAAGAAGCAATGACGAAGGAAGCCGTCCAGCGTACGATTGATGCGATCTGGCGAATGGAGTCGGCTAAGCTGATCGCTGGGCTGGCACGCATCGTGCGCGACGTGGGACTCGCGGAGGATCTGGCTCAGGATGCGCTCGTTATCGCGTTGGAGAAATGGCCGGAAGCTGGAATACCCGATAATCCGGGCGCATGGCTGATGACGACGGCGAAGCGGCGCGCGATTGACTTGATCCGCAGGAGCAGGCTGCGCGAACAGAAATATGAAGAGGTAGGGCGCGGCAGCGAGCTGTATACGGAGCAGGAGGTGGACATGTCGCTGGATGGCGAGGTTGGAGATGATCTGCTGCGGCTCATCTTCGCGACATGCCATCCGGCTTTATCGCCGGAGGCTCGTATAGCGCTCACGCTCCGATTGTTGTGCGGTCTTACGACGGATGAAATCGCGCATGCTTTTCTCGTTGCGGAATCGACCATCGCGCAGCGTATCGTTCGTGCGAAGCGCACGCTCAGCGCCATGCGGGTTGATTTCGAGGTTCCCGCAGGCGAAGAGCTGAAGGATAGGCTGTCAACGGTGCTCGAGGTCATTTATCTCATGTTTAATGAAGGTTATGCCGCGACCTCAGGCGGCAGCTGGCTGCGGCCATTGCTTTGCCAGGAGGCGCTAAGGCTAGGACGCGTGCTTGCGGAGATTGCGCCTGCGGAGCCAGAAGTGCACGGCCTGGTTGCCCTAATGGAAATGCAATCCTCACGGTTCAGAACGCGCGTAAATGGTGAGGGCGAACCGGTCCTATTGATGGATCAGAATCGTGCGCACTGGGACCAGCTTCTCATCAGGCGCGGCTTGGCCGCGCTTGACCGTGCGCAGAAGCTGGGACGAACAATGGGGCCCTATGCGCTTCAAGCTGCCATTACCGCATGCCATGCAAAGGCCCGTAACGCCGCGGATACGGACTGGGTGCGAATTTCGGCTTTATATGAGGCTTTGTTGCGCGTCATGCCGTCGCCTATCGTTGAATTGAACAGGGCAGTGGCGATTGCGATGGCCTTTGGCCCGGCATTTGGGCTGCAGCTGGTTGATGAGCTGACGGCTATGCCCGCGATGAAGGATTATCATCTGCTGCCGAGCGTGCGCGCTGATCTTCTGGCTAAATTGAACCGAATGGATGAGGCCCGCGGCGAGTTTGAGCGAGCCGCTTCCATGACACGAAATGCGCGTGAGCGCGAGCTGCTCCTCAGACGGGCGGCAGAATGCGAGTGAATATGAAGCGAGTCTCCTGCCCCGGATCTACGGCGGCCACGGAGGCTTTTTTTTGGTATAGAAGCGTTTATATGTTTTCGCAAATAAATGAGCTTATATATATATCCGCGAAACGAATGCTTTTGCCACAGAGAGCGGCGATAGCCGTTTACGCTTGATATATAAGAATGTATATGTTTTCACATATAAATGCAATTATATCTCTGTGAAACGACTGCTTTTGCTGCAGAGGAAGGCGAAGCCGGCTCTTCTTGCGGGAAAATATTTTGTGAAAAGTAATGAAGTCTGTCGAATATCGCGTTGCCCGTTCGTTGCTTATATAGAGGCAGGTTTGCATGAGGCCTGCATTCCAAGACGGGAGGGCAATTCAAATGCGATATATGTTGATAGTGAAGGCGACTAAATATTCCGAGGCGGGCGTGAAGCCCGGTGAGGAGCTTATTGCGAACATGTCAGCGTTCAATGAAGCTTTGGCAAGTTCGGGCAAGCTTCTCACAGCAGAAAGCCTGCAGCCGAGCGCGAGCGGGCTTCGCATATCCTATGCGGAGCACGGGGAGCAGCCGCAAGTGTTGGCGGGACCATTCGAGGAGCCGCGCGAGCTTATTGCCGGGTTCACGCTAATTGACGTGGAGTCGGAAGAGGAAGCGATTCGCTGGGCGCTGCGCATGCCGAATCCCAGCGGCTGCGGCGAGGGAGAGATCGAGCTTCGGCTGCTTTGTGAGGAAGCAAGCCTGCTGACCAGCTCGAAAGGGTTAGCCTTAGAGGCTGATCTGCGGGACCAGCTCGGTATGCTCAAAAAAAGATGGTAGTCAGTAATTAGGCGCCCATTGGTTTGTTTTTATGCAACCAGCCGCCAAGGATAAGCATCACAAATATGATCGGCGAAAAGGAGAATGAGAGATGAATCAGGAAGTATCGGATTTTATAGAAACGGTAAAAGAGCCTTGGCAGGGGGAGCTTTGCAGTAAGCTGCGCAAGGCCGTGCATGCCGCTGTTCCGGGTATTCAAGAGCGTATGCAATACAAGAAGCCTCATTTTTTGCACAATGGAAAATATGCAGCCGTAATTTCGACGTCCAAGGACGCGGTAAGCTTCACTATTTTTAATGCGAGCGGACTGTCGCTTCCAGAGGAATTGTTCAATGGCCCACCAGAGAGGAAAACGCTCAAGCTGCGTCAGGGGCAGACGTTCGATTATGAGCAGGTAGCTTCCTTCGTGGGTGAAGCGGCTTCAACATTATAATTCGCCGGCCGTGCAGATGCGAAAAAGGGTTTTGCCAAGGAATAACCGAATGAAGGCGGTTTAATTCGCGCTTAAGAATAGGATCTTTCTATGAGCAGGGCATGCTGGTCGAAAGATCCTATTTGGTCTGGAATCAACGCTGGATAGGCTCAATCCGGTATGAAGCCTTGCCGCCCGAGGCCTGCGCATCGCGTAGCAGAACCAGATGCCACCCAAAAGAAAGGACGGAGGTCAGATGCTGAGCTTCTCCCTCTGACAAGGCTGCAACTACCGCTTCATGGCCAGGCTCCAGCAGCAGCTCTGCCTCATGCCGAAGCGCAACGAGAATCCAGCTATGGATGCCGCGAATCGTATTGTATTTGATCTGGTAGCCTTGATTCACGGCCTGCTCAAAGCTGCTCGCATTTTCGGAGGCAAACGCGGTTAATCCCTTATAATCAAATTGGAATTTGCTATCATCCACAGGAAGATCTCCGGTACGCACTTTGTTAATCAATTCTTCATTCGTCCAGCCATGCGCTTTGAGCGATTCCAGCATTAGGGCATCCCACTGGGAGAGGCTTGCTTCAGGTTTATTGATATTGGACATATGCAGTTGCTCCTTTTCGTTTTTTGCATAAGATCAGCCATATGAGAAAAAGACTGCCCCGTCACCGTGGATGAGCTGAGGCAGTCTTTTTCCAAATATAAGGATACGTTTCGCCGAAACGATGGCGTCTATAGAAAAGACGCAGTCAGGCGTTTCTGCTTCGTTATGAAGGTTTATTTGCTTGCGTTGTATGCAGCCAGGAATTCCTTCACTTTCGCCGAATCGGCCTTCAGCTCTAGTCCTGTGTCAACAAGCGGGCTCAGCGTGGATACCGCTTTGAATTTATTGCCGCCGTAGTATGCAAGAATCTCGTCTTGATTGATGGAGTAAAGCACGGCTTTTCTCAAATCAGCGCTAGTTGCTACCGGACGGTTTTTTGTGTTGAAAAGCAGATAAGAAACCGCGTTGCTCGGAATCGTTTGAAGCGTCAGCTTGCTGTCGCTTTTAACTACATCGTATTTCGTTTCGGAAACGCCGTAGTAAAGGTGGATCTCGCCGCTGCGCAGCGCGGATAAGCTGCTGTCCGCGTCTTTGATGAAACGGATTTTGATATTGTTGATTTTTGGCTCATTGTCCGTGCCCTTAAAGTAAGCAGGGTTTTTGTAGAAAATGGCTTCGTAATCGTTTTTGCTGGAAAGGATGTAAGGGCCGCTCGTATAAAGTGTGTTGTTGTATGCACTGCCTTCCGTTACCGTGTTCTGGTCGCCGTAAGGGATGTCTTTGTTCACGTCGAATTTGGCTACGTCATACGTATTGATGCTCTCCACTTGCTTCTTGGACACGATGCCTGCGGATTGGTGAGCCAAATAGTTCAATACTTGCGGGAAAGGCTCGGTAGTTGTTAGCTTCACGACCTGGTATTTGCCATCTTTGCTGCTTGCTTGCGTTTTGTCTGATACAAGTGCAGAAATCGGTGCGCTAAGGCCTTTCTCTAGCGCTGCTTTCACGCTATCGCCGCCGCCTGTTACTTTTACGCTATCAAGCGAAGCTGCGTCGGTAACGAGCTCGATTTTTGAGATATGCTCATGAAGCGTGAACGTACGGTGGTCAGGTACGGAGTTTTTGTCTTTCGCCCGGTCAAGGGAGAAGATAACATCGTCTGCGCCAACGCGTTCGCCGGTATCAACGGCAAGCTTGTTTTTAATTTGAGCGAAATTAATATTGTCTCTTAGGATGAAATAGTAATCAGAATTTCCTTCCGCAATGGCATGGTTGTAAGACAGGGAGCCGTTGGAAGTGATTTTATCGTCATCCGTCAGGTTCACCAAGCGAACGTACATATTCGTATTAATAATATTGATGGAGCCGTCGTTGCCTTTGATTGGGTCAAGCGAAGTCAAGGTTGGCATCGTCGATTGCAGCACCAAGGCGTCCTTGGCACGCTTAGCCGTGTCTTTGAAATCCAGAGCTTCCCAAGGTAGCGAACGGGATTTCGAGATGCGAACGGAATCTTTGTTCAGTACTTCTTGGTTGAACGCTTGCGCCTTCAAGGAATTGTACAATGGAGCGATATAAGCCTTGTCGAATACGAGCTGCTGCTCGAATTGCTTGTAGGTTTCCGTATACTCTGCCGGTGTTTGAGCGCCTGCAGCATCGATCAGGGCATCAATATCCGCATCCGCTAGAATGCTGTAATCCCCGCCTGTTTTGAAAAGCGAGCGAACCGCGTAATCCGGGTTTCCCGTTACCGTTGTCCAGCTGGACAATGCGATATCGAAGTTGCCTGCGTCCTGCTGGGACTTGAAGCTGCCGTAATCGGCTTGTACATTCAGCTTCACGTTGAATCCGTTCTTAGTCAGCTGATCGCGGATAATGTTAATGTCAGCCTCATTGCTGCTCATGCCGAGCAGTTCGATATCGGCCGGGCTGCTGTCCACGACTGGCTCTGTGCCTTCGGACGGCTTTGGTGATTCCGCGGCGTCGTTCTTGGTGGTTACGCTGCAACCGCTGAGCATGATGGAAGCACTAAGCAGCAGCAAAGCGCCAATCTTGGTTTTGTTCTTCATGGTATTCCCTCCAGATATATATTCTATTTCTATGTTTAACTCACATTCATTCATCGTCCGTTCATGGTTTCGTAACGTAGCAGTCGATGGAATATGAATGAGTTACGTGTTTAAAAAGCTGCCCGTTAGTCCAGCTTTGGGTCGAGCGCATCGCGCAGGCCGTCGCCAAGGAAGTTGAACGAGAGTACGAGCGCAATAATGGCAAGCCCCGGATAAATGGCCGTATAAGCATGTGTCTCCAGGTACGCGCTGCCAAGCTTGAGGATGTTGCCCCATTCCGGAATATGCGGCTCTACGCCGAGTCCTAGATAGCTCAAGCTGCTGGTGGAGATGACAGCCGTGCCTATCGTAAGCGTGGACTTTACGATCATGGGCGCGATGGAGTTCGGCACGATGTGCTTGAACAGAATGGCGCCGTCGCTTGCGCCGAATGCGCGTGCAGCTTGCACATACTCAAGCGTGGATACGAGCATCACGTTCGCTCTCATCGTTCGCGCATAGGTCGGAATGGCTCCGATGCTCAGCGCTAATATGAGATTGACAGTGCTTGCGCCGAAAGCCGCAATGATGGCGATGGCGAGCAATATACCGGGAATGGCATACAGGATATCCAGCGCTCTCATGATTACGTTGTCCGTATGGCGTCCGTAATAACCGGAGATGGCGCCAAGCACGCCGCCGATCACGACCGGGATGAGCGTGGACATAAGGCCAACGACCAATGAGATCCGGGCGCCGAATACGATCCTTGAAAATAAATCCCTGCCGAAATTGTCTGTCCCAAGCGGATAGGCTAGATTCGGCGATTGCAGAATTAAGCTGTAATTGTTAGCAATGGCCATGCCGTAATCGAAGGTCAGATAGCTGGTAATGGACAACGTAAGCAAAAACAGGATAAAGAGCAGCCCGAGCATCGAAGTGGAGCTCCGCGAAAGGCGCTCTACGACTTCGCCCAGCTTGGAGCCGGACGTATGGCCCTTGTCGCGAAGCTTGGAGATAAGCAGCAGCCCCAGAAACAAGGCGAATAAATTGCCGCTGGCCGAGGTCAAAAGAAGCACGGCGGCAACCGCCCACATCCAGCGAGGCAATATGGCCTTGTCGGCATGCTTAGCGATAAGAAGCAGAGCGGCAAGCTGCAGAACGGCTGCAACAATCAACAGAAACATGCCTGTCAGAAATCCGTTTGCCACATAAGGCTTGAATAGATTGAGCGCGGAAACGGCGAAAACGAGAACCGTTGTAAGCCATGCATATGCGGCCAGCGTATAGGCAGCGCTTTTCTTCGCCTTCACAAGCTGGAAAGCAGAGGTGGCGATAAATATGTTGGCACTCAGCAAGCTGAGCAGCAGCACATATCCGAGCGACCTCGTCGAACGCTTTATGGCGCCATTTCGAATGAGATCCCTGCGAATGATCGCCCATACGCCGAACTGAAGCAGCGTAAACACGATATAGGCGAGACCGGCTATAAGGACGGCAGGCTTGAAAGCTCCCGTGCTGGGCATATAGCTGTTCAGCAGCAGGACAATCGCCAGAGCCAAGGATACGATGCCTGAGAAGCTTGCTTGCCCATATTCCTGGCTGGACTTCAGCCGGAACTGGACTTCTTGCTTGGTGATGGACGGATTCGTCAAAAGTAGCACCTGCTTTAGTATTGTTTCATTTTGGAACGAATTCTCGGATCAAAAAACGCATACAGCAAATCGACAATCACATTCACGATGGAAATGGTAATGGCCGTATAGACAACCCCGCCCATAATGCTCGGGATATCGGGAATGAACTGCTTGTCTACGATATAGCTGCCGATACCGCTAATATTGAATACTTTCTCCGTGACGGCTGCTCCGCCGAGCATGCCGCCGAACTGGAGGCCGATAACCGTAATGATCGGGATAAGCGCGTTGCCGACGGCATGCTTCCACAGTACATGCCTGCGTGCAAGTCCTTTTGCCTTGGCGGTCGTAATATAATCCTCGTGAATGACCTCCAGCGTCGAGGAGCGCGTCATTCTGGCTACCGCAGCCGTTAGTCCCGTACCTAGCACGACGATTGGCATAATCGCGGACAGCCAATTGTCGGGATTATAAGTGGCGGGCAACCAGGGCAGTTTAATAGAGAAATTAAGGATGAAGATAAGTCCTTGCCAGAAGTTGGGAATGGATAGTCCAAGCAAGGCAATGAACATAAAGGTATAATCGAGAAAGGAATTCGGCCTTGTAGCGGACAGGATCCCGATCGGCAGGGCGATTAGAACGGCGATCAACGTGGAGATAAACGTTAAGGTTAGCGTAACCGGAAATTTATTCGCGATTGCCGTTGTTACGTTCTCGTTGCCGGCAAATGATTTGCCAAGATCAAAGGTTAATATGCCTTTAATCGTATTCCATAGCTGAACCAGATAAGGCTGGTCCAATCCGTAAAGATGGTTGAACGTTGCAATTTGTTCGGCAGTAGCGGTTTCGCCCAGCAGATTCGCTGCCGGATTCATCGGCGAGATGTAAAGAATCGTGAAGACTAGGATGGCGACTCCGAAAATAACGAAAATGGCCATGAACAGCCGTTCTACGATATATTTCACATAAGGATTGGCATAGATGGCCATTAGCACATACATGGGCAATCCGATGATAACCGAAAGAACCATAAAGAAGGGGTTCATCGCTAATGAATGGTAAGTGTCGCCGAACGTAATCTTCAAGCCGCTCTGACTGGACAAACGTTCCTTTAACTGCGCTTGCAGTGTTTCTTCGAATTTCAGTGCAGCGATCTGTTTGGCCTCGCGCGCGGTCTGCTCCGTGCTGACCGTCTGTTCGAAGAAGCGATGCTTCCGCTGCAGCTGGTCCTTGGCTTCCAGCAGCAGCTCGTCCAGGTAACCCGATTTCAGCAGCTTGTTTCTCGTTTCTTCCACGATGGCATTGTAGCCGCTCTTGGATTTGAGCAGCTGGTACGCTACGTAAACGATAACGGTAACAGGTGCTCCAGCAAGCAGGAGAAGCAGCCTATAGGATGGATGTAATAACATTTTGCGGTATATGGCGGCCAAACGATCAGCGAAGCCATTACCCGTTGCAGTAGCGTGCCCTATCAAGCTAGTCCGCTCCTTTTCGTTCAAGCTTTTTTTAATTGCATTATTCCGATCGATATAGTAGATTTTATTTTAAGGATTGAAAAAAGTCAATAACCATAAGGTTGGATTGAAACTATAATCATTATACAATATATAATAGGGTTGAGATATAAATTAGTTACTTACTTTTTGAAATCTTTTTGGCTTTTATTGGAAAATAATAACAACGTAGGTGACGATATGCATACATTACTTCAAGTTAACGACTTATCAGTATCATTCTTTTCTCATGACAAGGAAATAGAAGCCGTTCGCCATGTCAGCTTTGAAGTTCATAAAGGCGAGACGCTGGGCATCGTTGGTGAGTCCGGGAGCGGGAAGAGCGTTACTGCCCGCACGATTATGAGGCTGCTGCCATCGCCGCCTTCTATGGTAAAGAATGGCGAGGTGCTATTCCAAGGGCAGAACCTGGCCTTTAAGTCCGATAAGGAGATGGAAGGCATCAGAGGCCGGGATATCGGAATGATTTTCCAGGATCCGATGTCCTCCCTTAATCCGACGATGCGGATCGGCAAGCAAATTGAAGAGAGCTTGATTAAGCACCGGAAGCTGAACAAGCAGCAGGCGAAAGCCGAAGCGATTGAGATGCTGAAGCTTGTAGGCATTCCAAATAGCGAAGCTCGCTACTTACAGTATCCCCATGAGTTCTCCGGTGGTATGCGTCAGCGGGTTATGATTGCCATAGCGCTCGCATGCCGGCCTTCGCTGCTCATCGCCGACGAGCCGACTACGTCGCTCGATGTGACCATACAGGCGCAGATTCTTAATCAGATGAAGGATATACAGAAGCAGCTGGGAACCTCCATTATTCTCATTACGCATGACCTTGGCGTAGTCGCGGGCATGTGTGACCGTGTTGTCGTTATGAAAGACGGCGAGATCGTCGAGACGGGAACGACGGAGCAGATCTTTGCGAATCCGCAGCATCCATATACAATCAAGCTGCTTAACGCGTTGCCTCGCCTGAACGAGAAGAAAAAGGCAAAGCCTGCTCCGGCGCTCGCTAGGCAGGCGGATGATGTGCCGCTGCTTCAGGTGCGGGCGCTTAAGCAATATTTCGATATGGGCAAAGGACAAATTGTTAAGGCAGTTAATGATATAAGCTTCGATATCCGGGCAGGCGAGACGCTTGGCGTGGTTGGCGAATCCGGTAGCGGCAAGTCGACGGCTGGCCGCACGATTCTTCGATTAAACGAGGCGACAGGAGGCGAAGTGCTCTATCGGGGCATTCCGCTGCAGCAATTGAACCGCACGGAAATGAAGACGATGAGGCGGCATATGGGGATGATTTTCCAGGATCCATATGCCTCCCTCAATCCAAGGTTGCGCATTGTTGATATTATCGGCGAAGCGCTCGATGTGCATGGGATAGCGACAACGAAGCAGGAGCGTCAAAGACGCGTAGAGGAGCTGCTGGAGATGGTGGGGCTTGATGCTTCGCATGCGCTGCGGTATCCCCATGAATTTTCCGGCGGGCAGCGCCAGCGGATCGGTATCGCACGGACGCTGGCCGTTGAGCCGGAGTTTATCGTATGCGATGAGCCGTTATCCGCATTGGACGTTTCCATAC
This sequence comes from Paenibacillus sp. J22R232, assembly GCF_056269165.1. Lineage (NCBI taxonomy): Bacteria > Bacillati > Bacillota > Bacilli > Caryophanales > Paenibacillaceae > Paenibacillus > Paenibacillus sp. J22R232. The sequence goes on along the minus strand of NZ_JBWDNK010000009.1, from coordinate 122,397 downwards.
AAGCACAGATTGTGAAGCTGCTCGAGGAGCTCCAGCAGCGGCTGGGGCTGACCTATCTGTTTATTGCTCATGACTTATCGATGGTCAAGCATATCAGCGATCGCGTCGCGGTGATGTATAAGGGGAAAATCGTCGAGCTTGCCGAAAGCGAGGAGCTGTACGCCAATCCGATTCACGCCTATACGAAATCGCTGCTCGCGGCGATTCCCGTACCCGATCCAAAGGTTGAATCGTTGAAAAAAGCAGTGCCGCATACCGAAGCCTCCAAAGCCGACCCTTACGGACTGGAGCACTCGACTTTTGTTGAAGTAAAGAAGGGGCATTGGGTAGCAATCGCAGATCATTAAGATTGAGCAAACAAGAAGGTCTTCCTATTATTGGAAGGCCTTTTTTTGTTTGGTATGTTCACAGGGGTGTTTTCTTTACATTTCTATAATAATTGAACATTCTCCCTATAGTTTACGCATAGTCAGTGGAGGCGGGCGGGGCCATAATTGTAGATAGGAATGACAACGTTCGACAAGGGGGATGAAAGGTTTGAATCATGCAAAACGAAAGTCTGCTTTACTGCTGATGTGCAGCCTGCTATTCGTGTTGACCGCATGCAGCGGAAACAATGGCGGCACGGAGCAGCCAACCACGGCCGTCAAGGAAGGTGGGGAATCCAAGAAACAGATTACCCTGACCTTTCAAAATCATTATCCCGATGCTACCGATGTGCAGCATAAGGTGATGAGACAAATTACGGATGATTACATGGCAGCTAACCCGAACATCAAGATCGAAGTCGATTCCCTTAATATCGACCAGCAAAAAATTAAACTAAAAACGCAAGCGGCATCCAATGATATGCCGGATATTACGGTTGTGAACGCAGCGGCGCAGATGGCGCCATTCGTCGAGGGCGGCAAGCTGGCGCCTCTCAATGATATTCTGGACCGTGACGGTCTCGGCGCCAGCTTTCATAGCGGCATTTTAGATTACTATACGTTCGATGATAATGTGTACGCGCTGCCAGATGGCAACAATATTGCCGTCATTTATTACAACAAAGAACTGTTTGAGCAGGCGGGTGTAGCTATCCCAACGACCTTTGACGATTTGATCCAGGCGGCAGAAACGTTTAACGGCAAACAAATTATCCCGATGGTAGTCGGCGAGAAAGAAACATGGACGGGTTCCTACTTCTTCATGAATATCCTCCTTCGTCTGGCGGGTCCGGGCTACTTGAGCGATGTTCAAGCGAAAACGAAGGATTTCATGGACCCTGCGTTTGTTCAATCCGTGGCAAAGTTCCGTGAGTTTATCGAAGCTAAGGGCTTCCAAGAAGGGGCGACATCCTACGACTACGATTCGGCGGAGAGCCTATTTACTTCCGGCAAAGCGGCGATGTATTTCATGGGCACTTGGGCGACCGGGGCCATGGATGACGCGGAAATCAAAGGCAAGGTTGGCGTATTCCCTTTCCCTACGGTAGACGGTAAAGGCGATCTGGATGAATACATGCTGGGGCCGGGCACAGGCTTTGCTTTGTCGGCGAACAGCCCGCATTTGGAAGAAGCGAAGGATTTTCTTCATTATTTCATGACGAATTATCCGAAGGTATCGTTTGAATTCAAAAACGCGGTTGGCGTGGCGCAAGTCGTGCAGGGGGATTTTGCACAGGCTGGGTATTCGCAGCTGGCAATTGACGTACTCGATATTTTCAAGAAGGTAAAAGGCGGAGATATTGCTTTCGATAATACGATGGATCCAAGTACGACGCAGACGCATCTCAACAGCATTCAAAATCTGTTCGTATCCTCCATTCCACCGGAAGATACCGCTCGAGAGCATCAAAATGCATTTGAAACCAACAACCAGTAAACGAAACCAGCTCATGCAAGGGAGAGGATAATTCGATGCACGCCGCCAAAATTTCAAAACTGACCCTTTCGGTTTTCGTTCTCCCTTGCCTCATCTTATATGTGGTGCTCGTATTCGTACCGATTTCCGTCGCCGCCTATTATTCCTTGTTCCAATGGAACGGCATCGGAGAGAAGCTGTTCGTTGGCCTATCCAACTATTCAACGATGCTGGCTCATGATCCTGTCTTTTGGCCATCGGTATGGAGAACGATCATGTTTGCTTTCTTCTCCATGGCTGAGATTCCCATCGCCTTGCTCATTGCCGTGCTTCTGACCCGTTATGTGCGCAAGCCCAATTTCCTCGTGTCGAGTTACTTTCTGCCGGTCATTCTCTCGGTGGTCGTAATCGGGCAGCTTTGGAAATCGATCTATAATCCGGCTTCTCTTGGCGGACTGCTGAACAATGCGCTTGATTTCGTAGGTTTGGAATCATGGACGAGAACGTGGCTTGCCGATCCCGAGGTATCGATTTTTGCATTGTTCTTCGTATCGCTCTGGCAGTATCTGGGCTACCATATTCTGATTCAATTCACCGGGATACAGAATATTTCGCAGGAGGTATACGAAGCAGCCAAAATCGACGGGGCGGACGGCTGGAAAGCAGACCGCTACATCACGTTCCCGCTCGTCGTTCCCGTCTTCAAAATCTCGATGGTTCTAGCCGTAATCGGCTCCTTGAAGGTATTCGACATGGTGATGGTAATGACCGCGGGCGGTCCGGCACACGCGACCGAGGTGATCTCGACCCATATGTATAACAAGACATTTGCGGCGCTGGAATACGGGTACGGGAGCGCGATCTCCATCTTCCTGGTTATCGAATGTTTGCTCGCAACGGTGCTGCTCAATAAATTGTTCAAAAGCTCCGAGGATAGCATGCAGTAGCTGCACATGCACGGGAAGCAAGGGAAGGAATAACAGGCAATGAGGTGGACCGAATGAGAAAAATCGCGGTATGGATATTGTTTTCCGTTCTATTTGTATCACAGGTGTATCCGCTGGTGTGGCTGCTGCTTTATTCATTCAAGACGAATAAGGAGATTATGTCGGGACAATTCCTGTCGCTGCCAGCCACGCTGCAGTGGGATAATTACTCCTCGGCTTATACCGCGGGACATTATTTGCAGTATTTAACGAACAGCCTGATCGTGGTGAGCATTACGCTGCTGTTCACTCTGGTATTAAGCGCGATGGTATCGTATGCCATTACCCGTTTCAATTGGAAATGGGGCAAGGCAGTCATGCTGCTCTTCCTGATCGGCATCATGATTCCCATTCAATCGACGCTGCTGCCGCTGGTAGTCATTTTCAAAAATATCGGCATTCTGAATACGCATCTCTCGCTCATTCTGCCGTATATCGCCTTTGCGATTCCGATCGCGGTGTTTATACTATCCGGCTTCTTCCGGACGGTGCCCCGTGAAATCGAAGAGTCCGCGAGCATGGATGGGGCATCGGTCTATCGCATTTTCTTTAACATTATGCTGCCGATCATTGCTCCTCCGCTCATGACGGTGACGATTCTGACGTTTATTGACGTATGGAACGAGTATATCCTGGCTTCGACCTTCATTTCTAAAATAAGCTTAAAAACGCTGCCTTTCGGGATTTACAGCTTCTTCAGCCAGTATTCAACGAATCATGGAGCCATTGGAGCCTATTTAATAATGGGTGCAATACCAGTTATAACCATTTATTTCATACTGTCTGAAAAAATAACGAAAGGAATGGTTGCAGGAGCGATAAAAGGCTGAAATATCGTGTTATAATGCGGACATTATTCATTATATTGCGACGAAAAAGGTGTTCAATAATGATGACAATGTTCAAATTCCGTTCATTCGGCACACGGTTATTTCTTTTATTCTCTGCATGTTCGTTCTGCCTGCTTATCGTCTTTTCATTATCGTATTCGAAGCGCTCAACCGAGCAAATCAACAGCATGCTTGGCGACGCGGCTTACAAAAACGTGTCCCAGGCACGCGAGCATGTCGAGTTGCTCTTGAAGGGCTATGACAGCTTAAGCCGATCGATCGTTACAAACACCGATATACAGCGCCTGCTCGGCAAGAAAGAGTCGAACTCAGCGGTTAGGGCAATCAACGAGAGGACCATTACGAACGCGCTGGGATCAATCTATTATTCTTGGGACGATGTTCTGGGCATCCACCTGTTTAATCTGGACAATGGCTTGTACAGCTATGGAAGCAGTACGCAAGTGATCGACCCGGACTTCGCCAGCCGGGCGTGGTATGAGCAGATTAAGCAATCGGCAGGAGAAACCGTATGGATTGGCATGAGGCAGCATTCGGTTATCGATCAGAACGAGAAGGGGCCCGTATTCATCTTTGGAAGAAAGCTGACGGACTTGCACAAATCCCATTCGATTGGCATGGTGCTGATCGAGATTAAGCCGAACGCGCTGCAGACGATTTTGAGCAATATGAATGTCACAGACCATTCGATCTCGTTTCTTGCTGAGTCGGATAAGGTCATCGCCCATCTGGATGTATCCTTGCTTCAGTCGAAACCAAGCTTCATGCTGCCCATGATCGAGAACGCTACGTCCAGCCGTTTTGTCGCGGGTGATGAGCAGATTGTCGTGTCCAAGCTGAATACGAACAACTGGTATGCGGTAAGCGTAACGCCGGTATCCGACTTGACGGTCGAGATCAATACGATCCAACGGTTATTAACCGGTCTGACGATCGGCTTGCTGGTGGTATCACTCGTATTCGCCTTGCTGGTCTCGGTTACGTTTACGGCGCCGCTCAAGCAATTAATGCGGCATATGAGACTGGTTGGCCAAGGAAGGTTCGAGGAAGCCCCGGTTTTAAAATCGTTCAAGGAAACCGAGCTGCTGACCGAGGGCTTCAATCAGATGGTTCGGCGCATTAACGAGCTGATTGAACGAAACAATCAGGTGTCCGAGAGCGAGAAAATCGCACAATTGAATGCGCTTCAATCCCAGGTAAATCCTCATTTTCTCTACAATACGCTCGATATGGTGTATTGGATGCTCGATGAGAAGGACAACGAGTATTTAGGCAATGTCGTGTTAGCGTTATCGAGCATTTTTCGCTACAGCAGCGATTGGTCGAATGGCTCCTCAGCGACGCTAGGGGAAGAAATGGAGCAGATCAGGCGCTATGCGCTCATTACGCAGGCACGTTTCGGAAATAAGCTGAGATTCGAATTCGAAGGCGAAGAGTACGGTCTCGATCTGACCCTGCCGAAAATGACCCTGCAGCCGATCGTCGAGAATGCCGTCATACATGGCATTGGCCATGCGGGGAGCGGAGGGATTGTCCGAATTGCGGTCGCTCGCATTGACCAGAATATCGTCATCACCATTGAGGACAACGGCATCGGCATTGCCCCAGAGAAGGTTGCCGTCATGAATGAGATGTTTGAAAATTCAGTACCTTTGAGCGGGCGATCCGGCGTAGGCCTCGCAAATGTTCATCGCAGGCTGGCCTATCGATTCGGGACAGCTTACGGGCTTACGGTCCGATCTGCTGTTGGCCAAGGCTCACAGATGATTATCACCTTGCCATTTCAAGGGATTCGGCGTGCAGACAGGGAGGCGGCGTTATGAGGATTCTGATTGTGGATGACGAACCGACGATACGCAATGGGGTGAAGCGGACGATTGAGGCTGCCTTTCCGTCGGCCATCGTGCAAACGGCCGATTCCGGGGAAGCGGCGCTGCCTTGCCTGCCGGAGGTCGACATCGTTTTCCTTGATGTAATGATGCCGGGAATGGGTGGGCTTGAGCTGCTGCGGGTTGGGAAAAAAGACTACGAGGACATTCGATGGATCGTCATCTCCGCGTATTCGGATTTTTCCTTCGCCCAACAGGCACTTCGCTACGGAGCAAAAGATTATTTGCTGAAGCCGGTCGGCAAGCAGAAGGTCATTGAATTGCTGCAGGAGGCAGATGAAGCGATACGTGCCGAACGCTCACTCAAAGTGGAGCTTGAGCAGCTTGACCGCCATATCCACTATATTCGGGAAGCCGTATTCCAGCGCTGGGCCTCGGGACTTGATACCGGCCACTACGATATGACTCCGATTGCACGGGAATACGTAGGCAGCAGGCTGATTATGGTCAGCCTGCTGCCTGAGGAGGATACCCGCAGAAGGCATCTGCTGGTGGAGGAAACGCTGACAGCGTGGATGAGCAGCTGCGGCAAAGGATTTTGCGTCAGCTTCGGGGAGCGTTCGTTGCTAGGCGTGTTTCTCGCTTCCGCGTCGTTCAAGGACGGGGACATGCTTGCCAAGCTGCAAACGGAGCTGAACCAGTCCTTGAACGGAGCGTTCCGGCTGCAGGTTTCACAGCCGGTGGCCGCTTTTGACGATATCCCTAAGCAGGTCACGCTCATGCAGGCACAAGCCGATGAGACGGTAGAAAAGCTAAGCCTGCCTGAAGCGAACAACAATGTAATCGTTCAGACCGCGCTGAAGTATATTCAGGACAATTACCAGAATAACCTGACGCTCGAGAAGGTCGCAGCCGCCGTATATTTGAATCCCGTCTATTTCAGCCATTTGTTCAAGCAAAGCAACGGGATGGGCTACAAGGAATATGTCATTCAGCTTCGGATCGAGCAGGCTAAGGAGCTGCTTAAGCATTCGACCTGCAAAATAACGGATATCGCGGAGCGGGTCGGCTACCAGGATATGCGGCATTTTACGCAGGTATTTCGAAAAGCGGTGTCCATGACCCCTAGTGAATATAGGCTTCAAGAGAGTAAAACAGGTTTTTAATCAATAGGATTTCAATAGAAAACAGGAGGGATCGTAGATGTTGAGAAAAATCGGCAAACCGGCAATCGTCCTTACGACAGCTTGCACGTTATTATTTTCCGTTGCAGCTTTCGCCGCAACAGACGGCAGCTCGAAGCATTGGGCTTCGGACACGCTGCAGGAATGGGTTTCGGAAGGGCTTCTAAAAGGGGATGCAGCTGGTAATTTGAATGAAAACCAATCGATAACGAGAGCCGAATTCGTGGCCTTGGTCAATCGTGTATTCAATTACAGCGACACCTCCTCGCAAGTCTTTGCGGATGTTGCCGCAACGAAGTGGTATGCGGACGAATTTTCCAAAGCGTTTGCCGCAGGCATCGTACAGGGTGACGCTTCGGGCCTTATGAAGCCAACCGCGAGCATTACGCGGGCGGAGGCCGCGGTCGTGCTGGCGAATGCGTTCAAGCTGACTGCGCAAAACGCCAATGCCTATAGCGGCTTCAGCGACGGGCAAGCGGTTGCGGCATGGGCGCAGGATGCGGTTAGCGCTTTGCTTGAGAAGCAGTACGCACAGGGAAGAACGGGCAATCAATTTGCGCCATCGGCGAAAATTACGAGGGCGGAAGCCGTAGTGATGATCGATAACGTGATGGGCTACCTGATTCATGCAGCTGGGACCTATAACCGCGATGCAAGCGGAAATGCGGTATTGAATATAAGGGATATTTCGCTTAATCAATCTAAAATTGCCGGAAATCTATATCTGACTTCGGGCATTGGAGAAGGCGATGCAACGTTGAAGGGGGTCGCAGTCAAAGGCAACCTTTATGTGGAAGGCGGCGGCGTCAACAGCGTCACGCTTGATGGCACGACCGTCGGAGGACAACTGGTCATAAACCGCAAGCAGGCACCGGTTAGAGTCGTCATCAGAGGGGAAAGCTCTTTGTCTAGCCTTGTCTTCCAGCGCTCCGGCAAGCTGGTCATTGAATCGCCTAATACGGTTGGCACAGTGACGGTGGCTCCTTCTGATTCTACGGCAGTCATCAGCATTACGGGGAAGATCAAGCGGCTCGTTATTGAAAGCGGAGCTGTGGTAGACCTGAGCAACGCGGAGATTGAGGTACTGGAAATCAAAGGCACCGGCGCAGGTGCATCCGTAACGGTAGACGCATCCTCGCAGATCGGCAAAGCATTGCTAGGCGGCGCCTCCTCCATAAAAGGAACAGGCAAGGTGAGAGAAGCCGAGATTCAAGCAAGCGGCGTTACGATTGAACAAAGCGTGAGCACCGTTAACGTGAAGGATGGCTTGACGGCGATCGTGAATGGCAAAGAGGTGAAGGGAACAGCGAACAATACTGGCGGCAGCACGGGCGGCGGGAATTCGGGCACGACGCCGACACCTGGAGTTACGCCAACGCCGACAGCGACACCAGCTCCAACGGCAACAACGGAGCCAACACCAACAACTGAACCGACGGCGACTCCAGTTCCAACTCCAACACCGGATCCTGTAGGCACAGTGAAATATTTTAGCTTTACAGATCAGAAAGTGCCTGTGAAGCTTAGAAACTATCACCTCGTGCTGATCGGCGAAAAAACGCTTGATTACACGATGACCCTACAGCCATCGATTTTCCCGGTTAGCGATGACGATATCGTTGCTTCCGTATTGGATACGGACGGGAAGGTATGGGTAGCCTCGGCCAATGAGCTGACAAGGTTCAACATTTATGAGCAGGATGCGGGCAAAGTCGAGGTTTTCCGCCAGGATGAGCATTTCAAGGGCGAGATTCAAGCGCTGCTTGTGGAAGGCGATGTCATTTGGGTGCTGACGAAAGATTCCGTATCTCAAATCAAATATAAATCGTCCATAAAATAACGAGGAGGGCTCACGATGAAAAGATGGACCAAGTCAATGGTATCGGCCGTTATTGGCGCCAGCGTATTCGCTTCGATTCCGCTCAGCGCCTTTGCTGCCACGGCAGCCTTGCCTAGCGCTAAATTTGCTCCCGTCGCGTTAGAGGAGCGGGCTCAGAAAGACATGAAGTATTACAGCGCTTCGGAATTTTCGGCGCTAGCTGACAAAGACGCGATCCTAGCCGGCTTTGCGGCATCCTTGGTGATACCTAGCGATTTGCAGGTGCTTAAAGTGATCGGCGAGGAGCAATTGACGGCATTCGTGCAGGATGGCGATACCCTTTGGATTGGAACGAAAAGCGGGGTTACGCGCATGAATTTCAGCGAAGCGGATACGCGTGATTACGTGCAGTATTTATCAGGCCCCCGCTACCTCTACAATGGCGATGACGTCGTAACCGGGCTTTACAGCGACGGCAGCAATGGCGTCTGGATCCAGAACGCCAAGGGCGTCGTCCATTTGGCTATGGAAAATAAGACGCTGAAGGAAAAAGCGGATATTCAGGAAGATATCATGAAGACGGTCAATGACCGTAACGGAATGATTCCGGATCAATATTATTCGATCGTAAATGGACAATATGTGGGCAAGCCAAGAACGAATGACAATGACGGCTTATGGACAGCGGCATATGCCATTGGCGAGATTTTCCGTTACCAGACAGCACTGCGCGAAGGAAACGAGCAAGAACGCGTGGAGGCTAAAGCTGCTGCAACAAGAGCCACCAAGGCGGTACTGCTGCTGAATCAAATTTCGGGCCGCGCAGACGGTTTCCCGACGCGTTCCTACATCGTGAAGGGGGAGGAGCAACGCAGCGGCTTATGGTTCGAAGTGAAGGAAGCCGGAGCAGGCGGATACGCGCTTGCGGTGAAATCACGCGAGGCTGTTGGCGATAAAGGCGCTGAAAACTTTCAGATTACCGATCCTGACTTAATCCTTGAAGCGAAGCAGGCTTACGAGACGATGACCGGAAGAACGTATGATGCGGATTGGGGAACCAAAAATTACTACGGTCCGGATTGGATTTATCCTGTCGTATTCGACACGACGGTGTCTGGTCCGCGCAATGTCGGTTACTTGGAGCCCGGCGTCGCTTGGCGCTTGAAGTCCGATATCAATGAGGATCTTGATCCGATGCTGGCGGCCTTGTACCGCGACATGGGCATATCGGATACGGACATCATTTATAAGGTAGATACGTCGGCGGATGAGGTGCTGGCCCATTTCAGTCTCTTCTATTACGCAGACCGCTATTTATTCGACGGATCTTCCAGTGAGGATGCTCACTTGAAAGAGCTGACGGTCCAATTCGCAGACCGGATGATGAACCATATCCTTACGAATGATTTTAGAATCGTGGACGCGCATGGCAATTCCACGACATGGTCCAAATGGTTTGCTTCCTATTTCCTGAAGGATGATCCGGAAAATCCGGGGGAGTTTGCTTATGGCTATGAAGACGGGCCGCTGAACGCGATTGAAATTATGAGCTTTTTGAAAACGACGATGTATTTAACGAAGGGCAAAGCGGATTACAGCGAGCACTATGCGCAGTATGAGCAAGCCTATAATAATCTGTGGAATTACAGCTACGATGGAACGGAAAACGGCAAAGGATACATCCACTTCGCCAAGGAGCATTTGCAGCGGAGACTGGATATCGTTCCTCGCGATTATATGGAGTTCGACGATTACAGCTCTGATCCGGCTAGGATCGAAGACATCGTCGCCCGTCAGGACGTGACGCTGTCCGTTAACTACTCCGATGAGCATTTGTTTACGATTTCGTTCATGCCATTGATCGAACTGGAACTGGAAGAGGACCCAGGCTCCAGCCGGGTGAAGGATTTACGGGAAATTTTGGACCAATGGTGGGTAAATATGAGCCGCGAGCTCAATCCGCTGTACACGTTCGTCTACCAATTCTCGAATCAGGATAACACGGATGTCGACCTGGAGTCGGCGGTATGGATGATGTACCGCTCGCCGCAAATTCGCATTGAGCTGCCGGTGATGAATTCAACCCGCAAGGATGTGCTGCATCTAGATGATTTCAGCGCAAGGGACGAAGAGGAACTGCTGCTTAACCGCGTGCTTCCGCCGGATGAGAACAAAGTATACAAATACAACAAAAATCCGTTCGTTGCGGATGAGAATGTTAGTGACGGCGTATATGGCGGCGTGGATTACAATGATGGATACATGAGCAATTCAACGGCCTTTACGCTTCCTTATTGGATGGGCCGATACTACGGAATGATCGAAGGCGAATAAAGGTTTCGGTAACCTGGCCTGGGCGCTGTCGGTCGTCATGACTGAATAGCCGTCCAGGCTTTCTTGTTGCCTTGAACCGGCTGCTTCTGCCACACCAGCAGAGCTGCAGCCGAATGCGCTTACGGCCATGAGGAAAGAGGGGATTGTTATAGCTATCGTAATGGGGGTTGACGGCGGCGGCAGCAAAACGTATGCCGTCATCGTAAATGATCAAGGCATCAAGCTAGGGGCCGGATTTGCAGGCTGCGGCAATCATCAAAGGATCGGCGTGGATGCGGCATTAGGTCATATCAAGCAAGCTATTGATTTGGCGCTGGAAAAGGCGGGTCTCCGCATGGACCAAATTGATTTTGTGCAATACGGACTTGCTGGAGCCGATCGCGCTATCGACTTTTCGCTTTTATTGCCTGCACTGGCTACGATTCCGTTCAAAAGCTGGGACGTTGTCTGCGATACGATGATCGGCTTGCGGACGGGCAGCAGGAGCCATGCCGGTGTCGTGCTCGTTTGCGGCAGCGGGACGAATGCGGCCGGACGAAGCAGCCAGGGGGAGATCGTCCAGGTAGGCGGCTTTGGCGAGCTGTTCGGTGACCGGGCAGGCGGAGAGTATTTGGCCGCGGCGGCATTTCAGGCTGCCGTTCGCTCATGGGAGGGCCGTGAAGCAGGTAGCAGTCTGACGGATTATGTTGCGGCTTACTTTGGCGATGACCATTTGGGCACTACCATTGAGCGGCTGCTCGACGAGGACATTTCCAACGTGCCGGAAGCACTGACGATCGTGCTGCATGAAGCGGCCGCTGACGGAGATTCGCTCGCTATCGGGCTGCTGAAAGATACGGGAAGAGAGCTTGGGCTGGCAGCAAACGCCGTTATCCGCAAGCTGGGCGGAAACCAAGGCAAACCGATTCCGATCGTGTTGATTGGCAGCGTGCTTCAAAAGGGGCGCAGCCCCCACTTGATGAATGAGCTGCAGGCGACGCTGCGGTCGGAGAACAACGATGATCAACTCGTCATTCCAGAAATGGCGCCTGTATATGGCGCGGTATTGCTTGCGCTGGAGCGGGCGGGCATTCATGGGACGGAATCGCTCGAACCTATTTTTGTACAATATGGAGGCTATCAAGAATGAAACATAAAGATTTGAAGGTCGCGGTTATTGGCGGAGGCTCCTCGTATACGCCGGAGCTTATGGAAGGGTTTATTAAAAACTACGATCAATTTCCGATTAAGCAGCTTTATCTTGTCGATGTGGAGGCAGGCGCGGAGAAGCTGCGCATAATCGGCGAGCTGGCGAAGCGGATGTTCGAGAAGGCGGGGCTTGCAGTCGATATTCGCGTCACTCTCGACCGGCGTGAGGCGATTAAGGATGCCGATTTCATCAGCACGCAAATCCGCGTAGGGCAGTTGGCGGCTCGTTCGCTCGATGAGCGCATTCCTGCCGAGCTCGGAATGATTGGGCAAGAGACGACCGGTGCTGGCGGCTTCGCCAAGGCGCTGCGCACCATTCCGGTCATTCTCGATATTTGCCGCGATATCCGTGAGCTTGCGCCGGATGCCTTTCTGATTAACTTTACCAATCCGGCAGGAATCGTAACGGAAGCGGTGCTGAAATACGGAGGCGTAAAAACGATTGGTTTATGCAATTTGCCTATTGGACTCCGCAATCAGATTGCGGAGCTGTGCGAGGTTCCGGTGACCAAGGTACAGTTGGAATGGGTGGGCATCAACCATCTGAACTGGACTACCCGTATTATCGTGAGGGGCGCGGACATTACGGAGCAATTTCTTCGTGAGATGGCTGGCGCGGGCGGAATGACCATGAAAAATATACCCGATCTGGACTGGGACCCGCAATTTTTGCAATCGCTAGGAGCTTTGCCATGCGCCTATCACCGTTACTATTATTTGCGCGATGAGATGCTTCAAGAGCAGTTCGCGGCGATGCAGTCCGTTGGAACGAGGGCTGAAACGGTCATGCGGCTGGAAGATGAGCTATTCAAGCTGTACCAAGACCCTCAGCTTGCCATTAAGCCTCCCCAGTTGGAGCAGCGGGGCGGAGCTTTCTATTCCGAGGTAGCGGTTAATCTGATGACGGCAATCTATAACGACAAAGGCGATATCCAAACGGTTAATGTACGGAATAATGGCATTATTGCCTGCTTGCCGGATGATGCCAGCGTAGAGGTCAATGCGATTATTGATGCTGAAGGAGCGCATCCAATCGCATTATCCGAGCAACCGGGACCACAAATTCGCGGACTACTGCAAGTGGTAAAGGCCTACGAGGAGCTGACGGTCGAAGCAGCCGTTCACGGCGACTACGATAAGGCGCTGCAGGCGCTTTGCATACATCCGCTGGTAGGCTCGGTAGCGGCAGCGAAGCAGGTGCTTGACCAATTGCTCGCGGCACATCACCGCTATTTGCCTCAATTTTCGATGTAGAGGATACGGGCTGAAATATAGAGTGAAAGTGAAACCTATATAGAACCGCGATAATAAACAGCCGCTATCCTGCATATTTGCAGGGTAGCGGCTGTTTACTGTGTCAGTGGGAGCCTGTGCCTCAGCATATTACGAACAATAGCCTTCTGAGGCCGTTTTGCTGTTAAATCTGTTTAAGCACGACACCCATATGGGTAAATAATAGCAGCTTATGCTGGCTGCGGCGCGAGCTGCAAGCTTGCGAATCACGATAGGAAGGAGGGATAGCAGATGCCTTGGACAAAAGACGAGTACCCCGATTCGCTGAAAAATTTCATGGCTCCTGTCCGGAATAAAGCGATCGAAATTGCCAACGCGTTATTGGAGGATGGCTATGAAGAAGGCAGGGCGATTGCAATCGCCACGGCTCAGGCCAAAGAATGGGGCGAGAACCGGGATAAGCAGATCCGGAAAAAGAATGCGTAGACGACACCTATGCCCGTCATTCCATCGAGCTATAGGAATTGGCGGGCAGCCCGCGGATTTTCATTAATGGGATTGATCATATAAGCCATTAATCGTACATGCGGCGAATGAATGGACAGCAACCGAGTAGAGTATGAAGCGGCAAGGAAAAGCTGATCGCGGGAGGACACCCGCGATCAGCTTTTTCATTTACAAACGTTACTGGAGAGCGGACGTGGTACTGGGCAAGGGCTCTGCTTTGGCAGATTCGGTGCGCTTTCTCTTCTTTTTATAAAAGGATAATACGCCGGAGGCGACGGCGATAGAGAGCGCAGAGTACAGCCCGCTCGTAAGCGAGAATGCGGTTAGGCTGGTGATGACGACTAGAAGATCGAACGTAAAGTTGATTTTGCCGGGATTGATTCCGTAATTTTTATGCAAATAAATCGCTAGAATCGTCGCACCGCCCAATGAAGCGCCATTTTTGAACAGAGCGGTAATGCCGGCACCGATTAATGCCCCGCCGGTAAAGGCCCCAAGCAGCGGAGGAAGCGTGAATGCGGGCAATACGCTGTCCATGCTGCTAAACAAGGAGAGAAGAACGATGGCTAGGATGGTTTTGATCGTAAAGGGCTTGCCCATGTAAAAGTAGGAGAACACAAAAAACGGAAGGTTGAGCAGAATGAACAAATAGTGGAATTGGACATGGATCAGAGGGGATATGCTTAAAGAAAGTCCCGCCGTGCCTCCGGTAACGATATGCGAATGCTTCAAGATAACCAGACCACTGGCCGTAACGAGACAGCTTGCTGCAAAATGAAGCCATTTCCTTCTGTTTGCCTTCACTTTGTCGGTTGACTTCCTTGCCATATCGCATGCACCGCCTGCTTGAGTTTGTTCATTTAAGCATACAAAACAAGAGGAAACGCTTATATGATAAACTGAATGAAATTTATGTGAGTTTATGTAACATTGAAGAAAATAACAGCATTTGGTCTCCATTGTGAAGGAGGAATAGATATGATTGATCCAATTGACAGAGCGCTGCTCCAATTGCTTCAGGAGGATGGACGAATGACGGTAAGCGAGCTGTCCAAGCGACTCTCCCTTAGCCGCCCAAGCATATCGGAAAGACTGCTTCGACTGCAGGAGAAGGGCGTCATTACGGGATTTGGCGCAAGGGTGTCGCCGGCCGCGATCGGGAGAAACATTCAGGTCATCATACAGATGAGTGAACTGAAGGTATTCCCGACAGCATTTGAGAAGCGAATTATGAATGACGATGAAATTATGGAATGCCATCGCGTAACGGGTACGGTCAGCTATATTTTGAAAGCGTCGGTTACGGGGATGGATGCGCTAAGCGAGCTTGTAGAGCGGCTTATGCCCTTCGGCAATGTCAATACATCGGTTATTCTCTCCTCCCCAGTGATGAACCGGAGCATACTTCCGAAGGAGGGATAGGCTGAACATTCGTATCCTCGGAACGCATGGATTTCCGTTGCCGATTCATACTTCGGTCCATGGGTAGGCAGCAAAGCCGGTTCGCAATGACGGGAACGAGCATGGATCGCTTAACAGGTGCTTAGCTTAGCAGCTAAGCGTCTGTTTATAAGGCTAGCGACATTAAGGTGGGCATTAATCGCGTTCATCTCCCATACGGCTCCACGGCAAAGGGCATCGGTTAATGTGATGGGGCATATCCTTCAAGTGAATGTATAACCGTTTAAACTTTATTGTGACCGCTCGACAAATACCGCGTCATTCTAGCAAACATATGATTCGAATTACATCTATTTCCTAGGTAAAATGTGTGATAGAATCACTTTCGAGCGCTCCCTTTACGCAGCTTGCATATAACTTCGGTTCTTTTTATTTTAAAAGTTAAAGCGCTTAAACAATTTTAGGGAGGAATAGACATGTTTCAATCCGTTTATCGAACGATTTATACGTGCAAGAAGGCGGTTGCCATTGGGCTTGCCGCGATCGTGCTCGCAAGCTTTGCGCCGCTACCGAAGCCATTTGCGGATACGGTGCACGCAGCAGGCGAGGCAAAGCCGTTTCCGCAGCAGGTGAATTATGCGGGCATCATTAAACCGAATCACGTCACGCAAAGCGCTATGAATACTTCGGTCTCCTCGTATTATGATTATTGGAAGGGTAAGTATCTGAAAAATAATTTGTCCTCTCTTCCTGGCGGTTATTATGTGAAGGGAGAAATTACAGGCGATGCGGACGGATTTACGCCTCTCGGCACCTCCGAGGGACAGGGCTATGGAATGGTCATCACAGCGCTCATGGCAGGTCATGACACGAATGCGCAGACGATATACAACGGATTGTTCAAGACTGCCCGCGCTTTCAAAAGCTCCGTCAATCCAAGCTTAATGGGCTGGGTTGTAGCTGACCACGCGAACGCGCAAGGGCATTTCAGCTCGGCGACCGACGGGGATTTGGATATCGCTTATTCGTTAATCCTTGCTCACAATCAGTGGGGGTCAGGCGGCACGGTGAACTATTTGTCCGAAGCGACAGCAATGATAAATGCGATTAAGCAAAGCAATGTCACCACAAGCAACCGGTTGAACTTGGGTGATTGGGATTCTACGAGTGCATCGCATTCCCGGCCATCGGATTGGATGCTAAGCCATTTCCGCGCGTTTCATGAGGTCACTGGCGATCAAACTTGGCTGAACGTCATCAACGCTCTATATACGGCTTACTCCCAAGTCAGCAATGCCTACGCCTCGACAACGGGATTAATTTCCGATTTTATCGTAGACCAGCCAGCCAAGCCTGCACCGGAGTGGTATTTGGACGAATTCCAGCAAACCAATCAATACTACTATAACGCCGCTCGGGTACCTCTAAGAATGGTCATGGATTATGCGCTATATGGCGACGCGAGAGGCAAAACCATCGCTGACAAAATAGCGGTTTGGATTAAAGGCAAGACAGGCGGTTCGCCATCCTCCATCACGGCAGGATACACATTAAGCGGAAATGCCTTGAACAGCTATGGCACAGCGGTGTTTACCGCTCCGCTGGTATCGGCCGCAACAACGAGCACGAGCCATCAAGCTTGGGTGAATGCGGGCTGGGACGCGATAAAGAATAATAAATCGGATTACTTTAGCGATACGTACAACTTAATGAATATGCTTTATTTGACCGGGAATTGGTGGAAGCCGACAAGCGGTGGCACTGGCATTGGAGGTACGACACTTGCTGTTATTGAGGATAGCCACGTAAGAGGCGGCACGTACAGCGCAGATATCTATGGGGCGCAGACGGTTATGACGGTGAAAAAGAGAGATTCCAACGCGTCTTACGTGCGGGAAGCCTATTTGAAATTTAATAAGGCAGCGGTAACAGGGACAATCAACTCGGCGAAAATCAAGCTCTATGTAGAGAATTTGCATAGCGCGTCACTAGCGGTGCCTATGCGGGCATATGGCATCAGCAATCAGTCATGGAGCGAATCGACGCTAAAATATACGAACCGGCCAACAGAGGCCGGCACCTCGCAGGGCTCGGATACGGCAAGCGCCGAAGGCGGCTATGTCTATTTGGATGTAACCTCTTTCGTTCAAAGCCATGCAGGCAGCTTGATCTCGTTCCGTATCGTCGGTTTAACCGAGGATGTTGGCGTCGATGTCGCCTCCAAAGAGAATGCCACGGCATCTAAACGGCCTGTGCTGCTCATTAATGGGGGATAACCGCATCATTGCAAAAGCAGGTAGGACACCCGGCATGCCGGGACTAGTCCTTCCTGTTTTCGTATGTTTATAGGAGAAGCGTGATTGGTTGTAGTTGGTTAAAGGAGTAGTTACGCATGATATAGTATCTATACTCCACGCTAGATAGTGATGTTTTTTTCCCTTCTTCCCTATAAGTAACAACTTCTCTAGAATAAAGAAGCAAGCCTAGATAGCGCTTTGATGGCTTGCGAGCATCGAATAACGAGGAGCTGAGTAAAAATGCAATTTCGTCATTTGGGAAAAAGCGGTTTGAAGGTTAGTGAAATTAGTCTAGGCAGCTGGTTGACATATGGCGGATACGTTGAGCGCGATCATGCCGTGAAAGCAATTCAATCGGCATATGGACTTGGCGTCAATTTTTTTGACACGGCAAATGTGTACGAGCGAGGGGAAGCAGAGAAGCTGCTGGGCGAGACGCTGCGGGCATTCCCGCGCGAATCCTACGTGCTCGCGACGAAAGTATTCGGGGAAATGGGCGAGGGGCCTAATGACCGCGGATTGTCGCGCAAGCACATTATGGAGCAATGCCATGCCAGCTTGAACCGCCTTGGTGCAGATTATGTGGATTTGTACTATTGCCATAGGCATGACCCGAATACGCCGATGGACGAGACGCTTCGAGCGCTGAGCGACTTGGTTCGGCAAGGGAAAGTATTATATGTAGGGGTAAGCGAATGGACGGCTGCTCAAATGGTAGAAGCGCATGCGATTGCGGATCGCTACTTATTGGATCGTATCGTTGCTAACCAGCCGATTTATAATATGTTTAATCGTTATATTGAGAAAGAAGTCATTCCGTATGGCGAACGCGGCGGAATTGGCCAAGTTGTATTCTCTCCGCTGGCTCAAGGCCTCCTTACCGGCAAATACAGCTCGGTGAGCGATATTCCTGAAGGCAGCCGTGCTTCGAAGCTGGAAGGCATGCGCAAGGGAGTGACGGAGGAGAAGATTGCCAAAGTCATTGAGCTAGGCCGGGTGGCGAAGGAGCTTGAGCTCACGGTAGGACAGCTTGCCTTGGCTTGGATTCTAAGACAGCCTAACGTAAGCAGTGCGCTGGTAGGCGCAAGCCGGCCGGAGCAGGTAGAGGAGAATGTGAAGGCTTCGGGAATTAAGCTAAGCGCGGATAGTCTAGCCCGCATTGAACAAATACTGGGTGCATAAGAAACCGGGAGCATAACGATAGTCGCTTTGCAAGACTGAGCCGCCTTTAGATTCATAAAGGCGGCTTTTTTTGCTCTGTGCAAGTTGGGCAAGCTTGACGATTGTCTAAGGCAGGGGTACGATTGAGTTTAATGTTTCCTTCTTTACTAGATTTTAGGTGTGCCATGCACCGGAGAAGGAGAAGTTGATAGGGTAGGAGAGAGAGAGTGATGAGAAAGCTTTTTGCTATCGAAAATGTATATGTAGTACTAGCGTCTTGCATCGCGATATGGCTGCTTTTCGGAGGAACGTTTATCGGAGTGGCAGACAACGGCGATTTTCTACGAATGATGGGTTCGGCCGGATTGAATTATTATGATGAATTGGAGTCGTATGAGGATCGCTTTTTTGGTTATGCGCATGCATACTTTGCATATGATCATTTTTTTCGAGGCTTTTATCCGTCTACGCAGTTTATTGTTGTAACGATAGCTAGGTTTATTGGAAAATTGTTTAACGGATCGGCGTTTGACGTTCGGATTCTTGGCGGTATTTATGCAGCATTGTTGATTGCGGCAGGCTATCTTATTATTAAATACAACAAGACAAAGTCGGTTGTTACGGCAGTTGTGCTGGCGCTGCTCATGCTGCTTGTCTTCTCTGATATTGGGTATGTAGCTTACTTCAACTCTTTGTTCGGGGAGCCAGTGTCATTTGTATTCCTTTTAGTGACGATCGGTCTCGGACTGCTGCTTACGAAGCAAGAGGAGCCTTCCCGCAAGACACTGGTGCTTTTCTTTGCAGCCATTCTGTTTCTTGTTTGCTCCAAAACGCAGAACGCGCCGATTGGCGTAGGCTTTGCCCTTCTTGGCCTACGGTATGCTTGGCTCAAAGAAGACAAAAGCTGGCGCAAGCTCGCGATTATCCTGTCCGCAGCGACTTTCCTTGCTTCTATTGTCATGTATGCAGCGGCGCCGAAGGATTTCAAGCATATTAATATGTACCAAACCGTATTTTTTGGCATTTTGAATCAATCGCCGGACGTGGAAGGAGATTTGAAGGAGCTTGGGCTGCCTAGCCGATTGTCGGTGCTTGCAGGAACGAATTATTTCCAAGGAGACACAGCAATTAAGCAGAATGATCCATCCTTAAAGGCGGAATTCTATGACCGAATCTCGCATATGGACGTATTGCTCTTTTATCTCAAGCATCCTGCCAGGCTGATTAGCAAAATGGAGTATGCCGCGGAGAACGGGATGACCATAAGGCCTTACTACTTAGGCAGCTTCGAGAAATCAGAAGGCAAGCCGTCAGGCGCGATCGCATACAGCTACAGCACTTGGAGCGAGTTCAAGCGCCATTATATGCCAAACGCATTGTGGTTTATCGCGGTTTTTTACGGGCTATATTTCGCGGCGGCAGCCTTCGAATGGCTGCGGCGTTATGACAAGCGTTCCCGTATTGCGGTTGAGCTGATGCTATTGCTTGGCCTGACCGGAATATTCAGCTTTCTGATCCCGATTCTTGGCGATGGCCAAGCGGATATGGGCAAGCATTTGTTCCTGTTCAACGTCGTATTCGATATGATGCTGGTTGCAGGAGTCGTGTGGCTGGTGTACCAGCTGGTTTGTTTGGCTTCGATGCGAAGCAGCCGCAGAATGTAGCTTTATATGAAAGAGTACGGAAGCGCTGAGGGCTCCCGTACTTTTTTTGTGAGGGGTGCAGGGCTCAACCGTCGCGGATTGCAGGGGAGAAAGCAGACAAATAATTAGCTATTCGCATTCCTTATTCGAAGAGGAGGTACGGCATTGTACATATCCAAGCATGTGACAAATGGCGAGATAGCAATACATTACTTGGACTCAGTCAATAGCTGCGATCCTGCCAAATCGACATTAGTCGTTTGTCCCGGGTTATCAGAAACGGCGGATGAGTATATTGATTTGCTTGAAGCCGTGCAGCCAAGAAGGAGCGTGATCCTCTCGTTCCGAGGACGAGGTGAAAGTGAAACACCCAGCTTTGGATATAACCTGGGCGAGCATATATCTGATATTGAAGCCGTTGTACAGAATGCCGGGCTGGGCCCCTTTCATTTGTTCAGTTACTCACGCGGCGTTTCTTATGCATTAGGATATGCATTAAAGCACAAATCGAAAGTTAAATCGATTATGGTTGGAGACTATCCACCAGAGCATAGGGCAATGGATAAAGAGTGGCCGGAAGATTACATTCATAACTATCTCATTCCATTTAACCGGACGCAACAAATTAGGCCGGAGGCTGTGAGAGGGATACAGACGGAATCGCGGCAAATCGAGTTGAAAGGAAATTTTGATGTGCCTGTTTTAGTGGCGCGAGGTCTGCTTGAAGGTTCATTAGTGGCAGACTCTGACCTCGAACGGTATAAGAGCATGTGCCCAAAGCTCACGGTCAAGGAATATGCAGCTTCCGGGCATGCTCTTAAGGGGCAGGACAAAGAAAAATTTTATAACGACATTATTGCGTTTATAGACAGCATAGATTAAGCGATCATTCTATTTGCTATTGATTTTTGTATTTGGTATCCGCTCAAAGGAGAGATGATATGATTGGTTTTGATGAGAGCCCCGGATTTTTCGGATTCCTAAAGGAAATGCCGTTATTTTTCAAATGGTTTGGAGGATTCCTCTTAGTTATCGTAGTCGGTACATTCCTCTATGTAATCGTAAAGGGAATTAGGACCTGGATGGGCAATAATGCTTCGGAAGCCGTAACAAGATTCGTGACGGTCGTTGACAAGCGGACAGAGGTATGGGGAGGTTCCGGCGATTCCAGCGCAAGTACGGATTACTACATTACTTTCGAGCTGGATGATCAATCGCGTATTGAATTAGCGGTGAGAGCGGACAGATATGGCCTGATAGTTGTAGGTGACCAAGGGGAGCTTACGCATCAAGGGACCCGTTTCAAGCAATTTCACAGACATGTGATGGTATGAGCCTTAATATGCGCAATATATATCAGGATTTTTCCGAAAGCAGGCGATCGTATGAACCACCCAGAGCTATTTGAGTTGGAATACTTATTTGAGTGTGAGGCAGGCCTCATTGAAGAAGGAATTCCATGGGTGTACGGCGATACAAAGTTTAGGCTAGCTAGGGAGAATAGAGAGATTGATTTTATAATTGGCATAGCAAATAGATGCGGGGAAATCATCATGAGAGTAGATCAGCATTCTCTATTGCAATTAGATTTAGAAAACATAAATGAAATCTTAATTTTTAAGGAGCAGCAGTCAGAAGGCATAAAGATTAAATTTATGGATGAAAATTATGTGCGACCATTAACCATTCATACAAAGCCAGAGATAAGAATCACTTGGGGAACATCATTGGAGCTTCAGAGGTAATGAGCTGTGTTGGCGGAATAATCTGAATGCTGTAGCGTAAATGGATATATGAAAAATATTTTCTTTCCTTTGTCGATTTCACAATCGTTCATACGTCGTCCTATATAGAAAGACAAATTTAAGCGGGAAGGTTGTTGAATGGTTATGGGAGCAAGAATCAACTCTTATTTGATGTCGGAGGATGCAAGAGGCCAGGCGGATTTTTATATAGGGTCACTCGGGGGAGAGATTCAATTCCTCAGCACATTCGCTGACACGCCGGGAATCCCCGAGGCGATGAAGGATAAAGTGATGCATTTGGCTTTGACGGTGGCGGGTGCAAATACGCTAATGATCTCCGATTCCTTCGAGCCGGTTGCGTATAACCGCAGCATCTGCCTTTCTGTGAACTATGATGACGAATCAGAAGCCAGAACAGCGTATTCCAAGCTAAGCGAGGGAGGCGAAAGCAAGCATCCCCTCGCGCTTCAGCCATGGGGAGCCTATTATGGAGAAGTGGTAGATAAATACGGGGTCACATGGATGATTACCAAGCAGTAAGCTTTTGCAAGGTATGTTCGTAGCCACGTTGTGACAGTGAATAAACTAGGGGCATATCATATGGACATGCCCCTAACTTTTATGAAGATAACTCCCAGGAATGGATGATTTATAAAAAGTTCAAAAGGTGATAATTTAAATATGAATGATATGCTGTGCGCAAAGAATCCGGGTAGCTTACCGTGAGGAACGAAAACCTTTTAGATAAAGCGGAATGAAACCAGATTCATATGTTGTTTGTAATTTTGGGGATTAAGCACGCTATCCGAGCAGCTGCCGAGTTTGTATAAATATTTTTGTTCAGAATGTGCATTGAGCACCGCAAGCGTTGTGAGGTACAATCGAGCCTATGTGAGTGATAATGATAATCATTATTCGAGTTTACAAAAATGAATGGGCATAGGAGAGGGTACGGTCATGGCTTTGCGGGGATTGGTAAAAGCAGGATACATATCGTTGTTTTCGGCAGCTATCATGCTGTCTGGTTGCGGTGCTGAGGGAGATCAAACGGAGAATGCTGCAGTGCAGCAGCCTTCCGCCACAACGGAAACGAACACGAGTAGCCAAGCAGCTAATGCGGTTGCGGAAAAGAGAGTGGTTACGGATCAATTCGGTGAGGTAGAAATACCGGTACAACCGAAACGCGTATCAGCATTATATCGCGAGGATTATTTGGTTGCCCTTGGCGTGACGCCGATCGTGCAATATTATAACCCGATGTGGGGCAAACAGGACTATCTTGAATTAGATGTTCCATTGTTTGATGTGACGGGCAACATTGAGGCACTTCTTGCTTCTGAGCCCGACTTGATTATTGCCGCCGGCGAGGTGGATGAAGCCATTTACGAGAACTATTCGAAAATAGCGCCTACTTATCGCCTTACGGACGAGGTGTTGTCTGACACTCGCGAAACGCTGAAGGTGATCGCGGATCTATTGGGAATGCCGGAGAAGGCAGAGCAGGTATTGCAAGAATACGATAACCGGATCACCGAAGTGAAAGAGGAGCTGAAGGCGGCAGTTGGCGATGAGAATATCGTTGTGCTCCGAATGAATGTGGTGGACAAATCCATTAATATTTTTGGTACGCAAAACTCATTTGTCGGTCAAATCCTTTATAAGGATTTGGAGCTTAAGGCGCCTGCATTTGCGGAAGCGATGACTGAGGGCAATATGGTATTGTCTGAGGAAGCCGTACCCGAGCTCGGAGCGGACCATATCGTATTTCTCCCTTCGAACGGAACTTGGGAGGATGAGGAGAATGCCAAAGCTTTGAAGGAATTGCTGGATAGCCCGCTTTGGAAAGCCGTTCCTGCGGTGAAGGAAGGCCATGTATATCCGGTTGAGAGATCTTATTGGCAAACGGGCGCGATCACCGCGAATTTCAAAAAAATGGACGAATTGCTGAAGCTGATGGCCCCTTAATGGTTTAATCATAAAAACCAGCGTCTTGCTGGCCGTTTCGTATCCCGAAAGAGCAGCTTTTCAACGATGGTTGAAGAGCCGCTCTTTTTGCGTTACAATAAATAATGATAATCATTCTCATTATTGAAACGGGGTTTCAACGATGGAAGAACACAACAGCGAACTTATGATTACGGCTCCTGCCGCTCAATATAACCTGCAAACGATTCGGTCCATAAGAAATGCGAAGCGTGATCACGAGCCGGTCATACCTGCAAGCTTTTATGCACTGCTCCTTGTGACCAGAGGTCGGGGCAGCATTCATATGAAGGGCGAGGCGCCACTTGCAATGGGTACGGGAAAATGTTTCTTGCTTCGACCTGAGGCAGCTGCCGCATTGGAGCCGGAAGGCGAAGGCGTTTCCTACTACTTGCTCATATTCGGATCGCAGTCGGTTAAAGAGGATAAAGGAGCAAATAACTTACTGCCAGCGAAGGCGGAGCTGGCTTGCACGCCGTTCGCCAGAGTGCTGGAGCTGATCGAGGATATTTGTGGCTGCACGCATGAGCAGGAAGAGCTGAGACGTTTTCATTGTTCTGTCCGCTTTCAAGAGCTTCTGCTGCTGCTCATCAGCCAGAATCAAGACCATGCGGCTGTAAACGGCAGGCTCGGCTCCGCTGAATGGGAAGGCATCGACCAATCCATTCGGCATATCCAGCAGCATTACCGGAATGTGCTGACGGTTGAGGAATTGGCTGACCTAGCGGGAATTGACCGATGGAAATATACCCGTCTGTTTAAGGAAAAGACAGGGCTGGTGCCGCTCCAATATTTGAATGGCGTACGAATCGAGCAAGCCAAGCGCCGGCTGATGCGGGGAGAAGAACGCTTATCTGAAATTGCGGAGCATGCCGGGTTCACGAATGAATATTATTTCAATAGGCGCTTTAAGCAGATGGTAGGCGTTTCGCCGGGACAATTCCGGCGCAGCCACCGCGACCAGCCCAGAGTTGCGGCTCCGTTTTTGGAGGATTTCCTTGTCGCGCTTAATATATTGCCGGTCGTTCAGTATTCCCACGCGAAATGGGGGAAGCAGGATTACCTAGCGCTTCACCATGTCCCGACATTCGATGAGCAAAGCGATGAATTCACAGCGCTGTCTGCGCATAATCCCGACTTTATTATTTTGCGGGACCGTTATCAGAACAGTGAATACGTACAATGCCGCAGCGTATCTCCTCTTTGCGTTTTGGATGAGCATAGCGATAATTGGCGGGCGCTGCTTCGAATGGTCGGCAGCTATGTCGGGCGCTCGGAGCGGGCCGAGGAAGTCATTGCGGGCTACGAGGCAAAAGCAAGTGAGGCTCGAACGAAGCTGAGCAGCATGAGCGGAGAGACCGTCGCATTTTTGCGAATATCAGCCGACTTCGTACATCAATATACGGATACGGGCAAAGGTTTTGCCACAGCCGTACTTTATGGAGACTTGGGCTTATGCCCGCACCGGATACAGAAGGCTGAGGCTGTGGGAAACAATGCAAGAATGACAAGGCTCTCGCTGGATGAGCTGTCCATGCTAACGGCTGATCATTTGTTTGTTACATTCGACAAATGGCATAGCCAGGCTGACGGTGAAGAGAGGGCGCTGCTTCAGCATCCGCTATGGTCCGCTCTTCCGGCTGTAAGAAACAACCGCGTATATGAGGTGGATTTTATGACTTGGATGAATTACGGCGTTATCTCCAACATCAAAAAAATTGACGATATCCTGCATGCGCTTGCTTAGTCAATGTGTCTATGATAAGAGCGAATTGCAAAGTTTGTACAAAATCTCCTTACAGTTTGTCCATTGATCAAAAGAGAGATCGAAGTCTACAATTATAGTGAGAATCAATCTCAAATATAGGTTTCAGGAGGTAATACGTTGACGGAGCAATTGGAATTATACGATGTCACAATTATTGGCGGCGGCCCTGCTGGGATGTACGCTGCTTTCTATAGCGGAATGAGAGATTTGAAAACCAAGGTGATCGATGCGAATGAGCAGCTTGGAGGCCGCATGCTGATCTATCCCGAGAAGATGGTTTGGGACGTTGGCGGAGTGACGCCCACACTTTGCGAGAAGCTAATCGTTCAATTGGAGCAGCAGGCAAAAACCTTCGATCCTACGATTATACTTGGTACGCAGGTGTATGGGATGGAGCAGCAGGAGGACGGCACGTATATCCTCGTTACTTCTGAAGGGGAGAAGCACTGGACGCGCACCATTGTTCTGGCAATCGGGCGCGGCATTCTGAGAATGGCGAAGCTTGAGCTCGAAGGGGCTGAGCGATACGAGGTTTCTAACCTGCACTATACCGTTCAGGAGCTGGAGCCTTTCCGCGGGAAACGCGTGCTCATATCCGGAGGCGGCAATTCGGCAGTCGATTGGGCAAACGAGCTGGAGCCTATCGCCGAGCAGGTTACGGTCGTGCACCGGCGCGAGCAATTCGGCGGGCATGAGAAAAATATCATCAAGATGAAGGAATCCTCCGTTGAGGTTCGGACGCCGTACGAGGTGACCCAGCTGTCCAGCAGCAATGGGGAAATGATTGACCGCGTGACGGTTGCCCATCTTGAATCGGGAGAGGCCGAACAATTCACAGTAGACGCGGTGATCGTCAATCACGGACTGAAGGCGGATTTCAGCGGCATTAAGGACTGGGGCCTTAAGATGGATGACTGGAATGTATTTGTCAACGGGAAGCTGGAGTCGAACCTTCCTGGCATCTTCGCAGCGGGCGACTTCGCCAACTTCGATAGCAAGCTTAATCTCATCGCCGGGGCGTTCACCGATGCGGCGCTTGCCGTGAACAGCGCGAAGCTGTATATGGACCCCGAGGCACCGAAAGTAGCCTACGTTTCCTCTCACAATGAGCGATTTAAGGAAAAGAACAAGGCGCTTGGCGTTGTGGAGGAATAGAACAGAAAGGATGGAGTCTCATTGCTGAGGCCCCATCCTTTTTCATTGCTAATTATCGGCATACATGCCGGACATAAAACGACAAGAAGGCTGTTTCTCAATTACAATGAAAACCTTGCAGATGCCGCGCAATGCTAAGGGATCGCAGAATCTCTTTATTTTAAATTGCTCGTTAGTATAGCGCCGGTTTGGGGTATACATACTTATAAACGAAGGGAGATGCAGCGCTATGCCAGATTACTTGAATGTGACCTCAGAAATTCCGAACATCAATCCGGATAATAAACCTGAAATAACGCCGCCGGCTTCTCCGGAGATCCTGCCTAATCAGCCGGCACCGGAAATTATTCCGCAGACACCGCCCGAGATCAAACCGGATGTCGTCCCGGAGATCAAACCGGATGTTCCACCGGAGATACCGCCGGGAACGTAACGCAATAGTCAAGAAAGCTCTGTGATGCTCGTAATCGCAGGGCTTTTTTTATGGCTAGGAAAGCCAGTGAAAGAGGGGCAGTAAAATGGTTGACAAAGGCTGAGAGTAAGAAATATAATACAAATGTAATATATTTTTGACATAAAGGAGATCGGAATATTGGATATCAGCAAAGGTACATTGCAAAACAATTTGTTCTTGCTGAGAGCAGAGCGGAAATGGACCCAGAAGTATGTAGCTGAGCAGCTTGACGTCACGAGGCAGACCATAAACTCGCTGGAATCCAACAAATATAATCCTTCGCTCATGCTGGCTTTCGAGATTGCGCAGTTGTTCGAGAAAAGAATTGACGAGATTTTCATTTATGGGAAGAAAGGCAAAGGTGAGGCATAATGTTGACGGCCATCTATATTGTCATGATGATGATTGTAATCGCGAGTTTGGGTGCTTATATTGGGTTTGCCCGCAATGACGGCAGAGACGAGAGAGGCAGGACGATACTCGCCAAGTCGAGCCAGATTGCCTTTATTTTTATATTGGCCGGTTTCGTATTTCAAATCTTGTATTTCCAATTCGCGGAGCCTAATCCAGATCATATCCAGGCAGCCATTTCCGTATGGATGGCGCTCATTTTCGGCAGCAACGCAGTAAGCATTCTTATTTATCAAAGGAAGATGTAAGACATGAATTGGGATTGTTCCTGCCTGCTGGAAGCTTTTATAAGGCGAGCTTCATTTGCCGACAGGAATCAATCCTTTTTTGTCGAAAAATATAGCTATGAAAAAGAATAGAAAAATAATCGTATACATGACTTTGTTTTTAATAGCGCTAACAAGCCTGCGGCTTTATTGGCTCTTTGTCGTAACGCCACCGGAGCCTGCGCATGCCATTCACGGCGAATTGGATCTGCGTGAGTGGGATTTCGAATCGGGGAGAGCCATTTCGCTTAACGGGGAATGGGCGTTTTATCCGAATCAATTGCTGGCGAATTCAGCGTCTATTGATAAGGAAGAACAGCTGCCTATGCAGATGATTAACGTTCCGGGCAACTGGAACCATGTTTTTGGAAACGACAGGAACCCGACCTTCGGTTACGGTTCATACCGCCTGCTCATACAGGTCAAACCGGATGGAGACCGCGTCTACGGCATCCATTTGCCGACGACCCCAGCATCGTCAAAGATTATCGTGAATGGCCGGGTTATCGCTCAAGCCGGGCAGCCGGGCGCATCGGCTGACAGCTATAAACCGCGAATCGTTCCGTACTCGGGTACCTTCTCCTCTGGCGAAGCAGAGATCGAGATTATTGTTCAGGTTGCTAATTTCAATGATCGGATCGCAGGGGGGATCTATTGGCCGATCAAATTCGGCAGCGACCAGGCCGTACACAGAACCACATGGTTTTCCGCGGGTCTGCAGCTATCGGTATGTCTGGTTTTGCTGGGCCATGCTATTTATTCCGCTATTCTTTATGGAATGGGGGTCCGGCAAAAGGCGCTGGTGTACTTTTTTCTATTGCTGCTGTTTGGCATTGTCTCCATTCTCATCGATAACAGCTACCTGCTTATTGCATGGCTTCCGATTAGCTACGAATGGAATCTCAAACTATATTATTTGTCTTATCTGGGGATGGCCGTACTCATTCTCCTATACACGAGATGCTTGCTGCCGGAGGTACGCCAAATTCGGGGACTGCGCGTTTATACGGCAATTAGTGCCGTATACGCGGCAACCATTCCGTTCTTGCCCGTCGAATGGCTGACGTATACGGATTATATCCACGTTCCGCTCGTTATGATTTCTTTCTTGGCTGTTCCGGTTATCGTATTTATGGCTGCGCGCAAAGGAAATAAAGATGTTATTTTTATTTTGCTTGGGATCAGCGCGATTACGGTTAACTCGATTTGGGGCATTGTCAAAAACACGGGCTGGATGGAGATGGGCTTTTACCCGTTCGATATGATCGCAACATTTATTGCCTTCGGTTCTTATTGGTTTAAGCGTTATTTGCGGAGCTCGGATCAAACGGCTAAGCTTGCCGAGAAACTTCTCGAGGAAGATAAACGCAAGGATCAGTTTTTGGTGCAAACCTCTCATGAGCTGCGAAATCCGCTGCATGGCATGCTCGCCATCGCCCAGACGATCCTAAGCGGAGACGAGAGAGTGGACGATGCCAAAAATCGTGACAATATGGGCCTGCTCCTATCGGTAGGCAAGCGCATGTCATACTTGCTCAATGATTTGCTTGATATTTCACGTCTCAAAGAGAAGCAGGTTCGCCTCCAGTTGGCGGCTGTTTCCGTTCAAGCAGTTGCTGTCGGCGTTTGCGACATGATTGGCTTGATGACATCGGGCAAGCCTGTTCAGCTCGTCAACCGCATTCCGGATGAGCTGCCTGCCGTGCTTGCCGATGAGAACCGTCTTGTGCAAATTTTATTTAATTTGCTTCACAACGCCGCGAAATTTACGGATGAAGGCATCATAGCCGTAGACGCGCGAATGAAAGACGGGCAAGCGGTTATTACCGTAACGGATACGGGTATCGGAATGGACGAGGCACAGCTTCGGAAAGCATTCGAGCCTTACGAGCAGGGAGTCGACGGTGATACTGCTTATGCAAGCGGCTTAGGGCTGGGTCTCGGCATTGTCAAGCAGCTTATAGAGCTTCATGAAGGCGAGATTACGGTCAGCTCAAAACTTGGTTTTGGAACTGCATTCACCTTTGCTTTGCCGTTAGCCAATGCTTCTGTAGATGAAGAAAAGCCTTCAGTAATCCCTCTTCCGGTTCAGGCGATGCTGCGGGAAGCAGCGTCCGCCTTTGCGGATCCGGTGAACGCGCCGCAGGCAGGAGGTTCGGTAAGCCGCTTGCAGCTGCTGGTCGTGGATGATGATCCAATTAATTTAAGCGTAATGAGAAACGTATTATCGCATGAGGGCTTCGAGGTCGTAACGGCGACTAGCGGCAAAGAAGCATTAAACCAATTGACGACCGTAGAGTGGGATTTGATCATTACGGACGTGATGATGCCGAATATGTCGGGCTACCAGCTCACGCAAGCGGTTAGGCAGCGTTTTGAAGTAACGGAGCTTCCGATTCTGCTTCTTACTGCACGAAGCAGGCCTGAGGACATTGAGATGGGCTTCCAATCCGGCGCGAACGATTATTTGACGAAGCCTATGGACGTGCTGGAGCTGAAATCGCGGGTGCGGGCGCTGACGGGCATTCGCAAGTCGTTCAAGGAGCGGCTGCGCGTGGAGGCGGCTTGGCTGCAGGCGCAGATCCAGCCTCACTTTCTGTTCAATACGTTAAACGCAATCGGGGCGCTGAGCGAAATCGATACGAACCGAATGATGAGCCTTCTGAACGAATTTGGCGATTATTTGCGCGCAAGCTTCGACTCAAGAAATTTGGAGCGGGTTGTCGTTTTGGAGCATGAACTGAAGCTGGTACGCTCCTATCTCCATATCGAGAAGGAGCGTTTCGATGAGAGGCTTCAGGTGCATTGGGAGATCGATGAGAATCTGATGCTTGAGCTTCCGCCGCTGTCTATTCAACCGCTTGTTGAAAATGCTGTAAAGCACGGTATCCTGAAGCGCGCGCGCGGAGGCAGCTTGTACATTCGGATTAAAGGTTATGCCGATTATACGGAGGTTGTCATTGAAGACGATGGCGTTGGCATTGAGGATAATAGATTGAATAGCTTGCTTATTGGGGAAGCGGCGGAAGGACAGGGAATCGGGCTTCGCAACACGGATAGGCGGCTTAACCAGCTATATGGCAGAGGCCTGCGGCTGGAGAGCGTTGTCGGCCAAGGGACGAAGATTTCTTTTATTATTCCCAGAACGGTCTAAGCTTCCCTAATCCTATGACCGTTCATAACATGTCAGCACGATATCTCTTCTGGAATGGATGGGCCTTGCCTGAATGGGGATTCGAGATAAACTGCACATTTAAATGCTCCGTATACCATCATTTGCTTAAGAGGCGGCAATAGACTAAAAGTAGAAATGGCGGTGCAGGGATAGCTTCCCTAGCACCGCCATTTCTTTATCTTCGCTGACTTTTTCAACAAGTGTGCTGTCTCGTCAAGTAACAAACCTACTTTTGGGACATCCGCTTTTAATCCAAATAACGGTACAAAGCGGGAACTGGATTTTCTAACCGGCTGCTTAGAATAACGGGCCCGGGACGCTGCAGCCTGGGAAGGCGTTTATATCTTGTATCGATTGAAACGGATATTGTTTGGTGGCAAATTGGCTTTGATAGAGATATTCCAGTATCACCGCATTGCCTCCGGTCATGCTGCACAATACGCCGGTAACGCCTTGCCCGTTTGCCAAAGACACGCCAACCGGCTGTCCGACTAGTCCTAATGCTTTTGTGTACCAAGACATTTGAAGCATAGATCTTCACCTCCCTAACCAGTGTATGTGACATATACCCGGAGAGGAACGAAGAGTGACGCTTCATGCGAAGAGAAGCTGCCACTCTCTAGCAGAGATCTTGATCTACAGCTCCAGCAGCTTCTGGCCATCACGAATGAGGGCTACAGCTGAGCGGCCATCGCTTTGCTTGTGGAATGTAAGCCGGTCTTCCCCGCCCGTCCATTGAAGCACGGCCTCCGATTCCGTGGCGGAATACGAGACGGTTGGCAATTCGTCGCCGTGACGATGAGGGATCAAAAGTATTTTGAACCTCGGCTCTACGCTGCCTTAGCTTCTCCTGCCTTGTTTTTAGCTGGAAGAGCTGGCTATTATACTTTACCTAGAAAATACTTGCAATAACTGTAGAAGGTTTGTACAATGCGATTGACGCTATTAAATACATACGTAATCGAATTGGAAATATAAAGGAGAATTTCAACATGAGCGGACAGCTAACAAGTCATTATACTACTACCCAGGTGCTTGATCAGGAGTCGGTTCTAACAGCTGTCGAGCAGTCGCTAGCGATGATTGAATTCGATGCTCAGGGACAGGTGCTATGGGCTAACGAGAACTTTGCGCAGGCGATGGGATATCGGCCGGAAGAGATGCCGGGCATGATGCATCGGCAGTTCTGCTCTACAGAATTCGTTAACAGCGCTGAGTATGCTTTGCTATGGGATAACTTGCGCAGCGGAAGGCCTTTCCAGGATAAAATATTGCGAATGACCAAAAATGGCGGCATGATCTGGCTGGAGGCAACCTACATGCCGATCCGTAATGCGGAGGGACGTGTCGAGGCTGTATTAAAAATAGCTACCGATATCAATGTTCGCGAGCAAGCGACGGCCAAAATTACGGGTGAATTGCTGGAGATGTCGGAGGAGCTGCTCGGGCGGGCGAAAACCGGAATCGCGCAGAGCCAGGACGTAGAGCTAGCGATAGAGAAGGTAGCTACAGAGACGGATGGCAATATGGTCCTGCTTCGCGAGCTTGAGAAGCAGACGGAATTGATTAGCGGTATTGTGCGAACGATCCGTGACGTAGCGTCCCAGACGAATCTGCTGGCCCTGAACGCGGCGATTGAGGCTGCGCATGCAGGTGAGCACGGGCGCGGCTTCAACGTTGTGGCCACGGAGGTTCGCAAGCTTGCTGGTCAGGTGCAGGAGGCAACAAAAGAAGTGGGAACCTATGTAGAGGGAATCGTTACCCGCGTCAATGAAATGACGAAAGGAACGACGCAATCAAAGTCCGCAGTGGCAGAGAGCCAACAGCGTATCCAGCAAGCGGTCAATGAATTTATGGGCATTGGAGAAGCGGCCGTTCAACTCGATGCGCAGGCCAAAGAGCTCCGCATAACGATGCAGTAAACAATCCGTTTATACGGAAGGCAGTCCGCAAGTCGTTCGGTTTATTGAAAAACAGCCTTCAATGTAATAGCGTTAGCCTAGTTCAGCCCCGATCAATCTGGCTTGGAATGGTGTAGGTTTCTGATTTCAATGCCTGCCAAACAGCCGAGCAGCATCAAGAAAGCCGTTATAGCCAAATCAGAAAGCTGAGCGCAGCTGTGACAGCAAGGTCGTTCGAATTATGGATAAAACGAATAAAAATGCCCTCCAATATAAGACAAGGAAGGGCTATTATTTGCGTTTTAAATAGATAGGATATTCGCATAAACGTCATCAACATTAGTCATGAATGCGGTCTGGCCGTATCCAGCTCATTTCCTCTAGGTTGAGTTTACCGGTAAAAAAGACAAGCCATTCCCCATTTAGCTCCTTTATGTAACTCAACTGATCTGGTGTGATTTGTTCTTTGAACGAAACGAGCGTCAGGTTGCCCGCTGTAAATTCACTCACCGATAGGAATCCTTTTCATGACTAACTATTATTTTCCACTAAATAACAATAGCATGTTTTGTTTGCCGCATAAAGATGCTTCTTATGCGTAATTTTTTAGCTCGCCGAGGCGGAGAAGCTCGTTACCCGATCGTCTCGACGGGGAAGGGGGAGTACAATCATACTTACGATTGCTCGTTAACTTGTTCATCGGCGCAACCTATGGCTAGCCGAAAGCGTCTAATTTCTGGAAGGGTATATCATGGGTAGCCGGATAGGAGAATGAAGGTAATGAGAGCAAGAAAATGGACGTTTTGGCTGCTTTGCGCAGCTATTTTCATGTGTATAGCAGCTCCCGCAGCTCAAGCGGCCGAGGCTGCAGACATTCGTATCGTGCTGGATGGCAAGACAATAAAGAGCGATGTAGCTCCGTATATTATGCCTGGGGTTAATGTAACGATGGTACCGCTGCGGGTCATCAGCGAGGAGCTGAAAGCGAGCGTGGATTGGAGCCAGACGGAGCAGCGGGTTAGCATTACGAGCCGCCAGGGAAATACGATTCGAATGGTTAAGGGAGATACGGTCGCGACTGTGAACGGCGACATTGTACGACTAGATAATACCGTACTCATTAAAAGCGGGCGTGTGATGGTTCCGCTTCGCTTCGTTAGCGAGCAGCTTGGCCTTCAGGTCAATTGGAACCAAAGCAATCGTACGATTACGATGCGCTCAGCCACAGTTGACCAACCAACTGATGGTACTGTAACACCGCCCCCTGAACCGAATCCGGAACCGGATGCGAATGCAGGCATGCGCGGGGCTTGGGTGTCCACGGTGTATAACCTGGACTGGCCTTCTGCGGCTTCTTATTTGAATCCCGTGAAGCAAATGGGGGAATTTGTAAGCTTGCTGGACGAATTGCAAAGCATGGGAATGAATGCGGTATTCGTACAGGTACGCCCTGCGGGCGACGCTTTGTACCCTTCCAAGTTGGTTCCCTGGTCCAAATACGTAACGGGTGTTCAGGGCTTGGCGCCGACCTATGATCCGCTTGCATTCATGGTAGAGGAAGCTCATAAGAGGAATATGGAGTTTCATGCATGGTTCAACCCGTTTCGTGCCCATGTAGACGCGAAAACGGAGTCGCTTGCTTCTACCCACGTAACAAAGGAGCATCCGGATTGGATCGTGAACGCAGCCGGCAAGCTTTATATCAACCCGGGTATTCCTGAGGCACGCCAGCATATTATTAACGCGATCATGGAAGTCGTGAACGGGTATGATGTGGACGGCGTCCATCTGGATGATTATTTCTACCCGTCGAATGTAGCTTTCGCTGACGACATGACCTTCAAAACGTTTAATTCAACCAAGATTCAGACGAAAGCGGACTGGCGGAGAAATAATATTAATACATTCGTCCGCCAGCTGGGCGAGTCGATTCATCAAGCAGACCCGCAGTTGGAATACGGAATAAGTCCGTTCGGTGTCTGGCGGAACAAGGCGGTAGATCATACAGGCTCCGATACGAAAGCAAGCATCACGGCTTATGACGATATGTATGCGGACGTTCGGACATGGATCAAGCAGGGCTGGATTGATTACGTCACTCCCCAGATTTACTGGAGCCTGTCGTTCAATGTCGCGAGATATGACAAGCTCGTGGACTGGTGGGCTGATGAATTGAAGGGTACGGGCGTTGATCTCTATATCGGACATTCGCCGTACAAGCTAGGAACGAAGGAGGCTGGCTGGCAAAGCGCGCAAGAGATGATTAACCAGCTGGAATATAATAAGAAATATGCGGAAGTCAAAGGCGATGTGTTCTTTAGCGCCAAGGATCTTCGGAAAAACACGTTGGGTATCATGGATGTGCTTCGGACATATTATTCCGGGCAAACCAAGTAAGCATCCGCTTACCCACCATAGATAAGAGACTGTCACGACCTGGCGTAATGCCAGAGAGGGCAGTCTTTTCTTATGACAAGGAGCTATTCTTTATTAGAATGCTGCGCCACTGGATCGATTATCATCTATTTTAATTTTAGGCTTGCATTGGATGACCATATAGCGTATTCTATGTTTAGTGATTGATCAATTACTAAACAAACGGGTACGTAAAGGTGGGCTATTGAATGTCGAAAGCATCATCAACCTCCGCTAATCGTCGAACGGAAATTGTTTCTGCTGCGATTGAGGTATTCGCGGAAATTGGCTATTATAGGGCGACGACTGCGAAGGTGGCAGAACGTGCGCAAATATCTCAGCCCTACGTATTTCGCTTCTTTTCGACGAAGGAAGCACTTCTGCAGGAAGCGTTAGAAGTATCTTGGACTCGCATTTTTGACGCATTTCGCTCCGTTATTGCGACGACAGGCCCTGATCGGCTGGAGCATGAGCTCGTTCAAGCGTACGTGAAAATTATGGACGATTACCAGAATGAAACGCTGCTTCAAATGCAAGCACAGACAATCAAAGAAGAAGCGATCACCCAGACCATGCAGAACGGCTTTCGTGAAATCCAGCAAATCGTGTACACGGCTTTCAAAAACGCCGGACTCGAACGGCCGCAGGAGAAAACGCTTATTTTTCTGGCAAGAGGGATGCTATGCAACATTTCATTGGCGCTGTCATTACCTGAATTAATGGCTGTGGAGGATTAAGCCAAGGATTGCTTGGTTTTTAACAACGAGTTATTGATTGATTAATTACAATGAAATCTTTTGTTGGCATAAAATGATTAAATACTTAAAACTTAATTTGTTATTGATCAATCAATAGTAAACAAAGAAGGTTATTGCTATGGCATCGTCATAGTTATACGTTTCGTTCCTGATTGGTATTTTACCGCTATTCTAAAAAGTTGAAAAAAATGCTTGCCCATTCGAGAGGAGAAATAACATGAACCATTTAATCGTATACGCGCACCCTAGAAAAGAAAGCTTTAACCATGCGATATTGGAAACGGCTGTAAACGGCCTTCGGGAAAAGGGACATGAGGTGGTCATCCGTGATTTGTATGCGCTTGGTTTCCAGGCGGTTGTCAGCAGCAGCGAGATTATAGGAGGTATTTCGGAGGATATTGAGCAGGAGCAGGAGCATCTGAAATGGGCCGACGTCGTAACCTTTATTTATCCGATTTGGTGGACGGGGCTGCCTGCTATTCTGAAAGGATACATTGAGCGCGTGTTCACCTATGGGTTTGCCTACAAATACGTGAATGGCGAGCAAATTGGCCTATTGAAGGGAAAGAAGGCGGTCGTTATCCATACGCAGGGCAAATCGAATGCCGAATATGCCGCAAGCGGGCTCGATCAAGCGCTGCGACTCACCTCTGATAAAGGCATTTTTGAATACTGCGGCTTCGAGCTGTTATACCATGTTGTTTTTGATGCCATACAGCGTTCGGACGAAGAGACAAGAAAGGCTTGGTTAGCACAGGTTGCCTATATGGCGAGAAAAGCATGAGGCGTGTTTTCGAACCGTATTGCAATAAAGAATTGAATTTTGTTATTGATTGATTAATAAATATAGTTGAAGACTGAGCCGTTTACCTATACGTTTATAGCCGCTTCTCCGGGCACATCCTGGTATCATTGACATCAAATGAGCTCAGTCATCTATTTGAAAGCAGATAATCCGGGGTTATGGATGGCCCATTGCCATAATCTGATGCATGCTTCTATGGGCATGAGCATGATGATGAATTACAAAGATGTGACCACGCCTTTCCGAGTAGGCACACAATCGGGCAATTTGCCGGATTTATGAGGGTTACTAAGGCAGCGGCGAAAAGGCGGGTTCGCAAGCAATGCCGCGAATCCGCCTTGGCGAGTCTTATTTGAGAAGTATGGGGAGAATGCCGAACCCTCGCTTACTGCCCAATCATGCCGCCGTCTACGGTATAGAGGGATGCCGTTACGAAAGATGCTTCGTCGGAGAGCAAGAAGTTCATAACAGCGGCAACCTCTTGCGGTTCGCCGTATCGGCCCATAGGCGTTGCCGCTTCATTGGCAGCTTTAAAGTCTGCAACATTGCCGGAGTTTTCTTCGATTTGGCGCATCATGCGCGTATTGATCGTCCCGGGAAGAACGGCGTTGACGCGGATGCCGTAGGGTGCGAGCTCATTGGCTGTAACGCGCGTGAGGCCAATAACCGCATGCTTGGACATAATATAAGGCGACATTCCCGGCGCCCCCATTAACCCGGCAAGCGAGGACGTATTTAGAATCGCGCCCGATTTCTGCTTTTTCATCACGGGAATGACATAATGAAGACCTAGGAAAACGCCGCGGACGTTAACGTTGTACACGAGGTCAAGCGCCTTGACGCTTTGCTCCTCTACGAGTCCGGATGGTCCTTCGATACCGGCATTATTGGCGAAATAATCAATGGTCCCAAACCGCTCGACCGCTTTGTTTACATAGTGTTGCACATCTTCTTCCTTGGATACGTCTGCTGCTACGATCAGTGCTTGATCCTCATTCAGCCCAAGCTCGTCCACCGTTTGGCGCAAAGCATCCGCGTTCAAATCGACGAGCACCAGGTTGATTCCACGCTCCGCTAAACGGCGTGCGAGCTCCTTGCCAATGCCTCCGGCAGCACCGGTTATGACAGCTGTTTTTGGTTGCGTTTGACTCATTATATATCGCTTCCTTTTCGTGGATTTGTATCAGACTTGCTATATATTCAGCATACGCCCGGACGGTTCGATGGACAATGAGCAGCAGAGCGGCTCATGTCATGTATCCAACGGATACAAAGGGATCGTCGGTTATGTTAGAGAAATTGGACGTTATAAGCTAAAATGTTGAATTACTTGCTATTCCGTATTCCAAGCTGAGATTTGGCAGATCGCTTCGCGAATTTGCAGTCGGATGTTCTATAATATGAACAGCATGTGTAAAGGAGGCGGATTGCAATGACGACGGATGCCCATACGGATAGAAGAATAAGAAGGACGCGGCAGGCCATTAAGGAGGCGTTCGTAGCGCTTGTTTTGGAGAAGGGTTACGAGCTCGTCACCGTTCTTGACGTAACGGAGCGGGCGGACTACAACCGCGGAACCTTCTATAACCATTTTGTTGGAAAGGAAGAGCTTCTCCGCGAAATTCGTCAAGACTTTGTGAGAGGCTTTGCGGAAACGCTGTTAATACCTTATGAAGGAATGGAACGAGTCGGGGCAACCGAAATATATCCGTCCAGCTTGCAGCTGTTTGAGCATATTGAAACGCATAAGGATGAATTCATGGCCTTGCTATCGGTGGATAGAAGGCTGGGACTCGAGCTCGTGGATGTGCTTAGGGAGTCGATGAGGACGGTGATGCATATTGAAATGGCGGAGAGCAATCCTCCCATGGACTATGAGATCATGCTGAGCTACCGCATGTCTGCGACGGTTGGCGTCATTATGTACTGGGCGGAAACAAGGTTTAAATATTCAGCGCAATATATGGCGGAGCAGCTTCTGCTGCAGGTCAACAGTAAGATGGACTACATTTCATTCATAAAATAAGGGAATGCTTTAATCATAATCCTCGATGCTGCTATCATTCTAATAACCCTTCAAATGACTGATTACAAAGTATGAACATTGTCATCTGAAAAGGCGAATGATAGTATAGAACCAAAGCGTTGAAGGGGGGAAACGCAGCATGATGGATGGCCTTACTCTCGCGAGGGAGCTGGCAATCGTTATATGCGGCCCATAATGACAAATGATTTACCGCTTAGCAAGGAACAAATATTAGACGCGGCAGAGCAGGTTCTCCGGCGCTTCGGACCGGATAAAACGTCGGTGGTCGACGTGGCGAAGGTGCTCGGAGTCAGCCATGGTACGCTATACCGCCATTTCGCGAGCAAAGCGGCTCTTCGCGAAGCTGTCACGGAGCGTTGGCTGCACCGATCCGTCGCCGCGCCGCTTGAAGATATCGCAGCGATTAAGGACGGAAGCGCAGCGGACAGGCTTCGGTTATGGCTGGACGCTTTAATCGCAGGCAAGCGTAAATTTGCGGCTGAGGATGCAGAGATGTTCGCCATGTATGCCGAGGTTACCTTACATGCGGTTGAAATCATTGCATCGCATGTCGATAAATTAATTGGGCAAATGGCCGTGATTATCGAAGAGGGCATAAGGACAGGGGAATTCAAGTCAGGCTCATCCATAAAGACCGCGAATGCCATCTTTATGGCAACGTCCCGTTTTCATCATCCCGCGCATGTTGCGGAATGGTCCTCCGAGCAAGCGAATGAGCAATTCGAGCTCGTGTGGGGACTGCTGCTCTCGGGCATCGTATCATCATATGCAAATTAAAATTGAGTCCTTTTGATGGCAGCCATCGAAGGGGCTTTTGTTTTTTTACGCAAAGGGAAAGTTAAAAGAAAAGGAACGCATGTAACTAATGACAAAAATACGATATTGTCACTTGATATTTGCATGAGGGGCGTATATAATCGATTTAAGAACAGGACACCTGAGGGGGCATGAATGAAATGGAACATAAATTGGCAGGCAAAGTAGCTTTAGTGACAGGCGCGTCGAGAGGGATCGGCAGGGAAATAGCGGAGGAGTTAGCGCGCAGCGGCGCGAAGGTTATCGTTAATTATGCAAGCAGCCCGGCGAAAGCGGAGGAAGTCGTTGCCGTAATCATGGAGCAGGGAGGCGAAGCAGCAGCCATTCAAGCAGATATTAGCCGGGTAGCCGATATCGAGATGCTTTTCCGGAAG
Organism: Paenibacillus sp. J22R232; assembly: GCF_056269165.1. Taxonomy (NCBI): domain Bacteria; kingdom Bacillati; phylum Bacillota; class Bacilli; order Caryophanales; family Paenibacillaceae; genus Paenibacillus; species Paenibacillus sp. J22R232. Next base: position 82,046 of record NZ_JBWDNK010000009.1, on the reverse strand, counting down.
ACGCTGGAGACGTTCGGGCAAATCGATATTCTCGTCAACAATGCGGGGGTCATGATTACCAAGCCGCTTGTCAGCATGACGGAAGACGATTTCGACAAGCAGTTTGCCATTAACGTAAAAGGAACCTATTTTGCGTGTCAGCAGGCAGCTATGCATATGAATGCAAACGGACGGATCATCAACTTCTCCACCTCGGTGAACGGCATGATGTTCCCGGCTTACAGCGCGTATGCGGCTACGAAAGGCGCGGTGGAACAAATAACGAGGCAGCTTGCGAAGGAGCTGGGACATAAAGGCATTACGATTAATGCGGTTGCGCCGGGTCCTATTAATACAGAGCTGTTCAAGGATGGGAAGTCTGAACAGCAAATCCAAAATATCGTCAATATGAATTCCCTTGGACGCTTGGGCGAGCCGGATGATATTGCAAGCGTCGTGTTGTTTCTGTCAGGCGAGGAATCACGCTGGATGACAGGGCAGACCATTCGGGTGAATGGCGGTTTTGCTTAAAAACCCTTAACAGGCATTCCATTTAAAAACAGAGAGGCTGCTTCCGGCAATATCCGGAAGCAGCCTCTTTTTTTGATTATTCCTTGCCTTCGTTGAACCAGAGCGGATCGTCGTTTTCAACTTCGCCATTGTAATTGATTAGAATCTCTTCGCCCGCAGCAATATCCGTATAGGCAAAAAAGTCGACCGTATGGTTATCGAAATTCAAATCGTAATGGGCGTTAGGGGTGTAAGAATGGTTGAACAGCATACCGTATCCGAGCAGGAGGGCCGTATGGTGCTCTCCATACTCAAACACGTAATCAGCAAGCAACGTTTTCTCTATGTGTTCATGCTCTTCATTCGGGTATGGAATGACGGGTGCCTCGTGAAATAAAGTTCCTTGCGGTATGTCGCATGTAGCAAATACGCCTCTATTGAATTCTCCATCGCTTAGCTTAGAAGTTTTTACCTCAATCATGTTCGTCACCTGCGCGTTCTATAGTCTAAGGAGCTCTCATCAAAAACAAGATTCGAAACTCACCTAAGGTAATATAACAAGATAACGAAGAAATAGCCAGCAACAAAGGAGATTCATAAGGGATAAGCTAGACCCTCATGGCTTGCAATTGGAGAAAAGAGCACGGTCGATAGCGTTGAAATACGTTATAATACCATCTATAAAGCGATTGCTGCAGGCAGGCATAGAGAAGGGGATAAGAATGGATCGCAAGTACATATGGATCATGTGCGTCATTGCCCTGCTGCTTGCCTCGTTGAACATGAAATCCATTATGCATACGCGGGATCAGCCACGAGCAAGCCAGGGGATTATGGACGTTAGGGGCTTGAAGCTGGAAGAACAAGAACTGCTCAACCTGTCTGGGGAATGGCAGTTTTATCCGAACCTATTCGTTAGCGCAGCCGATGATTTATCGTCGTCGCCTGCTTTTGCAACCGTATTAGTACCAGGGAATTGGAAGAATGAAAGCATTTTTGAAATGTTCGATGAGTCGCTTGGCTACGGAACCTATCGGCTTCGGGTGTTAATGGCTCCAAAAGAACAAGGAATGCTGGGCTTTCGGGTGCCATTGATACGTTCTTCGCATCGTTTGTTCGTCAATGGAGAGGAGATCGGCTCAAGCGGAACCGTTTCAATGAGCCGGACAACCTACACTCCGCATGTCGAGCCTTACATAGCGGTCAGGGAAACCAGGGAGACAGAGCTTGATATCTTCGTCCAGGTAGCGAACTTCGACTTTAAGCCCAGCGGTGGAATTATTCAACCTATTCAAGTAGGCTCGCTGGAGGCAGTCCTGCGCGAGCAGCAGCGGGATTCGGCATTTGAATTCGGCATGATTGCCGTATTTATGCTGCTGGCTATGTTTTTTACGCTTATTCATACACAGTCACCTCGCAACGGTTGGCTTTATCTAGGGCTGTTTTTTATGTGCAGCGCGCTGCTCGTTACGAATCAAGGGACAAGATGGTTGATTTGGTTGTTGCCGAGCATTCCCTACCGTTCTATCGTCAGCTTCTATTGGCTCTCCATACTGGGTGTGAATTTAGGGATGTTTATGTTTGTTTATAAACAGCACCAACAGAATATCAGGACATGGGTTGCGAGAGTACTGCTCATTTGCTCAGCGGTATTCGCAACCGTCATCATGGCGGCACCATTGCCCGTCATTTCCCAAATCATTCCGGTGTGGCTGATTGGAACGGTTTTCCTATATGCTTACGTCATATTCGTATTGCTGCGTGCCTTGCTTAACGGCGACGAGCAGGTGAGATATACATTTATAGCGTTTTGCCTATTTGGCGCGAACGCATTTCTTAATATGTTGATCCAGCTTGGTTTCGGCGAATCGAACTTCTTATACTTTATCCAAGTGGTCGGCTTCAGCATGGCGTTCTCGCTTATCTTTCTGAATCAGTTCTTCCTTACCTATCGGAAAACAAAAGAACTATCTATGAAGCTCAAACAGACGGACCGGAATAAAAATAAGTTTATGGCCGGCATCTCGGAGCAAATGATTGTACCGTTAAACGCGGTTATCAGCATTGTCGAAGCCCGTCTGCAATCTGACAGCGAGTTGAACAACGCCCAAGTACATGATTTGCGCCTCGTCGCATCCGTAGGATGGACGATGCGGAGATTAGTCGATGATCTGCTGGACTTCTCCAGATGGCGCGAAGAAGGGATTATTTTGCATGCGAGGCCGCTGGATTTGCCCATCATGGTGGAGGAGGTCATCGATCGGCTTCGATTCCGTGTGTTTACCGATTCGATATCCGTCATTAATCAGATGGAACACAAATCATTTCCTTTTGTCCTTGCCGACGAGCAGCGGTTGAACCAAATCTTAACGGGCTTAATAAGCCATGCCATTAACCTTACCGTGGACGGGACGATCAGAGTGGATGCCGAGCCGCTCCAGCAAGAAATAAAAATAAAAATAACGATGCATGGCAGCGGGCTTGCCAACGCGCAGCAGACCAAACCGGTCCATGCTCTTCAAGAGGATCCGAATAGCCTGAGATTCGCCGAAACGGGAGGAGAGCTCGGGCTGACGCTGATCAAAGCACTCATTGAGCTGCATGGGGGAAGCTTGCTCGTTAGATCGGGTAGTTCGGAAGGAGCCTCGTTTGAGATCCTTCTGCCTTTTGCCCCGGAATCGCTGGCGATGGAGGAGATTGCCGCTGCTTCAGAGCTGGGAAAGCAGAATGGGTGGATGGGTGAAGCCGCCTACGATAGTCGGAATGAAGAAGAAAGACCCCGTATACGAAAGCTTGAATGGGGACAAGCACTTGGAACGATTCAAGTTGTGGTCGTAGATGACGATACGCTTAACTTGAAATTGTTAATGAACATTCTAGCTTTGGACAACTATCAAGTGACTGCTGTACGAAACGCAAAAGATGCGCTGCAGCATACGCAAAGAAACGGTCAGGTCGATCTCATGATCGTAAACCGCACCTTGCCGGGCACGTCGGGAATTGAGCTATGCAGACGAATAAGGGAACAGCATAATCTATTCGAGCTTCCGATCCTGCTGCTAACGAATGCGAGGGATTCTGATTACGCGATTATAGCGAGCCAAGCGGGGGCAAATGATTTTCTAGCCAAACCAATTGAGGCTTCGGAGCTTAGAGTCAGAGTCAGAACCTTGCTGCAGCTGAAGCATTCCGTGGGGGAGAGGATCAAATTGGAGCTGGCTTTTCTTCAAGCGCAAATAAAACCTCATTTCCTATTTAATACGCTAAATGCGATCGTTGCGCTCAGCAAACGGCAGCCGGAGAAAATGGCGAGCTTGCTGACGGATTTCGGCCATTATTTAAGAGAAAGCTTCCGCTTCGACAATTCGGAGCCGCTAATTCCGTTCGAAAGGGAGCATAAGCTCGTGAATTCGTATCTTCATATTGAAAAAATACGATTTGAGGATTGGCTGGATTTTGAGATCAGCGTACAGGCCGGAATCAGATTCAAGGTCCCCCCGCTAACGATCCAGCCTTTAGTGGAAAACGCAGTGAGACACGGCATCATGCGCAGGGCGGAAGGCGGGCGCATCGATGTTCACATTACGCAGGATAGCGGCTATGTCGTCATTACCGTCAAGGATAATGGCGTTGGAATGAGCCAAGAGAAGCTGGACGGCATTCTCCAATCTTCAGCCTCCGGAGGGCTGGGCATACGGAATATAGATAGGCGCTTGAAGCAAATGTTCGGGTTCGGATTGGTCATTAACAGCAGGCCTGGGCTTGGGACAGAGGTACAGATCCGGCTGCCGATTGAAAAGGTGGGCATTTATGAAGACGATAGTGGTAGATGACGAGCCTTTGGCGCTGACGCATTTGGCTGAAGAAATCGAACGGTTTAGCGATATTCGAGTAATAGGAAAGTACAGGAACCCGAAGACTGCATTAAATGCGATTTGCACCCAGCTCCCGGACGTCGTCTTTCTCGATATTGAAATGCCGGAGATGAGCGGCGTAGAGCTGGCCGAGCGCATACTCACGGTACTGCCGCATATGAAAATCGTATTTGTTACCGTCTATGATGAATTCGCGATCCAAGCGTTTGAAATGGATGCCCTGGATTATATACTGAAGCCCGTGAGTGAGGAACGGCTGCAAAAAACGCTCGCACGCCTGAAACTGTCGAACGAGACGGCTCCGTCATCCGCAGCGCTGAGCCATTCGGTGAAAGTACATTGTTTCAAGAGCTTGCAGTTCGAAAGAGGAGGAAAGGAGCCGGCTGCTCTTCGTTGGAAAACGTTTAAGGCACAGGAGCTATTCACATATTTGTTGTACAACTGCGGCCAGCCGGTACGGAAGCAGCTGATTATTGCGGATTTATGGGGCGATATCGACGGGAAACGAGGGGTTACCCAGCTGTATACGGCCATTTATCAGATCAGGAAGCTATTGCAGGCAGAGGGAATCCCCATTCAAATTCTAAATGTAGACGAAGGATACATGCTGGACCTGCAGGGAACCGTACTCGACTATAAGCAATGGGAGAATGAGCGGCAGCTCTTGCCTGATTTGACATGCGAAACCCTAAAGCAGCATATCGCCGTATTTTCACTTTACCGCGGAGATCTGCTGGATGAATATAAATATATTTGGTCAGAAGCCGAAAAGATCCGATTGCGTAACAGCTGGCTTCAGCATGCGAGACTGATTGTTGCTTTCCATGACGCGCATGAGCAGATAACCGGCTCCATAACGGTGTATTTGCGTGTCCAGCAAATAGTGCCTACCGAGGAAGGCGTATATTTTGAGCTCATGCAGCTATATGATCGGTTAGGCGATCGGTTCGCGGTCGAGAAGCAGTATGAGCTGCTGCATGCGATGTTGAATAAGGAGCTGGCTCTGAAGCCGCAGGCTGAAGTAAAGAGCTGGTTTCAGGACTGGAGACGCAAAGGGTTTGCGGAATAAAAAGCTTGAAATATACAAGGTTGCCATCCTTTCCGGGGGATGGCTTTTTGTCGTGGGACAAGCAGTTTCAGAATTGTTTCAGCTAGGTTGTTGTACAATCAGATCGTGTAGAAAGATTTGGAATCCATCGAGAAAGGTGCCTGGTTCATGTTAGATAGGAAGAACAGCTTCATGCTGTGGTTCTCGGGTGCAGCCGTTTTGCTCAGCGTAATCATATTTCCGCCGACACGAATGATGAATCCGTGGCAGGATATGCACGGAATGCTCACTCTACAAGCAATGGGCGAGGCTATTCCGATCATTTTGCCTTTTATAAGCTTTATGCTGGCATACTCCGTTTTCTTAATGAAAAAAGACCATATGCTGTTGCGATGGCTTCATACGTTAACGTTATCGTTTTCGAGTATTTCGATCATCAGCGGGAGCGGCGGGCATTCTGCCTACTACTTTTCAGCCTTTATCGTTATTGCCGTGATTGCTTCTTATGATGATATCCGGCTCGTTCTTCTGACGAATTTTATATTTGCGGTGCAGCATGCGGCAGGCTATTTCTTTTTTTCTGAGATATTGCTCGGATCCGCGGATTATGAAGCCTCCAAGGCGTTCATGCATATAGCCTTCTTATCCGCTATATCCGGGGCGAAAATTTGGCAAATCCGATCCAAGCAGGCGATTACCGAGCGGCTGGAGCAGGAGAAAAGGGATAAGGAAGAAAAACTCAATCAATTGCTTGATGAGCTTCGCGGCCTTACCAAGCAAATCGGTCATACTTCGGATACGATTCTCCGCTCCTCCTATCAAGCTGCGCATACGAATAGGCAGATGCGGTTTGTATGCGAGGAAATGACCGGGGGCCTAGGCGATCAAGCTTATTCAATCGAGTTAATCGAATCGAATCTTAGCAAGATTAACCATGCTGTTCAAGCATCGAACGACAGCATGGAAATGAAGAGCCGCGTGAGGGACGGGGCATCGGGAGTAACAGCCGAAATGCATGACATCACTGCGGTGATCGAGGAAGGAATGGCTGCTCTAGAGCAGATTACGGAAGCTTGCGAGCGCCAGATTGAAGAGTCTGAGCAGGTTGATCAGGCCATTAGGCAGCTGAATCAATTGTCGTTAGCGCTGCAGCAGCGGCTTCACGCTTAGTTATAGAAAAAAGAATTGCACGAAAGGGGGGTCCGCCATGAATCATCTTCATGGTTCACATGATTCAACATTAGTAGCCGTTTCTTATCTCGTTGCCGTGGTCGCCTCTTATACCGTTCTAGTGATGGTGGAGCGATTAAGCATTGCCAAAGGGGCACAACGATGGGGGTGGCTCCTATTCGGCTCAATCGCTATGGCCATGGGGATATGGTCGATGCATTTCGTTGGGATGCTCGCATTCTCTTTGCCTGAGCCGGTCAGCTATGATTTAAGCACCGTATTCGTTTCGGTACTCGCCGCCATTGCGGGTTCTTTTATCGCGTTGCTAATCATAGGACGGCCAGAGCCCCGGTTCAAGCATGTGTTTTTTGGCGGCCTGCTGCTGGCGTTGGGCATATCGGCCATGCATTATATCGGAATGGCTGCGATGCGGATCAACATCGAATATGACCCGCTGTACTTCACGCTGTCTATTGCAATAGCCATTGCTGCGTCGATTACAGCGCTTTTGCTGGCGATTTATTTCCGTAAGGTCATAGGAAACGCAGGCGAGTGGATGAAGCTGGGAGCGGCTCTGTTAATGGGGGCTGCAATTGCCGGCATGCATTATACGGGAATGGCGGGGGCTCAATTCCATGTAATGGATGCATCGGCTTTATCCACGGGCATCGTGCTTAATCAGAAATGGCTTGCTTATTACATTTCAACAGGGACGCTCGTTACGCTCGCCTTATCCATAATCGGCATTTATATCTCGCGAAAATTCGCGTATAAGGATTCGGAGCTTCAGCAGAAGTCGGACGAAATTTATTTGATGAATCAGGAGCTGCTTGCGTTAAATGAGCACTTGGAGGATCTGGTAGCAGTCCGTACGGAACAGCTTGCGAAAGCTCATGACGAGGCGATTCAAGCGAATCTGATCAAAAGCCAATTTCTAGCGAACATGAGCCATGAATTGCGCACGCCGCTAAATGCGATTATCGGATATAGCGAGATGCTTCAAGAGGAGGCAGAAGAGCTTGGAGAGGCCTCATTCGTAGACGATTTGTCCAAAATCAGCAAAGCAGGAAACCATCTGCTGGCTCTTATTAACGATATTCTCGATATTTCCAAAATCGAGGCGGGCAAGATGGAGCTGCATCTGGAAAACAGCAGGCTGCCGGAATTAATTCAGGATGTCATGACGACGATCCGTCCATTAGTAGAGGCGAAAGGCAACGAGCTGCAATTGAAATGCGAGGAAGACGGGATTATTCAGGCCGACGTGACTAAGCTGCGGCAGATTCTTATCAACTTGCTGAGCAACGCCAACAAATTTACGGAGGCTGGCTCGATTACCTTCGAGGCTTGCAGTGAAGCAAGGGGCGGGCAGTCTGGCTACGCTTTCCGCGTCCGGGATACAGGAATCGGGATGACGCAGGCTCAACTGGCCAAGCTGTTCCAGCCCTTTACGCAGGCAGACGCCTCTACGACGCGAAAGTACGGCGGAACGGGGCTGGGGCTTGCGATCAGCCAGCGCTTCAGTCAAATTATGGGCGGGGACATTCAGGTAGAGAGCGAATTCGGCGTAGGAACGACCTTTACGTGCTGGCTGCCAAGCTCGCCTTCTGTTGCGCTTGCGGCAATACCGTCCCTAATCAAGGATGCTGCATCGCTTTCGCAGGAAGAAGCTGGGCATGTAAGCATACTGCTCATTGACGATGAAGCGTTTAACCGTGATTTGATGCAGCGTTATCTCGCCAAAACGGGTTGGAACCTGGCTTTTGCCGAGAACGGGCCGGAAGGGCTGCGGCTAGCCAAAATGCTGAAGCCTAAAGTGATTTGCCTGGACATTCTCATGCCTAGCATGGATGGATGGAGCGTGCTTGGCGCGCTTAAGAGCGATCCGGAGCTGGCCGATATTCCGGTTGTCGTATGGTCCATGACGAGCGATAGGCAGCTGGGGTACACGCTGGGTGCCTCTGAGTTTCTGATGAAGCCGGTTCAGAGAGAGCAGCTCCTCACCGTTATGGACAAATATATTGCCATCCGCGAACAGCACTCGATTCTAGTCATCGAGGATGATACGTCGGCAAGCGAGCTGGTGGCGAGACTGCTGCGAAAAGAAGGCTATACCGTTCGTGAAGCCAGCAACGGTGTCGTAGCGCTGGCAAGCGTGGAGAAGGAAGTGCCTGCGCTCATCTTGCTAGATTTAATGATGCCGGAGATGGACGGCTTTGAATTTATAGAAGAGCTCAGAAAGCAGGAGGCATGGAGGCGCATACCGATAGTTGTCCTCACGGCGAAGAGCATTACGCCTGAAGATGAACGGAAGCTAAGCGGATACGTGAAAAATATCGTTCAGAAGGGAGCCTTTAATCCGCAGTCCTTGCTGGCTGAGATTAGGCCTTATCTTTCTTAGGCATGCATAATGGTTGACTACTTAGCGGACAGCATGAGCTGGATAGGAGAAGCAGATGTTAACGGAACTTAAAGATGTAAAGCATGCATTAACGGCATTGGAGCTATCCTCCATTATTTCGATTACGAATGACAATGGAATGATTACCTATGTGAATGATTATTTTTGCGAGATTTCCAAGTTTGACCGCAATGAGATCATCGGACAAAGCCATCGTACGGTAAATTCGGGTTACCATCCTGCAGCCCATTTCCAAAACTTATGGAAAACGATCAGCCAAAAGCTCGTATGGAAAGGAGAAATGAAAAACAGAGCCAAGGATGGCGCCGAATATTGGATAAGCATGACGGTTATGCCGATTGTGAATGATCAAGGCGTCGTCTACCAATATGTTTCCATAGGGACAGATATAACGGCCCGCAAGCAAAATGAAATTAAACTGCTTCATACCATGGAAAATTTGCATGATATTGAAAACGCGCTGGACGCCTCGTCTATTGTGGCTATTACGGATGACAAAGGCGTCATCACATATACCAATGAAAAGTTTTGCGAAATTTCAATGTATGATCGCGAAGAGCTAATCGGCAAGACACATCGGGTTATCAATTCAGGGTACCATCCCAAATCCTTTTTCAAAGAGATGTGGGAGACGATCAAGCAAGGGCTGGTCTGGAAAGGCGAGGTCAAGAACCGGGCCAAGGATGGCAGCGAGTATTGGATGCATACGACCATCGTGCCGTTCCTTAATGATGACCGCCGCCCGCGGCAATTCATTTCGATCCGTACGGATATTACGGATCGGGTCAAAGCGGAGACCGAGCTTGCCGAACGGACAAAGCAGCTGGCCAAAGCGCATGACGAAGCTATCAAAGCGAATATGATCAAAAGCCAGTTTTTGGCGAATATGAGTCATGAGCTGCGTACGCCGCTTAATGCGATCATCGGCTACAGCGAGATGCTTCAGGAGGAAGCGGAGGAGCTGGGGGAATCTTTTTTTGCCGAGGACTTGGCCAAAATCAACAAAGCAGGCAATCACCTGCTCGCTTTAATCAATGATATTCTTGATATTTCCAAGATTGAGGCAGGCAAGATGGAGCTTCATCTGGAATCGTACAGCTTGCCCGATTTGATTCAAGATGTCATGACGACGATTCGGCCGCTAGTAGAAAGCAAGGGGAATAAGCTTCAAACCGATTGCAAGGAGGAGGGGGTCATCACCTCCGACGTGACCAAGCTGCGGCAAATTCTCATTAATCTGCTCAGCAACGCCAATAAATTCACGGATGCGGGCTCTATTTCATTCGATGTATACAAGGAATCGAGAGGAAAGCGATTCGGTTTCTCCTTCCGCATTAAGGATACGGGAATTGGAATGACGCCGGATCAGCTGGAGAAGCTGTTTCAACCCTTTACGCAGGCGGATGCTTCAACGACGAGGAAATATGGGGGTACCGGCTTGGGACTTGCGATCAGCCGGCGCTTTAGTCAAATCATGGGCGGAGATATAAGCGTAGAAAGCGAATTTGGCTTAGGCACGACCTTTACGTGCTGGCTTCCCGGCTCACCTCCTGACGCGGACGATGGCGGGGTGTTCGATGAGGAGGTCGAATCTCGGCGAGTGCGTGAAGATCCGGTCCGGGTTGTATTTATCAACGACAAAGCGATAAATCGGGAGGAGATCGCGGCCTATTTGGCTGAAACAGGCTGGGAGCTGTCATTTGCAGGCAGTGAAGCAGAGGGGCTGCGACTGGCAAAGGAGCAGAAGCCAAAGGTAATATGCCTGGATATTCTTATGCCAAGCACCGACGGATGGGACGTGCTGAATAAGCTGAAGAGCGATTCCGAATTGGCAGCTATTCCCGTTGTAATCTGGTCCATGGGAGAGGATATAAAGTCCAGCCGTACGTTTGGTGCCGCTGAGTTTCTCGAAAAACCGATTCAAAACGAGTCGGTAATCGCCGTTATGGATCACTATGCCGTGAACCGCGCGGAGCATACCGTGCTGGTCATTGAGGATGATAAGTCGCCAAACGAGCAAGCAGCGAGGCTGCTTCGCATGGAAGGCTATAACGTATGCGAAGCGCGGAACGGTGTCATTGCGCTGGCTTGTATGGGGAGGGTAAAGCCTTCGCTAATTGTGCTTGATTTAATGATGCCGGGAATGGATGGGCTTGCTTTCTTAGAGGAATGGAGAAAGCAGGACAAGCGGGGTCCGGTTCCGGTCGTACTCTTGACGGAGGAAAACATGGCGCCGGCTGATAGGCAAAAGCTATATCACTATTTGAATCATATTATTCAGAGTTGCTCTGCCGACCCTCAGTCCCTGATGCAGACCATTCACTCTTATATACGGCAATAAGCGCAAGCCAGCTAAAGGAGGACCGCTATATGTATAAGATTTTACTAGTAGAGGATAACGAGATGAACCGGGATATGCTGAGTCGGAGGTTGACTCGCAAAGGCTTTGTCGTCATTACGGCTAACGATGGCCAGCAGGGCGTTGAGCTAGCTAGCTCTGAACGTCCCGACCTTGTTCTGATGGATATGAGCTTGCCGGTCATGGATGGTTGGGAGGCTACCCGGTTTCTCAAAAGCTCGGAGGAGTTGAAGGGCATACCCGTTATAGCGCTGACTGCGCATGCCATGGCGGGAGATGACGAAAAGGCCTACCAAGCAGGCTGCGACGACTTCGACACGAAGCCGGTCGTGCTGGATCGATTGCTAGGTAAAATAAATCTTCTATTGCAAACAGAGAGCATTAACTGAACGGAGGACGAACGTGGCTCAAATTGCTCCGAACCAAGCCAAAATTTTAATTGTAGACGATCAGGAATATAATATCAGCTTGCTCGAGCGAATTCTCGGCAGGGCTGGCTTCGAGCACGTATTCAGCACGGTTGATCCGCATCAAATTCTGCAGCTGCTGAAGGACATTGATCCAGATATCATACTGCTGGATCTGCATATGCCGGGAATGGATGGCATCGAGGCGCTCAAGCTGATTCGGGAGCAGACGGGGCATGACAACTATTTGCCCGTACTGATGCTGACCGCGGACGTCACGCCGAAGGCCAGGCAAGAAGGGTTGCAGGCAGGCGTGAATGATTTTCTGACAAAGCCGTATGACCGTACGGAGGTTATTCTGCGCATTAATAATTTACTTAAAACGCGTGAGCTTCATAAACAGCTCCAATCCCATAACGCTTTGCTGGAGGAGCGGGTCAAGCAGCGCACGGAACAGCTGGAGAAGGCTCAGCTTGAAATACTTGAGCTGTTTGGACGTGCCGCGGAGTACCGCGATGACATGACCGGCATGCATACGCAGCGGGTAGGACAGCTATCGAGCCGCATCGCAAGCCGTTTGGGCCTCCCCGAATGGCAGGTCGAGCTAATTGCCAGAGCCGCGCCTCTCCACGATATCGGGAAAATCGGTATACCCGACCATATCCTGCTGAAGCCTGGCCGTTTCGAGCATGACGAATTCGAACAAATGAAGCTGCATACCTTGATCGGTGCAAGCATATTGGAAGGCAGCTCCTTCGATGTGCTGCGGATGGCGGAAGTCATTACGAGATCGCATCATGAGAAATGGGACGGTACGGGTTATCCGCAAGGTTTAAAGGGCGAAGAAATCCCCATTGAAGCGCGTATCGTGGCTCTTGCCGATTTCTATGACGCGCTTACCCATGAGAGGCCTTATAAAAAAGCATGGACATCGCTTGAGGCGATTACAGAGGTTAAAGCACAAAGCGGTCGCCATTTCGACCCTGCTATTGCAGAGGCGTTCCTTCATGAGATTCTTCAGCCGCAGAATCAGTAGAAGGGGTCTAAAGGGCGTTAATTAAGCGAGAAAACGTTTGCTAGCGATAGGAAAGTGCTCCAAGGCAGCTGCACCGGCAATCATCATATCTCTGATAAGAACAGCCCGTGGGTAATCCGCGGGCTGTTCTTATCGTTATGCTTAAGCATTCGGTTCTTTGCACGACCGTTGAATATCGTTGCTGTTTTTAATGTCGGGTCATGCAGCAGCAGGAATGGATGGGATAAACGTTTCATACGCTCATTGAGGGGTAATAGATAGGAGGGTAGTACATTTGATCAGACACCTGGGAGCCTAACTGCGAAGAGGGAGTTGACGTATTGAAAAAGAAGATATGGAGTCATACGGTTATGTCATTTGCACTGGTTATGGCTTTAGGGGCATGCAGCAATGCCGCTGCAGAAAATAACCCGAGCGAGCCAAATGGCGAGAACGTGCTAGAAACATCATCTCAAAACGCTGTGGGCCAAGCAGATGATCCCGCCGTGAACGGGAACGAAACGGGGGTAGCCGATACGACTGGAGCGGAGAAGGTTCCTGCGTATTTGCCGAAGGACTTTCCGCTGCCGCAGGATGCGGAGATTACGACGGCGCATTCCTCGGAGACCGATGGCAAAAAGTCGGTATTGCTTATCTTTTCAACCAAAGAGAGCATGGCGTCCGTCACCAAAACGTACAAAGACTATTTTAATGCACAGAAGCTGGATGAGGCAGGCCAGACCATTGACGATAACAATCTCATCATTCAAGGCATGAATACCGAGAAAAAACATAGCTGGTCTATGATCGGCGGCCCGTTAGCTTCCCCTCAAGAAGACATTGTCCAGTTGACGGTGACTTGGACTGAGCTCTAATGTGGCTCGTTGACTTACCCATACAAGAAGACCGATGATCCTGCGTGAAGGAGATCGGTCTTTTCTTCGTGCAGCGAAACCCGTATGTTTCGTTCATTGTACTTGCATAATAAGGCAATGGATGAGCAGAGGTTACCTTGATCAAAGGTTTCTGTATGTACAATTGCGAAATCTATGGCAAAATGGGAATTGGCGGGATGCAGGCAGCAGGCCTGCGCCATGCCCATAGCAAGCTTTTTAGGGGGAGCCACATGTATAAGCTGCTGCTCGTTGACGACGAGCCGGAAGTGACGGAAGGGTTAATGGTTGAGATCGATTGGACGGCCTGCGGCTTCACGGAGGTCAGAACGGCCGGGAACGGCAAGGAAGCGATGGAATTATTCGAAAAGATGGAGCCCGATGTGCTCATTACCGATATTAGCATGCCTTATATGAATGGACTCGAGCTGTCGGAATGGGCTAGAAAGGCGTATCCGATTACGCGAATCGTTATTTTATCCGGTCATGATGAGTTTGAATATGCCAAGCAAGCGATTCATCTGCAAGTAGAGGCTTACGTTTTGAAACCGTTCTCAGCGAAACAGCTGACCGATACCGTTGTGGAGGTAGCGAGGCGGATGGACGAGGAACGCGAACAGCGGAGCAATGTCGAGCTGTTGGAGGAGCACTACCGCACTAGCCTCCCCATCGTTCGGGAGAAGTTTTTATCCTCATTAATTACGCGAAAGCAGCCGCATCTCGATATCGCGGCGAAAGCAAGGAAGTATGGCATGCAGCTGGATGGAGAAGGTTATGTCGTTTCCATCATCTCGGTGCATCATTCGGACGAGCAGACGGAGCAAAATGGCGCTAAGCCATCGATATCCTTGGCGTCATCGACGGATTTGGATCTGAAGCTTTTCTCGGTCAGCAACATCGCGAGCGAAATATGGGCAAGGCATGAGCTTGGCAAAGTATTTATCCATCAGGATCAGGTTGTTTTGTTCACGGTAAGTCCGGATGGCGATCAAGCACAGATGATGGAGGAAACGCAGACTGCATTGAAGGAGATTCTGCAAAGCATTGAACGGTTTTTGCGGTTCCCGGTCATGATTGGCGTGGGCACGTTCACCAGAGAGCTCGGTAACTTGAAATATGCCTACGAGGCAGCGATGGTGGCGCTGGATTATCGGCGGATACTTGGCAGCAATATGATTATTTGCATTGACGATATGGAGAAACGCGTCCAGGAGAAGCTGCTTTTCGATGAATCGAAGGAGCGGAGCTTGATCAGTGCGGTGAAGCTTGGCACGGAGAAGGAGCTCGAGGAGGTCGTTGATGGTCTATTCGACGAAATCGTGCGCGTGCAGGCTTCAGTCCCCGATTATCAGCATTATTTGCTGGAGATGGTAACTGCGATCATTAAGCTGACTAAGGTGCTGGAAACGGATGAGGATGACGTTATCGGCGGAGGATGGGGGATTCTAAACCAATACCAGAAGCTGAACAGCCCGCAGGAGACGAAGATTTGGTTCGGGGAGATGTGCGCCAAAGTCCGCAGAAGCATTGCGAGCCGCAGACAGCATACCTACAAACAAATCGTGGAGGACGCGATCAGCTATACGAAAGGCCATTTCCATGAAAGCGACCTGTCGATAGCCAAAGTATGCGGGCAGTTGCATGTCAGTGCAGGGTATTTCAGCGGTTTGTTCAAAAAAGAGCTGAAGCTCACCTTCGGTGCGTATTTGCTGCAGTTGCGGATGGAAGCAGCGAAGGAGCTGCTGCGCACGACGGAGCTGAAAGCTTTCGAGATTGCCGAGAAGGTTGGCTTCGCGGATCCCAATTACTTCAGTCTGAGCTTTAAGAAATATGCCGGCGTATCCGCCAAGGAATATCGAAGCAGTCCGGCAGAGAAGGAGGAGTAATGCAGCGCAGAAGCATTCAATTCATTCTAACGGTATCGTTCACGCTGTTTTCCATCTTTATTATTCTGATTGTCAGCGTTCTTCTGTTCGGCCGCTTCTCGGCAACCGCGAAGGACAACGCTTTTCGCAATTCGCAGCAAATCGTAGATCAAGTCAGCTATAACCTCGAAAACTATGTTGAGGTTACGTCCGATTTGTTCAATATGATGCATCATGCGCTCGGTCAAAGCGAGAATGTGGAATCGGATATGATGCGCCAGCAGCTCGAGTCGATGATGTCTACGCGGTCCGATACGGTATCGCTAGTTCTCTTTGACGATAAGGGACAGTTGCTGCTGGATTTGCCGAACGTAGAGCTGAAAGAAACGCTTCAAATCTCGGAGGAAGGCTGGTTCCGGAGCGCGATGGATACAGCCGGACATCTATCGATATCGCTGCCCCACGTGCAAAATTTGTACAAGCAGCAGTACAGGTGGGTCGTATCCATGAGCAAAAGCATTACCGTTCAGCATAACGGCAAGCAGGTGAATGGCGTGCTGCTGATGGACGTCAATTTCAGTACGATCGATGAGCTGTCCGAGCGAATTAGCTTGGGGAAGAAGGGCTACGTGTACATGCTGGATGAATCGGCGGGCAATATCGTGTATCATCCGCAGCTTGAGCTCATTTATGCAAACCTGAAACAAGAAAATGTCGAGCTTGCGCTTAAGCATACGTATGGCAGCTTTATCGACGAAACGTCCGAGGAAGCCAAGATGATCAGCGTCCAGACCATCGGTAACGTCGGTTGGAAGGTCGTCGGCGTGTCCTACATGGATGAAGTCATGACGACAACCTGGGAGCTAAACCGCTCGATGTCGAAGCTCCTCATCGCGCTAGTGCTCATTGTATTCTTGCTGTCGAGCTTGGTGGCACGCCGGATTTCTAGGCCGATCAAACGGCTTGAGCTATCTATGAAAAGCGTGGAACGAGGTGACTTTGATAAAGCGTTCAGCGATGAGGGGCCTCTTGAAATCAAGCATCTTGCCGATCGATTCAATACGATGATGGGCACCATTAAGCAGCTTATGGTCCGAATCGTGTCAGAGCAGGAAAGCAAGCGCAAATATGAGCTGGAGGCGCTGCAGGCTCAGATTAATCCCCACTTCCTGTACAACACGCTCAATACGGTCGTACGGATGGTGGGCATGAACAAGAATGAAGAGGTCATTACGACGATTACGGCATTGTCCAAGCTATTCCGGATCAGCATCGGCAAAGGCAAGAGCCTAATTACGATTGCCGATGAGATGGAGCACGCACGCAACTATCTCATCATTCAGCAGATGCGGTTCAAAAATAAATTCGATTACTCCTTTGATTTGCAGGACGAGGCGCTGGTTCATCCGACCTTGAAGCTTATTGTCCAGCCGCTAATTGAGAACGCGCTCGTGCACGGGATCGAACCTTCCGTAGACAAAGGGCATATTGCCGTTTCAGTGCGGCTTGAAGGCAGTGAAATCGTGATCCAAATTAAAGATGACGGGCTCGGCATGTCGGAGAAGCAGCTCTCTCAGATCCAAGCGGGAACGGTTGTGAGCTCGAAGGGCTCAGGCGTTGGCATTACCAACGTAAAGGAAAGAATCAAGCTATACTTTGGGGACGCCTATGGGCTTCAGTTCGAGAGTGAGCTTGAGGTGGGAACAACGATAACGATTCGCTTCCCTGCGCTTACGCCTATTCAAATCGACGGAGGGGAGCAGTCTTAATGGTGAAACATAAAAGCATGATTGTAAGCTGGCTGCTCTTTCTTGTGGCATTATGCTTGCTGTATTCCGCGCTTTATCCTGGTCCCGAGGAGCCTCAGCAGGAGGAGGCGGGGAAAACGATCCAGCTCATTCTCCGAACAAGCAAAGGAGACTATTGGAAAAATGTCACAATGGGCGCACAAGCAGCCGTTAAAGAGTTCGGTATAACGCTGCATGTATCCGCGCCTGCCGATGAAGGGGATATTGACGGGCAGCTGCAGACAGCGATGCAGTCGCTGGAGACCAAGCCTGACGCAATTGTACTGGGAGCGAATGCGGACTCTGCGTTTGAGCCATTTCTCATCGAAGCTGCCAAACGCCATATTCCGGTTATTGCGATAGATAGTCTGCTTACGTCAGGCCATATCGATTCATACATCGGAGCGGACAATTACCTTGCCGGGAAAGCAGCCATGCGCGAGATGGCCGATCGCCTCGGAGGAAAGGGAGACGTAGCCATTATTGCCTTCAGCAAAGGAGGCATTAACGGGAAGCTTCGAGAGAAGGGAATCCGTGATGCGGTCACGGATTATCCAGGCGTTCGGCTAGTAGACGGCCAGTACTGTTCCGAAGAATACGGAGCTTGCCAAGCAGCAGTCAGAAGCATGCTGGATAAGCAGAAGCTGGACGGAGTATTGTCACTGAATACGGAGACGTCCATCGGCGCTGCGCTCGAGCTGAAGCACAGACAGGCTGGCGAGAAGATTAAATTGGTTGGCTTCGACAGCTCCTCGGAGCTGCTGGAGCTGCTGCAGGAAAATCAGCTTCAAGCGTTAATCGTCCAAAATCCGTTCAGCATGGGCTATCTCAGCGTTAAGCATGCCCTTCAAGCCGCCTCTGGAAAGAGCGTTCCTGAGCAGGTGGAAATAGGGATGGAGCTCATCACCGAGGAGAATATGTTCTGGCTCAAAAACCAGAAGCTCCTATTCCCTGTTGTGCAATGAGGGGGATTAAATACAAAACAGATGAGAATATTAATAAAAATGATGAGGATATTACATGTGAATCTCCTGAGAAGTGAGACATAATGAAGCAGTAGTTAATTCATCCACCAGGGGGTCAATAAAAAATGAAAAAGTGGACAGCAGCGCTCGTTATTGGAGCATTGGCAGTGACAGCAGCAGGTTGCGGTAGCGACAACGGAGAGGGAAGCACTAGCGGCTTGCCCAAAGCAGGCGTCGCCATTTATAAATTCGACGATACATTCATGAGCGGCGTGCGCAATGCCATCGAGACGGCGGCAGAAGGTAAAATGGCAGTAGACATCGTAGATAGCCAAAACTCGCAGCCGACGCAAAATGATAAAGTCGATTTGTTCATTACGAAAAAAGTAAAAGCGATGTCGGTTAACCCGGTCGACCGTACGGCAGCTGGCATTATTATCGATAAAGCGCAAAAAGCAAACATTCCGGTCGTATTCATCAACCGCGAGCCGCTTGCAGACGATTTGGCGAAATGGGATAAAGCGTTTTTCGTAGGAGCGAAAGCGGAAGAGTCCGGTACGATGGAAGGCGAGATCGTAGCAGAGTACTGGAAAGCTCATCCCGAAGCCGATAAAAACGGCGATGGCATCCTGCAATACGTGATGCTGAAAGGCGAGCCAGGCCATCAAGACGCTGAGCTTCGCACGAAGTTCTCCGTGCAGGCGATTCAAGACGCAGGCATTCAGGTCGAGAAGCTTGCCGAAGATACGGCAATGTGGGACCGCGTGAAGGGCCAAGAGAAAATGGCTGCATTCCTGTCTTCCAAAGGCGACAAAATCGAAGCAGTTATCGCGAACAATGACGATATGGCGCTTGGCGCAATCGAGGCGCTTAAGGCTGCGGGTTATTTCAAAGACAATAAATTCATGCCGGTTGTCGGCGTAGATGCTACGGATCCGGCACAGCAAGCGCTGAAAGAAGGCACGCTGCTTGGAACGGTATTGAACGATGCAGCTAACCAAGGTAAAGCAACGGTTGAGTTGATGAGCGTACTGGCTGCAGGCGAAACGCCAACGAAAGATAACACGGGCTTTGAAATTACGGACGGCAAATATGTATGGATTCCTTACAAAAAAGTAACGGAAGCTAGCAAATAATAAGCTGGAACAACATGGATGAACGAGAGCAGGGGAATAACGTCACTTGCGTTGCCCCTGTTTTTTTTCGCCCATTTACGCAAAACGGGTTCGACAAAAGGAGGCTATACAATGGCAAAGCAGCATCCTTATTTGCTTGAAATGAACGGGATTACGAAGACGTTTCCGGGTGTCAAGGCACTGGACAATGTAACGCTAAAGGTGCGTCCCGGTACGGTTCATGCGCTTATGGGAGAGAATGGCGCAGGCAAATCTACATTGATGAAATGCTTGTTTGGTATTTATAAGCCGGATGCCGGCGAAATTTTTCTTGATGAACAAAAGGTTGATATTAAAAACTCGAAGGACGCATTAAATTTTGGCGTTTCGATGATCCATCAGGAGCTTCATCCCGTACCGCAGCGCAGTGTGATGGAGAACATTTGGCTTGGCAGATTCCCGGTTAAGGGCATTTCGCCTTTCCGGTTCATAGATCATAAAAAGATGTACCGCGACACCGTGGCGCTGTTCGAGGATCTGAACATGGGGATCGACCCGAACCAGTTGGTCGGCGAATTGTCGGTTTCCAAAATCCAATCGCTCGAAATTGCCAAAGCGGTATCGTTCAATTCGAAAATCATAGTCATGGATGAGCCGACCTCCTCGCTTACGGGCAATGAGGTAGAGCAGCTGTTTGCAATCATAAATAAGCTGCGCGCACGCGGCGTCTCGATTATTTACATTTCGCACAAGATGGAAGAAATATTGCGCATTTCGGATGACGTAACCATTATGCGCGACGGCAAATACATCGGAACATGGCCGGCTCCCGAGCTGACCATTGATACGATTATAACCCGCATGGTTGGACGCGATCTATCGGAGCGTTATCCGGAGCGTACGAACGTTCCGGGCGATGTCATGCTGCGGGTAGAAGGACTGACTTCACCGCATGCGCATTCGTTCAAGGATGTATCGTTCGACCTTCGCAAAGGTGAAATTCTTGGGATCGGCGGTCTTGTCGGGGCACAGCGCACGGAGCTCGTTGAAGCGTTGTTCGGGCTTCGTTCCGTGAAATCGGGCTCCATCTATAAGGATGGCAAGCCGATTGCGATCAAATCGCCGATTGATGCGAAGAAGCACAAAATCGCATTGTTGACGGAAGAACGCCGCGTTACGGGAATATTCCCGGTCTTGTCCGTGAAGGAGAATACGGCGATCGCCAACCTTGGCATGTATCAGAACCGTTTTGGCTTCCTGAATGAAGCGAAGATGAGGGATGAAGCCGTTAAAGGCGTCGAGAAGTTCAAGACGAAGACGCCGTCAGTCGATCAATTGATCCGTAATCTCTCGGGAGGCAATCAACAGAAGGTGCTTCTGGCACGCTGGCTGCTGACGAACCCTGATATCTTGCTGCTTGATGAACCTACGCGGGGCATCGACATCGGGGCTAAATATGAAATATACAGCATTATTATTGAGCTTGCTAAGCAAGGAAAAAGCATCATCATGATTTCGTCCGAGATGCCGGAGCTGATCGGCATGTCCGACCGCATTATGGTTATGTCGGAAGGGCGCTCCACCGGCATTCTCGAAAGCAACAACGCCACGGAGCAAAGCATTATGCGGTTAGCTGCACAGACAGGCTAAGATAACGGATTTGAAGGAGGTTGAGACAAATGGAAGCTGCTAAAAGCATGAAAATTAAACACGCATTCTCACAAAACGCCATCTGGATCGTGCTTGTGGCACTGATTCTCGGCATCGCCATCATAGATGCTAACTTTTTGTCCATCACCACACTGAGAGATATGCTGATTCAATCCTCGACCCGCACGATCATTGCGCTCGGGGCCGCGTTTGTACTCATTACTGCTGGTACGGATTTGTCTGCTGGACGGGTAGTCGGCCTCAGCGCTGTCGTTTCGGCATCCATGCTGCAAATGCCTGACTATGCCAGCAAATTTTTCCCGAACCTGCCTCAGCTTTCATTGATCATTCCGATCGCGATCGCAATCATCGTGGGTCTGCTCGTCGGCTTGCTCAACGGCGTAATCGTGGCAAAGTTTAACGTCCCGCCTTTCATTGCGACGCTCGGTACGATGGTCGCGGTCTATGGCGCGAACTCGCTTTATTTCGATATGCCGCCCAACAACTCACAGCCAATCGGCGGCTTGCGCAAGGATTTTACGGAAATCGGCACGGGCTCTATAGGCGGTGGCCAGTTCTCGATACCGTACATCGTGCTAATCGCGATATTCGTCGCTTTTATCGTTTGGGTCGTGTTCAACAAAACGCGTCTTGGGAAAAACATGTACGCCATCGGCGGCAACATCCAGGCTGCGCACGTATCCGGAATTAACGTAGCGCGCAACCTGATGTGGATCTATGCGATTGCCGGCGCTCTCTACGGCTTGGCCGGCGTGCTCGAAGCGGCACGTACGGGCGGGGCATCGAACAACTATGGTAATATGTACGAGCTTGACGCAATTGCGGCATGCGTAGTCGGTGGCGTGTCCACCACGGGCGGGGTAGGGCGCGTGAAAGGCATTATCGCAGGCGTGCTCATATTCACCGTCATTAACTATGGCTTGACTTATATCGGTATCAATCCGAACTGGCAGCTGATCATCAAAGGCTTGATCATCGTCGTTGCCGTTGCATTCGATATCCGCAAATATGTAGCGAAAAAGTAAGAAGAAGCGGTAGCCGGGAGCTGTCCTCAAGGTCCAAGACCTTAGGGCAGCTCTTTGCGTTGTCTATGCTTGATGGCATTTATATATTCGGCTACGCCGTCTTCATCGTTGCTGAGGGTCACATGGGTAGCAAGCTCATGGAGAGCGGGGTGTGCGTTCGAAACAGCAACCTTTGTTCCCGCGGCCTCAAACATGCCCAGATCGTTCAAGTTGTCTCCGAACACGGTTACGTCCTCCGGCTTGCAGCCGACAAGCTCGGCCCATTGCCTGAGTCCTTCCTTTTTGTTCGCATGGCGGTGGCTGAATTCTAGAAAGTAATGATTCTCGATGTAAGCATCCTTCATTAGATGGATATGGACATGGCTGCCAAACCGTCGGCTCACCTCATCCTTTAACGGTTCGAGCTCGTGAAGCAAGCCTATGTAGGTAATCATTAATGCTCTAAAGGAAGCTGGACAGGCAAGAACCGACAGCTCTCCGAAGCGCGGATCGTTAGGGCGGCTCGCGAAGAAGGCGAGGTCGCCGCTGCGGACAAGCCTCTCATGCAGCACGCGCTCTTGGTCATCCTTATCCAATGCGAATAAATAAGGAAGTATGGCAAACGATCTTCCGATTTGGATGATTTCATTCACGGTTGCGTTATCCAGCCAATGACCGCCGATGACTTTCATAGAGAGAGGCTCGTAAATGACGGCACCGTTGTACAAGACGATTGGGTGCTTCCAAGGGATAACGGAGACGATTTTGTGAGAGCTGATGTGGCTCCTCGCCGTCGCGTAGCTGATAACGGCTCCTTCCTCCATAGCACGAACAATGCTTTCAACCGTATATGCGGACAGTGACGCATCGGAATGCAGCAGCGTCCCGTCAAGATCGGTGAGGAAATGATTGTTTTTCAGAATAATGCCTCCTTCTAATCATCCATTTGATGAGCAAAAACATTGCTCCAAGCACGAGCCAGCAGTTGAACGCCTTGCTCCATCTCATGGTCGGATAAACCGCCGAAGCCAAGGTAAATCGTTACGCCTTCACGGTTAATGGGACGAGAGAGATTCTGTGGTCCATATACGATAACATCCTCGTTTGCCGCCAGTCTAACTAAATCGTCTTCGCTGACAGCGGCGTTGACTGTTATCTCAACATAAAGTCCAGCAGCCTCCTTGCTAACTTTGAGCGATTGTGGCAGATAACAGCGCAAATAAGCTAAAAGCTTGGCATGCTTTCTCCGGTAAAGGTTGCGCATTCTGCGAACATGTCGGTACCAATGCCCGCGTTCCATGAACAGCTGCATGGCCCATTGATCGATCCGCGATGGGCTTGCCAGGGCATATTCAATCGTCTTAAGCTTTGCGTACAGCTGTGGCGGCACAACCGTATAGTTCATGCGCAGGGCAGGCGTGAAGGCTTTGGAGTACGTTCCGACGTAGATTACGGAGCCGTGCTCGTCCAAGCTTTGAAGCGACGGAAGGGTTTTTCCGGTATAACGGAAATCTCCGTCGTAATCATCCTCGATGAGGTACGTGCTGTTGTCCGCTGCCCAGCGAAGCAGCTGCTTTCTTGCTGCATAGGGCAGTGGTTTAGCTGATGGACGATGAGAGGGTGTCACGTATAGCGCTTGAATAGCGTTGGCAGTGAGCTCGGTAACGAGATGATCCATACAGTCGAAAGAAACCGGGATAACACGGAAACCGTGCTGCTCAAAAATACGGCTTACCTGCGCAAAACCTCCTGCTTCTATCCCAACCGCATGCTTGCCATCCAGCAGCTTGGAGAGTATGTGAATGCTGTAAGACAAGCCTGATCCGATTAATAATTGCTCTGGATTGCAGTTAACGCCTCTTGCCCGTTTCAAATAGCTGGCCAATTGCAGACGCAAACCAAGCTCGCCGCTTGGGTCGCCATATTGATGGGCAGCGCTGTAATGGATGGCAAGCGCCTCGTGAAGCATGGCTTTCCAGGGGCGAATCGGAAAGGAGGCCGCATCTATCGCAAGCAAACTGAAGTCGATGACGCGTTCATTTCGCTGAGGAGCCGGGCTTGCATGGCGATGCATCATGGATTGCCGGTGCTCAAGCGGGTTGGAGTGGGTGCCCTTCATTGCTAAAGCTTCATTCGGCTGGACAACGTATAATCCGGCGCGTGCCCTGCTGTGAACGTAACCCTCTTCAAGGAGCATATGGTAAGCCGTTTCAATCGTTGTTTTGCTTAGCTTGGTTTGTTCACGCAGCATGCGGATGGAAGGCAGCTTTTCTCCGTCTCTGAGCGAACCCTCTTGGATAAGCGCGCGAATGTGCAGATAAAGAGATAAGTACAACGGGGTGCCCTCTAGCCTTGCAAATATTAATTCCATAGGTGATTGCCACTCAATCTGACCCTTTAAAATCATGAATAACTGTCACTATAGCAGGGGTCAATAATAGTATATGCTTTGTTCATAGGGACAGCAATCCACGATAAGCTTGTAGAAAGCAGGGACGCTATGACAACTATCCATGATCGTGTAGAAGAAAGATTAACGGTGTTAGGAATCGTGTTGCCGGAGGCTAGCGGGCCGGCAGCCAGTTATGCGAACTATGTATTCTCCGGAGGACTTCTATTTGTTTCCGGGAAAGGGCCATCTTCGAAGGTACGTGGCAAGCTTGGCAGTGATTTCACGACGGAAGAGGGCTATCTGTTTGCACGAGAGGTGGCCATCGAAGTTCTTGCCGTAGTGAAAAGCGCTGTGGTAAGCCTGAGCCAGGTGAGGCAGGTTGTGAAGGCGCAAGGCTTCGTGAATGCCGATCCGCAGTTCGATGAGCATCATAAAGTGCTGAATGGCTTTTCCGACGTTATGCATGAGGTATTCGGGGAAAAGGGTGTCCATGCGCGTTCCGTTTTTGGCGCAAGCTCATTAAGGGACCAATTGCCAATCATCGTTGATTCCATATTCGAGGTTTCTGCGTTCGAATCCGGATATATGAATGGCGAGAAAGCTTCCTCGGTTTCATTTTTTTGACCGTTGCATTTGCCTTCATATTCCCTTAACATTAATGTTTAGAGTAGCCGTCATGCCATGACGGTTTTTTCTATTTACGTTAGGCATGTACAATTAAGGAGTGAAAGGGCTTGTTACTATTCTCGAAACGTTACGGCCGATCACCGTTTGTCGTTATTTTCATCATGATCATGCTCAAAATGCTGCTGTTCAGGCATTTTATATTTCAAGGTATCCAAGCAGACCGTCTTCTGGCGGATGCATCAGCTGTATTGGCGCTGCTATTCATCGTTGAACTTATGACTTCTGCCAAATGGAAGGCGGCTGTCTTTGGTATCGTGAATGGCATTATCTCGCTTCTCTTATTTGCTTCAACGGTTTATTTCAGCTACTACGGGACGGTTCCGACGTACACCGCGCTGCATGGGCTGGATCAAGTGCTGCAGGTCAGGACAAGCGTCGGATCGATTATGCAGCCTTCGTTTTATCTCTTTTTTGTTGACGTGATCGTTCTTGCTGTCATCGCCATCTGGAATCGCATGAACGGTCCTCTCTTGGAAGGGCGCAAACGGATTGCAAAGCCCATGTATGCCGGAATTGCTGCGCTGCTATGTGTTACCGTATCAGGCGGATACATTTGGACAGGCAGCTCCATTCCGAATGAGATCGTCCAGGCAGAAAGCCTCGGCTTTCTGGATTATCAGGTTGCCGCTGCGATCAAGGAGAACAAGGAGCAGGCGGCACTGCGGAGCGGCAGCGTAGAAGAGACGTCGGCTAGCGCCGAGGCGCTTCAGGCGGATTATTTTGACCAAATCGGTCAATCCGTTGAGGCGGGAACGCCTAATTTCTTCGGGTTTGCCAAAGGCAAAAACGTCATCGTCATTCAGATGGAGGCTTTCCAAAACTTCGCGATCAATCTATCCGTTGCCGGAAAGCCGATTACTCCGGTTCTGAATGAGCTCGCGAAAGAAAGTTTCTATTTTCCTCATTTCTTCCAGCAAATCGGACAGGGGAACACCTCGGACGCCGAGTTTTTGTCGAACACTTCGATATACCCAACCGGCGTCATTGCGATGTCAACGGGCTACGGAGACCGAGTGCTTCCGAGCCTTCCAAGGCTGCTGGGCGAGAAGGGGTACGAGACGAACACGTTCCATATAAACGACGTGACATTTTGGGATCGCAACCGTATGTATCCTGCGCTGGGATTTGCGAAATACTATGATAAGCCATCTTTTGAGAATGATCACTTTAATTCCTTCGGCGCTTCCGATGAAGAGCTGTATAAGGTAGGTTTGAGCAAGCTGCAAGAGATGAAGGGACAAAACAAGTCCTTTTACGCACAATTTGTAACGACATCCAGCCATCATCCGTTCAAGGTACCAGACGATAAGCAGAAAATAAGCATGCCGGACAACTTGAAAGATACCCAGCTCGGTGATTATTTAACGGCGCTAAACTATACCGATTATGCATTGGGCCAGTTTATCAATGGCCTAAAGGCGAGCGGCTTGTGGGAAAACACGATATTGGTAGCCTACGGCGACCATTACGGCCTTCAGAAAAAGGACAATGATCCTGCCTGGGTCAGCGAGCAGCTTGGCATAACTTATGACGGAGATTTGGACCGGTTTAACATTCCGTTATTCGTCCATGTGCCGGGGGCTGGCGGGAAGGTGATGGATCAAGTAGGCGGCCAAGTGGATATTATGCCTACCCTAGCCAACCTGCTAGGCGTTTCGCTTAAAGATGAGGCATATACGGCTTTCGGGCATGACTTGCTCAATATGACGAGCAATGTGATCGGAATGAGGTATTATCTCCCTACGGGTTCGTTTTTCAATAATGACATCCTGTTCGTGCCAGGCAAGGGCTTCGAGGATGGGAAGGCAATCGACATAAGAACGAAACAACCCGTTTCCGATTTCAGTCAATACCGCGCGGATTACGATTATATCCTAGAGCTCATGAAATTATCTGACGATTATGTCCGCTTGCTGCCAAAGCGGGCGCCTTAGCAGTGAATCAGACGTCTCTTGTCCATACGGACAGGGACGTTTTTCATTTATGAGAAAGGTTAAGCTTTAATGGCGGGTAGCAATGAGTTAATATGGATATAGCGACAATTAATTATTCTATTCCAATATAACGTAAGGAATCGATGAGACATGCGAATTGGTTTTTTTGACTCGGGAATTGGCGGGCTTACCGTGCTGGCGGAAGCGCTCCATAGGCTTCCTGACAAGGATTTTCTGTATATGGCGGACACGCTGCACGTTCCCTACGGTACGAAGGCCGAAGAGGATGTTAGGGCGTATATTCTCGATTCGGTCGGTTTGATGATGAACGAAGGCATAGACGCTTTGGTAGTAGCCTGCAACACGGCTACCAGCATAGCTATTAATGATTTGAGAGATCGGTATTCGCTTCCCATTGTTGGCATGGAGCCGGCAGTTAAGCCAGCAGTAGAGATGAACCTTGCAACTGGCAAAAGAGTACTCGTATTCGCTACGCCGCTAACCCTGCAGCTGCCTAAGTATTACGCACTCGTATCCCGCGTGGATGAATACGGGATCGTCGATTCGCTGCCGCTGCCGGAGCTCGTGCATTACTGCGAGGCGCTGCAATTCGATCAATCGATTATGAATGACTATTTCCTTGCCAAGCTTGCGGACTATGATTTGGATCAATACGGCATTATCGTACTTGGCTGTACGCATTATCCTTTCTATAAAGATATTCTAAGGAAATTGCTGCCTGCGCATATAGCGATCGTTGATGGCAATGTGGGCACGGTGAAGCGGCTTTCCGCACTGCTAAGCCGTTACGGCATCGCGAGCGGCGGGGGTAATGGGGATGTTCAATTGATGTGCTCGGGCCGAGAGCCCGCATACATCGACAAAATGCAAAAAGCGCTGGCTATATTGCGTGAGCGGGAATGGTTAACGGAAACGCAGCCGACTTGATTGGTGCGAACGAGCTTTTCTTTCAAGCGTCTGAAGGGGCTTAAGCTTTTTTTGGAATCAGTAAATTCCGTCATTGGCGAGGAAAGAATAAGCGTTTATCCTGTACTTGTGCAGGATAAACGCTTATTTGACATGTGAAATGGAAGCGGCTATAAGTCCAATAAGTCTTATATCTTATAAGTCCCCGAGGGTGAGGAGCACCGGGCAATGGTCGCTGCCCATGATATGGCAGTCGATCTGCGCATCGATGAGTAACGGCTGAAGTCTTTCGGAGGCTAGGAAGTAGTCAATTCGCCACCCTACGTTCCGCTCCCGCACCTTAGGCATGTATGACCACCAGCTGTACACATCCGCGCGGTCCGGATAGAGATGCCTGAACGTATCCAGAAATCCGGATTGGAGCAGATCGGTCATTTTGCCGCGCTCCTCAAGGGTGAAGCCGGAGTTACCAAGATTGGGCTTCGGATGCTTCAGGTCGATTTCTTGATGCGCGACATTGAGATCTCCACACACGATTACGGGCTTCACCGTATCCAGCTGCAGCAAATAGCTGCGGAACCGGTCTTCCCATTCCATCCTGTAGTCCAATCTTGTTAAGTCGCGTTTCGCATTAGGCGTATAAACCGTAACCAAATAAAAGCCTTCGAATTCAAGCGTAATGACGCGTCCCTCGGGCTCGGCGTTCTCCTCAATGCCGTAATGAACGGAGAGAGGCTTGATTCTGGTAAACACAGCCGTGCCGGAGTAGCCCTTCTTCTCTGCATAATTCCAAAACTGGTCATACTCTTCGCCTAGCTCCATGGCAATCTGGCCTTCTTGAAGCTTCGTTTCCTGAAGACAGAAAATATCTGCGTCCGTTTCTTTAAAATAATCATAAAAACCTTTGGTTACGCATGCTCTCAAACCGTTTACGTTCCAAGATACGAGCTTGATCATCATTAATCTCCTCGCGAATCATATCGTTTACCTATTAGTTTATCATAGATTCGGATGGGATTGGCTGTCGTGGACGCGAAGTGGCGCTTTGGGAGTCTTTCTGCGGATAATCGCTTCCATAATAATCAAATTAGGCACCCAGCAAAGCCAGGCGACAGCGTGATAGCCGGCTTCGAAATCACCAAAAAGCATAACGAGTGGCGCGAGCCATATGCGCAGAGTAACCCCCGCAAACGTAAGCGCATAGCTGCGGAGCATCCATTCTTTATGTGACTTTAAATCTCCTGCCATTATTTTGCGCAAGCCCATCCACGTTGTGGCCAGCCAAAGGATATCCAGCGTAAAGAAGCCTAGACCCGAAATAAGGCCGCCTGTTGCGTAAAAAGACAAATAAATGCCGACAATGCCGCTTAGCTCGATCGAGAGCACATAAACATAGCCGAGCTGTTTGTGCAGGGTTCCCCGAGGCTTTGATTTCTTCTGGAAAATTTGAAAAGGGCCAATAACGAGCGCCAATATGGCAGTTACGATGTGGACGTACAATACGTAAACCCAAGGCTTAAGCTGAAAATCAGGCTCTTGCAGCTTTGCGGCGACGAGGCCGGCATCGCTGGCTTTGAATGAGCCATACTGGACGGCGGCATAGCCAGCTATGGCAAAGGCAAGGGAAAACACGAGTATGCGATTCCATTTTTTCATCAACATCATCACTCTTTCGTTAATTGATTGGTGTTCAATAAAATTCCGAAAAAATTATTGCAGTCCGCGCAGAAGCAATTGCACATGAAGGGTAGCAAGTTCGTATACTTCCTCGAAGGTTTGCGAACTGGAGATAAAGAAGCTGACAAAGCCGTGGAGGGAGAGAAAGAGTACCCAGACCATATCATCATTGAGAACATGTTCCGGATTGATGTTTTGCAAGCATCCTTTTACCGCTTTAGAAAATTTCTCATAGCTGGCCATTTTGGGCTTCATGGTATAGCATTCAAGCTCTGGCTGCTGGATGAGGAACATCAGCTCGAATGAGCGCTTGTTGTCGAGGCCAAACCGAATAAACTGCATAAATATCATGCGCAGCTGACCAACACCGGGAGAGGGGGTTTGGTTCATCGTGTCTTGGAGCAGTTCGTTCAGCCGATCGAAATCTGACGTTGTCATCGCACTGAATAAATCAGCTTTTTCGCGAAAATGGTAATAAAGCGACCCGGGCGAGTAGCCTAGCGCCTTTGCAATTGCGCGCATGGACACATCGCGATAGCCTAGCTGAGAAAACTGCTCTCTAGCCGTTTCCAATATACGCTCTTTGCTAAGCTCTTGATCGACTGCTTTTCGTGGTGACATGGGTGGACAGCTCCTTTATTTGAACAATGTTCAATAAGAGATTACCATATGCTGTATAATAGGGTCAATGTCTTATTTTTGGTCCAGCCATTCATTCCCGCCACTAGTATCTATGGTAAAATTGGTTTGAAGACGCCGTATCCATATCCTTGAAAAATGGGCATCGCTCAACAGCGTGAAAGGGGAGCAATATGAGCAAGAAAAATAATAGGAATGCATTCGGCCATTATCGGATGATGCTGAGCCGCTATTTGCTTCCACAGAAAAAGGCGCTCGCGGGCCTTACGCTGCTGCTTTTCTCCTCTATTGGACTGCAGCTCGTTAATCCGCAGATTATCCGCTACTTTATAGATACGGCACAATCCGACAAGGCCTTGCAGCCGCTTTATTATGCAGCAGCGCTGTTTATTGGCTTCTCGCTTGTTCAACAGATTGTGTCTGTCATCGCAACGTATGTGGGCGAGAACTTGGCATGGCGCGCGACGAATCAGCTTCGCGGCGACCTGGCCGAGCATTGTCTCCGGCTTGACATGTCGTTTCACAAATCGAACACGTCAGGCTCAATCATTGAACGAGTCGATGGCGATGTCAATGCGCTTGCGAATTTTTTCTCCAGCTTCCTTATTCATCTGGCAGGCAACTTGCTGTTAATGATCGGCATTATCGTATTGTTATTTCGGGAAAACATATGGATCGGCCTAGGCATGCTGCTTTTTGTGGCTTTTGCAATGACTGTCATTCAATGGATCCGTAAGTTTGCGGTGCCTGTATGGGCAAAGTGGCGACAGATCAATGCTGAATTTTACGGTTATATCGGCGAGCATCTGGAAGGGACAGAGGATACGCGTGCGAACGGGGCAACCGGATTCGTTATGAACCGTTTCTATTCACTGCTGAGGCGGATGCTGCCTTTGCGCAGAAAAGCGTTTCTCGGATTCTCGACGATGTGGATTACGACGATAATCGTGTTCGCTTTAGGTAACGCCGTGGCGTTTGCGATTAGTGCCTCTTTGTGGAAAGCAGGCGCTATATCCATAGGGACCGTCTATTTGATTTTTTATTATACGGAGCTGCTGGCAAAGCCGATCGAAAAGATACGTACCCAAATCGAGGATTTGCAGAAAGCGGATGCCAGCCTGCTTCGTATCCGCGAGCTGTTCGATACCGCCCCCAACATTGCGGATGGACCTGGAGCGAAGCTGAAGGAAGGCCCGCTTTCGGTAGAGCTTAACGAGGTGACGTTCGGCTATGATGAATTTCCAACTTTGCAGGAGCTGAATTTGCAGGTAAAGCCAGGCGAGGTGCTTGGTTTGCTAGGGCGTACGGGAAGCGGGAAGACGACGCTGGCCCGGCTGCTGCTTCGCTTCTATGACCCGCAGCAGGGCAGCATCAGGCTGAACGGAACGGACATTAGGGATTGCAAGCTTGCCGAGCTGCGATCGAGGGTTGCTCTCGTCACGCAAAACATTGAAATTTTGCAAGGCACCGTCAGGGATAACCTCACTTTTTATGACGAGAGCATCTCGGATTCGGACATCGTTGCCGTACTTCGCGAGCTAGGCCTCTGGAACTGGTATGACACGCTGCCGGATGGGCTTGACACGCCACTCGCTTCAGGCGGCGCAAGCCTATCTGCCGGTGAGGCTCAGCTGCTCGCTTTTGCAAGAGTTTTTCTCACAAATCCCGGTCTCGTCATTCTCGATGAGGCTTCGTCTAGACTTGATCCGCTTACGGAATTCCGTATGGAACAGGCGATTACGAAGCTGCTCAGCAGCCGCTCATGCATTATTATTGCGCATCGCCTTGCCACCGTACAGCGTGCCGACCAGATCGTCATTCTGGATCAAGGACGCATCGTAGAGAGCGGTGCCCGCGTAAAGCTGGCCGCAGATCCGACGTCCACGTTCAGCAGAATGCTGGCGGCCGGTCTTGAGGAGGTGCTGGCATGAGCACCTTTACGTACATGTGGCGTTTGATTTGCTACCGCCCAGGCTGGTATATCACCAATGCCCTCGTCTGGACGATCATTTATTTAATGCCGATTTTTCCGGGCCTGATTACGAAGGCTTTTTTCGATTCGCTAACGATTGATTCGGCGGGGGCCTATAGCACCTGGGGGTTGATCGCATTATTAATTGGGGCAGCGCTTGCCCGCAGCATGGCGGTGCTGATCGGGTTTATAACGGATGTTAATTTCCGTTTCCGCATGGGGATGCTGCTCAGACGGAATTTGCTGGAGCATATACTGAAAGAACCCGGGGCACGGGCCATCCCTTGCTCGCCGGGCGAGGCCATCAGTCATTTCCGGGATGATGTGGACCAGTCGGAGGAAGCTGTCAGCTGGTCCGTCGATGTATTCGGCATGACCTGCTTCGCGGCCGTATCGTGTTTCATTCTCATTCGGATCGATGCGCAAATGACGCTGCTAGTGTTTTTGCCGCTCGTCATCGTGGTAGTCGTGGCACAGCTTGCTACGACGAGGCTGCAGAAATACCGCTCAGACAGCCGTGAGTCAACGGCCAAAGTAACGGGTGCCATTAGTGAGATGTTCGGCAGCGTGCAGGCGATTCAGGTCGCGGGTGCGGAGAAACGAGTGATGTCGAGGTTCAGGCAGCTCAATGACAACCGCCGCAAAACGATGCTGAAGGATAAACTGATGACCGAGGTGCTGGACTCGATCTTTTCCAATTCGGTTAACCTGGGAACGGGCCTCATTCTGCTGCTTGCCGGTCAAAAAATGCGCGGCGGCGAATTCACGGTAGGCGATTTCTCCCTGTTCGTCTATTATTTGACCTTCGTCACGCAGTTTATTTCGAACTTTGGCAAATTCCTCACTTATTTCAAGCAGATGACTGTCGCGCTGCTCCGTTTAACCGGCATATTGCAGGGAGCTCCGGCTCAGGTGCTGACGGCACATAACCGTTTGTACCTAAAGGGTGATAGAGCGGAAGGAACGGCGAAACGGGAGCCTGAGATAATCGAAAGGCTGGATCGGCTTGATGCCGAAGGGTTGACGTATACCTATCCTGAGACGGGCAGGGGGATCGCATCTGTTAATATCAGCCTAAAACGGGGCTCTTTTACCGTCATTACAGGTCCAATTGGATCTGGGAAAACAACCCTCGTGCGAACGCTGCTTGGCTTACTGCCGCAAACTGCCGGTATCGTGCGATGGAACGGGCGCGAGGTGCAGGATCCCGGTTCTTTCTTTGTACCGCCGCGCAGCGCTTATACCGCACAAGTACCGAGGCTGTACAGCGACACATTGCGCGAGAATATATTGCTGGGCGCCTCGGATCAGAAAGGGCAGCTAGCACGTGCGCTTCATACGGCGGTGTTAGAGGATGATCTTGGCCATCTGCAGAATGGTTTGGATACGGTGATTGGACCCCGAGGCGTCAAGCTGTCAGGCGGCCAAGCGCAGCGAACCGCTGCGGCGCGCATGCTTGTGCGTGATAGCGAGCTATATGTATTCGATGATCTTTCGAGCGCGCTCGATGTCGAGACGGAGCAGAAGCTATGGTCAAGGCTATTCCGTGAGCGTGGAGATGCGACCTGTCTTGTCGTTTCACATCGGAAAACAGCGCTGGCGCAGGCCGATCATATTGTTGTGATGCGTGACGGCGAGGTTGAAGCTGAAGGAACGGCGGAAGAGCTGCTTGCTGCTAGCGATACATTCCGTCAATTGTGGCATGGAGAAGATCATTAACTGAGAACCATGCTGCTAGTCGAGTGGCTCCCGATTCATGAATCGGGAGCTTTTTTTAGTTGAACAGTGGAAGTACGGGTTAAATACCGAAGAAGTCCTTGCAGCTTGGAAGGCATATTCCCGAAAAAAGAGTATCAAAAAAACGCTGGATAATAATGATAATCGTTATCAATTAATTCGAAAGTTAATTCATTACTGTTTTATTTAGAAAAAATAAGAATTAATTATTTGTATTAGAGATATAAATAATATTTTTTAAAATATATATTTGTTTATTTATTGCAAGTAAAGATGTTGCAAGACGTAGTCGAACTATTTAAAAAATAAATAGTGACAATCAATGGATTGACATAATTTAGCTATCGACTATAAAATCAAGCTATCGACGAGCGATGTACACGTTCACGATAGTTTCAAGAGGCATATGACTTGCACCTGTAAGAGTATGCTCCTGCCACGGAAATTTTTTTTGCACCTTAGATGATAATGATTATCATTGTCTTCATCATAACTTCTTCTGTGGGCATATCTTCGCTTTAGAGAGGGGGGTTGAAGTCGGAATTAGCTTTAGCTGAACAGCGTTTTACATGTCATTAAACCTTTTTCGGCAGTGAAAATATGAATTCAAAACTAAGGGAGTGTATTGAAAATGATGAAATCGATGAAGAAATTAGTTCCTATGATGCTTTTGACTTTGGTATTTGCACTAGTTATGGCTATTCCGGCTTTTGCCGCATCGCAAAGCTATCGCTTCCTAGATTCCGCTGGCAGCGCAACGTCCTTCACGGCGACTCACTCGAGCGCATTTATTAACGGTGCTGCCGACGTAACGGGTTCTACGGCAACCATTACGCTTACAGGCGACTATTTCCCATCGCTTAAAGTGAACGGCGTGTTTGCAACAAGAGCGGTCGTTGGCGGAAACACAACATTCACATTCCCGGTAGCTGACGTGGTTACCAACATTCCGGTTGAGCTTCGTGTATACATCGAGGATGTACACGATGCAACATTCAACCTGCAAATTGACTGGCTGTAATACAAATTAGAATAGCGACCTGATAGCTTGAACGATAAGGATGAGAAGCGGCTTGATCTAATCAGCCGCTTCTCATCCCGTTTGTTTGATCAGAAGCAGGAAGCGAAGAGGGAGTGTATCAAGTTGAAAAACAGGTTTAAACGGTCATTATCCATGCTGCTTGCGTTGGGACTATTGCTCATGTCATTTCAAATCAGCAATGCCGCGGAGCCGCAGGAAACAAAGGTTCCAGACGGTGAATATGCAATAAACTACAGCTACTGGAAAGATAATATGGAGACAGCCTCGGCTGCCGACGGCTTCATGCAGACAGGCAGCGCCGGCAAGCTCATTATTCAAGACGGCAAAGCCAAGTTCGAGCATGAAATTACGAACAAGAGTTACGCTTACTTTCATTATCTAGGATCACGCAAGGTTGGAAGCAGCAAAGCAGTCATAACGTCAGTTGGTTCCGGATACGCAGTTGATGGCCAAGACGGTTATCAGCCTGCCGTGTATCGCCAAGCGAATAACGGAACCGGGAATTGGATTGTTCAAGTCGATATTGAAGACGTATTCAAGAAACAAGATATTCTCATGCACGTAGAGGTTAAGGATATTCCCGGATTTACGTATAACCACTGGTATAATGTACAATTGCGTCTAAATACAAGCACGCTTCCCCAGCAACCCGGGGGCGGTGATAACGGTGAAAATAACGGAGGCGGCTCGGAACAGCCGATTACCCTTGAGCATGTAAATGAATTGATCTCGGTCTCACGCTCCGTCTATGAAAGTACATACGAAGGAACGTCCTTCGGTGATTATCCGGTTGGCTCCAAAACGCCATTCTATGACAGTATCCTGCTTGCAGAAAGCGAAAGAGATGCTGCAGGTTCGGATACGACCCTTTACCAAGCCATTCACACGAAGCTTCAAGCAGCATTAAGCTTTTATAAATCCTTATTATTATCCGCGGATAAATCAGGCCTTAGCCTTCTGATTACGCTATCGGAAGAAATAGCATCGTCCTCGGTGGAATTAGGTACAGCAGAAGGCAATCCAGGCGCTTTCTATTCTGCGATTACGCCAGGTGAGTATGCAAAGAATTCGAAAAGTAATTTTATTGATCAAATTAATATTGCTAAAGCTGTCTTAAACGATGAAAAAGCAACGCAAGCGGCAGTCGATGCAGCGGTTAACCAAATAAATTATGCCTACGTCGATTTTCCAACCTGGCAGTATGTAGCGTCAGCACCTACGAAAATCTATGTATTGGATTCATTGGCTCCGACTGAGGTCGAGTCGAATCTTGCAGATGAGATCGGAAAAACAGCGGTTCTGATTACGAATCAAGGCTTGCAGAACCGTACTAGTGTCAACCTCACGTTTAACGGATCAGCCATTTCCGAGGTCGTTCAATCCTTTGCATTGGAAAATGGCGGTATGACCACGGATGGATTATTGTTCACAAGAAATAGAGATAAAGCACTTTTAATAAGCAAAAGCTCTACTGAGGATAAAAAGGTTTATCAAGTCAT
Organism: Paenibacillus sp. J22R232; assembly: GCF_056269165.1. Lineage (NCBI taxonomy): Bacteria > Bacillati > Bacillota > Bacilli > Caryophanales > Paenibacillaceae > Paenibacillus > Paenibacillus sp. J22R232. The sequence goes on along the minus strand of NZ_JBWDNK010000009.1, from coordinate 45,455 downwards.
CTCGCGCAATATGCTTGCCGGCGATGACGTCTGGGTAGGACTTTCATTTGTAAGATATAAATCGGGAGACGCGACGAAAGAAGCGTATATCAGCTATAACGCAGCATGGCTTGACGAGCTTAAGCAGGCTGCCGTTGATGCCCAGAAGCTGCATGATACAGCCGCAGCCGTTATAGGCGAAGAGCAGCAATACGCTGACGCCAAAGCCGAACTGCAGGCCGCGATTCAATCGGCTGAGCAAACTTCGCGCAATCTTGCTGCTACGAGGCAGCAAATTGCAGGCGAGAAATCCGATCTGCAAGCTGCGCTTGCCGCATTCAAAGAAACGGCGTCCACCGTACTTTACTTCTCCGCTATTCATGCGGATAAAGAGCAATTCTCAACCATGGATAGCTACTTTGCGAAGCCGGCGCTCGTAACGATTGAATCAGGCTCTACGTTTGTAACGCTAACGGTAAAGGATAGCGCAACGGTTCAAGCATTCCGCGTCAAAACAAGCGGAGCTTTCGCGGAAACAACGGTTGTCAGCGAAGACCAGAATGCGAATACCCGTGTCGTGACGTTCAAGGTTGATGATCTGTCGGCACTTGCAAGCGCGCAAGTACGCACAGTCGTTCCAGCTCAAAACTATGACAGAACGCATGATATTCGCTTGAATTTCAATAATGTGAATAATTCGGATTTGGCATTAGCCATTACGCAAGCGACAGCGGTTCACAAAGATGCGGTAGTAGGTACCAAGAAAGGCGAATATCCTGAAGCTGCGAAAAACACGCTGCAAAGCGCGATCCTGACGGCTAGCGCTGAAACGGTAAGCACAGCAGGTACGCAGGAGCAATCGGATGCAGCACGTACGGTGCTTCTGGCAGCGGTCGTTGCATTCAAAGCAGCTGAAATTAACGTTACGGTTCCTGACCCGAATACTAATCCTCCTGCCGGAGGATTGGCTAATGGCCAATACAGCATCAATGTTCGGATCTTGAAATTCGGAACGGAACAGGATTCGGTCATGCAAGGCTACATTAATCCGAATGCCAAGTTAAGCGTAGCTGGAAGCAGCAGAACGATCTCCCTGACAATCATGCAGGACAAAGAAATAACAGGCTTAAAATTTAACGGTGCTAACGTCTCGACGGTCAGCAGAAATGTGGAGCAGAACACGAGAGTGGTATCCTTCCCCGTATCGGACCTGTCGCAAGTAACGAGCGGCTGGGTGAAAATCGACTGGCCCGAAATGTCATACCATCATGAGTACGACATCCATATCAAATTCGATGAGTCAAGCATCAGAGCTTATGACGGCTCCGATGTGCTTCCTCCGAAAAAAGAGGAGGAAACCGATGAAGAACTGATTGAGCCAGTCGTGACCGAGTTGAAAGATATCCAAGGGCACTGGGCTCAAGTCGCTATTGAAAAAGCGATTGGACTCGGAATCGCTAAAGGCTACGAGGATGGCAAGTTCCATCCGAATGCCGTCATCAACCGTGCTGAATTTGCGGTTATGATCAGTCGCGCACTAAAGCTGGAAGCCAGCAAGGAAGCGACGAATTTCAATGACAAACAGGAATTGCCGAAATGGGCGCAGGAGCATATTGCTAGAGCGGTCAAAGCAGGATTGATCGGCGGATATGACGACCAAACCTTCCGTGCGGGCAATGAGATTACACGAGCGGAGCTGGCGGTTATTATCGCGCGAGCAGCTAAGCTGGAAGTCAAAGAAAACGCCGTATTGTCCTTCGCGGACGCAACCGAGTTCCCGGCATGGGCAAGGAATGAGGCGGCAGCAGCCATTGAAGGCGGATATATACAAGGAAAAGGAAACAATACGTTCGATCCGAACGCGAGTGCTACGCGGGCGGAGGCGCTGACATTGATTTTGCGCCTGCTAGAGAAACAGTAGTCACAATGCTGCACAATGCCGGGGCCTTCCTTAAGGAGGGTCTCGGTTTTTTAATATATAAGCATTCGTATGTTTTCATATATGAATGTGCTTATATATCTGCGAAACGATTGCTTTATCCACAGAGGGCGGTGACAGCCGTTTACGCTTGGCATCAGAATAATGTTATTGACTTTGTGGTATCCTAGTATTAGGATAAATGTATCCTAATAATAGAATTCATTAAATTAAGATAAAAAGCAGGGAGGTACATCCATGTATCAGCCTGATGAGCAAAACCAGCTTGACCTCAGACTTTTCCGGATTTGGCATAAGGCTACGAAGGCATTGCATGACAATATACGCAAGGATATGGAGAGCTACGGCGTAAGCCAAGAGCATTTTATGATTTTGGAGCTGCTGTACAGCAAGGGACCACAGCCTATCCAGAAGATAAGCGAGAAATTCTCGATTCCAAGCGGAAGCATTACCTACGTTATCGATAAGCTGGAGAAGAAGGGTTACGTGAGACGTGAACCAAGCGCAACGGACCGAAGGGGCTCAAACGTGAAATTAACGGAAGAGGGGCAAGCATTGTTTGACGAGATTTTTCCCAAGCATGCCGCCGTTATTAGCCGTCAATTGAATGTAATGGAGAATGTGGATAAAGAGCAGCTTATTGTGCTCTTGAAGAAGGTTGGTCTTCATGCAGAGGCTTTAAGCGAGAAAGGGGAGAAATGAGATGAAAGTGAATGTATATACGCCGCTGCAGCAGGCAGTCGGCTCATTCGAAAACGGCAGAATCATTGAACAGAAGCCCATCGGGTTCCCTCAGGAGCAGGAAGCGGTGAAAGGGGTAGGGCCATTGTTTTATTGGGCATGGGCACATGCCAAGGAAGGCGGCAGCATTGGCTTGCATCCGCATAAAGGCTTTGAGATTATGACCTATGTAGTGAACGGGCTGGTCGAGCACGGGGATACTCTAGGTACGGAGAGCACGGTTGGTCCAGGCGGGGCGCAGATCATGCAGACCGGATCGGGCGTATCGCATCGCGAGAAAATTACCGGACCCGATGCGGAGATCTTTCAAATTTGGTTCGAGCCGAACTTAAACGAGGCGGTGAAAAGAACGCCGACTTACCGTGAATACAATGCGGAGGATTTTCCGGTTTCCACTACCAATGGCGGTGTGCAAATTAAAACCGTTATAGGAGAGGGAGCTCCCGTTCAGCTCGTTGCGGATGTCCATGTGTGGGATTTAACCTTGGAGCCTGAAGCCGAATATGCATTTACGATTCCCGAAGGCTATTCCGCGGCGGCGCTGGCTATTAGAGGCGACGGCTTATGGAGCTTCAGCCCGGAAGGCACAAGCAGGGCGTTGTTTAAACAAAAGGATTTTACGGTATTGGAAGCGGAAGGACAGGCTGAATCCATCACGTTGGTTAACGGGGAACAGCCGTTTCGAATGATTATGATTCAAGTGCCAACGCAAGTCGATTATCCGTTATACCAGCGTTAATTCCAATTATTCAGCATACAGAGGGAGATGTTCAGCATGTCAAAGGTGAAGCTGGCTATTATTTATTACAGTGTTACGGGTACGAACTACCAAATGGCGCAGTGGGCGGCAGCGGGAGGCGAAGAGGCAGGAGCCGAGGTGCGCATTCTGAAGACACCGGAGCTGGCAACCGAGGACGCTATTCAAGCTAATCCCATTTGGCGGGCGCATATCGCGGAAACGAAGGAAATTCCAGAGGTTACATACAAAGACCTAGAGTGGGCCGATGCGATTATTTTCAGTATTCCTTCGCGCTTTGGCGGCATTCCAGGTCCAGTAAAGCAGTTTCTCGACTCCACAGGCGCACTTTGGTTCAATGGCAAGCTTGTCAATAAGGTCGTAAGCGGCATGACTTCAGCTCAGAATGCCCATGGCGGCCAAGAGCAGACGATTCTGGGCTTATATACTTCCATGTATCATTGGGGAGCGATTGTGGCTGCGCCAGGTTATTCGAGTCCCGTAACCTTTGAAGCAGGCGGGAATCCTTACGGAACAAGCGTGACCGTTCAAGGCGGGAAGATGGTCGAAGACGTTAAAGCAGCGGTAGAGTATCAGGCCAAACGTACGGTAACGGTTGCGCAATGGGTGAAGAACGGCCTTGCCGAGGCTTAAGCCTAATAGGAAGACGGGAGAACAGCATCGTGCTGTCCTCGGATTGAAGGGAACCCCGCGTTTATTCAAAGCGCGGAGGTTCTCTTTTTTAGAAAAAGTTTGCAATGAGACTGGCCGGATTAAAGATGTTCAGCCTTCCGATCGAGGAGGAGGCGACCTTCTTCATGCCTGTTTTCGTGCAGGTTGACGCAAAAAAGACTGCCGAGGCTTTCTCGACAGCCGGGAGCTCCGCGATTGCGGAGCTTTTTTTATTCGCATACCGTTCTTAGCTTATCAAGCTTTTATGTAGCTTGGAAAAGGGACGGGAACGGAAGGCACTAGGTTAAGGCTTAGGGATTTTCAATTTCGTGCCTGCTTTTACCTGATCAATATCAACGATATGGTTGTAGTCCGCAATAAACAAGGCGTGTTTGGTTGTGCCATAGTAGATTTTGGAGATGCTATAGAGCGTCTCGCCCTTTTGCACCGTATGCTCCGTGGCTTCGAATGGTTCCGAATTGTCACCAGAGCCAATGGACTCATCAGGCTTATCGTTCTTAAGGGAAGGGATGACTAGGTTGGTGCCTGCCTTTAGCCCTTTGTTTTTGTCCAGCTTATTTTCATTGGCAATGTAATCCGCATATTCCGCTGATTTATAAAACATTCTGGATATACCCGTGAGGGTATCGCCGGCTTGAATTAAATAGGTTGCCGGAAGATTAATCTTGGAATAATCCTTGGTTTCCTGCGGCTTGCTGCCTGATGTACCGTTCCCTGAGGTTAATGCAGGAATCGTTAGCTTGTCGCCTGCTTTCATATCGTTAATAAACAGAATATGGTTATGCTCCGCAAGCAGCGCGTAATGGTCCTTGGATTGATAAAATTTCTCCGATATCGTGCTCAAAGTGTCGCCCTTCTGGACCACATAGGTCGTAGGAAGCTTTACAGCAGCGCTTTGGCCATCTGGCTTGCTTTCGTCATCCTTCTCATCCTGGCTCGGTTTTTCCGTCTGTTTCGGTATGGTCGGCTCTACTGCGTCCTTGACCGGCGCTTCTGTGACTGCCGGCTCGGGGTTGTTCCCGATTTCCCCGTCATCTTCAGTTGGTTCTGTCGTTTCCTCTGCATCGATCGTGCCAGCCGGAATTGGCTCATCCGTGACGGGCAACGTTTCATGAACACCTTCGTCCACCGAATCGGAGTTAGCGGAATTGCTGCTCTCCGGTTGATTATTGGCGTCAGCATGCCCAGCTGTCTCTAATTGAAGATTGGTGCCGGCCAAATTCGTATATTTGCTGTAGAGTACTCCGCAGACGGCTACGAGAATGATAACGACGGCCACGTAAAGTGATAACGTTAATTTCTTGAATGATGTCATTTTGCCCTTGGAACGGTTGTTCCTGCGTGTAGTATTGTTACTCAAAGCGTGATCTTCTCCCTTATTCCTCAACTTATTTCTACTCTATCAGACTTGTCGAAACCTGTGGAATAGGCCTAATCAGCCATTTCAGCCAGATTCAAAATGCTACTTATGCATCTCGCATGCCCTAGCATTTTCTTGGCTGCTCTCAAATAGCGAGCTTGCATGCAGTTTGGCGCAACCTACAGCGATAGAATTGGAAATATCCAGCAATAAGCTTTATATTACACGATCTTTCTAAACAAAAACTGTACATGGGAAAACTCTCATAAATAAGCGGGCATAATCCTGTTTATCCGCCTCCTCCGTTGATTATGGATAGGATCGTTGATTTTTGAAATTACGAAAAATATCTTTTTCGCCTATAATAAACATACGGATGCTAGAGATCCGAAAGAGATAGGCAAAGGGGCATTCCATGATGGAAAAAAGAGTGATTCTTTTTCAAGGCGACTCGATTACGGATGGGGCAAGGGGAAGAACCGACGATCCCAATCATATACTGGGACATAGCTATGCGTACATTGTGGGAGCAAGGCTCAGCTTTGCATGGGCAGAGCAGCAGCCGCTCATCATCAACCGCGGAATAAGCGGCGATCGAGCCTCGGATCTCTATGCGAGATGGAATGAAGACGCAATTAGCTTGAATCCCGATATCATCAGCATCCTGGTCGGCGTGAATGATGCTTGGCGGTCGCTGAACGGGGAGGCGAGCGGAATTACGGATCGGTACGAGCGGGCATACCGCCATATTTTGGAGGAAACGAAGCAGGTGCTGCCTGCAGCGCAGCTCGTGCTTTGCGAGCCATTTGTTCTGAACACGGGGGCGCCAAGCCGGAATTGGCAGGCATGGTCGGAGCGGATAACGGCTTACCGTCACACGGTACGCGAGCTAGCACATCAGTTCGGCGCTATTTTCGTTCCGCTGCAGGCAGCGTTCGATGAAGCTTGTACCCGGGCAGATGCGAGCTATTGGCTATGGGATGGGGTGCATCCTACCGCTGCCGGACATGAGCTGATTGCAAGAAAATGGATGGAGTCGGTATGGGGCGAAGAAGCGGCGGGCGAATAGGACATACCCATTTTGGATAACGCTGTATAGGTAAGGAAACCAAGCCGGCATCGACAGGAAGCCGGTTTCTTGCGTTTACACCAAGAGGAGAAGGTTAGGCTTATGCATAAAATAACGAAGTTGTTCCGAAATTTAAGCGTGACCTGGAAATTCGTCGCGACGTTTCTTTGTATTCTGGCTGTTTCCTTGTCCGCCTGCGGCATTTATCTGTATTTGCAATTATCGGGCTCGGCCGTATCGCAGGCACAGATGGTTATGGAGCAGAACCTGCTGCAAACGCGCAACAGCCTGATGAACAAGATGAGCATGATTCAGAACATATCGAAGCTGCTTACCTCGGATATTAGGCTTCAAACCTTTTTGGGAAGCGATTTCAATAAAAATTCATTTGCCTATGACGATTACACGTCGAACATTAGCCCTTACGTGGAAAATGTGCTAAGGCAAAACCCAAGCGTGCATTCGCTGCGCGTATATATGACGAACCCGTCGATTCCGGAAATTTACGACAGCTTCTATCAAATTTCCCGCATCGAGGACCAGCCATGGGTGAGGGAGGCCACGAGCGATGATACGAACATATTCGGCTGGCGAGGGCTCCACACCGAGAAGCTGCTCTTGAATATTCCGAAGCGCGGCGAGCCGGAGAACGTATTTTCATTCTATCAGAAAATTAATTCTATCCGGTATTTCGATACGGTGGGCTTGCTTGAAATCGAAATATTAGAGAGTGATTTATTCGATATATTGAGTTCAGAGAGCACGGGCCAGATCGGCGAGCTTTTTATGATTGATCGGGACAACCATGTCGTATCCAGCAATAAGAGCGGATTGTTCAAGCAGCAAATTACGGACGAAGGCTTGGCACAGCTGCCGGTCGATACGGGGTTTAATCAGGTGCTGAAGGTAGACGGACGAAAGTCGGTCGTGATTTCGGTGCCGCTGCATGATCTTGGGCTGCGCTTAATCGGGATATTTCCCGTCAGCGGGCTGAACGAGAAGGTGAAGGAGTCCGCATTCTCCATTACGGGCATTTTGCTCATTGCGCTCGTCGTGCTCGGCTTTGTCGTCTATTTCATCACGAATGCGCTGCTATCGCGGCTGAAGCGGATTGTACTGGCCATGAAACGGGTAAAAGAAGGCTCATTAACCGTCTCGGTGCCTGTCCAGTCCAATGATGAGTTTTCTCAAATTGCGATTAGCTTCAACCATATGACGGAACGGATTCACGAGCTGGTCGAGACGGTGTACAAAAGCCAGCTGATGGAGCGCGAAGCGGAGCTTAAGGCGCTGGAGTCGCAGGTTAATCCGCATTTTCTCTACAATACGCTGGCTACCATCTCGTGGGTGGCACGAAAGGCGAATTCAACGGAAATCGTCCATTTGTCAGGTGCTTTAGCGCAGTTTTACCGGCTGGTGCTAAACAAAGGTAGGCGGGAGATTCTGATAAAGGACGAGCTGGAGATGGTAAAGGCGTATTTGGCGATCCAAAAGTTCCGGTTCGAGGAAATGTTTGATGTCGTTTACGATATCGATGAGCGCGTCTATGAGTATTGCGTCGTCAAAAATATCCTTCAGCCGATTGTTGAAAATGCGCTGAATCATGGTATCGAGCCTAAGCGGGACCGCGGGACTCTGCAAATTAAAGCTTCGCTTGAGCCTGGCGACATGCTTTGCTTCAAGGTTATTGACGACGGCGTCGGCATGTCCAAAGAGCGGCTTGCCGCGCTGCTTGTCGGCAATATAGAGCGTACGAGCGGCAGCGGCTATGCGGTGAAAAACATAACGGAGAGGCTAAACTCTTATTATGGCGATAAGCATGCCTTCCGCATTCACAGCGCACCGGGCATTGGTACGTCGGTAATGATTACGTTTGCCAAGGAGAGAGCGTGACTATGTATAAATTGCTTATCGTTGAGGACGAGCGTTGGGAGCGGGAAGGGTTGGTCGATTTCCTCGATTGGGCTTCCCTCGGCATTGAGCTATGCGGCACGGCACGCGACGGGATTGAAGGCATGGAGCATACGCTGGAGCTGGACCCGGATATCATCATTACCGATATTCGGATGCCGGGCATGGATGGACTGGAGATGTCCCGCAAAATCAAGGAGATTAAGCCGCATATCCGAATTATTATTTTGACGGGCTACGGTGACTTCGAATACGCGCGCAAAGCCATTGATATACGAGCGAGCCATTATGTCCTGAAGCCAATCAGCGAGCAGAAGCTGCTCGAAGCGGTACAGAAAGTGATCCGCGAATGCGAGGAGGACGTTCATTTCAAGCAGGAGCGGGATAGGCTGCGGGCTGAGGTCGAGGAGCATCGCGAGCGGATGAAGGAAAAGTGGCTGCATGATTTGCTCTTCGGAACGTTAGAGCCGAAGCAGGTCAGGGAGGTGGCGCAAGCAGAGGGACTCGGCTCCGAGCATGGCAGATATATGGCGTATGCAATCGCGGAGACGAAGCAGGACCGAACCGCGGAGCGACTGCGTAATCTATTCCCAAGTCCAAGTCTGATCGCTTATTCGGATAATCGGGAGGGGCAGTGGATCGTCGTTATTCCAGAGCCTAAGGAGCAGCAGGAGGAGTTCTTTGCCATGCTCGTCCGGCGGCTGTCTGGAGACAGCGGATGGCTATGGCTGCCCAATATGAAGATCGGAGCAGGGACGGTTGTTGACGGGTTAGCCCATATTGCGGATTCCGTCAAGCAGGCGGAGCAGGTGCTGGCTTATGCATCGTTCTGGGACGAAGGCGGCATTGTCAGCCTGGAGCAGGTGGAGCGGGAGAGAGGAGGCTTTCTAAGCGAGGTCGCCGATTTCTTGCAGCGGAGCAGCCAGCACGTGAAGGCCATCGTCCATGCCGTCCATGCGCTTGATGAAGCAAGAGCCCTTGCCAGCGCGGAGGGAATGTTCCAAGCACTGGTGGAGCGGAGAGGCGCAGAAGGCGACTATATTCGCCATTATATAAGCGGGCTGCTCTTCGAGCTATCCGTGCTGGCAGGCACGGGCCAAACCGAGGAACGCTTGGGTACGGACCCTGGCGAACAGCTATATGCGCTGCCGACGCTTGCCGCTATCCATGCGTACACGCAGCATTTTATCACGGAAACGGTTAAGGCCATAAGAGAGAAGCGCGACGGAAAAGAAGAGTATGTCATCCGCCAAGTGAACAAATTGATCGAGCTGAAGTACATGTCATCGGATATTAGCCTGAAGTCCATAGCGGAAGAGGTATTCTTATCGCCTAATTATCTAGGGTCATTATATAAGAAGACGACGGGACAATCGTTTCACGACCGGCTCGCAGCGGTGAGAATGGAGAGGGCCAAGTCACTTCTGGCTTTGCCTCATTATAAAGTGGCGGCAGTCGCCCATGAAGTTGGCATTCCAAGCACCTCTTACTTCTGCACCGTGTTTAAAAACGCATTCGGCATTTCGCCGGGGGAGTACCAAGACATGCTGCATCGCAAATGAGAATGCGAATAATAACGAACGGCTGCCTGAGCGACAGGCAGCCGTTCGTTATTATAGGCGGCAAATGTAAGCGTTTCTAAAAGTGCGTTGATTAACGAAACAAACCACACTTTTTGATATATCTCGCTGCCATTCTATCTTCTACAATAAGAGCAGGGAAAACATCAAGAGAAGGGGTGGACAGATGGAGGACTTGACTATGGCCGCAAGGCCCAAAGCAAGCAGCGGGACTGCGCGAAGCCCTTTCGGCAAGCGATTATGGGCACAGCGCTACTTAATGATCCTAACGCTGCCGGCTGTCATTTGGCTAATTATATTCCATTACGTGCCGATGTACGGCATTATTATTGCATTCGAGGAGTACAACCCGGTGCAGGGCTTCACCTTCAGCCCATGGGTCGGCCTAGCCAATTTCAAAGAGCTGTTTATCGATCCAAGCTTTTTGGATTCGGTTGCCAATACGTTTAAAATCAGCTTCCTGAAGCTGCTATTCGGATTCCCTGCGCCGATATTGCTGGCGATTATGCTCAATGAGCTAAGGGCACAGCGACTGAAGAAGGTCGTGCAGTCGCTGTCTTATCTGCCCTACTTTATTTCATGGGTATTCGTTGTCGGCTTTATGTATACGCTGCTTGATCCGAGAACGGGAGCGCTCAGCGGACTACTCCAATGGCTCGGCCTGATCACGCAGGATCAGCTGCTCATGGGCGATCCCAAAACCTTCACGACGCTCGTTGTCGTGTCGGAAGTATGGAAGAACATCGGCTGGAACTCGATTATTTTCTTAGCGGCTATCGCGAGCATTGACCCGCAGCTATATGAAGCGGCAACGGTGGACGGCGCGGGACGCTTTCGCAAAATATGGCATGTAACCTTGCCGGCGATTAAGCCGACGGTCGTCATCCTGCTCATTCTGAATGTCGGCGGTCTCGTGAATGCCAACTTTGATCAGCTGTTCCTCATGAAAAATTCGATGACGCAGGATCAAGCGAATGTGCTTTCGATCTACTCCTATGAGATGGGCCTTGTGCTTGGCAGGTTCTCATATGGTACCGCGGTAGGATTGTTTCAATCCGTCGTCGCCTTTCTGCTTATGCTGGGAGCCAATTACTCATCACGCAAAATGACAAAAGAAAGCCTGTTCTAACCGCAGGCCGGAACAGACTATCTAGTATATCAAAGGAGGGTTAGCTATGAATGCTGTACACCGGACAACGGGGGAGAAGCTGTTCGATGCGGCGAATGTCGTGCTGCTCGTGCTGCTTGCCTTCGTGACCTTATATCCGTTCTATAATATATTGATTACTTCGCTTAACGATCCCGCCGATGCGGCGCGGGGCGGCATCACCTTCTGGCCGCGCGTGCTTTCCTTCGAGAATTACAAAATGGTGCTGCAGGACGAGAGCCTGATCAATGCTTTCGTAGTAACGGTGCTGCGTACGATTGTGGGAACGGCCACGGCCGTCCTTTTCACCGCAGCGTTCTCGTACGGCGTATCGAAGCCAGAGCTGCTCGGCCGCAAGCTGTTTCTTATTCTGGCCATCATCACCATGTATTTCAGCGGCGGCCTTATTCCGCAATATTTGCTCATTGCCCAATATCTCCATCTTAAGGGCAGCTTCTTGGCTTATATTTTGCCCAATTTGTTCAGCGTGTTCAATGCCTTGATTATGATTACCTTCTTCCGGGGCATACCGAAGGAGATGGAGGAATCGGCCAAAGTGGACGGCGCTCACGAGCTGACGATATTTTGGCGCCTGGTACTGCCGGTCTCTAAGCCCGTACTCGCTACAATCGCGCTCTATAATGCGGTGTTCCACTGGAACTCTTGGTTTGACGCGATGCTGTACGGCGGCGAAAGCTTGCGGACGCTGCAGCAAATCCTTATGCAAATTATTAGCTCGAACAGCAATGTCAGCCTAATGGCGAGCAATCTGGGAATGAAAGCAGTGACTGCGGAATCCGTGAAGCTGGCAACGATGGTCATTACGACGCTGCCAATCGTTTTCTCTTATCCGTTCCTGCAGAAGTATTTCGTCAAAGGCATCATGATCGGCTCGGTCAAAGGCTAATCAACGGCTTCCGCGGGCAAACTGCCCGATATATAGAAGCAATTCGAAAAGGGAGGATTCATTCATCATGAACCAATCAAACAGAAAGTCGCTTACGGCTGCTTTGGCATTCATACTCGTGCTGGCCTTGGCGATTACAGGCTGCAGCAGCGGCAAAAATAACGATCCGGCAGCAAGCAATGGCGGCGCCAACACAGAGACAGGCAATGCCGCCAATGCGCCGCAGGCATCCAGCGATTCGAATGAGCTCGAGTGGAAGCAGGACACTTCGCCATTTACTTTCCGCCAATATTTCTATGGTACTTGGGCTTCCAACTATTTGTGGAAAGATCAGCTGAATATGAAGCAAATTACGGAGAAAACAGGGGTTACGATAGACCGTTTTCTTGCTACCGGCAATGATAACGATTTCTTGAATACATTGATTGCCTCGAACGATTTGCCTGATACCCTCATGCTGGATTGGAACCATCCGCAGGTGACGAAGCTGATTAACAACGGCATGCTGTATTCGTTGGATGAGCTTATCGACCAATACGCGCCTAAGCTGAGGGATCTGATCGACCCTGAAATTATCAAATACCATTCCGTGGACGGCAAGCTGTGGTATTTGCCTAATAACTACGAGACGGAAGAGCGACTGACGAACGGCATTCCGATTACGGGCATTCGTCCTTGGTTTGTGCGCAAGGACATATACAAAGCGCTTGGCGAACCGAAGATTGAGACGGAGCAGCAGCTTCAGCAATTTTTGGAGCAAGCGAAAACGAAGTATCCGGAGCTAAGCCCGGTCGGCATGGAATCATTTGACGTATCGATGTGGGGCTTCCAAGGCAGCCTATCGATGGATTACCTCATTGATTCGTTCTCGCCGATGAATATGGAGAACCGGATCAAGGACGACACGCAGCGCGTGCTGTATCCGATGAGGGATTCGAAGTTCATCGACGCATTCCGTTATGTGAACAGCCTGGCGAAAAACGGTTTATTCGATTCGCAGCAGCTGATTGCGAAGCAAGAGCAATATGACGAGAAAATTTATGGCGCTAATTTTATCGTAACCTCAGCCTTCATGAATGGCATGTATACGCAATATAATCCGAAGATCAAAAGCACGCTGGGCGAGGATAAAACGTATGTCGTTCTCGACGGCCTAAAGGTCGGCGGGCAAGAGCCTCGTTACCCGGCAAGCCGCCTAATGGGCTGGCAGGGCTTCTTCATTACGAAAAAGGCAAAAAATCCGGAACGCATCATTAAGTTTTTGGAGTATGCATGGTCTGACGAAGGACAGCTGGATTTCCGCTACGGCAAAGAAGGCGAAACGTATGACATGATCGACGGCCTGCCGAAAGCGAAGGACGAAGTAAAAGCGCTTGAGCTTAGCGACAATAACGCCTGGTACAGCCAGTATGGCTTTACGGCTTCCACGTTGATGTGGCGCTCGGGCAAGCTATGGGATGCGGCAGACAAGCGCGACTTCGACGAGAAGCAGCCTGAGCAAGCGGCAGCCAAGGATTTGCTGAAGAAATACAATTTCGACAGCTTCTCGTTAGGGCTTGAGAACATCGAGCCGGAGGGCTCAACGCCGGAGGGCGTAATCAACGCCAAAATTAAGAACCTATGGAACAAAACGATCCCGATGCTCGTGCTAGCGGGAACGGATAAGGAATTCGACGACATATACAATGATTTCGTGAAGGATATGGACAAAGTAGGCGCAGACAAGGTTGAGAAGGTTATGTATGAGCGCCATCTGGCCGATCTGGAGAAAAAAGGCATCAAATAATAAAAGGCATCAAATCATAACGGAGCGGACAGGGATGCTTGTCCGCTCTTTTTTTTGCTGAAGGACATAGTCCGGCATCATGCGAAAGGGGAGATTGATGTGAGCAAGCTTGGAAACGAACAGCAAACCTGGAAGCTTTGGTACGAGCATCCCGCAATGAAATGGGAAGAGGCGCTGCCGATCGGAAACGGGAGGCTTGGCGGGATGGTATTCGGAGGCACGGGCCGCGAACGGATACAACTGAACGAGGATACGTTATGGGCGGGCTTCCCGCGCGATACGAACAATTACGAAGCGTTAAGGTATTTGAAAAAGGCGCGGGACAGCGTGGACAACGGTCAATATGCCGAAGCGGAACGGTTGGTCAATGAGAAGATGCTCGGTGTGAATACGGAGCCGTATCAGCCGCTAGGAAACCTGTGGGTCGAGCATGTGGGGCTTCCGGCGAGTGATAGCGGCAGCTATAGGCGCGAGCTGGATTTGGCAACGGGCATTGCCTCTTCAGAATACGGGTTGGGCATAGGGAAAGTGATAAGGGAAGCTTACGTCAGCGCCGTGGATGACGTCATGGTCGTTACCTATGAAGCAAGCGCGGGGGAGCTGGAGCTGCTCGTATCGGTTGATTCCCTGCTCCCGCATAAGACCCGGGCAGAGCGCAATAAGCTGCTTCTTACCGGGCACTGTCCGACTCACGTGGCCGATAATTACAAAGGGGATCATCCTCAGCCGGTCTTATTCGAGGAGGGAGGCAGCATCTCCTTTGAGCTCCAGCTGCAGGTGCTGCTTGAGAATGGCGCGGTAAGGGAAACCTCGGGTGGAAAGCTGCACATCACAGGCGCTCGGCAAGTGACGTTTCTACTTGCTGCTGCTACCGACTTTGTTCGTTATAATAAAGCGCCTGCTGGATTACAAGCGGCAAGCGCACGCTGTACGGATCGAATGGCAGCCGCGGAGAAGCGTGGGAGCAGCGAGCTTCGCGGCAATCACATAGCGGATCATACCCGGTTGTTTGGCAGAGTTGAGCTGGATCTCGGCAAGACGGCAGCTGCGGAACAGCCAACCGATAAGCGGCTGATCGCTTATCGGGATGGGGGCGAGGATCCGCAGCTTGAAGCATTGTATATGCAATATGGTCGATACTTGCTGATGGCGAGTTCGAGGCCCGGAACGCAGCCTGCCAATCTGCAAGGGATATGGAACCATCAGGTGCAGCCGCCATGGAACAGCAACTATACGATCAACATCAATACGCAGATGAATTATTGGCCTGCAGAGGCATGCGCGCTTAGCGAATGCCATCGTCCGCTTTTTGATATGCTGGGCGAGCTGGAACAGTCCGGTCAGCGAACGGCGCAAATCCATTATGCCGCAAGGGGATGGGTAGCTCACCACAATACGGATTTATGGCGCTCCACCGTCCCTACCGGCGGGGACGCTAGCTGGGCATTTTGGCCGCTTGGCGGTGCTTGGCTGACCCGGCACTTGTGGGAGCACTATGCGTACAGCTTGGATCTCTCGTTTCTGGAAAAGACGGCATATCCGCTGCTAAAGGGCAGTGCCATGTTTTTACTCGATTTCTTAATCGAGGGACCCAGCGGATATCTGGTAACGAATCCATCGACCTCGCCTGAGAATAAGTTCATGACAGAGAGCGGAGAATTAAGCAGCGTATCGCTTGCAAGCACAATGGATATCAGCATTGTCCGCGAGCTGTTCGCGCACTGCATCGAGGCATGCCGATTATTAGAAGCCGATTCGGCATTCGCAGCGGAGCTGGAGGCGGCTTTGGCGAAGCTTCCGCCGCTTCAGACCGGCCGTCATGGCCAGCTTCAGGAATGGTTTTATGATTTCGAGGAAAGCGAGCCTGGCCATAGGCATATTTCACAATTATACGACCTTCATCCGGGAGAACGGCTTACGGAGGAAACGCCGGAGCTTCTTGCTGCGGCAAGGATAACGATGGAGCGCAGGCTGAGCAACGGCGGCGGGCATACGGGCTGGAGCTGTGCCTGGCTGATCAACCAATTCGCCAGGCTGCGTGATGGGGAGGAGGCGCATCGATTCGTGCGTACGCTGCTTTCCCGCTCGACGCATGCTAATTTATTCAACGATGGGCCTCCGTTCCAAATTGACGGCAATTTCGGCGGAACCGCGGGCATAGCAGAGATGCTGCTGCAAAGCCATAATGATAGCATTGCGCTGCTGCCTGCTCTGCCAAGCGCTTGGCCGGAGGGAAGCGTATCCGGTTTGAGGGCAAGAGGGGGCTTTACGGTCGGAATTGCATGGGATGGAGGCGGGTGGAGTCGTGCTTCAATAGCCGCCGCTATGAACGGAATTTGCACGATTGCACACAGTGGCGAATTTGAAGTGCGCAATGAAGCGGGAGCATCTATCGCTTGTGAGGAGGGCGCATTCCAGGTCGCGGCCGGGGAGAGCTACCTGCTGTATCGCTTGGAAAAATGATACGGAAGCTTGTTGGCAAGACATGTCATTAGCGTTAAGATGGGTGCGTAGGGATGGCGAACGCATCCTTGCGAGAATGAGCAAAGAGGAGCCAGAGTGACCATGACATTAACCATTCAAGAAAGAATACAGCAAATGGAGCTGGAGGAGCGGGAGCTGCGGTTTTCCATGTTTACGAATGATACCGCGCTGGAGCTTGGGCTTGCCGTCGTAGAGGAAGCAAGGAAAAGGGGCAAGCGGATAACGGTAGACGTAACCCTCGGCGGCCATCGGCAATTCCTACATGCGATGGAAGGGACTTCACCGGAGAACGAGGATTGGATTCGTCGTAAAAACAATGTCGCGAACCATTTCGGGGCCAGCTCATGGAGAATGGCTTGCCAGCTCCAGAGCGAAGGCACGACGATGGAAGCGAAGCATGGGCTTCCGTTCGCCGATTACGTAGGTGCTGGTGGCGCATTTCCGCTGCGCATACGCGGAGAAGGACAGATCGGTACGGTGACTGTGTCCGGCTTGCCGGATCAAGAGGACCACGATTTGCTTATCGCTGCCCTGCGCCGCTTTTTGAAAATATAAGCCATATAGGTTTCACGCGATCTTTTTCGACGATGGGGAAATCATGATTACGGATAAGAAGCAGCAGTAGGCTTCAAATGCGGCATAAGAAAAAAGAATCAAAAGGCTGCTCATTTGAGCAGCTTTTTGATTCTTTCCAATTTACCGCCATATGGCGGAAACACAAGCCCGAGCTCGAATTTCCCGCTCTTTTTCAGAATGCTCTTCCGATGCGAGAACACGTCGAAGCTATGTTTCCCATGGTAAGCGCCAACGCCTGACGTGCCGACCCCGCCGAACGGTAGATGAGGGTTAGAAGCGTGAAGAATCGTATCGTTGATGCATCCGCCGCCGAAGGATATGCGGTTCATGACCTCATGCTCAAGCGGCTTGCTCTCCGTGAACAGGTACAAGGAGAGCGGCTTGGGCCGGGCGTTGATCGCACGGACAGCCTCGTCAATATGACGATACGTCATAATGGGGAGAATCGGACCGAATATTTCCTCAGACATCGCTTCGCTTTCCCATGTGATGCCGTCGAGCAAGGTGGGCTCGATAAACAAATCGGCAGCGTCAGTGCTTCCCCCAAAAACAATGTTGGCCTGATCCTTCTCTAGAATGGCCGCAAGCCGGTCGAACTGCCTTCGGTTAACGATTCGGCCGTAATCCTTGTTATGTTGGATGTCAGAGCCGTAGAAGCTAGTAATAACCTCCTTCATTTTGGCGAGCAGAGGCGCCTTGATTGATTCATGGACGAGCATATAGTCGGGCGATATGCAGGTCTGCCCGGTATTCAGGCATTTCCCCCAGATTATCCGTTTGGCGGCAAGCTCGAGATTCGCCGTGGAATCGACGATGACAGGACTTTTACCGCCCAGCTCGAGCGTAACGGGAACAAGCCGTTTGGCTGCAGCCTCCATAACAATCTTGCCGACGCCGATGCTTCCCGTGAAGAATATATAATCAACGGGCGCGTGAATAAGCAAAGACGTGGTTTCACGTTCTCCCTCAACGACATGGATATAACCTTGCTCGAACGTCTCGTTGAGCATGCGCTGAATCAATGCGGAAATGCGCGGCGTATTCTCGGAAGGCTTCACAATCGCGCAATTTCCTGCGGCAATCGCTCCGATAAGCGGCTCGATCACGAGCTGGAACGGATAATTAAAGGGTCCGATAATCAATACGGTGCCATAGGGCTCCTTCACGATCCGGCTGCTTGACGGGAACAAATATAGCGGCGTTTTCACCTTCTGCGGCTTTATCCATTTCTTAAGCTGCTTCATGGTATGGGTGATGCTATTCGTTGCGATTATGATCTCGGTCATGTAGGTTTCCAATTCGCTTTTGCGCAAATCTTGAAACAATGCGTCCACAATCTCTTTCTCGTAGCGCTTAATCGCTTGCTTAAGCAAGCTGAGCTGATGGAGACGGAATTGCAGATCCTTGGTCGTTCCCTTTTCGAAAAAAGCCTTTTGTGCCTGAATGATAGGTTCAATCTCTTCCGAGCCAGCTGCCTTCATAAGCATAACCTCCTTGCTATACCCATATATTAGCAGGTCGGGACATGTACGGCTACAATAGGCTGCTATTTCTTCGGTATTTAGCGTTTCTGTTACTCAATCCGTTGTATATCGGCCTCTGCAAGCCGGACATTTTTCAGTGGACAGGCAGAGGCACTAGGTATCAGGACATTCCTGCAGCAAAATGGGCTATAATGGGAGTAGAAACGGTATGAGGAGGATAGCCGCATGGAATGGAATTATTACAATACGTTTATTACGGTTTCGCCCGATTGCCCAGCTGAGTTCGGCTTGGTGCCGCCTGACAAGAAGGGGGGGCGAACGAAGCCGAGCTTGGAATATGAGCTTGCAGCCGAGCAGCCATACCAATATACGCAGGAGGAACTGCTGTATGAGGTGCATGTACGCCATAAGGGAATCGCGCCCGAGGAGCTTGCGGAGCGGGAAGCGGAGATAAGGGAGACGTTCTTCTCCAAGCCAACGGCTTGCATGCGTGCTTCGATGCTGCCTAAGAAGTATGGCTGGGGGCTTCACTTCAATCAAGAGGGTAAGCTTGCGCTTATACCGAGAGAATCGGAGCAATACCATCAGTTTGCGGAGGGCAAGCAGGAAGGCGTGAAGGTATTGGCAGGCATGCGCAGCAGCAAAAAACCGACCAGCTAGGAGGGGATGGATGCAATGAAACAAAATAAGTACGATGAACCTGGTTTTTTCGCGAATTACAGCACGATGTCTCGCTCGATCGGCGGATTGGATGCGGCTGGGGAGTGGCATGTCCTGCGGGAAATGCTGCCTGAGCTTAGCGGCAAAAGAGTGCTCGACCTTGGCTGCGGGTTCGGCTGGCATTGCAGATATGCGCGCGAGCAGCAGGCACGATCGGTCGTTGGCATCGATCTCTCGGATAATATGCTCGAACGGGCAAGAGCGCTGACGAATGACGCAGGGATTGAATATCGCAACTGCGCGATTGAGGATCTAGCTTTTCAGCCGGGTGAATTCGATGTGGTGCTGAGCTCTCTTGCGCTGCATTACGTAGAGGATTTCTCAAGCGTGAGCCGAACCGTCTATGAGGCTCTCGCAGCAGGCGGCTCGTTCGTGCTATCGGCGGAGCATCCTGTATTCACCGCGTATGCGGCGCAGGATTGGCATTACGGCCCGAATGGCGAGAAGCTGCATTGGCCGGTTGACGGCTATTATTCGGAAGGCGCGAGGGAAACGAATTTCTTGGGGCATGACGTGGTGAAATATCACCGAACGGTTGCCGCTTATATCAATTCGCTGATTGAAGCTGGTTTTCGTATCAAGGCGCTCTCTGAGCCTCAGCCATCGCAAGAGATGCTTGCCGAGTACCCCGATATGAAGGACGAGCTTCGCCGCCCTATGTTTTTGATGATCGCGGCTGTTAAAAGCGCAGATTAGCAGGCAGCGGGGGAGCAACGCCAGCATGGTCAGTAAAGGCGAATATCAGCCAATGCGAGCATTGCCAGTAATGGTGAGTATAGGCTTATGTGAGCATTGCCAGTAATGGTGAGTATAGGCCTAGGTGAGCATTGCCAGTAATATCGAATATAGGTCATTAATTGCTTACGGTCGCATAGGATCAAGAGGCAGGAGCAGGGCTGGGCGAAAGCCCGGCTTTTTTTTGTCCGAAGAGGTTGTGCAACTTTTGTGCAAACGATGTCATTTTCGCAGAAACGAGCACATATACATGCGTCTACAATAGGAAACGATGAAAAACAATTGACAGTACTTTAATCGGAGTATTAATATGGAAGTTAGTAAACGCTTTCATGACTGAACTGGCGTAATTTTCACAATTTGTAGAGGTGAGACGATGAGGTTTTCATTCGTTTTGCTATTTATGCAAACGATTGCACAATGAATGAGATCTGCATTACGGAGCTGGAGGTGGGTGCAAGAGAGGGCGGCAGGAAACCGATAGTAGGATGAAATGCAAATGCTTTACAGCGAGGATGCACAATAATCGGGGAGGTTTAAACGAATGAGCTTTATGATCAAGCGCAAAAAAATACTCTCTTTGCTGCTTGTTGCAGCGATGTTGTGGTCCATTGTGGGGGCAGTTCCAATTGGGGTCAGCGCCGCGGTTCCGACGCAGGTGGTTCTGGTAGGAGACCTCCAATCGGAGCTAGGGCATACGGGGGATTGGGACCCGGCGGCGGCAGCGACGACCATGACGGATAACGGAAACGGCTATTACAGCATGACGGCCGAGCTCCCTGCCGGAGCTTATGAATATAAGATTGCCCTGAATGGCAAGTGGGATGAGAGCTACGGCTTCAGCAGCTATACGAACCCAAGCGGAGCAGAGAATGGGGGGAATATCAAGCTGACGCTCGCTGAAGCGTCAGAGGTCACTTTCTATTACAATCACGATACGCATAAAATCGCCGACTCTACTTATTATGCACCGTTAGCTGGCGATAAGCTTCCGCGTGTCGTAGGCAATCTGCAGACCGAATGGGGTGACGCTGCTGATTGGTCTCCGGCAGCGGCGCTTGCCATACTGAGCGATTCCGATTTCGACGGCGTGTATACGGTCAAGAAAGATTTGCCCAAGGGCCAATACGAGTTCAAAATCCTGTTGGGCGCAGCGTGGGATGATGCCGCGTATCCCGAAGTAAATCAGGCGTTAAGTCTACCGGCGGACCTGCCGGTTACCTTTCAATATAACGCGGCAACCCATGCGGTATCGGCTGCATTCAAGGCGCCGTCAGATCCCGGTCCGAACCCTTCGGATCCAGGCGGGGACCCGATTCCTGCCGAGCATCTTCGGATTCATTACAGCAGATCCGATGCGCGTTATGACAACCAAGGAATATGGGCTTGGGATCAGGTTGCTGCTCCGTCAGCAGGCTGGCCGCTGGGCGCAACCGCTTTTCCGGAGGATAAACGCGACAGCTATGGTGCTTATGCAGATATTCCGCTCGCGGCTAACGCCAAGAAGGTTGGTTTCCTGATCGTTAACCGTACCGACGGTACGAAGGACGGCGGGGATAAGCTGGTTGCGATTAGCGTCCCTGAGATGAACGAGGTATGGATCACGGAGGGATCGGATGCCGTTTCGTATTACGAGCCGGTGGATCTCCCAGCGAACACCGTGCGCATCCACTACGTCAGGGAAGACAAGAAGCAGAGCGAGTACGGCTTATGGCTGTGGGATCAGGTAGCGGTGCCTTCAACTGGCTGGCCAGCCGGTGCGGCTGCGTTTACGGAGGAGCATACCGACCGCTATGGCAGCTATGTCGACATTCCCCTGCAGGCGGATGCGCAAAAGATCAGCTTCTTAGTCGTCAACCGCACGCTGGGAGATGCAGATAAAGACGGCGGTAATCGGTCTTTTAGCTTAGCCGACCGCTATAACCAGCTTTGGATTAAGCAAAATGACGATCATGTTTACGTCTCCCCTTACTGGGAGCAGCCGACGGGGCTAGTCTCTGCGGAGATCGTTTCAGAGAGCAAGCTGCTGCTGGGGTTTACGATGACTGACGGACTCGCGGCAAGCGAGCTTAAGCAAGCGATCAGCATTGTAGATAGAAATGGAGACACCGTCTCCATTGAACAGGTTACCTTGAACGCAGACAAAAAAACGGCCGTTCTTACGGCAAGCTTTTTGCTGGATCATGCGCCTTTGAGCGTAGCATACCAAGGGAAAACGGTATCCGCCGAGTCGGGATGGAGACTTCTCGATGAGCTTTACAGCTATAGCGGAGATGATCTCGGAGCGACGTACGCGGAAGGCAGCGTTAACTTAAAGCTTTGGGCGCCCAAAGCCAGCTCGGTTACGGCAAACGTCTACGACAAAAACGATGCGGAGCGGCTCGTAGGCAGCATCGGGCTGTCGAAGGGCAATAAAGGCGTTTGGGCGGCGCGTGTCGACCCTGCGGATCTGAACGAAGCAGGCGTTACCGATTTGCTTGGTTACTTTTACCAATATAATGTGACCAATGAAGGCATAACGAAACAAGTGCTCGACCCTTATGCGAAGTCGATGGCGGAGTTTCGGGTGAACACCAAAGGAGAGGCGGGCCCGGACGGGGATATGGTCGGCAAAGCGGCCATTATTGATTTGAGCGGAACCGATCCGTCCGCAGACTTTGATTTTGCCCAAATCGATAGCTACGAAAAGCGGGAGGACGCGATTATCTGGGAAGCGCATATCCGTGATTTTACTTCCGATCCCACAATAGCAGGCGACTTGGGCGCTCGATTTGGCACATATGCGGCATTCAAGGATAAACTGGCTTACATTAAATCATTGGGCGTAACGCATATTCAGCTTCTGCCTGTTATGGCGTGGTACTTCGGTGACGAAGCGGCCATGGGCGCAAGAGAGAGGGAGTATTCGGCGATCGACAATGAATACAACTGGGGCTACGATCCGCATAGCTATTTCTCGCCGGACGGCGCTTATTCAGAAAATGCCAAGGACCCTGAGCTCAGAGTTAAGGAACTTAAGAGTCTCATTGATTCCATTCATAATGAAGGAATGGGCGTAGTTCTGGATGTTGTCTACACCCATATGGCGAAAGCCAGCTTTTTGAACGATATCGTACCTAACTACTATGCGTTCCAAGACGCAAACGGCAACAATATAGGCGGATTCGGCAATAACCTCGCAACCTCGCACAACATGGCGGAGAAGCTAATGGTTGATTCCGTTAAATATTGGTTCGAGGAATACAAAATCGACGGCATGCGCTGGGATATGATGGGCGACGCGACCTATGATGCCGTGCAGAACGCGTACGATGCGGCTGCAAGCGTGAATCCGAATGCGCTATTTATCGGCGAGGGCTGGAAAACGTTCGGCGGAGCCGCTTCTGATCCGGCGTTGGCAGGGAAAGGAGCGGACCAGGCTTGGATGGACAAAACGGACAGCGTCGGCGTGTTCTCTGATGAAATCCGCAACGAACTGAAGTCTGGCTACGGCTCGGAAGGCGAGCCGAGGTTCATTACTGGCGGAGCCAGAAGCTTGGCGACGATTCTTAACAACATTAAGGGCCAACCGGGCAATACGCCTGCGGATGACCCGGGAGACATGGTCCAATACATCGAAGCCCATGACAATCTCCCTCTCTATGACGTGATCGCGCAGTCGATCAGGAAGGATCCTGCGATAGCAGCCAATGACCTGGAGATCCATCAGCGGATTCGGCTGGGCAACCTGCTCATTCTGACCTCGCAAGGAACGGCGTTCCTGCATGCGGGCCAAGAATACGGACGGACGAAGCAGTGGCTCGGAGCAGGCAAGCCGGAGCAGAAGTACCATGAGCTGGCAGATGCATCGGGCAATCCGTTCGGTTATTTTGTCCATGACTCCTACGATTCTTCTGATGCCATTAATCAGTTTGATTGGCAGAAGGCAGACGATGCGGCAGCATATCCGGTCAATCATGTAACGAAGACGTATACGGCGGGGCTTATTGAGCTGCGTAAGCATACGGATGCTTTCCGGCTTGGGGACAAAGACCTTGTTGACTCCAACGTAACTCTGGTCGAGGCCGCGGAGATGAAAGCAAACGATCTTGTGATCGCTTATAAGAACAAAGCAACGGATGGATCTGGGCACTATTACGTATTCATGAATGCGGACAGCAAGTCCAGAACGCTGACGCTCTCCGAAGATTTAACGGGCGGCACGGTCGTCGCGGATAATGATGAAGCGGGAATTGCGGCTGTGGCTTCGCCTTCCGGCTTCACGCTTGCAGCGGACTCTATCACGCTTGAACCGCTTTCGGCAGTCATTATTAAGCGGGATGCGGCAGCGGCTGAGCTTACGGGACTCGAACTGAGCAGTGAGAGCTATTCCCTGCAGGTTGGCATGGCGCATCAAACGGTTGTATATGCCAAATATAGCGATGGCAGCAAAAAAAGGGTGACGGGAGCAGCGACTTATTTGTCGGATAAGCCGCAAACGGCCCGTGTTTCGCCTAGTGGATTAGTAACGGCAATCAAAGCAGGCTCGGCTGCGATAACGGCAACCTACAAAGGCATGTCTGCAAGTGCTACGGTTACCGTGACAACCGAATCGACGAAGCGTTACGTTCAGCTGAACTATATCCGCCCCGACCAAAATTACGCGGATTGGAATTTGTGGATTTGGAATACGGGCGTGAAAAATGACCAGATAGAGTTCGATAAAGTAGAGAACGGAGTAGCAACGGTGCTGCTGGAGATTTCACAGGACGCGACAAGCGTAGGGTTTGTCGTGCGCAAAGGCACCGATTGGAACACGGCGAAGCAGGATATACCGGATGACCGCGTCATTCCGATTGCGCCTGGGGCTGCTTTTACGAAAGTGAATATTACGAGCATGGTGAGCCAGGTCGATATTTTGCCTAGTATTAACGGGCCTGTTCTCCAGGATGGCAGCATTACGTTCCTATACCGGGATGATATCCTGTTCCGGAATGGCCATTCAACCGATCTGACCGATGCGTCGGTCAAGGTGAACGGTTCGGAATACGAAATGAGCTATGATTCCGCCAAAGAATGGTTCACGTACACATTGGCTAACGTAGAAGGCGGCACTTATGAATATACCTTTATCGTAAAGAAGAAGAATGAGGCTGCGGCTGAAATGACCGATCCTAACAATACGGTCGATGGCAAATCGGCCATAACGTACCGGAAGCCAGTCGTTACCATGACGGCCTTCGCCAATCCGGCAACCATTTCGCACAACGAAAGCACGGTGCTGCGCATTCAGGCAGCTGCTTCGGAGGATATCGTTTTCGAGGAAGGGTATATGGATTTAACCGCGCTTGGAGGATCGGCTAAGGCGAGTTTGGATACGAAGCTGCTTGCCCAGACGATCACGGTGAAAGACAGCGTAACCGCTGGAGTCAAGGACATTCCGATTACGCTGGTAGATGAATACGGCAACAAGCACACGCATATCGGCAAGGTAACGGTGAAGGCGAGAACCTATGCGGGCAAGCTGGACTTTGACTGGGATGAGGCGCGTATTTACTTTGCGCTGACCGATCGGTTCGCGGACGGAGATTCAACCAATAACGCGGATGTGGATAAGGAGCATTTGGAAGCTTATCACGGCGGGGATTTCAGGGGAATGATCGACAAGCTGGACTATTTGAAGGAGCTTGGCATTAATATGCTGTGGATTACGCCTATCGTAGACAATATTGATTTCAATAAGGGCGCCGACTTCAATACGAAGCAATACGGCTACCATGGTTATTGGGCGAAGGATTTCACGAAGCTCGACGAGCATCTTGGCAATATGGATACGTTCAAGGAGCTGATCGACAAAGCGCATGACAAGGGGATTAAAATCATGGTCGACGTGGTGCTGAACCATACGGGCTATGGGTTGAAGGCTGATGAGAGCCGTCCGGGTATTTCGCCGGAGGACAAGGCGCGGTTTGACGGCATGTTGAGAACGAATGGCGTGCAAGCAAGCACGAACCCGATTGAAGGGGAGCTCGATCATCTGCCTGACCTTAAGACGGAGGATCCGGCCGTGCGCGAGAAAATAATCGAATGGCAAACAGGATGGCTGGAGAGGGCGAGAACGGAGCGCGGTGATTCTATCGATTATTTCCGGGTAGATACCGTTAAGCATGTGGAGAGCACGACTTGGAAGGCGTTCAAAAATGCGTTGACGGCAATTGATCCTGGCTTCAAGCTAATCGGCGAATATTATGGCGGCACGATTGATGGCGATGGAGGCATGCTGCGCAGCGGTCAAATGGACAGCTTGCTTGATTTTAGCTTTAATGATCGCGCAAGGGAATTCGTAAACGGCTCGATTGATGCTGTCGATGCGTATCTCGCGGATCGGGAGGCGAAGCTGGACAATACGGCGACGATGGGGCAGTTCCTAAGCAGTCACGATGAAGACGGTTTCCTCTCCCATTTCGTGGACGGCGACAAGGGTAAACTGAAAATTGCAGCGGCGCTGCAAATCACGGCAAAGGGCCAGCCTGTTATTTACTACGGGGAGGAGCTTGGCCGCTCGGGAGCCAATGCGCGTGATATGGGCGCAGGGCTGTTCAGCGAGAACCGTACGGATATGCCTTGGGAGCAATTGGTGACAGAACAAGCGCTGCATGATCATTACGAGAAGCTGCTGAACATTAGAGCAAAATTCTCGAAGGTTTATGCGAAGGGAACGCGTACGAAGCTTGCAGGCTCCGATGCGCTCGGCTATCTGGCATTCAATAAACAATATAATAATGTGAATGTCGTAACCCTTATTAATACAGCTGCGGAGAGCAAAACGGTTACGCTAGCTGTTCCGTTCCCGTCTGGAGCCAAGGTTAACGACGAATACGGCGGCAGCAGCTACACGGTTGCAGCAAACGGCGAGCTAACGATAGAGGTGCCTGGCCGCAACGAAGGCGGCACGGTTATTTTAAGCTTAGAAGTGCCGGGTACAGAAGGGTCTAATAATGGCGTGCCTGGCGCATCGCAGGAAACGAATGTTCAAGCGGTACAGGAAAGCAATCTGAAGGCGATTGGTCAGGGCAAGGCATCCGTGCAGATTGCAGCCGGAAAAACGAAGGTTCAGTTACCGGTGAATGCCTCCGAAATATTGGCGGGAAATGCTTTGGAGCTCAAAGCGGACGGCATTGCCGTAACGCTGCCAAGCGAGGTGCTGGCTTCGCTCCAATCGCTTGTTCCCGCGGGAGAGGCCGGAGGTGCGCGCATCGTATTCGAGCTTGATGAAATGAAGACTGCGGCGGCGGATGACTTGCTGAAGCTTGCAATGGCGAATCAATCAGGGGTTGAGGTGCAAGCGGCATCTCCGATCTATGATCTTCGGTTAAGCGTCCAGACTAAAGACGGTAAAATGATTCCGTTGTCAACGTTCGAAAAGCCGGTCAAGCTCGTTATCCAAACGGATGTGAATGCCGGCAACAATATGACGGGCATTTATTACATGAGCGATAGCGGCAGGCTTGAATACGTTAGCGGCACGCTTGAGGGCGGCTTGGTTTCCGCAAGCGTATATCACTTCAGCAAATACGGGGTGCTTGCCTATGACAAAACATTTGCCGATGTGGGGGCTGGGCATTGGGCTTCGCAGGCGATTAAGTCGCTGGCGGCAAAACAAATCGTAAACGGCATTAATGAGACGCGGTTTGCGCCGCAAACGCAAGTGACGCGCGCCGAATTCGCGGCTATGCTGGTTCGTGCGCTGAGCGTCAAAGCAGATGGGAAAGCGAGCTTTGCGGATGTCGGAGCGGATAAATGGTACGCTGCATACGTGGCAACGGCAAGCAAGCTTGGCCTTGTGAATGGACGCAGCGTCAGCAGCTTTGCGCCTAATGAAACGATTAGCCGTGAAGAGATGGCCGTTATGGTAATGCGTGCTTATGCGGTCAATAACGGCAAGGGGGATGTTGTTCCGGGTGATGATGCCGGCGGCTATGCGGATAGCGGCCAGATAAGCGAGTGGGCGGCTGATTCGGTCGCAAGCGCTTCAAAGCTTGAGCTGGTGCGAGGCAATGCTGGCGGCAGCTTCATGCCGAATGGCAAGCTGACGCGCGCGGAGAGCGCGCAGGTTATTTATAATCTGCTACTGCTAAGCAAGTAGCGGATTGTCGCTGAGCAAGCAGCTGAATGAAGCGAAGCAAGTAGGAAACCGAAGCTAAGTCTTTCGGAAGCTTTAGCTGAGAGAGCAGCGACCATCAGCTAAACCAGCAGCGATTATAGCTTTTTAATGCCATAGGCATGCGTGCTTCTGCGGAGCAAATGCTGCTCGCAAATGAACGGACAGCGCCTTGCAATCAATTCGAATTTAAAATAAAGCCGCCTCGAATCCGGCAAGGATAGTGAATATGTCGTCAATAAGCCTCCTAAACCGTTATGAATAGGGTTTAGGAGGCCTTTTTATAATCATATTCGGTTATGTTCTTTCCTTCCCGTGCCGAATGAACAGCCAAACGCCAAACAGGATCAATGCCCCGGCTGCCAGCTGATACCCTGTCAATGCTTCCTTGAGGAGCACCCATGCGAGCAAGGAGGAAATGACAGGCTCGCCGAGTACGGACATGGACACAGCGGCGGCGCTCATATGCTTCAGCAGCCAGTTGAACAGGTAATGGCCGAACAAGGTCGGCACGATCGCGAGCAGCAGAAATAAGCCCCATTCCTTCGAGCTGTAGCCTGTGAATGAGTTGCCTCGCACGATATTGTAGAAGGCAAGCGCCGTAGCGGCAAGCGCAAAAACCCAGAAGTTGTAGGCGAAGGCGCTCATATCTTTGCGGAGCTGCTTGCCGATCAGCATATGGACGGCTACGGCAGCCGCACCGAGCAAGGAGAGAATATCTCCGAGCAACGCATCGCCAGAGAGGGCAAAGTCTCCTGATCCGATTACGACGGAGCCGACGAGCGCCAGCCCCATGCCCCATAGCATCATCCGATTTGCCTTGATGCGGAAGATGAAGTAAGAGCCAAGCATGACCATGACAGGCTCCAATGTCAGAATGACGGTGGAGCTCGCGACGGTCGTCAGGCGCAAGGAGGCCATCCATAGGAGGAAGTGCAGGGCGAGCATGACGCCTGAGAAGGCAAGCAGCCGCCATTGCTTTGCGCTGAGATGGAACATTTCTGCACGGTACTTCCAAACGAGCGGCAGCATGATGAGGTTAGTCAAATAGAGCCTGTACATCGCGATGACGGCGACATCGGCTTCTGACCAGCGTACGAAAATAGATGAAAAAGAAATGGCGATAATGCCAATAACATAAAGCAAATCAAAGGTTGCGACTGACTTGGTGCTGCGTTCCATTGCTGTCTATTCTCCCATACTTGTAAAACCCCCGATTCAATTCCATGCGGTCTTCGCAGGAAGAATCGGGGGTTTCTGTTATATTGTTGGTTATTCGGATTAACCGACTTGTCCGGCGGTCGGCTTGGCGGCTTTCTCCAGCTCCGCATCAAAATACTGCTGCAGCTCAGCGACCTTCCGTACATCCTCGAAGCTGGCTTTTCCCGCGAGATATTTCTCGGCGAATAGCTCCCATTGCGGGACTACCTTCTGCGAGGTCATGGTCCGTATCGCATTTTTGACCATGCGCCGTTCCTTGGCATTCGTATACATATCCTTGAATTGCTGCTTGAGGCTGAAATCAAGCTCGCCATAGATTTTGCGGAATACTTCGGCTGTCATACGGGCATCGTCCAGCGCGCGATGGGCAGAGCCCTGCGCATCAATCTCCAGATCAAGCAGGGCAGCCTCGACGCTGACGTCGTTCGTAACGTTCTTATAACGAATATAGCCTTTCAACAGGTCGAAATAATCGGCAGCCATCCAGAAGCTGTCATCGAGCTTATGCATCCGCGTATCATAGACGATTCGCTTCAAATCCTCGCCGCCCCAAGTAAACAGCAGGAAAGACTCGCTTTTGTTCAGCCATGCGGTGAAATCGCGGATGACTTTGGGAAACCGGCTTGCGGTATCGATGTCTTCCTGGGGTATGCCGGTTTTTTTCTTAATAAAGTTGTTCAGCTTGGCGAAATAGATGGGTTTGATCAAAGCGGAAAACTCATCGGTCTGCTGCAGCTCGCTATTCAACCGAACGGCTCCGATCTCGATAACCTCCATCGGCAGCTCGCTTGCGAATTTGCGTCCATTAAATTCAATATCCAATATAATATAGTCCAAAATCTTAACCTCCGATAGATAGCCTGTGTTATCCATTCTATCAGAAAATGATATCGAGATGGAAACTACAATATGGCAGAACGCGGTTATCGCGCTATTTCCTTAATTTCATCACGTAATAGAGAATCGTGCCAAGCAGAATGAGGAAAGCGGCTGGGAGCTGCCACAAGCCAATGCCGCTTGATTCTCCCAGAGCGTTTTGAATGACGGCCCACTGCAAATAGCTGAAGATGAGCACAATCTCAAGCTTAACCCAGCTAAGCAGAATAATGGCGTTGCTGTAGTGATGTAGAGCGTTTTGATCCGTAATAACGGCTGTATAGTTAAATTGATGGGGGATTTTTCGCAATAGCGAAAGCCCGATGAAAATGACAAGCAATAGAATGGGCAGCAGCAGCAGCACGGCTTTGCTTCCCCAGCCATCCGCCTCGCCGCTACCGTTGAAATGGATGGCAACCGTCTGCGGAAGATCAGCCCAATTTATGATGAAATGGGAAAAGGAGAGCACCAGCAACAGGATTGTGATCACGTCATGCGATCTTTCCAGAAAGGTTTTGGGAACGGTCAGCTTAGGTAATTTGACCATGGAGCAGCACCGCCATTCTTTAATCTTGTGCGTACTCCTTTATTATAGCGCGGCTGTTTTGCGGAGGGTATCCTTTTTTTACAATAAATGCCTATACGGGGATTAGCCGCATCTGGGAAGGATGCGGCTGATGAAAGTTTGGCTTAATTGTAGGAGGTGTTCGTTACGAACGTTTCGTGCGGCGCGCATTGAGCCACAGCGGTATGCGGAAGACCAAGTTGATAAGCAGCACAACGAATACGAGCACGGCTGCTGCTTTTTGCGCAATTTCCTGCGCATCGCCGACAATAGCCTCCGACTGTACGTACCATAGATGAACAGCGAGCGTGGCACCCGGCGAGAATAGGCTGAAATCCCACATTTCGCCGGAGGTGGTAACGCCAGCGGTCAAAATAATAACGGCGCTTTCTCCGAATGCGCGGCCAGCGACTAGGCAGATGCCCGTTATAATGCCGCTGAGTGCTGCCGGAATCAATGCACGCGTGATCGTTTGCAAATGCGTGCCCCCAAGCGCGAAGGATGCGCTTTTCAGTTCCTTAGGGACGGAACGGATCGATTCCTCGGTGACGCGCGTAAGCACGGGCAGATTCAGGAAGGCAAGGCTGACTGCACCGCCAAGAATGGTTAGCCCGATCTCAAAGTATTCCACGAACAAGGCGATGCCGAACAAGCCGAAAATAATGGACGGCACGGAGGCTAGACCCTCCACGCAAATGCGGACGAAGCCGATCAGCTTGTTGTCCGGAGCGAACTCCGCCAAGTATATACCTGCTGCCATGCCGAGCGGAATGGAAATGAGCAAGGAAATGAACAAAATATAGAAGGAGTTGATCAGCGTCGGTCCGATGCCTCCGCCTTCGTCGATTTCGCTCGGCAGGCCGAATATGAAATCCCAAGTTATTTTGGGAAGGCCATCCTGCAGAATGAGATAGAGAAGCCCGAAGATAAAGGCGATAATCAAGACGCCAAGCGTCCAAACGATTCCCGTAAACATGCGGTCTTTTAGACGGTTAAGTCCTTTTTTGCCGCTGAACGGGTTGGCTGACGGGCTCATTTCTAAAGTATGCTTCATGCTTGTGCCCCTTTCCGTTGAAGCCAGCGTATGGCCACGATCATCAATAGGGAGATGACAAGGAGCAGGAAGCCCATCAAATAAAGGGCATAGTTCCATGTAGAGTCAAACGGAACGTTGGAAATTTGCATGACGATATTGCTTGTTAGGACGGATGTAGGCTTTAGCAGGCTGTCAGCAAGCTGCGGCGTATTCCCAATGACCATTACGACAGCCATCGTCTCGCCGACCGCGCGGGCCATGCCAAGAATGACTGCGTACATAATTCCGCTCTTGGCAGAAGGGAGGAGAACTCTCCATACCGTTTGGAAGCGGGTAGCCCCGAGGGCATAAGAAGCATCGCTGAACTTGGCAGGCACCGCGCTGATCGCGTCGTCGCTAATTCGGCTGACGGTTGGCAGCACCATAATGGTAAGCACGAGTGCCGCTGCGAGCAGACCGTCGCCCATGCCGCTTCCCGTTACGTTGCGGATGAGCGGAATGAGGACGGTTAAGCCTAAATACCCATAAACGACGGAAGGGATGCCGACAAGCAGGTCCAGTACGGGACGAAGCATGTTTTTGAGCCACGGCGGTACGAATACCGAGAGGAATACGGCGATAATCAAAGAAATCGGAACGCATATGAGCAGCGTTAGCGCGGTAAGCGCGAAGGTACCGAAGATGAAGATCAGCGCTCCGTACTGCTCATTCTCGGGATTCCATTCGGTGCTGAAGAAGAAGTCCGCGAATGAAATATGGCTGAAGGTAAGGACGCCCGTACGGAACATGAGCAGCAGGATGAGAAAGAGAATGAGACATACAAAGCTGGCTGCAGCGATGCAAAGGTAACGGAAGAGGCGGTTCGAGAAAAATAAGCGGGATCTCCGGTCAAACGGCTTGCTGCTGCCCGCTAGTATCGCTTTGCCAAGCTCTGAAGAGAGACGCGGCTGCCGCCCGGCATGAGTGGATTCCAACATATACGTTAAGCTCCTCTAAGCAAACGGGGCTGAAGTCGGCTGGTAGGCCGCTTTGCCCGTTATGCTATGAAATATAAATGGCGATCATGTTTAATGCCATTGAAGGAAAGAACGGCCGGCTCAGGCGCTTATTCGCGCAAGCCGACCGCTCCGTAGATCGAAAATTATTTGATAGCCGAGATCGGAATGAACTTAAGCTTTTTCAAAGAACCGTTTTGGAACTTCGTGCTTTGCACGTATTTAATGAATTCTTTGGTAGCGCCGGTAGGCTCGCCTTTGGTCATGTAATAGCCGTAGCCCCATACCTTGTATTTGCCGTTGATTACGTTCGCTTCAGTTGGAGCGATGTCGTTGATCTTTACGGCTGTCATTTTGTCCGTTACATAAGCAAGATCCATATAACCGATTGCGTTCGGCGTTGTTTCAATAGCGGACTTCATGTCGCCGCTCGTTTTTACTTCTTTGTAATTGTCGCCTTTGGTCATGAAATCTGTGCCGTCAAGCGCTTTGTCTTGGAAGTTTACACGCGTACCAGAACCGAAAGTACGGTTTACGACGATAATTTCAGCATCCTTGCCGCCAACCTCTTTCCAGTTTTTGATTTTACCGGAGAAGATGCCTTGCAGCTCTTTTGTCGTTAGGTTGGTTGCCGTAACGTTTTTGTTCACGACAGCAGCGAAAGGAATGACAGCTACCTTGTGAGCGACTTGGCCGTCGAACTTTTTGAAGCCTGGAACATCCTTGGAAGCATCCCAGTCTACTGCGCCGATGTTAGCGATGCCTTTGCGAACTGCCTGAGGACCTGTGATCGAACCGGCAGCGGAAGCAGAGATTTTTACTTTCGGGTTAAGCTTTTTGAATTCGTTGGCAGCTTGCAGCGTCAAAGGCAGCAGGGCAGAGGAGCCGTTGATTACGATTTTGCCGCTCAGCTTGCTTGCAGCGGTTGCGGTAGGCGTTGAAGCGGGAACAGAGCTGAAGCCGATTACGGCGATAAGCGCTGCGATTGTAAGTTGTTTAAACCATTTCATTAGGGAATACCTCCATTAATTAGTTAGTTATGTTTTTCCAGCTGCCGTTAGTCCATACAGCCAGCTGTCCGTCAATAAGCGCCGCGAAGTTAGAGCTGCCTGATACAATCAGCTCCGATGTGCTGTCGGAAACGGTTTGTACCAGCTTGCTTGCGCCAGTCTCGCCGTCAACCTCATAGATTGCATTCGTGCTGTTTCCGTCTGCCGTCAGCAGGTAAAGCTTGCTTCCGCCTTGAACGAGCTGATAAACATCCTTCTCGGCAAATGCAGGCGTGCTTGCTTTGCCTGTGTTATCGATCGTTACCAGTTGACCTAGGCTTGCTTCATCATTGCTTACGCTCACGTAGCTGACCTTCGAGCCGTCTGCCGAAAGCTGCAGGAACACTTTATCCGCAGTATCCTTTGTAAGCTGAGCAGGCTTGTTGTCTGCCGCTTTCGCATTGTAGAAGTAGATTTGCGGTTCAGTTCCCGTTGCATCGATCGCAACGTCATCAAGCTCAACGTCCTTGTTGCTGTCGGCCGTTACTTTTGGCTGCTTGAACACGTAGAAGGCGAATTGCGTGCCGTCAGCAGATACTTCAAGGTTCGCTTTGTAATCGACTTTATCCTCGAGCACTTTGGATACTTTGCCGTCTGCCAGCGTTACTTTAGCGATGACCGAGCTTTTGTCGCCTTGCAGGAAGAACAGCGAAGCGCCGTCGTTAGACCATTGCAGCTCGTTTTTGATGGAATTGTCCGTGCTAACCTGCTTCGATTGCTTAGTTGCTAGGTCAATGGTGAATACGGCACCGTTCGCATCGGAGTAAGCAACGCTTGTGCCATCAGGAGAAAGGACAAGCTCAGAAGCGCCTTCGGATGTGAGCAGCAGCTCATATTTGCCGGTAGCCGCGTTAACCAGGTAGTCCTCGCGTCCTTCACCTGCCGAGTTTGATACAATCAGCTGGGAAGCATTAGCCCATACAGCATGCTCTGCTCCGCCCAGCAGCTCTACCGTGCTGATCGCGTTGTTCTCGTAGCTGCCGCCAAGCGCTTCTATGAAAGCAGCGGGCTCGATGAACGTGGAGTATGCGACCTCCTTCACGGGGTGTGAGATTGGAGTAGCTGTGCCGTTAACCGTGATGGATTTGGAAGCGTGCTTGAATTTCAGCGTTTGGTCACCGAATTTCACGACTACTGTGTGGTCGCTGTTGATATGCAGCGTAGCGCCGATTGCGTTAATCATGTCACGAACGGAAGCAAGCGTTACGCCGCCGTCTACGACTGTACGGATAGTAACCGGATTTGCATTGACCAGAAAGGTGGAAGCGTTAATTTGGACCGCTTGCTTGGCAGCTGCCGTTTGAGCGAATACCGGAGTAACTGCCGAGGCGCTGATTGCAGCTGCGATCATGGAGATGGCCATTGCTTTTTTCATTTGCATGGAATGAGATCACCTTTCTCTAATGGGGGTTGTAGTATGATTCAAAACTCCGACGCTGTGGTCGGTATGTAAGCGGCTTGATCCCTCCCAGACAGCGTTAATTCGGAGCGGTTTGTCGTATGTCGTTCATTTCTACTAGATCATATCAGCCAATTATTATCCCATCATTTAGAAATTGTATTGAATTTGTAAATAAGAGGAGGTATATCGAACTAGAGATTGACGCGCGGATACGAGAGTAGAAATTTACCCCTTAATAAGAAGAAAGTGCACCGCGGCCGATCGGAAGCGAGGCTTATAATGAGGTATGTCCGCAAATCTATTTATTATGGGAGGAACAATTATGAAAATATCTATCGGTGGTTATTCTTTCAATAACTTGTATTTGGAAGGCAAGATGGATGTATTCGGCTATTTGGAAACCGTGAAATACCGTTACCGGATGGATGCGGTTGATTTGTGGAACGGTTTTTTCATAGACCGCAGCAGCAAGCCGATCATGAAGCTCGCTGATGAAAGCTATATTCGTAAAATACGCGAGGCACTCGATGAAAAAGAGCTGCGCCTCATTAACTTTGCTATTGATGGGGCACATTTGTGGGACCCTGATGAGCATATGCGCAGGCTTCTGTATGAGAATGCTTTGCTTCATCTTAAGGCTTCTGTTTTATTAGGCGCAGAGACTGTGCGCATCGATACGGGGGGCAGCTATAAGAACGAGGAAAAAATGTCCGAAGAGCAATTCGAGTACACGGTTAAGCGTTATCAGCAATTCTCGTCTTTTGCGGCGGATCACGGCTTTCTTATCGGACCGGAGAACCATATGGGCGCGTCGCTCAACCCTAACGAAATGAAGCGTCTTGCGGAAGCTGTCGATCACCCGTCCTTTGGTTTTTTAGTGCATCTGGGCCGTTGGAAGGAGGATCAGGCGGATGGGGACAGGCTGGTTGCTCCGTGGGCTTACCATACGCATTTCGACGAAGAGACGGTGGACGGAGAAGGGGCTTTGTCGACGATTCACCTGTTGAAGGAAGCGGGTTATCAAGGATATTACGGCGTGGAATATAATGCTCCTGGCAATCAATATGTCGAGACAGAGCTGCTTATTGCCAAGGTGAAAAAGCTGCTTGCGGATGCTGGGACCCCATCTAGCGAAGGGGAGAACTAAGATGAACCACATACGAATTGCGATTATCGGCGTTGGCCAAATCGGCAAAATGCATATTGAAAAATATAAAGGAATACCTGGAGCGGAGCTGGTGGCGGTATGCGATGTCAATGAGCTCGAAGCGAACCGGGTGGCGGAGCAGTATGGCATTCCGCATGCTTATGCGGATTTCCGCGAGCTGCTGAAACGGGATGACCTGGATGCGGTGGATGTCTGCCTGCACAACAACTTTCATGCTCCCGTGACGATCGCCGCGCTGGAAGCCGGCCTTCATGTCTACTGCGAGAAGCCGATAGCGGGGACCTATTCGGATGGCAGGGCGATGGTTGAGGCTGCGCGGAAGCACGGAAAACATTTGCATGTCCAGCTGTTCACGTTATATGGTAAAGATACCAAGGCAGCTAAAACGCTCATTGAAGGCGGTATGCTTGGCAGGCTGTACCATGCACGCTCTACGGGCTTCCGCAGAAGAAACCGGCCCTTTGTCGATGGCTACGGCACGCCTTATTTCACGCGCAAGGAGACGGCGGCAGGCGGGGCCTTGCTGGATATGGGCGTGTACCATATCGCACAGCTTCTATATCTTCTTGGCAATCCCCAGGTGGACCGCATTTCTGGGAAGCTGTATCAGGAAACGGAAATGCGCGCGGATCGCAAAGAACAGAGCGGCTTTGACGTTGAGGAGCTGGCAACCGGATTTATCCGCTTTGCTGGCGGCTTGACGCTTGATATTGTGGAGGCATGGGCCGTGCATCTGGGCGGCTTCGAGGGCAGCAGCATTGCCGGATCGAAAGGCGGCATAAGACTGCCGAATGATCAAGTAGGCGCGGGAGCGCAGCCATTCAGTTATCACACTACGGTATGCGATATGGATATGGACAGCACGCTTGACCTCGATATGATGGATTTGCGCAGGCATCGGCTGAACGAAAACGAGGATGCTTACAGCACCTCCCAGCATCACTGGGTGGCGGCGCTGCAGGGCAGGGTGCAGCTGCTCCCGACAGCGGAGATTGCGCTGAATACGATGCTGATTAGCGAAGGGATTTATATGTCGGAGGAGCTGGGGCGGGAGGTAGGCGCGGACGAAGTCATTGCACGTTCACGCACGTCTGCCGTGAAGCTCTAAGCCAAGCCCGCGCTGACGGCTGGATGAAGGATAGGGATATGAATCGAAACGAGAGTCAGTCACTACATTTGATTAAAGCGTTTAATTTTTTTGTCTATGGCGCGATTGCCGTGTACAGCACGTTCTTTGCCCTTTACTTGCAGTCGGTTGGGATGACTACCATTGAGATTGGCGCCTTGATGGCTGGAGGGCCAGTCGTCTCGATTGTAGCCAATCCGCTTTGGGGTTATTTGAGCGATCGGATTCGCAATATTAGGCTCATTCTCATCATCATGCTTATCGGAAGCATGATTATCATGCAGTTTGTTTTTCTTTTTCAATCGTACACGCTTATATATGTGTGCATGCTGTTCTTTTTCTTTTTCCAAATGCCGCTATTCTCGCAGACCAACAGCTTGATACTCAATAGCATAGAGGGGACCGCGCACAAATTCGGCGCTTTTCGATTGTTCGGCTCCTTAGGCTGGGCGCTGATGGCGGTGGCTGCAGGTCCTGTCATCGGGCAGATTGGCATTGAGCGCCTCTGGGTGATCTATACGGCAATGATGCTCCTATCGCTCGGCTTTGCTTTTACGCTGCCGAAAGGCGAAGCTAAAGGGGCGGCTCATGCGGGTAAGGTGAACTACCGTTCCATGTTCGTCAAACGATCCTTTCTGCTGTTTTTGTTGATCGGTTTGGTTATCTCTATTCCGAACTCGATGAATACGACCTTCATTGCGCTTTATATCAAAGAGCTTGGCGGGGAAGCATCGCTCATTGGGTGGTCAGCCTTTTGGTCATCTATCTTTGAAATACCGGTTTTTCTACTGCTGGACCGTTACTTGAAAAAGAATGCTAGGACGATGGTGCTGTGCCTGGTTGTGATCAGCATGCTCTTCGCGCTGCGCTGGCTCCTCATGTCGGGAGCGGAAACCGCGCAGCAAATTATATTCATCCAAGTGCTCCATTGCTTAACCTTTGGCGGTTACTATTATATCGGAACGCAGCTGACCGTACTTCTGGTTCCCGCCGAATTCAGAGCATCGGGACAGGCAGTCTATGCGCTTACGTGGGGCGGTTTATCAGGTATCGCAGCGGGTATAATCGGAGGCGTGATGTTCGAGGAAGCAGGTCCCCGGGCTATGTATCAATTATGCAGCATCTTGGCGGCTGTAGGCATTGCCGGCTTCTGCCTGCTATATGCACAGCTTCGAAGAGAGGTATATGCGCAGGCAGAAAAGAGCATAGATATAAGGTGACTGCAACCTTTTTGGGCATTGGTCCGTTCAAATAGGAGAACGGACAAACCAATCAGAAGAGGTGGTCGACCATGAAGAAAAGAATGAGCACAGCCATTGCAGCGGTCGCGGTCATGCTTTCTGCATCCTTTACAACACAGGCCTTCGCCGCTACGCCATTTAACGATATTGCTAATGCAGGCAGCAAAGTGAAAATTGAAGCCTTGCAGCAGCAGGGAATTATAAAAGGGGTGAGCGATACGGCTTTCCATCCGGAGGACAGCCTTACTGCCGCGCAGGGGATTTCGCTAATCGTGAGAACGACTCAAATCAGCTTGGCGGCCATTGATTTCAATAAAGCGCCTACCGCTGACGGATATTATACGCAAGTGAAAAATGACGCATGGTTCGCGGAGGATTTCGTGATTGCGCACTATAATGGCCTCGACATCCCGGCCGATATTGACCCGTCCGCGCAGCTGACCAAAGAGCAGTTCACCCATTATTTGGTCCAAGCGCTTGAGCTGACAGGCCAGTACCCGACGATCAAAATGTTCATTCCGATTCAAGACGAGAAGGATATCACGATTGATTATCAAGGTACGATTCAACGGGCGCTTCTATACAAAATCGCATCCTTGGACGAGGCTGGAAACTTCGATCCTTCACATGTGCTGACCCGCGGCGAGGCAGCGGCCATGCTCTATGATACGCATGCCTTCATCGAAGCGCATAAGGATGATGTTGCTCCTGACCCGAATCCAGAGCTGCCGGCAGCTAACGAATAACCCGTTATGACCAAAGCGAGGCTGTGCCTGCATGGTGAAAACCTGCGGGCACAGCCTCGTCTTGTCGTTGAGATGAAGGCCATCCGGATATAACCAGCGGGCTTGGAATTCCTAGGTGTCCCTTTGACCAGCGGTTAGTATCTAATAGCCGGATAGAATATGGGAAGCTCACAGAGTAAGCGTCTCTAAGCATCCTTGGATTTTTGAATCGTTATAATTGTCCGAGCATCACGATAAATCCAACCGGATAAATGTGAA
Organism: Paenibacillus sp. J22R232; assembly: GCF_056269165.1. NCBI lineage: Bacteria > Bacillati > Bacillota > Bacilli > Caryophanales > Paenibacillaceae > Paenibacillus > Paenibacillus sp. J22R232. The sequence continues at coordinate 5,785 of NZ_JBWDNK010000009.1, read as the reverse complement.
TTAAAGTGTAATCTTTATTTATATCATATTTACATTTGAAAAATCAATAATAAAAACAAAAAAAGCCTTGAAATATTTTCTAGGCTGTAGTATCTTCTGTATAAGAGATGACTAAGGGAGGTGAACGGACATGGAAAAGATGGCAATGCAAATGATGATGAACATGTGCATGGAAGAAATGATGTGCAAGATGAAGTCCATGAAGATGATGATGGATACATGCATGGAAATGAACATGATGGACAGCATGGATATGAACATGATGATGATGAAAATGCAGGAATGTGACGAAATGTCTACGATGATGATGAAAATGATGCGTGACATGGAGCAGGTATCGATGTAGTACCGTTCACCTATGAGTCTGGCCATTCATAGAATGAGCATTGCATGATAGGCAGAGCAGATGGCTGCATGCCTGCGTGAATAGAGTAACTTTACCTTACATAGCTAAGCAGAGCAGATCACTGCATGCGGGCTTTTTTTTTGTCTAGAAACAACCGCTGAACTTCCCTCGCACGAAAAATCCTTATAAAGCGTAGTGAGCTTTCAGCTTGCTTGCGATCATCACCCGTTGAAGCTTAAATTCCCAAACTTTCTCGCGAAGCTGTTTTTGCTGCTGTTCCGAATGCTGGGCATTCCGCAGCTGTTCATATATATCAAGCATTTTACGATTGATGTTATCGAAACGGAGCCATAAATCAACGCGGATGCCATGCTCGATTTCAAGCTGGATATGGTTGTCTTTGGCGCGCAATGTTTGAATGATTTGCTGCTGCCATTCAGCGTCCCCAATGGTTATGGCAAAATTGTATAGATCCAAATAATCGTCAACCCATTTGGCGGCAAAGCGTGTATCGGAATGTGTCATGTGGAGCAGCTCCAATCTCAGTGGCTTTCGTATACCTAGTATTATACTCGGAATTAAAGGGATTGCAAGTGGTATATTTTAAAAAGAGATGAAATAGGCTGTGTCATGCACGTCATTGCTGTTTTAAGGAAGAGCATGCTAAAACGAAAACGCCGTTAATACCCACTTAATTTGTTGGTATTAACGGCATATTGGGCTATGCGATTAGTTGGTTGAACTGCTTTTGATTGCAGTGAAAACAGCGAAGCCGTGATGCTTATATATACAGTCGGACTCGGCAAAACCTGCCTCTGATAACCAGAGCAGCTGCTCCTCTACGCCAGCATTGATATCTACCTTTCGCCGTTCAATTGAGGCGTTAACCGCATCGTCCGAAAGCCCGCTTTTACGAATTGCCGCAAGCCATTCAGACATGTAGTATTCGTCCCAATAAGGTGTTGCTCCTGATGCTTGGTCAGCGTTTACGAACACGCCGCCATCGGCTAATAGCGCATGGATTGTCGCGAAAAGCGCTCTTTTGGCAGGATGCGTCAAATGGTGAATGGAGAGGGAGGAAATAACGGCATCGTATGGGCCGCTATAGCCGTAGCTCGTATAGTCTGCTGCGATATAGCTGAAAGCCGGATCGTTCCCAAAACGCGCATGCGCTTCTTTGAGCATTTCCTCGCTTAAATCAATTAACGTAAAAGATGCACGGGGATATTTGCTGCGCACAAAGGATGAAAAAAGTCCTGTACCGGCACCTAGATCAAGGATGCGCGGGTTCTCATTCGCACAAGCAACCGCATGGGTTGCCAGCCCGTAAAAGTCATCGAAGCAGGGAATAAGCTGTCGGCGCTGCCGGTCATAATTGGGCGCGGCAGCGTCAAAGTGTTTTTTTACGATATCACTCATTGCATAGTAACCTCCTTGGTTTTGCGGCGACGCGTTACGTGCTGGATGATTGCGTTAAGTTGAGTTGTGTTAAGTTAAGTTGCGTTGAGTTAAGTTAAGGTGCGTTGAGTTAAGATAAGATAAGATAAGTAGGATGTTACAGCTTCTGGGTTTATAAGGGAAATATATAAAATGAATAACCTTTATAGGAAATGGCTATCAAACATTCATGTCTTGCGGAAACAAAAATGGGTATTGCATATGCGCATTATTGGTGATATCATTGGTGAAAATTTCATGATAAGCGTTAACGATTAATGACAAGCTGAATAGCTTATACATTCCATGACGAGAAAGAGTACGTTAAAGGCCTGATCGGACAGAGAGTTGGGGCAGCTGAAAACCAACGTTCGGGCCATAGCGGAAAGCCATCTCCGAGAAGCGGGCCGAACGAGAGTAAGCTCTGCCGCATTTCCAGCGTTAACGGGAACATGTATTGACTGATGCATGAGCAGAGTGTCACGCTTGGCGTGAAACTAGGGTGGTAACACGGGTGGAGACTCGTCCCTTTATAGGGATGGGTCTCTTTTTGTTTAAATATAAGACTTTATACGTTTCACACGATAAAGTATTCTTCTATTTCTACGAGAAACGGATACCTTCCTCTAGCAGAGGACGGCGAAGCCGTTTCGTCTTGTTCAGCAGCCTAATTTAGGGGGAAAAAAGATGAAAGCATGGTCCATGCGCGAGCAGATCTCGCCGATTGTACAGCAAATCCCGCCTTCGGGCATTCGTAAGTTTTTTAGCTTAGCGGAAGGGAACAAGGATATTATTTCGCTTGGCGTCGGGGAGCCTGACTTCGTTACGCCGGAACATGTGAGAGCGGCTTGCGTTCGGGCGCTTGAGCTTGGCAAAACCTCCTATACGCCTAACGCAGGCCTTCTCGAATTGAGAGAGGAAATAGGAAGTTATTTGCATAGTAGCTTTCAGGTGCACTATGAACCGACGAACGAGATTCTCGTAACGGTTGGCGGCAGCGAAGCGATCGATCTTGCGCTGCGGGCGCTGATCGGTCCGGGTGATGAGATCCTCGTCCCCGTTCCGAGCTATATCGCGTATTCTCCGATTGCACAGCTGAACGGCGGGAAGGTCGTCGAGGTGGAGACGTTCGCAAAGGACCATTTTAAACTTACGGCAGAGGCTTTAAGGGCGGAGCTTACTTCGCGGTCTAAGGTGCTTATTATTAACTACCCTAACAATCCGACTGGCGGGATTATGCAGTATGAGGATTGGCTGCCGATCGCGAAGCTGGTGGAGGAAAATAACCTGATCGTCATTTCAGATGAGATTTACGCGGAGCTGACTTACGGAGAGAAGCATGCAAGCTTCGCTTCACTGCCGGGAATGAGGGAACGGACGCTGCTCATTAGCGGCTTTTCGAAGGCTTTTGCGATGACAGGCTGGCGAATCGGTTATGCATGCGGACATCAGGAGCTGATTGCGGCCATGCTCAAAATTCATCAATACACGGTGATGTGCGCGCCGATCCTTGGCCAGATTGCAGCAATCGAATCACTTCGGAACGGCCTAGCGGAAAAGGACATGATGATGGAATCTTATGCTCAGCGCAGACGGATGTTCGTCAAGGGCTTAAGGGAGATCGGGCTGCCATGCCATGAGCCGAAAGGTGCGTTTTATGCATTTCCGTCGATCGCGCATACGGGCCTAAGCTCGGACGATTTTGCCCAAAAGCTGCTCTTTGAAGCAGGGGTGGCGACTGTGCCCGGTCATGTTTTTGGGCAAGGCGGGGAAGGCTTCCTGCGGTGCTCCTATGCATCCTCGGTATCGAGGCTTACGGAAGCGTTGGACCGAATGGACCGCTGTTTGCGGTCCTCCGGTTTTCTGGGCGGATAAAAATAGAACTATAAATAGAACTAGAAATAGAAATAGAAATATAAAAATCACGGTCATCAGTCAGTAAAAATAATCGTATGGGAGGCAGCGGAAGCGGCTGCGAATGCAAGCAGCCTCTCTCCTTCCGCAGCTAACGCTTCGCGATCGGCAGCAGCCAGCTTCTCGAACGGTTGAATAGAAAGGCTTGCTGATTGGCGCGTCTGTTCGATTTTCCAAGTGCCGCATACGAATCCGTCGATTAGAAATGTAGAACGAATGATGCCGTTAACGGTAAATACGAGCGGCTTGTAGCGTTCGGCAATGATGCGGCTGCGGTCGGCATAGGAGAGCAGCATGTTGTCGAATTCAGAAAGGAACCGTGGCGGAGCCGCCGTATCTTTTGACGGTATAGGAGCATTCGGCAGGTCGAACAGCTCGTTGCCTTGCTCATCTGCGTAGGTGCACAGCGTAGGGCGGAGCTTTTCAACGGTTTCGCGAAGCTTGCCTAGTCCGGACCATGTCTGCATGTCTTTGATGCTCGCTGGTCCGAAAACGGCGAGGTATCGCAGCAGCATACGTTCAATTGAAGGTGCATGAGCAAGCGAATGGCCGAGCCAGCTCTCCGCGGAGGTATGCATCGCTTGACCGCTTGCGCCCCAAATGCCGCGCGGCGGCACTTGAACAAGCGGGACGAGGGTTCGGATGATTGCGCTGAGAGCGGAGGGGGCAGCCTCAGGCCACTGTTCAGCGAGCAGCTTGCCGAGCTCATTGAACGTACGCGGCTGTTCTTCGGCTAACCGGCGGCCTTCATTGGCGATGGCTGTAAGCTCGAAGCCGCTTGACTCCAAGCTTCTAAGCTCTTTTCCGAACGTGCTTTGCAGGCTTTTCTCCAAAACCGGTTGAACCGCGGGGCGCATCTCCAAACAATCGCTTGCGCTAACCAGATGGATCGTAGAACGCATTAGCGCGATGCGTACAACCTTCCGTTCCATGAGTAGATTAGACAGCTCCTCATGGCGGAAGTTCTCAAGCCGGGTCCAAAGTGCGAAGTAGGCCGGGGTTGGAGCTTGCGCTTGAATGCCGGCCAACCGTTCTATCGCTTCAAGGGCACTTACGCTGGAACGTTCCAGCAGCATCTGTCTATACAGCAAAGCGCGGTTTAGCTGCTTGTTGCTAAGCAGCGGGGCTGCAGCAGTGTTTGAGCGTAATGATGGAGACATACGTTCACGACCTCCTTTTTCCGGTTCTTATACATGATTAGCTTAATTGTAACGAAGTAACCCTGACAGCATAATGTCAGGGTTTGCAAACTCAAACCTTTTTATTTTGAGTTTGCGAATCATATGGGGTTGGGATATACTCTCAAACCCTTGAATGTTCGGTTAGTGAAGTAGGGATATGAAATTATGTATCATATTAGGTAGGAATATATTCTCAACCCCTCGATTGTTCGCTTTGTGTGCTAACCCATGCAATCATGCGCCATATTTGCTCCCGAGTAACCTTGCTAACTATTTAATTAACTAATTATTCAATTAACTAATTATTTTTTTGATTAACTATTCATTTAACTAACTCGGTTTTGTTTGCGTTGCATGATCTGCAATAGAGGGCTCGAAAGCAAGTAATGAGGCGCTGCGTTGCAGTTTATTGTAATAGAAGCTCAAAAGAGCAAGCCGTGGGGCTACGTTGCACATTCTGCAATAGAAAGCTCACATGAAGGGCGTCACGCGAGGCTACGTTGCAGAAAGTACAATAGAATCCCCTTTATAAGCGAATACCTGGCTGAAAAAGCGAAGTTCTGTTGCAGAAACTGCAGCGTAGCAAGAGCGTGGTTACTTAAACGACGATTAGAGTGTATAAACTGCAACGTAGTTGAGGTAGAGGGATGGGAGAGGCTGGACAGGTAACCAATCAATCATTTCCAAGTTGAAGTTTATTGCAACAGAGAGCTCAAAAGAGCAAGCCGTGGGGCTACGTTGCACATTCTGCAATAGAAAGCTTAAAAGCGAAAGTCAGCAGGCTACGTTGTACTTTCGGTTAGACCCCTTAATTCCGGAGTGCTGCCAACCAAATAATCAAATTACGTAGCCAAGCTTGTTATTTGGCCTATTTACATGGCTTTATGGAACTTACTTTGATCCTCCA
>NZ_JBWDNK010000010.1:0-238020 GCF_056269165.1 Paenibacillus sp. J22R232 | reverse complement strand
ATTCCGAGAAATATAGAGAATGGATGGCGAAATCATATCCTTTCCTATATTTCAAGGTGAAACGGCTGTCGCCGTCCCTTGGCGGCGCAGCGCGTTTCATTCCGAGAAATATAGAGAAAGGATGGCGAAATCATATCCTTTCCTATATTTCAAGGTGAAACGGCTGTCGCCGTCCCTTGGCGGCGCAGCGCGTTTCATTCCGAGAAATATAGAGAATGGATGGCGAAATCATATCCTTTCCTATATTTCAAGATGAAACGGCTGTCGCCGTCCCTTGGCGGCGCAGCGCGTTTCATTCCGAGAAATATAGGGAATGGATGGCGAAATCATATCCTTTCCTATATTTCAAGGTGAAACGGCTGTCGCCGTCCTTTGGCGGCGCAGCGCGTTTCATTCCGAGAAATATAGGGAATGGATGGCGAAATCATATCCTTTCCTATATTTGAACAAAACCTCACAACATGGTAAGCCATCGTCATCCTTAAGGATCCGCTGTACGACAGCTGTCCCGGTATCGCGCAGGCGCTCGGATTTGCCAAAATAAAAGGCGGCAATAATGCTTCCGACATGACCACGGCCGGCACATCGACGGACGGTCTTTGGGTTAGAGCCGTAAACCTGGAAAAGCAGTATCCGCAGCACGATAATCTGTTTCCATGCTGCTGTTACGCAGAAAGCTCCCCGGGCCGTGGCCCGGGGAGCTTTCGTGTAGTTACGCATGATTATAAATCAGCCAGCACCTGATACCAAATGCCTTTTTTCGAATATAGATTTTTTCTAACCTCAGGCCAACCGCCCAAATACGAAATATCAAACAGCCCTTCCGGTTCCGCGTAACGATCCTTCGTTTCTGCAGCGATCTTCTCGTCCACTGCGCGGAAGCCGTTCTCGACAAATATCCGCTGAGCCTCTTCGGTATGCAAATAAGCAATAAACGCTTCGGCAACCTTGCGAGTGCCATGCTTATCCGCGTTCTTATCTACGATCGCTGCCGGATTCTCGATAAGAATCGTGCTCTTTGGCACGACAATATCGTAATCGACGCCTTTTTTAATACGTGCCAGCAGCTCGTTCTCATAGGTCACGATCACATCGCCGACTCCATATTCAAAGGCAGCCATCGAGGCGCGCCCGCTTTTATCGAGAGACTCAACGTTTGCATGAACGGACTTCAGGAAGCTTTTGGCGTACGCCTCATCCTTTGTTCCGTTCTTAGCTTCCGACTGCTTCAGTCCAGCGCCATATATCGCATTGATGTCCCATTGCGCTCCGCCCGACGTTTTTGGATTGGGATAGAGCACCTTAACGCCCTTCCGCGTCAAATCGTCCCAATCCTTAATTCCAAGCGGATTGCCACTGCGAGTACCGAGCACGACGATTGAATTCGTAATCATACCGCCGCTGTCAGAAGCTCTCCAATCATGCGAGATAAAACCAGCATCAGCGATTTTGTCCAAATCGCCTTCCATCGCTAGAATTGCGACATCCGCCTCGAAGCCGCCGGCAATCGCGCGGGCCTGCGTACCTGAAGCTTCATAGGACTCCTGAAAGGCGACCTTCTGGCCCGTTTCTTCGAACCAATAGTCTCTGAAAGCAGGCAGCAGTTCAGCAAAAGCATCCTTTACCACTGAATATGCACCGATTACAAGTGTTACATCGCCGTCTTGTACGGTAGACCCGGCCGCATGGCCATCCGTCTGCTCATCCTTGCCGCAGCCTGCTGCGAGAAGCAGGAGGGCTGAGACAAGAAGCAGCGCGAATATGCGCCGACTTGTTACCAGGTTGATTGTCATGTTCGCATACAACTCTTTCTACGTCGCTTATTGGTTAGATATGAATAGGCATCGGGTCAACCTTCAAGGTATTCTCTGCAATCCAGCTGTCATTGTCGTTGAATAGATAAGCACGGTGCACCAGCACGCTCACATCATCGCCTGGATGAAGCACTTCCTTCTCTAGTGAACGGTACGTGATGAGCTTCGTATCGCCGACAAGCAGCTCGACCATCCACTCGCTGCCTCGGAAATGCAGCTGCTTCACTTTTCCTGGAAGCGTTGCGGAAGCCAGACGAATTTCTCCCGGCTTGCCGATCTCAATATACTCGGGACGGATGAGTGCCTTCGTGCCGGGACGGCTCGCCGCATCTTCGAAGCCCTTAAGCTGCGAAATATTGTCGACGATCGTGGATTCGCCGATAAAGCTCGCGACGAACGGCGTCTCCGGATTTTTGTAAATATCCCAAGGGCTTCCCTTTTGTTCCAGCTTGCCCTTGCTTATAATCATAATTTCATCGGCTACCTCGATCGCTTCCTCTTGGTCATGCGTAACGAAAATAGACGTGATGCCCACTCGCTCAATCATTTCCTTCAGCCAAGTGCGAAGCTCTGTCCGGATCTTGGCATCAATGGCAGCGAACGGCTCATCGAGCAGCAGCAGCTGCGGTTCGGGCGCAAGCGCTCTTGCAAATGCTACGCGCTGACGTTGTCCCCCGGAGAGCTGATGGGCATAGCGGTGCTCGAAGCCTTTTAGGCCGGTAAGCTCCACCAAATACATGACGCGCTCCCTAATCTGTTCTTTCGACTGCTTCTTCACCTTTAATCCGAATGCGATGTTGTCGTATACCGTCATATGCTTGAACAACGCATAGTTTTGGAATACGAACCCAATGCCCCGTTCCTGCGGAGGCAGGTCATTTACGCGTTTGCCATGGAAAATAATATCGCCGGAGGAAGGGGACTCAAGCCCCGCCAGCATACGAAGTATGGACGTTTTACCGCCGCCGCTCGGTCCGAGCAAGCCGATCAGATGACCTTTTTCGATTTCAAAGCTAACGTCCTTAACGGCATGAAAGTCGCCAAAGTTTTTGTTCAGGTTCCGTACTTCAATATGCATGGCTTAATGCACTTCCTTTCGTTTTTTCGCCCATTCCATCAGCAGCAGCAGTCCCACGGAAAATGCCGCTAGAACGAGCGCTACGCCGTTGGCGGCAACCACGTTGAAATTTTCCACATCCTGATAAACAAGCGTTGTAGCCGTTTGCGTTTTATTCATAATATTGCCCGATACAACGAGCACCGCGCCAAATTCCCCCAGCGAGCGTGCTACCGTCAATACAACGCCGTAGATGACGCCCCATCGGATGGATGGCCAAGTCACCTTCCAGAATGTATACCAGGAGTACGCACCGAGCGTAGAAGCCGCTTCCTCCTGCTGCGCGCCGATTTCCTGCAGCACGGGCATCACCTCGCGCACCATGAGCGGGAATGTCACGAACAAGGTAGCCAGAATCATGCCCGGCAGCGCATAAACGATTTTGATGCCTGCATCCTCGAACATCGTGCCGATAATCGTGTTCGGTCCCAGCATGAGCACGATCATCAGACCACCGATAACCGGCGATACCGCGAAAGGCAAGTCGACCAAGCTGTTAAGCAGGCGCTTGATGCGTCGTCCTATCCACTCCGCCCGAACGAGATACATGGCCAGCATGATCCCGAATACCGTATTCAATACGGTAACCACAACAACGATTATCCCGGTCATCATCAGCGCATGCAGCGACTGCGGCCTCGTAATGCCTTCAATAAAACCATTCCAGCCTTCTGCCCATGAGCCTGTAAAGATTTTGATAAGCGGGGCAATGAGCAATAAACCAAATACGATATAAGTTAACGTAATCCATAGCCTTCTCATCATTGGCCGCCCCTCCTGCCTTGAATGAGGTTGACCGTCCATAAAATAAGGAAGGATAATGTAAGGAGCATGACCGATACGGCGGCTGCGCCCTGGGGATTACTGCTTTCAATTTCTCCAAAAATATAAACGGATGCGATAAGCGTCTTGCCCGGAATATTGCCCGCAACGAGTACGACTGCGCCAAACTCCGCAATGCCGCGGGAAAAGGCGAGCATCGCTCCGCTTAGTATGCCTGGCAGCATCGTAGGGAAAATGACGCTAAAGAACGTCTTTGCCCGGGTAGCGCCTAGCGTATAAGCCGCTTCTTCCTCCGATTTGTCCATTTCCTCCAGCAGCGGCTGAATGGCACGGATAACGAAAGGAAACGTTACGAACAGCATCGCTACGATAATCGCTGGCTCGTGGAACACGATCTCGATGCCTATTTTCTCAGCCAGGCCGCCCACGAAGCTGTTAGGCCCAAGAAGCAGCAGAATCATAAGCCCGCCAACCGCTGTCGGCAATGCGAACGGCAGATCAACCAAGCTATTAAGAAAGCGTCGACCCGGAAATCGGTAACGAATAAGCACCCAGCCGATCATGGTGCCTAGAAACACATTAAGCAGCGTTGCGATAACGGCCAATTTCACGGTCAGCAGCACGGCTTTCCAAGCGAGCGGATCGGAAATGCTTTCCCAAAAAGGGGTCCATCCAAGCGAAAAGGATTGCGTGTAAATGCCAACGATTGGCAATACGATTAGAATAATAAAGTAAAGCATAATGGCACTTCGAAAGCCGAAGCTCCATCCTTTCCCACGAAACAAAGCATTCACTGTGACTTAACCTCCAGACCATCGGCTCGTGCCGTAGGTGTAGCAAAAAAAGTAAAAACATAATTCCTATTAATTTACTAGGTATTAATAATGTAGCATCCAAACTGGGATTAAGTCAATCATAAATTTAGAAATTCTAATCGCTTTCATAGCATTTTTTTATAGCTTTTCCATTTCGTCTAAGCCTGTATGCAAAAAAAAAAGGAGACCAGCTTATGCTGATGCTCCTCTTCCGTTTATTCGCCTTCGATATAGTACAGGTTTTCACCTTCGGTAATAATCGCTTGCCCTTGGGTGAGATCCGTTATCCAAGCTACAAATGCTTCTGCCTCAGTCTTCTCGGGCAGGCAGCGGACGATAACCCGGTCCGTGAAATCGGTCCCGCCAACGCGTGCGCCTTTGCCGTGCAGTTCATTCTCCAGCTTCCCGTACCACGTATAGTCCACATCGACAAAAACTTCTCGATGAAGCACGTTGACGATCTCATCAGCGGCTTCGAGGCCGGCAACCGCGCCGTCCGTATAGGCACGCACGAGGCCCCCTGCCCCAAGCATAATACCGCCGAAATAACGGGTTACGACGACGGCGACATTTTTGAGCCCCTTGTGCTTGATGACCTCAAGAATCGGCTTGCCCGCCGTTCCGCTCGGCTCTCCGTCATCGGATGCCTTCTGGAACTGATCGCGCTCGCCTACCATATAAGCCGAGCAGTTATGCGTCGCCTGCTTATGCAGCTGCTTGATTTCATTAATGAAAGCAACGGCTTCCTCTTCCGTGTCGACCGGCTTCGCATGACCGATGAAACGGGATTTCTTAATGACGATCTCGGCATTGGCCTGCTGCCTGACCGTCCTATATTTATCCAGCATAGGCGATAACTCCCGTATGCCGATGGGAGCGGGCTTCTACAGCCTTGCTTCCAGCTCGGCTTTTTCTTTCTCGAAGCCCGGTTTGCCAAGCAACGCGAACATATTCTTTTTGTACGCTTCAACGCCTGGTTGGTCGAATGGGTTAACGCCCAGCAGGTAACCGCTGATTCCGCAAGCTTTCTCGAAGAAGTAAACCAGGTATCCGAACGTGTACGGCGTCATGTCCGCAATGTTTACGATGAAGTTAGGAACCTGGCCATCGGTATGCGCTAGGAGCGTGCCCTCGAACGCCTTTTTGTTGACGAAGTCCATTGTTTTTCCTGTAAGGAAGTTCAGGCCGTCCAGATCCGCTTCGTCATGCTCGATCGAAATGTGCTCAGCCACTTCTCTGACTTGAATAACCGTTTCGAAAATGTTCCGGTTGCCCTCTTGGATAAATTGGCCCATGGAGTGCAAATCCGTCGAAAAGTCGACAGCTGCCGGGAAAATGCCTTTGAAATCCTTGCCTTCGCTTTCGCCGAACAGCTGCTTCCACCACTCGGATACGAAATGCAGGGAAGGCTCATAGTTAACGAGAATTTCCGTTGCTTTGCCTTTGCGGTACAGCGCGTTGCGGGCTGCCGCATATTGGTATGCTTCATTCTCGGCAAGATTAGGATTGCTGTATTCTTTGGACGCGTCAGCAGCGCCTTGCATGATTGCCTCAATGTTGATGCCGGCAGCCGCGATCGGCAGCAAGCCTACAGCCGTAAGTACCGAGTAACGGCCGCCTACATCGTCAGGAATAATGAATGATTCGTAGCCTTCTTCCGAAGAAAGCTTCTTCAATGCACCTTTCTCGCTGTCCGTTGTCGCGTATATGCGTTTGCGTGCTTCTTCTTTGCCATATTTCTTCTCAAGCGCGGCACGGAATACACGGAATGCGATAGCCGGCTCAGTCGTTGTTCCCGATTTGGAAATGACGTTGATCGACCAGTCGCGGCCTTCAACGAGCTGTAGAAGATGAGTCACGTAGGTCGAGCTGATATTATTTCCTGCGAACAATACCTGCGGCGTTTTGCGTTGTTCTTGCGGCAGGATGTTATAGAAAGAGTGGGACAATGCCTCAATTGCTGCGCGGGCGCCTAGGTAGGAACCGCCAATTCCGATCACGATCAGTACCTCGGAATCCGATTTGATCTTCTCGGCAGCTTGCTGAATGCGGGCAAACTCTTCTTTATCATAGTTAGTAGGAAGGTCGATCCAGCCCAAGTAATCCGAGCCCGTGCCTGTCCCGTTATGTAATTGTTCATGCGCCAGACGAACGGATTCCGTCAAATAATCGATTTCATGCTGGCCAATGAAAGTCAGCGCTTTGCTGTAGTCAAACTGAACTGTTTTGCTCATGTAAGTGTAAACCTCCTAAAATGTTGTGAACCAAAGCCTTGATAATGCTTTTCAACTTAGCCTCTACAATATCGGATTTACCTTATAAAAACAAGCAACAAAGAATGAAATATTGATGAAGAATCTGTATAATCAAATAAAAAACTAGATGGAGCGGAGGAATTCTTTATGAAAAAGGTCGGATTTATCGGATTGGGCGTTATGGGGCTCGGAATGGCTGCGAACTTATTGCGCAAGGGCTTCGAGGTAGCCGTCTATAATCGAACAGCTGGCAAGGCTGATTCTTTGCTGGCGCTGGGAGCAACGGAGCTGGGATCGCCGTCAGCAGTCGCTGGATCGGTGGATGTTGTCATCACGATGATTAGCAACGACTCCGCTATTCGTGAAGTATACTTTGGCGAGAATGGCATTTTCGCAGGCATTCGCAGCGGCGTCACTCTCATCGATAGCAGCACGATATCGCCAACGCTGGCCAAGGAGCTTGCGGCTGAAGCAGAGGCGCGTGGTGCAGCTTTTCTCGATGCTCCTGTCACTGGCAGCAAACCGGCCGCCGAGGGTGGGACGCTCGTCTTTATGGTAGGCGGGAATGCCGACCGACTTGGCGAGGTAGAGGATATATTGCTTGCCATGGGCCGGAAGGTCATCCCCATGGGGCCGAATGGCAGCGGGTCAATCGCTAAGCTAGCGCATAATACGATCGTCGGCATTAACGTAGTTGCACTTGCGGAAGGAATGGCTATCGCGGCAAGCGGCGGCATTGACGGCCATGCTTTCGTCGAGCTCGTCCAATCCGGCGGCGCGGCAAGCAGGGCAGCCGAGATGAAAGGGCCAAAGCTGCTTGAGGGCAACTATGACGTCCAATTCTCGCTTGAGCTCATGCTGAAGGATCTCCGGCTCTCATCCGTGCTGTCGGACAGCCTTAACGTACCTGCGCCGCTGCTTGAAGCTTCCAAAAGCTTATTCCAAGTAGGCGATGCGATGGGCCTCGGCGCGCTCGATATGTCCAGCGTAGGCCAAGCTTATGAGCAATGGATTGGCCGCAAGCTGAGCGGGAAAGCCGAGCAGGTGCACTAAGTACAAGCACAAATGGCGGTGCAGGGGAAATTAACCCTGCACCGCCATTTTGTTTGCCTTGCCATTCCTCAGTATTTTCAAAGATGCTGTCACCTCAGGCATGATGCCAGAAGAGACGGCTTCTTTGTATGTTGATCTACTTGAACCAAGATGTATGCGTTGCTGCGAGATTGGCTCGTTGCAATTAGATTAAGTCGGACTTTTGGAGCAGGCGCTCAATCATTACCGCGACCTCAGCTCTAGTAATGAATTTTTTAGGGGCAAGCTCACTGCCGGTTCTGCCGGACACAACGCCGGATTGGACACTGTCTGCAATGCCTGTTAGTGCCCAAGCCGAAGCTTGTTCCGCATCCAAATAAGGACGAAGCGTCAATTCTACCGATTGCTCTGGAAGCGTAGCTTTCAAAGCTGTAATCGTCATCGCTTTGGAGATGATGACCATCGCTTGTTCACGCGTGATTTTGTCATTCGGATGGAAGGTTCCATCTTCAAATCCATTAATTAATTTATACCCATATGCCGTTTTGATGGAACTATTGAACCAGTCCGCTGCTTCAACATCAGAGAATGGTGCTTCGCCCTCTTCCGGCTTAAGCCCTAAGCCGCGTACAAGGATCGCTGCAAACTCGGCACGGGTGATGTCGCGGTCAGGGCTAAACGCTCCGTTTCCAGTACCGTCAATAACCATGCGTGATCCCATGTTATTCACCGCTTTTTTGGCCCAATGGTTCATCATGTCGCTGAATTCCAGAGGATGCCATACAATCGCGTAAGTGCTGTTGGTTAAGCTTTTTACTTTCGCGAAATACTGGTCTTCGTTCTTAACTACCTTAGTCGGTACATGGCGCACCGTACCGTTAGGCTCAACGACAAGACCTGTCGTAATCTTATTCGGATCAACGCCAGTCGGAATGGCAAATGCACGCTCTACATAAGTACTGAATTTCGTAATGGCAACTTTTTTGTCGCCATATACCGCATGTATTGTGAAGTTCAATGGTGCTACGGCAAGAGTAAAACCGCCGCTTGCCGCTGCATTTTCGACTACGCGAACCGTTTCGCCCAACGGAGCTCCGATTTCAATGCGCAGCTTGATATCCTGCAAGCTCACACTGGAGCCAAGCTCTGCAGAAATCGCATCAATGTTGATTTCCTGCATCGGAAGCGTGTAGATCGCTTTATCCGTTTGGACTTCAATCATTGCTTGTTTGGATTCCATATTTTTCACCATGCGGCCGTTAAGCTCGCTGACGACTACGTCCGCTCCCGAACTGAGCTTGATCGTTATTTTCGCACGATTTCCTTCGTTTCTAAGTCGCTGTTCAAGCTTGGCTTCATCCACTACGATCGTAGTCACCTTTTGGCCGTTTACAACCGTCGTGGTTGCTGTTCCAGCAGATTCAGGCTTGCCGTTCACGTATACTTCTACGCCCGTAGACGCTGGCGGCGATGACGGAGTGACCGTCCAGTGCGCGTAAAGCACTACATTTGTTCCGGCAATCTCGAAAGCGGATCCTGACGCATAAGCCGTACCTTTAAGATCCGCTTGCGTATTCCAGCCTACGAACGTGTAGCCTGCCTTTGTCAACGGCCCTGTATTACCCGCTACCGAAGCCGTTGCGCCTTGCTCGTAGGTTGTGCCGTCAGTCGGAACGCTGCCGCCCGTATTGCCGTTGCCGTCATACGTGATCGCGTATGTCGCAGCCCATTTCGCATAAAGAGTAATGCCGTCTACCGGAACGGTATTAACATCAAAATCCCAAACGTTCGTAAGCTCAATCTCCGTATACCAGCCTTTGAAGGCATAGCCTGCTCGCGTTGGCACTGCCGGTACGGTGATTTTCGTGTCAAAGTCCGCTTGAATGTCACTTACCGCGCTTCCTCCGTTGCTGTCGAAGTTTACTGCATATTTATTCACGTCGTAATCCGCAATTGCCGTCACGCTAGCGATGACATTCGTAAACGCAACATCCCAGCCTGTGAATGTGTAGCCTGTGCGTGTCGGGTTCGCCGGTGCTGTAGCATCGCTGCCGTAATCAACTGTCTCCGACTTTAGCACATCACCGTTCCAGTCCTTGAATACAACCGTGTTTTTAATAATCGCCCAATTCGCATACAGCGTGGTGCCATTTACCGGAATAGTGTCCACGTTAAAGTTCCACTCATTCGTCAAGCCTGCTTCCTTGTACCAGCCTTCGAAGTCATAGCCCACGCGCGTTGGCGCTGTCGGAGCCGTGATCTTCGATCCGTAGTCTGCTTGTACGTCGCCTATTGCGCTTCCTTGGTTGCTGTTGAAGCTGATTGTATATTTATTTATGACATACTGCGCCGTAACGGTTGTATTCTCCGTAATATTCGCAAATGAATTGTCCCAGCCTGTAAACGTATAGCCTGTACGTGCAGGGTTCGCAGGTGCCGTTGCGCCACTGCCATAATCAACCGTTTGCGTATCCAACGTATCGCTGTTCCAATCTTTAAACGTAACCGTATTCGTTTGGATTTTCCACTTCGCATGCAGTGTAATGCCGCCGACAGGAACGGTATCCTCGCTAAAGTTCCACCCATTCGTCAAGCCTGCTTCCTTGTACCAGCCTACGAAGTCATAGCCCACGCGCGTTGGCGCTGCCGGAGCCGTGATCTCCGTTCCGTAGTCTGCTTGTACGTCGCCTACTGCACTTCCTTGGTTGCTGTTGAAGCTAATTGTATATTTATTTATGGCATACTGCGCCGTAACGATTGTACTCTCTGTAACATTCGCAAATGATTTGTCCCAGCCTGTGAACGTATAGCCTGTTCTTGTTGGATTCGCAGGAGCCGTACCATCGCTTCCGTAGTTTACCTCTTCTGTTTTTAATGTGTTTGCGTTCCAGTCCTTAAACGTAACCGTATGCTGCTGGATCGACCATTTCGCATGCAGCGTGATGCCGTTTACCGGAACCGTATCCACACCGAAATCCCACACATTCGTCAAGCCGGCTTCCTTGTACCAGCCATCGAAGGTATACCCCAGCCGCGTCGGCGCTGTCGGGGCCGTGATCTTCGTTCCGTAATCCGCTTGTACCGCAATGACCTCGGTTCCTCCGTTACTGTTAAAACCAACCTCATATTCATTCACGTCATATGTTGCATTTACAGTCAGAATAGCGGTGACATTCGTGAAACCGGCATCCCAGCCGGTGAACGTATAGCCTGTTCTTGTTGGGCTCGCAGGAGCCGTAGCGTTGCCGCCGTAATTTACCATCTCTGTTTTTAATATGTTTGCATTCCAATCTTTAAACGTAACCTTATGCTGCTGGATCGACCATTTCGCATGCAGCGTTGTGCCGTTTACCGGAACCGTGTCCACGCTAAAGTCCCATACATTCGTCAAGCCTGCTTCCTTGTACCAACCGTCAAAAGTATAGCCTACCCGCGTCGGCGCTGCCGGAGCGGTGATTTTTGTTCCGTAGTCCGCTTGTACAGGGCTTACCGCACTTCCTCCATTGCTGTCGAAGCTAATCTCATATTTGTTCACTTCATATGTGGCAGTCACGGTCAAATTTGCTGTGACATTCGAGAATGCGACATCCCATCCCGTGAACGTATAGCCTGCCCGCGTTGGGTTCGCAGGAGCAGTTGCATCGTTGCCGTAGTTTACCGCCTCTGTTTTTATTGTGCTGGCATCCCAATCCTTAAACGTAACCGTATGCTGCTTAATCGACCATTTCGCATGCAGCGTGGTGCCGTTTACCGGAACCGTGTCCACACCGAAGTTCCACACATTCGTCAAGCCCGCTTCCTTGTACCAGCCGTCAAAAGTATAGCCTACCCGTGTCGGCGCTGCCGGAGCGCTAATCTTTGATCCATAGTCCGCTTGTACCGCGCTTACCTCGGTTCCTTCTTTGCTATCGAAGCTAATTTCATATTTGTTCACGTTATATATGGCAGTCACGGTCAAATTAGCGGTGACATTCGAGAATGCGACATCCCAGCCTGTGAACGTATAGCCTGTACGTCCCGGGTTCGCAGGAGCCGTTGCACCGCTGCCTGTGTTAACCGTCTCTGTCTTTAACACGTTCCCATTCCAATCCTCAAAAGTTACCGTATAATTTAGTGGCGCTGCTGCATGTCTTATCAGCCAAGTATTGTAGTCGCTTTTGCCTGCTTCGACATCATTGATTAGCAATGACAATTTACCGTCGACATCTTTAAATGGGAAAACAACTCCGAATTCGGCATTCATGGCAGGCAATTGCGAAGATAAATCATTTTGTAGAACACCGTTATTATCATACTCTTTTAAATAATAAGCTGTATCTACATTATCATTATATGTGTAAGGGATTGCAAAACCGTCATTCGTAACAATTGGTTCACCAATCGAGCCCCACGTATGAGTTCCTCCAATTACTGATTCCGCAGCAAACGGAGTACCGTCCGCATTATAGATTCGAAATGCAGTACTTCTACTGCTATAATCACTAGTTGTTTTTTTCTGATAAACAGCCAAAAACTTTCCATTTGATAATAGTCTTAAATATATGACTCCGTTTGCAGCATCGTTATGAGTAGAAATAACAAATGAATTTTGCCCACCAACTTGTATTGGCGTGGATGCATTGTTGTCAAATACCATCCCTTTATAGTCAGGGTTGTTATACGAAATCATAATCATGAATCTGCCATTATCATTAGAAATAATTTTATGTGAATATTGTGAGCCGGGTGTTCCCGCTAAAGCAGTAATCGATAGTTGTGAAGCATCTACAGCAGTCCCATTCGGTGCAAATCTTCTAAGCGCATAATTACTGGCAGAAGTTGTCCACACAAAGGCAAAATTGCCATCCGAGAGCTCAGCAACATCAGTGTCTCTATTTAATTCGCCGGCCTCTGAGTTTATTTTTGTAGCCCCGACAATTTGAGCACCGTCTTGGTCAATGATTTTGAAATAGGTATCCGTGAAGCCCTTGCCCGATGATCCGCTATACCAATAAATAAGTAAATGACCATTGGAGAGTTCTTTAATTAGAATCGAATCTGAGCTGTCATTCGTTTTAGGAGATATCGAGAATGCCGGAAAAGAGCCGGGTGTACCGTCAGCATTAATAACTGAGGAATATAGGGACCAATCTACTTGATCGTACCATGAAATAACTACCTTATCGCCAACAACCAACGGTGAAGTCATTACGTAGGAATTTATGATTTCACTATTATCAATATTGATCCGTTCAGTACCAATATCAATATTCGCTGCTGACGCATACATCGGAACCACAGAAAAAATGATCATAAAGACTAATAATAGCGGGATAAATCTCGATTTTTTTTTCATTACGCTATAATCTCCCTTTGTCTAGCAAAATTTGGCCTTCGATTTATGTAGACCTACCTTTTGAAAACTTGAATCCCTCCATTCAAACTCACAAAAGCCGACCAGAAGGTCGGCTTTTCATCAATCATTTATGAATAGTAAGGAGAGATCATCAAATACACGACCACTCCTGTGAAGCTAACATATAGCCAGATCGGCATCGTCCATCTTGCGATTTTGCGATGCTTATCCAGTTTCATCTGCAAGCCGCGTACAGCGGATAACAGCGCAAGCGGAACAACGACGATCGCAAGCAAAATATGCGTGAGCAGTATAAAGAAATAAATCGAGCGCAGCGCGCCCTCTCCGCCATATTTCGTTGATTCCGTCAAATAATGATACGTCACATACGAGACAAGAAACAGCGTAGTTGACGTAAAGGCAGCTCCGATAAACGCGCGGTGCAGCTTAACGTTTTTCTTCATAATGGACACCAAAGCAATCACCAGAGATATAAAGGTGAAGCAATTGAAAATCGCATTCAGCAGCGGCAATATCTTAACATCGAATCCGATTTCTCCGTCATAAGCAGGCAAAAAGAACAGCACCGTTATGATGGCAACTAAGACGATGGACAGTATGGCTACCATAGGTCCGACGTTTTTTTCCTTCAAGCGAATAACCTCCTAATCAAATGCGTCAATACTTTAATTACACGCGTTTTCTACTCTCTTAACATATCCGATTTACATAGTTCAAAGCAATTGCATTTTCACTATATTTATCACAAATAATCGAATTTTGTAAAAAAACCGCCGTGGAAAAGCCCATGCCCGGCTCTCCTACGGCGGCATTCCTTTCAGCCTATTTCCTAATAAACGTTCAGCATCTCGAATCGCTGCGGATCGCGTCCCTTGCGCGGGTCATGCTCGGCCTCGTCTGTTACATAAATATGCGCGTTTCTGCGGTCTTCCGTACCGAAACCCGCGCTCAGCACTTTCCCCGTCGTGCGGTTACGAATCCTAACACCGTTCTCGGCGACTGCATTGTCGATCAATCATTCGCTGCAGCCCAAGGCATCGCTTCTCTCCAATACCAACAGCTCATCACGCAGCAGTTCACCGTCTGCTGATAGGCTTACGGCAAGGCATCGGCCATCTGTCTTGCTTCTAATCCGAACATATCCGCTATGGTCAACGGGCTCAACTATCCATTTCTGCACGTCCGAAGCGTATGAAATTGCTTTAACCACTCTCGACGTCTTCTATGGCCAAAACAAAAGAGGCCCTCCCTCGGACGATGAATCGCCACTAGCGGGAAGGCCTCTTCGTTAATCAAATCCAGCTTACTCGTAGATATACGAACAGCAATAGTCGGATACTTCAGCAACCTGAAGCTTGAATTTCGTGTTCGCAGGCACCTGGAACTCGCCTTCGCCTTGAATGTGGATCCACGCGGTCTCGCCAGGCAGAAGCACTTTCAAATCACCTGCGAGAATCTCCATGATTTCTACGCAATCCGTACCGAACTCATAATCGCCCGGCAGCATAATGCCGAGTGTTTTTTTAGTGCCGTCCGCGAATAATACAACGCGGCTTGTCACTTTACCGTCGAAGTAGACGTTAGCCTTCTTGACGATGGATACATTATCGAATTGAGACATGGTAGTCGTGATCTCCCTTATCTGTCAAATGTTAAGCTGCAAGCCGTTATTACAGCAATGCTTTCACTTTGCTAACAACGTTCTCCACGGTAAAGCCGTATTCTTTGATTACGCGATCGCCAGGTGCGGATGCGCCGAAACGGTCGATGGCAAGAATATCGCCTTGATCTCCCGTGTAACGCTCCCAGCCGAACGGATGTGCCATTTCGATCGCAAGGCGAGCTTTAACCTCCGGAAGGATAACGGAGTTTTTGTATTCCTTCGATTGCTTCTCGAACAGATCCCAGCTTGGCATGCTGACGACACGAACCTGAATGCCCTCTTCGGCCAAAGCTTTCTGTGCAGCAACCGCAAGTTGAACCTCGGAGCCTGTTGCAAGGATTTGAGCTTGCGGTTTGCCGCCCTCTGCATCCGATACAACATATGCGCCGCGGCGAATGTTTTCATGAACGCCTTCAACCGTACCTTCAAGAATCGGAAGGTTTTGACGAGTCAAGACGAGGGCAACCGGGTTGCCTGTGTTCTGGACCGCATAAGCCCATGCTGCGGAAGTCTCGTTCGCGTCAGCAGGACGAATAACCGTAAGATCAGGGATAATACGGATCGAAGCAAGCTGCTCGATCGGCTCATGCGTAGGGCCGTCTTCGCCGACAGCGATACTATCATGCGTAAGTACGTATACGACCGGCAGCTTCATCAATGCGGCAAGACGAACGGCAGGACGAAGGTAATCGGTAAATACGAAGAACGTACCGCCGAATACTTTCAAGCCGCTATGAAGGGCAATGCCGTTCATCGCAGCAGCCATGCCGAACTCACGAACGCCGTAGTACAGGTTGCGGCCGTCGTAGCTGCCTGGCTTGAATTGCGTTAAGCCTTTCAAGTGAGTCATTGTCGAGCTTTCAAGGTCAGCCGATCCGCCGAAAATCGTAGGCACGTTTTTGGCAAGTCCGTTTAGTGCGTTGCCGGAAGCGACGCGAGTCGAAACCGCGCTGTCTCCTACCTTGTATGCAGGAAGGTCAGCATCCCAGCCCTCTGGCAATGCACCGGAGATGGCTAGCTCGAACTGAGCAGCAAGCTCAGGGAAAGCTGCTTTATAGGCTGCGTATGCCGCATCCCAAGCCGCGTTTGCTTGCTCGCCGCTGCTTTTCACATCTGCGAAATGAGCGCGAACTTCATCAGGTACGTGGAATTGGTGCTCTTCCGACCAGCCGTACGCTTGTTTCGTCAATTTGGTCTCGTCAGCGCCAAGCGGCGATCCGTGAGGACCGGCATGTCCGCCTTTTCCGCCTTTGTTCGGGCTTCCGTAACCGATAACCGTTTTAACTTCGATCAAAGTCGGTTTGGACAAATCGGCTTGCGCTTCGGCTACCGCTTGGGATAAGGCAGCAAGATCGTTGCCGTCCTCTACGCGAAGCACCTGCCAGCCGTAGCCTTCAAAACGTTTTTGAACGCTTTCGGAATACGAAAGACTCAGCTCGCCATCAAGCGAGATATCGTTTGAATCATATAGAACAACCAATTTGCCAAGCTGCAGGTGACCTGCGAAAGAAGCTGCCTCGTGGGAAACGCCTTCCATCAAATCGCCGTCGCCGCAAATGGAGTATGTGAAGTGGTTGATTAGATCATGGCCTTCTTTGTTGTAAGTAGCGCCAAGCTGAGCTTCCGCGATCGCCATTCCAACAGCCATCGCGATACCTTGTCCAAGCGGGCCAGTTGTCGCGTCTACTCCCGCAGTGTGACCGAACTCAGGATGTCCCGGAGTCAAAGAACCCCATTGACGGAAGTTTTGAAGCTCTTCGAGCGGAAGATCATAGCCCGAAAGGTGGAGCAGGCTGTAAAGCAGCATGGAACCATGTCCTGCGGACAAAACAAAACGGTCGCGGTTAATCCATGTCGGATTTGCCGGATTATGCTTCATATTTTTCGCAAAAAGCTGGTAGCCCATCGGAGCAGCTCCCATTGGCATGCCAGGATGTCCTGATTTTGCTTTCTCGATCGAATCGATCGCTAGCGTACGGATCGTATCGATGGATAGCTGTTCAATTGATTTTTGTGTAACCGTCATTCCTATTTCCTCCTATAGTCTGATCTAATTTCGTCTCGTTATATGGTTTCTCATTAACGATACAACGTCATACCAGTACGCAATAACTTTGAATATTGTATCACTCTGCATGCTTGTTTTCCATCATAAAAATTAAGTGCAACGCATAAAAATACAGTTAATTGAATACGACCGTTTTATTATTATGCACGATTACGCGATCTTCAATATGCCATTTCACCGCACGGGCGAGTACGACGCGCTCGATTGTCCGGCCAATCCGCTTCAAATCATCCACATTGTCGCGATGGCTGACACGTTGAACGTCCTGCTCGATGATTGGTCCGCCATCGAGCTCTTCCGTTACGTAATGCGCGGTAGCGCCAATAATTTTTACGCCGCGCGTATAAGCCTGCGCATATGGCTTTCCGCCAACGAATGCAGGCAGGAAGGAATGATGGATATTAATAATGCGGTTAGGAAATTGCTCAATGAATTTCGGTGAAATGATCTGCATATAACGAGCCAAAACAATAATATCCGCTTTGTCTGCTACAACCTCCATTTGCTTGCGCTCCGCTTCTGCCTTCGTTGAAGCCGTTACCGGAATATGGTGGTATTCGATACCGAACGATTCCACGAGCTCCCGCATATCCGGGTGGTTGCTGATAACCATCGAGATATCGGCATCCAGATCTCCTGCTTTCCACTGCCACAGCAGCTCGAGCAGACAATGATCCTCTTTGGATACGAACACGGCAAGCCTCTTTTTGCGGCTTGCGCGGAACGTATGCCATTTCATATCGAAACGGTCGGCTACCCGGGCGAAATCTTCAACCAATACCGGAAGCTCCTTCTCCAGATCATTCAGGTCAAACTCAAAGCGGATAAAAAACATGCCGCCTTCCGGATCCATGGTATATTGATCCGATTGTACGATATTCGCACCGTGCTCGTATAAGAAATGGGAAACAGCCGCTACGATTCCCGAGCGATCCGGGCACGAGATAAGCATCCGTGCGCGGCCGCTTTTTCCGCCGGCCCCGTTTTGAGCCTCTGGCGGGTTGGATTGTGATGACATGGACTCTTAACTTCCTTTCACAGCAATATAAATGAATGTACGAACCTTTTTATTATTAGATCTTGGCTAGCAGCTCTTTGCCGCCAAACCAAGCCGTAATACGCTGGTTGATTTGTTCTTCGGTGAGACCTTCAGGGAGCGCTTCGCCTGCAATGATAAGATCATACAGTCGCTCCATCGGCTCGCGAGGATCCGCTTTCTTGGCCTTCGCGTCCGATCTCAGGACGTCCCAAGCAGACAATACGAATGCTCTCGGATCAATGTCCTGCTTACCAAAGAAATGGTGAAGGCGTTCTACGTCCTCGAAGAACGGTTCTCCAAGACGGCTTCTGCCATTGTCGCTCAGCAGTGCAATTTCCACTTCATACATAGGCCGTTCCGTTTTGTCTTCTTTGCCAATCCACGGCGTTTCAAGGATGAACGGACGCCCTTTGAGGCCTTCGTGGTGCACGATACGGGAGATCGCGTCATGCCCTAGCCAGCCGGCTCCGATCGGAGCATGCCTGTCTTTTCCCGCGCCGCGAGCGTTTTTGCTGTCATTGACATGAACCACGGCTACGCGGTCAAGTCCCACCAGACGGTCAAACTGCTCCAGGACGCCATCCAGGTCATCAATCAGATCATAACCTGCATCATGCATATGGCAGGTGTCCATACATACAGTCAGGCGATGATTATCCTGTACCTTGTCAATAATAGCTGCCAGCTCTTCAAAGCTGCGCCCAATTTCCGTGCCTTTGCCAGCCATCGTCTCAAGCGCGATATTCACATTGGTTTCTTTTGTACCCGCTAGTACTTCATTCAAGCCCTCTGCTATGCGCGCTATGCCAAACTCGGCATCCTTGTCCGTATAAGCGCCAGGATGTAGGACAATATTACGAACACCGATGTAATCGGTTCTGCGAATTTCTTCCTGCAGGAAGGAAACCGCAAGCTCGAACGTCGAATCCTTGTAGGAGCCCAAATTTACAATATAAGGCGCATGGACGACAATCTCGTTGATGCCCGATTGCTCCATAAGCGCCTTGCCCTCTTCAATATATAAGCTATCGATCGGCTTTCTTCTCGTATTCTGAGGTGCGCCGGTGTAAATCATAAATGTGCCTGAGCCGTAGGATACGGCCTCCTGTGCTGCCGTTAGCAGCCCCTTGTCCGAAAATGATACATGGGAACCTATTTTCAACATAAATTTTACGCCCCTTTCGGTTGATCAAACCTTATTTTACAAGGAATGTCGAAATAAATCTAGGAATACGGTATAATTCATTATTGAGGTGAAAGACAAGTATGAAAGTAGCGCCCGATTGGTTTATGTACTTTATCGTTTTTTGGGCGGTCGTCATGGTTGGAGCCATGTCGATTGGCGGGTTTTTCATGTTTCGCAAATTTCTCAAGGTGCTTCCGATGCGGGACGGCAAGTCCAAGCTCGATTGGCAGAACTATTGGGTGGAACGCAGCCGCAGCATGTGGAATGATGATTCCAAGGCGCTGCTCGACGAGCTTGTATCCCCGGTTCCGACTGCATTCCGCGATATAGCCAAGCATTCAATCGCTGCAAAAATCGGCCAGGTTGCGATCGAGCACGGCGCTTCATCCGTCACTCGCGCGCATTGCATCGAAGGCTACATAAGAGCCACACCAAAACGTGATTACCGCAGCTTAGTTACCTTCCTTGACCGTCAAGGGATTGACTACGCTCCCTATAAGCATCTACTTAATAAATGAGTTTAAGCCGCGGTTTTGCGGCTTAAACTCATTTATATTTTTTCAGACCGCCAGACATCCTTTCCTTGCAATTGCTTCACCCTGCAGCATTAGGGTTAAATATAAAAATGTAACCTAACTAACATCCATTTCGTTATAACAAGCAGGAGGTGGTTCTCATGATGAACTCATCAAGACGCAAAAGAAGCAAAAAAGCAGCAGCAGGAGCCGTTCTTTTAGCAGTGATGCTCGCGACGGCAGCATGCGGCGGTGCGAATGGCAATAAGCCCGCTGCCGGAAATGATCAACCAGGAAACGTGGAGGAATCTCCCATCGTAACGGATTTGCCTGAAGAAAGCGGTGTGCTCGATCCCGACGTATCGGTACCCGAACCAACAGCGGAGCCAACCGCTACCGCAGACAACGAAAGTCCAACTGAAGCTCCGGCTGATCAGGTAAAGGTGAATGAAGGCATATACAGCGGTCTAATCGACTCGCACTCTATAGAAATTGAAACAGCGGCAGGCGCCATACCCTTGCAAATAACCGATGAATTCAAAAGCCAGCTTGAAGCATTGCCTGATGACGCGAAAGTGAAATTTGAGTATACGGAAAAATCGATCGAAGACGATGCTACCGTCAAGCAGAACTGGCTTGTGAAAATTGAGGAAGTGAAGTAACGAGGCTAAAAAAGGAGCGAGTGGGAATGCGGGTTGCAATTGCCGGTGGGACAGGTTTTATCGGAAGCGCTCTGAAAGAAGCGCTGCTGGATAGAAATGACGAGGTATGGATTATATCGAGAAGCCATTCGCAGAACGAGCCAAAACGCCCAGGTCTGAACAGAATGACCTGGGACGAGCTTGAGGCTGCGCCTTCGTTATTGGAAGGGCTCGATGCGATCGTTAATCTCTCGGGCGAATCTATTAATCAACGCTGGTCACCCGCTGCCAAGCAGCGGGTAATGGATTCGAGAATTACGGCAGCAGCCCGCGTCTCCAAGCTTGTTCAATCGCTAAAGCATAAACCGCCGCTCGTTTTGAACGCTTCCGGGATTTCGGCTTACGGGATTTCGGCGGAAGGAAGCTTCGACGAAACAAGTGCAACGAAAGTGACGGACTTCCTATCAGAGGTGGTGCAGAAGTGGGAGCTTGCTGCAGACAGCATTCCTGCTGAGCGACTCGTAAAGCTCCGGGTTGGCGTTGTTCTCGATAAGAAGGAAGGCGCTTTCCCGTTAATGGCTATGCCTTATCGCTTATTCGGCGGTGGCAGAATCGGCACTGGGAAGCAGTGGCTATCTTGGATTCATCTAACCGATATGACCAGAATGCTCTTGTTCATCCTCGACCATGAGGACATAAACGGTCCGATCAACGGCTGTTCGCCAGATCCGGTGACGAATGATGCATTTGGAAGGGCAATCGGCAAAGCCATGGGCAGGCCTCACTGGTTCCCTGTCCCCGCTTTTGTGATGCGTACCTTGTTTGGCGAGATGTCGACGCTATTGCTGGATGGCCAACGTGCCTTCCCACGAAAAGTCGTTGAACATGGCTTTACCTTCCGTTATCCGACGGTTGACAGCGCAATGAATGAGTTAGTCAGGGGCGGCTAGCCTCATCCCCCAGGTTTCAACTCATAAACAGGTCCCTGCTCGCCTGCTAACTGGACAATATCTCCTACCTTCAGCATATAGCTTTTGTAGGGGATCATCACTTCTCCATTTAACAGGCTTCCATTTCTTGACCCCAAGTCTTTTGCCGCGTAATGACCTTCCACATACTCAAACTCCAAATGAAGACGCGAAATTCCGTTTGCTGGATCCGCATAGCTTACCTTTTCGCCAATACGGCCGATTTTGAAGCTGCTCTCCGTCAGCTCCAGCCTTGTTCGCACGCCGTCCAAGCTTCTTTGAAGCCACAAAGCAGATGATGGTTGTGGCTCATGCTGCTCTTGGTCCGGACTCAGCCACACCGTAGGGTCTACGCTAGGGTAAATCGGGTTGGCAGCAACGACATGAAGCGATGCAGCTTTCTTTTCCGCGCTTCCTCCCATAGGAGATTCCATAACGTCTCTTATGTTCGAGTACTCGTGCTCCCTTGCTTTGTCTAAATGTACAGAACCGTTAAACTTTCCCGGCTCATAATAAGGCTGCTGGTTCAGATCCTCCATGTCTTCCGGGCTATCCTTCCGATCCCATCCATTTCTCCATAACCATAAAGCAACAGCCAGCAGGAGCAATGTTATTCCCGCGCATAGAAGCAAGCTTTGCTTAGTTGGTGAAGCGAGGTATACAAATCGCCAGGTACAGGCCGCCGTAACAAGAAGTGCTGCAGTTCCTACCCACCTCCCCTTTCCTTTTGACCCAGACCCGGAATCGGAATCCGACTCGAACTCCGAATCCGAGCCCTTCATGAATTCCAAATCATATTCTTTCGAGACCGCCTGCTGCTGATAGGTATCCATGTATAGCTTTGGCTCAAGCAGAGGCTCTGCGTAAATTTCGGCTGGCTGCTTCGGTTCTTCCGCTCTATGAGAATGCCCATTCGGTTTTGAGTCACTCTGCTCGTACATATTTCGTCCTTGTTTCTCTCGCAATTGTGCTTTCCCTTCAAACCGCATGTCTCTCTGCTGCTGCACGGCCTCGCCCTGTTTTAAAGGAACATCCCCAATTAAATCGAGCAGCGTATGCCGAAGCTCCTCCATGGGCCATTTCTTCCCCGATAAATGATGGAGCACCCGCTTCAAGCCTTCGCCATCTATTTGATTGATATAGGAAGTGAACCGTATAACCAATGACAAAAGATCACCCGCTCCCATTTCCTGAGCGTTCGTGTCAGCCTTAATCGGCACGTAGGCAAGAGCAATGTCATGGAGCTTTTCTCCAATAAAAATAAATTGCTCATCAAGGAGACAGCCTTCCGGACGCAGCATATAATCCCTGCATCCATAGAGCGCATCCACAACGCCAAGAAGGAGAACGTAATACTCCTCCATTGTCAGCTGCTGCTGTTGCAGCCGATGAAGAAGCATTTTTTTGCCGGACAGCCTATAGCGAAAAGTAACTCTAGCATCCAGCTCAAACCAATCCATGTGCAGCAAATAGGGAATCTGCTCATTCCGAAGCATATGGAGCTCAATATCGTCCAGCTCACTTCTGTATATCCCGCTTTCACGGTCAATCACCATTTCATGCCCTTGATTCATTTCAAAATCAATGCGAAAACGCTGCATGGCGATATTCTCTCCTCCCAAGCATCCAGCTCTAATTGATAATGGACCATACGGTAACCGCAGCTGGCGCCACCGCCAGCATGAATGGAAACTTTTTGCCTGAGTTTGCCCATCGCAGCCACTCTGGCTTTCTCCACCCCGATGCAGGCGCGAGAATGGCAGTCACACCTGCCGCAACCCGCTTCCCGAAAGCCCGATTAACTGCGAGAACAAACAATCCGATTATTCCCGCGTACAGAATCGCATAAAACATCAGCTGCAGGACCAATACCCCTCCCGCCCATGCGCCTAATGCTCCGAACAGCTTCACATCTCCTGCGCCGATGCCTTTGGCGATATGAAGGAGCAGCAGCGGCATAAAACCGGCAATTGCGCCAACAGCAGCCGTACCCGCTCCGGCCATTCCATTTGAGGCAATATGATAGATAAACGCACCGATAAAGAAGCTTAGCGTTAGGTAGTTGGGAATAATCTGCGACTTCAAATCCGTAATAAACGCCCATACTAAAAGCAGTCCAATTGCCAGTGTCGGATATAAGTCCATTCAAGCTCCTTTCTGCAGCAGTCGATCATTGAGTTAGCTGCTGCCGCTGCTTTTCTCCACGACGAAATGCATAGATATCCGGTTATCCGCACGGCCAGACTCTGATGCGGCAAGCTCCCATATACCGGGAGTTGTATTCCCGGAAACATGCCAGGTCCATTTGATATATCCTTCTGAGTCAGCGACGGCCTCCCCCAAATGCTTTGCTTTGCTAGATCCGCTTTTATAGGTAACCTCCAGAGAAATCGCCGCTCCCGGCGCTGTTTTCACGATTACGGAGGCTTTTCTGCCAGGCCGCAGCGGTGAAGGCTCAATCGCCACGATTTGGATCGGCACGGCTGCTTGGTCCCCGTCTTCAATGCCATATCTTGCTGGCGCCGCATCACTTAACCAAACACGCTCCGCGGCTTGCTCTTTCAGTACGATTGGCTTTCCCAAAAAAGGCAGCTTTAAAGGAAAATCATATTCTACCTCGATGGATAAATACGGTTCATTGCTCTTGGTTAAATCGGGCAGCGTCAGCCAGCTTAGCCTTAGGCGAGCCGGATCTATGATAGCCGCATCGGTAAAGCTCCTGATCAGAGGCATAATGACGGCTTGCCCGATATGTGTAGCCGCCATATTCTGGAGCGGTTGAAAATCTCCTCGCAGCGTAGAGGCTATTAACGGGCCTGCCGGAGATGGCAGCCATTCCGAAGCCTCTGCTGCTACTTCGTTCCAAGGAGACAGAGGAACCAACGTTTCGGGAAGAGAAGGAGCCTGGGCAGCAGCTTGCTGCCAAGCCAAATCTACAGGATGAATATGGGCCGCAATCTGCTTGACCGATTGCGAGGCTGCCGAATGGAGGGCCATTTGCACCGCACATAATCGGATGAGCATCACGAACACCAGCAGCACCACAATAACCATCGGCATTACCAAAGCTGATTCTACAACGATTGAGCCCTGCTCTTCCCTTAACTTGCGAAGCCTAATATGACCAGCCGATTGTTTGCGTAGTCTCATAGCGGTTTCCTTCAACCTTTCCATCCAGAAGTCCGAGATTGCCGAGCGCGCCCATTAAGCCAGGCACGAACCAAAGCTCCGCGGAGAGCCTAGCCTCTCCCGTTACGCCGCTCGGAACAGCTGATAATATCGTCCCGCTATTATGCTCGATGGATGCAATCATCCGCGCTAAGCTAGAGCTGTCATTCGCCCCGTGTAATAGTATAAAAAGCCTTAAATAATCCTGGTAAGAAAGCTCCAGCTTCACATATTTGGACAAAGGCGCTGAGCCCCGTTCGGTGAACGCAAGCAGATCCTCTATCGATTTCTCTAAGCCGTAAATAAGAGCTGCAGATAGAATGAGCAAAGGATGTCCGAGTGTCCTGCTTTCAATTAACCCTTCCATCGTTCGTACTGACAGCCTCGCGGCAAACAGTTCCCCATATGCAGCAGCAATGTTTCCCACCGGATTGTGGAAGCCATAAATAATGTATTCGGCCTCCTGGTTATTGAATGAAACAGCATGCGACAGCTCTGACAACTCACCACCGGTCATCATCGCCTTCAGATGCTGAGGCGCAAACGAAGCATACCTGCCCAGAACGTATTCACCGAAAAACAAATCGTCTCTCGTATCCGTCAGCATACTTGCCATGCCAGAAAACAAGCCATCCATTAACGCAGCTGATTGCTCGGAAGCATCGTGAGCCCCTCCTGCTGTTCCTGCTGTATCTGGAATGGATGCTTCCTCCTCTTTCTCGTTAAACAAAAGATTGGCATTGTACAGCTGTTTGATCTGTTCAAAAACAAGCTGATGCTCTTCCGTTTGCGGAATTGCAGTAAGTCCGTGAAGCAGGCTGCGAGCCTGTTTCCACAATGATTCGGACTGCTTCTCCTGCTGCTTTAGCTTTTCTTTAATCTCACCGTGCTCCAGGGCATTTCTTCTGCTTGCCAAAATTGCAGCAGGCTGGATATATTTTTCATTGTAGCTGCCGTATGCAACGCTGAGACTCGCTGCCCCCTCTAACAAGGTGTCTGCCGACAGCATCCGGATTGGCTTTATCAGCGAGGCCATAGCACTTGTCTGGAAGCTCCCTGTCTCCATATCAATCGCAGCCGCGGATGAGCCTTGGGCCTCAAGCTCCTGCCGGTATTCCGCAAACCACTCATCATTCAGAACCAGTTCAACCGCTGTTTTCCTTATTTGTTCCAAATCCGATGCCGCATCGGCAGGAACCTCATGCTTAACCGCTCCCGGCACTTCCATTTTCGAAACGGAATCATATCCGCCTTGACTCGCTCGCTGGTTCGCTTCCCTGGCTAGCTGCTGCATCTGCTCGTTCAGCGTCCTAGCAGCTCCTAGCTCCTTAATTGCATCCCCCAGCAGCTTCGTATGGCGTTGAAGCATGTCTCTGCCGACCTGCCTAAGTGTTAATGCAAACCCTTTTACTAACTCTTCATAGTCTTTCATTTGCGTTGTCTTTTCCTGGCCTCCCTCCGACTCAGACAGCTGGCTCTTCATAGCTATCGCTGCATAACCCGAATATGCTCCGGCGATGCCTAAGGCAGTATCGGCAGGTATCGTTCCCGTGCTCGCTTGAACCGGAATCATCGCAGACACTCCGCTGTCCCTCATTGCTGCTGCAGCGAGCTCTTGCAGTTGAAGAACGCGGATTAAATGGGCTTCGCGCTGCTCATAAAGCTTACGCATACGCTCGAGCAGACTGATGGTAATGGAAGATTCCTTCATTGCACCAGCGATCGGTATAAACTTAGCAGCTAGCTCCAACGTAAAATCAACGGGTGCCTTATATTTCATTTCCTCCAAGACCTGCCTAGCAAAAATGTCATGGCTCCCCAAAAACGAAGCAGGATGCAAGGCTGCTTCGTCTGCCTTAATCCGAACCAGCTTCATACCAGGCTCCGTAAACCGAGCCGATTCATCCGTGTTGGCTGTCAGTGCTTCCGAGAATATCGCCTGCCCCTCCGTACCGCCTCGGCCAAACAAGCCGTAGCGCTCGTAAAGCGTGGAATCATAGGCTGAGAGTACGGACCGCACACCTGAGCGAACGGCATCCTCTGCCAGCTTGTGCATAACCGCAATGCGCGCATAATCAATAAGCAGAGAAAAAAATAACAGCAAGGAGGATAACACAATGACGGAAAAAACGGTTACCGCTCCATTTTCTTCAAAGAAAAAACCGCTATTGCAGTCTGTTTTCTTTAATTTCTTTATTTTGGCGGCCAATGCCTTTCTACACCTCCATCGTTACGTTCCCTTCGGCTTGCCAGCTTTTGAAGCCTCGGCATAAGGTGCGAGAACCTGACCCGCTTGCTGCTTCGCCTGGCTCGCACCGCCTGTCCGGTTAGCGAATCTTGCCGCATAGTAACGCGTCAAATCAATGCTTCTTATAAATTCAACCGGATCTATGATCGAGGCAGCTGCTACGGTTTTGGGCTCCCTTCTCAGCCAGCTGGGCGCGGCTCTCCCATTCGAAAAAGGAGACTTTAGCTTAACCTCAACCACTCGCTTCAGAACGTCCCGTGAATAGCTCATTTGCCCTTCATAAGCCAAAGCGGCGTCTCCCATCCACTGAGCCGACTTCGCCAATTTGCGATAATACAAATCATCATCGACGCTATCGGCCTTTCCTTCAACCGGGAGCGCGAAAGATGCCGGCGAGATTTCGCTGCCGATGCTGAACAAGCTGCTGAGCATTTCGTCATCGCCTACCCGCCAATACAAGCCATCATAGGCTGGCTCGCTCAGCATCCCGCTTCTAGCTATTCGGAAGCTGTTGTCCCAACTAAAGGCAGCGCGTTCCGCAGTTGAGGACGCCGCGTAATAAAGGACAACCTTCTGGTACATATACATGCCGAACAATAAAAATAACAAGATAAGGCCGAGCAGCAATGGAAACACAATCGTGGCTTCCAGCGTAAAGCTGCCCTGCTCCTTTCTTAGTATCTGCAGCAGTCTCACACGAAAATTTTGCTTATCCATGCAATGGCACCTGCTAACTGAAAATTTTATCTGCCTCGTCGTCCGCCTTGCCCATCAGGCGCTCGATTAATTCGATGATCCAGTCCTTAAACAACAGGGCAATAATAATGACAACCGCAATAATCAGAATAATCTCCAGCGTGCCAAGTCCCTCTTCCTCTTTCCAAAACGAACGAACGGATTTTGCTAACTGATTCATTTGTCCTCTTCCTCTCTATTTTCAATTTAAGACATAAGCAGAACGGCTGGCGCGGCTACCAGAATCATGAGCACCAACAAAATGCCGACAAGCGGAAATACAAGCTTCGACGAAGCCTCCTCCCCACGCGATCTTGCAATCGCCTTACGCTTCTCCCAAAGCGTATAGGACAGTTCCCGCAAGGCGAGCACGAAATGCTCTCCCCCTCTTCGGTAATTGAGCAGCAGTACTGTCGTAAATACGGATACCTCCTGCACCGAGCAGCGCCGGTTAAAGCGTTCCATCGCCGTATTGAACGACTGGCCATTCCGCAGCATCGAAACAGCCTCGCTCCATTCCTTATATAAGGGGTGAAGCTTCACTTCTTTCCCTTCAAGCGACCTAGCCAGCGCCTGCTGCACAGTCTCTCCCGCGCCTACAAGCAGCATCAGCTTGCTCAGCATGTCGGGCAGCTCGATGATCATCTGCTGCTTGCGCTGCTCGACCTTTCTTCCCGCTTCTACGAATGGCCGAAGCGTAAGAACGATACCGAATATAGCTCCTACCACGAGCAGCAGAGGCTCTTGTCCAAGAAAACTAAGCCACGCGCAGGCCGTCAATGCGGCGTATCCCATGCCTAACGAAGCCGCTGCCTGCTTTTTCGTCTGCTCCATCGTCCATCCGTTTTCCATTAACAAGAGAAGTCTCATATGAAAGCTTCCCATTGGCAAATGCAAGGAATCAAATACCTTATGCCGCTCCAGCATACGTAAAAAGGGATTTACCATACCCAGCTGCTTCCATGCTTCACTCGTCATTCCGCCTTGCTGCTTCTTCCCTGCAAGCTGCTTCCAGCATGCATGCAGCGTGCCTACCCCCGCCCAATAAACCCAAATTCCGATTAGCGCAAACGAAGCTATCGCGGCAGCCATTTCTCCCTTCCTTTCACTACATTTGAATGCGCATCATTTTTGCCATTAGCCAAAAGCAAGCCAGCAACAACGCCAGCGCAGCTGTCAGCAGCAGGTAGCCGGCTCCATCATATAAAGGTGCCATGTAATCAGGAGCGGCTAGGCTTAAAAACGCGAGGAACACAAAAGGGACCGCCATCATAATTCGTCCCTCGAATCTCTTCTGGGCAACCATAACGGCTATTTCTTGCTCAATCTCCAACTTCTCGCCAATAATAACAGCGGTCCGCTTCATGACCTCCAGCAAATCCCCTCCTGAACGCTTGCAGGCTCCCAAAGCATCGACGAATTGGGTGATCTCGTCTATTCCCGCCCGATCCGCAAAATTTCTCAGGGCATATTCAATGGGCTCGGCATTTTCTAGACGAAACCGTATGATTTGAAATTCGATCAATAGCTCCGTTTTCGCGTTCGGATATAGAAGCCTCAAGTCATCAAGGGATGCTAGAAAAGCATTCTCAATCGAGCGCCCCGCCGCAAGCGAGGAGGTTAGCGAGAATAACGCTTCCTTGAATTGCAGCTTCAATCGTTCTTTTCGCTCACGCAGCAATGACATGCGCCGAAAGCGCGGCGCGATAATGCCAAGTGCCGCTGCTGCTAGCGATAACAGAACGGAATGGTAGAACAGGTAGACCGCTGAATAAAAAAGAAGAGACGCCGTAGACGCTGTCAGTAAGAACTGTTTTCGGCTGAGATGATAATGCTCGTAGTTCGTTAATACTCTGCCCGCGCGAATATTCGCCAAAATCTGTTCGCTTTCCCAGCCGCACCAATATAAAAAACGCTGCTTTCTCCCCGATAGCCCATACCGATGCCCCGTTTCGGACATGCCTTTAGCCATACTCATAGCGCAGCCTCCCCCTTTCCCTTTCTACCAGCCATGATCAGCTTGTCCTGTCTGACAATGGCGTTGTCTGTCCGTTTCAGCCCACCCGCCACCTTCCCCTCACGCTCACCCTTCTCCTCGAAATAAAACAAAGGATTAAGCATTACTTCACCGTCAGCCATTCCCACGACTTCGCAAATTTCCGTTACTCTGCGCGATCGGTCCCGGAATCTCGATAAATGAATGATAATATCAATCGCTGAAGCAATCTGCTGCCGAATGACCGTTACAGGCAGTTCCGCTGCGCTAAGTGCCATCGTCTCAAGCCTGGCGAGCATATCCTTCGCACCGTTCGAGTGGCCAGTAGACATGCTTCCAGCATGGCCTGAATTCAACGCTTGCAGCATATCCAGCGCCTCTCCGCCCCGCACCTCCCCCACGATGATCCGGCTCGGCCGCATTCGCAGCGAAGCACGAATCAGATCGCGTACGGTGATCTCGCCTTTGCCTTCCGTATTCGCATTCCGTGTTTCCATCGAGACAAGATTCGGAATGGAGCGAATTTGCAGCTCTGCCGAGTCCTCGATGGTAACGATCCGCTCATCCGCTGGTATGAACTGCGACAAAGCATTAAGAAAGGTCGTTTTGCCCGTCCCCGTTCCTCCGCTGATAAACATATTGTATTGCGCCCCTACGAGCTCACTCAGGAATGCAGCCGCGTCACCGGATAATGACTCAAGCCCCACCAGCTCCTCCATCGCAAGCGGCTTATCCGGGAACTTACGAATGGTCATGCAGGGACCCTTGAGCGCAACGGGAGGAAGCACGACATGCACCCTTGAGCCGTCCTTCAGCCTCGCGTCTACGATAGGCGACGATTCATTGACTACGCGGTTTACGCTGGCCACTACGGTCTGGATCAAATCCTCAAGCCGTTCCCTGCTCTCAAAGGAAACAGGCAGCAATGACATTTCGCCTCTTCTTTCCACAAAAATTTCCGCATGATGATTAATCATGATTTCACTGATCGAAGCATCCTCCATAAGCGGCTGTAAAATATCGAGTCCGCGGAAGGAGTGGAACAGCCTGCGCACCAGCTTGACTTTCCCGGTTGCCGTTAACGGATTGCGCGCACACCAGTCAAATACCGTCTCCTCCGCGATATTCAGCAAGCTTTCGTCGGACAAGGAGCCGCTGAAATCAATCTTTGACCGGATTTGATCCCTCAGCTCCAATACGATTTCATCGCTCGGCAATCATTCCCTCCCCTTCCATGAAGAGCTGCTTGAACAGCTGATCGGCCGCTGCCCGGTACAATGGCGATGACAGCAGCTTTACGCGGCTTGCCCCTCGCCAATCCGCAACTTCCGGCAGGCGGAAGCTGACGGTGCCTCTGTCATCCTTTTCCCGATTCCCGCCTGGATGATTACTGACAGATTGATTATTCACGTATGTAAATTTCCCGAGCAATCGCTTGAAGCGCCCGTCCCACTTCTGCTCACCGTAGCGAAGTACCATGGCTTGCTTTTGTCTTGCGGATGCAGAGCTATTCGATACCCACAGAACAAGATTCGATTTCTCAAACACGCTCACATGCGTGCCGTCCAGATCGCTGTCCAAATCGACGATAATCAAATCGTATTGCCCGCTTGCGGAGATCACCTCAAGCAGCGAAGCCGTATCCTCCTCGCTCAGCGTTAAGCGATCCTCTAAATTGGTGCAGAGCGCCAAATAATCAGCACCAAGAATGGCGTCACGTTTTCGATGCTCCAGCAGCCACTTGCCAGCTAGGCCAGATTGTGCCTTAAGGCTGTAAAGCAGCTCTGATAGGCCTTCCTCCTTTAATGGCTCTTGCTTCTGGTCCTCCTCGTTTCGATTTGGTTCAAACCATGATTCCGAGGAATTCCAACGCTCCAGATTAAGATAGAACGTTCGGAAACGGTGCATGCTTGCCGCATGCGCGATATGAAGCGCAAGCCCGGTCTTCCCGGTGCCGCCGGAAGCGGAGTATACCGCGAGCACCCGCGTTCCGGCAGCCATATCTTCAAATGTTGGAGCTTGACCGGATAACGCTGCTGCTCGGGCATGAATCTCCGACATCCGCTGCAGCAGCCGCGGGAGCGGCTGATATTGCTGGAGCTCATGCTCCTCCGTACTTTCACCGAATGCAAGCACGAGCGCGATAACCGTCATCCTCGGAAGCATCGGCTTGGTCTCTGCCAGCAGCCCCGGCTGCGCAATCAGCATATCCAGCTTGTATCCTTGCCCCACGTACCGTTTGCAAGCATCCGCATGGGTAAAGGCAATAATCTGCCATTGCTCGCTATACTTGCTGTCGCGGATGTAATCGGCTAGCCGCCGCAAGTATTCAGTGTCGCTTACAGCTACTCCCAGCTGGTATTTCATCATCCAAGCATTCCTCCCTTCAGCAAGAAAACACAAAAAAAGCACCGTAGAAGGCGCAGTTAGCTGCGTCCTTATACGGTGCTTCCGTGTGTGATCTTTAACTTTGTATAAAATTTACCATACCCTGATTCTATTCGTCAACCAAGGATTTTACTTCTGCTTGTCCCAATCGCTAAGAAACTTCTCGATCCCGATATCGGTAAGCGGGTGCTTCCACAGCGAAGGCAGCAGCGAGCCCGGTATCGTCGCAATATGCGCGCCTGCGATGGCAGCCTGCTCCAGATGGCCGATATGGCGGATACTCGCAACGATGATTTCAGTCGGATACCCATAGTTACGAATAATGGCGTTCAAATCGCGAACCAGCTTAAGCCCTTCTACGCCAATGTCATCCAGCCGCCCGACAAACGGGCTAATGAACGTCGCTCCTGCTTTTGCTGCCATAAGCCCCTGAGCCGCGGAAAAAACGAGCGTCACGTTCGTTTGAATGCCTTTTTCCGATAACGCGTGTGCTGCATACAAGCCATCCTCCGTAAGAGGCAGCTTAATCACAACATTAGGTGCCCATTCCGCTATTTCAAAAGCTTCCTTAAGCATATCGTCCGCCTTTGTTCCAATAACCTCGGCGCTGACCGGACCAGATACAATGCTGCAAATTTCTTGGATGACTTGTTTAAAATCCCGTCCCTCCTTCGCAATGAGCGAAGGGTTGGTCGTAACCCCGTCAACGAGCCCTAGCTTGGCAATACGCTTAATTTCCTCTACGTTCGCTGTATCCAAGAAAAACTTCATATCCGGTCATCTCCCTTTGTTTATTGGAAAAAAAGTTTGATTTCCCGCTCCGCGCTTTCGGTCGAATCCGAGCCATGGATAATGTTGCTTGCCACGTCGATCGCAAAGTCCCCGCGAATCGTTCCCGCAAGCGCGTCAGCAGGGTTCGTTGCTCCTATGAGCGAACGCGCATTTTTAATCGCGTCCTTGCCTTCCCATACCATAGCAAATATCGGTCCTGACACGATAAAATCCACCAGCTCGCCAAAAAAAACCTTTGATCGCAAATGCTCGTAATGATGCTCCGCATGCTCTCTGGAGAGCTGCATAACCTTTGCGTCCACCAGCGTAAAACCCTTCTCTTCAAAACGTGCGACAATCCGACCTACTAAGCCGCGAGCATAACCATCGGGCTTAACCATTACAAACGTTCTATCCATTTAGAATCCCCCTTGTCTCTATCGGTATAGCCATTTATTTGTTAAGCCATTCAGTAATAATGCCTGCAGTTTCTTCAATAGCGCGATTGGTGACATCGATAACCGGACAATTCAATGATTTCATAACGCCTTCCGCGTAATCCAGCTCCTCTTGAATCCGTTCACGCGTCGCGTATTGGGCCGAAGCCGGAAGCCCCAGCGTCTTCAAGCGCTCGGAGCGAATTTCAAGCAAGTGCTCGGCTTGCATCGTGAGCCCGATAATTAACCGGCCGGGAGCTGGCTTCAGCTCCTCCGGCGGATTGACCTCCGGCATCAAGGGCAGGTTAGCCGTTTTGATTCCCTTATGGGACAAAAAGATGCTTAACGGTGTTTTCGATGTCCGTGATACGCCGATCAATACGACCTGCGCCTGCACAAAGCCTCGCGCGTCCTTGCCATCGTCATATTTGACCGCGAATTCAATGGCGTCCATTCGGCGGTGATAGGCATCATCTATCGAATGCAGTAGTCCTGGCTCGCGCTTCGGAAAGCTGCCGAACGTGTCCACATAAGCTTGCATCATCGGTCCCATCACATCGACGGCGCGCACGCCGACTCTCAGCGCTTCTTCCTTCATTAGCTCGCGCAGCTCTGGCTGCACGAGCGTATAGCTGATAAAGCCGCCTGTGCCCACCGCCTCAGCGACAATGCGCAATATTTCATCCTCCGACTTGATATGGCCGTAGCGCTTGATCTTCACCTGCTCGGATGAGAATTGGCGCAAGGTCGCCTTTGCTACCGCTTCCGCGGTTTCCCCTACGGCATCGGAGCATACGTAAATAATTTGCTGTGTCATAACTCTGGCTCCCCCAATTCCCCATCCATCGCAATGTCCGCCATCAGACGTATAATATTCGACTTCGACACCCAGCCGGTAACCTCTGGATCGGCCGTTTGCTCCTCCCTTGGAACAATGACCGGCAGACAATCTACCTGGTGCAGCGACATTTTTCGAATCGCGTCCATAACGGAGTCGTCTGGCATCAGCGTCACAATATTGGGATAGCGTGTCATCACCATACTGACGGGGATTGCCGCAGCGCCGGCGTTTCCAAGCGTTATTTTGAGCAAATCCTTAGGCGTGACGATGCCAACAAACCGCTTCTGGTCATTGACGACCAGGAGCGTATCCGCATTCTCCGTGAACAAAGTAATGACGGCATCATGAACGGACAAATAGTCAGGCACATTAACGGGGACGCCCTGTACCTCCCTTACCTTCATCGTGTTAAGCTGCTGCAGCGGCTCACGGTTCGTTCGGTAGGCGTTGCCTAGGAAATACCCGACCTTTGGCTTCGCGTCAAGCAAGCCTAGCATGACGAGAAGAGATAAATCCGAGCGCAGTGTCGGTCTGCTCACGCCTAGATTGTCTGCTAATTGTTCACCGGTAATCGGCGCATGCCTCTTCACAAGCTCAAGAAGCTCCAATTGCCGAGAGGATAATTGAATCGGACTCTCCTCCATTCTATTTGTGAGTCATAATTAATTTATGTAGCACTATTATTCGTTATATAATATATCATATTAAAAGAATGTGTACAATAAATAGGACTAATCTTCTTTAAAAATCACTTTATATAACGCCTGTGTACCATTATTCTCATTTCCTTGCTCGATAACCTGCTCATATAAAGATCTTGCCAGCGCAAGCCCAGGCAATGTCAGCCCCATTTCTTCCGCTGATTCAATGGCAATCTTAATATCCTTCATGAAATGTTTAACGTAGAAGCCCGGAGCAAAATCCCCTTTAATAATGCGCGGACCTAGATTCGAAAGCGACCAGCTGCCAGCCGCGCCTGTCTCAATGCTCTTCAGCACCTTGCTAGGATCTAGTCCAGAGCTCTTGGCATATGCAAGTGCCTCGCTTACCCCGATCATATTGGATGCGATCGCGATCTGATTGCACATCTTGGTGAATTGCCCAGAACCAGCTCCGCCTTGGTGCACGATATTTTTGCCCATGCGCTCAAACAACGGAAGGATCGCATCAAAGGTTTCCTCCGCGCCTCCGACCATAATGGACAGTCTTGCTTCCCTTGCTCCGACATCGCCACCTGAGACTGGCGCATCGAGTACTCGCAGGCCTTTGCTCAGACCCTCAAGCTCCAATCGCTTGGCAAGTGATGGGCTGGATGTCGTCATATCTATAAATACCGCATTTTGGCGCGCATGACGCAGCAAACCCGATTCTCCCAGATAAACCTCTTCCACATCAGCCGGGTACCCAAGCATCGTGAAGATGATATCCGAATCCTCCGCTACCGCCATAGGCGATTCCTGCCAAATTGCTCCCTTGGATACCAACCCGTCTGCACGTGATTTCGTGCGGTTATATACGTTTACGCGATACCCTGCCTCAAGCAAATGTCCCGCCATGCTGGCCCCCATAATGCCTGTCCCTATAAATCCGATAACGCTCTCTTGATTAACCGCTTGCTCCGTCATTTCGATTCCGCCTCTCATTTGTTGGTTTCATTGGCTTCATTGTATCAAAAAAAACAGCCAGAGACAGGATTGCTCCTTCGTCTCCGGCTGTCCGGTTGATTGCTTGTCATTCAATTACGCTCATTCATTCGTCATGGCAATAAATTGCTCAACGTCAACGGCAGTAAGAGCAACCGCGTCGCGCCAAAAATCCTTTTCTTCCACATTTACGCCAAGATGCGCCTCAGCCAGCTGTTCAACGGTCATTCTGCCTGTATCGCGGAGCAAAGCAACGTATTGTTCTTTGAAATCCGGTCCTTCTTTTAGCGCTTTCGCGTAAATGCCCGCACTGAACAAATAACCGAAAGTGTACGGAAAGTTGTAAAACGGCACATCCGTTAAGTAAAAATGTAGCTTTGACGCCCAGAAATGCGGATGCGCCTCTCCGAGCATATCGCAATAGGCCTCACGCTGTGCTTCCTCCATCAGCGTGTTCAATTCTTCAACGGATACCAAGCCTTGCCTTCGCTTTTCATAGAAACGGGTCTCGAATAAAAATCTCGCATGGATGTTCATGAAAAATGCAACCGAGCGCTGTATTTTATCTTCGAGCAAGCCGAGCTTTTCTTCCTTTTCCGTTGCTGCCTTGAACGCGCGGTCGGACACGATAAGCTCCGCGAAGGTTGACGCCGTCTCCGCTACGTTCATCGCATATTCCTGGGATAATGCAGGCAGGTCATTCATTACATGCTGATGGTAGGCATGCCCAAGCTCATGCGCAAGCGTTGAGATATTCGAGGCGCTGCCTGAATAGGTCATGAATATGCGGGTTTGGCTGCTTTTGGGAAAGGAAGTACAGAACCCGCCAGGACGCTTGCCAGGTCGATCCTCTGCTTCAATCCAGCCGTCTCTGAAGGCCATCTCCGAGAATTCTGCAAGCTCCGGGCTGAACGAACGAAACTGTTCTACGATAAAAGCAGCTG
The DNA here is from genome assembly GCF_056269165.1 of Paenibacillus sp. J22R232. Lineage (NCBI taxonomy): Bacteria > Bacillati > Bacillota > Bacilli > Caryophanales > Paenibacillaceae > Paenibacillus > Paenibacillus sp. J22R232. Next base: position 201,597 of record NZ_JBWDNK010000010.1, on the reverse strand, counting down.
CTTCGTCATACGGTATCGTCTTCGTTGCTGAACCGATAGGCGCTTCTACGTCATGCCAATCAAGCTTTTCCACCCCGAGCAGCTTTGCCTTGCGGGCCAGATAAGCAACAAGCACCTGCTTGCTCTCCTGAATCGCCTCCCACATCGCTCCTAGCGTCGCCTCGCTCATACGGTTCATCTGCAGCGGCTCTTTGAGCACCGAGTCCCATCCGCGCTTATCATAAAGCTTGAGCCGGAAGCCGGAAATCCGGTTCAATGTTTCCGCGCATAAATCAGCTTGCTCCGACCACTCGCGTTCCCATTCTGCGAATGCTGCCTTACGTACCTCGCGGTCTCCGTCAGACAGGCGGTTATGCATTTGACCGGCCGATAAGACCGTCGTATTCCCTTCCTTATCGGTATCCTTGAACTTTGCCCGCGAAACGATTACGTTGTAATAATCACCCCAGCCATGATAGCCGTCAACAGCCAGATCTCCTGCCAATGCCTCAAGCTCAGGAGCCATCTTCTGCTTGGCCAGCTCACGGCGTTCAGCCAAGTTGAAAGCAACCTCTGCCAGCTTTTCATTCTCGAGCAGCGCCAGCCATGCTCCCTCATCCAGCCCACGCAGCACATTATCGAACCGAGTAAGTACGCCAAGCAGCTTCGCGCCAAGCGTCTTTACGCGGTCGCCTCGCACATTGGCAGCAGAATCCTTGATGTCTTGCGCCAGTAAGCATGAAACAAATGATTCCGATTCCCTTAGCCTAATAATAACGCTTTGCAGAAGCTCCGTCATTTCGGCAATGAGTGGTATAGCGGTAGCCGTGCCATCAAGCAGCATCGCATCCAGCTTAATAATGTCCTCGTCAATGCCCTTCAGTTCCTCTTGGAAAGCAGCAGAGCTTGAGCCGCCTTCGTATAATACATCCAAATCCCAGCTTTGCGGATATCCATTATCCATTTAATACCATCCCTTCCTCCACAAAAAAAGCCAAGCGACGGCTGCGTTTTTATTTGCGCAAACCTTCTTGGCAGTGTATAACTTAATTATATCCAGATTGGAGGAATTTCACCATGTCTAAACCGTTGCAAATTTCCGCTGATACCGCTGTGAAGTTATCCGAGCAGCTCGGCGTACCGATTGAGCACTTAATGCATATGCCACGGCATATATTGCTGCAGAAGCTTGCCGAATTGGCCAAGCCTGATGCGGAAGCAGCTACCGAGAGCGATAAGAACGTATGATTCCGTTCGAGAAAGCCTGGCCTTATGACATCATAATGGGTGATCTTTACGTTTCGAGCTGCCCTTTCTGCTCCGCAGAGAATGTGCTGCTTCCCGTTAAACCCGCCGAGATTCCAGACATTCAAGGCGGCATGAAACGTTTGCTCGTATTCCCATGCTGCAGAAACAAAGTGACGATCATCGACGCAGACCGTGACTATTTGTTGACCGACCGCGTGCTTCGGTAATCGTCCGTCTATGCGGATGTGGATACTGCATGCTCTGACAGGCTTAGATGATCGCTTGGAGAATTGTCGCCGGATGGGTTTTTCGATCTGGCTTCCATCTCCTCGCGAATCAGCTGCCATTGCTCGCGGCTCGCACGAATCATCGCGCCGTCCACAATTTTTTTATCGTTCACGACGCGTGAAAACCATCTTACCGCATCGTTTACTTCGCCAATTCTGCGATTCAGCTCCCCGATTAAAAACATCAGCTTTGCATTGTTTAAGGCAATGCCTTCTGCCTCGTAGACCCGTATGTAAGCTTGAAGCGCAAAGCGCAGAAAACGCTTCTCGTCGCTTTGGTTTCCTTCATAACGATAAAGCCAAGCAATATGGTGCAGGATCCCCGCAAGAATGCGGTCTTTCTCCCCTACAGCCTGAGCCGATAGCAGCGCAAGCTTATAGGTAGCCATTGCTTGGCTTGCATCACGTTCGCCGCAGTAATCATGATTCTGCCAGCGCACGCCAATCTTCTCATGGTATTGCTTCTTTTGTTGATCGTTCAACCGCTCAATTCCGTTCTCCGTCGTAGCATAGCCGCAATTCGGGCAGACCCGTACAACATAATAATCCGGGTTCACTTCCGATTTATAATATCCGCAAAAGTCAGAGTCCACGCTGGCTGCTCTTTTGAAGCTTGGTCTTACGCGAGATGTCATAAATACGTTCTCACAGCAGATGCATTCGATCTTGGATTGGTAGAGCGGTTCCATACGATCACGTCTCCTCTTCAGATGTGTTAACAAAATGATGTGCTGGTCCGGATAGTCTATTTATGACAACGAGCTGAAGCTCTTCTTGCATGCCAACCTCTTGCAGCGCTTTCCTCATGCAGTCCAGCCATGCTTCCGCACGCTCTGGCGTAATGGGAAACGGCAAATGCCTAGCTCTCATCATCGGATGCCCATATTCGTCTGAATATAAGGATGGCCCTCCGAAAAATTGCGTTAGAAATAAGTATTGCTTGTCCATTACCGGAAGGATGTCCTCCGGGAACAAAGGCCCAAGCAAGGGATGTGCTTGTACTCTCGGATAAAAAGCCTCTACAATTAGTCTTAAAGTCTCAGATCCGCCAATCGCTTCATAAAGGCTTATATTCCTATTCATCGTCAAAACCATCTCCAATTTGTAGGTAATTAGTATTATATCACAAAAGATTTTTTACCGGAAATAAAAAAAAGCCCGCAATTTCAAATGCGGGCTCCATCATATAGTGCGTATTACCCATCAACCCTCATAGTCCTCTTCCCCAGGCGCTGTAAGAGATTCTCGAATGACATAGACGAAAGCACATACCAAGATGCCAGCGATTATACTCATACTCATCACTCCAACCGTTTCAAAGGTAATTCTATTGTACCATAAAAATGACAGGAATCCAGTGTTTTGCAAGCGTTTTCTTTTGGGCATGATTTTATTTTCATCAGCCTTAAGTGATGGATGTCCATCTTCGGACATATAAGTGTAAGAGGGGTTGTACCTTCCTTGCCTTTGCAAGGCGGCATCTCTTTTCACAGTCCAATAGGAGGCGGTCAATCTGCTGCGAACCTTCATCCACCCCTTATCCGTTACCGCCTTTAGCGCTCTCGTTATCGCACTGCTTATGACTATCTATCCCACCGAAACGCTTGGCGCCTCGCTTCGAGGCTTATCCATCTGGTGGCAGGTGCTTTTCCCGGCCCTATTCCCCTTTTTCGTCATATCGGAGCTGCTGCTAGGGTTCGGAATTGTCCATTTTTTCGGAAAGCTGCTGGACCCTTATATGCGCCCTTTATTCCGGCTTCCGGGCATCGGCGGTTTCGTCGTGACGATGGGTTACATTTCGGGTTACCCCGTCGGTGCCAGGCTTACTGCACAGCTTTGGGAGCAAAGACTTATTAATCGAGCGGAAGGCGAGCGGCTTGTCGCATTCACTACGACATCCGATCCTATCTTTCTGATTGGTGCCGTTTCCGTCGGTTTTTTTCATAACGTCGCACTGGCTCCTGTGCTTGCTGCCGCTCATTACGGAGGAGGACTGATCATTGGCTTGCTTATGCGATTCCATGACCGAAAGGCACTCCCATCCTCCTTCAAAAAGAACGTCGATACGGCTGCCGGCATACGTAAGCGCAAGCCATCTATTGTATCCGAAGCGCTTAAAGCGATGCATGAAGCGAGACTGCTCGACGGCAGGGATTTAGGCAAACTCGTGCAGGACTCCATACAATCCGCGCTTCGGCTCATGATCGTTGTAGGCGGACTTGTCGTTTTCTTCTCTGTTGTCATGGAAATGCTCACCCACGCCGGTATCGTAGAGGCAATGGCCGAAGCTCTTCGATTCTTATTTCAAATGGTCGGGTTACCTAGGCTGCTTGCAGATGCGGGCATTTACGGCTTATTCGAAGTTACGCTTGGCGCGCGTTCCGCAGGAACAGCTGGAACTGGTCTTTTGCATCAAGCCGCAATAGCCGCTTGGGTGCTGTCATGGGGCGGTCTATCCGTTCATGCCCAGATCGCTAGTCTGCTTAGCAAAACCGATCTTAGGTATCGTCCTTTCCTGTACGCCCGGTTTCTCCATGGGCTGATCGCAATGGCGCTTGTATATGTGCTTTGGGGATGGCTCGGTCCTTGAGCCGGATGATTTTCGCTGTCGAAGCACCGCGGCGCATTGAATTTATAGGCAATTTCCTTTATCATCAATAGTACTATGGTGCTCGGAAGGAGATTTATTTTGAAGTATGCGGTAATTGATCGAGGCGACGCTTTATCCAAATCGTTGGCAGAGAAATTTCATACATTGGCTGCGGAGCGCGGCTTCGCTCGGAATGACGATGCACCCGAAATTGTCATCTCCATCGGAGGCGATGGTACGCTGCTTCTCGCTTTCCATAAATATGTCGACCAAATAACGGATGTTGCTTTTGTAGGCGTTCACACCGGCCATCTTGGTTTCTACGCGGATTGGCAAGCGGATGAGCTTGAGGAGCTTGTCAAGATGATGGCGGAAGAAACGCCGCATATTGTCAGATACCCGCTTGCGGAGATTGAGCTGGAGACGCCGACCGAATCTCGTCATTACCTATCTTTGAACGAATTTACACTCAAGGGCGTAGACGGAACCCTCGTTGCCCAGATTAATATTAATGATGAGATGTTCGAGATGTTCCGAGGTGACGGTATCGTAATCTCAACTCCTTCGGGAAGCACGGCTTACAACAAAAGCTTGGGCGGCGCTATCGTGCACCCGTCCATCGAATCGCTGCAAATCGCTGAGATTGCTTCGATCAACAATCGCGTATACCGTACGTTGGGTTCATCCGTGCTGCTGCCGCAGCATCATCATTGCGACATCATCTCCAAAAAAGAGCAGCGCCTTCAGCTAACCATTGATCACGTCAGCATTATGCGCAGCGATATTCTCTCCATTCGCTGCAGCGTATCAAGCCGCAAGGTCAGCTTTGCCCGATATCGTCCATTCCCGTTCTGGAACCGTGTACGTGAGGCGTTTCTCGGTTACGATGTACGTTAGATCAAACCAAGAAGAAACGGATACCGTCCTCTGCAAGAGGAGGGTATCCGTTTTTCGTTGAAATAAAAGAATACTTTATCGCGTGAAACCTATAAAGTCTTATATTTTAAGAAGAAGTTTTAAGCAGAAACGATGGCGTCCTTTCTATAGACGCCATCGTTTCTTCTTAACGTATAGAGAAAGGATGAGGAAACTCATATCCTTTCCTATACGTCAAGCGTAAACGGCTCCTCAGTGTGCAAAAACCGTCGTTTCACGGAGACATATAAGCACACTTATATGTGAAAACATATAAATTCTATAAATAAAAAAAGACACGAAGCGCCGTATTAATGGCGTTCCGTGTCTTTTTTATGCGGTCGATTCGGTTCAGTGGAAGTTGAAGCCGCTGCGGTTTCGTTGGCTGCAAGCCGGAACGGCTTTTTACCACGGTGGTCATTTCCTTTATAGCCGCCCTTCCGCTGCTGCTCGCGCTTGCCGCTGCTCTGCTGCTCGTTGTTCTTGCCTTCGCTTGCTGCGTTTGCAGAATCGCCTTTGCTCTCGTGGCTGCTGCGGTTAGAGCTTCTATGCCGATTCTCCCGGTTATGGTGCCGGCTATGGCGCTCATGCGTCGGATGCGGGGCTTCTTCCTTCGCGGTTGCGACTTCTGCGTTGTCGAGATCCACGCCGCCCTCTGCGTCCGCCATGCCCGCAACTGCTGCGAGAAGGTCAGCTGCATCGAGGCGCGGCCGATGATCATCGGCATCCAGATCGTAATCCTCCGGCTCCCGCCGCGTGCTTATGGTTTTCTCGAGAATAAAATACGCGCAGCCAAAATTGCAATATTCATTAATATAATCCGGCATGCTGGATAGATTGCTATCCTTCGTTGCTTTCTGGTGGTTGTCGCGGAAGAAGCCTTTCAGCCTCAACTGGCTATAGCCCCAGTCACCTACGATAAAATCATAACGCTCCAGTACTTCACTGTATCGATCGCGAAACGCTTCAGGATTCCAGCCATTTCTATTTTCTTGTACGATTTCATATGATTTTCCGCCGATATGAATCAAAGCCATGGTTTCCACCTCATCTTGAGCGTCAGTTACAAGCTGCTCGAGCAAGCACCGGAGGGAATCTCACGGTCATATCCCGCTTCTACGGTATCTGCAGCAATAGCTGCGTGTGCCGAATCGGTCTGCTCATGTGCATGATAAGAGCTGCGTACTAATGGTGCGGATTCAACATGCCTGAAACCGCGTTTCAGCCCTTCTTCTTTTAGTTTTGCGAATTCATCTGGGTGGACATAACGTACGACCTTCAGATGGCTTGGCGAAGGCTGCAAATATTGACCCAACGTCAAAATATTCACGTCGTTCGCGCGAAGATCATCCATCGTCTGCAAAATTTCATCCCATTCTTCGCCTACGCCAAGCATAATGCTTGATTTCGTTGGAATTTTGGGCTTCATTTCTTTGGCGCGTCTCAACAGCTCCATGGTACGGCTGTATTTCGCTCTTGCACGGACGCGATCCGAGAGTCTCTCTACGGTTTCCACGTTATGGTTCAGAATATCCGGATTGGCATCCATGACGGTCTGAAGCGCATCCTGATTGCCAAGGAAATCGGGGATCAATACCTCTACGCGGCAAAATGGCATACGCTTGCGAATCGCGTGTACCGTAGCCGCAAATATAGAGGCGCCGCCATCCTTCAAATCATCGCGAGCTACAGAAGTAACTACGCAGTGCTGCAAATTCATCTGCTCCGCCGCTTCCGCCACGCGTTCCGGTTCATCCAGATCCAGCTCAGTCGGCATACCGGTTTTGACGGCGCAGAAACGGCATGCGCGCGTGCAAATATCACCCAAAATCATAAATGTAGCCGTACGGTTCGACCAGCATTCATAAATATTCGGGCAGCGTGCTTCCTCGCATACCGTATGTAATGTTTTGGTGCGCATCATATTTTTAATTTCGGCATAGTTGCCGTCTGTCGCTAATTTTATGCGAAGCCAGTCAGGCTTTTTAAGAGTTTCTTGTTGTTTCATAAGGGATTACCTGCTTTCAAGTTCATTTATCGATCCTAAACTCATGGGGTTATTATAACATGTTTCCATAAAAAATAGCACTTTCTCGGCATTTCGTTTCCAATGCGAACCGATTTCGCATAAAAACGATCCATTTGCAAACGATAACGTCATAACCGTCATGCTTTTGGAAGGGTGAGACGTTTGAAACTGACTATACCTATTGCCGCAGCATTAATCGCAGCATTGCTGCTCATGGCTCTTCCGGTCAGCAACGCTAAAGCCTCTCCTGCGATCATGAGCCGGATTGGACCGTCTGCTGATCGGATGGCAGCTGCCGAGGCAGATCCTATGCCTATAAGAAAATCGTTATATGAGAAATTAAGCTTGTTTACCGATGTGCCTTGGTACTGGATCGCCGCAATCGATCAATATGAACGCTCAATGTCCAAGGTAAAACCGAAGGCAAGGCCTATGCTCGGAAGCACGGTTGGCGTATATATCGATCCGGAGCGCTGGGCAGGTGTGCTGAATCCGAACTCGGAGGATAGCTCACCCGCTTCCATTCGTTTTTTCAACGGCATTGGCCGCGACGGAGACGGCAACGGCCAAGCAGATCGGACGAGCGACGACGATCTGCTTTATTCGCTCGTAAGCCGCGTTGCCGCTTACGGCATCTCCGATGACGACTTTTCGATCGGCTTATGGGAATATTACCAGAATAACCGTGCCGTGCAGCGCATCCAGCAGTTTGCCCGTATATACGCTGCTTTCGGGAAGCTTGATTTGTTCGAGCATGCCTTTCCCGTTCCAATCGGCACCCATTATTCGTATAACAGCACATGGGGAACGGGCCGGAGCTGGGGCGGCAGACGGACCCATGAGGGGACCGATATATTCGCGGACCACGGGCTGCCTGTCCGGAGCGTATGTTACGGCATCGTCGAGGTAAAAGGCTGGAATCCTTACGGTGGTTGGCGGATCGGCATCCGCGATCTCAACAACTTTTACCATTATTACGCGCATCTTTCCGGCTTTGACAAAACGGTCAGCACCGGCGATGTCGTGAAGCCAGGCCAGGTGGTTGGCTGGGTAGGAAGCTCTGGATACGGGAAGCCGGGAACCTCGGGTAAATTCCCCCCACATCTGCATTATGGCGTGTACAGCGATCGCGGCCTTATGGAGTGGTCGTTCGATCCTTATCCGATGCTGCGCCGCTGGGAGCAAGCTGAACGCAAGCGGATTCGCTCAGGGAAATAACCCGCAATGACAAAACGACTTTATCGTACGCCACACAGCGGACAATAAAGTCGTTTTTAATGAACGGCTATTCCCCGCCGCTCGCCGCGTTGCCTGAATTGCTTTCGGCATTGCCCGAGTTATTGGAATGCCCCTCCAACCCGTTCGATCCTTCTGAAGCACCCTCACCCCCTGCTGCTCCGGAGCTAGATTCCTCATCATTTCCGCTGTTCTGAGGATTGGCCGTCACGCCGCTGCCGTTTCCTTGGCCCAGCGGAACCGAAATATTAGGAGCCTGAGCAGCCGAATCCCCCACAGGTTTGCCCGTGTTGTCGTAATAATACATAGGCACGTCACCTACAACTAGCAGATAGGAAATCGGTATATCCGTTTCGACGATTTCCGGCTCGGTATCAAACGGGATAATAATCGTTACCTCTGCGATGATCCGAATGTACACCTCGACCAGAATCATGTTGATGCCTGCATCCTTTTGACGCGTGCTGAGGTCTACCTTTACGGCGCCAACGGGCTCGAACTTGACTGGGACCCGCGGTCCGAATGAAGATATAATCGCACTGTTTAGCGCGTGGCCGATCGGGATATGTTCGGGAATATCCTTCATGTCGTTCAAAGTCGCTTGCACCGTATTGATCGTTTGCGAGGTAATGCTCATATGCTCAGCGTAGTTCAGCATGAAGCCTGATATTTTGCCGTTGCTGTTCATTTTCCAATCAATGAGCTTATCTGTATCTGAGCGGCTGGCCACCTGCTCCGTTATCGCTTTATTGATGGCCTGCGTTGCTACCTGCTTCACTCTAATTTTTGCGATGTTCATAAGCGGCGGACGCAGGTTCCGTTCGATGTATACAAAAGATTGTATGGTAAACGCCATCATCACGACCAATGCAATGATGAATATCGTCCTGCGCCTGATCCTTGGTCTTGCCGGTCTCGCTCCCCATGCTCCGCCTGAACTTCCGCTGCTCTTGCTTTTGGAACCGCCAAAGTTAAGCACGGGCCGCCTGCTGCTGCTTGAACTTCCCCGCGTGCCCCATTTCTTCGGTGCCGGGCGCGATGAGGACGTGCTGCCGCGGCTTCCCCAGCTCACTGCCTTAACCCTTGAGAACGGTCGGCCTGATCCGAGCATCCGGCTTCCGCCAAATGGCCTGATCCGCCAGCCTCTCCTCCCCCATTTCGCCAATCCAATCCCCTCCCGCATTCCGGCTCGCAGCCATTACCCATACTTATGCGGAACTTGGCCAAAAAAGAAGATAAGCAGGCAGCCATCATGAGAACGGATTTCATGAAAGCTGGCATAGTGAACGCAAACGGCATGGGATCTGAATTCATAAGTACTCGCATTATTAGAGCTGACAGCCTACATCTGCACAAAAAAGGCAAGCCGCAATCGGCCTGCCTAGTTGAAGCATCTTGAATGTAATTATTCGGACAATGTGACGGCAATATCGCTGCCCGTTGCCCAGCCGGAAACGGCGTTCACTTTATACGTCATGCCCGCTGCCAGCTTTGATCCGCTTGCCAGCTCAAAAATACCGGTTGCGCCTTTGCGTGAAGTGAGTTTATAGGCCGCGGTTAGCTTGCTGCCGTCCGTGCCGGTCAACTCGATGCTTCGCACCGCAAACAGCTCATCCTTCGGATCCTCCTTCAGCGTAAGCTCAAGCGAGCTGTCATTCAATGCTTTTGCCGAAGCCATCTCCAGAGGTGCGATCTCTTTGGCAACAAAAGTGCCGTTCGCGATATTCGACCATTCCGAGGTTACCGTATATTTAACGCCCGGTGTCAGCACGGAACCGGCTGGCAAACGGAATTTAGGCGCTTGACGGCCATCGGTCGCTTGCGTGAATAAGACGTATGTTGCCAGCATCGGCGCACCGCCCTCTGGCGTAATCGTTACCTGCTTGGCACGCATGGAGGAAATAATCTCATACGTATTCCCGTTGTATTGGTTATTCTCGTCCAGCACGAAGGCAATGGCTGCTCTGCCAACCGAGTACGCCGAAATGACATTTCCGTAGTCCGTAACGCCTTTGGATAGCTCTGACACCACCTCGAACGTATCAAACGAAACTTGGCCGGCGCTGCTCATTTCGATTTTCTCGCCGCTGCCCTCGAATTTGCCTGCCGATTTGCCTTTATAGGTTAGCTCATAGGAAGCTCCAGCTTTCTGCGGGGAGGTTGGCACGATATAGGTTGAGATTGATCCGGTCTTAAGCTGCGGCACATTAAGCATGGTCAGTCCGCTATTGAAGGCGAAGTTTTTCAAAGCTACATCGAGCGACGCATCCTCCGGCGTCAGCGGCTCCGAAAAAGTTATCTCAAGCGTGATCGTGTTTAGCACCTTGATCTCTGCAACGGATGCATCCGCCGAAGGCTTCGCCTGTTGCGATGTGACGACAAGCTGCGCCAGTTCGCCGCGCGTCACCGCCTCTGGCTTAACGCCTACATTCTTCGCCCAGTACTGGACGGAAGCAACATCCCGCTTCAACGCCTTCGAGACTATGCCTGCAAGCTCCGCTGCGGTTGCCGGCTCATTCGGCTTCAGCAATCCTCCTTCGGATTGCATCACACCTAGGTTAACAAGCGTTGCGACGTAATCATAGTACCATTTGCCCGCCGCCAAATCCGTAACTCCCGCTGGCTGAGCCGCGCTAATCGGCAGTCCCAGTGCTGTCACGACCAGCTTGGCAAGCTCCGCACGCGTTACTGCCGCATTCGGCTTGACCAGGCCATTGCCATAGCCGTTCATTATTCCTTGCTTCACTAGCTCTTGAATGGCTGCCGAAGAAGCGGCGTCCTCATTTATATCCTGAAAGCCAAGCCCTGCGGCCGTTGCCTGCGTACCGCTGCTTGCCCATACATTCACAGGCCCCGTTGCAAGAACGGAGGCCCCGATTGCTGCTGCTAATACGATTGCTGCCATCTTATTCGAAACGAAATTCATCTTTGTTTCCTCCTCATGAGTGCTGTTGTTTAACTTAAACTCATGATAAAGCACAAAAATAAACCCCGAGCAAACAGAATATTAACAAAAGATAAACAGCCTCGAAACTTTTCTGAAACGATTGCTTCTGCTGCGTCTAAACGGTCAGGCGGTAGCCTGCCCCCCATATGGTTTCAATATATTGCGGGTTTGACGGGTCCGCCTCAATCTTCTCCCTAAGCCTGCGTATATGAACGGTCACGGTAGCGATTTCCCCAAGCGAATCCATGTCCCACAGCTGCTCGAACAGCTCCTGCTTGCTGAATACGTGATTGGGATTAAGCGCTAGGAAAGAGAGCAGATCGAACTCCTTCGCAGTGAATTGCACCTCGCTGCCGTTCACGTAAACACGGCGCGAGCCGGCATCGATCTGCAAGCCGCGAATGCTGATTTTCTCCGAGCCCTTCGTCTCCCGCTTGCCTATTAGGCGCTGATAGCGCTGTAAATGCGCCTTCGCGCGAGCGACAAGCTCGCTTGGGCTAAACGGCTTCGTAATATAGTCATCGGCGCCAAGGCTTAAGCCGCGTATTTTATCGATCTCTTCCTTCTTGGCGGATACGATCAGGATCGGGACCTCCTTTTCGGCCCGAATCTGCCTGCATAGCTCATAGCCGTCCATGCCTGGGAGCTGCAGGTCAAGCACGATGAGATCATATTGACCGTTTATTGCGGCATGCAGGCCATCTGTACCGTTTAAGCAAATATCCGCCGAAAAGCCGTGCAGCTCAAAATAATCCTTCTCTACCTCGGCTATGGTCACTTCGTCTTCCACGATTAAAATCTTCGTCATTGGCGTCCTCCTATTGCTTGGCAGGCGGCAGTAAAATGATGATCGAGGTACCTGCCCCAAGCTTGCTTTCCGCGTATATGGCGCCGTCATGCCCCTCAATGATCTGCTTGGCAATCGCTAGTCCAAGCCCGCTGCCTCCGGTTTGGCTGCTGCGCGACAAATCCTCGCGAAAGAACCGCTCAAACACAAACGGCACGGCCTCCTCCGAAATGCCCGGCCCGTTATCGCGGATCGTTAGACAGATCTGCTCCTGCTCCGGCTGCAGCGTAATTGAGATTTTTTTCGGCGATGCCTTCATATATTTCACGCAGTTGTCCATGATGTTCACTAAAACCCGTTTCAGCTTATCGCGGTCGCCCAGCACGCTTGAGGCAGGGGAGGTATCAATGCTCCATTCCAGCTGAATGCCTTGTTCTTGCAGGTCGAATTGCAAATCCTCCGCATAATCCTGAATGAAATGTCCCAGATTAACCGGCTCAAACGTAAACGGCAGCTGCTTCAAATCCAGCTTAGAGTAGAGAAACAGCTCATCTATGAGCTGGTCCATGTCATCGGCTTTGGTCAGAATCGTATTCACGTACCGTTCCATCTTTTGCTTCGTATCCGGCACCCCGTCCCGAATGCCTTCAATGCTCGCTTTAATGGAGGTAATAGGCGTTTTCAGATCATGCGTAATGTTTGCGATCAGCTCCTTGCGATTGTGCTCGTATTGCAGCTGCTTCTCCACGGACTGCTTCAGCTTCCCGCGCATCACCTCAAAAGCCTCGCTCAGCTTGGCGATCTCATCGTTTCCTTCCGCATGCAGCTCAAAGGACAGATTGCCCCCCGTGATTCGCTCCGTTGATTTCCGAAGCAGCTCAAGCGGCTTAACGATGCTGCGAGTTAAGAAATAGTAGAGCAGCACATTCATGAGCAGCAGGACGATAAACAGCACGCCTAGGAAAATAGGGAGCAGCGTCCGCACGATTTCCGCGAATGGGCTCCGCTCGCGTACGACAAGCACGCTGCCCTTCGAGCGGTCAGGAAAATAAAAATCAAATTTGGCGTATGCGTAAAAATGCTCGCCGATTTGGAGCGTATTCCGAATCGCGTTATTCTCCATTTCATATTCAGGCAGATGCTCCATAAAGGCTGGCTGTTTCACGGACAATGAGGAATAGAGCTGCGTATCCTCTTTCCGAATGAACAGCTCCGCCTGCTCTGCGCGAAGCTTGTAATTATATTGATCAAGCAGCTCCCGGTCCAGCAGGGAATCCGGTTCGTTTTTGGCCATATACTTGAGGTCGAGAAAGATGGTCTCCTCCTGCTCAGTGAGCGGGTTTACGGAATAATGGATATTGTAAAAGTCCTTCACGCTTCTTACGTCACCCGTTATTGCAACCACGAAAAGAAGCGCGGCGGCAAGAAACAAAACGATGGTTACGATAAGTATGCACGTGTAAGACAGCAGCAGCCGAATACGTATAGACATGCTTGTCGCTCCTTCTTGGTGTTCATCTTTCGTGTTTACAATGTAACATAGGATGGGTCGGAGCGACAAAGAGACTTTGCAACGCATGACCGCATGCGATAGACTAATACTAATCATTTCCTTGCCAAAGGAGCTTAACGATGGCCATAAACCGAAGGCTGAGCACCGACCTTGATTTTGAAGAGGTCCTCGAGCAGCAGCAGCGCATCCGCGTGTTTCAGAACAATCAGCTTGTCGACGCAAGCTCGCTTGTCGTGCGATTTGACGATAGCATCATCGTAACCCAGTCCGGGGTAAGCGATATCGCCTATCACAACCGCAAGGAATGCGAATTTTTCGTACTGAGAAAACGTTGAGCACGGCAAAAAACGGTGTCGGCCCGCCCGCTTTCGCGGAATGGGCTGACACCGTTTTTCTATAGGAGCTGCGCCGTTATTTGTCTAGCAACTGCGCGAATTGCAGCAAACGCGTAATAACCGCTGCCGCTTCCGCGCGGCTTGCTAGATCGGCAGGCAAGAATCGTTCGTTGCCCTTGCCCTGCAGCACGCCTGCGGCAGCGACCGTCTTCACCGCCGCGAGTGCCCAGCCGTGAATGTCTGATTCATCCGCAAAGCTCACCGCTTGCGGAGCGCCTACGCTCACGCCCGCCCCTGCCTGCTTCGCGAATTGCAGCGCATTCGCTGCCATTACAGCCATCTGCTCACGCGTAATCGTCTCATTCGGACGGAAATTGCCGTCCTCGAAGCCTTTAATGATCCCGTAGCCCGCAGCAGCCTTGACCTCATCCGCATACCACGCGGCTGCTGGCACATCTGCAAACGTCGGAGCCTTAGTTCCCTCTCCTATACCAAGTCCAAGCGATCTTGCCAGCATCGCAGCGAATTCCGCGCGCGTAATGGTCCGATTAGGCGCATACTCAGAGTCGGAATTCCCGCTGACGATCAGCTTGGAAGCAAGCAGCTCGATATTCGCTTTGGCCCAGTGCTGGCCAATATCCGTGAAGGATTGCTTATGAACGGCAACGGCATAGATGCTGTTGCTAAGGCTCATGATAGCTGCTGTCGTTTGTCCGCCTGCTACGGTAAACAAAGACGGAACATAGCGGAATTGGCCAGCTGCTTCGTCATAAACCAGCGCTACCGCAGAGCCAACGTCAAGCACGCCTTCCACGGTTAAGGTACGCTTCACGAACTTGCCCCCAAAGCTGTGCACCTCCGTCGAAGTGCTGCCCTCTATAATGGCAAGCGTAAAGGCTGCTTGTTCCCGAGCAAGCTCTAAGCCCGCAGCTCGAGCCTTTGCTTCCAGCTCAGCCGACTGTGCTGCGCTTACCGGTTGTATCGTGAAGAGAAAGATGGCTTTCATGCTTCCAGCCGGCTCCGACTGCTCCAGCAAGCCTTTGGCCAGCGCAAGAGGGAACTCATACGTCGATTTCCCCTGCTCAATGACTATGACCGCATCAGGGCTGTTCTTTGCAGCTTCCAGAAGCGCCTCAGCCGAGAAAGCGAGCTCTCCGTTTGCCGTTAACGCCGCCTTGTCAAATACGATTCGCTGCTGCTTGCCGCCTGCTGCCGCTTTCAGTTTGCTGTCGTTCTGCTGCGTTGGCATGCTGCTTCCAGCCCCGCCGGAGCCCGCGCCTCCGCTGCCTGTTTCTTCGCCTGTCCCGGCAGCCGCCTTCACCTCTACCGTATAGACTCTGCTCTTCCCAGCCGCAGTCACGGTTAGCCGCGTCAAACCTGCTGTCCGTGCAGTCAGCTTCTGATCTGCCCCGATTGACACAATGCCGGGATGTTCGGTCACGAGGGCTGCATCCGCCGTCATATCAACATCTTCCGAGTCAAGCACTTGAAGCGGTACAGACTCTCCCGCCGTCAAGGTGATCGGGCCCCTGTCCCCTGCAGCAGTCGTTATTCGGAACGGCTTCGGACGGTTCGCGAAGCCCTCGTTCAGCTCCGTGAACGAAAGCTGCTCATTCGTGTCCGCCAGCATCGCAATCCTCTCGCCGCGTACAATAATGTTATCTGCCCCGATGACGCCTGACACGTTGCCTGTAACGTCGATCCCGTTCGTTCCCATTCCGTCGAGAACGATGTTCTGCAGCGACAAGTTGTCGATATTGAAGCCGCCGCCATGAACGATCAAGCCCGCATACGTGCTATCCAGCGCTACGTTATCACGCACGATAACCTTGCCGCTCAAGTCCTTCTCCCCAGCAAAAATCCAAATCGCGCCTAAATTGACATTGTACGCCGAATCCGCGCTGCCCGTACGGATCAGCGTATTGCGCTCAACGATCGTCGTCCCGCTGAATGCTACGGGATTAAACCTCGTCGACACCGCAATTCCCGCGCCATTCGTAATCGTATCCGTGCCGATGCTGTCCTGAAGCTTGTTGCCTTGCCCGCCGAAAATAACGAAGTTATCGGCCAGCCAAGGCAAAGCGACCGTATTGAAGCGTGCCGTATTGTTCACGCTCGCACGTCCTTCCGCCGACCACATCGCCAGTCCGTCATCGCCCGGGTAACGAATATCGGATTGCTCCATAAGACTGTTGCTTGTGCCTACGGAGAAGTTAATGCCATCCGCCATCAGATTGCGAAGACGCAGATTAACCATATGCAGGCCATCTGTGATCTCGTCGCCGCCTCTGACCTTCGAGAGCCAAAGCCCGGTTTTGGAATGCTCTACCCATACGTTCTGAATGACCGAGCCCGCGCCAAAGCCGCCGTAGAAAGCATGCGTCAGCGCTTCATCGTCGCGAATGTTGAGGTCACCGTCGATAAGCAGATCATATACGCCAATCCGTTCGCCTTTTCCGATAAATCTGGCTCCGATCAGCGTCGTATGCCACATGCCCGCTCCGCGAATCGTAATGTGGTCCAAATCAATAACATCCGCCTTGAGCTCGAATTGGCCGGCAGGGAACCATACGCCTTTTCCTTGTTCCTTTGCTGCGATAACAGCGGCATGGTAAGCTGTAGAATCATCAATGCCGTCAGCGGATACCGCTCCGTAATCGGTAACCGGCAGGAAGCCGTCCGGCATAGCGATCGGACTCTCTACCTGCTCCATGTCCACCAGGTCAATCACATAATAATCCGCTTCATTTTCTTGGTCCTTCTGCAAGCGAATCGTAGCGCCTGCCGGCAGTTCATCAATCAAAGCATGAATTTCGTCGAAGAAGCGGTGCGCGTTGCCTTGCTTCGGATCATTCGACCATGGATAGCTGCCGTATTCCCAGCCATGCTTCGAGCTGAGCGCTACATGTTGCTTGAACTCTCCGTTCACATAAAGCGCTAAGGTCTCGTTTAGTCCCTCTCCGTCCGCGCTATCAGGGATAACATAGCGCAGCACGAGCGAATTGGCCGGCTCCGCCAGCGTAAATTCTACATAGTCGCCATCGTCATTCAGCTTAACGGCTTGACGGCCCGAAGCCTCGGATGCCATATCGCGATAGCTGCGCGACGGTCCGATGAGCTCACCGTTCGTCGCGCCATGCTCCGCTTCATAGGTGATATATGGAACCGTGGCTCCGCGATAGGCGATGCCGACGCTATCCCTCACAACCAGGCTGTCGAGCGATACCCCGCCTGAATCCGCCGCATCCTTTTGCAGGGCAATGGTATTAATGCCGCTGCGCAGCTCGACTGAAACAGCTGCTGTCAACCAGCTTGCCGAGCCTTCCGCTGCCGCGAACGGCACCTGCTCGGTTCGAATCCCGTTTACATAGAGGCTTAGCTGCTTCGCGGAGCCGGTAGCATTCAAATAACGAAGCTCCGTCTCGAAGCTGCCAGCAGCCTGAGCGTGAACGGTGAAGCTGATTTTGTCCCCCGTCTCCGCGAAGCTGCCGGCATAACCGTCGCCCGTGTACCCTTTGTGGGAGGCTCCTGCTTGAATACCTGTCGATGCAAAAGCCTTCTCAGCCTCATAGCGTTGATGCGATGCGACCGGCTCAAGCTGCCATAATGTCTCCTCGATAGCATCCGCTACTCCATAAGCCAATTGGCCTCCCGACTGATGCAGAGCTCCTGCCCCCGAAGCATTCAAGAGCTGCTTGTAGCCTGCCCGGTCCTCGATTCTCCACTGGGCAGCGTCATATCCTCTAAGCACACCCGAATATCCAATTAGGCTGGACGTCTCGGCATCCCAAGCAAGAAGATGCCCCGTCGCTTTGTTCTTCAGCAGCCGGCGACCGTTGAAATCCTGCGGCAGCCACTGCAAGCTGGCGCTGTCAACAGCCGATGACATGGTTAATACCGCACCATCGATCTCATACAAGTAACCGCCTTGTTTCGCCTTGATACGGACGTAACCCGTACCATCAAAAATCGGAGTGGCTGTGTCATTCGTTTTCACCTCGCCCATTGCTGGCGTCTCGAACTGCTCGGGCGCATCCTCGAAGGTCCACTGCGCCGAACCGAACGAGGCGGGATACAAGCCGCGCTCCGCGTACCCGGCATTATTCTGCACGTGAATGAGCTCATCATCATATATTCCGTTCATGCTGCGTATCCAATATTCCGCACCGCTAGGCGTGCTTTCGACCGACCACTGCGAAGCTTGATCAGTTGCCTCCGTTTGCTTGCTTTCAATAAAAGCATAATCGCCCGTCATAGCCATATAACGGCCGGTTACCCGGTTTCTCAGCCTTTGCGGGCCGCTGCCGGACTCAATGATCCAGTGGCTGAAGCCATTGTTATCTGCCAAATCACCATATAACACGATGCCGCCGTTGTTCTCATACAAATATTGGCCGTTTGCCTTATTGCGAATGCGCACCGGAGCTTCCGAAAGCGGCTCCGCAGCGACCGCGACGGGTTCCGCTGCGAATTGGGCGCTGTCCTCTCCGGCGACCGCCTTGCTGACCTTCGTGAAAGCCTCGCCATCCGCATACAGCAAATGGCCCGCCCAGCCGCTTTTGAAAACGACAAGGCCCTCCGCTGCTCCTGGCTCCATCAGCCATTTCGCACTGCCCCAGCAGGTGCAAATTTCGCCTTGCGCGATGATCTGCTGCGTTGGTGCCTCCAGCTCAACATCTCCTCCCACATGCTCCATCGAAGCATAATGGCCGGTTTGGATGTTTTTCAAGCGGACGGACGTTGGGCCGTCGCCCGTTCTCTCCAAGTACCATATCGAGCTCATATCCGATTCTGGCAGCTCGCCGTACTTCAGCTTCCCCGTATCCTCACCTTCGGCTGTCACTTCATAAAGGTAACTGCCGGTTGCTTTGTTTTTGAGCCGGACATTCGTGAGCGCCGCGTCGGTTACCGGAATGAACTTCCATTTCGGGCTGCCCCAGGTCGGATTAATGATGCCGTATTCCGCGTATTTGGTCAGGTTCTGCAAGCTTATATATTTCTGCTGGCCCACAACGTCATTCGCATCCTGAACGCTGTGAATCAACTTCGAGCCGCTAACGTCCTCGATGACCCAAACCGCGCTCGTCCAGTCATCCGCAACCTCGGATACATCAATGCGGCCGTCCTTCATATTCTGCAAATGGATATAATGGCCCGTCGCTCTGTTCTGAATCCGTTTGCGACCGTTGAAGCGCTCGATCAGCCATTGCCCTTTATGGTCATTTTCTGCAACATTGCCATATTTCAGTTGGCCCGCAGCATCCTCGTAAAGCACAAAGCCTTGCCAATCATTCTGGATCCGAACATATTGAGGGGTACCGTCGCCGCTGAATGCCGGATCCTCGAACAGCCACTGCGCCGCATTCTCGTTCGGGTCAATTGCGCCCGCCTGCGCGGCTCCCGTGCTTCCATGAATATGCAAGTAGTGAGCTGGTCCCGCCTCGCTCTTCACCACTTTATAATCGTCATACAGCTTGGAGCTGCTAATCGACCATTGATCGTCTGCTGAGCTTGCCCCTAGTGCCAGTGCTTGGATTGGATCGCTTGGGTCAGAGGTGCCAGCCCTAGTCATGTAACGGCCGGTTGCCAGGTTGCGCAGCCGTTTCTTCCCGTTAAAGTCCTCCTGAACCCACTGGAAATATGCTTTTTCTCCTGCTCCGGCAGTCAGCGCGCCATATTCAACGATTCCCGCTTCTTCGTGCAAGTAAGCGATTCCGACAGGCTCATTCGTGAAATTAACGATTCGGTACGGCTGTGCGTCCGGCGCCAGCTCAACTCGCCAATGCGCGTTGTCCCGATCCGGTACCGACCAATTGTTGGACCGCACATGAATATCGTCAAACTGCGTGTTCAGCACGAAAGGCTGCGCAGGGTCTGCCTGGTGCGCCTCTACGTTTTGAAAGGTGACGAAACCGTCCCCGGCTGCCGGCGCCATCATCCATTCGCTTTTGACCGTGGAATCCAAAGCGACGGCTTTGATCGGCTCCCACAAAACGCCCTGCGTAATGTAATGGCCGGTCAAGCGGTTTTTGATCCGGTAAGATTCGGGAGTTTCCCCGGGTACCAGCACCCAATGGGAAGCGCGGTCCACAGCCGGTATCTGGCCATAATCCACGGAGCCGTCGGCCGCTTCATACAAATATTGGCCAGCGCGGAACTTGTTCGCAAGTCGAATCGGCGCAGCAGGCTCTACGGGCTCAAGCGCCCATTGCGGGCTTTCAAACGTAATGTTAATATCGTTGCTTGCTTCCGCAAAGCCGAGCTGGTCCTCCTGATGGATAACGAGATTCGCGTTTGCCGGAACGGTAGCGCTCTTAATGACCACATAACCCGCACGGGTGGAATCATGAATCGTCCATTGATCAGCAAGCGTGCTCTCTGCGATCGCACGGCTCGTCAGCGCGTCCCTCCTCTGCGCAACTTCCGCAATCGTCATATAATGTCCGGTGGCGCGATTCTGAAAACGTTTGTTGCCGTTATAATCCTCTATGAGCCATTGCGAGGATTGATCCTCGTAGCTTGGAAAGCCGTAACGGACAATCCCGCTCTCATCCTCATACAAATAATTGTTCTGCCATTTGTTCTGTATGCGTACGTAGGTGGACTCGGTTACCGAAATTGCCGCCGTCTCCGGCGGTGAAGCGCCTTCCGTTTCCGGTGCTGCCTCATTCGCATAGACTGGCACTGCCGTAAGTAAAAGCAGCAGCGTGAGCAGCAATGCCATGATGGACCTTGCTCGTTTCATTGCACAGACCTCCCCAAAGGTTTGCAAGTGCTCTCGGGGTTCGAAAGCACTCGTTTATGTCATGCGATCATTCCTATTAATCATAATTTGGAATCGCTTACATAACGATGTGCGTTTCTAAATAAAGTAGGTGTTATATTACGAATACAAAGAACAAGCCCCTGCCTAAATGGGGGGCTTGACCACAAAAGGCGGGGCTTGTTCTTTGCAAATCTATCTTTCCATTTATCTATCTATCTTTGTGTCTTTCTTTCTATCTTTCTTTCTATCTTTCTTTCTATCTTTCTTTCTATTGATCTGTCCATCGCTATTTCGCTCCTGCCAGCCAGTCAGCCAATTCCTCTGTCTGGGACAAGGTTGCAATCGGGTCGAAATACCATGAACGGTCTGGCTTCCAAATATAGACGCGGTCATTTTTGACGGCATCGAGCAATTTCCAGATCGGGTCTGCTTTCAGATCGGCAAGCGTCAGTGTTTCGGCAGTCAAAATAATATAATCGCCGGCAAAATCGGTTAAAACTTCTCCCGACACCTCAACAATTTGTTCCTTCATCAGCTGTTCTTCCACTTTAGCAGGCGCTTTAAGGCCCAATGCTTGATATACCGCTTGTCCGCCTCTGCCAAAGTTATCGCCGAACACGCCCGTGTTTTTCCCCCAGTCTTGCATAACCGAAACGGTCATTCCGGCTGGAATGGCATTCTCCACCTTCGCTTTTGCAGCCGAAATCCGGCTATCGTAATCCGCCAGCCACGCCGCGGCTTCCGCTTCTTTGCCAAGCAGCTTTCCGAAATACGTCAGCTCTTCTTGCGCGTTCTTCAGTTCGCCGAACGGGACCAGGACCGTTGGCGCGATTTTGCTAAATTCCGCATACGCCTCCTCATTCCCCGTTACAATCAGATCCGGCTGTAAGTCGATCACTTTCTCAAGCGACACGCTTTCGTATTCACCGATATTTTCAACGCCGGCGAGCGCCTCCATAAAATACGGGTTTTTCAAATTCAGCTCGGGCGTCCCAACCGGCTTAACTTCCAAGGCAATAAAGCTGCCTAAATATAAATCTACGACGATTCGCTGAGGCTTGTCCGGAATTTCGATATCCCCTTTTATCGTAGCCATTACTCTCGTCTGGGCCGGTGCTTCGGTCGCTGAAGCAGTTGCTTGTGATTCCAAGGCGCTGTTGCCCGCGTTTGGATTTCCTGTTGAGCAAGCGCTCATCAATAAGGCAAAACAGAATAGTAACGTTGCAGCCATCGAAAATTTCAGACCTTTGTGCATGGGTAAATGTCTCGCTCCTCTTAATTGATAATGATTATCATAACCATACACATTGTATCGCTGGAGTTTTCTCGGAACAATGGACAATTGGCTCGATCTATATAGACGATTTGCTCCGCTCCTAATCTCGTTCTTGCTGTCCCTGAACCGACCAGGAGATACTCCCGTATGCTTCTTGAAAATTCTAGTGAAATACAAACGATCCGGATAACCCACGCTCTCGGAAATTTCCTGAATGCTCGCGTCTGTTTGTCGCAGTAATTGTTTGGCATGATTGATTCTCACTTGAATAACGTAATCAATGACGCTGTATCCCGTTTCCTGCTTGAATACCTTCGAAAGGTTTTTTGCGCTGTAGTTTAAATGTTGTGCCAATTGCTCCAATGTGATCGGCTCGCTGTACATTTGATGAATATAGCTCTGCGCTTGGGCTGCCAATGTGGTTCTCGCAGGATGGGCGCCATTTTTTTGAAGCTGCTTCATCACCTCATAAACAAACTGATGGAACAGCGCATTCACGTGCATCCGCTCCAACGATTCGGATACCCGCCACTCCTCTTCCATCGCCTTCAGATTGTGGAAGAGCGCAATGGGATTTTGCAATGCGCATCCGTAAGACCTGCAAAAAGGATTCGTTCGTTCAAATAAAGCGACGATCTCTTGACGGCACGGTACGGGAATTGTTGCTTTATAGAAAATGAAATAATATTCGAACCCGCCTTCCGCGATTACGATATCCATGCTCATTCCTTTGCCGCCATGCAGCAAGCGGAATTGCTCGGTCTCGTAAGCATGGTTATCCAGCAGCACTTGCGCTTTTCCTTTCACGGTGTACAGATAGCCGCTTGCAGGCAGTAAATACGTGCTTATTTTATCCCCAGGCTTCAACTTGTGATGTCGGATATCTAAAACTTTAACGGAAGCATAGTTCCATAGCTTGACATGATCGTTCCATTCCATCTTCTTCCTTCCACTCCTCAACGCTTGCTTTGCATGTGCGGTTAGCTTCGCATCTATTACGGAGTATTCTAATGATAACCATTCTCATTGTCAATTTCATTTCATGCAGGAATCTTAAATAGGCAAGACTTCTTTCATTGAGAAGCTCCTGCTGCATAAAGCAGCAATAAGCAATGATCAACCTTCTAGCACCTGGTACTACAATAAGTTGGTACTTTCAGTCATAGGAATATGCTGTAAACTAAAGACATCAACAACAACTCGATTCGGGAGGCATTCACAAATGGAAAAAATGGAAACGATGCATGTACGCAAACCCGCTAACTTTTACCGCCGCCGCAATACCCCTACTTATACGTTCATGGCTTGGGCAGCCTTTCTTATCGCTTGCGGCTTCGAATTTATCGGCATCTATACGCTGAAGCAGCCGATGTCCGTTCAAGGCTATTACGCCGTAACCGGTATTCTCTTAATCATCACTTCCTTCCTGCTCCAGAAGGTAGCACGGGACAACGACGAAGATAAGTTTCTGAAGGATTACAATCCCGGTTATAGGAGCCGCAATACTTCCGCATTCACATTCATGGCTTGGGCCGGCTTTATCCTTGCCGTTCTCGCCCAATACATTGGCATATACGTGCTTGAGGAGCCGCTTTACGTGAAAGGCTACTACGCCATAGCCGGTGCGTTCCTTATCGTCGCCTGCCTTGTGCTTCAGAAAACAATCAGAGACAACGAGGAAGACAGCCTGCACGCGAATGCAGCCGAAGAATTCGAAAACTAGACAACATAAAAGGCCTCCCTTCAACTTGCGAAGGGAGGCCTTTCGATTGCTATTCTACTTTAATCGAATCAAAAAACTTTTCTTGTACGACTTTAGCCGATTTATCAAGCAAAGCCTGCAAGTCAGAACCTTTATTCGAGAATACTTCCTGAAGCACGTTCGTTACTTCGCCATAGTAATCTTGTGTGTTGTATTGCGCTTCCGGCTTGCCGTCAAGCAGCGCATCGGACTCCGGATTATATTTATAGACGTTATCGTACTTGTCAAAAATCGCTTGAGCCTTCTGTCCGTATTCCGAAGACGGGCTGTAGTAGTTCATTTGCGGCGGAATAAAGAATTTGCCTTCAGCTTGGCGCTTCTGGATATCCGCTTCGATCGACTCTAAGCCTTTATCCGTAAAGTAATCGAATGTGATGTAGCGGAAGGCCATATCTTGCTCATCCTTCGTTGCATTCGGGTTGATGACCAGGTAATCGCCGCCAAGCACGCCAGTGTGCTTGCCGCCTTTCTCGGCTGCCGGCATCGGGAACGTCAATACATCCTCCGGCTTCAGGCCGCCTTGGTTAAGCGCTTGCTCGAGAACGCCTTCTGCTCCTGCGATAACCATTGCCGTACGGCTTTGGCCGAATGCGCCAACCGCATCTCCCCAGCCAAGCGCCCAGTCTTGCGGAATCGCATTGGCTTCCCATCTTAGCTTATTATAGAACTCAAGCGCTTTTAGGCCGGCAGGCGAGTTGAATGCTGCCGTTACTTTGCCGTCTGCGACAGTCTGGATTTCGCCGCCTGCTTCGAACAGGAAGTTGGTCCAGTTCCAGCCTGCTTCCGTGCCTTTGCCCATTGGAGCGATACCCGCGATCCCTTTTTTCGGATCGGCAACCGCTTTGGCCGTGTTGTACATATCTTCCCATGTCCAGTCGTAGGACGGAACGGCTACGCCTTTTTCATCCAGCATCTTTTTGTTAACGACCGTTGTCGTCACGTAAGCCTTCTGGGATACTCCGAACACCTTGCCGTCAATAATGAATTGGCTTTGCAGAACGGGATTGATTTGATCCTTATACTCATAAGCATCCCAAAGCTCCGTAATATCGGCTACCCAGCCGCGCTCCTGCAAGAACTTTGCTTCCGTCGCCCACGTATTGAAGAAAGTCGGCGCTTCGTTGGCCGCCATTTTGATGCCGATTTCGCTCGGGTTGTAGTGCCAGTCGCTCTTCACGATTTCTACGTTAGGATACACTTCGTTGAAGCGTTTGATTTTATCGTCTTCCAGCTTGCGGTTCTCGACTTGGTCAGGCAGTGGATAATAGATGCTGATCGTAATTTTTTTGTCTTTAATGTCTTCCTTGGGAGGCTCTGTCTCCGTCGTTCCTGTATTGTTCGTCGCTGCGTTTGTTGGCTTTTCCGTTTCCTTCGGATCGTTCTTGCCGTTTCCGCTGCTGCATGCAGCCAGGATGGAGCATAGCATAACCATACAAATGAGGATTGCTACATTTTTCTTTACCATCGATATTCCCCTTCTCAACTCATATTTTCGCTACATCCCCATCATAAAGGAGGCGTTTTCATACAACGAGGTGTATTCCTATTCCGATCATGTGCATGTTTACGAACTGTTTATCCCTTGACCCCGCCAAGCTGAAGTCCGCGCATAATAAATTTCTGGAACGTAAGAAACACGAGAATCGGAGGCAGCATGACCATGGTCAGGATGGCGAACCTAATGTTCAGATTCAGCCGCTGCGCGCTGATGACGTACTTGTAAACCGCTGTTGCGAGCGGGTATTTGCTGTCGCTGTGCATGACGAGCGATGGCCAGAACCAATCGTTCCAAGCCGTCGAGAACACGAAAATTGCGAGCGTCGAGAAAATGGGAATGGACAGCGGCACGGCAATCAAACTGAAGCACTTCCAATCCGATGCGCCATCAATGCGCGCAGCCTCGAACATCTCATGATGGATGCCGTCAATAAAGTTTTTGAGAAGGAGCAAATAAAAAGCGCTGGCGCTGGCAGGCAGCCAGAATGCGGCGTACGTATTCAGCAGGCCAAGATCCTTCAAATTGAGAAAGTTCGGAATAATATACGTGCTCGGCGGTATGAACAGCGTAATCATGAAGAAGAAATAGATCGCCCGCTGGTACGGTACGTTGAGCTTCGACAGGCTGAAAGCCGCCAGCCCAAGCACAACGACCGTCATGACCATGTTGCCGCCAAAAATCATCAGCGTGTTTTTCAGAAAAACAGGCAGGTTCATAAAATTCCAGCCCGCTTCATAATTGTCGAAATGCCATTCCGAAGGCAGGAAGCGCGGCGGGAAGGAATTAACCTCCGTATTCGCCTTCAAGCCGTTGAACAGGGCGGTCAATACCGGATAAAGCATCGAGCCCACCATTGCGATAATAACGGCGATAACGACCAAGAAGCCGAGCTTATTTGTTTTTTTGCGGTAATCGTAGCTGGATAGAATGCCTCTGTCTATGCTTTTCATGACTTCGCTGCCCCCTTGTTGTTCAGTTTGAATTGCAGCAGCGCCAATCCGCCAAGGACAAGGAACATTAGCACGCCAAGCGCGGAAGCAACCCCGTAATCCAGTCTTGTGAACGCGTATTTGACGATGAGCAGCGAGTACGTAAGCGTTGCTTTATTCGGGCCGCCGTCGAGCAGCGCCAGCTGCGATTGGAAGCCTTGCGTAGTCGCGATCAGCTGCAGGAGGAACAGCAGCAGCACGAGTCCTCGAATCGACGGCAGCGTAATATGCCAAATGCGGCGGAAGATGCCTGCACCGTCGATCTCTGC
Source organism: Paenibacillus sp. J22R232 (assembly GCF_056269165.1). Lineage (NCBI taxonomy): Bacteria > Bacillati > Bacillota > Bacilli > Caryophanales > Paenibacillaceae > Paenibacillus > Paenibacillus sp. J22R232. Next base: position 175,171 of record NZ_JBWDNK010000010.1, on the reverse strand, counting down.
CGCTTCATACCAATCACGCGGAATGCTTAGCACAGCCGCCAGATAGATGAGCATGCCTGAACCGAATTGCTGCCACGTTTCCATAATGACAAGCGAGATCATCGACCAGCTCTTATTGGTGAGAAAAGCGATTTGATCCGATCCTGCCTGTGTCAAAACACCGTTGATAGGCCCGACCGGATCATAGAACCATCGCCACAAGCCGTACAGCACAACCGCCGGTATGACATTGGGCAGGTAAGCCGCCACGCGCACGAAGCCTTGAAATCGGCGCAGCTCAGAGATGGCGATTGCGAATAGGATCGGTACCCAAAAGCCAATGATGAGACATAAAAACATGTAATAAAGCGTATTTTTCACGCCGATCCATACATCCGGATCATTGAAGATCGTCTTGTAGTTGTCCAGCCCGACAAACTCATTTCCTTTGACAAAGTCAATCGTGTAGAAGCTGTAAATAATCCCCTTTGTTATCGGCACCCACAAAAACAAAATAAATATGATGGCTGCCGGCAACAGAAACAAATAGCCTGAAACATGCTTTTTCCACCTGCCAGCCTTCCTCTGCACCTGGGTATCGAGCGGCTTGCTAACTGCTGCTGGTTGGTTCATCAGGATTCCCTCTTTTCTTTTCTATCGCTCTATCTCATTTTAGAAGGAAGACGGCTGGCTGGTAATGTGCATATCTAAGGCAATGATAGCTATTTTTACTTCATCTTATCGCTTATCGTCCTTCTTCAGCTCGCTCGGGCTCATCCCATAATATTTTTTGAAAATTTTGCTAAAATGCTCCGGCGATTCATAGCCTACCCGCTCCGATATTTCGTATCTGCGCAAATCCGTGTGAAGAATGAGCTTGCGGCTCTCTTCCATTCGGAGCTTGATGACGTACTCCCACAGGTTATAGCCCGTATCCTTTTTGAACAAGTAGCTCAAATAATTGGGGCTGACATGGTTTTTCTGGGCTACCTCATGCAGCGTAAGACCCTTCTGCGCGAAATTGCGGTCGATATATGCCTTGGATTTCTCCACGATCAGGCTGTTCTGCTCATTCAGCTCCTCAGCCGTCGGGTCCTGCGTGTAGGTGCTCCAGTTAAAATCGCCATAATAAAAAACATAATGGTCACGGTGCTCGCGGTTCCATAGAATGGCCTTGCGCGCCTGCTCGTCAAGCATGCTTAGAAATTCAATCCCGCGCACGATTTGGCTGATTCCGATAACCCCGTGCAGCCCCAAATATTTGTGGATATTGTAATAGAGGCTGCGCCCGATCATATCAAGCTGATTGATTTTGTTCACGCTCGATTCGCCGAACTCGCTCTCGTCCCATTGAATGAGGATGCTGATTTCCTGGTTCGGCGAATAAAAGGCGGCATGGTTCCATTCCTTATCAAGCAGCTCGTTGGCAATGTTAAGGGCAGCATACTGCAGCAGCAGTGCATCTCTTGCCGGTATGGCGCGATCCTTCACCGCCAAATGAAGACGCAGCTTGATTACTGCGAAATACGGTCCCTGAAGCTTCACGGCATACCGGTCATACAGCATTCTCGCTACCTCTCCAGCATTCTCCTGCGGGCTTGCCAGCAGCTTGTTGAACAGCTCGGTCCGCTGCGGGAGCGGCTCCTCCATGTGGAAATGCTCCTGCAGCTTCGATAGGAACTGATCCTCCGAGGCCGCGGGCTTATCCATCTTGAGCAGCACGTTCCGTACGGAATCCAGAAACTGATCATTGTTAAGCGGCTTGATCATATAATCCTTCGCGCCTAGCCGGATAGCCATCTGCGCGTACTGGAACGTCTCATAAGCCGAAATAATGATGGTCTGCACCCATGGCTTGAGCAACTTGGCCTGATGCATCAGCTCAATCCCGTTCATGGAGCCCATCTGGATGTCGGTAATCAGCAGATCTATCTCTTCAATCCTCAAATAATCAAGTGCCTCGTAGCCGCTGTGCGCCATATAGACATGGGCCAGATTAATGCCGGAAGAAGCGAGCAGGCTTGACAGCCCTTCGCAAATTAACGGTTCGTCATCCACGATCAGTATATTGTACATGTAGCTTCCTCCCGGTTCTCGTTTCGTTCGCTCATTTGGGTTCATCATGGCTAGCTGGCAAAATAATCGTGGCGGCCGTTCCGCCATGCTCCCCGCGCCTGTAGCTCATTCCGTACATGTTGCCGAAATGGAGCTGGATCCGCTGGTGAATGTTCCGTATGCCGTACCCGGAAGCATGATCCGGCTTGTCGCTGCTTAGCAGCCGGTCCAGCGCGGTATAATCCACTTCCTTATGGCCGTTGTCCTCCACTTTTATCGTGACCCGCTCGCCTTCAACCACGGCGGATACATGGATTTCGCCATCCTCGCCCATGTACTTCACGCCATGAATTATGGCGTTTTCGATGAGCGGCTGCAGCGATATTTTGGGAATGAGAATGCTCCTCGCCGCATCAGGAATGCTCCACAGCACCTGGAACTCGTATTTGTAGCGCTTCTGCTGCAGGCTGACATAGGCCGAAGCGTGCTCCAGCTCCTCTTCGAGCGGGATTAGCTCCCGACCCCGGCTGAGACCGATTTTCATGAGCTTCGACAAATCCTTAATCATCTCCGCCGATTCCGTATTGCCCTCGAGCGAGCTTTTCCAATAGATGCTCTCAAGCGTGTTATAAAGCAGATGCGGGTTAATTTGTTGATAAAGCAGCTGTAGCTGCGACTCCTTCTGCTTAATATCCATATTGTATTTGTAATGGATGAGCACATTCAGCCTGCGGGCCATGTCGTATAAGGCGGCGAACAGCACGCCAATCTCATCGTTCCGCCCTTTGCCGGGCGTCTCCGGCACGAGCTTGCCCGGCTCGTACGTATGCACGAATTGGGCAAGCTTCTGGAGCGGCGTCATGAGCGATCGCCAGAAATAGACCATGACGATGCAGCCGAACAAAATATACGCAATCGAAATGAGCTGGATGACATTTTTAAGCTCGCTCTGCTGCTTCAATAGCGAGCTGACCGGGATTTGATAGACAAGCTTGTGACTCATGATGCGATTGTAGTTGACTACATAAATGAATTCGTCGGTCATAATGTCGAAGCTGCCCTCAGCCTCCATCGTATCCGCGATCGCCATCTCGGGCGGCAGATCGAGCTGCTTCCCCATCAGCTTGGAATCCGTCGCCGCAAGAACGCGGTTATTCCAGTCCGTGAACATAATTTTGCCGTCAGGCAATGAGACCGAACGAAGCGACTCCGCGATCTTCATATCCATTTTGGTCGCCACCAGCACGCCTATGATACCGTTTCCAACAGTGACGTTATTGACTGCTCGAATGTAGGCAAGCGTATTGATTCGCGAAAGGCCTACGTTCGTGTAGATGATATCCATATAGCCTTTGCTCCTGAGATCCACCGCCTTGTCGTACCAATCGGGCTTATCGACATCAGAGAAAAAATAGACGCCAGTCTGCATCAATTGGCGCTTCGGTGCAAAAAAGTAATAATCATTAGGATCATAAATGTATAACGAATAATACACCGCTTCCCCGCCGTTTAGCGGAATCGAGTTGCCCGCAAGAAGCTTATCGACCTTGTCGTATTTGCGTACCCGCTCAATAACCGGATCGCTCTCCAGCGGAATGAGCTGCTGCGTAATCGGATTCTGAATAATCGTTGTCGTAATTTTGCTTATCGTATCCATATCGCGTTTAATGACCGTATAGTTTTGCTTGCTCAGCTCCACGTACGCGCTCGTTACATGGTTTTTGAGCAAATGCTCTGCTTTCATGTTCCCATACCAATGAAGCAGAAAGATCGGACTTACCATTACAAGAAACAACAGAATCAATTGCTGCTTAACGTTTAGCTTCGTCATCGGATTGCTTAGACCCGTTCTCATGCTCGCACCTCCGGCTAATAACTGTACTATAGCAAAAATAACTGGCGAATCGTGTGGCTATTTCTACCCGTTTCGGCCGCTGCCGGAAGTCCAATCGTAGAAATGCACATACTTTTCGTTCAGATGCTCATTCACTCGCACAAGAAGAAACGGCTTCGTCTTCCTCTTCAAGAGGAGGATATCCGTTTCTCGTAGAAATAGAAGAATGCTTTGCTCCGTGAAACCTATAAAGTATTCTATATATAAAAAAAGCTGCTAATCAACGTATGTTGGTTAGCAGCGCTTCGGAGTTCCTACTTTCAAGCAATGACGGACTTGATATGAATTTCCCGCTCCTGGCTAAGATCCAGAAAATAATCGGCGAGCTTAATGAGCGGCGTCTCGATATTATGCGGGTTGAGATAAACGACTTCTCCGGCTCGGCCATCCGTCAGCAGTACTTGCCTGCCTACCAGCCGCTTCATCATATTCTCGATAAACACGGAAATGATCTGCGGGTTTAATGCGCCGAACTTTCCTTTGCTCATTTGGCTGACGATCTCATGAAAGGACAAGGGCTCATGGTAAGGCCGCTTGGACGACATCGCATGAAAAATATCGGCAACCGATACGATGGAGCTGAACAAATCTATGTTTTCTTTCTTTAATCCGAGCGGGTATCCGTTGCCGTCCTCGCGCTCATGGTGCTGCAGCGCTACCCTGGCAATGCGCAAGCTTAAACCGGTCGTTCCCTTAAGCAGCTCGTATCCGTAGATCGTATGCTTCTTAATGAGCTGAAACTCCATCTCGTTGAGCTTGCCCGGCTTATTCAGAACCTCCAGCGGAAGCTTCACCTTCCCGACATCATGCAGGGTTGCTGCAAGCGAGAGGATCGACAGCTCCGAATCATCCAGGTTGAGCCATCTGCCTATAAGCGTCGATATGACCCCAACGCCAACATTATGCTGATAGACGTAATCATCCTTTGCCTTGACCGCTTCGAACAATTCGAATATATCGGGGTTTTTGGAAAGCTGTAAAATCGCAGGCAGCACCTCGTTGCGAATTTCCATTAGCGGAACCTTGCGAGAAACGAGGATTGATTCGAACAATTCCTTCGAAACGCTGACCGTCTGCTGGACGAGCTCGCCGATTTGCATCGTTGTTTCTAGCATTGGTTTATGATGTTCAGCAATAACAATAGAGTCTAAGTCTATCCGATGATTGACCATAAGCTGTAGGGATTCTCTAGTTAGGATAGCGTTAGCCGGTACTATCGTAACGCCATATGCGTTCAAAATATCTTGTTTCATTATTTTCCCGATTAACTGCTCCATTGCTACACTCCCCCGGACTTGGCGCTTCCAACATTTAGTTTACCATATCTGAAACAGGAAGTAAGCGTTTATATGAGAAAAATGAAAGAAAGTGTAGAGCGATGCTATTCTTTTTCAGCGACACTCATCCACTTGTCGAGCAGCAGCTCAAGCCTCGCCTGATCCTGCTCCCAAAGCTCCCACAACTCATTTAGCAGCGCCGGATCATTGGCAGCGGCAAGCAGCTCCAGCTCTTGGCCGGCTGCCGCCATTTTCCGTTCCAGCTCTGCAATCGCAAGCTCTAGACCCTCGAGACTAAGCCGCGTCTCTGTTTCTTTAATCGCGATAGGCATGCTCTCATTCCGATCCCGCGTCATTGCGGCCGCTCTTGGTTTATCCGCAGCATGTTCTGCCGGAATAGCCTGGTTCCTATGCAGCTTTTCTTTGCAATCGTCATAATTGCCAAGATGGTTATGCAGTTGGCCCGCGCTTAACTCCCATACCCGTTCCGCGATTCGGTTGATGAAATAACGGTCATGCGAAATCGCGAGAATCGTCCCCTGGTATTGCTCCAAAGCCTCTTCCAGCGCCTCCCGCGAACGAATATCCAAATGGTTGGTAGGCTCGTCAAGCAGCAGAAGATTCGGCTTACTGCGAATAAGGAGCGCGAGGCGCAGGCGCGACCATTCCCCCCCGGACAAGGCATGAAGCGGCTTAAACACATCGGTGCCATAGAACAGATAGCTTGCGAGTATATGCCTTGCTTCGCCTTCCTCCAGCCTGCCCTCTGCTTTGAAATATTCGAGTACCGTCAGCTTCCGATCCTCTTCCTTTTCCTCCTGAGCCAAGTAGCCAATTGTCAGGCTTGCCCCTTGCATAAGCTCGCCGCTATCCGGCTTCAGCTGGCCGAGCAGCAGCTTGAATAAGGTCGTTTTTCCCGATCCGTTATCGCCCATCAGCACGACTTTCTCACCATACAGCAAGCTTCCAGCCGCATTATCCAGCAGCTTTCGTTCCCCGAATTGCTTCGTCACCTGCTCAAAGGAAATGACTCTGCGTCCGGAACGATCATGCTGCGAGAGCTCAAAGTCAGCTGTTTTCCGCTCTAGAATCGGCCGTTTAACCCGTTCCAGCTTTTCCAAGGCTTTGCGGATCGAAGCTGCCCGTTTGAAAAACTTTTCATTGGAGCCGATTCTTCCCCATTCTTCTAGCTGCTTGATCGTTTCCTTCATCTTCTTGATCTGCTTTTGCTGCTCTTGATAGTGGGCGAACTGCTGGAGCAGCAGCTCCTCCTTCTCCTTCACGTAACCGGTATAGCCCGTATGGAAAGTATAAGCCTCTCCGTCCTCCAGCTCTATCATTCGCGAACATGCGGCATCCAGAAAATAACGGTCATGCGATACGATCATGCACGCTCCTTCATACTGCCTAAGAAATTGCTCCAACCACTCGATGCCGCGTAGGTCTAGATGGTTCGTTGGCTCATCGAGCAGCAGCAGCGCCGGTCGGACAATCAACTGCGACGCGAGTGAAATACGGGTTTTCTCTCCTCCGGACAGGCTGCTGAACGCTCGAGCGTAGAGTGTTCGCTCGATTTGCAGGCCGGTTGCGACTTGATCAACGGCTGTATCGAGCACGTAGCCGCCGTCTCGCTCGAACCGCTCCTGCGTCTGCGCGTAATGGGTAAGCAAACGCTCCATTGCTTCTGGATTCGAGTTCACAGCAGGGTCAGACATTAGCTGCTCCATTTCGGACATTTGATTTTTGCTGCTGATCAATGCTTTGCAGCCGTAAGTCAAAACCTCGTAAACGGTGAGCTTGTCGAAGTCAGCTGGCACTTGCCGCAAATAACCGATCATAAGATCCTTCTTCACGGCCAGCATTCCTTCATCCGTATGCTCGGCACCCGAGATCATGCGAAGCAGCGTTGATTTGCCGCTTCCGTTGGCGCCGATGAGTCCAATCCGTTCTCCGTCGTGCACCTGAAGCGATAAGCCGTCGAACAGCAAATTGGCGCTGTAGTATTTTTTCACGTTCTGTATATTAACAATGATCATGTAAAGAGCCTCCTAATGGATGAAGACCCTAACTCCCCATTACCTTAAGCAGCATGACGGAACCGATTCCGGCATAATAAGAAGAAACGCCTCGCGGTGTTCTTTCTATAGCCGCCATCGTTTCGTCGAAACGTATAGAGAAAGGATGGGCAAGCTCATATCCTTTCCTGTACGTCAAAAAGGGCCGCAGCAACAAGCCTGCGACCCTTCGGAATGTAAGCAATCCGTAGTGGTTAAAGTAGGCGTCTTCTCGCGAATGGTTTAATCGTATGCGCATAATTGGACAGAGCTATCCCGTTCGCGGAAAATGCATGAACAATGCCAGCCATAGCAATCGGCAGCTGGCTAATACGGTTATTGGCCATTTCGTGATTCACCTACTTCACCTCCCTTATCGTTCGTTTTCTAAAAATAACATAAAAGGGCCTTTCTGCGCAACCGCAACCTCCCGTGCCTAGTAAACCTTATCGGCACGAGCTTAAATGCTGATGCCAAAGCTCCGACTGTTCGTCTGTCATTGGACCCGTGATACTGGAGAAATCCACTTGCTGCGCAAATTGGTTTTTAAGCAAGTCAAACTGTGCGTATGAGCCCGTAAACTTACGCAATGCAGGAAGCCTCGCTGCCGCAAGCAGCTCGCCTATCTGCTCGCTTCCTTGGAGTTCTAGGCTGCGAAGGCTGCCAAGCTCCGCGATTGCCGAGAAATCTGCTACAGACAATTGTTCCAGCTTCAATTGCTCCAATGCTCTACAGCCCTTCAGGAAGCGGAGATCTGGCAACTCTGCGCTTTTCAAATGCAAAACCTTCAGGCGGCCTAACGTTCCGATTGTATGCAGCTCCGACATTGCCGCTGCATCCATTCCTTCAATCGTCAGCTCTTGCAGCTGACGGATAGACGCCAATGCTCGAAGCTGCTCTGCACCAAGATCGGATACGGAGAGTATGCGAAGCGCCCTCATCCGGCTAAGGGGAGAATAATCTCGCACGGCTGTTCCCTCTAGCTGCAGCTCCTTCAGCTTCGGGAGCATTTCCAGCGGTGAAAGATCCACAACGCTCGTCTTGGCGATATTTAGAAACTGCAAATGCTGAAGACTGGCAAGCGGCTTAATATTCGATACCGGATTTCCTCCTAAATAAAGCACCTTCACTTGCTCGCAGCCGCTCAGCGGTTCGATATCACCGATATCATTTGCAGTCAGAACAAGCTCTCGCACTTCGGTGCACCGGCTAAGCGGAGCCGCGTCCGTTATGCCTTCACGGATCAGATAAAGCTGCTTTGCTTTGACGAAAGCTTCGATTGAAGCAGCTTTCTTGCTCATGCGCAATCGCCAGTCTTCGCTCAGCGACTGCTCCCATGCCTCAAGCTCCGTCTGCGAACCATGTGCCTGCTCTCGGGAATGATAGAGCGGCAAATTGAAGGAACGGACAGCATCCAAAAAATGGCCGACTCCCTGCTCGCCATACATCCAATAGACGTAATCCTCGTCGTTGTCTACCTTATAGTTGCCGGCCTTGACCGTGTCGCACATAAACCGGAGAAGATCCGCGAGACGGTGGGCAATCACATATTTCGTTTCCTCGTCTCGACCGAAATTAATGACCTGACCGCTGATCCCTTCAGCATCAGGGTCCACATCGATGCCAATATGATTGCCGCCGCCATCCTCGGCGATCGGCAGCCATCCGCGGTTCATATACTTCTCCTTGATCCATCCGGTAGGAACAGAGTAGTGATTCCCTTCCTCCCCATAGTCCGCCTCTAAATCAGCCCAAACCTGCCACTCCGCTGCAAGCTCATCCACGCTTAGAAAGCGAAGTCCAAAAAACAACCCGGCTCCCATGCGTTTCTCGCCGTTAAAAGCCAAATATAGCTGCCGAAGGTCCTCTGGAAAGGTTAAGCCAAGACGCTGCTCAGCCGCAGCCAATTCCAGCGGTGTTGCAGGCGGATTTAAGGAATCGGTTAACGAAGGGAGCTTTTCCTCCAATAAAGCTAAGAGCTCTTTCATATATGGCACGATCATCATCGTATTCCCCTTTCCCGATCAATAGAGTGAGTAGAACAGATCCTTTTAATCATCGCCTAATTCTAGCATTTGGAAATAAAAGCTTGGATGATACTGAATGTACCCAAAATAGCGGGCAGAAGCAAGTTTCGCCAGTAAGAAAAGCAGCTTCGTACATGCGATTGGAAAGCAAAAAGCGGTGATCGCCTTGGACTTCTGATAGAGTCCTAACCGATCACCGCAAAGCAATCTATCACGCAACCGCAGACGCAATGCTTTTCTTATTGTATTCCAATAACTTAGCCTAGCTTCTTTTCCATCCCGCATTGCTGTTCGGATAACAGCATCAGCAGCAAGCCTTGGCCGTACCCTTCCATCCGGTCCTGTGCAATGACATGATATTCGCCGGGATGCTTCTGTACGGCGGTTCCAGCGGATACTCCTTTAAGTGCGCCATTCCAATCGACGTAAGCAAGCACGCTGCGCGCAGCAGCCTCTCCCATTGCCTGTAAGCGCTGATCGGCAAACCCAAGCCTAATCCCCTTGGCAACTGCGAAGCCGATTCCTGCTGCAGCCGACGTTTCCAAATAAGTAGTCGGCTCCGTTATTACCGTCGACCAAAGGCCTGAAAGGTCTTGTACTTGCTGCAAACCGGCCAGTTGCTTGTTTAATACTTTTTTGATATAAGGCCTGATCGTATGGGTTTCCGGTAGCATCTCTAATAAATCAACGGAAACAACAGCAGCCCACGCGTTTCCGCGCGCCCATTGGCAGCCGATATTGCGGTCCGCATGCTCATCCCACCCATGGAAGAACAGGCCGTTTCCTGCTTGCAGCTTTTCTACATGGAGGACATACTGCCGCAGCCCCTCCTCGACAGCCTCCTGCCTGCCTAGCACGATCCCTGCTTTTACAAGAAATAACCCCGCCATGAACAACGTATCTACCCACATCTGTCCCCCGAATTCCGTTTCCAAAAGCGTATGCTCAAAAGCCCCGTTTCGAAGGCGCAACGCGTCATGAAGCAGATAGTCCACGCGTCCATTAACAATCCTTGCTTCATCCTCATTGCCGGTGAGCCCATATAGCTCGAGCAACGCGAAGCATGGGGCAGTCGCATTAATCGTGTTCGGGATTTGTCCGTTATGCAGGTGCCTATCGAGCCAGCTTCTTATAAAACGGATGATATGCTCCTCCTGCTTATCCCGTTTCCACACTGTCATTAATCCGTACAATGCGACGCCTTCGCTCCAATTCCATTCGGACAGCGGCATTCTCATCGTTTCCCCCGCGACGCGGTTCGTTATCCATTCCCAGCTGCGCGACATCCGTCATGCACCTCTCTTTACCTCTGATTATTATTGGTCAAAGCAGTCATTAATCGGTTGGCAACAAGAAAACGATCTATTTCGGCAAGCGCGGCTTCCACTTCCTCATCCGCTGCGGAATATCCGTATACAATAAAGGCATGGCGAAGGCCAGGAAATAATTTCAGCGATGCCGTGTTTCCCGCTTTTTGGTAAGCATCGCAGTAATGAACGGCGTCCTCGGGCATGACGGTAACGTCCAGTAGCCCATGCAGGATCAGCATCGGCGGCTGGCCGTTGGAGACTCGGTAAAGGGGGGACAGCCTTTTCGCGTATTCATGATGCTTCAGCCAACGATCCTGCTCGCTCACTATGTCCTTCTCTCCTGCGGTTTGTTGCACTGGAACGTAAGATTTCCACTTCCGGGTAAGATCGACAATGCCGTTGCAGTTGACGACTAGGTTAACCTGGGATGAAGGCTTTGCTTCTCCGAGCGGTTCCTTCAAGTCATTGGCCAAACCGAGACAAGCCGCGAGATAACCTCCCGCAGAATCGCCGGCCGCCACGATCCGATCCGCATGTATCCCGAGTTCCGCAGCATGCTTGCGAATATACCGGATGGCAGCCCTGCAATCTTCCACGCAGGTTTCAATCGTAGTTGCGCCCGCCTTTAATTCGCCTGCTGTTGGTGCCTGCTGCAGCAGGCGATATTGAACGCTGAATGCAACCGCTCCCCGCTCGGCATAATAGCGGCAATGGGGCAGAAAGAGCTCCGGCTCCCCGCGTTCCCAGCCCCCGCCATGAATCCATATGATTGCTGTTCTCTCCTCCCCGGCATGCCAGCCTCTCGGCTTCACGATTAAGAGGCGAAGCGCCTGACCGTTTATTTCAGCATAGGGCAAAACCTCATGCTGAAGGTTCCCATGCATAGTCGCCATGCCAATCACTCCCACCCGTTTTGCTTTCAAGCCATCAATTATTGCGGATAAGGATCGAGTACTGCGAGCCCGTCCTGAAGCATTGGATCATAGCCTGAAAAGCCATATTCGTGATTGCGAGGGTCGCGGCGAAATCCTTCATTCGGACGCGTATCCCAATCGATAAGTCCGCCATTTTCCGTGCTTCGAATAGAAGATCGTTTGCTCATTCCGATGCCGTTACCCGCAGCAACGCTGTATTCATAAATGTGCGCTAGCGAAACAGAGTCATCCAAGTAAGCCAAAGCCGGTCCTTCATAAACAAGCTCGAAATGCCTCTCGCCTGCTTGCTTGCGGTATAACAAGTAAAAACCCGCTCCGAGAACCTGCCCCCAGCTGAGCCCGTAGCCCCGCTTCGAGCGAACAATACGTAAACCCTCCGGCGCAGCTGGAGGAAGGTCCGTGCCATATACCGGATATTCCTCGCTCCAAGCACCCTCATGCTCCTTGTTGCATGCGCGCACCCTTGCCGTATATTTTGAACCTGCCGCTATGCCGGTTACCGTCATTGCCGAGCCATCCTTCACGACCGTTTCGCTCCGAGCCTCATGATCCAAGCAAGCAAGCTCCAAGACGTACCATTCCGCCGAAGCAGCTTGCTGCCACTCAAGACGGATTCCATCCTGCAAGGCCGTTGCCGATGTGATCTGTATGCTTCCGGGCACGGGCAGGCCGTTTGTCCATTCAAAATAATGATGCCCTGCCCTCATGGCAAGCACGAGCTCGTCACCGATTGTGGCAGGAGCAAAAACCTCAGCACCATCAACGTAAAGTGCATAGCTATGATCGTCGGCGTATAGCTCTCCAACCTTCAGCGCAACGACACAAGGCTGTTCAGCCTGCCACTCGCCGAAGATACGGTTTTTCTCGACTGTCATCGCAAACGCTGCCGTCTTCGGCAATTCAGTGCTTTCAACCGGCGTTATAACGGCAGCAATCTTCTTATAGCGGATAGACTCACCGGCAAATATAGCTAGCTCCGTCCTGTCGCTTTCTTCGCAGCGGCGTATGATGCCAGACTTCCCCGCAAACCCAATATCATGATCTTGATGACCAATCGTTCCAGCCTGACGAAACACATAATCGGTACGACCGCCTACTCGCACGACTGCTCCGAAATCCGCATTCTCTACCTGCAGCTCCTCGCTTCCCTTGTGACTAACCAAGGTTAAGAAATGGCCGTTTCCATCATAATATCGCCCCTTGGCTGGAGCTGGCGGATGATCGTAATCGGGCGAGCTGTCGCTAGGGATTCCTAAGCCCGCTTCCCTGTAAGGAACACCCGGTACAAGCTGCCGGATATTAGGAAAGTCATCGTCTTCATGAACGAACCAAGCGAACCTGCCCTTCGTCTGCCGATCCGCCACCTCGTCATATAGCATGATGTAGTCGCTGCCCGATACCGTCAAGCTGCGGGAACGGTATGGACGATGTTCTGCACGCTCGGCTCTGATAATGGAATGCTGGGCAAAGCCAAAATCATACACCGGCTCTGTCAGCTCGTTTGGCCCAATGCCGCGGAAATGGCGGTTGGCGACCACCGCAAAGCTTGTGCAGGCCTCCGCGTCTCCCCGGTTCAAATCGCCGACATCCTCCGGTCCGTTCCAGCTGTAGCGCTTTTCGGCTGCATAATAGTAGACAACGCCATTCCCGCCCTCTGCTGCCCTTCCCCAGCGGTAGTTAGGCCCTTGATCCAATTGCTGCAAATGAACCGATAGCTCGTTAAGCGTGTGAACGGCAGCACGATGCACGATGCCGTAGCCGGTGAAGCTGGCCGTGGCCAGCTTCGGCTTGATGCCCGGATTCCCGCTCCAGCTGCCTCGGAGCATTTGGCGCCAAACGGCCTCGTTCGGCTTCGGCTCGAAAGCCGCCCCTTCATCTTGTGTAATATGCAGAAGCTGCTCCCCGAGCAGCGGATCATCGTTCATTAATGCTTGCCCAAGGGCGCGTACCAAATAGGGAATGCCTTTCAGCCTCGAATGCGCACCCTGCGGCGGATACGTCCGCTTGCCGTTAACGGGCGCGCTTACCGCATGCAGCAGCCATTCCCCCAGCTCTCGCAAGCGCGGATACAGCAGCGGATTGTCATCCTTTTGGCTGAGCAAATAAGCCGTCTTGAGCATCGGCTTCCATGCCGCCCATGTATAACAGCCCAAGTTTTCCGTCCACCGTCCTCCTTTTGTACCGAAAGCAGAAACGGCTGGGCGAATATGATATTTCATGTTCAAGGCGGATGCCCGCTCAAATCGGGTACGCCAGCGCGGTGCATGCGGATGCTGCGGGAACAATGCCGCCATCATTCCATGAACGGCGGTGACATCAGCGAGAAAATTCGGGTGCCCAGCCAGCATATGGCGAATCGGCATCACATTCTCGTCCTCATGCACATAGGCCATGAACGCGCTAGCTGCCTTCAACCGGTTGAACGCATCCGCCGTCATTAACGGCGCGCTCAGATCAAACAGAGGCACCCAGTCGAAAAACTCCCGTGCGCTCACCGGATTGATTCGCTCCACCTGATTCATGTTATGGGAATCACGATATACAAGCTGCTCCATCCGCTGCGCCGAAGCCGGGAATGACGGCTCCTCTGTGAACAAGCGGGGGTAATCCGCCTGCGGCTCCTCCCATTGCAGTACCCAATCCTTCACTTTGTCCAAATGCAGCAGGGAGTACCAAACACGGAGCCTCTCAATCTGTCTTATCCGCCTATCCCCAAGCTCCTCGCTTCCGGACAAAACCAGCGCGGTTTGACGACGTTTGCCGGCAAGCGGATACGTGCACACGCAAGCCGCCTGCTTGCCGCTCTCCTCCGCCTTCAAGCTGATTGCCGTCGCTGTCGTTGAGCCCCAGAGCGCATATTGCCCATCATCCCACTCTCCCGCATCCCATACGAAAAGGCCTACCGTTGCGGTGTCCGAAGCAAAAGCGAGTGTTTTCTCATGCCACCATGAATTCCAGTTTCGGTACGGGAGCAGTACGGCGGGGAAGCTCCCATCCGCGCTTAAATAGCCGTCAATAGCCTCTTCCTCGCGATTGGGAGAATAGCGCTGCCGAAGCACGCCAATCGACCAGCGTATTTGCAGCCGGTCACCTAAGCACGCTTCCCCAAATGCCGTGAGCTCTTCCCGCAGCTCAACCATCGGCAGCCTGCCATGTATGAGCATGCGCAGCTTATAGCAGCGGCCGTCCTTCCAGCCGCATGTAAACTCGAACTCCGCGAACAGCGGTCCCTCCGCAAGGCATGCGATATGGATGGATACGGCCGTCCCATCTGCCGCCTCAAGAAAACCTTCGCCATACTCTGGCTCATCAGCAGATGCCGCAGATCGCTGCATAACGAACAGCCGTGCTCCGCGCCTGCTATCGGCTACATTGCCGTATTCGCTTCCGCCGTTGCCGAATATGGTCAGCTTCAACATATCGCCATTCACTTCAAATCCCGTCTCATCCCTAGCGACAGCCATGCTGCGAATGGACGGTTTCACTATCGGCGCCTTCGCATAATCAACGTAAAACTCACGTTTGCTCCCAGATGGCAAATCCGCGTAAAAGCATAAAGTCGCTGCCTCCATATATCCATCGCGCACAACCGTTTCCGTAAGCTGGAATCCGATATCCTCAGCAATTCCGCCTGTTCTCTCCCAAAGCCGCAAGCTATGCTCATGTGCCTCTCCCTGCGGAAATGTCACCGGATAACGCAGAAGCGTAAGCGGCCAATGATAGTTTGAATGGCCAAGCTGGTCCTCCAACATGATTCGTATGCTGCCCATTCCGCTGCTCCTCTCAAGCAGCAAGCAGACCCGATTCTTGCAGCACCGGGCCTGCTTCTATGCTGCTATTCGTTATTTCTGCATTTGCGCATAAAGCTCGTTGGCTTCCTTCTCAAGCTGCTCGCCGCCCAAATCATTCCATTGCTTAACAAACTCATCGAAATAAGAAACAGGCTTATTGCCAAATATAATCGCCGTATACGACTCTACCTTCAGCTTGCTGAGATCTCCCCAATAATCGCCGGAGGAAGGAAGCACGCCCGATTTGCCGAATACATCGGTTTTCGGCACCGAGTACAGCTTTAGCAGGTCCAAATCCTTTTTGCTTGCCAGCTTCTCGTACAAAGACGGATTGCCTTGGTTCCCGAATGCGGTGGTCATTCCTGCATCCCGGAGGCCTTCTGCCTGCAGCTTCGCGGTATCATCGAACGGAGCAAGCCGTTTGATACCGCTAGCGAGTCCGGCAGCCGGATCGTTGTAAGACCAATGCTTGCCCTCCTCGCCCCACGCCAAAGCCAAAAACGTTTCTTCGTCGTTATGAATAGCGTTCATGATTTCCAAAATTTTGGCCATTTTCTCAGGCTGGTCCTGAAGCTGCTTGCCGAATGCCCATATATGTCCGCCCGTTCCCCACGCCCAGCCATACTGTCCTCCAGGGCCCTTTGGAAGTTCGCCGAACGCTACGCTGCCCTCCGGGTTAATTTGTTTGATTTTGCTCAGCATGCTGTTTGGATTGCTTTCGTCGAGTGCATTCGTGCCGCCTGAATCGAAAAAGGCAACTTTGCCGTTCGCGAATTTGATGTCCAGCTCTTTGCCTGTCACGAACTCAGGATCGATATAGCCTTTCTTGAACCAATCCGCCAGCAGCGCGAGCGCTTCCTTCGCTTCCGGCTGAATGGCCCCATTCACGACATGGCCATCCTTGACCATCCACTGGATCGGCATCACGCCGAACGCACCGAAAATCGAGTGGAATTGATTGTAATCCGAATTACCGTAAGAGGTCATGCCGTACACGCCGATTGCCTTTAATTTTTCAAAAGCGGCCTCATATTCCTCAAGCGTGGTCGGAATCGTCTCCACTCCTGCTTTTTTGAGCAAATCGTCGCGCCAAATCTGCTTGGAATTGAACTGGCCCGTATAATAAACCGTCGGAAGCCCGTAATTCTTGCCGTTGTAGTTGGAATAATACCAGGTCTGCGGCGCGAAATCGTTAAGCACCTTAAAGGAGTCCGGCGCATGCTGCTCGATCAGTTCCTTCGGCACCTCTGCAATGAGGCCCTGCGCGGCATAGCGATTAATATCCTGAGGATCCGGTACGTAGAACACGTCCGGGATGTCTCCCGAGCCCAATAGAATCCGCTGTTTGTCCATGTATCCGTCCTGCGGATTCAAATACGGCTTAATCGTGATATTAAATTTTTTTTCAATATATTGCTGCGCATATGAATCCGCAACGAGGTTGCCGGGCAGCGGCATCCAGCTGATCGTCATCGGTTCCGCGGCAACGTTCCCATTTCCGTTTTTGGCTCCTGTTTCTGCAGTATTGCCATCCGGCGAGCTCGCCGGTTTATCGTTTGCTCCCGAGCAAGCGCCAAGCGCAGTCACCAAGAGCATGGCAGCGACACTAAGCGAGCCCCATTTTTTTATGGCGTTCCCCTTTTTCGTCATTCAGTAAACCCTCCTATGTTTTCGTTTTACTGCTGTAAGCACGCAGCACGCGCCATACCGGCAGCGCCTGATTTGCCTTAGCCTTTCACCGAACCAAGCATGATGCCTTTTACAAAAAAACGCTGAACGAACGGGTAGACAAACAAGATAGGCAGAGACACGATCATAATCGTCGCGGCCTTCAGCGTTTCAGGCGTGTAGTGGGATGGGTCGAGCAGTCCCTCGCCAGGCGTTAGGCTGGCGTTCTCCAGTACCGTTCTGCGCAGGAAAAGCTGCAGTACCTGCTTCGCCGGATCGTTAATGTAGATCAAAGCATCGAACCAAGCGTTCCAGTGGCCGACCGCCGTCCAAAGCGAGAGAACCGCCAATACCGGTACGGACAATGGCAGCATGATCCGCATAAAAATCGTCATTTCGCGGGCACCGTCCATCCTCGCCGATTCAATGATTTCCATTGGCACCGCCTCGAAGAAATTGCGCAAAATAATGACATTGAAAGCGCTCACCGCCCCAGGCAGCACAAGCGACCATACGGTATCGATCAGGTAAAGCTGCTTGATCAGCAGGTAAGTCGGAATTAAACCGCCGCTGAACAACATGCTGAACACGAATAAAAAGGTAATAAATTTGCGATGCGGAAACGTTCTGCGGGATAACGGATAGGCAACCGTCGACAGGACGACGATAACGAGCACGACGCCAATAAACGTCCGGACGATCGTGTTCCCGTAAGCGTCCCATAGCATCGGATGCTCGAATATTTTGGAATAGGCCTCGAAGGTCGGTGCTCTAGGAATGAAATGCAGCGACTCGCGGGCTGCTTCCGCCGGTGTGCTAAGCGAGATCGTCAGCACGTACATGAACGGATACAGCGTGCATAGCCCAAGCAGCAGCAATACTATGATGTTGAGTACGTCGAACGCTTTCTCACCTTTGCTTGCTTTAATCAACGGGACACCTCCTCACCATAATCCTTGGTCTTTGTCATAGGCTTTCACGAGTGCGTTTCCAATCAGTACCAAGGCAAGGCCTACGAAGGATTTGAAAATGCCCGCTGCCGTACCGAGCGAATAATCAAGGCTTAACAATCTTCGCAGCACGTACGTATCGAGAATTTCCGCGACATGCGCGGTCGTCGGCGTCATCAGGTTGTAGATTTGATCGAAGCCGACGGATAGAAAACCGCCAATTCCAAGCAGGAACATAATTATGACCGTCGGCATAATGGAAGGGACGGTAATATACCATATCCGCTGCCAGCGGCTTGCTCCGTCTACAACGCCCGCATCATACAAGGTCGGATCAATCGCAGACAGTGCTGCGAAATACACGATCGATCCCCAGCCGATGCTTTGCCAAACGTCTGATGCGACGATAATGCCATAAAAATATTTGGGGTAAAGCAGCCAACTGACTGGCTCGAGGCCAACCAGCCTCAGAAGCTGATTAAAGCCGCCGTCCATGCTCAGGAAAGCGAACAAGATTCCGCTGAGAATAACCCACGAGAAAAAATGCGGCAGATAGGAAACCGTTTGGATCAATTTGCGAAAAAACAGCACCCGCACTTCATTGAGCAGCAGAGCTAATACGATCGGAGCCGGAAACACGATGACCAGCTTCAGCAATGAGATAATAACGGTGTTTCTAAGCGCTTCCATAAAACCAGGGCCGGTAAACAATCGGCTGAAATGATCGAGGCCGGCCCAAGGGCTAGCCCAAACCCCTTCAAGCAGCTGATAATTTTTGAATGCGATAAGAAGGCCGTACAAGGGTACGTAATGAAACAGGACAAATAATAAGAAACCGGGCAAAAACATGAAAATCAAACTTTTGTGCAGCTTATACGACCGCCATAATCGGCTTGCTGTGGAAGCTTCACGGTGGTCGTGCAAGGCGGCTGCCGGCTGCGGCATTTTACCACTCCTTCTTCCGTGTTGGGTTAGTTGCGACTCGGCAAGCCAAGCATGTGCTCGGTTAGCTTCGATTCGGTAAGCCCATCGTAGAATGAAGCGCATTCCAGTTCAATAATCAGGTTTTGAAGGTTGGTTTCCGCTTACTGCGGCGCGGAAGAACGGTATTCGCCTGGCGTGCAGCCCTCCAGCTTCTTGAATACGCGGATCAGATGCTGCGCATTCGCATATCCGACTTCCTTCGCTATCTGCGTTACCGTCAGCTCCGTTGCCGCCAGCATTTCCTTTGCTTTGCCTACTCTGTATTTCGTTACGTAATTAATGAATGTGTCGCCTGTCTCTTCTTTAAAGATAAGACTCACGTAGGAAGGATTCATCTGCAGCTCCTCGGCAAGCAGCTGCAGGGAGAGATCCTGAGCGTATCGTTCTTCTACCATTCGGAAGGTTTTGCCAACAACCTCCTCTTTCCGTTGTTTTTTGGAGGAGTGGATCAGCTGAATTATCGGCGGAACGATCGATTGCCCGAACCAGTCGAGCATTCTGCTTTGGTCGGCCAGCTTAAAGAAAGCATCATACGGGTTCGTTCCATGAAAGACGAGGCCGAGATCCTCCTCGTATTCCTGCGCGAGCCGTATCATGGCTACGAGCAGCTGCAAATAATAGGTTTTCGTCATATGAAAAGCGAGCGAATGCTTGGAAAGCTCTGCCGTGAAACGGTGCAGCGCAGCGGGAACGCCGGCTCGGTCGCCTTTACGGATGTGTTCAAGCAGCTCCTCCTCCGCAAAAGAAGGATAGCTGACCAGCTTGTTCGTCTGAATGCCTCCTGCTCCGCCTGACAGCACCTTGTCGCCGAGCTTTAGCCAGTTCAACCGCAATGCTCGCAGCGCTTCATGATAAGAGACGGACAGCTCCCTGAATTGATCGACGCAGCTTCCCGTTCCGATCGTGACCGTATGGCGCGTATATCGCTTGATCTCCTTCCGAATTTGCTCGGCTGCCTCATCCACGAACGCTTCCCCGGCATCGGCTGGCAAATTGAAAATAACGATGACATGGTCATGGGTAATGACGGTCTCCACGCGGGATTTCTGCTCAAACAGCTCATTAATGATATTGGAAACCGCGAACAGGAATAAGGGAGCGTCTCCGTCCGAGAATCTGGCATCGCTGCCGCCGGCATCCATCTCGACGATGTGTACGGCAAACAGCGGTGACTGAAACAGCTCAAACTCCTTGTTGTATCGCTCGACCAGCTTATCGAGCGAGCTCATATTGCCTACGATGGCAGACAGCAAATAATGGGCCCGCAGCAGCGGCAGCTGCTCCTTCCATGAAGCACGCACCTCTACGACTTCATTCATAAGATGCGTAATATTGTCTGCTATGTATTGGACTTGTCCCGAGTAATCATGCTGCTGCGGCGCTGAATTCCTCTTGTCGCCGGGAGTACCCGAGTCAAACAAACGCAGCAGCCGCTGAACGCCCGTTTGCAGCTTCGAGAAGCTGAAATACGCCGTAATGAGCGCAAGCAAAGAAAGTACAACCGTGCTGATGATAATAATTCGTTTAAGCAGAAGCGTGCTTTGACTAACAGAATCAACCGGTATCAACATTGCATACACCCAATTGTTGCTCTGCGATTTCTTGAATGTGACGAATTGCTCAGGCTCGAACAGACGGTAGGTTTTCTTGTCCCAGCCGTCGTCGCCCGTCTCCTGCTTCTCCCGGATCAGCGAGGCGAGCTTCTCGCGGTATTCGTCTTCCAGCCCCATGCTGCCTTCCTGCACAATAACCTCCTGCTGCGCGTTGAATACCAGAATCGAGCCCGCGGAATCCGTTGGCATCGGACCGATTAAGCTGCGCACATAATCCAGCTTCAGGTTGACGAGCAAGGCAGCTTTCGCGTCGGAATAAAGAATAGGCAGCAGCCGTGCATGCGTGATGACCTTGCTCTGCTGCTTGTCTATTCCTTCAGCGTTGCGGGGCGCGATCCAGAAGCTTTGGAGCTTGCTTGCTTCTGCCTGATGAATGTCCGGCATCCATGACAAATCTTTGTAATAGCCGTTATCCAGCGAAAATATGCCTCTTGAGGAAATGATGAGTTCTTGGTCAAAGTGGTAAAAATCAACGGAATCTATGCCTTCAACAGATCCGACAAAAGCATTGAGATCGTTTCTTAAATCATTGCTGGTAATTAGCGTACCTAGTCCCGGAGACTGTTTTATTTTCGTTAAGTTAATTAAGTTCGTCTGCATCGCAAGCTGGGTCGTAAACTGCTCAATTTGATCGAGCGCCGCGTCCATTTGCTTGCTCATCTGGGTCATTACGGTAAAGGAAGAGCGATGGGTTTCCGATTTGACTATATCGGCTCCCATAAAATAAACGAACGTGCCAAATCCGAGAACGGGGAGAATGGATAACGCGAGCAGCACCGTAACCATGCGCAAGCGCCATATTTTTTCGGTCCAAAGCTGTTGAATTGTTTGCATTCGCTTTCCTCCTCCAATCATCGGAAAGTATACAGGATACAGCATGATAAATCGATGATTAATTCTTGAAAAACAGCTAGCGGCTTGCGTTTCAAGGGATTGCAAAGAGCTCCCGAGGAATGGAATCCCGGGAGCTCTCGTTTCTAATAGTTAGGACGCAGAACTATTCCACGGCAAATATTTTAACCCCGTTATTGCTGTTGGCCATGTAAATGAGTCCGTTATCAATGACGGTATCGAACACGCTGTTGTTAGGCGTCGTTATTTCGCCTGTCCATGCAGGTGCGGCCGGGTTCTGCACATTCGCTACCATCATCTTATTGAGGTAACCGCCTACGAATGCATAGCTACCAAGCAGCGCAACGTCCACAGAGGCTGATTCCGTGTTTAGACGGCTGACGAAAGCAGGCGCATTCGGCGTACTTACGTCAAGGATTAATAATCCCCCTGTGCCCGTATTGAGCGAATCGGCTACATAAGCATAATCGCCGCTGACTATTACATTTCTAGCGGAAATGACCGAAGAATAGGTCCCCACGACAGAAGCCGCCGACGGATTCGTTATATCAATAACATGAACACCAGCAGAGGACGCTGCGGCATATGCATAGTTTCCTGTTATATGGACGCCTGCTATGTTCCCGATGCTGCTAATCTGCTTCACCTGTACGATGGCAGACGGGACAGAAACATTATAGATGGCGAGTCCGCTCGTGCCTCTGGCTACGAAGGCTAATCCATTCGCAACGGTTAGATCACCTGCGTTTTGAACCGATTTACTGCCAATCACGACCGGCTGCTCCGGATCAGATACGTCGATAACATAGAGCATTCCGCTGTCTGTCGCATACAAACGGTCTCCCTCGAGGAACAAATCCATCGCTGCTCCGCCGAGAACAAGATTGCTGAGTGGCTGTATGTTCGCAGGATCAGTAACGTCCAGTACCTTCAAGCTGTCTCGGTCCGCAACATATGCGATACCATCCCGGACAACAAGCTGGAACGAGCGGCCGGTCGTATCAAACGCCCCTTGCTGAGCAAGCCGAAGCTTGGCCTGAAGCAGATTCGAAGCGCCTTCCGCATTGGCTGCATCCTTGGCTGTCAGCCTATAGAAATAGGGAGTTCCTCCGGCTGCATGATCCACGTACACGCTTCCGGTAACGGTTGCCAATTCGGTGAAAGGCCCTTCTTTATAGACGGAGCGCGCTACGGTATACGAGGCTGCGAGCGGAACGGCGGTCCAAACTATGCGCACCGAACCGTCCAATTGCTGATTGGCTTGACCGAGCGGCATGTAAGGAACAAGCTGTGAACCGTTCCATAGCTGCGTGCCGACGCTCCCGCTATCGGCAAACAGAGTGCCGTTCCCGCTAAAATCATTTTCAGCCAGCAGCGTGTGATAGGAGCTATTAGCCAAATGCACGCCTGCATAAGCATCGCGGACCTGATTGCCTTCCACGATCATACCTAACGCCATTGGATAGCTGATCTGCCCGGGCGTCGAGACGACAATACCGCTTCGCGTCACATAGCTTTCTTGAAAAGTACCGCTGTAAGGGGTATCCTTCCCGATGGAAGTAAGCGTATTGCCGCGAATCTCGTTTCCATAGATGCCTACCGATGGCAAGGCCGGATCCGGCTTTGCAACAATTCCTCCATCTACTCCAGGACCGATCGCGAGCGTATTCCCTTGTCCATGGCCGGGTTTTGAGCTTCCGCTCAGCGTATTGTTTTTGACCAGCGTAAAGTAGGAGTAGTCTGCTCGCAGCCCATTATTTTCTTGATTCGCTGCCAGCCAGATGCCTCCCGAATGGGTTAGCGTATTTCCTTCGATAATGTTGTCGTAATCCTTGGTATAGAACATAATGCCGCCTTTGTTCGTCTGTCCCTCCAGTACGTTATCAATGACGATATTATGGGTGGCTGCAGCCACATCAACCGTGTACGCGCTGGATGAATCGGGGACGATGTCCCACTCGCGGTCAACCTGGAGCTCGTTTACGGTAAAAGCCGTTATCTTTCTGTGTTGTCCGAGTCCCTTTCCGCTTGTAATTGTAATTTCCTTGCCTACGTAAGCAGAGGTGAACACGGCTGCCGTGTCGGTTAGCGTCTGCTCGCCGGCAGCGGTCGCCTTGCTGTATTTCAGCCGTGCCTGCCCCTGCCACAGCAGACCCTCCCCTTCATTGCCCGTAGCAGAGCCGAATACGCCTTCCGTATGGTTGCCTGCTACATAGCTTTCTGCTTGCGGGAAATCGCCATAACGATGCTCAATCGCCCCGCTTGATTCGTTGAACCGGAAGCCTACTTCCGGCACGTACGTCTCATAATCGATTCCAGTTAACTTATTTCCTTCATACCAGGCGCGCCCTTCCCCTATATGCGTCCCCGGGCGCATCATATTGCTAACCTCGTTGCCGCGATAACGAATCAGCTTATTATCGGATTCTAGACCGCCATGCGTAACTTGAAACTCCGAGTCCTCGATTACGGTTATTCCTTTGCTGTACACGGCTACTCCCGAGCCGTCCGCGATCTCGACATGCACGTTTTTGACCAAATATCCAGCTGAATTGCTTGGAATAGGCTCGCTTCCGTACGCATCATGTCCGCCTCTAGCGATTCCGAGAAACGCAATCGGTACGACATAGCCGTGAATTCTTCGACGCGTATCCGTCTCTGGGCGAATAATATCGCTCGTAATTCCCAGATTCGCTACGCCGGAGAAGCTGCCGTCGCTGAAAATGAGCTTTTCGGCTTCGCCGTAAGTCCGAACGGTAAACGACTCTCTAGGAAGAATCGAACGCGGATAATTCGGAACGGCTAGCCCGTTATATACGAGCTCCGTCGATTCTTTTCCTGCGCCTGCTAGAATCGTACGGCTAGGCAGCGAGAGCGATGAGAAGGAGTAGGTGCCCGCAGGCAAATAAACGATTCCTCCACCGTCCGCATCGGCTTCGTCAAGAGCCGCTTGAATGGCAGCCGTATCATCGATCACTCCATCTCCCACAGCTCCGAAGGCCGTAACATCATATTGCTGCGTATGCGGAATTTCCGTCAGCCAATGCACGGACAGCCCTAAGCTGGAAGAGAGCGAAGCCGCACTCGCGTTGGACGCGATGACGGTCAATGACTGGTCGTTCTCCAGAACGGCTCTGCTTGCTGCTCCCCCTGCGCCGTTCGACACTTCAACCTGATACTCGCCTGCCGTCGCAGTCGATGGAATGGTGAAGTCTGCTGTGTAGGCGTCGGCCGTATTCACTGTCGCCGCATGCCTTGTTGCATCGGCCTTGTTGATAAGAACCACCGCAGTTCCGGAAGAAGTGCCGCTTGCGGGATCCGCGAAGTTGCGCCCAAACAACCGAACGGCTTGTCCTTCATATGCTGTCGTATCCGAAATCCAGAAAGGCTCCGCACGATTGAACCAGAACGGTTCGCTGCTTCCTTCCGCTGTGACAACCCATACGGCATATGCATCTGCCGGTGCAGAATCGGGCATTACGGCTTGTATGAGCTGGTCCTCTGCTTTAACCACTTGAAGCTGAACCGTTGCGTTGCTTGGATCGATCGGAAGCCCCAAGCTAAGAGGCAATGCTTTTACTTCGGTCGCGGAATCGTTTAACTGTCCTCCATATATCCCGACTACGTCTCCCGGTGCGACATTCCATGTGGCATGGATGACGACGGGGAGCTCACCGGCGGCAGCTCCGACCTTCTGCGCTGCGATTGGAAATATCATCGTCAACAGCAAGACAGCAGCGATAAGCACTGCCAGCCCCTTCTGGCTCTTTCGAATACCGATTCGAGCATTCATTTGTTATTCTCTCCTTTTCAATACGTTTATTGGACCCCGTTCAATCGGCAGCAACCGAAATGATTCACCCCCTTTTTATTGAAATAAAACCACGCTTGCAACCGCTTTCATTTCAATCTCGATGAGCATTCTTGCTGCTCCCCTCACATTAAAGACATGCGCGTTCCAGATCAATGATCAATATTCAAGTCACTGTTTACGCCTATTCATAGACTTAAACAGATCTAATCCCTTCGCCGATCCAAGAGATGTAACGCGTCTATCGGATGATACTCAGATGTCTATGACCTATATTTTTTTCCTTTTTATGCATAAAAGAATGAAGTCTGCGCATCCTATCCCCAGATTGTCATAAACTAGGAGGATAAGATGAAAAAAATCATCATGATTGTTTGTTTGCTGCTTCTCACGCAGGCTGCCGGTGCTGCGGCTATGTCCAACTCCGAGCCAACTGCCCTGCTGATCCCGATCATCAATGGTGAAGGTAAGCAGATCGGATCGGCCCAGCTCGTACAAAAGGCGGATAAAGTGTTCGTACATATCGAAGCAGAGAGGCTCTCCCCCGGCAAACACGGCGTGCACTTTCATAGTGCCGGCAAATGCGATACGCCTGACTTCAAATCGGCAGGCGATCATTTCAATCCCGGCGGCAAGCAGCATGGCTTCAACAACCCTAAAGGCTATCACAACGGAGATCTTCCGAATATTGAGGTAGGCGCAAATGGCAAAGTCATTGCCGACATCGCCAGCGCCGACGTTACGCTGCTGAAAGACAAACCAAACTCCCTGCTAAAGGAAGGCGGAACGGCGCTCATCATTCACGAGAAAGCCGATGACTATACGACCGATCCTTCGGGAAATTCAGGCAACCGCATAGCATGCGGGATAATCAGCTAAGCCAAGGAAGTGGAAGAAGGCGTGAAAAAAGGAGAGAGCAGCGGTCGCTGTTCTCTCCTTTTCAATTAACGTATATATGAATACCGGAAAGTAAATACTTGGAACAACCTCTATGAGGCAAGGAGAGAGTGTGTGAAGATGCAAGAAACAGAGAAAATTACGGGAACCCAGCTTGGCTTTTTACTAATCACGTTTGTTATTTCCACGATTATTTTAACGGTTCCCGGGATTATGGTGATGTTCGGCAAACAAAACGCATGGATATCGATTATACCTGCATCCCTGACGGGCTTGCTAAGTATTTATGTGATGATTACGCTCTCGAATCGTTATCCCGGATTGACGATCACGCAATATGGATCCAAAATCGTCGGTAAGTGGTTAGGCAGATTACTAGGAATCAACTACATTTATTATTGGTTTGTATCGATTTCAACGATTATCATGCAGCATTCTGGATTTATTAACACGCTTTTATTGCCAAAAAGCCCTCCGATCGTAGCGAGTCTGACGTTCTTGATTTTATGCTGCATTGCCGTTATTGCGGGGATTGAGGTTATCGCGAGATGCAATGAATTTCTCACCATCATCATCCTGTTTTTTTTGATCCCTTTATTAGTTCTGTCGGCCGTGCAAGGGGACGCCAACCAGCTAAAGCCTATTTTAGGAGATGGCATCATCCCCGTTTTGCAAGGTTCAGTGAGTCCAGCAGGCGGATTTATGAATCAGCTATTTATACTTGGATGGCTCCTCCCTTATTTGAATCAGCCTAAAAAGGCACGCAAAGCTTCGTTAATTGCGCTTGCCGGTATTTCCGTGCTTATTATCACCGTCATTATGCTTACCATCACGGTCCTCGGCCCGTTAACGGGCAAACTGACCTATTCCTTCTTAAGCGTGATCCAATATATCGGGATTGCTGGCTCCTTTGAACGTCTGGAGGCACTCGCTGTTTCTATTTGGGTAATGGGATGTTTCGTAAAGGTAGCGGTATCGTTGTTTATTTTATGCTTATGCGTCAGCCAGCTTTTCGGAATCCGAAACTATCGAGATATCGTTTTTCCAATGTCGGTGTTGTCGCTCATCGGGTCGGCATGGATATTCAAGAACGCGTCGGAGCTTTTGAACTATCTCGCATTTACTTTCCCGCTCTTGGCGTTTTTTAACCAAAGCCTATTGCCGTTGTCGCTTCTAATGATTGATACTTTAAAAAGAAAAACGCGTAAATCACTGCTTTAATAGCATTTTCCCGATGGGCTCCAATATCATTTTGGCCGGTACCGTAAAGCTTGGCAGATTTATTCGTGCGATTAGCAAAGAACCCAATATAGCGGATACGCCCATTAAACTACCGTAAACCGCTGCTTCTTTGTGTTTTTCCTTACTCGATAAAGCTTGTATTCTAACAACAGCCCATACCGCCAAAAAAAGCACATATCCCACTATATATATGATCATTTTATGGTCTCCTTTTCTTTCAATTGCAGGGGAGGACCTGCCATCCCGGCTCCGTTAATACTCAGCTTAACACCGACCGAAATATCGACCTCGGGATACTTGCTATCCCATTGATCCTTTAATGCTTTCCACTGTTTTGGCTTATTGCGGTGTATTTCTTGGCCGAAACCCGCACTGTCTACTTTGTATCGCTTTTGGATCTTGGTTAATGCCTTCGTGATTTGTTGCTCAACCGATTTCTCCAAGGCATTCTGTACAAGCAGAAGATTTTGAGGCCGGCTAATATCCAAACGGGTATTATTTTCGACAAAGCTTCCTTGCCCTTGCAGTTGAATGTTAACCTTGATTTTATCCCCGCTTACCTCTGAGGTCATTTTTCGCTCTGCATGAGACAAAACGATTCCCACCGTTCCGCCGCTATCAGGTAAATCGGCGTTTATTCTGCCAAACTTCATTCGGTCCGTAGCCCACATCAACCCGCTCGTTTCCGTATCGTTTAGAAAACCGATTAATTTCAAATCTTTAAACACAGCCGTTCCGGATAAATTGAATATTTTATTTTTGTTTCCTTTTGCGACTTCCGAAAAGCTCTCAGGCGCTATGACTCCCATTACTGGGCTGATGCCATCGCTTGATGCTGCTATAAAAAAGTCACGCAAGGTAACGGCCAAGCCGCTTCCCGATATTTCCATCTCCTTTACTGCTTCGGTAGGCACATGTTCAAAAGGATATTTTGTTAGGAGAACGTCCTGCCCTTTTCCGCCCTTTACAATCATGATGTAGGTTTTCAACCGTTGACGCGGATCGTGACTGAAAACATCGAGAATATCATCAATCCCGTGCCTACCTAACGATTCGCCTATAAAAATAACGCTCCGATGAGCGGTGAACAACTTGCGGGAGCTTTTATTTTGAATTTTATAAAACGCCTCATTGGCATTCTTTCCAGCGGCCGATAAGACAAAAAATGTATCCTGCTGGCCGCTCCCTCCGCCCCCAATCCCGCCCCGACCGGAAGAAGGGATGGCAATCTGTAACGATAATAAATACTCCCCCTCATCGGATAAATCAAATGCCGCGCCCAAAATAAAACCAAGATCGTTGATTTCCGTACGGTCCCAACAGCCGCTTGTGATCAATACGGCGAATAATAGCCCGAGGCATAGAAATAGTTTCATATTCAAGTCCCTTTCTTCGACACTTCGAGATGCCTAATTGTTCTCCGACGGCTGTTTCCCTTGGGATGGGCTTGGTTTCTGGCCTGCCGGCTCACGAACCGAATTGTTCATTGCCGTCGCATGCGGACGGCGTGTCCTAGCCCATATCGGCGCTCGGATAATGACATCCTTCAAACTCGTGAGGGTAAGCGGTGCGATTGGCGTAAAATAGGGAACGCCAAAAGATCGAAGCATTGCAACATGCAGCAGAATGCCCAAAAACCCAAGCACGATGCCATAAAGCCCAAGCGTTCCCGCCAAAAAAAGCATCGGAAATCGGAGCAATCTAATTCCGTTTGCAAAACTGTAACGCGGAATCGTGAATGCCGCAATACCAGTGATCGATACGATGATGACAACTGGAGCAGATATGATTCCCGCTTCCACGGCAGCCTGTCCAATGACCAACGCACCTACGATGCTAACTGCCTGGCCGATTTGTTTCGGCAATCGGATCCCTGCCTCCCGCAATGCCTCAAATATGATTTCCATTAACAGGGCTTCAATTAATGCCGGAAACGGAACAGCCTCTCTGGAGGACGCGAGGCTTAAAACGAGATTAGTCGGAATCATTTCCTGATGGAAGGTCGTTACCGCAACGTACAGGGGAGGCGCAAATATCGCAATGATCGTGAAAATCAATCGAATCCAACGTACAAATGTTGCGATCGGCCAGCGCACGTAATAATCCTCGCTTGCCTGAAGCCCGGTCCAGAAGGTCATAGGGGCAACTAATACAAACGGGCTCGTATCAACAAGAATCGCTACTTTCCCTTCCAATAGCTCTGCCGCTACAACATCGGGCCGCTCCGTATTGTGCAAGAGCGGAAACGGAGAATACGGATTATCCTCGATAAATTCTTCTATATAGGCTGAGTCAAGTATTCCGTCGATTTCAATGCGGGATACTCTTTTTCGAACTTCCTCAACAAGTGATTCGGAAGCGATACCCACGATATACGTGAGGATGACTTCCGTTTGAGAAAGCTCACCGAGCGTAACGGATTCCATTTTCAGCCTCGATGATTTAATTCTGCTCCGTATTAACCCTATATTCGTAGAGATATTCTCGATAAATCCATCCCTCGGGCCGCGAACAACGGGTTCAGAGGAAGGTTCGTCTAAGCTTCGCTGTTTATGGCCATTAACCTTAACCATCATCGCATTGCTGTCCGCTCTCGTAAGAACGATAGCGTGACCTTTTAGCACATGGCGAACAATCTCGGCGACGTTTGATGACAAGCTCGTTGACGCTGCGGAGATCATCCGGTCATCCAGCTCCTCTGCTTGTGCATCTAACTCTTTATGTTTTGTCGTATTGGAAATCAAAGGTTTCAATATATGTTCGTCAATCATCTGTTCATCAACTAAACTTGCGAGGAATATGACAAGCCATTGCGCTTGTTCAGCCATTCCGGCTTTACGAAATACGATATCGGAGCTGTTGTTGAAAATACGTTTGAAAATCAATTCATTTTGCTCTAAATCCAAAGTTAGCTTGGGGCTCTCTTCATCTTCAGAATGATAATTCTCCGGTATAGTTGGATACTCGGGCTTCATCTGCATCCATTTCCTAAACCTTTTCACTGAATAAACCTCCCCAGAAAAAGCGATATTTATATCTTCCCATTATTCGGAAATAATATGCTAAAGCTTGAGAAGGCCATAGTCTCGGGCAGGTCAAACAAGGAATTGGTTTCTCGATTAATAAAAAGAGCAGCTGAGCCTATGCATATAGGTTCAGCTGCTTTTCACATTAACCGTTTCATTCGCGTACCCTCATTTAACTCTAATTCTTCGAAATCTGATCAAGAAATCTCAAATTCTGATTGATTAGACGTAATTTCAACTATTTCACCGATTGTCCTAGTAAGCACCATGTTTTATTTAGAGACACATGAATTTGCATCTCTTCGCTTATCCTACCTTCTAACCATATACCTCTTTATTGAACTTAAAAGTCTTTTTTTTGATTCAACTTACCGATAATGCCAGCAGCCTTGATGAATTGTGCTATTGTCTCACTGCATAACGAAATCCAGAAATGATTTAATTCTTTATCACTTACTTTGTGACTAAAAAACGTCCCTTCTAACGAACAGTATTATATAACAGCACTTTATAAAATTATTCCCGTTACTAGGAGGGGAAAATCTATGACTATCCAACTCGCTGATAGTATCAATCACTCCGTTCAAAATAATCACCATATACTTTCTATTATGGCAGAAATGATCGCAACTATGGAGAATGACGCCAAACTCAAAAGAGAAATTCTATTTAAAGTTGATGAAATCAGTATGGAGATTTCCAGAAAAGATAAACTCTGCTATGACGTAGTGAATGCTACTCGTAATAACGGTGACTATTACAAAGCTAAGATGGTATGGAAACAATTTAGAAATAGAGTAGAGCATGCTCTTGTGGAGCTGAATAAGCAAATTCAAAGGACAAGATACCCTGACGAGTGGAACGAAACATATGAACTTCTAAAGCGTCGAGCAGCTTTACATGATGATGAAGTGGAAAGATTAGAGCGGTAAGCGTTATTGAGTGTATCACCTAACATTTAGATTCTGTCATTCCACCACGTGGGAAATAACCTCCATATTTTGGGTTATTTTACCCGCATGGTTATCGAAAAACTATCCTATCCGTTAGCGTATTGCAGCAGCCGCTCATTGTGGTCGGCTGCTTACGTGTTTTTTTTGAAGTATCGTGTCCCGTCCGCTTAATCCATGGTCTTCGTCAATTATCGATAAAAACTCGTCTTATTATCCTATACGTTGAAAGAGGCGCCCTAATGGGCGCCTCGATTTAATCTTATATTGCTTCCGCATATCGTTTGAAGCTATCCAGAATCGCTTGCCAACCCGCCTGTTGGAATTCAACGGGGTTAGTGCTCTCGGCGTCGAAGATTTCAATGATCTTAGTGGTCTCCCCTTGATCGACGAACGCAATATCCACTTTCCGTTCGTCTCCCAATGTGTACGCAATCGTTTCATGTAGCCTCACTTCGTCGTAAATTCCGCTATAATCAAAACCCATGCTGCCATCCTTCGCTTCCATCCTTGTCAGGAATTCGCCGCCGGCCCGCAAGTCGTTCTCGGCTCTTGGCGCATGCCATTCCTCGGAAGGTTGATACCACTTCGTAATGTGGTCCGGCTCCGTCCAATAACTCCATACTTTTGCTAAAGGGGATTGAATGACGGTCTCTACGGTTACTCTCGTTGGATTGCTTGTTTCCATTGTGAAGGACACCTCTTTACGGGAATTTTATTTCTCACTAATATAGACGAATGCCAATCTCCGAATTCATCGGTCTATTTGCTCCGGAAGCCCTAATCGGGAAAATAATTTTTCATTTATGAAATTTTGAACATGGAATAACCGATTACCTTTCACTTCAATCACGTGAATGCCCCAAGGTACCAGAACGGATGACTCCTTACCCGGCACATACTGCGCCAGAGCGGGATAACCGCCATTCACTGTAGTTGGCAAAAATTTGGACCCCTCGCAATGCCAGCGCGTAAGTGCAAAAAACGCGGACAAATCTTCTTGCCCGCTTATCCACATAGCGAAAGGCGGCATGGACATACAGCCTTCCTCATGGAACAACGACACAAGCGCATGGATATCGAATTGCTCAAACGCTTCCACATACCTCGAGAGAAGATTCTGGTCGGGATGGACATCCATCTTACTAAATTCGTCGGAGCGAAGCCGCGTTCTTTCCATCGTCTCCCTTGCTCGTTGCAGGGCGCTGTTCGCCGCTGCCGTCGACATTCCCAACGTTTCCGCAATTTGTTTCGAAGACCATTCAAAGACAT
Source organism: Paenibacillus sp. J22R232 (assembly GCF_056269165.1). Taxonomy (NCBI): domain Bacteria; kingdom Bacillati; phylum Bacillota; class Bacilli; order Caryophanales; family Paenibacillaceae; genus Paenibacillus; species Paenibacillus sp. J22R232. The sequence goes on along the minus strand of NZ_JBWDNK010000010.1, from coordinate 142,584 downwards.
CCTTCAGAATAAGAACCGCTCGTTGACGAGGTGGCAACGTTTGCAAGAGTGCGATAAAGCAGAGCTGAAGGGTATCCTTGCGAACGAGAGCATCTTCCGGATTTTCTCCGAATTCGGGTGAGGGCCAAATCCAGGATGAATTTGGCAGCGTTTCTTTCGGTTCGACAATCTTGACCGCCGGGTCGGACAAGTCAACGGGAAGCCTACGGCGCTTCGCTTGCCTCAGCTTGTCCAGGCATAGGTTCGACGCTATGCGGTATATCCATGTTTTAATGGATGAGTCCTGCCTGAATCCATCCCAGCTCTGCCATGCCCGAATATAGGCTTCCTGTACAGCATCGTCCGCATCATCAATCGATCCCAACATTCGATAACAATACGAGGTTAACCCTGGCTTGTAGCTCTCAAATAACTTCATATCAAAAACGGCTTCGTTCATCTTCGCCTCCTTGGGTCGCTCTACATGAAACGTGCTCCTTCCATCATATTCGAATCATCCGGCAGCCACAAGTCGATACGGCTACGCCGTCCTTTGCCATTTGATCTGCCCTTAATCCCAAAAATTAAAGATGACATCTCCAACCGTTTTAGGTTTACAACGAAAGATTTGATTTAACTCCGCCTTATTTAGATTGTTTTCATTTAGCACGGCATGAGTTCTTTCATCGAGTTTTAATCGTTGATTAAGTTCGTTTGCAGATAGTACCCTAAATCCATTGCTCACGGCATCTACTTCGCTAGAAAGTGAGCAGTCTACAAAATCAATATCGAAATATTGAACTGAAGAAGCAAACGCAACAAAGGGATAGGAACTGTTTAACAAGATAAAAGTGCTTCTATCTTCCAAACCAAGCTCTGCTTTATAAAAATTTTGTGATACATGTGGCTCTTCAAAGCACAAAAGCTTCCCTTTAGAATATGTTGCCAACGTGTAACAGAGTCTTTTGAAATGAAACGAATCAACCGTGTGGACATCAACGACACAAATGAAAAGACATGCCTTCTACGATGCCTTCCCTTGTACTCGCTTCAAGTCTTGTTTTTAACGTAAGCCATCTCAAATTATTCAAGTCTTTTCACGAAAAACAATCAGCGTTGCCGGATTAATGGCAACGCTGATTATTTCATTATTTGACGGATTGTAATATGAAGTGCGACAGCTGAAAACAAAGAAGCCCATGCCCATGAATGGATTCGTGTATTGGAGATCGCCTTTGGTGTTCTAACGAGAACGCAATTGGAAACTATTCTACTGGTTTTAGTGATCCATAAAAATAAGAAGCTGTCGCTCCACCGTCGATTAGGAAATCAGACCCGGTAATGAAAGCGCCATGTGGCCCCATCAGCAACTCAGCTACATTTGCAACCTCATCTGCTGTTCCTGGACGTCCAGCTGGGCAATTGGCAAACATATTCTTATAAAACTCTCCTCTTGGACCATTGAACTCGTCAATAGCCAATGGAGTTACGATAATTCCTGGAGAAATGGAGTTGATACGAGCATCTTTTTCACCCCAACGTATAGCTTCAAACATTACACGCTTCACATTGCACCGTTTCGCCATTTGATATGCGTGCAACGAATCCTTGATCTTTTCAGGTTGAAGGACTTCCAAATTAAGGAGCTCCTCAGTTGGTGTCGTAGCCAACTGCTCATCAATTTCAGTTCCCAGTTCAGGCATTCTATGTCCAGACTGACTGGAAATTGTAACACCAACTCCTCCAGGAACTATGACCTTACCTACTTCCTCCAATAATACTGCTGTTCCGTACAAATCCACCTTCAAAACCACTTCAATAGGTGCCTGACTAGGTGACACGCCAGCTGCATTGATAAGCGCAGTGATTTCACCATATTTCTGACCTTTTGCAATCAAGTTTAAAATCGATTCTCTAGAGGAAATGTCTGTTTCGACTGGTATCGCATCAAATCCGGCTTCTGTCATAATTTTTGTAGTAGCCTTGGCATTATCTAGGTTCTTATCGCCAATCATAATTTTCTTACCAAAACCGATTCTTCTGGCTATCGCCATGCCAATCTGTCCGGCACCGGTCCAAAGTACAACTTCTTTCATAGTTTGTTCTCCTTATTTTTTTCCAGGATCACTTCACTTTTTACTTCGCTATTTGTCCTTTTTGGATAACCTCGCTCAGGAGAACCAAAACTCGCTTCATTAAGGTCGGATTAATACTTTGAGCGCTTCACGCTTATCCATAGCACGATAACCCTCCGGAACACCAACCAAATTAACCGTAACGTCAAAGACACGACCCGGTTCAATTTTACTTTCCAAAATGTCGGGTAACAATTCTTCCATGTAAGCACGCGTTGGCGCTGGTCCTCCAGTTAGCGTAATATTACGCCCGAAAAGACTTGCAAAACCAACGGGAGCATCATCATACTGTGGAACACCAACGCGGCTGATAACTCCACCGGCCCGAACGGCTCCAAGACTCATCTCGTAAGCAGGCATCAGCCCGACACATTCAAGAACAACATGTGTTCCTTCACCATTTGTCAGCTCTCGAACTTTCGCGATGCCTTCTTCTCCGCGTTCATTAATAACGTCTGTTGCACCGAATTCAATACCAAGATCGGTCCGCTTCTTATGACGGCCCATAAGAATAATTTTCTTGGCACCGAGCTTCTTCGCTGACAGAACGGCAAGAAGACCAACAGCTCCATCACCTATAACCGTTACCGTCGTATTCTCATTCACTCTTCCCATCACCGCCGCGTGATAACCAGTGCCGTATACATCAGACAATGTTAACAGGGACGGTAACAAAGGAGAGTTTTCATCAATTTCGTCGGGTAGTTTAAACATGCTTCCCTCTGCTTGAGGCACTCGCACAAATTCCGCCTGACAGCCGGTCATAAAGCCCCCATGCACACAAGATGTCATTAATCCTTCTTGGCAGAACGGACAGGTGCTGTCACCATAAGCAAAAGGAACGATGACTAAATCGCCTTTTTTGAACCCGGAAACCTCCGAACCCATTTCTTCAATCTTTCCAATTACTTCATGCCCCATTGCTTCGCCCTCTCCATGCTCATGGGCATGCATGTTGTGATAAGGATGCAGGTCACTTCCGCAAATGCAGGCAGCAACCACTTTTAAAATCACATCCGTCGGTTTTTGCAATCTCGGAACGGGGATTTCTTCTACGCGAACTTCACCAGCAGCATACATCATATTTGCTTTCATTTATCAATTCTCCGCCTTTTCTTAAATTTCGAATTTATTGAGCTCCCACAACCGGATGAGGGATATACAATTCTTCCAGGAATGAGATTTCTTCTGTGGTTAATTTCACTGATAGAGCCCCTACAGAATCTTCAAGTTGAGCGATTTTTGTTACACCGACAATAGGAGCTGCTACAGCTTCTTTCTGCAACAGCCATGCAAGCGCAACATGACTGCGGGGTACGTCGCGCTTCTCTGCAATGGACGCAACTCTCTCAATGATCAATCGATCTGCATCAGCAGTCGAATCGTACTTTGATTTCTGAATTTGATCCGTTTCTGATCTATGGGTAGTTTCTGACCAATCGCGAATTAGTCTTCCCGATGCAAGCGGACTATAAGGAGTCAACGCAATTTTTTGGTCCGTACAAAACGGAATCATCTCTCTTTCCTCTTCCCGGTATATGAGGTTAAGGTGATTTTGCATGGAAACAAAACGAGTCCAGCCATTTTTCTCCGCCACATGTAATGCTTTTTGGAATTGCCATGCATACATCGCAGAAGCACCGATATATCTTGCTTTTCCAGACTTGACGACATCATGCATGGCTTCCATGGTTTCTTCAATAGGTGTTTCATAATCCCAGCGATGAATGATGTAGAGATCTACATAATCAGTCCCTAACCTCTTCAGGCTCTTATCGATTTCGCTCATGATGGACTTCCGAGAAAGCCCTACACCATTGGGGCCTTGATGCATACGTCCCCAGACTTTTGTAGCCAGAACCATTTCATCGCGGTTCGCATAATCCTTTAAAGCTTTCCCAATAATCTCTTCACTGGTTCCGCCTGCATAAATGTTCGCTGTATCAAAAAAATTGATACCCAGTTCTAGTGCTCTTTTGACGATTGGACGACTGTGCTCCTCATCGAGTACCCATTGATGTCCACCGGGAAGCACATCACCAAAGCTCATGCAACCCAGACAAATCCGAGAGACGTCCATTCCCGTATTTCCGAATTTAATATATTCCATCCAGAAAACCTCCTATAGTTTATCAAACCATTCATCATTGACGGCATCAAACCATTCTGTTTCTCCCGGAGTCATAGCCAGATGTACAAACCAACTGTCTTTTGTCGCTCCATGCCAATGTTTCACGTTAGGCGGAATATTAACCACGTCACCTGTTTGAAGCAACCGTGCAGGTTTGTTTTTTTCTTGATACCACCCATTCCCGCCAGTGACTAATAGAACCTGTCCAACCCGATGGGAGTGCCAGTTATTCCGTGCCCCTGGAGCGAAGGTCACATTTCCGATCGCAGTGTTCAGAGGTGTCGTATCTGTAAACACCATTTGTAGGTAGGCGTCACCTATGAAGTTTGCTTGAACCTTTTCTCCTAATGGAAAAATGGTACTGTTGCGAAGTTGTTCATTATTCAACTTTATTTCCTACTTTCGAATGTTATTTGATAAGGGGATTATTCCGATTACGCCGCAGCTTCATTCACACACCGGAGAGCATTTAGACTGCGCGGATAGCCGATGAAAGGCAAGCATTGAGAAATAACTTTAATAAGGAAACTCTTATCATTTCCAAGCCTTATATTAGCGGCAGCATGGCTGGTCAACTGAGGTTCGCATCCACCCTGGGCCAAAAGAAAGCAGAATGTAATCATCTCTCTTTGTTTGTAGTCGAGCCCTTTCCGCGTATAGTAATCACCAAAGCAGTTAGCTGCGAGCCAGTAATTAATGCGCTTGCTCTCTTCCGGTCCTGACTGCCAGAAATCCTGCATATGTTGTCCGAAGATATCTACCTGTGCTTTAATCCCTGCTTCCAAACGGTTTTCTAAAGTGGTGGTTGCTTGTCCTGGCAAAGGCAATTCAACCCCTTGTGAAGTCAAAATCTCATTCACAACATGCAGGAAAGGATAGACTCTTCCTATACCCATATAAGGTACGGACTGATAAACAATCTCTTTTACTTTCACTGGAGTAACGCCAAAGTTTAATGCGGCTGGAACCATAGCTCTAAACTCATCTATACCTTGATAACCAATCAAAACGGACAATATGGCCATCATACGAGTTCTGCCATCCAAGTCGTCCTGATTCACGACTTCATCAAACGCAAAATTATCGAAGCGCTCACTAAATTCCGGATCTGTTTCCAAGACCTTAGATTTGTAGCCTGGAAACATTTTCTCATGATATTTTTGAGCTGCATCCGTAATAGTCATCAATTATTCTCCTTATTTATCAGGGTTACAAAGTGGACATATCGATAACAAATCGATATCGAACATCACTGCTTAGGACACGTTCGTATGTTTCATCAACCTACAGCTGCAACAAATCCTGCAATTTCGTGACCAGGAACCATGGGATAAACTCCACTGCCAAAATCATTATGAACATTATGAATATCTGAATTTAGTTTTTACATTATTTTTTATAAGAAACCATTTTTTATTCGGGTTTATTTACCCCTAGACTTTGGCCAACTTCTAAACCAGGATCTAATGCCAGCTTAACAACCAGATCTGCAACACTTTTACGTGATACAGAATAACCTTTAAAGGGTTCCCCTTTAGGTGTGATCTCGTAATCAATTTCATTATCATTTGTAAACCAGCCTGGTCTTAAAATCGTATAATCGAGATTCGAAGACTCAACGATAGCCGCAGAATCCCTGTAAGGATCCAATATGCTTTTATACTTCTCTTCGGGAACTTCCTCATAAATTCCCATGGAGCTAATAAAAATCAGACGTCTTAAGCCTGTTGAGGACATGGCTGTCACGATGGTTTCAGCCATTTTTTTTAATTGGCCAGCCAAATTGGCATACACGACATCTTGCCCCGCCATAGCTTCTTTTAATTGATCCTGATTTAAAACATTACCTTCAATGACCCTAACTCGATTAGATTCCAAATGCTTTAACCTTTGCGCATTACGCAAGTAGAGCGTTAATTGTGTGTCTGCTTCCCTTAGGAATAACTCAATGGCTACACGAGCAATTCCTCCGTTTGCGCCAAGGATCAGAACCTTACTCATCATAATCGCCTCGCTTTTTTCAAAGTGTATATTCTGGAGTTAACTCACGTTCAAACTTTCGAAACTTAACCTTGATTTATTAATGAACTCGTGTCTAAAATTATAAACGATAACAATAAAGCTTCAATGGTTAGATCTATTCCATTTGTTAATTACTGAACAATAGATGCTAAATTGTCTACTATTTCACTGAATCGAGGTGTTCCACTTTGGCTAAGGCCGATCGAAGAATAAAGAAAACCCAAGATGCTTTAAAAAATGCAGTTTTGGAACTTATGTCTGAAAAGAACTTTGACAACATTACAATCCAGGATCTATCTGACCGTGCTAATGTCAGTAGAGGAACGATTTATCTTCATTACATGGATAAATATGACTTGCTTGATAAGCTTATCGAAACGCATATTAACGAACTCGGAGTTCGTTGCAAGGCGGCAGCAGACTTAGATTTTGTAAGTGGATCCCTTATATGGACAGAGTATTTCGAAGAAAACTACCTTTTTTTTTCAATGATGTTGGCGAGTAAAGGAGCTCCATTTTTCCGCACCCGATTTCTAGATTTTTTGCATGAGGAGTTCAAAGATGAGGTTGATGTAACACAGGGTAAAAATAAAGGACTAAACGAGGATATGGTTATCAGATTTGTAGCATCTGCTTATGTGGGGGTCGTCGAATGGTGGTTTGTGAATGAACGACCAATTACCTACCAAGCTTTAGCGGAACAATTAGGGGCCTTGCTGGAGAGGAATTGCAACTAAATCTACTGCTGTTACTTAATTTAAAACAACAACCGATTTATCGATCAGCTGGTCCGCGAATGGATACCCTCGCGCGTACGGCCATACTACAACAACAAACCGACAACGGTTCCTCTGATCTGCTTCCGCTTTGTTGTTTTGAACGACGAATTGTCAAGCTAAGTGCGACACCTCTTCCAAGAAGGCTTCGTGAGCCGTTTTCCACCCGCCATCTGTAGATCGTCTTGAAACACACGAAAGGTTTCCGTTCGGTACGACGCTTCTCGGCGATCTGCTCAGGGATCAGGTTTCGTGCAGCTTCAGATGGAGTTCTTCGGGAAGTGTCTTCGTATATTTACCGGCTGAACCGCTAAAAAATTCTCCGGCAGGAAGAACGGGTAAACAAATGTTCAGAATAAATAGCGATTCACGCACAAAAAAAAGACCATTCGAGCTCAGCAGCTCTAATGGTCTTTTCGCTAACTAATGATTATTACGCAAGCTCTTCAAAGCTTCGCTCCAACCGACAACCTGGCATTCACATTTTTCAACTGCGCGTCGGCCGGTTTGAACGTTTTGTACTGCTAGAAATCCGTAAAGTGCGAAAAGGTTGGATTTGCGCGGACGTCGCCTACCCCGCAAATGCTCGGCGGCGCGGGCGCCGCCCGCGGAACCGTAAGCTTACGATTCCGGCCGCCTTATTGTTCCACTCTTTGTAAGCAAGTTGAAAAGTCATTCCAGAAATTTGAATCCCTGCATTGCATTTATGCTTCTAGTTTGGCGTCTGTAAGTCCCGTCGGGAACGGGGCTGGTTTCTGGCAAGTGCTTTGCATCGTATAATGAACGCTTTGGGAAGAAGCGTCGAGAATGCCGAACATCGCTTCCAGTACGTGATAGGCCAAGTCGCCGCTCGCGCGGTGGCTGCGACCGGACATAATTGCCTGCGCCATATCCGCGGCGCCGACACCTCGGGCGTTCTCGCTCTTGCCATGCGTCAGTGGAATATCCGACCATTCTTCTTCGCCCATCCGTCTCAGCTTCACGGGACCGGTAAACGTGTTGGGGTCCGGCACCAGCAGCGTCCCCTCACTCCCGTACAGCTCGATCCGCGGCAGAATAGAACCGCCGTTGATATCGAAGCTTGTCAGCAGCATCGCCATCGGTCCGGATGCAAAATCGAGTACGCCCCCGATGTGGGTCGGCGTCTCGACTTTAATCCTCTTCCCGTTAAGCTTCTCGCTTTTGGCGACCCGTTCCGGGAACGAGATCTTCGCTGAACCCGTCACGCGGGAAATGGGACCGAGCAGCGCAACCAACGCGGTCAAATAATAGGGCCCCATATCGAACAGCGGCCCGCCGCCAGGCTGATAAAAAAAGTCCGGGTTGGGGTGCCAGATTTCCGGTCCGCTACCCATCATGAAAGCGGTTGCGCCGATAGGTGTGCCGATCGCGCTCTCTTCGATCAGCTTGATACACGTCTGGATGCCGCCGCCTAGGAAGGTATCCGGCGCGCCGCCCACACGCAGACCTTTGCTTCTCGCCGTCTCAAGTACGCGAATGCCTTCCTCGCGCGTAGCGGCCAGCGGCTTCTCCGTGTAGACGTGCTTTCCCGCTTCCAGCACTTGCATCGCGACCGGTGCATGGGCCTGAGGAATGGTCAGGTTAATGACCATCTGAATGTCCGGATCGGCGAGCAGCTCGTCCACCGAACAGCCGCGAACGCCGAATTCTTCTCCCTTGGCTTTCGCGCGTTCCGCGTCCAAATCCGCGCACGCCACGATCTCCATCGATTCAAAGCGTTTCCCGTTATCCAAGTAAATCCCGCTTATATTGCCGGTACCGATGATACCGACCTTCAATCTAGCCATGCCGCGCCTCCTCCTTCTCCTTGATCTTCTTCATTAGCCGGTCCAAATTGGAGTAACTCGTCTTGACGCATTCTAACGGATCCGTCCTACAGCTATCCTGCTCCACGACGTACCATTCGACGCACGACTCCTCTCCCCAGCGAATAATCGCATCGAAATCGATCGTCCCTGTACCGATCTCTGCATAGGCTTGTTCCTCGTCGTCCGTCATATCCTTCATGTGCAGAATCGGGACTCGTCCGGCATAAGGCGCGAGGAATTCGACGGGGTCGTGTCCGCCCTTTTTCAGCCAGTAGACGTCAGGTTCTGCAAGAATGACATTGTCCTCCTCAGGCGCGATCAGGTACGACAGCCCGTCCTTCCCGTCCACCGCCGTTTCGAATTCGAAGGCGTGGTTATGGTAGCTAATTCGTAACCCCTCGCTTTGCAGACGATCTGCCAACTCGTTGAACCGAAGTTTGAGCATCCGATATCCCGCTTCGTCCCGGTACTCTTCGCCGATTCCCGCACACACGATATCGGGCGTTCCGAAAAACTTCGCTTCGGCAATCGCACGCTCCGGCTCGTTAAGCAGTTCATCCCCGCCGTAATGCAAGCCGGATACGCGAAGCCCCGTTTCCTTCAGCACGGATCTCAGCAAGGCTCGATCGTACCCGTAGAATCCGGCAAACTGGACGGCACCGTAACCGATTCGAGCCAGTTCGCGAAGCACTCCGGGAAAGTCAGCGGCACACTGCTCGCGGAGCGTATATAACTGAACGGATATTTTGTTCTTCACACCTATTTCCTCCCTATTCTCGCTATTCGTCATCAGCTTACACCCTTTAGCTTTAGGAGGTCTGTAGAATAGCCGTTATGATGACTATTAATTTATTTGGCAAAATATGATTTCGATGAGTATTTTAGAAGCCGTTGTATTTGAGCCAACTGCCGCAAGCGTCCGTCCAACCGCGAACATGGACGTCGTCTTCCTCGAGGCCAATGCCGTGCCGGCCATGCGCGTAGTCATGTAAATCGTACAGGACGCTATGCCTTCGAGGCTCCGCAGCAAACTGCAAGCTATTCTAGACCGCACCGCTCCGTAGTCGGACGCATGCTAGAGAAAGCGTATCCGCCGTTAATCGTTCGTCGCTGCCGTGCAACGCTAGTTGCTCGGGGGAATGTCCGATCCTAACAGATTCGTTCCGGAGACTTCATGCGTATGCGGATCGCGCATCGTGATGAAGGTACAGCACTTCATGAGAAGATCGGGCCGACTAGACTGGCGTTCCGCCTCGTCCGCGGCACCGGGCCGGCCCTCGTCGTATTGCGTGCCCGCCGCTGAAGCTCGATGGCCGCCTGCGGAAAAGGAGCTTGAAAGCTTCGGCGTCATCACGCTGGCGCGTTCGAGTAAACGCATAGAGATAACCCCCTGAATGCCGAGGCAACGGCAATTGACCTCGAATAGGACCAATTACAACATCGCCTGGATTTTTACGTCATCGAAATATGCTTTCTCCTGATGAGAGAATACGCCCGCTTTGCCGGTACCGAAGGCGGAATCCGTCCCGCTGGCGAGCAATTGCCCGTCCAAGTACGCTTTAAGCGAGTTTCCCCTCACTTCCAAACGATAGGTATGGTAGACACCGGTCGTCGGATCCGAGAGAACGGGCGATGTCACCAACGTCGTCTCCACGCCGTTCTGCAGCTTAACGATGAACATTCTCTTGTAATAGCTTGCGTAATACATGTAGTAAAAATTGTTGTAATCCACGAATCTCGCAACCAAGCCTACGCGGCCTTGCCAGGTGTCCACTTTCGTCTTGGCCTCGATGCTATAATCCGTCCATGTGCTAAGTCCCGTCACTGACTTGGTTCCGCCTTTATCCGCGTTGTCGGACAAATAGACTTTCGAATTCCCGTCGGTTACGACCGAGAAGTTGCCCCAATTGGAGACGACCGTCCAATCGCTCACAACTCCATCCTCGAAGTTGTCCTCGAATAGCAAGTTCGATGTCGTCGCAATTGCTTCGATGCTGGGATCCGATAGCCGGCCTCCCGGATCGTAAGCTTTAACCGCGTAATGATACGTCGTCACGGCATTCAGTCCCGTATCCTTGTAGTTATAGACCGAGCCGTTAACGGTGGCGATATCCGTTCCGTTCCGGTAGACCTTATAGCCCGCGACGTCCGTTTCGTCTGTGGATTCCTGCCAGGTTAAGTTAATCTCTGAAGAAGAGAGCACTGTAGTGGTTAAGTTTGCGGGAGGCGTAGGAGCCGAACGATCGTAATGTTGGACCAGAACGTTGTCGAATGCAACGGGCTTCTTCGAGCTTGACACAAGACCCGCTTTTCCTTCGGAGATCGATGAGTCGACGGCGGTAATAATTGTCTGGCCGTTCACCGATCCGATTAGCGACGTTCCTTCCGTTTCGAACCGCAGCTTATAGGGCGTGCCGGCTGCGATTGTCGTCAGCCCGGACACCGATTGAATAACGGAGGTCATCCCGCTCTCTCGTTTCTTGATTACAGCCTTACCCTTTTGCGCATTGTACTTGAATACATAATAATGGTCGTTGTCTGCGTATCTTGCCAGTAAGCCGACTTCTCCCTTAGCGGTCGTCGACTTGATGTCGGCCTCCACCGAGTAGTCGCTGCCGTATGTCGCATCGATTACTGTCTTGCCCTTTGCGGCGGAGCGATAAACGGTACTCTCCCCGTCTTGGACCACGCTCCATTGTCCTTTTACCGTAGTCCAACCGCTCGCGTTCCCGTTCTCGAACGTATCCGCGAACAACGGGTCATAGATAAGCTCGAAGGCGAAACCTTTGTCTGTAACGAGCTGAACGACAAGGTCGCTTCCTGAGACCGTCACAGGAATCTCTTCCAGCCTCACGCCGTTAAGTGACAGTTTATAGGCTTTGTATCCTCCCGCAGGGCGGTCGACCGATAACCGGAATTGCGCGGTTTGTTCCTTGGCTAGCGTAGGTAGCTTGCCTTTAAAGTATTTGACTTCGCCGGTGGACAACTGTACCGTCTCTTCGTCCGTAGCTGCGACGTCCGTCGTATAAATAAGCAGCAGCCTGTCGCTGTCTTCCAACGATTTCTCGTCCAGGGAGGAAGCGAAGAACGTGCCCTTGTACACATCGCCGGTCACGGTTGCCGGACCGAGTTCAAGATCGTGATTGTCCATCGTGCCGGCCGCCGCGACGACCGTTGGCGTCCGAACCATATAGGTGTTCAGATTCAGGTCGAACAGAAGCTCTCCCGTGTCGGACAGCAGCTTGTTCTCATTCAGAGCGTCAAGCATTGCCGTCTTCGTCTGGGAAGCGTCGAGTGAGTCGATCATCGCTTCGGCCACTTGCCGATCCGTCATGCCGCTCGTGATCGCGATTCGGTTCACAGCGGGGAATTGACCCGCCTCGATCTGCTGCGTAGTCAGCTCCGGCGTGATCCGGTAAACCGCGAAGGGTACGCTCGGGTTATCCGCATACACGGTTGCCGTGTTGAACAGATGCGGGATATACATCATGTTGGCGATATACGCCTCGATCTCGGAAGCGGCGCCTTTGTCGCGAGCCCACATCTTATCCCATACGATGGCGAACTTCGGCACGCTGGCCTGTATGGCACCGGTCCGGAACAGTAGCGAACCCTCCGCCTCAGATAGAATCGCTAGCGGGTCATTCGCGATAGAGAACGACTCCGGCGTCCCGAGTCTTCCGTTCGTGTAGGCGTCGCCGACGTTCATGCCGAATGAATATCGATTTAACATATCCCAGCCTTGGAACGCTCCTGTCGCACCGACGAAGATGCCAGCTTCCTCGCGCCCCTTGGCTGGGAACGTGTCTTGGAATTCCGTCAGCAAGAAAGGAGTTTCGTACCCTTGCCTTAAAGACAAAGCCGGATAATAGTTTCCGAACAGCCGATCGCTCGCCCAATCCTTCGGATAGTTCGCGTTCGTTGCGCTATCGAACGACATGCTGAGACGCGGGAATTTGAGAGGTCTGAATTGGAAGCCATATTTACCATTCTCGTAAATTCGGTTATCGACGAACTGGTGATACAAGTGCGTCTCGTAGACGTCCGACGCTTGGTCCCGCCAGTAATTCACGTTCGGACTAATAATGTGGTTCAATCCTCCGACCGGCACTTCTACCCCGAGCTCCTGCTTCAAATAATTTCGCATCTCGTTCGCTGCCGAAATGGTCTTCTTCGAGTAATAGGCGCTTAGGCGATCCTTGATCGTGCCGCTCTCATTCCAGTATTGATCGGAGATCGACGAGATGGGAGCTTCGCCGAACGTATCCGACAGGAAGTCGTTGAAATCCTCCATTAGAAAAGTGCGAAACTTCGCTTTCATCGAGCTAAGTCTCATATTGAGGAGAAGCGACTCGTTCCAGGGACTGACGCCCGCGAGCACAGGATCGTCCTTCAGGGCAATCCCCGTATAAGGATTGACATGGGTGAGCCACACGCTCGCGATCTCCTTCCACATTTCCATCGCTTCAGGCAGCGTAGGCAGAAGATAGGCCGAATTATATCCCTCTGCATATTCGCCTAGAACCGGTACGTTCTTGAAGTCATACAACTGGAACAGATCGATCACGACATAGATACCGTGAGCCTTAAGCCTGGAGATGAGATATTCGACCTGATCCAGCCTATCGGCATTCAACTGCGGGGTCGGAGAGTTAGGCTGGAAGATGCCGGGCGCCCAATCTGCCATGGAATCCAAAGAATGAAGCCGTACGACGTTATAGCCTAGTCGTGCCAATCGCTCCGCGGTACAATCGGCATCCTCATGAGAGCCATAGTACATATTCCAGGATAAATTGCCCCCATAAAGCTTTACTTTCCGCTGCGGCTGCTGCTCGAAGACATAATCCCCGTCGGAATCGATCTGGATAAAACCGTGCTTCCCCGCTGGCGCATCATTCATTGCCGACAAATCCAAAGCGCTGCCCTCGGCAATCATCGGCTCCGTGTCTATCGGCTGCCAGCCGGCGGGCACGGCCGCATTCGCCTCGGTTGCGCCGACGTTAAACAGCGGAATCGTGAGTATCAACACTAACCATCCGATCAGACACTTGCGGCTTATCCGTTTGGGCTTTGCAATCAACGTAATCGTTCCCCTTTGTTCCGATTCAGTCGTTTCTCTCGCTCCAATTGGATACGCGGACGCCAAGAATTGCATCCGCGTATTTTGTCTCAGCTCCAGGGCTTATTTCTTCTGATTCGCCGGCCAAGCGAAGGTCATGCCAAGCGCCTTCTTCGCTTCTTGGAACTGTTTATTCTGGTAGTCGTACAGCTTCTGATAACCAAGCTTCTCTTCCCGCTGAATCTCTTCATTAAAAAACTTCTCGATATCAGCTTCCGACTTGGCGAGGATCATCTTGGCCCGCTGCTTCTTGCGTTGCTCCTCGATCTTCGCGTTGATGCCGCCTTCCTCTGTGCCGCCAAGCGGAGTTATCGATTCGAACGGAAGCATATCATATGTGAAATCGGCGAAGTAAATGGTCGACTCTTCCTTGATCCTCGCATCCTCCGTGCTCGTTGCTGGCGTGGTTCTCTGGATCGGCAACCAATTGATCAACCATTGCAGCGTCCCGTTGCCGTATTTAAGCTTGGCTTTGTTCGCATCTTCGGCATTCAGCGTATTGAACTCATCGGTCAACTTCACTTTGCCGCTCTCGTCGTAATTCCATGCCGCGCCTTTCGGACCGTAATTTACGTTTAAGCTCATTTCCTCCGTGGACAAGTAATCGAACAGCTTGATGATGCGATCCGGGTATTTTGTCTTGCTGTTGATCATCGAAAGCGTCCAGCCCGACGAACTGACGGGATCGACATACGGTTTGCTGCCCGAGTCGCCTGCCACCGGTCCCACGTGAACGAATACGGCTTTCGGGTCCGCCTGATAGAGCGCGCTCCAGTCGATCGTCCTATTCGTAAACGCGAAGACAGCGCCGTTCGTGACCTTCTCTTGGATCTGGTTCTTGTCGAGTGTCTGGCTGTCTTCCGGCATCAAGCCTTCTCGGTATAGTCGATTCAGGAACTTGTAAGCTTCAAGCATCTCCGGCGTGCGTTCGCGATCGATCAGATTGCCTTGCGAATCCTCTCGAGGAGCGCCGAAGAAGTTGCCGATAATCCAGCTCTCGAAATACGCGGGCGTTACCGTAAAGCCATTGTATTTCTTCCCTGACTCCTTGACCTTATGCAGTGCGGACACCAGGCCCTCCTTCGTATTGAAGTCCTCCGCCTTAATGCCGAGTTGATCCATGATATCCTGCCTCGCGTATAATCCCTGGTTGCTGCGAATGCGGTCGCCCGGCTGGAACGATTCCTTCGCCCAGAAGAAGCTTGCAAAGCCATAGTAGTGTCCATTCGGATTGCGAAACCAGTCCTGCATCGACTTCGGAACCTGGAAGTCCGGATCGTGCTGCTTAATCAGCTCGTCTAGCGGCGAGACGAGACCCGACTTCTCGAGCACACCGCGCTGCGGTGATCCTTTATCGAGCGTAATAACGTCGGGGATATCGCCGGAAGCGATGATGGCACTAAGCTTGTCGGAGTTGCCAGAGGTGAAGTCGATTGAGATGCCGGTGTCGTCGGTAATCATTTTGTCAAGCAAGTTGTTTTCCGGATCCCAATTCTTCTTGTAGTAATCCTGGTCCACGAACCAAGTGATCTTGATCGGAGACTTGTTCTCCTGCTTCTCACCCGGTGACGCTGTTCCAGACGGAACGGCCGATTCCGAGGACTTCGCGTTGCTCGCGTTTTCGTTGCCGGATGAACAACCCGCGAGAAGTCCACCCATCAGAACGGCTGCCAGCGTGGCGCCGATCCATTTTTTGCTGAAATGCATGTCGTTTTGCCTCCCCTTTGTCTTGTAAGTGCTATATGTTGTTCATTCGCGTCAAGCAGACCCGTACGTGCCTGCTTGACGCGAAAATCAACCTTTGACGGAACCGATGAGAACGCCTTTGACGAAATACTTCTGCAGGAACGGGTAGATAACCAGGATCGGCGCCGTCGTCGCCATCATCATGGCAAGCTTGAGCGTCTCGGGGCTGATCTGCTTCGCTTCTTCCGGCATGACGCTTGCAGCCTGCTCCCCGAACTTCGACGCTTCCGACGAATCCGTGACGATGCGCATGAGGAACAGTTGAACCGGCTCTAGCGCTTCCTTGGTCGTGAACAGCATCGCGTCGGTATACGCGTTCCAGTGATACACCCCGTTAAACAAAGCTATAGCCGCCAAGACGGGCTTGGTGAGCGGCAGGATGAGCTGCAGGAAAATACGGTATTCGCCGGCTCCGTCGATCTTCGCGGACTCGATGATCTGCTCGGGTATCGAACGGAAGAACGACATGACGATAATCATGTCCCAGACGCTGAACATCGTAGGAATGATGTAGACCAGAAAGTTGTTAAGCAAGCCGAGATCCTTGTACAGCAAATAAGTCGGGACAAGGCCGCCGTAGAAAAACATCGTGAACATCATAACGACCATATAAACGTTGCGGCCGGCCAGCGCCCTGCGCGACATGCCGTAAGCCACGAGCGCGGTGAACGCCACGTGCAGCGCCGTGCCGACGATCGTTCGAGATATCGTAACGAAGTAGGCATGAAAAATCGTTTGATCGGAAAAAACCGAAAAATAATTGGATAGCGTAAACGTGCGAGGCCAGAAATAGACCCCTCCCCGCATATAGTCAAGTCCCTGGTTAAACGAGCCCACCAGCGCGAACCAAAACGGGGCGATCGTAAGCACCACGATGGCCGTCATGATGATGACATTAAATGCGTCGAACCACTTATCTCCTTTGGAGCGGATATTCATTCTTAATTCCTCCTTCATCTTACCTTAGAACAGACTGTTATCGGTAAGCTTGCGTGATACGTAATTCGCCCCGAACAGCAGGACGAGCGCGACAAGCGATTTGGCCAAACCGACAGCTGTCGAGTAGGAATAGCGCATCTGCTGAAGTCCGACCTTGTACACGTAAGTATCGATCGTCTCGCTAACGTCGAGATTCAGCGGATTCTGCATCACCATGATTTGCTCGAAGCCAGTATTGAGAATCGAGCTGACAGCGAAAATGAGCATGATGACAATCGTCCCCATGATGCTGGGCACCGTAACATAGCGCATGCGCTGGAGCCTGCCGGCTCCGTCGATTGTAGCCGCCTCGTGAAGCTCTGGATCCACGCCTGAAATCGCCGCGATATAGATGATTGCCCCCCAGCCGATACCCTTCAGCATCTCCGCCCCGACCATGATGATCCAGAACAGCTCCGGATTGCCCATGAAGTTGATCGGTTCATCCGATATATGCAGCTTGACGATTAGCAGATTGAGGATCCCATTCGAAGGCGACAGCACGGTCAGAATCAACCCGCCGAAGATAACCCATGAGACGAAGTGCGGCAAATACGAAACCGTTTGCACGAATCGCTTGAAGCGTACTCCCGTCAACTCGTTTAAGAGGAGAGCGAACAGGATCGGCGCGGGAAACCCAAGAAAGAGCGCGAGCAAATTCATCGCCAGCGTATTGCGCAGCACGTTCATAAAGTTAGGGTCCGTGAGGAACTCCCTAAAGTGGCTAAATCCTGCCCATGGCGAGTCCATGACGCCTAAGAACAAATCGAAATTTTTAAAGGCAATCAGAATACCATACATAGGCACATACGAAAATACGATAAGGAACAGCAGCCCAGGCCATACCATGCTCTGTAGAGCGAATTGGCTCTTCCAATTTGAGCGTCGGCCGGTCCCCTCCGTTCCCGAAGCAGGAGCGCGGCGTCCCGCCTCTAAGGTTCTTTCCACTTCTCGTCCACCCCCGTTCGTTACCGGACCGCCTCTCGAATGGCGATAGCGAGTAACGTTCTCTTTGTTTGAATTTGCTTCAGCGCCGGAAGCCTAATCCAACTATAAGACTTGAAAGCGCTTATAAAAATATCTCGGTTTTTGTTTTGATACCTTCATTTTGGATGATCCAGGCAACGGGAAGGGTTAGCTAGTAAATTGTCGAATACGTGAAGTAGGTCCCATAACCATCGAGAGAAGGTACGACGATGCGCCGCCATTTAAACGCCATAAGCATCAAAAGCAAGGTAATGCTCGCGTTCGTGCTGCTGATTCTGCTTCCTTTTAGCGTACTCGGGCTCTATACGTACGATCAATCCCAGCAGTTCGTCCGCGCTCAATTGGTCTCGAATTCCGCTACGGCGCTGAAGCAGATGAAACACACAATTGAGAACAAGATTGATCTGATCGAGAGCGTCAGCGATTCCATCACTTTCAATTATCGTTTGCAGGAATTTCTGGAGAGCCCCTTCTCGGAGGATAACAATTCGCTGGATACCTACTTCAGTTACGCGGCGCCGCTCATCAACTATGCGATGCTGTTCCAGAAGGTCAATACCGAGAAGATATCCGTCTTCATGAACAACGAGACGATCCCCGAGGGCTTCGGCGCCTTCTACAATTCGTCCAAAGCCAAACGGGAGCCTTGGTACGATTCGTTCGTCCGGTCCGGCTCGAAATCGGCCTGGATCGTCCGCGATAACACGGTGAGCGGCCAAACCTTCGGCTTCGTGCAGAAGATGATCTCATTGGAAGGCAATGATCTCGGCTTCACGCTCGTCGAAGTTCGACCAAGCGATTTGCTGGCGACCGCCCAAGGACCGTCGGAGAGCGGTCAAGATATCGTCATCGCGGACGAACAAGGCCATATTCTATACCCGGAAGAAAGCGAGAACCCTCTCTCTTCCCTACTCCTGCAAACGCTGTCTTCTGGCGACTATTCCATACGCGACGGTAAGTTGTATATCGGAGAGAAGCTGAAGGGCGTCGGCTTGTCCATGCTGATGACCGTCTCTCAGCCGCGCACGGCGAATTCCTTGCAAGCAGTAAGCAACCTCGTCTTCATCGCGACGATGGTCGTTCTGCTGTTCTCATTCTATTCCGTGCTTAAGATGGTGCTGCGCAAAATGAGAACGAGCATCCGCCAGATGGATCAGGCGATCGAAGCCGGCTTCAAGCCTATTCCGATTGACCGGCGGGACGAATTCGGGGTTATTACCGAGAAGTTCAATCTTCTGTTGAACAAGGTAACGATGCTGATGAAGGACATGATTCGGAAAGAGACGATGCAGAAGGACGCTCAGCTCGCCGCGCTGCAAGCTCAGATCAATCCCCATTTCATTTACAATACTCTCGATATGTTCAGCGCGAGGATGGAGCTGGCCGGTCAGTTCGAAGAGTCCGATGCGATGGCCGATTTCGGCAAAATGATGCGTTACAATATGGACGGACAATCGAAGTTCGCGACGCTAGAGTCCGAGATTCGCTATCTGGAGCAATACATGAACCTGCAGAAAATCAAATACGGCAGCGAAATTGAACTAAGCGTTCAGGTGCCGGAGCGGCTCCTTCCGTTACGCGTGATTCGCTTCCTTCTGCAGCCGGTCGTCGAGAACAGCATCCGGCACGGCTTCCCGGCGAAGGGATTGCTGCGCATCGGCCTCGTCGCTTCGCTTCAGTCCGACGACACCGTCCTGCTTTCGATCCGGGACAACGGTCCGGGAGTCGAACCGGCACGCCTTGCTTACCTTAACCAGCGGTTTAGGAAATCCGACTATACGCCGGCTAACGATCAAACAAGGGAAAGCATCGGGCTCGGCAACATCAACGAACGACTGAAGCTGTTCTACGGGGAGGAATACTCGATTCGGCTTATCAGCGTAAAAGGCGAATATGCGGAGACGATCATCAGCATCCCCTACGATGCAGGAGAGGAAGACAGCCATGTACAACGTGCTCATTATCGATGACGAGCAACTGATCGGCGACGGCGTCAGAGCGAAGCTGGAGCGCGCGGGTCTTGCCGAGATCTCGCAGATTCATGTCGCCTGCGGCGGGGAGGAGGGGCTGCAAGCTGCCGCCGATTTGAAGCCGCATATCGTCATTACGGACATGCGCATGCCCGATATCGACGGCATTCAAGTGATCCGTCGGCTCTCGGCCGAGCTGCCGTCGTCCAAATTCATCCTGCTCAGCGGATACAGCGATTACGCTTACGTCCGTGAGGCTTTTAAATACGGCGCTCTCGACTATCTGCTGAAACCGGCAGGGTCGGCCGAATTAGCTAAGCAGATCCGGACTGCGATCGCAGCTATCGCGGAGGATGGCAAGAAGGCCGCACAAGCGGAACGAAGCCGCAAGGCTGAACGGATGATGCTCGCCTCGCGATTGAACGCGGTTCTGAACGGGGCCAGTCATCCTCGAGGCAACGGCGATGCGGTCAGCTCTCCCGATTTTGAGCTAACGGACTCTTATTTGATCCACAGTTCGGCTGCCGTAGCTTTGTTCCATATTAGCGGCGATCCTTATCACTCCGGAGATTTGGACTTAGCACAATCGCTCTTGGAGCGGAATGCCCGCGAAGTCGGGCATCCGGAGGAATTGCGGCTGTTGGCGTTCCACGACGGGGACGGGAGCGTCTGTGCGGTTATCAACTTCACGGATGATGTCTCGTTTGACGCTGCATCTTCCATGATTAGGGAGACGGTAAAGGGATTAAAGGAGGCCGGTGCAGAGCATGCGGTCGCGTCCGTCAGCGAGCCGTGCCGGCTGGCCGACCTGCTGAAACATTATAAGCAAGCTAGGCTTGCCATGTCGTACCGCATTCTTCGAGAGCCTTGCGAAGTGCTGTCGTCGAATTCGGACAATCGGCCCGGCGGAACGGATGCGCAGTTGCCTTCCCGCAAGGATATCGAGGAGCTTCGCCACGCCGTCGATACGTTGCAATTGGAGAGGATCTCTCAATGGATCGACCGTTGGCTGCCCGACAGCCTGATCGGGAGCGAGTCCCTCGACCGGCTAAAGGCGGTTTACGAGCTGCTGCTGACGGAAATCCGGCGACGCTTCGACGGACGTCTGCCGTTTGAAGAGCGCGAGCAAATCCGCGCGCTTGCCTCCTTTCATACGCTAGGCGACCTTCGCAGGTATTTAGTGGCGTACACGGACACCGCGAAGCGTTCCGCGAGCGAGAATGCCGAACCGGCGGACACCGTCATCTCGTTCGCGGAAACATTCGTCAGGGAGAACTTCAACCGCGAAGTGCAGCTCGCGGAGGTGGCGAATCGGGTATCCATGAACTACTCTTATTTCAGCAAGCTGTTCAAGGAGCGGACCGGGCTGACCTTTACCGCCTATTTAATCAAGGTACGGATGGAAGTAGCCAGCAAGCTGCTGCAGGATCCTACCTTGCGCATTAACGAAGTTTCCGAGAAGGTTGGCTACGGCAACCTGTATCACTTCTCTCGCGCGTTCAAAAATTACTTCGGCATCTCCCCGAAGGAGTATCGCCGATCCAGGTAAACGTCAAACAAGCCCCGATCAGCACTAGCCGAATCGGGGCTTGCACGGTTATACTCGTCAATCGTCATTCTTCTTGCGGCGGATAGCAGCGAATCTCGTAAATGGCGGCGGAAGGGTCGCCGTTGGTTGCCTCGACCACGACGCGCAACTTGGCTGTCTCGATCGGCCGCTCCAGCTTATGCCGGCAATGCCGCTGGTAGTTGCCCCGAACGGCTGCAACTTCCGTCCACTCCCCGTCCTCCCATGCTTCGATCCGATAATCCTTCGGACATTGCGGGTCTCGGTAGAACGGCGCATACCCACGGTACTCCCACAGCAGATGACCGGGGAACGACAGCTCCACGCAGCCGATCGGCTGCGTCTGCTCCCACGTTAACTCAAGCCATTGCGACAGCGACTCCGACGGATCCGAACGCCACAGATTGGTGTAGTGATGAGGGCGCGCCACGCCGCTTACCGCTTGCTCTGGACCGAAGCAATGCTGCGGCGGCTCGATGCGGAAACTCCTCGTCGGTCCGTTCCAATCCCTGCGCATCTTCCCTCCGCCCATTTCGTACGCGCAAGTATGCGCAGGTACGATGCCCGACGCGACATGCCAATTAACGTTCGGATTCGAGAGCAGATCGAGACGAACGTAGCTGCCCGGCTTGAGGCCCGATGCCGAAGTCAGACGAACGTCCCAATCGATCCATTCGAAGGCGGCGCCGGGCTTGACCTTGAGCTTGACTGCGGCGAGCGGTTGCAGCTCCGTCCGATAATCCCAGATGTGATCGACGGGCACGATACAAGCATCCACCGTTTGCTCTTCGTCCGACAGATTGGACAAGCAGACCGATACGCGATCCAGCGCCTCTTCGGCGATCGCGAGCCATTGGCCCTTGCGTTGGCGCAAACACTCGCTCGCCGGATCCCGCCGTGCGGTATCCGTCTCCGGGTTTATTCCAACGACAGCCGCCTGGCTGCTCGCGGAGATTCTGGCCGTACGGGCCAAGTCACGCTCATCCTCGTTCACCGAGTTCGGCAGGAAGCAGCCGTCGCGGAGCAATATCTGCTGCACGTCCCGAACCGTTTCGGTCGGAAGGTCATGGACCGCGATGCCGCGCTTAAGTGCGATGGCGGCCGAGGTACCGACGGCCTGTCCGATGAGCGCGGTCGTCCCCATAACCCGTACCGTTCCGAGTGCGGCATGCGTAACGCTGATATTGCGGCCGGCCATCATCAGATTGTCGACGTCCCTGGCGATGGTCGAACGGAGCGGGATACCGTAAGGACCGCAATAGCTCTTGACCATGTACGCGCTCGTCTCGTCATAGCCTTCCGAGCTCGCATGCTCGCTCGTCGGCGCCAGCAGTCCCCCCGGAGTGTGCAAGTCCAGGAACCAACCGCCGTAGGCAATCTCGTCTTCGAATATGGTTCTGTTCTGCGGATCGTGCTCCGTCATTAGATAAAGGCCTTGAATTCTCCGACTCTCCCGCTTGCCGGGCACCTGCCCGATCCAATCGATAGCGTGGTTCGCAGCAAGCTCCTTCGTCTGCGGATCCTTGTTCTTGATCCAATCCCAGACGCCCAGCACGTATCGCGTCAATTGATGCCGAATGTCCTCGTTCTCGCGTATCGTATGCCAAGGAAAGCCGATCTCAATCCACCAGTAGCCGCCCCGCATATCGTTAGGCCTACGGCCTTGCTTGTAGAAGAAGTCCGGGTTATCCATCTTCGCCGCCCATTCCGGCGCCTCGAACGGAGCCGGAGCTCCCGTATCCATCGTCTTGAACAGCAGCGACGATCCCATCACGTCGCCGCTCGCCTGAAGCGGCGCATGCGGTTCGCCATACTCCTCGCGTCCTTCCGAACCCATATGCCATTCGCAGCCGGCAAGATCCGCAACGAGCCCGTCGCCCGTGCAATCGATAAAGATATCGCCGGAGAGTTCCAACGTCGTCTCCGCGTTCGCCACAAGCCCGATGACCGTTTCGATGCGGCGCTCCGCGCTTTTGCGAGCGTCGACGATGGACGTATTCAAATGAAAGGTCAGATTGGGCGTGCGCATGGCCAGATCGTACATCGTCATGTCCCATACGCTGTTCGTCCATCCGTTCTCGAAGATGACCTCGTGATTATGGGCGCGTTCTTCGATCAGAAGCTCCGAGATAATCCCTGTCTCCCGCGCGTACACGTGGAACGCGGCCGCCCCGTGCGGCGTCACTCTGACCTCGGATGAACTGTTGCCACCGAAGACGGGTCGATCTTGAACAAGACACGTTTTTGCCCCATGTCTTGCCGAGGCCACCGCCGCGCAAAACCCGGCCAAGCCGCCGCCGCAAACGACGACGTCGTATCTCTCCTGGCGAATAGTGCCGGAAGGCCGACCTTCATGCGCCTTCCGTATGACGCGTTCCGTCTGCTTCCGTCTTTCCGCATTCGCTCCCTCTACCAATTCCTCTGCCCCCTTGCGCCGTCATTATCCTGATAACAAACCCTTTTGACAGCGTTTTCTTCTGATGCCACCTCACTATAACGCGGAACCGCCGTCGACAAAATAGCACTATTTTTGATTTGATACCTTGATTTTGGATGGCCAAATCAAATAGGACTCCTCCCAGCACCGGCGGCAATAATGCAGGTCGAAGCGAGTGAAAACCCTAACGCCGGCGGCAGTTGCCACCTCCTGCAGATTGCTTCCGGTATAAGGCCGGATATATTGGTTCTCGGCTTATAAATCATTTCTTTAAAGCTCAAGATTTGGAACCCAAAAACAACCAAGTCTATGTCTTGGAAAAGACAAAAGCCCCTGCATGGGGCTTTTTGAGATTCGCATCGCCGCTTCAATCATTCAACTTTCGTTCGTCTTTAGCGTTACAAAGAGCTACCATGCGGCAACCCATTTACATTATACAGGCCTCGCTTAATTGAACTAATGATTCAAGATCCCTTGTAATGAGCGGGCTTCATGTCTGGAGCTGCAGAAGATGTAGCCACCTTTATTTTGGGGGGCTGACCGACAAACTGCTCTTTTTTGATAACACGAAAGTTAAAAAGGAACCCCGCTCACCAATGATATTGAAAAACAAACTCATGGAAAAACACTCCACTTTAGCCCATGTTCGTACTTCGTATGGGTTTCGGTCCCCGTTTGGCTCTATGAGTCCGAGTCATCAGGTTTGCCGACAATAGCATGCCCACTATCACGATAACCCCGCCGACGATTTGGGAGATCAGCAACTCTTTTCCTATCCATACAGACAGGATAGCGGTAAAAACCGGCATCAAATTCATTGTAATGCTGGCTTTTCCCGGTCCAAGCTCCTTTACTCCCTGGTTCCAGAACAGAAATGATCCGATCGATGGAAACAAACCTAAATAGATAATACCCGTTATGCCGAAAACGGAGACTTGTTCTATATGCAAAGGTTGAACAAACAACAATGGTGCCATGCACACTAAGCCGATAACAGCCGTAAACGCAACGAACGTTATGGGGGGAAGATGCTGCGCTCTCTTGCCGATAATCGAATACATAGCCCACAAAAATACCGCTGTTAGCATGATGCCATCACCTTGGTTATAATTCGTGCTAAATACACCAAGCAGATGCCCTTTAGTTAATACCGTTAGTACTCCTAGGAAAGATAGTATCAGTCCTGCTCCATGCCTCGCGGTAATTTTGTCCTTCAGGAACAGAAGAGACAACACAGTCATAACCGCTGGAGTTAAGCTGTTGATCAGACTGCCGTTTGTAGACGAGGTGTGCTGGAGTGCCGTATATGTAAGGATCGTGTAAGACACGACGCCAACCAGCGACAAGAATAGCAAAACGCCCCAGTTGTCTTTCCATACCTTCAACCAGTTCGGCTTTTCCACAAGTTGCGCCATCGGGATCAACACGACGGCCGCAAGAGCCCAACGGAAAAAAGAGGCCCAAATCGGCGGAAATTCTGACGTAACCGATTTGCCAAATATGAGATTTCCCGCCCAAAACAGATTCGCCAATATTAGAAATAGCCATGCTCTTGCATTCATGTTCAAGACTCCTATCCTCATGGTATTCCAGGTCTCGGGACAATTCAGCGCCATGTTCTAGGCCTGGTTAAGTCTCTTTATCCTGTTCTATCTCTCGTTCTATAATCATGATACAATAGGTTTAATCATAAATGAAATGAATATATATCATGAAGGAGATACCAAATCTGATATGAATAAATCTCTTCTACAGATGATCGTCGCTATTTCTGAAACTCGCAGCTTTACGACAGCCGGGGAAAAGATGAATATGACGCAGCCGGCCGTCAGTCGTGCGGTCACTTCACTGGAACGCGAGCTAGGGGTAACCCTACTTATCCGAGATCGGCGTAACGGCGTTGCTCTGACCCCATTCGGAGAGCGAATCGTCAGGATTTTCAGGGAGATTCTTCAAGGGTATGACAAAATCGATCAGGAAATTGCCAGCGAAAAGGGGCTGGAAACGGGCTGTGTCCGCATCGGTGCTTTCCCTGTGGCCGCGTCATATTTTGTGCCGAAACTAATCAGCCATATCAAAAGCCTTTATCCAAAGATTGATTTTAGCATCGTGGAAGGAACTATTATGGACGTGCAGGAGTGGTTGGATAACAGACAAATCGATGTCGGCCTGCTCATACCCTCGGATAACGCAACCGATTCTTTTCCTCTGTATCGGGAAGGCATTTACGCTGTCATGAGAGACGATCATCCTCTAAACGGAAAAAGTCTAATCCGCCCCGAAGATTTACGCGAGGAACCGATGATAATCTGCAAAGCCGGTTATGAACCTCCTGTCCTGAAGTGGTTTGATCGTGCCGGCATGGCACCAAGAATAGAATACATCCTCAACAATTACAGAACCGCTCTTCAAATGGTGCTTGCGGGTGAAGGTTTGGCGGTCATGTCCGAGCTTTCCCTCTTGGACTGTCCTCAAGGCCTAACGTTGAAGCGTCTGTCTCCCGAGGCTTACCGAGATATCCACATTGCCTCCGCTCCCGTAGAGAATTGTACCATTGCGGTAAAAACGTTTATCGAGACGGCTCAGAAATTGTTCCCTTTTCAAACCGCACATGAGTCCTTAATCAAACTTTAAGTATTCGTTAAACGATGGCGGAATCACATTGCCTGAACTTATCAATTTAACTTC
This sequence comes from Paenibacillus sp. J22R232, assembly GCF_056269165.1. Classification (NCBI taxonomy): domain Bacteria; kingdom Bacillati; phylum Bacillota; class Bacilli; order Caryophanales; family Paenibacillaceae; genus Paenibacillus; species Paenibacillus sp. J22R232. Next base: position 116,220 of record NZ_JBWDNK010000010.1, on the reverse strand, counting down.
ATTAAAACAAGGCTGCCGAGCAATCGGCAGCCTTGTTTGGTAGACACTTATGCTAGATAAATGACCCGATTAGGTACTTATTTTGTATTCTCTGAATAATGACTCAACCAGATGTCGAGTAATCACGAAGTACTGGAAAAGCTCGCCTGTTTCATGCTATATTGCTTAAAGTTATAGATGTTGAGGAAAGAGGGATCTTTACATGATCGATCGGATTATTCTCGTGAAATTCGGTGAACAAACGACCCACGCACAGCTGCAGGAAATCGTAGAGCGATTTCAGGCACTGAAGCAGCATTTGTCTGGTGTCGTTGAAGTCAACGCAGGAATTAATTTCTCGGACAATAACAAGGGCTACCAGCTCGTGCTTCGCGTCCGATTCGAAGACAAGGCGGCGCTGGAGGCTTACGGCCCGAATCCGCATCATCAAGCGGTAGCAGCGCTCATCCGTGAGTATGGCCGGGAAGATAGCATCGCGGCGAATATCGAAGTGTAACCAAAAAACAGCGATGCGCTTTGCGAGGCGTTCGCTTTTTTTTTGATTGTGTTAGGTTTTATTTGCGCAAGCTACGTCGGCGCAAGCTTCGACCCGACGTTCGCGTTTACGGCAAGTATGAGACGGAGGAAGAAAGAAAAAGGCACCCTTCCTCTATCGTGCCTCCGGGATCTACGTTGAAGCCATTATCCGTTCTAATTGGATTGAATGAGAAATTGTTTTCCACGAGGGACTACTACACGGATACCGGCAGATTCAGTTACGGTAAAAAAGGCTACGAGACTTATGTTACAAATTCCCAGGGGCATGTGTATGGGAACATAGACGGAGCGGAAGCTATTCAGAATTCATCGAACCCATTCATGGCCGCTATGGTCGGCAACAAGCTTAATAAGAGAGGGAGCACAACGGCAAGAGCAGTGTTCTGCTTTCTGATGCCTTCGTTGTTTCGAACTAATGTTCCTCGTTAGCGAAGCGATGATCTTGTTGTGAATAAATTATCATGCATGATATACTTATAAAAAATGGAAAGAAGGGATTAAAGATGAACGCAAAATCAAACCTTCGCCACCAACGTTTCAACACATTTCATCATAACCATAATCAACGAGTTGCAGAGTTTCATAAACGTCACGCTACTCAAATCGCGAACGGGGATAATGGTAATCGTTTATTTGCGAGATGGGAAAGATTTGTTTATAACAAAGCACTGGATATATTGAAGATATTTAAAAAATAATTTATTCGAGGCTGTTCCTAAGCGGAGCGGCCTCTTTCATTTCTTCTCAAGTTTACCTCCCCGATACTTCAGTAAACAAAATAGGATCTGCCGCGAAGCAGATCTTAATGTCTAGTTCTTCGTTAGCGTAATACACGGTTCAGCTATTCACAAAACTCAGTGTCATTAGGTCCGACAGAAAAGGCTTTTGTAGTTCCGTCTTGGTTAACAGATTCTAATTCCTAGCCTTCCGTTGGCAACGAATAAACCTCGACTATTGATGCTGTATCTCCTACATATTCGCCTTCTTTAGGATAATTCATGAGTGATTTCGTCACCTAGAACAACTTATTCCTCACAGTTAAAACCTCTATAAGATTAAATTCAGTCTCCCGATAGCTTAATAACTAAAGTCATCAAAACTCATCTTTAATGATTATCATAAAATGCTTAATATTATATAATCTGTAATACTATACATTTGAACATAGTTCTTTTATTTTGGTCTAAACTTCTCAGGCATTTTGACATAACTCTCCACAATAAACTTACTGCTAATATCATTCCTATCCTCAATACATAAGTGTTTGCCATGTTGATTCTGCTGTTAAAAGAAAAAAAGCGATACCGCTGTGAACGGTATCGCTATCCTGCTATATTTCGTAACCTTGAATTTCCTGTTTCATAGCAATAATAATTGACAATTGATTCTTAGGGTAACCTATAACCTTGGTTTTGGTCGTGCACATATCGCACCCGCAATGTGTTTTGCCTTTAGAAAGGCTGCCTTCTTTACCAGGAGCAACATACCATTGTCCCAATTTAACACGCTTCATTTTCTTATTGATCACGCGGTTCCGATGGTGGCGATAATAAGCTCTGTCTCTCACACATATCACACTCGCTCTGAGTTATTCACTCATCCTGAAAATCACCTCAGAGAAGGTTTTAAATGACTTTCAGGCTGGGTGTTGCGATATGTGAGTTTTGAATAAGCATAATGATCATCCTTTGGCTGTGTTGTAGAAACAAATTTATTATAGCATACCGCCGAAGATTGATAAAAAGTACAATTTGTCTCCAGCTATACAGACCTTAGTTTAATAAAATGGGCAGGCCACCTCAGCGCCTGCTCATTTTATTAAACTATAGTTCGCCGTTAGCGTGTAATGGTCAGTGGCGCAAATCTTATTATTGAATGCCTGCAACTCCGAAGGTACTATTAATTACTTTTTTATAGATATCCCACTCAAAATAAAAGGGCCCGATATTAATTTTTTTCATTTCAGGCTCAAGGTAAAAGTCCCTCCAAGTAACAACATTATTCTCTTTATCAATTTTTACGGAGATAAATCCACATCCTTCATCACCACACCACGAGCATACCATGAGGGGATACCTGTACCACATTGTTTCATGTGGTTTTCTAAGTAAAAAATAATCAATCACTTCTCTTTGCCATTCATTACTCATCCAGCCTAGAGAAGGAACCATATTGTACTTTATCAGCATTTTATATAGTGATTTTCCATCAACGATCAGGTCAGCAAATTTTGTGTTTTTCTGCCCCTCCTCGATAGATTCAAAATCAGAGCGACTTACAGGTTTTGTTTCTAAGGTATTCAGCCTCTTCATTTTTACTATTTACCGTCCAATCTCTTTATATGAAAAGCTAGTCCTTTGTTCGGTTCAACTATCGTGTCCCGTTTGCTTAATGGAGAAATTTCTAAATTTTCATAAGGAGTTTTACATATTCACCATACTCATCTTCACCAATAAATAATACGTTTATAAAACCCTTCTTTTCATATAGATGTTTTGCGTTTAAGTTATCTGTATCTACGCCAAGTGCTATTTCCTGATATCCAAGTTGTTTAGCATAATCAACCAAATAATCAACAATAATGCCACCTATTCCAAGATTGCGATGCTCTTCTTTGACAATCATTCGAGACAGATAAATCCGTTTATCTGGAATTGTATAATCTGGGTCATTGTTACTAAAAACTAAGGAACCTTCTCCTATAAATTCGTTATTCTCTAAATAAATAAAGGTATTCTTGTTTCCGCTTGCTAATTCGTCATAAAACATCTTTGCCATTTTCGGATTTTTTTCCATATCCCAAATATTACTGCACTTATCATAGTCATCGAGTTTTAATTTCTTTATTTCAAACGAAATCATAATCTACCCCTCTGTTTTTTAGTTGTAGAAAGATGCGGTTGTTCCATTATACTGCTAGTTAGCTCAACGAGGCTGCCGATTTATGCCGGCAGCCTCGTCCTGGTGATGAAACTATAGTTACCCGTTATCGTAACGTTTACTGCCATACGACGAACTACTCACGCAGGTGTGTCCTCCTGAACCTCCTGAATTCGCTAACTCGAAATGCCTCTGTTGACCGAGGATCGGTGATAAGAATCTGATGCGCGAACATATATGAAGTCCACTTCTACGTAGCTCTAACCGAATACCAATTCTTATCCAGTTTTTTCACTTCCACAAAGCCTCCGCCAAAAAGCATTTCATCAGGGGTGCTATCATTAGCGGTATAAATGAATCCAGCCATATTATCTACTACTCCACGATAGGTATAAAAGAGAATTTGAGCACGCTGTCCAGATCCGTCAACCCAGATCTCACCACCGCCTTTGGACAGTCTCTTATATTCCTCCGGCAAACGAATCAATAATTTATTATTGGATACATTCGGTTTCAATGCGCCATCCAATACCATTCGAACTACGTCTTCTCTTTCTTCCTTATTGAAGCGAAAATCGAAATCTAAGACTATTGAGGTAAACGGAATAACTAACACCAAAATAAAAATAATTAGATTCAACAAAAAGGGTATTCCGTTTCTTGCTTTATTGAAGGATTTACTTGCGACAAAATACACAAAAACAATCAGTGAGCAAATAAAGAAAACAATATAACCCAGTATCTCAATAAATGGCGCAAACAAGGGAGTGAGGATATCAACTAAAGTCAATCGAAAGATATTCAGAAACAATATTATCATTGATCCAATTATTGCGATTGAAAGCATGAAATAGAATACTATATTCGATTGATTATTCTTAATTCGCTTTATTTCATCCTCCATGAAACTCCTCCATAACAAAAGTTTTTAAGTGAAGATCCTATATCGTCTTATTTACTAACTTCACGAAATTTCCATATTCAAGGTATTCGTGACGTGAATTAAACAATCCTGCCCGTTCAATGAAACGCTAACACATGGCGTAGTTTCACCACTTTTATACATTAAACCTTAAAAAAGGAACAGCTGCCGCAGCAAACTACTCCTTGATTGTTAATCAATCGTCTCCCACTAGTTCGATTTGCGCCTTGTATTTCTCTCCAATCAAGAGCATCTTCTGTAACTGAGAGAGTTGCGCATGAAAGACGAAACGGTATCCTGCAGGCTGCAGGATACCGTTTCGTTAGTGCATTTATTTGCCGTTATACGCAGCGCTCAGTGCTTCAACAACCGCCTCGCCGCCAAGCTGTTTGAATTTGGTTACATACTCGTCATAGGCTGACAACGGCAGCGCTCCTGTGATTATTTTCAGGAAGTATTCGTTGCGCAGGTCAATCAGCTCTTGGTTCGTCTTGTCGACCAATTCGACCGGTGGAACAAGGTTTACCACGTTTTCGTATTTCGCCGTTTTATCGACAGCCTCGAAGTAAGGCGCGAATCCCTTCTGCTCAAGGCGCTGCAAACCAAGCTCAACCGTGTCGAACATATTGTAATATACGCGATAACGGATATTCTCCTGCTCCGGAAGCGCAACGATCTTGCCGTCCTTCGTCTCGTAATGCGTGCCTTCGATGCCGAATGAGATCAAATTGATGATTTCGTCATTCGTCACGCCGTTCAAGAATTGCATCGCTTCCTGAGCATGTTTGCTCGCCTTCGGAATCATAAAGTATTTGGCGGTTGTGGAGTTGCGGGAGAATCCGGCGGCACCGTTGTCGCCAACCGGTGGAGACATAAACACCATCTCTGCTCCAGGCTTCTTCTCCGCCAAGGCTTTGCTGGTCGATGGCTCTTCATACCAGCCGACCGTACTCATGGCCGCTTGCCCGCTAACCAACTTTTCCTTTAAATTCTCGGATTTTGATACGATTGCTTCCGGATCGATCAGCCCTTCTGCATACAGCTTGTTCGCGAAAGCAAGGAACTCCTTGGCGGCAGGCAATAGCGGCGTGTACACAACCTTGCCATCCTGCTGGACATAATCAACCGGCGGGTAGAACATGCTCGCGATGGCATCCAGCGAGGATAAGCCTTGCGCCAAATTGGCGGCGTACGGAATGATCGATGGATCCTTCGCCTTCAACGCCTTAAGCGCTTGGTAAAATTCTTCTTGCGTCTTGATCTCGCTAACCCCGGCAGCTGCAAGCAGATCTTTTCTTGCGAGCAGTCCGTTGACCGCACTGGAGAAATTGACCGTACGGACCGCGTAAATTTGGCCGTCGAAGGAAGCCGACTTCCATTGATCCTCCGTCAATGTGTTCTTGATATCGGGTCCGTCGGAATCAAGCAGTTCGTTTAGCGACGTCAGCAAACCTTGCTGCACGAAGTTGCCGAATACCGCCTTATCATTCATGATAATCAGATCCGGCGTGTCGCCGGAAGCCATAAGCACGTTCAGCTTCTGCCTGGCCACTTCCGGGTCCTTCGGCAGCAGCTCCCATTGAATATCGAATCCGGTCCGCTCGCGAAGCTCATTAATGATGACGTTGTTGTTCACATCGGAACCTGCCGGAAATTCCTCCATATTGTTCTCGCCGAGAATGCGCAGCGTCACCTTATCCTTCGGAGCTTCCGTCGCTCCTGTTGTTGGATCCGCGGATGCGCCCGCTCCCTTGCCAGCATTGTTTGTATTGCCGCAAGCCGCCAGTACACTTACTGCCAGCATCAGGACAAAAAAGACAATACCCGCTTTTTTCGTTTTTCTGATCATGCCCATCCAATTGACCTCCCATAATTTGTTTGTTTGCTATTGTCAGCCTTTGACGGCGCCAAGCACCATACCTTTGACGAAGAAACGCTGCAAGAAAGGATAGACGATCACGATCGGCAGCGTAGCCGCTACAACCGTTGCCCCGCGTATCGCTTCCTGCGGCACATCGGCGCTCGATAGCATATCGATATTGCTCGTCGCATCCGACACGCTCATCAGCATCTCTCTCAGAAACACTTGCAGAGGCAAACGTCCGCTGTCGTTAATGTACATTAACGCATCAAAGTAGCTGTTCCAATATTCGACCGCGCAGAAGAGCGCTATCGTAGCGATAACCGGATAAGCAAGCGGAATCATGATTTGGAACAAAATGCGCAGGTTGCCCGCTCCATCCATCTTCGCAGATTCCTCCAGGCTATCAGGTATGCCATAGAAGTACAGCCGCACGATGATCATGTTGAATGGACTGACTAGCGACGGTAGAATAAGCGCCCATAAAGAATTCAACAAACCAAGTTCTTTTATAATCAGATACGTAGGAATGATACCCGCGCTGAAGAGCATGGTGAATACGTACAGCATCATAATTGCCTTGGCTCCCCGAAGCCTTGAACGGGACAAGGCGTACCCGGTGAATATCGTCAGCAGCACGTTGAGAATCGTGCCCGTCACCGTAATGATAATCGAATTTTGGAAGGATACCAGAAATCTCTGGCTGTTCAATACGACCTCATACGCGTCTATATTGAAGTTGATCGGCCACAGGAACACGTCTCCTGCCAGTATGCTCGCTTCATCGCTGAACGACTTGGCCACAAGATTCACGACGGGAATGAGACAGATCAGTATGACGAGCAGCAACAGAACGTAGTTCATGACGGAGAATGCGGTTTCTCCTTTGGATTGCAGCTTGGTGTTCATTTATGCAGCCTCCCCTACCATAAGCTTCTCTCGCCGAATTTCTTGCTTAGCGTGTTGGCGCCGAAGATCAACGCCATGCCAATCAAGGATTGGAAGAGACCAATCGCCGTCGTGAAGCTGTACTTCATCTGGCCAAGCCCGATCCGGTATACATACGTCCCGATTACATCGCCTACGCTGTACACGAACGGACTATATAACATAAGCACCTGCTCCAGGTCGTTGCCAAGCGCCGTACCGATGCGCAGCATAATTATGAAAACAATTACGCTGCGAATGCCCGGCAAGGTGATATGCCAAATCTGTCTCAACTTGCCCGCTCCGTCGATCTTGGCGGCCTCGAACAACTGCGGATCAACGGCCAGAATCGCCGATAGATAAATAATGGAGGACCAACCGGTTTCTTTCCACGCCGACGAAGCGACAAGCACTCCCCGGAAAAACCGTTCGTCCGCGATCATCATCACATGGCTCATGCCAAGGAAAGCGAATACATCTTTGAGAATACCCGTTTGCGGCGACAGCACATTAATGAACACCGCGCTAATGATGACCCATGACAAGAAATGCGGCAAGTAGGTAATCGTCTGCGCAAACCGCTTGAACATCAGGTTCCGCACTTCATTAATCATAAGCGCCAGCAGAATAGGCAACGGGAATTGAAAGACCAGCTTGTAGAAATTGATGAGCAATGTGTTCTCCAGCACGCTGTAGAACTTGGGAGCCCGGAACAATTCCTCGAAATGCTTGAACCCCGCCCACGGGCTCCCCCAAACGCCGCTGATCAGATTAAAGTCCTTGAAGGCAATCACCACGCCGTACATCGGCAAATATTTGAAGAGCAGCAACGCGGCCAGACCTGGCAGCAACAACAGGTACAGCACATAATCTCTCTTCAGGTCCAGCAGCCACCGCGCGCGCGCGGGATGCGCACTCTTCTGCGTTAACTCTGCTTTCTCCATCCTATGCATACCGCAACACCCCCTTCGTAATCCGTTATCTACTTCCTATTGTTATTGTAAGAGTTCTGCGGAAGAACGGAAACGGGACAGGGTTACGGTTAGGTGGCTGTTATTACGCACTTGCAAACGGTTACAGATATGCGGCAATCATCGCGTTATTACTTGCAACACTATTTCAACGAGTCCAATAACGTTTTGATTCGCGGATTAAGGTTCAAAGCATTCAAAATCATCGTCAGTGCCTCTGCGCGAGTGGATGTATCTTCAGGGGAGAACTTGCCGTTCGTTCTTCCGCTGAGCAATCCCGCCTTGGCTGCAGCCGTTATTTCATCCTTCGCGTAAGAAGCATCGATATCCGTGAACGCAGCTGTTCCATCTTGCCTCACCTTTTGCATATTCATCATTCTCGACATCATCACGACCATCTCTTCCCGGCTGATGGTTTGATCCGGTCTAAATGTAGAATCGTTATAACCATTAATTACCCCCGTTTGCACAAGTGCTTCAATCGCTTGGGCCGCCCAGTGTTTATCGATATCCGATAAAACAACATCGGTCCTGCGACCGCCTGTAATATCAAACACGCGAGTAATAATTGAAGCAAACTCTGCTCGGGTCATCCTTTCGTTTGGCCTAAACGAACCATCCGCATAACCCTCGACAATGCCAAGCTTCACGAAAGTTTCTATCGTTTTCTCGGCCCAATGCCCCTGAATGTCCGAAGGTCCTTCTTTAGGCGCATTTTTAAGGGCGTCATTTACTTTAGCCTCAATGCTTATGACAACATGACCAGTCGACTTGACTACGCTGTCGTTGAAAACATCAATAGGTTTCACTTCTGGTTCAGGGGTTGTCTCTGCCGTTGTGTCGCTGCCTGAGCCGGTACTTCCTGTGTTTCCTGAATCTGTTCCGCCACCTGTCGTAACAATAGTACTGACAACAGCGGTTGCTGCCCCTTGATTGCCTGCCGCGTCAACAAACATGAATGTAAAACTGTCGTTTTCAAAGAAAATGTGACTGCTGGCTCCATCATTATTCATGATCGTGGCCGGCTCGCTTGTCGTCAATGTCGCTTCAACTGCTTGTTGATTCCCATTTTGAGGACTTGTGTAGGCTGCATAAGTCACCGTGCCTGTCGGGGCAATACGGTCAATATTGCTCACCGTATAGCTGCTCACAGGGGATACATTCCCCAGCGAATCGCGTCCCCGCGCATACACCGTATCATTATCGGCTACCAGTATCGGTGTAGTGTACGCCGCCCAAGTACCGTCAAGGCCAAGCTTGTATTCCTTAATCGTCGCGTTTGGTGCATAAGTAACCGTCACAGTAACCGTATCATTCGTTGGTGCAGTCACATCAGCCTGCAAGCTTGGAGATGCAATATCATGGGCAATGGGACCCGTTCTTACGAATTTAACGCCGTCTGCCAGCATGAAATTACCGACGGTGAAACTATTCGTAATCGTTACTCTCCCATCCGTGCCGATACTGAAAGGATAGTTGCCAATATTCACCCATTTCCCGCCGTCAACGGATTGGTCAACGACGACAGTATCTGTCCCGAACGCATGTCGGATCGTGTAAGGCGCTTGGGCCGCATTTAGCACAGGATGGTACCAAATGGATACATCATACATGCCTTCTAGCGGAATCGAAGGCGTGTAGATGACGCTTGCATCGCCTGCCTTCTTTGTGTTAAGCGCAAAGTTCCCTTTGTTGGCTTGCGTATTCGTCTTCGTATTCTCCCATGTCGTTCCGGTGAAGGTTACGCCTGCTTCATCCGAATTATCCATGGCGATTTCAACATTCTCTGGAATTAAACTGAAAACAATTTCATCGAATACGACTTTGCCGTTCCCGGATAAAATTCCGATATTCACGGTAAGCGTAGTTGCTTGCGTCACCGTGATCGTATTCGCGTACGATTGGTAAGCATTCGTTAGCGTCACGGCAGGAAGCTGATGATCGCTTGTACCATCCCAGATGTTAAGTTCAGGCTGAACGTCTGCCCCGCCGCTTATTTGCTTGATACGCGCGGATAAGACATAGCTGCCAGGCTCTGTAATATCGAAGGTCTGATACATAAACGTTCTACCGTTGGGAGCTCCTGCTGAGTTGAATTCCGCGGCATTCTGACCTTGATACGCGCCAGTTTGGGTGACATAAGCATTCGTGCCATATACGCCGCGATTATACCCCATCTCCCAGTTATTCATCGTAACCGCTGCTGACCCGCCTGTCGGGTCGCCGGAAATTCTCTCGAAGCCGCCGTTCTTCAGCGCTGTCAGAGAGCCCTCACCCACTACACTTGCGATAACTAGAGGTTCACTGCTAATTATGAATACCGAATTTCTTTTCGTTAACAAGCCAATGCCATCTTCAACTGTCATCGCGACTTCATTGCCATAGCTATCCGTGATGCGGCTCACGCTGTTCGGATTCTGAATATTCACATCAAGCGTCGTGCTGTCCGCGGATAGAATACTTAGATAGCTGCCATCCTTGTTCTGCATATAATGTTTAATTGGAAGCAATTGAGCTCCCGTGAAGCCTGTGTACGAACCTATATAGTGATCGACTTTCCGGATGAAATCCTGCAAAATCGCCGTAGATTGGAACACCTCTGTCGGTGAATTCGAGTGCCGTGTCAGATACGTATCGCCCTCTGGCGTTCCCATGTTAATAAATTTATCAAAGCCCGCTGCCAAGAAATCTGTATATTTCTGTACATGATCATAGATACGCCAAGATTGATCTTTATTGCCTAGCGGATACACTTCCCCCTGCCATAGCTGGAGCTGTGGGCGCGATTGCTTCGCAGTCGCATAAGCCGCAAGAATATCCGAAATCCCTGTCGTTCCCTCATACCCATGAATAACATAAATGTCGTAGTATTGATTATACGGAGCACTTAAGGCATCAATCGCCATCTGGCGATCTGTCGCAGTCGGCGGTGTCCCGAATCCGCTTGTCGTGACATAAAGCTCCAAATCCAGGCCTGTCTCCGCTTTATACTCGGCTTTCACCCGTTGCGCTTGCTCATGTACGATGCGCAGCATGAGGAAATATTCTTCCTTCGTACCCGAGAAGGATGCTGTCGTGTATGGCGGATGGAAATTCACTTCGTTCATGACTTCATAATATTTCACTTTGCCTGCATAACGCTTCATCGTTTGATACACATAATCGGACCAGTCCTCGCCAGACCCCGGAACCCCATCCTTCGTCTGGATATCCTTTGGAACCCAACGCTCCGAACGGTACATGTAAGCATTCTCCCAGCCTTCCTCTGGTATTTCGCTAGGCGCGACTCGGGTAGACGCCCAATCCGCAGGATAACCCAGAACCGCCATAACATCCATGTTCGCGTCCGTCACTCTTTGCACATAACCATCGGTTTGATCCCATGTGAAGTGGCCTTTCGTCGGCTCAATCTTGAACCACATGAACGCTCTCGCATCCTCCCATGTCCGCTGAATGCTCGTGTTGATCTTCTGCCAAGGCAGCATGGAGTAGCTGTAGCTCGTGTGGTTTCCGTAATAGTCGGCATACTTGCCATCGGGCAGCAGCGTATTGTTATTCGGCACTTTCGAAATCGCGCTTTGATACGTAATCGCATCCGATAGCGTTGAACTGATCGTCGTTTCCAAATACCAGAAGCCAATAAGACCATCCAACTGCGGTAACGCCAGATCCTGCGTATGATAATTCCCGTCGGCAGGAACGATAACCGTTTTCTGAGTTGTAAACGCTACGTGACCATACGGATCTTTAGCCTGTATGTTTACAGTATACGCTTTGTTTGAAGTGCCATAATTGACACTCATGATCGGATACACAGCCGCTTCATTCGCAAGGAAAATTTCTTTCTCACTGCGGAACGCAGGCTTAACGATGCTGTACTGGGAAGAAGTATGCCATGGTGTTACGAATTTATTCGACTGAACAGGCTGATTCATTGTCGTTTTGGCGATCAAGGCTGTATCCGCCGCTTGTGAGAAGGCTGTTGTGTTCGTTTCAAGCTCACCGATCGTGAGCGCTTTGGTTGAAACCTTCACGTTCGTGATGTTATAAGGCGCTCCGCGCTCAACCATGAATTCATAGGGAATAAACTTCTCCATGACAGCAGGCAAGGATGTCGCTGTCCGGGACAGCTCTACACCATTCATATAAATAGCTGTATAACCGCCCACGCCCATTTTCCAGGAAAAAGCGATATTGAAAGGAACGCCTTGTACATAATTCATTTGGCTAGGTTGTGCCAAGGTGTTAACACCCTTCGTACCATCGCCATTGCGTACGGTAAAGATCAGCGGTTGCTCATAGATCGGATTCGCTCCTGCTGGCTTCGTTCCCGGTGGCGGAATATGTGCATTGATCAAGGTATTCCCAGGTCCGCTCTGCGCCGGAACTAGACGGAATAAGAAATCCCATTCGTTGCCGAACTCCTTGTAGGGTTTATCTATTCTTGCAGTGAGCTCAATCGTTCCTTCATTCGGATTAAATATGCCAGGCGCAAAGTCCCGGTACCAGGTCGCCGTATCCGTGAAATTGCTGTAGTCCACTGAAAGCGGCGCTTCGATCGTCACCGCTACGTCCAGCGTTGTTGTCGCATTCCCTTTGCTAAAGGTAAGCGTAACATTCTCCACCGCATTCGCAGTCGTTGTATTCGACGCTTTCAAAAAAACATCATTGGCACTACTCTCTAGATATAAGCTTGTCGGCGGTACGGCCGCACTCACTTGTACGCCGCTGTTAGCCGCTTGACCCGCTTTCATCCTCACAATCGAACCATAAACGCTGGAAGCAACTGACGTGTTTGCCCCAATCCATGCATTCGGTTCATATTTGGTTTTCTCAGCCAGAACGGCATCCATGTCAGCTTGATCAACAGGCAGGTCTGCTGTACGAATCAGCTTGACGCCATCAATCGCGATCGGATAATTACCTGTTTCCGTTGTTGGCGGGAAGGCAGTATAGCCAGCTCCTCCTGCTACGATGGTATACAGCCCGCCTGCCTTGAAGGCGAGTGGCTGGGCATTCAGTTGCACCCATTCTTCTTTGGAATCAGCGCTCGTTGGCAGATTGACCACGCTTGTGCCCTCTTCGGAATGAATCGTATACGGCACATTGCCTTGGTAGTACCTGTTTTTGCCCGGCTTGCGGACATAGAAATGATACAAGCCGTCCTGCGGAATCGTTGGCGTAAACGTAATGCTTTGCGGTGTCGTTCGATTCACATTCGCATAGACAAAACCTCCATTGTACGCTTCACTTTCCGTAACGTTAGTAAACGTACCCGTTCTGACGACCCCAGCGCCATTATCGTCTAAGATAACGCCTACCTCACCAGAGGCAAGCGTATCTTCGGTTATTGCCGCAGATACATAATGCGCGGGAAAGGCTGTCAAAAGCAGCAACGCGACTAACCCCCATACCACATGAACCTTACGTCTTTTTCTGGCAGCCGCACGAGATTTGTTTTGTGCCATGTCGAACATTCACTCCTTCACAATTTAAGTTCATATTACGGATCATTCACATAACAATGTATCCGCTTACAAAAGATTATAGGGAAAGAAAAAAGCCCTGTTAACAGGGCTCCTCTACGATTTGGTGTTCATTTCAAAGATCTTGTACCGTCTCAGTATCCAAAACGAGCAGAAGTCTTACAGATGTTCCCTGCCCTTCCTTGCTACGGATTCTAACCCCGCTGCCTTCTCCAAAATAAAGCTTGAGCCGCTCATGCACATTCCGGACGCCATATCCTGCGCCGCCATCCTGAAGCAACGAAGAAATATGCTCCGCGCTGATGCCGGCCCCGGTATCCGTAATGTAGAACACGATGGCATGCTTGCGAAGCAGCCCGCGCACCCGAATTCGTCCTTGCCTGGAAGCGCTTTTGTTAATGCCGTGCAAAATCGCATTTTCCACTATCGGCTGCAGGATCAGCTTAATGATTTCTTTGTGCAGCATCGCGGGGTCCACTTTCGTCTCGTAACGGAGCTTTCCGCTGAACCGGGTCTCTTGTATCGCCACATAAGCCTGGACATGCTCCAACTCCTTCTCCACGCTAAGCCTTGCATGCCCTTTGTTCAGGCTGATCCGATAAAACTTGGATAAATTCGTAACGATTCTGGCAATTTCAGGCGCCTTGGAGGAAAGGGACATCCATTTCACCGTATCCAAAGTGTTGTAGAGAAAGTGGGAATTGATTCGCCCTTCCAGCACCTTCAGCTCCTCCTGCTGCTGCTTTCGGGTCATCGCATATACCTCTCCGATGAGCGACTGGATCTGTAGCGACATATTATTGAAGCTTTGCTGCAGCACCGCAATCTCGTCCTGGCCGCTAACATCCACCACCTTGCCGAATTGCCCTCGTTCCAAATCCTTCATCTTGCGAATCAGATGGGAGAGCCTGCTCGTAATCCGGTTCGACAACAAGTAGGCAAGTCCGATGCCGAAAGCAATCAGCGAAACGGAAAGAAGCAGAATGTACAAACCAAGCAGCGAGCTTTGATCCGTAATGCGAAGAGAGGGAATAAGCACAACCAGCTGCCAGTCCAGATCGTCCATCGGCTGCACAAGATACAAATAACGTTCACCGTGCATGCGAACCGTCGTATAAGACTGCCGCTCTCCGCTTCCTTCGCCCAACGCGGCTTGCAGCTCGTCCGAATCCATCGGGATGCTGTCCATGTCCTGCGAATGGGAGGCGATCGTTTCCTGACGGTTCATTAACACGGCCTGATAAGGCAGGTTTAGGTTCATATCGCGCAATACGGCGTTAATCGTCTCCTGATCTACGTCAATGGCAACAAGCCCCAGCAAATTGCGAACATTTTTGAAATCCTTGATCGTCCGGTACAGAGATACCGTCTCCTTGACGCCAATGCCGGGATAGGTCGTGCCCGGGCTGTAAACCCATTCCATCGATCGTTTCTTGGTTGAAAGTCTCGCATTCCAATCCTCCAGCATGCGGGGTTCAATGCTCAAAATATTGATTCCCTCCATGGCGTACATCGGGTTGCTTGCGACCATAAGCCGAATACGGAAGATGTTGCGGTTTTTCTCCAAATTCTCCAATATCTCAATGATCGATTTGTAATCGTCAATAACTTCGCCTACCGATAGCTTCTCTTGCTGTGATTTGCGCAGCAGCTTCTGCAACGTTTCGTTCGCATACACCATCTCGGAAATATTCTCGATTTCGTCCAACCGGTACGAAATATTAATTGTCGTCTGACGAAGCGCCTCCAGATAGGCGCGGCTGGTCTGCTCGCTAATGATCGCCGACGATTTCTGATAAGAGAAGAAGCCGATGCATACCGATGGAATAAATATCATCAAAACAAAAGAAATCAGCATTTTATTGCGCAGCTTCATACTGGAATCGATGAGAAGAAATCTGCCGAGCAACGTCTTCATCCATATCGCTCCCTATATTCGCTTGGACTGAGACCAAACTCCCGCTTGAACAGCTTCGTAAAATATTTGCTGTCCTTATAGCCGATCCGCTCCGAAATATCGTGAATCAAGAGCCGATTGTCCTCCAGCAGCATACGCTTCGCTTCTTCAAGCCGCACATCGGTCATATAGGCGTTGATCGTCATCCCCGTATCCTTCTTGAACAAATTGGCCAGATAATTCGGGGAAAGATGCGCGTGCTCCGCAATCTGCGCCAGCGTGAGCTCCTCGCCGAAGGCGCTGCGTATATAACCTTTGACCAGCCGGATGACGCTGCGTTGATCTGCCCTGCTGTTAATCGCTTTCATAATTTGCATGATGGCGTCATTGAAGATACGAATCAATGCGTGCTGCTCGCGGGTTGCCCCCATCTCCTCCAACGCTCTCGAAGCTTGCGCCGAAGGCTCCAGCAGCACGGCGAAATGCCGATTCGCTTGCGCGAGAAACATGCTGAAGAATGCTTGCAAATAATCCGGCCTGGCCTGATCGAAGCGGCGGACAAGCCCGGTATACGACTGAAGCCCTTCGCCAAGCGCCTCCTGATCGCACCGCTCCAGCGCATCCAGCATCACCGCCTCGCATGCTGCCATCTCGGAGAGAATCCATTCCTTCTTATCGCCGATCTCTTCCGGCCGATCAACGACTGTAATGGCGCTCTCTCTGCTTTCCTTCGCATCAATCAATGAAATCCTCGCTTGCTGGAAGGAATGATGCAGCTCTTCCGGCCGCTCTGCCGCCGATCCGATGCCGACGGTTGCCCCCGCCTCTGCCAGCCAGGCCTGAACGCCGGGGTATTCAAGCCAATCTCCGCCGGCTACGACGCCGCCGATTGCCCCTTGTTCCATAGTGAATATCGCCAGAACTCCCTCAAGCGCCCGCAATTCGGCCTCCCGCAGCATGGTGCCTTCGATATAAGCGGCGCGGCAGCCCGGCTCGAATATGAGCGCATCCCCCGCATATTCGGAATAAATCGATATTTCCTCGGATGAAAGCGGCCTGTGGCACAGCTCCTGGAGCAACCGTTCCCGCGCGAGCATCCGCGACTTGTCCGCCTTCTCCTCCAACCCGGCGAGACGTTCGGCCTGCCGCCGATCCGATTCGCATGCTTCCACTACTTTGCGCAGCACGTCCTCTAGCTCCTCCGTATGGAAAGGCTTCAGCAAATAATCGACAACCTGCAGCTTAAGCGCCGATCTGACGTATTCGATATCCTCATGCCCGCTTATAATGATGACGCGAATCGGCTTATCCGTAAGCTCCTGCCGCAATCTGCGCACAAATTCGATGCCGTCCATCTCCGCCATCACAACGTCCGTTATAATGATGTCCGGTTTCATGCGCAGAGCAAGCTCCAATCCGATCCGGCCATTCTCAGCTTCCTCCATCTCGTCGATGCCGTATGACTGCCAATCCAGACAATGCCGCATCCCATTGCGGATAACCTCTTCATCTTCTACGAGCAATAACGAATACATAATCGTCCACCCTTCCGTTGTCAGGAGCGTTCCCATACAGCATACCCGATCCGAAATCCGATTTCAGCTAAAAGATGGGGAGAGCGGCGCAGAAAACCTTCCCCTGACAATAAGGAGAAGGTTTGCGGCGACTCATGCGATTACAAGAAATAATATTTGCTCAAATCTTTGCCCGCCAACCCATACCGCTTGAAATGCTGGTAATGCGCATTGTACAGTTGGCCGTTCTTCGATGGAGAATAGGTTAAATAAAGCTGCTTGCGGCTATTCTCAGAAGTATTGGCTCCACTCTGATGCGGCGTGAAGGAATGGAAGATGATGACGTCACCGGGATTCGTTTCGACAATCTCGCCTTTCTGCGGGTCGATCTCTGCGATTTCGGCCGCGTTCATATTGCGAAGCTCGCCTGGCGTCGAACGTAATCGGTCATGATAACCGGGGAACAGCTCCAACCCGCCGTTCTCTACCGTCGCGCCGTCGATGGCGATCATGACGCTGATCAGCCCTTCGATCGGGAAGCCTTGCCACCACGCGGAGTCTTGATGCATGCTGTAGCCATTCGCTCCAGGCAGCTTGAAGATCAGCTTATCCTTGAACAGCAGCGGCTCATCCATATAAATGTCGCGCAGCGGCGAGAGGATACGCTCATCCTTCACCAGTTCTGCAAACAACGGCGAAATATCATGTACCGGATCCATTCTTTCAATCTTCACGTCTCCATTCGCGTAGCTCTTGTAGCCGGCGCGCACATTGCCGCGATCCATGAACCGCTCCGTCGTCAGAAGTTTGTCGCTTTCCGCTTGCAGAACGCGTGCTTCTTCCTCGCTGAATACGTTGCGAAGCACCAGGTAACCTTGCTCGTTATAACTTTTCACTTGCTCGTCGGATAACAGCTTAATATTGCTCATCTTCATTTCCCCTTCACTTTTTTTTTGCGATCGACTTCTTGATTTCTATATTAAACGCCTTTATTTACTTTTGACATGCACACCCTTATACTATTTCATATACTTTTTTCCCAATTTTCCATGAGAGGAGATTGCTGCTTGCAGACGTTGGAAATCAAGAGAAGCTACATCAGCGGAATACGCGCGGAATTTAAGATGGAGGAAGATCAATACAGGGACTGGGTCATGCTTGCCGCGTTGTCGGGACGTTTTTCCTTCGCGATGGAACAGGGAGTCCGAATCGAAGAAGAGGACGGCAATGACGGGGAGAACCTGTCTAAGGACGGCGCTCCCAAGGAAGCCTCGCTCAAGGGGAGCGCATCCAAGAACGGCCTACCCAAGGTCATCCCCTTCGACGAAGCTGGTTACGGCGAGCTTGTCCTTTGTCCTCCCGGCATGAAGCTGAAGCGGAGAGTGCTAGAGCCTCTATCCTTCCTGTTTATCGAGTTCGCAACCGAGCAAGCACTGCCGCACGGCAAGCTTGCCATTCGGGACTTGCAGCGGTTGGAATCCACCTACCGTTATATGCGCATCGCATGCGCGCGTTCAGAGGAAGGCGAAGGCATGGACTATATCAGTCACTTCGTTGGCGACTTGCTAGCCATGCTGTCGCTGGAGCTGGCGTCCTCCGCAGACAGAAGCCGCAGGACGAAGCAGGACCCTGTCATGGTCGGAGTCCAGAGCTATTTGGAGGAGCACGCCCTGGAATATGGCTGGAATATAAGCCAGTTGGCCGATGAGCTGGGCATCGGCCCCTCGCATTTGACTAGACGGTTCCAGCAATCGTTCAGCCAATCTCCAATCGAATATGTGACCGCTCTCAGGCTGCAGAAGGCGCGGTCGCTGCTGGTCGAGACCGACGATACGCTCGATCATATCGCGGAGCAATGCGGATATCAGAACGCCTTTTATTTCAGCCGCATGTTCAAAAGCAAATGCAAAATCAATCCCTCCGAATATCGCAGAAATCATCGTTTCTGAAGATTACCGATTGGCGTATTTAATTTAATGCTTCACAACCATCTACTATCTGTTAAACCTTTTATAACCGTATTTCGCTTGTTTCTTCTTCGTTCTTTATCCTTCGGTAACAGTAACGAGCAGGTCGTTAATAATCCAAAGGGGATCCTTGCCGGCTCATTGCGATATAAGCTTAAAGGAAGAACGCTGCACATAGAAAAAGCTGCCAGGGAAAATCCCATGGCAGCTTTTTCTATGTGTCCTTGAATTAATGTGCATATGAACGGAGCCTGCTTTAACAAACATTTTCTTCATATTTCCTCTAATTATGATTTTCTCCCCAAGCACGCATGGCTTCTGCTGCGAAATTGGCAACCATATCGAATCGGCTGCTATCACTGATATGATGACTTTGAATAGCTCCCCGTAATATAGGTTTTCAAGAAGCTATTGCTGAACTTTCCATGAGGATCGCATTGATGGAGCAATTTTTGAAAGTCGGGCAATTTCTCATATAATGATTGGATATGGACGGGTTCCATGGCAAACAGCTTCCCCCAATGTGGACGGGCACGGAACGGAGCTATCTGTTCTTCGATTAGTGGTAATATTTTCTCAACGGCGATCCAATCCGCTTTCCACGTAAAGTGAATAGCCACCGAGTCCTGCTTGTAACAAGGGCTCATCCACAGCTTGTCTTCCGCAATCGTGCGAATCTCGGATACATAAAGGTGTGGCGATATGTAGTCCCTTATTCGGTCGATCGCACAAAGTGCTTGATAGGCTAAGCGGCGCGGCACGAAATATTCGCTTTGCAGCTCCTCACCGGCGCTTGGCGTGAAATCCATGCGGAAATGCGGCAGCCTTTCATGCCATGGCCCGGGGATGCCAAGCTGCTCGCTGCAATTCTCCGCTGAGTGTCCTGGCACTGGATGACGATTCTCGCTTGCGAGCATGGCGCCAAAAAATTCGGAATGCTCCTCGGCAGGGCTATAATCTGATATTTCCCGCTTTAACCAGACTTGATTGAAAGCGTTTGTCTTCCAATCCGTGAAAAGACTAACACTGTACGCACTAGAGAAGATATCGTCGAAATGATCATTAAGCTGTGCTAAAGGCATATTTTCGAATACATACTGACTCATCTGAAATGCGGGAATCACATCTAAAGTGATTTGCGTGATAACCCCCAGTCCCCCAAGCCCTACGACCGCTCCTTCGAGGAGCCCAGCTTGTTGATCACGGGAGAAAACGATCCTCTCCCCATCCGCTTTGACAACTTCCAAGGAATGAACCGCTGTTGCAAGATTGCCGTTCCGGTCGCCAGAGCCATGAGTGGCCGTTGAGCACGCGCCTGCAATGGTAATGTGCGGCAGCGACGCCAAATTGTGCAACGCATAACCGTATCCGTGCAAATAATTGCAAAGTTCCCCGAATCTAATGCCTGCCTCAACCGTAACCTTATTTCGATTTTGGTCTAATTCGATGACACGGTTGAGCTTGTGAAGAGAGAGGAGGCTCTCGTTGCAATCAGCGATTCCATTGAACGAATGACGGGTGCCAAGCGCCTTTATTTTATTGCTGCGTGCTACTAATTCTTGTATTTGTTCAACGGTTTCCGGAACATGGAGTTCTGAAGCGCTATACTTATAGTTGCCTGCCCAGTTTCTATTGTTTTCCAAATATATACACTCCCGTTAAATCGAATGAATGAACTGTGCAAATGGATTGATATGTAATAAAAACATTCCACATCATATAGGAGTATCCTGCCCTTTGGCTAAAAAAAAATGAACAGTCCGCCGCAGCGCCAGCTCATCCATATTGTAATCAACTATCGTTCCCCTTGGCTTAAATCCTTTATTTGCGATGAAACCATTCAGGTAACGTTACCCTTTCATTTAGATCATGATTTAAACATGTATTTATAATAGGCTGGGAATTCTCGTATTATGGAGTAAATATCTCTAAATTCAAAGATTTTGGCATGAGCTGCATACACTTCTTTCCTATCCATTTTTCTAAACGCTAATTTTGTTCGAGACACATGAAAATATTGCGTAATAACCATAACCGAATCCAATTGTAATTCATCCATAATCCTGCTGGAATTTTGGGCGGTCATATAGGAGTTGTACCCCTTATTATCCTCTATAATTTTATCTTCCGGTATCCCTTTATCAATCAAGTAGGTTTTCATAACCTTTGCCTCATCGAAACCTTCCTTGCCAATGCCGCCACTGACAATGATAAATGTAAAATATTCCCTTTCATAAAGCACTACGGACGTATCTAATCTTGCTTTTAACCGCTCGGATGGCAGTCCGTTAGCTTCTACTTTATTTCCTAATACTACAGCTACGTCAACAGGCTTCAATTCATCATTCAACCCATCTATGATTACGAAAGCAGAGTGAATGATAAACCAGATGAAAAGACTTGCTGCTGCTATTAAAAATCGTTTCATGAAAACAAAGCTCAATATCTCACCTGCATTCGCTTATTTTTTATCCGTAATCCTATCTAAATATTATCATACTTGGGAGTATGAAACATTCCGCACAGACGCCCCATTACTCACGTGTTTATTATGGCTCCCCACATTATCGCCTCATTCAGGTGAGGAACAGCAGCAATTAGATTGTGAGCGTTTGGTTCCTAGGTATAACACTCCCCTATTAAAACCCATTTTTCTAAAAATAGTTTGTAGTCTACCTATTAGTCCATGCCTAAAAAAATCGATTCACGTACACTGAAACATCATTATAGGGAGGTGTCATTATTGGGTTGTCCTGATATAAAAAAACGGTGTAAAAAGAAAGCCATTATTGTGTGTCCTCCAAAAGGAAGAAAAATGAAACGTCATCATCGAGTCAATAAGAAGATACCTTGTAAAAATTGTCCCCCGCCTACTGGACGGCAATTACTTCGAGGACTTGCCGGAGCAATTGCAGAAGCTGGGCCGGCAGGACTAGCAGGAGCACTTGGACCAGCTGGATTGGCTGGACTTGCCGGAGCAATTGGAGAGGCTGGGCCAGCTGGATTAGCGGGACTCGCTGGAGCACTTGGCGCAGCGGGGCTTGCTGGAGCAACTGGTGCTGCTGGGCCTGCTGGGCCTGCTGGGCCTATTGGAGCAACTGGTGCTGCTGGGCCTGCTGGAGCAACTGGTGTAACAGGACCCTCAGGAGCTGGAGGATTAATTCCCTTTTCGACGGGGATCATCCTTAGCGGTGCCGCAGTCGTATCGGCTGCTCCAATATTAATGGGTTTTGGTAGTAGCACGGTCGAAGTTATCAACGGTGCTGGAGAATCAACTATGCCACCCGAGGCAGGCGGTTTTGCTTTCCCAATTCCTTTTGCGGGTACCGTTCATAATTTACAAATAAGTGCAGATCTATTGGTTGCTTCTGTTGTTTCTATAAATACGCTCGGTCTTCAATATGAGTTTACGGTGTTCCGCGCGCCTTCAGTTCCAAACAATGGGATTGACCATAGTACTTCATCTTACGTGACCACACCTTTGACCAGTTCTGTTCGTTTCGGATTTCCGAATAATATCATTACAGCTGGTACTTTCCGAACCGCAACCAATATTAATCTCGGGGGATCGTTAGTCGTTGCGGCGGGTGACCGTATTGGTATTCGCGTAAGGACGCTTGCATCGACGGATGCCTCCGCAGCTGACATCACGCAACTCTCATTCAGCGCCAGCCTAAATTATACACCTTCTTAATAACCCGCAAAATTCACCGAATTACTCTTTGTCACCTCAACGAGGCTGCCATTTCATGTCGGCAGCCTTAATAACGTTTTTCCACCAATAACGCAGCAGAGATGGATACTATTGAGTACAAGCCATGGCCATCTGCTGCTCCGCTGTAGGGCTATCCCTGTCGCATCTGCGCTTCCTTTCAAAACACCGCATGTACCGAAACGATAAAGCTTGTGTTAAGATAGTGCTGTTCTCACGCTCGCTGCTTGCAGGCGAACGATTATTGTTACATAGGAGGCTTATAGCGCATGGAATCCATCCATCGCTTTTCATTGATCCGGTCGCTTAAGGGCAGGCTAGCCATTATATTGACGGTTGCAACTATTATTCCTATTTTGCTCACCGGCTATATCTCCTACAGATGGATCTATATCGTACAAACCGAGAAAATCGAAGGCGACTGGCTCGACAAGGTTCAGCGCGAACGGGACGAGCTCGACCGGAAGCTCGATGAGCTTGGCCGCGTGTCGCAGCTCATGGATATCGAAGGCGGCATTGGACAAGATGTGGTCAACTTCATCACAAGCAGCAGTTCTTTTGACCGTGCCATTCTATATCGCAATATTAACCAATCAGTAGCCAACGTCAATTTTTCGAACCCTAATCTCGGAGTTATGTTTTATTATGCACCGGAGCAGGCAGAGCCACTGCTGTTTCCAAATGCCAACGTGAAGCTCCAGTTCAAACCCGAACATTTAAAAGCCTTTTTCAAGCAAAAGCTGTTCACTTATTACGGACCGCATGAATCATTAGACGAAGCCAATCGGTCCGAGCCTGTGTTCTCATTGCTCCGTAAGCTAGAATATGGTCACGGGCGCTACTTGTACGCCTACATCGAGACGAAGGTTATCGGGCTGGATACGATGTTCGAAGCCGCAGCCAAACCGGGCAGCTCCACGAATTCTCCCGTGTACCATGTGCTGACGGCGCCTGGCGAGCATATTGCCTATAGCAATATGGATAGCGGAGCAGAAGAAACCGGAAGAAGCTTCGCCCATCCTGAAAACGCATACAAAATATTTCAAGCGACCGGAAGACAGGGCTGGACCCTCTACCAGCTTATTCCGAAGGATGCGTACAACCGCGAAATGAACAAATGGCTTTCGCAATTTATGCTGTTTGCATCATTCTCTCTCGTGCTCGGCATCATCCTGGCATGGTTGATCTGGCGCATGGTGTACCGTCCCATTCGGATTATTAACCGCGAAATTACGAGATTTAGCGACAATCCGTCCCTAACTCGCATATCCGCAACCGGTTTAACAGAATTTAACCACATGTTGGATAATTTCCATCAGATGAGCCGCCGCATCTCGGAGCTCATTATAGACGTGGAGGATAAGGAAAAACGGCGCGGACAGCTGGAGGTGGAGAAGCTGCTTGTCCAAATCAATCCGCATTTCCTGCATAACACCTTGAACACCATCCAGTGGCTGGCCCGCATCGAAGGCCACTCCAACATTGCGCGGCTGGTATCGATTTTTACAAGGGTATTGCATTATAATCTGGGCAAGAAAAACATTATCGTAACGGTACGCGAAGAGGTCGATGCCGTTCGGGACTACATCGATTTGCAAAATATAAGATACGATCACTCTTTCAATGTGAAGCTGAGCATCGAGCCAGAATGCCTGGACGTTCCGATTCCCCGCTTTATTCTGCAACCGTTAGTCGAAAACGCGCTGTATCACGGCTTCGATGACGATGACCGCGGGGAAATCGAGGTTGCCATAACGCGGGCTAACAGCTCCTTGTTCCTTCGCGTGAAGGACAATGGCAAGGGCATCCCGGAGGACAAGCTCCTCGCGATGCTCGAGGAGGAGGACGATCAGCTCCGCAAGTCGGGGCTTGGTATTGGACTGCGCTATGTCAAAAAAATGCTGGACGTCTATTATGGCACGGAAGCACAATTAACGATGGAAAGCGGGACAGGAATCGGAACAACGATTGCCATTCGCCTCCCGGATACCTTAAAAGGAGTGGAAGCCCTTGATTCAGGCTCTAATCGTGGATGACGAAAGCTTGGTACGCAAAGGGATGCGGCTGATGTTCCCCTGGAGCAAGTTCGGCGTAGAAATTGCAGGCGAAGCCGCGACTGGCGAGCGGGCCATGGATTTTTTGCGATCCCACCCCGTTCAGCTAATGATGACCGATATTACGATGCCCGGGATGTCTGGCCTCGAGCTAATGAAAAAGGCACAGGAGCATGATCCCGCGCTGAAGGTCGTCATTCTCACCTGCCATCAGGATTTTGAATTCATTCAGGAGGCGCTTCGCCTCGGGGCGATTGACTATATCGTCAAAACGCAGCTGGAGGAATTAGATCTCGATGCGACCATGGAGCGGATACTCAAGGCTGTCCGGCAGGATCCATCGAGCAGCCATTCGGCCAAAGAGAAGCTCGTCCTCGCCCGCAAAGCGGCTGCTGAAACAAGCGCTGATCTGCAGTGGATCATGGAAGACGACAGGTTCAGCCTACTATCCCAAGCGATTAATAAGCTGGAGCAAGCGGGCGGCAGTGAGGCCCATTCCATTCTGTCCGCAGCAGCGGGGCGCTGGAAACGCAGCTTTCCGATGTTTGACTGGGAGCGGCGCCCCTCCTTGCCTAGCAGCGGCGGTACCGCCGGCTGGCTGCAAGGCATGCGATCGGAGCTGGCCGCATGGCTCAGAAGCTCCGCCTATTCCGAGGATGTCATCCGGGCGGTCGTCAAAGCCGTCGATCTGATTGCGGAGCACCCTGGCCAGCATATGAAGCAAAGCGAAATCTGCCAGCTGGTTAATTTGAGCAAAAGCTATTTCAGCACCAGCTTCCGGGATATTATGCGGCTGACGTTCAGCCACTTCCTGCAGACCGCAAGCCTTCACGCAGCGAAGGAGCTTCTCCTGTCTACGAACCATCCGGTCTATCTTATCGCTGAGAAATGCGGTTTTATGGACCAGCGTTACTTCAGCAAGCTGTTCAAGGAACAAACCGGCATGCTGCCAAGCGAATTCAGGCAGCTGCATGCGGAGCGCTCCTAAACCGAAGAGGCCCGAAAGCGGCTGGCGGCATCATCCGCCACGCGCGTTCGGGCTTTTTACCGTCTGCCGAAGCATCAGTCTGGAGAAAATATTCCTCATCTGGTGCGACGGAAATTTTCTGACGGCGCGGCAGTGCGGAAAATATTCTAACTACCTTCGAAATTGAACCACTCACGGCACATCGCAAGCGTTTGCTATACTTACGCTGCAAAGGAATAAAGATAGCAGAAAGGGGATGTCTGCACGATGAAAGGAAAAAAGGGAATAGCGCTTTTACTGTCTTCATTTCTCGTTCTTTCGCTGGCTGCATGCAGCAGCGGCAATAACGGAGGCCATGCACCTGAGGAAAGCGCGACTGGAGGTAACACGCCCAAGGACACCGCTTCAATAGCGCCCTTGGGAAAATACGATCCTCCGATCGAAGTAACCGCCGTTCGGGGAATTACCGAGGGCACCAAGTACGGAGAAGGAGAATCCATCGACAACAACGTGTGGTCGAAGGCTTACGAGAGCGAGCTTGGCGTGAAGGTGAAGTATTTGTGGACAACGCCAACCGCCCAATATGACCAGAAGCTTAACATCGCCATCGCTTCCGATGATCTGCCTGATATTACGCCCGTCAGTGCTTCCCAGCTGAAACGGCTAGTAGAGGATGGCGCTCTTGAGGATCTCACTTCTCTTTACGAGCAGTATGGATCGGAGCTGACCAAAGGCATTATGTCGCAAGACGGCGGCAACGCCATTAAATCCGCAACCTTCGACGGCAAGCTGTACGGTCTGCCGAATATGACTTCCGGCCTTGGACAAACCCATGTCCTATGGGTACGTACGGACTGGCTCCAGAAGCTCGGGCTGCCTGAGCCCAAAACGATGGATGACGTAATCAAAACCGCCGAAGCTTTCGTTAAGCAGGACCCGGACGGCAACAATAAAGCCGACACTTACGGTCTTGGCATCAATAAGGATATTTTCGGCTTCTATGCCGGCATGCAAGGCTTCTTTAACGGCTTTCATGCTTATCCGAACACATGGGTGAAGGATGCCTCGGGAAAATTAGGCTATGGCAGCGTACAGCCGGAAACCAAAGCAGCCTTGCTTAAGCTGCAGGAACTCTATAAGCAAGGCCTGCTTGACAAGGAGTTCGGCACCAAAGACGCGTCCAAGGTAAGCGAAGCTGCCAACGGAGGCAAGCTAGGTTTGTTCTACGGCTTCTTTTGGAACGCAGGCTGGCTGCAGGACGGAAAAAATGCGGACCCTACGATGGAGTGGAAACCGATCTCGATCGTCTCCACCGACGATCAGCCGGCCAAAGCTCAAGTGCCTTTTGCAATCAACACGTATTATGTGGTCAAAAAAGGAGCGAAAAACCCGGAAGCAGCCGTTAAGGTGCTGAACTTCGACTTTGAGAAGCTATGGGGCGAAACGGCCCAACCGGATGTTTACAGCGTAAACAACAACACCGCCATTTTCGAATACGCACTCCTCTATGGCGAAGCGCCTCGCAAAAATCTCGACGCCCATCTCCATGTGGTCAAGGCATTGGAAGCGAATGATCCCTCCGGCCTGAACACGGAGGAAAAAGGCTACTATGACAATATATTGGCGTTCCGTGCGGGAGACCTTAAGCTGTGGGGCAATGAACAGATGTACGGGCCTGCCGGCTCCTTGTCGGTCATTGACGGCTATTCCAAAAAAGCGCAGCTAGTCGATGACGCATACTTCGGCGCGCCTACGCAAGGGATGACCGACAACAGCGCTACGCTTCAAAAGCTGCAGCTAGAAGTGTTTACGCGTATTATCATGGGCGGCTCAATCGACGAATTCGACCAATTCGTTACCCAGTGGAATGATCTTGGCGGCAATACGATTACCGGAGAAGTGAACGATTGGCAGGCTTCCCAATAAGGGACGCCTCTCCGGCAAGAAAGAGGCGAATAACCAATGAAACGTAGGACCATCCGAGAGCTGCCCTTTCATCTGATGATTCTGCCGGGCTTTCTCCTGGTGTTCATCTACAGCTACGTGCCGATGGCTGGCATCATCATGGCGTTCGAGAGACTGGTTCCGTCCAAGGGGATGTTTCGGTCCCCGTGGGTCGGATGGAAAAACTTTGAGTATATGCTGCATCTGCCCGGGACGCTTAGCGTCCTCGGCAACACCTTCTTCATCGCAGGCATGAAGATGGCCGCCGGCATTGTCGTCCCCGTCCTGTTCGCGCTGCTGCTCAATGAAGCGCGCAGCCGACTGTTCAAGCGCAGCATCCAGACGATTATTTATTTCCCGCATTTTTTGTCCTGGATCATATTAAGCGGCATTCTTATCGATATTCTCTCTCCGTCAACGGGTCTTGTGAATGGCTTGCTCGGCTCGCTGGGCATTCCGTCTATTTACTTTCTCGGCGATCCTGACTGGTTTCCGTTCACGCTTGTGCTGACGGATACTTGGAAAGAGTTCGGCTACGGAACGATCGTGTATCTTGCCGCTTTAACCAGTATCAATCCAGCCTTATACGAGGCGGCGTCCATGGACGGGGCAGGCAGAATGAGGCAGACGCTCAATGTCACGCTGCCCGCCTTGCTGCCCATGATCGTCTTGATGTCGGTGCTAAGCCTAGGCAACGTGCTCAACGCCGGCTTCGAGCAGGTGTTTAACCTGTATAGCCCTCAGGTGTACAAGACCGGAGACATCATCGATACGCTGGTATTCCGCATCGGGCTTGAAAATGCCAATTATGGCGTCGCTACTGCCGTCGGGTTGTTTAAATCAGTTGTTTCCTTCGTCATGATCGGCGTTTCCTATATGCTTGCTTACCGGCTGACAAACTATCGGATTTTTTAGGAAAAGTGGGTTGACCATGAATAAACACGCTTCGATAAGCAGACGGACGTTTCTCGCGTTCAACTATTTGTTCTTAACCGCCGTAGCCATTGCCTGCCTCTTTCCCTTGCTGAATGTGCTGGCGATCTCGTTCAGCTCCAGCGCTGCCGTAAGCGCGGGGAAAGTAAGCCTTTGGCCCGTCGACTTCAATCTTAAATCCTATTCCTTCGTGCTGGGCAAGCCCGAGTTCGGGCAAGCCTTCTTGATTTCCTTGGGCCGGGTGGCCGTCGGCGTTCCGCTTAATATGCTGCTGACCATCCTGATTGCCTACCCTTTGTCCAAGCGAAGCCATGAATTCCGCTTCCGCAACGCTTACGCGTGGTATTTCGTCGTGACGATGCTGTTCAGCGGAGGCCTGATTCCCTGGTACATGACCATTAAGATGACCGGCATCATCGACACGTTCTGGGCCATGATCTTGCCTGGCGCCGTACCGATCTTCAACGTTATTCTGCTGCTTAACTTCTTCAAATCGCTGCCCGATGAAATCGATCAGGCCGCCCAGATCGACGGGGCTAGCCGGTGGCAGGCTTTGTGGCAAATCGCCGTGCCCCTTTCCGCTCCGGCAGTCGCTACGCTTACGTTGTTCTGCATCGTGACGCACTGGAATTCTTGGTTCGACGGGTTGATTCTAATGAATAGGCCTGACAACTATCCGCTGCAAAGCTATCTTCAGACCGTAATCGTCAATCGGGATTTGTCGCTAACGGCTGCCCAAGACATTTTGAAGTGGGCAGAGGTATCCGATCGTACGTCCAAAGCGGCTCAAGTGTTTGTAGCCGTGCTCCCCGTCCTGTTCGTCTATCCATTCCTGCAAAAATATTTTGCGGAAGGCATCGTAATGGGCAGCGTTAAAGGTTAACGGCGAGACAACATCCATTCATCATCCAACAGAGGAGTAGAGAGAAATTATGGCAAAAATCGCATTTATCGGTGCAGGAAGCACCATTTTCGTCAAAAACGTACTCGGTGACTGTATACTAACGCCAGCGCTTGCCGATGCGCATATCGCTTTGCATGATATTGATTTGGAGCGCTTGAAGGAATCGGAAAAGATGCTGATCAACTTAAATCAGAATCTAGGCGGCAAAGCGACCATCAAGGCCTACGCTGACCGACGGGAAGCGCTTAAAGGCGCAGACTACGTCATTAATGCGATCTCCGTCGGAGCCTTCGAGCCCGTCATCCGCAGCGATCACGAAATGCCGCGCAAATACGGATTGAAACAAACCTATGCAGATACGCTGGGCATGGGCGGCTTGTTCCGTGGACTTCGGACGATCGACGTCATGCTGGAGTTCGCACGGGATATGGAAGAGCTTTGCCCCGACGCTTGGTTCCTGAACTATACCAACCCGATGGCTATTCTGACTGGCGCGGTTTTGCGAGAAACGGGCATTAAAGCGGTAGGCTTGTGCCACAGCGTGCAGGTTTGCGCGAAGGAACTGCTGGAGGGCCTC
Source organism: Paenibacillus sp. J22R232 (assembly GCF_056269165.1). Taxonomy (NCBI): domain Bacteria; kingdom Bacillati; phylum Bacillota; class Bacilli; order Caryophanales; family Paenibacillaceae; genus Paenibacillus; species Paenibacillus sp. J22R232. Next base: position 86,167 of record NZ_JBWDNK010000010.1, on the reverse strand, counting down.
GGCATGAGCGCGGAGGATGTACGCTGGCGCATTGCCGGTATTAACCACCAAGCATGGCTGCTCGACATTACGCGCGGCGGCGAAGATCTGTATCCGGAGATCAAACGCCGGGCAGCAGCGCGCAAAGGGCCGCATGATGACATGGTCCGTTACGAAATCATGAACACCTTCGGCTATTACGTAACCGAATCCAGCATGCACGGTGCCGAATACGTCCCTTATTTCATCAAGAACGCCTATCCGGAGCTGCTGGAGAAATACAATATTCCTACGGAAAATTACAAGGGCTGGGGAGATAGCAACAAGCTATATTGGGAACAAGCGATGAATGGGCTAGTCAACAACGCTTCCGTGACGCACACGCGCACGCATGAATACGCTTCTTATATCATGGAAGCGATGGAGACGAATATCCCGTACAAAATCGCTGGCAATGTGCTAAATACCGGCGGGCTAATATCGAATCTGCCGGAGGAGGCTTGCGTAGAGGTATCCTGCATCGTAGACGGCGAAGGCGTCACGCCTACCCGCTTCGGAGCGCTTCCGCCGCAGCTCGCGGCGCTTAACCGTACGAACATTAATATGCAGCTGCTCACGATTGAAGCGGCGGTTACACGCAAACGCGAGCATATTTACCATGCGGCACTGCTGGACCCCCACACAGGGGCAGAGCTGCCTATCGACAATATCAAAGCGCTGGTCGACGAAATGCTTGACGCCAATCAATATTTGCTGCCGAATTACCGGTAATTTTGCAACTTTTCTAAGCAAGCAGCTGTCGCGCAGGTCACGGTTACGGCCTAAAACATGATTTTCGGAGAGTTATATTACCCCTATTGATTCAAAACATGATGAAAAGGGTAATCATTCAATAAGTGGGAAGTGGTATCGAAACACAGCGCAAACCGGAATACCATTTTAGATTCCGAAAGGTTGTTGGTTCACCATGAACACACGAAAAAGGATAGAAAATCCGAGACTTCTGCTTCAATACTTTTTGAGTAAGACGTAGCTTGAGAAGTGCATGTTTGAAATAAACCGCTTCCCACTATAAGAGGACTCTGCGATACATCTCGCGGGGTCCTCGTTTTATGATGGTATCCGTCTAGGAAATTCGAAGAGCCTGCCTTCTCATCCACATCGTTGCAACCCATTTTTCCCCTTTAATTACGGGCGTACCTGCATGAAGGGTGAAATCGTTTAATTCATGGTTGCTATAAAAATATTCAAAATAGACAGCCATGCCTTTGTTGGGGAAAATCGAGATATTAAGATTGGGGAACGCCGTTTCTCCGCCTTCCTCGACGTCATTCAAATACATGACGAGCGTACTAATTCGATTGTTAGCGCTTGCCCGGCTCGTTTCCGCGAAGAAATCATAATGAGGTTGATACTCTTGGCCAGGGGTATACTGCAGAACTTGCAATCCGTCACCATGCGCGATCGGAATATTCATAATTTGTGAGAATCGCTTCTCGATTCTAGTAACCATCTCGTTCTCCTCACAGAAAACTCCGCTGCTCGTTCTAATTGGATTGACTGCATGGTCTCCACCGATTTTCGAACGCTGCAATTGTTCCCTAGAATGTGTGATTAGCTCATCGCACTCCTCATCGCTAAGCACATTGCCTAGTACGACAACCAATGGTGCTTCATACCTCGCAAGAATGCGAATCTCTCGATCTTCTGTCTTGATCGTATTTCCGGCATGATCAAATATCGTCCGCTCATTCTCTGTCGTATCCCCTATCATCCTTATACAGCCCCTATAGTATGACTTGCACCACACAATAACATACCATAAACTGGAACCGCTTACTCTATTATTTTCAGAAAAATCAAAATAATTATATTCTGAACCTATATCGTTATTCGATAATTTAACAAATAGCTGCTAGATCGGTCTGGCCCGCGGCCGTCAGCGCTCTTTTTCTGACTCATCTTCAAAGATATCTTTAAACCGACGAATATGATCAGGCAACGTGTTTTCAAGGAAACCCCAGAACCCTTTCTCATCGAATTGATCACTATACAACAGGTTTGGTAGATTGTGAAATGCATCAGATAGATTATTGATCTCAAGCATAGTCCGTTTTAATTGGATGGGATTATATTCTGCCGACATTTTAGGTGATGATAAAAGCCTTATTTCTAATAATAAATAATACATCAGCTTCACATAAGCGCTTCTCTTTTTCTCATCCATGATCTCATTCCTTTCTAAAAGGCTCAGTAATAATAAAATCAGTACCAAGTAATGCTTATTACTTCTAGCCTGCCCGTTCGCTCAATGCGATCTCCAGTCTACTCATATGCGATTGAAGTCTACGACATAATCGGTCTATTACTTTAATTTCCCTTGGACAAGCTGCTGCTCACAAAAAGCGGTCAAAAAAATCGCGAAGCAAGCTGCTTCGCGATTTCCATGCCTATAAACGCTTCAGGAACGATACGATCGTCAGAAGCCCTTTATCGAAATTGTCCAGATTAAAATGCTCATTCGGCGCATGCAGATTCTCGTCCGGAAGACCAAAGCCCATCATAACGACAGGAGCCGCCAGTTCGCGGAAGAAGGTTTCGACGATCGGAATCGATCCGCCGTCTTTCGTGAACAGTGCTCGCGTGCCGTAAACGTCTTCGTATGCATCCGCAGCCAACTGCAGCATCCGGTCGGAAGGATCGATGTTGAAAGCGCGGGCCTTCTCGCCGTCTTTGATTTGCAGCTTGGCGCCGGGCTGAATATGCTTCTCCAAATGCCGTTTAATCTTGTCTAGAATGTCCTGCGGATCCTGGTCTCCAACAAGGCGGCACGTAATCTTGGCATGCGCCTCCTTCGGAATGACCGTCTTGGTGCCTTCACCCTGAAATCCGCCGTAAACGCCGTTCAGTTCAAGCGTAGGCCTCGCTCCAACGCGTTCCACGAAGGAGAAGCCATCTTCACCGTATAACGAATCAAGACCCAGACTTGCCTTCAATTGATCTTCATCCAGCATCTGCTTGGCGAATTCTTCTCTCATGAGCGGTGATAGCTCCGGCACGTCTTCATAGAATCCGTCGACGCTAACGCCGCCCTGATCATCATGCAAAGTCGCAAGCAGCGAGACGAGGGCATGAAGCGAGTTGGGAACGCCTCCGCCGAAAGATCCGGAGTGCAAATCCGTATTCGCGGTGTTTACAGTGACCTCAAGCGAGCACAATCCCCGAAGTCCCGTGCTGATGGCAGGCTTGCCCGGCTCTAGCAACGATGTGTCCGATATCAAAATGACGTCTGTGGCCAGCTTGTCCCGATTCGCCGTCAAGAAAGGAGGAAGGCTCCGGCTGGAAACCTCTTCTTCCCCCTCGATGCATAGCTTGATATTAACCGGAAGCTCCTCTTCCTGCTTCAATATGGCTTCTATCGCTTTGATGTGCAGAAATACCTGCCCTTTATCATCCGTTGCGCCCCGGGCGTACAGCTTGCCGCCCCGGATATCCGGCTCGAAGGGTGGCGTCGTCCACAAATGCAGCGGATCGACTGGCTGCACGTCGTAATGGCCGTATACCAGCACGGTAGGTTTGCCGGGAGCATGAAGATGATCGGCGTACACGATCGGATGACCGTCGGTTTGATGCACTTCCACGTTCTCGAGACCTGCGCGGGTGAGCGTCTCCGCAAGCCATTCGGCCGCCTTGTTCATATCCGCTTTATGCGCGGACAGCGCAGATATGCTCGGGATGGACAACCATTGCTTCAGCTCGTCCAACTGCTGTTCCCTTACGTTTTGAAAATAAGCTTCATAACTCATTAGTGGTTTTATCCTCCATTCGATTTATATCCCTATCATATACCTTTTCATCCTTGTTTATTATATACTTTTGACATTTCATATAATGGCTTCTGACCCGTTTCTATAATTTACTCCGTCACCATTAACGGTTTCGCTAACTATCGCGTAATTGACTTCTATACTCTGTTGGTCCCATTTCGGCATATTTCTTGAATACTTTCGTGAAATGGGAAAAATTCGAATATCCAACCGATGACGAAATCGAACTGATAGGAATATTCGTTTGCGTTAACAATTCCTTCGCCAGTTTGATTCTTTCCAGCAGTACATAGTCGGTAATGGTATGACCGGTTTCTTTCTTAAATAGTCTGGTCAGATGATCAGGATGCAAATAGACCTGTTCGGACACCGTTTCCCGGGATAGATCCTGGTCGATATTAAGGGCAATATAACGTTTAACCGTCTGTACGACGGAGTCGCTTTCCTTCACTGCCTCCGCTTGATTCATCGCCTTGCTGACGGCATGCTCGGCCCACATCATCATATCCTTTATGGAGCGTCCTGCCGCTTCCGAGATTCCTCTCGATTGTTCATCTCCAAATAATTGATTGGCGTGAATCCCTCTACTGTTCAAGTACGAGTAAAGCACCTGCATGAAATTTTGGTTGAATTGATGCAAAAAATTAGCGTCTAGCCCTTGATTCCGATCGGGGTCTCCGAGAAACGCACCCACCTCATACATGACGGATTCCTTCGTGCCTGTCTTGAGCAGGGAAGACAATACGCTCCATTCAGGCATTATCATAGGCTCGTCACTAAGTTTGGCATCCTCATAGGCATGAACCTTGTTAACCGATGCGACATTGTTTCGATCCCGTGCTTTTAAGTCTGCCACCATATTAGCCATCTCATGAACTTGAACAGGACCACCGCAATAGCAAGAAAGATCACAATAGAAATATCGAATGCAAGCATTAATATAATTGCGGCAAGCATCATGTACTTGATTAATGGCATCATTCGCCCCACCATCGACAGAAACAATGACGAGAAGCATACCGCGATCAAAATGAAAACAAATGCCGTTATTATAATGGCTAATAATGATTTCTTCAGCAGTATTTTTAAGCGCATACTCCAGAATCTTCTCGTCGCTACGCCTGAGCGATTTGTTCCATCTTTGAACGCTGATCAATATGGGAATAAAAAACGAGTCCTCCGCTATCGGAATATGATGGCGTTCAATCTGCTCTCGAACCGCAGCCGGGTGAAGGGTGGTCGAATGATTGATTAGATTTAGCCAAAAATGCTGGATGATTAGGGAATGATGCTTCAACCATAGTTGATGGGATACGCTATTCCTACTGATTTCGGTATTCCGATCAATCACGCCTTGGGCTTTACGGATCGCTTGTTCCAAATCGGTAGCGCGCACGGGTTTCAGTAAATAATCGAGACTCCCGAGCTGCAGCGCTTCCTTCGCATATTTAAAGTTGGTATGGCTTGTCAAAAATATTGTTTCCGTGTTTGGATGGTGCTCCCGGACCCAAGCTAATAGCTCCAAGCCGCTGCCTTTTGGCATTTCAATATCGCAGAGCATAATATCAATGTTCTCCCGCTCGAAGATATCCATTGCTTTCCTCATGCTATAGGCCGTAAACAATCCCGAGATTCCCAGCTTGTTCAGATCGAGATCTGCTTTCACACCTTCTATGGCATGAACCTCATCGTCAACAAGGAGCATTTGATAAGTCATGACATTTCCTCCATTTTCGGGTTGGTAGGAAGGATCATTTCCACTACCGCTCCGCCGGTTTCCTTATCGTTATCATATTGAACGGATACAAACTCGTCATACAGCAAGCCTAAACGGCGCTGAACGTTCCAAATACCGGTATGCTCGCCTTTATCATTCTGGACGCTTCTTCCTGCTTGCAATACCTCAAGCACTTGATTATTAAAACCGCATCCAGTATCTTTAATCGTTATTTTCATCCTCGAACCGCTCTCTTCATCAAAGAACTTGATCCGAACATCTATATGGATAGGTTCATCATCCATTGTTACAGCATGCTTAATAGCATTCTCGACAAACGACTGCACAATGAGTGGCGGCACAGGTGTATCCATTAAATAATCAGGAGCATCGATGACCCAGGCCAGCTGGCCGGGGAAACGCAGATTCTGGATATTCAGATAGTTCCGAGTATGTTCAAGCTCATCGCTAAGCTTAACGAACGAAGTCGTACTGCGGAACAAAAAACGAAAATAGTGTATCAAAGCCTCTGTCATTTCCATAACTAATTCAAAGTTCTTAACCTTGCCGAGATTAAAAACAATGTTCAAAGCGTTAAGGAAGAAGTGGGGATTCACCTGCTGTTGCAAACGCTGCAGCTCTTCCCTTTGTTTATTCAATTGTTCTTCGAAAACGTTGACGCGAAGCTTCTGAATTTCGGTCATCATGGTGTTGAATGATTCACCGAGCATTATAAACTCATCTGACGACTTCCGCATATCAACCTGCGTGCTCCAATTGCCGCTGCGCACTTTCTTCATGGCAAGTAACATTCGGCTGATCGGAGTCAGGAACGCTCGTCTCATCAAGTATAGGCCAATCGGGATAAAAAACATGGATCCGATTGTAATGATCCAAATAATCCGCTGAAGATACGGAAGGTTAGCTAAAATATTCTTGTCGGGAATAAGGGTAATCATGCTGAAGTTCCCTCGATTGGAGTGCTCGCCTACAACAAGAAACTTCCGGTTCGAACCGGACAAGTAATAGTCCGTCAAGTTCTGATCGAGTTCAATACCGTAATCTTGTACGATGCTCGTACTCGTAATCGGTTCACCTTGATCATTGGCGAATAAAATCTCGCCTTCCTTTCCCATCTTAAGGGCCCGGAGTGGTCCCAATAACGTATCCGTGCTAATCCATGAACCAAGGTAAGCATCTCCTGCTTGGACGATATCGATTAAGTAATGATTATTTCCGATCTGGTGATACTGCCATCTTTTAGTTAAATTACCTTTCACAATCCCTTGTTGATGAATCATTTCGATGATTGTATTTTTAACGTTTTCTTTCTCTTCGTTTGAAAAATTGAATGTATTGGGAATATCCATATATTCTTGTCTTTGCTCCTCATATACAAAAAACGAGTTCACTGAAGGATACAAAGCAATGTCTTTCGAAATGGATTTGAATAAATGAATTTTTGCCGTGTAATAATCATCATCTGATACGGATTGGCCGACCGACAGCAAGTCGTTGCCAAAGGCTACCGTATTCATGTATGAATCCACATCGTTCAAGCTTACGTCGATTTGATTCATATACAGGCTTAACGTATCTTTGTACGAATCGGCAACTTGCTCGCGCACGACATGAATCGCATAAAAGTTGTTATAGATAAGCATGCCGACAAGCGGCAGCGTCATAATGAGTACACTTAAAACTAGCTTCACCCGTAATGAATTCGCAGTTATATGCAATGTAAAGAAATTCATGTTAAACAGCTCCTTGTTCCGCTCGCTCTTTATCCCATCATACAAGCAAGGAAAACGAAACGCCATAACCGGAGTGCTTCCAGTCATGGCGTATTGGACGGTGGCTACGTTATGATCAGCCTTTCACGGCACCGATCATAATTCCCTTAATGAAATACTTCTGAAAGAAAGGATAAGCAACCAGAATCGGAAGAACCCCGATTACCGCGATGGCCATCTTCACCGAATCGGAAGGCATTTGCTGCAAGGCATCGCCTGAGTTTGCACTCATATTCGTGCTGATGAACTGAACGTCCTGCATAATGCGGTTGAGCAAGTTCTGAATGCTGAAGTACTCAGGTTTGGTAATATAGACCATACCGTTCTGCCAATCGTTCCAATACATAATCGTTGTGAACAAGCCAATCGTTGCAATAACTGGCGTTGATAACGGAAGCACGATCGACCAGAAGGTCCGGTACTCCCCCGCTCCATCCAATTGCGCGGATTCGATCAACGCCGGCGGGATGGTAGTCTGGAAGAACGTCCGCATCAGCATGACGTAGAATCCGTTCATAAGCAGCCCTGGAACGATCAGTGCCCAGATCGTGTTCTTAATGTCGAAGAGCTGCGTATACACCAGATAAGTCGGTACAAGACCGCCATGGAACAACATCGTGAAGAAGACGATAAACATAATAACATTCCGATGCGGCGTCTCGCTCCTAGCAAGCGGGTACGCCAGTAGCGCTATGATCGTCAGGCCAATTATCGTTCCTACAACGGTTATGAATATGGTAACGCTGTAAGCACGCGCAATATCCGAGCCTCTTTCCAGCAGGTAGGTATACGCATCGGTGCTGAATTGTTTAGGGATGAAAGAGTAACCGTTCGCGATAATGGCGTCTTGATCCGTTAGAGATGCCGAAATGAGCAGAATGAACGGGATGATGCAGACTGCCGCGAATAAGAACATTGCGATATGACTAAACCATGTTAAAGCTCTGCTTTCTGTTTTCATGTATGCCACCCCCTTAGAACAGTGCGTTATCTTTGTTATATAGTCTTACGGAATAGTTCGCCAATACAACAAGAATGAATCCGACGATGGATTGATAAACGCCGGCAGCCGTAGACATCCCGATATCGCCGTTGCCCGTTAATCCCCTAAATACGTAAGTATCGATCGTAGCCGTTGTGTCGAACAATGCCCCCGAATTCATTGGCACTTGATAGAACAAGCCGAAATCGGAGTAGAAAATCCGGCCGACGTTGAGCAGCGTCAGCATAATAATGATCGGAGTCAGCATCGGCAGCGTAATGCGGAGTATCTGCTGCAAGCGGTTCGCGCCATCGAGCCTTGCCGCCTCATAGTACTCCTCGTCAATCCCAAGTAAAGCGGCGAAAAATACGATGCTGGAGTAGCCCACTCCCTTCCAGAAATTCACCAGCGACAAAATGATTGGCCAATATTTCGCTTCGCTGTACCACAGGATTCCATCCTCGATGCCAAACCACGGAAGTACGGTTTTATTAATGAACCCCGTATCTGCACTCAGCAAGGCGTATACTAGGTAGCTGACGATTACCATGGATATCAGATGCGGCAGCGTAATAAGGCTTTGATACGTCTTTAACAACGCCTTGTTCTTGATTTCATTAAGAAGAATCGCACAGGTCAGCGATAGTGTCGTTCCGAGCGCAATGAAGACAACATTATATAGAATGGTGTTCCGCGTAATAATGAAAGCATCTGAAGTTTTAAAGAGGTACTCGAAATTCGCGAGTCCGATCCAATCGCTTTGTAGAATACCCTTGGCGAAATTCACGTCTTTAAAGGCGATAACGATCCCCAGCATGGGGAGGTAGTTATTGATTAACAAGTAAAGAAGACCGGGAATCATCATAATCAGCAGCGGTGAATATTTCCTGTAGTTGATCTTCTTCTTTTTCTTTTTCTTGTTGTCCCGCGGGACGGCAGTTGATGCGATTTGTTCCATAAGCGAATCCCTTCCTTGTCTTTATCTTATGTTTCATACTCTCATCATAAGGGACAATCCAATGTGTAACTAACAGTATGTCGACATTCTCAATAGTGAATTATCGACATCTATCGAGCCGAAACAGACGAAAGCGCCACAAGCGATGTGGCGCTTTCGTCTCTTGCACATTTAAGTACCAAATAATCGTACAGGGCCTAACAATCCGCTTGGTTCAAGCTGACCTAAGCGCGAGAAGAAATCAGGCGTCTCCTTAACAAGCGTATTGGTAACTTCAATGGAAAGATTATTATTGCCATTCAGGATGAGATCGCTTAGTTCAAAACGGTATGGAGCGGAAATACGCACTCCCGCAGATACGCCGTTCAAGAACACTTCTGCCGTTTCATATGCCTCCCCAAGATCAATCACCGCAAACTCCCCATTTGCAGCCGACCAACTCAAATTAGCTTCATAACGAAACGTCCCGGAGAAGGACGGCAGCAGCTCTGGTTTGCTTAAATCGGTGACCTCGGCTATCTCTTTCCAAGGATTAAATACCGGGTATTGTTCGGAGGTTGACGTTGATACTGACCAAGGGCCTTGGATCGATGCAATTAACTTCTCATTCACCATCCGCTTAGCTGCATCTACTTCACCTTGCTGTGCGCCTGCAATGACAACAATCGTTTCTGAAGCCTCCAATTTGAGCTTAAATGCCGTACGGTCTCCTTCTTTCACGCTATCCAACTGATGAATCCGATTGGCATAGGCATCGTATACTTGCACATATTCCGAAACAGGCAGATGAATCTCCGTATCCACCTTAAAGCTCGGATGTTCGTTAAAGAACATGAAAACGTCCATGTCCGAATGCCTCATATGATAGGAACGTAAATAAGGTACGCTATCCGTGATATGAATATCGTAGTAGCCGGATTTTTTCAGTCTATCCGCAAGTTCATCAAGCGGAACAACCTCTACCCTTTCGTTCGTTCTGAGGAGGTCAAGCCGATCAGGATTTAAATTCCCCTCACTCGATCGGCTTGGAAGACCGTTAATGAAGAAGATGGGCAATCCTTGCTCAGCCAAACTAACGATACGAATCAATACATTCCCTGGAAGTGCCTCGCTGTACGGAACAATCAAACAATCAAAGGATTCATTCAGCATCACGAGCTTTCCGTCCCGTACACTGACATCGTTAACAATAGTGTCGCAAGGCAATACATCGCAATCTATCTGATTTCTGAGCAGTTCTTTGACAGGCTTATGAAAATACATATATTCTCCTGACCACTCTGCCTCCGCATGGTAAAGAACGGCTGCCGTCGCAACATGCGTACCGCCCGACAGCAGATGGCTCAGCCGGTTCGTATAATCATTCAAATATTTGTAATAACGAAATTGCGGGTTCTTCCCTCTGGCATAGAGATGCGGGGGGCAATCCCTATCCGGATATTCTTTAGGCGAGAAGGCATGCGGAACGAAATAATTCACGCCACGAACAAGCATATGGTCGGTTAGCCATTTCATCAACTTCAGCCCTTCCGCCCAGCCGTAAGCACCGAACACCTCTGCCATCGTGCGGCCTTTTTTCTTCGGATCCAGATGAGCAAGCGATACCGCCATTTTGGCCATGCCGTAGTTAAAAAACTCCGAATCCCCTTCCCCTACAAACCCTTTTGCCGGAATATCATCGAATCCAGGCCTGAGTTGCCAGAGCACGACATCCAAGCCAGACATATCTTGTCCGCCAAGCGCCCGATAGAAGTGGCCTGCGCCGCTGCCGAGGCGAGCATGAACATTGCTATCTTCCAATACATGACCGATATATTCAACCCCACGCTCCCGGCACCAATCGCCAATTTGTTCGGTGAAGTTCACCGCATATAGCTTGCTTACTAGATTCATATAGCTGTAACGGATTCGCGACATGCTCTCGCCTCCCTCATGCCAGAGAAGAGGCAAATACTTTCTGTATGCAGAGCCGAACTCCTGCTCCATCAAGCTGCACATCTCCCGGCTCCACGGCAGCGAAACCCCTTTTTTGCCTGGCTTGGAGTTAAAGTCCCATGTATCTTTATCGTTATAAAATCCCGGTTCATCGGAGAAAAAGCCCGCCAGCGTCCCGCCAAAATCGTCCTTATAGCGTACGTAGAAGGACTCATGTACGGTATCGATCAGTATGCGGACGGATTGTGCATCTAGTAGGTTGATATAGTCCTTCTTCTCCGGGTCGCCGCCATGTTCACTTTCAATCAACGAGAAGATTCTCCAATATCCATCCGGAACGTTCCAATATAACATCCCATTCTCGACTAAGTGAGTCAATTCAATAGCTTCTTCCGTTAATACGCCCGTTACCGAATCACGCTTAACCGCAACAACGGCGAACGTTGTGCCTCCGTTGCTATAGCCCGGTGCATAAGGCAATGCCGATACGATGAACGAAGAGTGATCTCGCGGTCCGATGGCATCAACATGGCTTTCTGACACAAAGAGACGGCGAAGCTCAGTTGGCGCATCACTCACTCGGCCTGCCGCATGGCCTGTCGGGAAGTGGTCATCATCGAGGATCCATACCCGCATGCCGCGCGTTCTCGCCTCATCCATGATCACATCTATATCTTTCCACCATTTGGGACCAAGAAAATCCGGATGGGGTCTCGCTTCCACGCAAACTGCCCGAATGCCCGACTCATGGATCCTAGCCATTTCTTCCCGAAGAACGTCTTCCTCTTCACCATGCTGCCAAAAGAAAGGCAAAATATAATTATCTTCTTTTCCAGTTAGCACATCTTGCAGTTTCGTTTGCATACACAACTCGCTCCTTTTCGTGGAGGTATCCACCATGCTCTAATATAACTTTTAGCCGCTGTACCTGATGGCATCTTCAATAATTTGCTCTGTCCACTTTTTCATCTTGTTATTCTTATCAAATAGCAAGGGCTGATGGTCACGACCAGCGCAAAACTCACGGTCTAACCAAGTCATGTCGTCCGCAACACCCCAAGTCAATACTGCATCTACCACATCGGAATAACGACGGCAGATATCAAATATGCCGCGGTACAATTCTGATTGCTTCTGATGCATTTCCTCTGTAATTGGTGAGGACGGCGAGAATACACGATCCCGGAGTGAATAGGGATTGACATCCATCTCCGTAATATGGATTCGCAATCCTAATTCAGCAAATGCCTCTACTGTACGTTCGTATTCATCCAGATTGCATTCTACGATATTGACATGAGCTTGTAATCCCATACCGTCAAGAGGTACTCCCCTGTCTAACATCCCTTTTACCAGTTTCAACATTCGTTCACGCTTATAGGGAACAAATTCGTTATAATCATTGTAGAAAAGCTGTACATCCGGTGCATACTTTCTTGCCATATGATAAGCGATATCGATATAATCGGGGCCGATTAATTCAAGCCAATTAGATTGTCTCAAATCTTCCCCTGGAAAATCATTGATTGCCTCGTTTACAACATCCCAAATGGAGAACTGTCCATTGAAATGCTCGCAGAACGCCTTTGTGTGGATATCAATACGCTCTATAAGACGTTCTCTGGAAGCAGGCTTGCCTCTATCCATAAATACATCATCCGGCACCATCATATGCCATATTGGCGCATGTGCACGAAGATCCATGTGATTGTCTTGCGTGTATTTCACTATTTCATCGGCTTCTCCAAATGTAAAGATCCCATCGATTGGCTCTATTGGTCCCCATTTCATTGCATCCTCCGCAACAGCACAGTTAAAGTGTTTTTTAATGATTGCATCATGTCTTTTTATGCTCTCACTACTTAGACAGGCTCCAACCTGAAAAAACTTTTGATGTGCTTCACAAAGGGAAATCAATTCGCTCTCATCCATAAAATAACCCCCATTTTTTCAATCTGCATACCTGCATTCCTTGAAGCGGTGTTGGCCATTATGTTATAAATCCGCACCTGCCCTTACAAGGAAGTAGCAGCGAGGTGAGATCAACCTATTTATTAGAAAGGTCAACCAAATGTTCTGGTTGACCTGAATTTCCTATTCGTAATCTTCAATCCGCCAGTCTTCTTTCCAGTCCAGATAAGCCATTTTCCCGTCAAAACGGAAAGGCAGCCATACATAATCGGCTTTATACGTATTCTCTTCTGCATTATAGGGTTGTCTTGTCCGAGTAGTAGGGAATGGCTCGTCCGCTCGATCAGGATTGTACATACGATCAAAACCATTCTTAATATCTTCATAAGAAATAAACCCTGCTTCATCAGTAATCCAGCGATCTCCCAACGCGATATAGAGATCTTTCTTTAGCGGATGCTTAAATACGGATGAGATCTGGGACCTAAATGACGTATTCGTCGTGTCTTCAACGTGCGGGTTGCCCAAAATTTCGAACGGACCGTGATAGGTTCTCGCGCATGCAACCTCCGACGGATTCGAGTAATAACCTGTCGTTCCCGATGTCACTAAATATTGCAGACCTCTACGCTCAAAATGGGCAGGCGCTTCACGGACGAGCGGCGGATGGATATTCGGAAAATGGGTGGAGTAATATCCCGTTACATCGGTATAATCTAACGTCAAATCCGCACATATAAGCTCGCAATGAACTCTCTCGAAATAATAATAGGCCTTACCATCCTCTGCGATAACTAAATCAAAATCTCCGGCGCTCATATTTAATGGACGATATTTGGTCTTCACGATCGTATAAGGTCCGAGCAGTTGATCCGCAGTCAGGATCGTTAGCGTCTGGGTATGATCCTTTTCCATAATTTTAAGCCAACACACATATTTAGCGGTTTCCTTATTGAAAATAATATGAGGACGGTCCATATTGCTTGTCGGATGGAGCGATGATGTCGTGTCGTCCTCCACGGGGGGAATAATCAGACCCTCGTCTGTCCAATTGTACATATCCTTCGAGGAGTAACAACGAACGCCCCAATGCCAGATCCCGCTGCCAGGTGTCGTTTTCTCTTTATTCTCACCGTACCAATAGAACGTATCGTTCTCGTAGAATATGGAGCCTCCGTGAGCCTGGATTCGTTTTCCATCGGTGTCCAGCCAAACCTGTCCCGGTTTAATCGATGTTTGCATAATAGATCCTTCCTTTATATACGATTTTGCCACGGTGTCTAGAGAAAGGGCAGGACCATTTAGATCCTGCCATAGGATTCACTACATGACTCATTTACTTGGTAGAAGCCCAAGTATCAAGCTGCTTCTGCTTCTCTGCCATATACTTCTCAATGCCTGCGGCTTTGAGCTTTTCGTTGAATTCTTTCAGCCTCTTCTCTGGATCGACCGTACCGGTCTCCAGACTTTGCGCATATTGTTCAATAACGTTTTTCAGAGCAACCCCTTCATTCTTGACGGGTCCTTCGTCAAATAAGAAGCCCATTGCCTTGGAAGGGATGCTTTTCCCCTCATATTCTAGCTCTATCTCCCGCAGTTTCGGATTGTCCGTCTTCGAGAGGTAGGAAAGCCTTTGATTTCCCATAATCCATACAAAGCTTTTCATGTTGTAGCCTACCGTGTTAATATCTAAGCCTTCTGGATAATCGGCTACTGAGTCTGATATTTTTATGTGATGTTTACCTTCAATACCCCAAACGAGTAGGTTGGCGATATCTTTATCGGAATACATGAGATTTAGGAACATCATTGCTCGTTCTGGATTTTCCGAATGTTGAGCAATGGTCCACAATCCGCTCATTACGCTGCCAGTCGCTGCATGCGGAGGATATAATTCAGCTTTTACAAGCTCATAGCCCACTTCGAGCTCGATGCCCTCTTTCTGCCCTGGAGAGCTCGGATAGATTGCGCTAAATGTTCGGCCAGCTTTGATCTGCGCATTAGGAAGCACCGTTGTCGTTGCCGCATCTTTGTTGATATAGCCTGCTTTGAACCATTTGTGTACCCGATTCAGCTGATCTGCGTATTCCTTTGTCTCAAACAAATTAGTGATTTTCAGGCCATTGTCGTAACCCGGAAGGACGCCAAGCCTGTCTCCTAGTCCATCGTAATCTGCAAAAGATGTGACAGGTCCAAGACCTGGGGCTACGCCAAGTGGAATGATATTGGGCTCTTTCTCCTTAATCGTCTTCAGAACATTCTCAACATCGTCTAAGGTTTTAATGGATGCAACGTCAATCTGATGCTTATCGACTAGGTCTTTGCGCATGTAGTAATCCGTACCCTTTGCATAGGCGTCCACGATTGGGACTCCATAGAGCTTCCCATTAACCTTAGGAACGTTTACATATTGTTCGCCAACAGCCACGGTAATGCCTTGACCGTATTCTTTTAGTAGATCGTCAATTTGCAACAATTTCCCGGATGCGGCAGCTGCATTGTACATCCCGCCAGAACCGAATGTAAAACCTAGATCCAGCTTTTCGCCGCCCGAAAACATCAAGTTCATCTGTTGCGAAAACGCACCGATGCTGATAGGCAATATATCAACGGTAGCATTTATTTTCGATTGCGTAATTTTATTTATCGCTGCTTCTACCTCGGCCATATCCTTCGGTTCCGCTCCAAATATCGGCATAGCCATCGTAATTTCATAAGGGTCCAAAGCAGCCTCTCCCGTATTGTTTGTTGCTTGTCCACCATTCGGTTCATTAGATGGATTGCTGTTGTTGTTGCTTGAGCATGCGGCGGCCATTGTTGCCGCGAGCGATACGACCAGCAACAACGAGATGACCTTCAATTTCCGTTTCATGTGATCCCCCCATAGGATTGTATGTGCTTACAACTTCATTATAGCTACAGTATTTGTTGCCCACTAACAAAATCACGACATCGTGAGTAGCGATATCTCGACATTATATCGTATTATAGTTGGACAAAAAAATAGAGCCGAGTCTCTAACTAGACCCACGCTTGCTACCATACAGAGTTTACAATTAATCATGAACATGGATTGGTTAATCATGCTTAAAAAGCAGTAGTAGGCTAGAAACATATTGCATAGTCTAGCCCACCGCTGCTTCGTTTTAAGTGACTACGACCCGGACACGGGACAGATTCAGTACTTGCGTGTACTTGTCGCTGCGATCGCCTTCTCTATGCGATGCCGCTCGCAGTACAGGAAAGTACGTGCCGGGTTTGGAGAACACATACGACGCCTCGATGATGACTTGCGAGCCGTCTTCATTCACACGGTTAAAGATTGCCTCGATCGGAAAAGTAGCGTCTCCTTCAAAATCCCACTCTGCCGACACAATTTCCCCTGTATTCGATGGCAATTCAATGGTCGCCAAAAAAGAGACGGTCTCACCCACTGATACATCGGCTCGTTCGCCGCCGTTTGCTTTTAGGAAAATTACAGGCTGAATGCCATTCCGCTCGGCTGCTTCCTGGGGAACGATGACTTGCCCGTTTTCGATCTCATAGCTGGTGCTCGCCGAAGGGGCAATGCCTTGCTCCACCCAGACACTCAGATCGCGAAGCGCCTGGTTGAGCGCGCCGGCATAGCCTACTATTTGCAGCTCATCCAATGGATGATTCGAGCTCGTTTCGGCGTGCAAGGCGCGATCAATGTACCAAAGCCGGAAATGGTCATCCAGCTTCCCGCCAAGCACTTCTTTCACTTTGGATCTATACCAGTCAGCCTGCCATGGGAAAGCACTCTCATCCATCAACGCCTCTACGACTATCATCTTCCCATCAAAGCGCCCGCTTTGGATA
Source organism: Paenibacillus sp. J22R232 (assembly GCF_056269165.1). Taxonomy (NCBI): domain Bacteria; kingdom Bacillati; phylum Bacillota; class Bacilli; order Caryophanales; family Paenibacillaceae; genus Paenibacillus; species Paenibacillus sp. J22R232. The sequence continues at coordinate 69,225 of NZ_JBWDNK010000010.1, read as the reverse complement.
GAACCCGCTCCGCCGTAAGCAATGGCTGGCCCGAGCAGGAACGAACGCTGCGGATACAGCGGCTGACCGTCCTCGTCCCGATACTGATCCCATACGTAATAATCAGGAGTTGGTATCTGATGCCGGTGATACGTCTGTAGCGCAATGTAATCTGAATTGTCCAGCATAATCCCGTCTCCAGGCCTGATTCGATCCAGATATTGAGCCGACTCGTGAAATCCGAAAGCAGATCCAACCGTTACAACATTGCCGTTAATCTCGCCGAGAGGCAGCTTATGTCCAGCAGCCTCACCGCTTGTAACGACGATATAGGCCCCATGCATGTTAAGCTTCCCGTTAGGTACGCTCTCTAACAGAAATGACGGAGCGGAATTCGTTCCCTCCTGAAGCGATTTCCATGCTTCATCGACACCCATCATCTTCGATCTATCCATACTCAAGTCGTCATGCCCGCCTTGTCGAATAACCTCTGATACGACAGTCTTGAACTGAATGCGCGCTCTGGAGGCCGAGCTGCTATCCTCCGCCCCTAGGTAACCGGTAACCGTCCAGAAGTCCTCGAAATAGGAGGGATCACTCTGGAACACGGCTGGGGAGAGAACCGATAATGCGCCATCGCCAATCTCGTTATAGGCAAACCAGCTCCTCGGCGGGAACCCCATTCGGGTCACCTCTTCAAGCGCTTGCCTTTCTTCCTCATTTAATCCATCATACATATCCCCACTTCCGCCTGGCTCCAAAGCGTCAATAATGGAAGGAAACTTATCCTTAAGAACGCGCATGGCATGAACGCGTACCGAAAAAACATTTGGCATGGCCATTGGAGATCCAATTACGAACGGCACCGCGCCGTCCCACACGCCTGTTGTGCTTTCGATACAGCTAATCGTCTTGTATCCGCCTCCGCTTCCACCGAACACATAACCATAAGGGCGATGCCGGCCATATAATTCGGCAGCTTTGACTCGCGAATATTGCGCCACTGCAGCATTCGCACGATAAACAAGCGTAAAATCAGGAGACATTCCGCCCATGTTGGATTCGACAAAATAGGCACCGCTGGAAACAGCAAAGCCAACTGCGTGATCATTGCTTTGGTTTGCGTTTTCACTGCCTTGAACCGGCGAGACGAAGTGAAAGAATCGTCTCTCATAACCCTCTTCAGGCGGGTAATAAAACGAAAATTTGGTGCCCGTTCCTTCGAATCCGCCGTGGATATACCGATGGCGTACCGGTTGGTCGCGCCATTCATCGATGTCCACATAGGGCTGCTGGAACTGCGAGTCTTGCGTTCCGTCGTATAGCGAAGCGTCCGTTTGTGATGCATGAAGTTCCATCAAATGTACCTCCTGTTTGATTTACAACACCTGTACCGTAATGCTCTGCGAAACGCATCCTTCTGCTGAAGCAGTCACCGTTATTTTTCCTGCTTCTGCTTTGGAGCGGACGACCGCAAGCAATTTGCCGTCGAACGCCGTTCTTTCCGTATCATAGAAGTTTTCCTGACTCTTCGGATCTGCGCTGCCAAAGCCTTGCAGCGTTCCCGCTCCTTCTACCGTAATCGATACTTTTCTGTCTGCCGCTGTCTGCAGAATTCCGTACTCGTCCGTTAAGCTGATCATAATATAAGCCAAATCTGCTCCAGTTGCTTGCAGCTCATCACGATCATTTTCCAGCTTTAGCTGCATTCCTGTACCCGCCGTCCTCAGCACCATGCGCCCTGTTTCTTCACCATTGAAATAAGCAACGGCCGTAAGATCACCCGATTGATAGAGCGTATCGAAAATTGCTTTATAGCGGTTAACCTCTCCTACTGCTGCTTTTCCGACGGAATTGCCGTTCAACAACAGCTCCACCTCTTCGGCATCGGAATACACTTCAACCTTCACCGCATGACCTTCCGAGTTCGGCCATGTCCAGCTAGAGATCGAATCGCTCCATGACCAAGCTGATTTCATAAATTTCCGATTGTAATGCTGCGGTCTTTGAACGGCAATGTAAGGCTCTTTTCTAAGGCCCCATACGATTTGACGGTAATAGGACGCAGGCCTGCGATTGCCTACAATATCGATATCACCGCAATAAGCAACATACCATGGATACGGACCGTAGATCGCTTTGCTCTCATCCAACGTATAGTCGATTTTACCGATACCCGCTTCACCTAGATAATCCCAGCCTGTCCACGTGAAATCACCGATGATATGACTATTGGCCTTCGTCATTTTCCAGTTGATATCAATATCATTCGGCATCGTCTCCGTACCGCAAATGACACGGTTTGGGTATAGCTCTTTATCCATCTCATACCTGCCATTCATGTAGTTGTAGCCAGCAAAATCGACAGCCGCGAACGCTTCTTCCGTTACCGTGCCTACGCTTTCATGCCTAACGATTTGATTCATCTTGCCTAGCAGCGTTGACATAACCGTGTTAATCTCATTCGAATCCAATTCGTCAGTACGAGGAGCTGCTTCCCTATTTTCCCCGGCAAAGCTAGCCATAATTTCACCCAGTCGATCCATAACGCATAACCACCCGTTAACCGAAGCGGTAGTAAATCTTGTGTTATCTAAAGAACGGAGCTTTTCGGCCATGATACGATTCAAGCTGGCGCCGCTGCCGGTTGCCACTGACGGGATTTCATTGCCGATGCTGTACATGATAACGCTCGGATGATTAAAATCCTTCTCGACCATCGCTTGCAAATCCCTTTCCCACCACTCTTCGAAATACAATCCGTAGTCATAGTCAGTCTTGCACGCATCCCACGTGTCAAAGGTCTCATCCATGACCAGCATCCCGATCCGGTCACAGGCATCCAGCATCGCCTTGGAAATAGGCTGATGGGCACTTCGGATGGCATTAAATCCCGCTTTCCTCAGAATTTCCACACGCCTCTCCTCCGCACGCTCTAACGTACAGGCGCCGATGACGCCATTATCATGATGCACGCAAGCGCCTCTCAGCTTAACGACTTCGCCATTTATCCTTAGACCGTACCGCGTATCCAGCCGCAGGCTTCGAATACCGAAGTGATTCCTTTCCTCGTCTATTACCTTTCCTTCGACAACCAGCTTGGTACAACAGAAATAGAGGTTCGGCGCTTCGACCGACCATAGCTTTGGCTCCTCGACATAAAGCCGTTGTCTGATTGTTACTGACTCTCGTGAGAACATCGTCACAGGCGCCTTGTCCGATGTTACGAGATTGCCATTTGCATCCTGGATCTCGGTCAGAACATATGCTTTTTGCGTTGCGATCCCTTCATATTGAACGAAGGTGCTGACCTCCAAAGTGGCCTGATCCGCCGAAATATCAGGTGTTGTAATTTTGACGCCGTCTTCCTTGATGTGAAGCAGGTCTCCAATGAGCAAATTAACGTTGCGGTATATCCCGCTTCCCGTGTACCATCTTGAACTGGACTCCGCTCCGTTTTTCACAAGCACTTTGATTTCATTCTCCGCATCCCATTTCAAGAAACGGTTGGCCTTTACGTAGAAATTGCTATAGCCGTACGGACATTTCCCAGCAAAATCCCCATTTATATAGACCATGGCGTTCATATAAACGCCTTCGAATTCGAGAACGATATGTTTATTTTCGTATTCCTTTGGGGCAAACCATTTTTTCTTGTACGTATAATTACCGCCCGGGAAGAAGCCTGTATTGTTCTGATTGATGCATTCAGCATCTCTTTGCTCTAAGATCATGGCGTCATGAGGCAGCGTGATCTCCTGTTCCGGCGCCGATCTTGAAAGCGACAATCCTCCCGCCCCTTTTGAGAAGCTCCATTTATCATTAAAAGATTTCTTCAACATACTAGTTCCCCTCCTTCAAACTTCGTCCATTATCTTCATCTTCATGTAAGGAATGAAAGGTGTCTGATATTATGGTGGTTGGTTAAATATTAATATGCAGTCCAACCAGCATCGGCCGTAACTGTTGTACCGTTGACAAAACTCGACTCATTAGAAGCCAAAAACAACGCAACTTTTGCAATTTCTTCGGGCTCGCCCACACGCGGATTGACACCCATACCAACCTTCGCACGTTCCAAGCCAAACTGATTCGGTGTATGGATCGTGCTGCTGATGTTCGTCTTCACTCCGCCTGGGGCAATTGCATTACAGCGAATGCCAAGCGGCGCTTACTGATAACCGACACTCTTTGTAAAACCGATGACGGCATGCTTAGACGCTGTATATGCCGCGCCCGCACGTGAACCGAACAGACCGCCCGCCGATGCGATGTTTACTATAACACCTTCCTTTTTTGCCGTAAAAATAGGTATCGCCTTCCTTGTTGTTCTCATGGGCCCCGTCGTATTAACGGCAAAGACTCTCTCCCACAAATCGTCCGTGATCTCTCCGGCGGGAACGAAATTATCCATGACTCCAGCATTATTAACCAATATATCGACCTTGTCGAACTCATGTATCGCAGCATCGAATAACCGTTGAACATCCTCTTCTACTGCGACATTCGCCTGAACCGCGATAGCCATTCCGCGCTTTCCTTCAATTGCTTGAGCAACTCTTTCAGCGTCCTGGAGGTTTAAGTCAGAAATGACCACCTTTGCTCCTTCTGCAGCAAAGAGCTCCGCGATCGCTTTGCCAATGCCCGATGCAGCTCCAGTAACAATAGCAACTTTCCCCAATAATCTCATTCGATGAACCTACTTTCTTGTTTTATTTGTTCTGTATCCAAATCATAAATAAATACGTTTAAGGCAACTAACGTTATTTCGACCAAATGAATAGCATATTGTCGACTTTCTTATTCCTATCAAAAAGAAAAACAGTAAATCGAAGCACATCTAAAAAATGCAGAGAACATTAGAGAGGCAGGCAAGAGGAGGGGAGGGTTGAAAAATGGCTTCTACGAACAGAGAAAAAGACTGAAAATTGGTCGGATCATCTCCGGCCAGGTTTCAGTCTTCAGTCATTTCAGCACAGTTATTTGGGGGAAGCAAAGTGATTTTTTTTTGTGATGTGAGTTATAACTTATGTTGGCACTGCAACACCAGTTTAAGCCTAAATCATAGTATACTTCTGACATACCGTATAATGACTTTTGACATAAACCGTTGTTTTGTATAATTCATTCTATCACAAATCATGTTTAGCTTATTTAGATCGTTGGTAAGAGATACGATATTTCTTCCCAGCCTCTATGGTCAACTCATAAGAGGCGTTACCGATTTCTCGGAGTTTTCCTCCGATACACTTCGGGCATTCGGAACTGAAGAACGCAAGAACCCCCGTACCAGTCGTACTTTCGACGCAAATCGTGTTCAAGTCCATCTCCACTGATATTTGCCCCGTTTCTGTCGGTACTTTCCCCTTCATATATTCGAGACCGCCGAGGTTAGGAGCGATCCGGTACGACTCATAGCCTGGTGACGTTGGCGTGACACCAAGAAAGTATTTTCCGAGTATATAAATTGGACCGGCACCCCAAGCATGGCACAAGCTCTTTCCGAACTTCATCCCATACATACCGTAATGATCATCATCCGCTAAAGAAGGATCGTACTCCTCCCAAAACGTCGTTGCGCCTAGCTCGATCATACCTCCCCAGTAAGAAAGCAGCTCCTTGCGAACGAAATCATGTTCCCCGCTTTCGCATAGAACCGCTAACTCGTGGAAACGCATATATGGCGTCCTAATCTTAGGCACGTCAGGATTTAGCATGACATTGCGGACAACGGAATCCCGTTGTTCCGGCGATAAGTAACCATACGTCATCGCGAACATACTTGCATGCTTGGTCAGCGTCGGTCTAGTCTCGCCTTCAACTCGGTGATGAAGCAATCCACCCTTACCCTCATCCCAAAAGAGACGAAGAGTCGTAGTTTTTATTTCTTCAGCCAAAGATCCGTATTTGCCAGATGCGGTCTCGTCGCCCATCAAAACGGCAAACCTAGACATCGCCTCCAAACTGCGCGCGAGCAGAATCTGTTCCGTACTTACGGCACCATCGTTATTGAAGTCCGCCCAATCCACGAATACCCAATCCTGCTTTCTACCTTCCACCAAGCCCTCTTCGTTTAGCTGTTTCAAACAGAATTCCATTAGGCTGACAGCACGATCGTAATACTGGCGGATAAACTCGAAATCGCCCGTATAAAGATGGTAGTCGTAAAGCGAGATAAACCAATACAATGTATAATCCAAAATTGTGTTGATATGCATGGAAATCGGGTCTTTACCCCGCAATGCAACCAACGTTCTGCGTGTCACATCTAGATCGAAAAAGCTGTAATAATTCATCAAAAATGCTTGATACGCATCTCCGCCCCATACCCAGCGGTCTCTCTTGATCCCATCCAGAAAAAATTCTCTCGTGTTTAAATGTAGCGTATACAGTGATATTTCGTAGATTTCATTCAGCTTTGGATCTGAACATTCGAACGAGCTACGGTATTCTACCGGCACATACTCGTATAACATACTGACGCTCTCCCAGCTAACATCAGGATCACCCTGTATCCATACATAACGAAAGGCTTTTGCTTCATTCAACGTATAGATTCCATTTATGCTTTGCTCAATCGCTTCAAGAGCATTGAATCGATCTAAGTTGACACAATCTTCAGTAGAAAGTGCCTCAGCTATCGATTCTCCGTAGTATACTCGTACAGCTCCATTACCTTTTACGTTGTGGAATCGCAGGTAACCGAACGTTTCACGGCCAAAATCCTCCAATGGGTAACCGTCTCGCAGCGTTATTTTTACCGGCTCATAAGGGGTAGTAGGTAATCTGAAACGCGAAGGAGGATTTTCTGTCGAGTCGAACGACCAGGATCCTGCTTGCTTCCAGTCATTTTGATATGAGGTGACCTCCCATGAAGAATCGGTCCGTACCGTTGGACCGTTGATAAACAATGCCGGCACTTCGACATCATTGAAGACGCTTACGCTAATCTCGTGCCGACCAGCGGGCAACGTGATGTATGAGTCAGAGGAGCGATAGTTATCCATGCCGTCAAGGTAGAAGGAAAAAATTCCATCTGCTATGATCTGGATTTGCTCATCTTGTTCCAATTCATATGAATAACGAAATTTAATATTGGAATAATGCCGATCCAACCTCCAATATGCCGGATACATGACACCTCGAGCCCGTCTTGCGACTGACATCTTCTCATGTAACCGAATTTCAAATTCACCGGGATACCAAATCCAAGTTGCCGTCTTATTATTCGTATTTTGTATCATTGAGAGCACAGCCCCTTTCGATTTATATAAGAATGATTGTATAATAGTAGACTAGCAAATAACACAGGAAGAAGTGACATATATGGATGATAAATATGCCAAAAATTTGAATCAGAACGTAAAACAGGCAGCTCGATTGTCAGTCCATCATTCTCAGGTTACGGAACATTTTAAAGACGAATTCCCTCTTTTCTTAAATAGATGGGAGGAAGGTTTCGAACTAAGGGCTCATGATCACGATTACATCGAAATTGTGTATGTAATGGCTGGTGATGGCTATCACTATGTTGGCGATATCGTTGAGCGAACCTATAAGGGCTGCTTATACGTACTACCGGTCGGAACGTCGCATGTCTTTCGCCCGAGTGGAGCATCTAACAAAAACAAACTCATAGTATATAATCTTTGTATTCGACCGGAATTTTTAGATGAGTTAACGGTTTGGCTCTTGCGGTATTCCGATAATCAACCGTTTACGATCTTTAAGGGGAGCCCCGGTACCCACGTTGCGATTGTCGACAAAAGCATGGAACTGGTGAGCTTGTTTGAGCATATGTATAGAGAGTTTTCAGAGATGAAGTCTTTCTATACAACTTCCATTTTTGGGAGTGTGATGCAACTCGCCGTAAGAATATCCCGGATTTGGCATCAAGAGGAGTTATCGGAAGACGGCGATACCGTTCATCTAAGCTCGAATCTGTCGAATATTTTAGACTACGTACACCTCCATTTCACTGAACGGTTAACCGTTGAACAACTATCCGCCAAATTCGGCATTAGTTCCAGGCATTTCATTCGGTTATTTCAATCAGCAACAGGAACCGGATTTTCAGAGTTTCTTCAACATAAGCGGGTTGAATATGCCTGTCGATTGTTATTGGAAACAGATTTTAAAATTGCATATATCGCGAAAAGCTCAGGCTATAAGGACACGGGGCATTTTAACGTATTATTTCATAAAATTGTAGGTTCTAGTCCAAGCCTTTATAGGAAGACAAATAAGTCTTTAAAGTAACGAGAAAAGCCGCCATTCTATGGCGGCTTCAATTGTTCAAACAAACTTGTTCTCGTATAACTCCAACGCATAATATTTAATTGATAATATTATGTGAAGAATTTCAAATTAATCCATTAAGTTAAGGACAACTTGTGCGCTTTCGGCGCGATTGGCAATAGCTTTAGGATCAAATCTATTTCCTCCTCGCCCTTGGAGCAATCCTACCCCAACAGCCTCATTAATGTATTCTTGTGCCCAAGCACTAACATCCTGCTGATCGACAAAATTTGTTTTTGCTAACTCGTTTGCTTTATTCCCTTCCTGCAGCTTATAGGCGCGGACCACCATAACCGCCATTTCTTCACGAGTAATGACTGCGTTTGGCACAAACTCACGAGGTGTTCTTCCCGTAACGATACCTGCCTCGTTTGCTGCAGCCACCGCTTCTGCATACCACGCATTCGCTGCCACGTCCTTAAATGGAAGGGTATTTTTTGCTTCAAGCCCTAACACTCTCACAATCATCGCAGCAAATTCGGCACGTGTAACTTTTTGCAACGGAGCAAATTCCGTTTCGCTTACGCCGGAAATGATATGTTTTGCGGAGAGTTGCTTAATTGCTTCGCTCGCCCAGTAAGATGCAGGTACATCCTCAAATGACTTATCGTATTCAAGTACGCCATACTTACTAAAATGAACCACATCGGTTACTAAAGCTCCCTCTATCAACTTCCCTGCTGCATACTCTAAATTCCCATTACCTGCAAAGTGATAAACGCCCATCAAATTTGAAACGTTTTCCCCATTAATCTTAAGCGAAATCGTCACAGGTTTTGAGAATGTAGTCAGTTTAATTTCCTTCCCATCTTTAGAAATAATGGAAAAGACAAATTCAATAACTTCTCCGATTGCTTTGAGACTCGCCTTGTTTTTTTGTGCAGCGTGATTAATTAGATTTTCTGCCTGCAAATCATCCATCGCTTTCATTGTTAATGAAATATGAGACCCGTTTAAATCTGTCGCAGAGACAAGAGATTTCAACTCCTTCAACACTTCCGATGGAATTTCGACTGTCGAAGCATTCCCGTTTACGTATAAGGAGCGATTTCCATCAAATACGTTCGAGTTAGCTGGGATCAGCACTTGGCTTTTCCCCGATGGCAAATTGACTTCTACATTACCGTCTGCGTTCACGGTCGGGTTATTAACGACCACGACATCGCTGTTACTTCCAGTTGAATCGCCAGGAGTAATAACAGGGTCGCCTCCACCAGAAGAATTGCTGGACTCAAATGACAAGCTGTCAATCCGTAAATCCGGCTCATGAAAAACGACGTAGAGATCATAATTGCCATTGGGAGCCGCTTGACTCAGGTCTACCGTGACATCCTGATATCCAAGTTCATTCACAGGTACCCCCGCATTCGCAATCGTGTATGATTTTGGACCCGTAACCGGTACTTCCAGCGTTGCAAGTGGCATACTATCTGGGGAATCGGCATGTAAGGTAATTATTCCGCCAGTAGTGGTCGATGCAACGCTTGCTGTGACTTTATTTGCTGCTGTCAGGTTAACTTTCGGAATAGCTATCCATGAGTTGCTCTCTTTTGAACGTACCGCGTAATAACCTCCGACTACCTTTTTTTCTTTCAGGTTAACGGCCGTACGCTCCTTTGATACTTCATGATAGATAACATCATTCGACGCAAAAGAATGATCAAACACGTTAAAAGGCCCGTTTATATTAAGCTGTTCCAGTGTTTGACCCGTAACACTTATATCCTTCTGGGTCCGAATATCCTTGGATGATGCACCGATCATAAGCGTATAAGATCCATTTTCCACGATAAGGTCATCTTTATTTACATCCCAAATCGCAAGTTCGCTAGGATCAACTTGTAACGTAACCTTCTTTGTTTCTCCAGCTGCGAGCATCACCTTTTCAAAAGAAACCAACTTTTTAGCAGGTGCGTATTCACCGTAAGCCGACGCATGATTCTTGGCATACACTTGTACAACTTCGGCTGTGTCCACTGTCCCTACATTCTTCACATTTAACGAAACCTCGAATGGTTGTTGAAAATCTGCGGTCGTTGGTGAGGAAAAATCACTATACGAGAAATTACTGTATGATTGACCGTATCCAAATTCGTAGGTTACAGGAGCATCTGTGTACATATAAGTCAGTTTCGTTTCAATCGGATCCGCATTAGTCATGTCAATAACATACCTAGGGTCAGTCGTTGATAGCGTTTGTGAATCATTTCCTTCCGGTATAGAGTATTCCGAGATTGACGGTAAAGCAGACATGTCTGCATACCAAGTAGAAGTTAGTCGACCTGTGGGTGCATAATCACCATAAAGCACTTGAGCTAGTGCCTGTGCGTCATATTGCCCAGCATACGGTTGATATAGTATCGCTGAAACGTTAGGGTTATTCTGAATTTCCTCCAGAATGACTGGGGAACTTGCTCGCACGACAACTACCGTTTTCTTGCCTTTTGCAGCAAAAGCGCTCGAAACCTCCTCAACAAGCTCATAATCGTCGTCGCCTAGGTAAAGGCTGGATCTATCATTACCTTCCCCTGAACTTAGACGCGGTATCGCTCCGACGAATAGGATCGCGTAATCGTCAGTTTCCGCTCTGACCGAAGTAGCAGCGCCTACATCCTGTACCGTTACCATTTCAAACTTCGCTCTGCTATCTTTTTTCACTTCGCTAACAGTAGCAGCATCTGTTAATGTCGTACCTGCAGTTTGTAAACCTCCATCATCGCCAGTAACAATCAACTTTCCGGTTTTGTAATATTTATTAGTGAAATTTCCGAAGAAGCTAAAATGAAAGGAGTCAGACACCAATGAGACCGTATCATCACTGTTAGTTTCAATTCTTAACGTTGGGGGAATGGTACTGGTATTTCCCTGCAAAAGTTCTCCATTCCAGTCATTGCTAGTCAAGTTTAATTTCGTTGAGTCTGTATTTCCGATCTGAGCGTTAAGCGCGCTAGGAGAGGTTACCCACTTATTATTTTTCAACGAAAGCAAGCTGACCGCTTCCTGGCCCCAATCATAAACTTCGAAGAGTTGTGTTGAATCGGAAGTATTTAAAGGATCAGTCGTCGTGATCAGCTGTGCACCGGTCTCATTCTCGCTAGCGGTAATCATTTGATCGTTAGATTTGGACTTTAACGCAATCACTTTGGCGCCTGTGTTATGGAAAACATTCGATACACCAATTTGCTTAATGATGGATGTCAGCGGTGCATCCCCAGAATTCGTTATACCTGGAGTTGAACGTAATGATTTTGCTGTTTTGAACCTAGAATCGGCATAAATACCTGAAATCGCCGCTTTTTTGTTCTTTTCAAGGGGCAGTGTACCGTCATTTTTAAGTAGAACAATACTTTCCTGTGCAGCCCTAAGAGCTATCTCCTGATGCTCTGGCAATATATAAGTCGCTTGCGTAGCAGACACATCACGCGCTCCGCTAGCAAACGGATAGAATTTCGGTATGCCATTTTCGTCTACTTCATTAAAAATACCAAGACGAACCATTTGGTTTACATGTGCCCGTGCAGCTTCAACCAAATCTGCCTCAGTTGCACCATAGAGACCCGATTCTACAGCATCAACTAACATAAGGACATCCTGAAGGCCATCACCTGACTTGGCTAACGCAAAGAGAACAGATGCATGGGCACTATCAACTGCGTAATTTGTGTCGTAACCGTTCCCTTGAGTATCCTCTCCATTATTAAACGGATTACTATAAGCCCAACGATCGCTATAAAAGTCTGTGCTACTGTATACCCCATACTTTGATAAATTGTTCGCATGAATTTGAAAAGGTGATAGGATATTAGGAATTCCATTCGTCCTACCGTATGAAGTCATAGCGCCAGCAAGGGAACCACTCTCAAATCCTTTAATGGGACTACGGGTATAATACTCATAGATCGATCGAGCACCAGCGCTATTGCTTGCAACTTCTCGAAACCACTGGGAATTGTACACAGAAAAATGTTTTGTTGCTACAGCTGCGCGCATCCAGAAGCCATCTGAGCTCGCATCTTGATCCGTTCCGCTAAGCCCGGTTGCCATCGTATTCACCAAAGTTGAAGTTAAATGTACATCTTCGCTAAAGCTTTCATCGAATCTGCCAATCAAGGGATTCATTCTTAAATCACTCACAGCTGTGAAAGCGACAGAATGTGACGCATTCGCTCCATCTTGAATATTGGAGTCTCCTTGTTTTACTCTAAGTTGGCTGAGTTTCTCTGCTCCCATGACATTACCGATATCCGCAATTAGGTCTTTATTCCAAGATTGCCCCATTCCAATATAAGCCGGGAAGTCAGTTGAGATACCCTGATCATTATCCGCCGCGGATAATGCGCCAGGAATTTTCTTCCCTGAATTTGGTCCACGCTTTAACGTATAATGATTTCTAGCTCCTGCTACGTATACTGCTGGTCCCTCTATCCCTGTATATTCGAAATATGTATCTACAAACTCCTCTAAGTGTTCGGGGTTCCCATCAAACAGCGGCATGCCGTCAAAGACACCACCTATCTGCTTCTTAAACATTGGAACATCTTCTGCATTTACTTTAATCGTTGGAGCAAAGCCAGATATCAAACCTGCAGATAATGTAAGAACTAGCGTAACGGACATCCATTTCCTTTTAACCATCAAATATAAACCTCCCTAAGTGTATGTTGTTTTCACGAAAGATAAGAATCAGAATAGCCATTTATCAACCATCATTAAGCGCTTACATTTAGATTCAATGAAATGTTCTTTGAACCAGTACACTAGGTTAGATTGAATATGAAATACCTATAGACAAATTCCCGTATTGTGATCGGAAATATTCGAACTAGTCCACTGGATAATTCAGTGTCAATTATTGACTCGTCGAGTACTTTTGATTTTAATACCCGGCCTGTTTTAAAGCGTTTACAATAATCGATGTGAATTTCATACACAATTAATAAGTTATTAATTAATATTCCTCATATCAGCGTAAAGTTAATTGGTTAGCAGGTCAGTTAGAAACTTTTCTGTTAAATTAGTTTTTAAGATACGCTCATAAATCGTACGAGGTTTAAGCTCGCACGATTTATGATTATTACTTATCCTTTTACCGATCCCGATGTCATTCCTTCGATAATATATCTTTGTAAAAACAGGTAAACGATCAACATCGGAATCATAACCGTGAGCAAATCTGCGAATACGTAGTGCCACTGTGTTCCATACATCGATACAAAATTGTATACGGAGAAAGGTAGAGTCCACATTTTGCTATCACTAATAATATAGAGCGTGTTCAAAAAATCGTTCCAAGAAGAAATGGAGACTAAAACGGTGACAGTTGCAATGGATGGCTTCAACAACGGAAAAATGATACGTGAAAAGGTGTAGAAGCTACCTGCGCCGTCAATCGTTGCTGCCTCGTCCAGCTCTCTCGGTAAAGATCGAACAAAGCCATTCATTATAAAGATAGTGAGTGGAAGATTGAGCGCTGTCATGAATAAAATGAGACCAATGAATTCTCCAGAAATATGGAGTCCCTGCATCAATTTAATTGTCGGAATCATTGAAGGAGGTGCAATCATGCCCGCGAAAAATAAAAAGAACAAAGATTGGACCCACTTCCCATGACGTCGTGCAATGAAATATGAACACATGGATCCTGCGCCGATAGTAAACGAAACTGTCAATATCGTAACGAATAGGCTATTCTTCAATCCGTTTAGCAGCTTTCCTTCAATAAACACCGTTTTGTAGTTTGACCACATCCACTGAGAAGGGACACTTAGGTCCAACTTTGCCGCTTCAGCAGGACTTTTTAAGGAGCCAAAAACAACTAACGCTACAGGCAGAATGATAACTAAGCTGCCAATGGCCGCTAATGAAGTAAGCAACCATTTTCTATATCGATTTTTCATTCTGCCGTCTCTCCTTTCCGCATTACTCTCAAGAGAAGAACTGAGACGACAGCCACCGACAAGAATAGTACAACGTTCGCTGCCGTTCCGTACGCGTAAAGTCCCGAACCAAATTGTTTGAAAATAAAGGTGTTCATGACCTCAGTGGCACCACCAGGCCCCCCACCAGTCGTAACGTAAATAATCTCGAACGCTTTCATGGATCCAATCATGCTTAGCAAAACGCTGATCGTGACTACCGGAGCCAAGATTGGCAACATGATATACCTGAGTCGTTGTGTATACGTCGTACCATCAATAACAGCTGCCTCCAGCAAATCTTTAGATATCCCCTGAAGACCAGCAAGATACAAAGCCATAGATAAACCGGCCCATTGCCATACATTAACTGCTACTACGCTGTAAAGCGCAATTTTCGGGTCCCCAAGCCAATCTCTGCTCCAATCAGATAGCCCGATACTAGTCAAAAGTTGATTAAATATACCATCGGGGTGCAACACAGTCGTGAAGGTATATCCGACAACAAGTGCACTTAGAATACACGGCAAAAAGTATACGCTTCGAAAAAAGTTTCGTCCCGCAAGCGACGAGTTAAGCAGAAGGGCCAAGAGAACTCCTATCCCATTTTGTAAAATAGTAACGAGTACAGCATAAATCACAGTATGCTTCATCGCTGTATACATCGCTTTAGTGCTAAGCAACTCTTTGAACTGTTCGAATCCTACAAATTTAATTGTATCCTTATAAGGTGACCAGTCTGTCATGGAGTAATAAAATCCTGACAACGTAGGATACAAGTAAAGAACACCATAAATGATAAGCGCTGGAGCAATTAACCACCCAGGGTACATTTTTCTATGAAGCATGGTTCTCTCAACTCCTTACCTAAGCTCTAGAAACCAGCTACTCCTGCTGCTTTCGAGTTTTTCTCTATGATTGATTGAAGGCCTTTCGCAATATCCAATGGTGCCGAACCGCCATACATTTGCTGTATGAGAGATGGATAATCACCAAACTCGACTAAAGCAAGTGAGTTAAAAAATGGTACTGCTTTCCCTTGTTCAACGAATGCATTCATATCAGCCGTGCCAGGATTCAGTGTTACATCCAGGCCAGTCCATGTTGGTATTGATTTGACTTCGTTAAAGTATTTGTTTAATACCTCTTGCTTGCTGAAGAACTCAAGAAATTGCTTAGCAACCTCGACGTTCTTTGAGTTTTTGAGTACATACAGGCCATTCGGATCAGAGATCCCAGCGTAGTTATCTCCGTCCCATGGCATAGGGAACATTCCGATTTCGGCATCAGGGTACTTTTCTAAAAGTGGGCTAATTGCCCAATCTGCTTGAAAAATCATTGCCGATTTGCCAGTCGCTACTTGTTCCAAAGACATATCATAAGTTGCGGAGAACAAGTCTTTATTTAGATAACCTTTAGTTTGAAGGTCGGCCTGTTTCTGAAGTGCATCGACATATTCAGGTACTTGGTCAAAGGTGCTTTGTTTAGTATTGATTTTATCCATGAGATCTGGCTGTGTTTTAATAATATTTGCCATAGCGTTGAAGCCAAAGATTTGAAGCGGCCACGCTTCTTTGCCTGCTTCGTACACCGGTGTAATACCAGCTCCCTTAATTTTCTCGGAAGCAGCTAGAAACTCTTCATATGTTTTTGGAATCTCTATCCCAAGATCAGCGAATACCTTTTTGTTATAAATAACTCCCGAGACGCTCAATCCCGTTACAGGAATGCCGTAAAGCTTGTCGTCATTCTTGAGGAAATATTTCGTTACAGCAGGGTTAATGCGGGATACGTACTCTTCATTACTTAGATCCAATAAATTTTTTTCGGGATTAAGCCTTGTGATGGACCCTTTCTGACCCCAATAAAACAGAAGATCTGGCGTATCGCCTGTTGCCAAACGAGTGCTTACAAGATCTGCATAACTGTTTACAGGTGCGCTTTGGACTTCTATTTTATTCCCTGTAGTTTCTGTAAACTCATCGAACAACATTTGCCACTTCTTCTCTTTCAACCAATCGCTGGCTACCATTACTTTAAGAGTAACAGGATTTGCGTTCTCCCCGGTTGTCTCTGCCGGCTCCGCATTTGCTGAGTTGCCGTTTCCAGTGTTAACTTCGTTTTTCCCACATGCAGCAAGCAAAACGACAAGAGCAAGTAGTACCATCGTTATCTTACTTTTTTTCAATCTAACCCCTCCAATTTCCATTCTAAACCCTCCAATATAATTTTGATGTCGGCTTGCTTTTCTATCTTAGTGGTTCATTTTAGATTGAGGAATGGAAATAATGAACCTGTACCATGTAAATATCGAACCTTTCCGTATTCTTCAATGCCACATGATACAATGCTAATTAGGAGGAGTTGGCATGCAACTTAGTATTCAAACACGTTTGTTTCTCAGTTTCACCTTGCTTAGCTCTGTATTGGTTGCCAGTAGCGGTTATCTATACTTTACACAGGCGTCTAAAGATCTTTCGATCCGCATGGAGGAAACGAATCGCCAACAACTTTACAGATATCAAGAGGCGCTAGACAATATCGTTGAGGATATGGACCGCATCTCCGCGCAGGTCATTTATAACTCTGATATTAAAGATTATCTGATTGATAATGATGAGGATCCCTCCTCGTTCCAAAGCTTCTCCAAACGAAAAAAATACGAAGAATTACTGGCTTCTTTTAACGGCCCCTGGTTCATCGCAGCACAAATAAATTTATTGAAAATGGATGGGTTTTTTCTAACCTATGGACAAAATATGGACACAGTACCAGACATAGAGCGACGAATCCAGCAATCCCTTTGGCTAAAAGAAGCGCTGGATCTGGATGGCGACAAACTCTTAATCCCTCCTCACGAGAGCGAATGGCAGGACAACCATCCCCTTTTCTTCTCGTTAGTTAGAAGCTTTAATTTCCCACAGGCTTTTTCGCCTGCGGCTGTCGAGGTTCAACAGCCGTTTAGTCTTTTATCAGCAACGATGGAAATCGGTCGGAATGAGCATTCTACAGCTCAGGTTTACGTCATTAACGAAAACCGTGAAATATTTTATCCATATTACTCCTCCGACGATGAACGCCCGAAAATCCCTAAATGGATTGGAACCATAAAAGAGGTCGAACGCGTAGGAGGCGGCTTGGATATCTGGAGCCAGGTTAAGTCTGAATTCAGCGGGCTGACTGTCTTAATTCAACAGCCTAAGTCGGAAGTCATGCAGCCGATTTCCAATCTTCGACGAATAACATTTATCTTAGCCCTCTTGGGTGAAGCCATATCGATTGTGATTGCCTATGCCCTTTCAGTTGGAATAGCTTCACCAATTCGTTATTTACAAACCCGTCTACAAAAGTTGACGATTGACAACCTCAAGACGACGAAAGTGAAAAAATTACAAAATATCAAAGAGATCGCCATGCTTTATGCAACTTTCGAGGAAATGCGAAATCGTCTGAATACTTCACTAAATGAGGTCATTCAATCTCAGAAGAGGGAAAACATTGCCCATTTACACGCGATGTATGCTCAGATGAACCCTCACTTTCTATTCAATACTTTGACGGCTATGGCATCCTATGCGGAAGAGTCCGGTTTCCGCGAATACGCTCTTGTTTCACAACAACTCAGCGGCATGCTTCGATACTCGACCAATTCGATGTCGCATTCCGTAACGTTGAAACAAGAGATACATTATACAGTCCAATACATGGAGTTAATGCAATTCCGTTACGAGGGGCAATTTACTTACTCGATACAAGTCGACTCACACCTCGAAGACGAACCTATTCCAAAGTTTTTACTGCAACCCCTTGTCGAAAACTCATTTGCACACGGGTTTCAGCTGGCACGGCCACCCTGGATCATTGACGTATCTGTTACGAATTTAAATGATAAACAAACGTGGGAAATTCAAATCAGAGATAACGGTTCTGGGTTTACGGAAGCCGCTTTCTCCGAAACCCAGGAACTCATTAAGGAATTGAATGACGGTCATATCCGGCGCTTGGAAAGCTTATCAAACCGAGGATTTGGGAAAATGGGGATCGTTAACACACTGACTCGCTGCAGACTCTTCTGGAACGAGAACGTCAGTTTTTCATTAAACCATTGCCCACAAGGCATGGAATTTATAATTACAGTAAGGAGGGGGTTTGAAGGTGTTCCGAATGATTCTCATTGAAGATGAACCCCGTATACTTCGACACCTGAAGGAGAAGTTCAGTACCTTGAGCCCTGACTTTAAGGTGGTTGGTGCTTACAACAACGGAGAAGATGCGCTAGTGGAACTTCACTGGACACAGCCACATGCCATTCTGACAGACATTCGTATGCCTATTATGAACGGATTCGAAGTGCTTAATAAAGTTAGAGAACAGATGCCTGACATACAATGCGCGATACTCAGCGGTCATGATGACTTTGCTTACCTTAGAGAAGCTATTCAAATCGGAATTACAGATTACCTGCTAAAACCTGCAACAGACGACGATATTCTAATACTTCTTGATAAGATGAAGAATAAGCTATTGGACAACCAATTGTTATTGGAACGTGAGGTAGCAAAACAAATCACTGAAACATCCGAAAATACGGATCAGAGAAATTCTAGTTGGGATAGTATAGCGAAGGAATTATTCTATCATGGAAATTTCGTGACAGTGTACGCCTGGTCCCTGATGAGCGATATTCCAGCAAGGATTCATGAGGACTTTGTAGCTATGCTTCGTGAAGGGGAAAAATTGACCCTATTACCTTCTAATACAGGAAATGAGGATATACTCTTATTTGGCCTGCACACTTGGTCAAAAGAACGATATACGGAATGGACTTCAACTTTTACATGCAAGGCACAATCAGTAGATGGCGTAACAGTTGCCTTGGCTCTATCTACGAAAGGCTTACATCCGGTACCTGCACTACTTGCTGAGTGCAAGAAACAGGCACGGATGAGAAGTCGCTTCGAGGGAAATTGCTTTTGGATTTCGGACCATGAACCTGAGGATATTAAGCCATTATTGGAACCTCTTCAAGCAGAGTTGCTTCGCCTAGCCCAATTCGTCACTAAACAACAAAAGCAATTATTTGCTAAAGAGTTAGACTCTTTTTTTTCAAGTGGGCCAGAAACCTTATTCCCTGTAACACGAAAAGGTTGGGAACTTATGCTGCTGCATTTCTCTCACACATTGCACAGCCTAATTAAAGACTCTTTCACGTCCAGCTTCGAGATCAAACAAGCCATGGAACTTGAATTAAGTGAAGAAGTTTGGAGGGTTCGGAAACGAAACGACTTGTTTCCCCATGTCAAAGAAATCTGGTGCTCTTACTTTTTCCGGTCTGATCATGAACAAGCCGGTAATCGGGATCGAGCAAAAGAAGTGCAAGAATTTATACTGCATCATTTTCTTGAGAACATCTCCCTCACCAGCATTGCTGATGTGTTTCAACTGCACCCTGCTTACATGAATCGAGTTTTCAAACGAACATTTACTATTTCGATTCCAGATTACCTAGTAAAGCTTCGCATGGATGAGGCATGCCGTTTTATGAAAGAGCATCCCTTCGTACTAATTAAAGAAATCGCAGAACACGTTGGCTTTACCGATCCATTATACTTTAGCAAGGTGTTTAAATTGCATACCGGATTTAGCCCTACTGATTATAAAAATAAAAATAATTAGACTTCCAAGAAAAAGAGGCAGCTTCTTCATCCAAAGAATATTGCCTCTTTATCTGGTGTAAAAAAATAAAACTATATTCAACGATCCTCGTAAGAAAATGTTTCGCAACTACAGGATACATTACACTTTAAAAACCCGATAAACCAGCAGCTTTAGAATTTCTATCAACACTTCTCTGCAGCGCTTGTGCTACTTCAATTGGAGTGATTTGCCCACCATACATCTCTTGCAAAAGTGATTGATAATCACCGAATTCGACCAATCCAAGTGAATTGAAAAATGGAACAACCTTACCACTTTCAACGAACTTATACATCTCTACAGTTCCATCATTTAGTACAACATCCACTCCAGTCCAGGTTGGAATGGACTTAACCTCATTGAAATAATCGGATAGCATCTCTCTACTTCCGAAAAATTCAAGAAATTCTTTAGCTGCTTGTACATTTTTAGAATTTTTGAAAACATACAATCCGTTGGGATCAGATATAGCAGGATAGTTGTCACCCTCCCATGGCATGGGAAACATACCCACAGTGGCGTCAGGGTATTTCTCTATAAGTGGATTGATCGCCCAATCTGCTTGGAACATCATAGCTGACTTTCCAGTCGCTACTTGTTCTAAGGACAAGTTAAAGGTCCCCGTAAATAAGTCGCTATTCAAATACCCCTTCTTCAGAAGATCCCATTGTTTTTGAAGCGAATCAATAAATTCTGGAACTTGCTCAAACGTTGTTTTTCGTGTATTGATTTTCTCCATAAGATCTGGCTGCTTGCTGATGATATTTGCCATAGTACTAAGAGTGAACAATTGTAACGGCCATCCTTCTTTCCCTGCTTCGTAAATCGGTGTAATGCCTGCCGACTTTATCTTCTCGCAGACTGCGAGAAACTCATCATAAGTTTTAGGAATTTCGATGCTGAGATCTTCAAACACTTTTTTATTATAAATCACACCCGAAACACTGATGCCCGTTGCAGGAATTCCATAAAGCTTGCCGCTACTTTTGAGGAAATATTTTGTTACCGTAGGATGTATTCGTAAGGCAATCTCCTCACTGCTCAAATCCAGCAGGTTCTTTTCAGGCTGAAGCATCCTAACCGCACCTGTTTGTCCCCAATAAAACAAGAGATCCGGAGAATCCTTCGTTGCTAAACGAGTGCTTACTAAGTCAGAGTAATTATTCACGGGAGCACTTTGGATAACCAATTGATTTCCCGTCTTCTTCTCATATTCGTCAAAAATCAATTGCCACTGTTTTTCTTCCAACCACTCGGTGGCTACTAATACTGTGAGCGAAACTTGCTCTTTTTTTTGTTCATTTATGTTGTTATCCGTTTGGATTCCGCTTTTACATGAGGTAAGAACAGATGCCACAAGTACAGTAAAAAAAAACCTATTTATATACTTTACCATCATAGACCTCCACCTATATTATTACTGACTAATACGCATGTTCATTATCTCGCCAATTAGTATATGGTATAACATCCAACTATTCAAGAAAGAGGGTCAACCATGAATAAATGGTTGACCCTCTTAAAATTAAGATGCTTCATTCATGCGAACATATTCATTTATGCCATCAGTTTTCCTCGAACGACTATCGAATAGCCCCGAGTCTCTGTTACCACCGTCTCTAATGTTGGTGCTTCGAAATTAAGGCGGTTTGGGTATTCTAAAATGACGGATACTTGTCCATCCGATTCGAGAATGCATTCTGCGCTAATCCAACCATATGAAGTGGGAACCGTACCTTTTACCCATGTTAAGTCACCGATTGTCGGTCGAAACAAGAATTGACCCGTAGATATATTGCTGACATCAATGCCTAATATCTTTTGGTTTAAAATATAAGTAGGAGCTGCACCCCAACCGTGACATAGACTAACCGGAATATGATCCACCAAATAGGTAGGTGTATTCCCTAAATACGGACTTGGAATCGTGCTGTGTGGGGTGGATGGGTCAAATGTTTCCCACCACGTCGTTGCTCCGCGTGAAACCATTTCTCCCCAATACGATCGCATAATTTGTAACGATTCTACATGATATCCTCGACTAATCAATACCTCAAGTACAATGTGGTAAAAGAAAGCACCTTTCAACTCCGGGCAACGTCCTTCAAAAAAGATATTTTTCAGGAATCTGTCCGTTTCGTCGCCTGTCATGATTCCTGTCCAGATGGCTAAGAAATTCGTCTGATACGTGAATTGGTTTGATAACCCGTCATCCGTCATACAGTCAGCATACATCTCTTTTTCAGAATTCCAAAGCAGCTTACGAATCGTGTCGTGAAGCCCTATAGCGCGTTCAGAATATTCACTCGCAAGCTCCTCTTCTGCTAATGCCATCATCAATTCAGAAGCCTTTTTCAGCATCAAATAATATAAACATGAAATGGCAGTAACACGATCCCGCTTATCAATATAATCAGCCCAGTCAACGAAGCACCACCATCCGTTTCGATCTGCTCCAGCGAATAGCCCATCCTTGTCTTCCTGATTTCGAAACCACTTGATTAATCTAACAATTATGTCCTTCATACCAGAAATAAATTCGTTGTCCCCTGAGTAACGCCAATAATCATAAACGCCTAGAAACCAATATGCGTTAAAATCTGGAAGCAGGAATCCATTGCGTTCAGGTCCCGTGCTCGGGATGGATCCATCCTCATTCTGAATTCTTGCACCCTGTAACAAGGACTTTCTGACAAGTGCAGTATCTCCGAAATTTTGGTAAATAACCTTCGCCATCACCACAGCATCTACGATCCAAAGCGCCTCTTCACGAAAGGGGCAATCTTCTAGATGATCTTGACTATTCACCATAGTCGTGTACTCACCAATCTCCCAAATTCGGTTTAGCAACTGATCATTGCACACGAAAGTACCTTCCTGTGAGAAGGGATAACGAGTGACTACCATTTTGAAATCTTCAATGAAAATAGGAACAGGTGTTGCTTGGACTGATATTTTCACGTACCTAAATGCTCTTCTCCCGAACGGAGACAACCGGTTCGTCCCTTTTTTCATAATGAATGTGTCTATAAGCATCATATCCAAAGATTCACCATAGGAGAGTTGCAGAACACCGCCTTCCAGTGCTGTAACCACAATCTCCGGATATCCAGCCTTCACCGCAGAAAAATCGAAAACAACCCCGGGAAGAGAACCTGGTACGGTGGCATCAATCTTCATCCTGCCGTTTCTTCCCTCCATAAGAGACTCGCTGTTCTGTATTTTCCCATAGTTTTCTTCGATCCGAATGACAGAATCAGGCTTTACGGGCACCTGAGATAAATATGGAATTTCGCGTGGAATGAGGCGAGGCCAATACGAATCGATGTCATTAGCATGCGCTATGACTTTTGCGTTTTCCCATTCTGAATCATCGTAATTTTGCAATTCCCAGCCATCTTCCTGTTCAGCCAAATAGATCTCTTTGTAGCCACCCCATTGGTGAATTCTAGAGACTGAGGGAATCCATCTCGGCGACCGTCTGCATTTCCAACTTTCATCTGTATAAACACATATTTCCCCATGCTCGGTACTAACATCTAACTGAGCAATCAGCCCACCAGGGCCTTGTCTTTGTCCTGTTACGATATCTGTACTTCCAAAATTGTAGGCAAGGATTGAGATGTTGTTTTCACCAATGTTCAAATAATCTACTACATCGTAAGTGTCGTAATATTTCCACGCCTTGTCCGCAGGTGAAGGACCTGATCCAATTAAGATACCGTTTATAGATAGCTGATATCGTTGATTTGCCGAAATATGTATTGAAGCCTTTAGAGGATTCGATTGTATCTTAAACACAGTTCTTGCTTCCACATATACATTTGTCTGAGGCATCGGTGTTTCAATCCATATCCACTTCGCATCCCATTTTATGTTCATTCCTATTTTGCCCTCCCCTATAGATCACTCTTTATCAGAATATAAATGTACTATACCTTCTGCATATCTACAGTAACATCATAAATGAGGTGATACATTATGTTATTATGACAAATGCATAGGGTAGAAATGACAAAAATCTTATGAAATCACACATTCAAGAACCATTAGCCTAGCACAGGAAATATGAGCAAAGGGATGATTAACTATTAAAAGGACAAAAAAAAGCCCTAATAAGTCAAGGCTTTCTTGATTATCAGGACTAGCTTTGATATACCAAAACTAAATAATCGGTTCCAAAATGAATTACAACTCAAATCTCCCAATATTGGTAAACCTATCGTCCTTTTTACTCATCTTATAACTAGTCATATTTACTATTGAGATTAGTCTCATTTGATGTTTTAACCCACCAAATTCCCTAATGGCAGCTAGTTAAACCGCCGCTGCCTCAAACTCTCATAAAGCAATACGGTTGCCGCCATTGCAACGTTCAACGATTCGGCTTGCCCCGTCATCGGAATGATGACCGCTTCGTCCATCAGCTCGCGAACGGCCATCGATAATCCTTCCGATTCGCTTCCCATAAGCAGCCATGTCCCCTGCGTCCAGTCGTAGCCATAGCAGGTATGCTTCGCTTGCAAGCTAGTACCGACCAGCTTCATGCCTTTTGCTTTCGCCTGCGGGAGAAGCTCCTTCAGATCCGCTTCGATAATAGGCAAATGGAAAATGGAGCCCATCGTGGAACGTACGGTCTTCGGGTTATAAAGATCGACGCAGCCTCTCCCGAGTATAACCGCATCCGCGCCAACCGCGTCGGCACTGCGAATAATCGTGCCTGCATTGCCCGGATCGCGGACCCCGTCCAATACCACGACAAGGCCGCCTTTGCGGAATAAAGCAGATTGGTCCGCCGAGAGCTTGGACACGATCGCGAATACGGGAGGAGGGGTATCCGTTCCCGTACATTTGGACATGACTTGCCGCGAAGCCTGTACCCATTCGAGTCCGAACGTTGCGGGAGAATCATTCGTTTCCCGCTCTACTGCAAGCTCAGCGGGAATGCCTCGCTCCGTATCATATACAATGGTCAGCACCTGCGCTTGCCCGTGAAGCGCCTCGAGAACGAGATGAACTCCTTCAATGAGGAATTGCCCGCTCCGATCACGGTTTTTCTTGTCCAGCAGCGATGCCCATTGTTTAACCTTGTCATTCTGAACCGATGAGAGCAATGGATCGAAATTTTCATTCATATTGTCATTAACCTTCCGAATACGCGATTTCTAAATTCGTTAAATCCGAGTTTTTTCCAACGATAACCAAAATATCGTCCTTGTCGATTAAATCGTCCGCATAAGGGGCGATATTCATATGAGAGCCTTTTTTGATGGCCATGACGTTGCATTTATATTTTGCCCGAATATCAAGCTGCTTCAAGCTTTGTCCGATCATCGGAGCCGGAGCCTTAATCTCGATGATGCTGTAATCGTCCGAAATCTCGATATAATCGAGGATGTTCGGCGATACCAAATGATGGGCAACGCGCAGCCCCATATCCCGCTCAGGGAATACGACCTTGTCTGCGCCTATTTTGTTGACAACCTTCCCATGGAGCTCATTCTGTGCCTTAACGATCAATGTTTTTACGCCCAGGTCCTTTAGAATAAGCGTCGTTAGGATGCTGGATTGAATGTCCTGCCCAATCGCAACGACAACAACGTCAAAGTTGCGGATGCCAAGCGCACGAAGCGCCTCCTCATCCGTTGAATCTGCGGATACCGCATGCGTCACCGTGTTCACGACCTCTTGGATGCGGTGCTCGTTCGAATCAATCGCAAGCACCTCGAAGCCCATGTCCGTCAACGCTTTCGCGACGCTTGAGCCGAAACGCCCCATTCCAATTACCGCGTACTGCTTTTTAGCCATCTTACCAAATCCTCCTTGCCGGATGATTGCTGCAGTTATCTTGACAGTATACCATAGCATGCTTCTTCGGATGAAAGCGGCAGGCGATGGACATAGTATATAAGTAAATTTGAATGCGCCAGGAGGTTATGAAGTATGGAAGTTATTGATTTGCGCCAAGCGATTGTGAGGCGCGTGCAGGACAATTCAGCCAAGGAATTATCCGAGGTTATTGAAGACTCGATTGGAGCCGATGAGCGTGCATTGCCTGGGCTTGGGGTTCTGTTCGAAATGATTTGGCAGCAATCCTCTGAACCGGATCAGGGTCGAATGGTCGATTCTCTTTATAAGCATCTTCATCACTCCGAGCATGCCAATCCATCTCAATAACGTACGGATGATCGATATACGGATTGCCCACCAATGATCGTATCCGTTACAAAGGGCAAGCCTTCATAATGATCAACAATAACAAAATCAGCCGCTTTGCCAACCTCGATGGAGCCAAGCTCGCCGTCTGTGCCTAACGCTTGTGCCGGATGGAGAGATGCCATTCTCACTGCGGCTGGCAAAGCGGCTACTTCCTGCTCCGCAAGCTTGAATATTGCGGCAAGCATGGACGAGGGATGATAGTCCGAGCATAAAATGTCCGCTGCGCCTGCTGCTATCGCATCTACTGCCTTCAGATTTTTGTCATGGGACGCTCCTCTCACTACGTTCGGAGCGCCAACGCACACTCGTAATCCGCGTGCTGATGCAAATTTCGCCGTTTCAATATTGATCGGAAACTCACAGACGGACACACCGTAATCGATGGACTGCTCTACCTTCTCCTCCGAATCGTCGTCATGCGAAGCAATCGCAATGCCTTGCGCGGCGGCCAGTCTGCTAAGCTCCTGCAATTGCGTGGCGTTGACCTGCTCTCTGCGGTGAATTAAATCGTCTACGATGACGCGTACTTCCTCTTGGCTTACGCCCTGGTTCTTCATGACATACCGTTCAAAAGAGCCTGCCTCCCTGTATTGTCCCTGTCCTGGCGAGTGATCCATAAATGATAAATAATCGATTGCTTTCTCTTTGAGAAATCGTTCGACAATCGGCATGCCAGCCATATGCGAAACCTCAAACCGCAAATGAATGCGGTTGCGGATGACCGAACGCTTGCTGCGGTAGTCATTAATATGCTCAACCATTCCCGTAAGCAAATGATCGCCGCGCAGGCTCAGTCCAACGCCGAGCGACAAAGAGTGATACATCGTTGTAATGCCATGCACGGGCAGCTTTCTCTCGAACTCCAGCAATGCCATATTTAGCGGGAACAATGTATTAGGCCGCGGCTGCACTTCCTTCTCGATCGCGTCGCAATGGATATCGATTAATCCCGGCAGCACATATTTCCCTTCCACATCCAATATGACGGCGTTGCTATGCTGTCGAAGCCAGCTGTCAACAGCGTCTTCGCCTTGCAGAAACGTATCGATTCTCCCGCCTGTAACCGCTATGGCTGTACTAACGATTTGATCTGGCAATACCGCTTTTCCGTTTGTTACGAGCAGTGGCTTACTATTGGCAAGCAAGCGATCCTCCATTGGCTGGTTGTCTCCTTATCCTATCGTTATACCCTCAAGCTTACCATATTTCGTCTATTCCATTCACTCGTTTTCGAAAGGCAATGCCAATAAGCCGCACCGATTGCAATGGCATTGCAAAAAGCCTAGACGTATACGCCTAGGCCGCTTCGCAGACAGCCAGCGAGCCATCAACAAGCTCACGGTGGACGCTGCTATTCTTCTTTCGGTATGAATGTATAAATATCGCCCGTTTCGAGGGAATCAATCAAACGGTCAAGCCATCTGTAATACTTCAGCGCTTCATCGATCTTCTCCTTATCGCTCCCCAACACGTCAAGAAAAGCTTGATCGTCGGCATATTGCTGCCCTAATGCTTCATTTTCCTTCAAAGAACGGTTTAAGGCACTCATGTTTTGCTCGACTGCTTTTCTCCATTTAATTGAGAAATAATCCGTGAAGTTCTGATGCCAATTCGGTTCAACCTCGTACAAATCCTTGCGTGAGCCCTTGCCCCATACTTTATTTATCATCTTCAAATCATGCAGCGTTCGCATGCCTGTGCTCATCGATGTCTTGCTCATTCCCATCGTATGGCTCATATCGTCAAGCGTGACCGGCTCGCGGTTGAAATACATGTTTCCATATAGATGGCCAATAGATAATGTTATGCCGTACAAGTCCATGTTTTTACCGATTGATTCGATGACGCGGCGGCGCGTATTGTGCAGCTTCATGAGCTGCTCTTCGTTTAATGCTGCAAGTTCATTCATGTCGTTCCTCCTGAGGAGTGTCGTGCCCCCTATCATGCCTACATTGAATATTGTAATCAATGGGCTGTCCATCTGTAAAGAAACCGTTTGGGATGAAAAAGGGAGTTATATTGAGCATACCGTATGTAAAGTACGTAAAGTTATAACTGTACGAAGTATACGCAGGCTCACGCCTTTTGACCATAGCAAAGATAACCAACTAAACTTATGGGAGTCGAAATATTCCACAAGGGGGCACAACATGGCGATTATAGAAGCCAAGAGGCTAACCAAGATTTTCGGAGCCGATCCGAAAAAGGCGATCCCGCTGCTGGATAAAGGATGGTCTAAAGAAAAGATATTTGCAGAAACGAAGCTTACGGTTGGGGTTAACCAAGCAAGCTTCTCCATTGAAGAAGGACAAATATTTGTCATCATGGGCTTGTCCGGCAGCGGCAAGTCGACGCTTGTTCGTCTTCTTAACCGATTGATTGAGCCTACGGTAGGCCAAGTATTATTTAACGGAACGGATGTCCTGAAGATGAATCCGGAGCAGCTTCGCAATTTTAGAAGGAAAAACGTCGGCATGGTGTTCCAGAAATTCGCGCTTTTCCCGCATCGTACCGTCATTCAAAACATCGAGTATGGTCTTGAGGTACAGGGCATCGACAAAAAGAAACGTAAAGAGATGGCGATGAATTCGCTTGAGCTCGTCGGATTAAAAGGCTGGGAGAACAGCTACCCGGATCAGCTAAGCGGCGGCATGCAGCAGCGTGTAGGGCTGGCAAGAGGACTTGCCAATGATCCTGACGTTCTGCTCATGGATGAAGCCTTCAGCGCGCTTGATCCGCTTATTCGGAAGGATATGCAGGATGAGCTGCTGGAGCTCCAGTCCAAAATGAAAAAAACGATCGTGTTTATTACCCATGACCTGAATGAGGCATTGCGGATTGGCGATCAGATCGCTTTGATGAAGGATGGAAGCATCGTACAAATCGGTTCACCCGAAGAAATATTGATGCAGCCAGCCAATAAGTACGTTGAACGCTTCGTTGAAGACGTCGATTTGTCCAAGGTGCTGACCGCTTCCCATGTCATGATCAAGCCAGAGACGATCACGATTGAGAAAGGTCCGCGTGTCGCTTTGCAGTTTATGCGCGACCGCGGCGTCTCAAGCTTATATGTCGTGGATAAAGGCATGCGGCTGCTCGGCGTTATTACGGCAGAGGATGCGGCAAATGCCATTAAAAACGGGTCGAAGCTTGAAGAAGCCATGGAACGGGAAGCGCCATTCGCAACGCCCGATACGATGCTTAATGATTTGTTCGAATTAATGAGCTTATCCAAGTTCCCCGTATCCATTATCGATGATAATGGCCGGCTTAAGGGCATTGTGATCAAAGGGGCGGTTCTGGCCGCATTGTCAGGAAATTCCGGTTTAGAGGCAGGTGCTCGACATGAATCTGCCTAAAATTCCGTTAGCTGATTGGATTGAATCGCTGGAAGCTTGGCTGGAAGCCCATTTTGACCCATTTTTCAAATTCATTCGCATGATTGTCGGCGAAACCGTCAATGGGCTGGATACGGCGCTTAATTGGTTCCCAGCCCTTGTTCTTATCCTGCTGTTTACGATAATAGCTTGGTATATCGGGAAATGGAGAATGGCCTTATTTACGCTAATTGGCTTGCTCATTATCGAAAACCTCGGTTTATGGAGCCAAACGATGCAGACGCTCGCGCTCGTCTTGACCTCGGCCTTCATCTCGGTTCTGATTGGCGTTCCAGTCGGAATCTTATGCGCCAGGTATGGCAGCTTTCAAAAAATCGTTACGCCGCTGCTTGATTTCATGCAGACGATGCCTGCCTTCGTATATTTGCTCCCAGCCGTCACATTCTTCTCGTTAGGGGTAGTTCCTGGCGTTATCTCTTCGATTATATTCGCGATACCGCCTACGATCAGGCTGACGAATCTTGGCATTCGCCAGGTACCGGAAGAGCTGGTGGAAGCGGCTGATGCCTTTGGTTCAACGCCTTTCCAGAAGCTCCTCAAGCTTCAGCTTCCGATTGCCATGCCGACGATAATGGCTGGTATCAATCAGACCATCATGCTCTCTTTGTCGATGGTCGTCATTGCTTCCATGATTGGCGCTCAAGGCGTTGGCGCTTATGTCTACCGCGCCGTTACGCAGGGCAATACCGGCGTAGGCTTTGAAGCCGGCCTTGCAATCGTTATTTTGGCCATCATATTGGACCGCTTGACGCAGCAGGTTATTCGCAAAAGCAAATCCGTTTAACGTCATGCAGGATAACAACCATCTATATGGGATATGTCATGCACAAATTTAAGGAGTGATTTTTTGAAATTCAATCGTATAAGTATAATCGCAGCAGCTGTTCTGGTCATCGCATTGGTAGCAGGCTGCTCCGCCTCGAGCGGCAGCAGCAAGAAAAAAGTAACGCTGGCTTACGTCGCATGGGATTCCGAAATCGCCAGCACCTATGTCGTAAAAGAAGTGTTGGAACAAAAATTGAACTATGAAGTTGAGCTAATGCAGGTAGACGCTGGACCGATGTGGGCCGGCATTTCCGATGGGAGCGCCGACGCTATGGTAGCTGCTTGGCTGCCAACGACTCATGCTTCATACGTGACCAAATATAACGGAAAATACGAGGACCTCGGACCAAACCTTGAGGGTACCAAAATCGGGCTTGTCGTACCACAGTACATGGACATCAACAGCATCGATGAACTAAACGGCGCGATAGGCGATGCCGTTGATCATACCATCATCGGTATCGAGCCCGGCGCGGGTATTATGATGTCTACGGAGAAAGTACTTGATGCTTATCAACTCCGTGACAAATGGACGCTGCTGGAGAGTTCATCGGCAGCGATGACACAGCAGCTCGAGAAGGCATACGCCAACAAAGAGCCGATCGTCGTCACGGGCTGGACGCCTCACTGGATGTTCGCCAAGATGGAGCTTAAATATTTGGAGGATTCCCAAAATGTATACGGCGGAGACGAGCAGATTCATACGATTGCCCGCAAAGGATTAAAGGAGGATCAGCCCGAAGCCTTCACTTTCCTTGACCAGTTTAACTGGACGCCTGATGATATGGCAGCCGTTATGATTCAAATCCAAGAAGGCGAAACGCCGGAGGCCGCAGCCAAAGCATGGGTTGAACAGAACGCGAGCAAGGTGGATGCTTGGGTAACCGAATAAGTAAAAAAAGCAGAGCGGATTCCGCTCTGCTTTTTCTTATGAAGCTTACCCGCTACGTCTTGGACAGCTTCATCGGCGACAAAGAGCATTTTAAATACTCTCGGGCTATTAGACACAGCCCAAAAAAAAGCATCTGGCAGGGAGACGATCGTCTCCCTGCCAGATGCTTCTTGTCCTATTAATCCAAGCAATAAGGCTGCAAGCCCAGCGGCAATGGTGCTGGACGCTCACAAGTGCTCTTCATTACGTAATGGACGCCTTGCTCCGAAGCGTCGTGGAAGCCATGCATCGCTTCCAGCACGTGATAGGCAAGCTCGCCGTTCGCGCGATGCTTGCGGCCGGTTTGGATCGCCTTCGCCATATCGGCTGCGCCAACGCCGCGCGCATTTTCCGTATAGCCATAAGCTAGCGGAATGCTGGACCATTCATTTGCGCCAGCGCGCCATAGCTTGATTTCGCCGCTGAAGCTGTTCGGATCGGGTACGAGCAGCGTTCCCGTGCTGCCATACACCTCAATGCGCGGAAGGGTGGAGCCGCCTTTAACGTCAAAGCTCGTTAACAGCGTTCCGATCTGTCCCGAGGCAAAGTCCATTACGCCAGCGATATGCGTCGGAACCTCTACCTGAACCTGCTGGCCGTATTTGGGCTTGCTCGTAATCGTACGCTCTGGGAAAGATATGCGGGCAGAGCCCGTAACACGGGTAATCGGTCCAAGCAGCGCTACAAGCGCAGTCAAATAATAGGGCCCCATATCGAACATAGGGCCGCCGCCTTTTTGATAATAAAACTCTGGCGACGGATGCCAGGATTCGTGTCCGCCTCCGACCATGAAAGCGGTAGCCCCGATCGGGGTTCCGATCCAGCCGTCTTCGATCAGCTTAATGCTCGTCTGAATGCCGCCGCCGAGGAAGGTGTCAGGCGCGCTTCCGACCAACAGCCCTTTTCTCGCCGCGAGATCCAGTACCTCCTGCGCTTCCTCCCGCGTTACCGCAAACGGCTTCTCCACATAGACATGCTTGCCAGCTTCCAGCGCTCTCAAGCATACGGACGCATGGGCTTGCGGAATCGTTAAGTTAATAATCAATTGAATCTCGGGATCTGCCAGCAAATCCTCGACCGAACAGCCGCGAACGCCAAATTCCTCGCCCCGCGCAATCGCCCGTTCCACATCCAAATCCGCGCAAGCCACTACTTGAAGCGCGTCGAAGCGGTTTCCGTTTTCAAAATAAATGCCGCTAATATTGCCCGTACCGATAATGCCCGCTTTAATTTTTTCCATTGTCGCCCGTCCCTCGTCCCATATCCTAGTTTTTGATCACTTTTGCTTACAGCTGATTATCTGCCATGCCGCTGTATGCGGCTGAAGCCGTTCCCGCCTCAAGCGCTTTTGCCTTGCCTTCAGCGCACCATAGGAATCCGCGGCGCATAAGCTCCTTCACGGTAGGAATTTCGATAATATTCGCCTGATGCCCAAGCGAATTGTAATATACGCGTCCAACGCCCCAGCGCTTCGTCCAAGCAACAGGCATATCGACAGCCTTGTTGAGTGAATGCGGCCCAGCCGAAATCGGGAACCTCGTCGTCGCCAGCACCTCTACCGCAGGATCCACATGCAGATAATATTGCTCAGAGCTGACCGTGAAATCGTCGATGCCGTCAGTAAGCGGGCTCGATGAGTTATTGATATTGACGGTATATTCCACGCCGTTATTGCCTGGATGAGCAACCCACTGGCCGCCCGTCATGAACTGCCAATCCACATTTTCGCGGAACGCGTCGCACATGCCTCCGTGACACCCTGCCAATCCTACTCCGCTTTGCACAGCTGCGGAAACGTTATCGACCAGTTGCTGTTCGATCCGTGCCATCGTCCATACAGGTACGATTAGATCAAGCCCTTTCAGCTTCTCGGCATCAGAGAATGCTTCCAGCGTGTCTGACACCTCAACTTCAAAATCCTCGGCAACGAGCACCTCGCGGAAAATTTCAGCGACCTCTTTCGGCTGATGGCCATCCCAGCCGCCCCATACGATTAATGCTTTTTTCATCAGATTCTCCCTGCCTCTCACTCAGATCTCGTCTACTTTATTATTCCAGGCTAAGCTAGCTCACTAATCGAAACCCAGCGCCGCTCGGCAATCGAGCGATCAACCGCCTCAAGCACCTCTTGGCATTTCACGCCGTCTACGAAGTTCGGCACAGGCTGACGGTCCTCGGCAAAAGCTTGCATCAGTTCATGCATTTCATGCGTGAACGTATGCTCATAGCCAATTGTATGACCGGCAGGCCACCAAGCATCCATGTAAGCATGTGACGGATCCGTAGCCAGTACCCTCCTGAACCCTTGCACGTCCTCCGCATCGTCTGTGAAATAAACCTGAAGCTCGTTCATTCGCTCGAAATCAAACTTAATGCTGCCTTTGCTGCCATTGATTTCGAAAGCATTCGTACAGCGATGTCCTGCAGCAAAGCGCGTCGCCTCGAAGCTGCCGAGCGCTCCGCCGGCAAAACGAGTCATGAATACGGTCGCGTCATCAACGGTAACCGGCCCGCGTGGCCCGTCCTCGCTTCCTTTAGCGCTAAGGCCGGTCATTGTCGAAGCAATCGGACGTTCCTTCACGAATGTCTCGCTCATCCCGATTACCTCGTCAAATTCGCCAACTAGGAACCGAGCCATATCGATCAAATGCGCTCCTAAATCTCCATGCGAGCCAGAGCCTGCAATTTCCTTCTGCAGACGCCATACGAGCGGGAAGTTCGGATCGATAATCCAATCCTGCAGGAATACTGCACGGAAATGATAAATCTCTCCAAGACGCCCATCGGAAACGAGTTTTTTCGCGAGCTGCACCGCTGGCGCAAATCGGTAGTTGAAGCCAACCATATGCTTCACGCCAGCCTTCTCTGCCGCTTCCAGCATCTCGCGGGAATCCTCAAGCGTAAGCGCAAGCGGTTTCTCGCAGAAAATATGTTTGCCTGCCTCAGCCGCTGCCAGCGCGATTGCCTTATGCGCATCGCTTGGCGCATTAATATCGATCAAATCGATGTCATCCCGCTTAACAAGCTCCTTCCAATCCGTTTCGGAGCTTTGCCAGCCGAATTGCGCCTTTGCTTGCTCCAATCCTTGTGGATCACGGCCGCATATCGCCGTCATCTCCGGCTTGATCGAATCCGGGAAAAACATCGGGAGCGCGCGGTACGCATTGCTGTGCGCCTTGCCCATAAACTTATAGCCCACCATGCCAACTCTTATTTTATCCATAACCTACCGCCTCTCTTATGCGTAAACGCAACCCGCTGACTTCTGCGGCAATCCGCTTCGCGATTGAACCAAAGGATGAAACTGCTTGCGCAGTTACACTTCATTCACAGGTTGATGTTTCCCTAATGACCAACTGGATGGGCAGCAGGCTGCCTGCTGCGTCCCCAGCTTCACCCGCTTGTGTTTGGTCGAGCAGCCTTTCAGCTGCCAGCTTGCCCATCTCGTAAAAGGGCACCGCAACGGTCGTAAGCTGAGGACTTATGATGCGTGAGCCGTCTGAATCATCGTATCCGACCATTGCATACTGCTTCCCCGCTTCAAGGCCGATCTCCCGCAAGCCCTGCATTAATCCTATTGCCATCCGGTCATTGGCTGCGAATATGGCATCCACGTTTTTTGACCGTATCTGCAAAGCTAGCCGCTCGGCCAGCTCGTATCCGCTCTTGCGGCTGTAATTGCCGACGTAAACCAGCTCTTGGTCGTAACGGATATCCGCTTCATCCAGCGCCTTCTTGTAACCCTCGAGCCTGTCCGTGCTATTCGAGTATTGCAGCGGTCCATTGATGAAAGCTATGCTGCGGCAGCCCTGCTCAAGCAAATGACGGACAGCTTCCATGCTGCCGGACACATGATCCGCATCCACGGTAACATAGGCTGCTTCGTCATAACGCTGGTTAACCAGGCAGAATGGATATTCCCCCGCTTTAAGCTCAGCCAGCGCAGCACGTTCTTCCGGCACGTCCTGCGAACCTAGCACGATGCAGGCATCGATCTTTTGCGTTCGAAAAAGTTTCGCGTAATCCCTCGCCCCGTCAGGCTCCCTGAAGATAAGCAGCAGGTCGTAGCCGCAGCGCTTTGCCGCTTCGCCGATCCCGCTTAATATCTCCGAGAAATAATAGGTGGAGAACAGGTGCACCTTAGGCACAAATGGCAGGATAACGCCGATATTCCCGCTTCTCCGCCTAGCGAATTGCTGTGCCAGCGCATTCGGGACATAACCGACTGCGGCAGCAGCCTGCAGCACCCGCTCCCGCGTTTCTTCCTTCAGGGGGCCGACATTGTTCAATACCCTAGACACGGTTGCCTCGGAGACACCTGCCAGCTTCGCAACTTCTTTCCTGCTAATGATCGATTGCCTCCTGATATGGCTGATGTGGTGCTTCAATGCATAGTGAACCTTGCTTTAATGGTGACTACATAACGTTTGCCACAAAATTTCATTTTACTCATTCAAGGTCATTGTCTAACCGTTCATTCTAATGAATCTGTATCGTTTGAACAACTAATGTACACGCGTACATTATTGCATGAAAACGTTTCACCGTCAATGCTCTAATTGATACAAATTTCCAGACACCAGGTTAGGCAGCTAAAAGAGGCGGTCCTCCAACTCCGTTTTGAAATATTCAGCTGCAGCTTGTTAAGTGAAATGGGGTTAAAAAACCTACAGCTCCACTTTTATAGTGGAGCTGTAGGTTTTTTTGTGCACCGCATGGAATTGGGATTGGTCAATTCTTCTATCCATAATGAGAAAGCCCTTTAAAGCTAGCCATTGTTTACTTCTTTGCGATTTCATTAATCCAATCAAAGACAGCAGACAGCGCGTTCGCTTCCTCGCTCAAGTTCATCCGTTCCACGTAACCAGCCCGGTTCGCGTACAACCGGTCAACGCTCTCAGCAAGCGTCACTGCGGTCAGCTTTTCCTCATAAAGAATATCGGCGTAGCCCGATTTCTCGAACGACTGCGCGTTCAGAATTTGGTCGCCGCGGCTCTGCTCCTTCGTCAACGGAATGAGCAGCATCGGTTTTTTCAGGGAGAGAAACTCGAAAATAGAGTTGGACCCTGCGCGCGAAATAACCAGATCGGTCATGGCCAGCACGTCTGGCAGCTGCTCGTTCACATACTCGAATTGCTTATAACCAGGCATCGCAAGCGAAGGGTCAACCTGATTTTTCCCGCATAAATGTACGATTTGAAATTGCTTGGTAAGAGCCGTCAAGGACTGCCTGACCGCCGTATTGATCTTCCGCGCCCCAAGGCTGCCGCCCATGATAAGAATGACGGGCTTGCTTCTCGTAAAGCCGCAGAAGGCTCTGCCGCGATCTGCGTTTCCTTGCTTTACCTCTTCACGGATAACAGCCCCGACATGCCTGCTTTTGTCAGCCTTCAGCATGCCTCCCGTCTCAGGGAAGGTCGTGCACACGCCAGTGGCAAACGGGATTGAAATCCGGTTTGCCAATCCCGGCGTTAAATCGGATTCGTGAATAAGCAGAGGCACCTTGTTCAGCCATGCGCCAAGCACAACGGGCACTGACACGAAGCCGCCTTTGGAGAAAATAACATTCGGTTTGTTCTTTTTAATAAGCCGATACGCCTGAAAGAGCCCCTTCACAACCTTGAAAGGGTCTTTAATATTTTGCATATCAATGTACCGTCTGAGCTTGCCGGTCGAAATAGGGAAATATTGGACCTCGGGAATCGTTGCGATAAGCTGCCGTTCAATACCGCTCTCCGATCCGATATATTGAACTGACCAGCCCTCTTCCAAAAACCGCGGGATCAAGGCCAAATTAACGGTAACGTGTCCGGCTGAGCCTCCCCCGGTGAACATGATTGTTTTCATGAATGACTAGCCACCTATCGTTTTTTATCCATCTATTATACGGGCAAACCTGTTTTTTAGCACTGCATTTCCTTTATTTGAGCGCAAAAGAAAAAGCATCCCCAGCCTCCTGCGCTGCTGCGAGGGTAGGCTGGGGATGCTGCCGGCTTCTTATAAACGAATGCTTAAGGCGCCGTCTCCAAAAACTTAGAGGTCGGATTCTTGTCGATAGCGGTACGCATCGCATACTCATTCTCGAACAAGACGACGTAATTGCCTTTTTTATCCTTCACAAGCGTCGTATTGATACGGAATTTGCCGGGATCAATATTGTCATCCACGATCCAGCGCGCGAATTGGAACTGCATGCGGTGCAGTTGAATATCGACGCCGTACTCCGCCTTCATCCGATGCTCGAATACCTCGAATTGCAAATGGCCGACCACGCCGAGAATCGTCTCGTCGAAGTTGCCTGTGGAATGGAACACCTGAATAGTGCCCTCTTCCGTCAGCTGGTCAATGCCTTTCTGATACTGCTTATGCTTTAACGCGTTTTTGACGGTTACTTTGGCGAATATTTCCGGGGAAAACGTCGGCAGCTCGTCGAATACAACTTCTCCGCCTTGGGATAAGGAATCCCCGATTCGGAATATGCCTGGGTCAAACAAACCGATAATGTCGCCTGGGTATGCTGTATCTACGATATCGCGATCCTGCGCAAGAAATTGCTGCGGCTGCGCAAGCTTGATATCCTTGCCGTTACGAACATGGCGTACGCTCATGCCTCTTTCGAATTTGCCGGAGCAAATACGCAAGAAAGCGATCCGATCGCGATGCGCTGGATTCATATTGGCTTGGATTTTGAACACATAGCCGGTGAACTTCTCATTCGTAGGATCTACCTGTCCAGTCGTGCTGTTGCGTGAGGTTGGCTTAGGCGCCAGCTGCAGGAAGTTCTCAAGGAATGTCTGCACGCCGAAGTTATTGACCGCGCTGCCGAAAAACACCGGAGTCAGCTCGCCTGCCTGCACCTTCTCGAAATCGAATTGATCGCCTGCAACATCAAGCAGCTCCAGATCGCCGATCAGCTGGTCCGTCAAATAATCGCCAGCCATCTCTCGGATCAACGGATCATTATAATCGCTGACCTTGCGTACTTCGATCGTGGAATGGTCATTGCCTTGGAACAGCTCTACTTGGGTCTTCATCCGGTCGTACACGCCGCATAGCTCGCGGCCCATGCCGATCGGCCAGTTCATCGGTACTGCACGGATGCCTAGCACCCGCTCCAGCTCCTCCATCAATTCAAAGGGGCTTTGGCCTTCGCGGTCCAGCTTATTGATAAAAGTAAAAATCGGAATGCCGCGCTTGCGGCAAACTTGGAACAGCTTGATCGTTTGTGCCTCTACGCCTTTCGCAACGTCAATAAGCATGACGGCGCTGTCGGCTGCGGTAAGCGTACGGTACGTGTCTTCACTGAAATCTTGGTGACCTGGCGTATCGAGTATATTGACGCGGTGATTCAAATAATCGAACTGCATTACGCTCGACGTTACGGAAATTCCCCGCTGCTTCTCGATCTCCATCCAGTCGGAGGTGGCGTGTCGGCTCGCTTTGCGCGCCTTGACTGACCCTGCAAGCCGAATGGCTCCTCCGAATAGGAGGAGCTTCTCAGTTAGGGTTGTTTTCCCTGCATCAGGGTGAGAGATAATCGCGAACGTACGCCGCTTATCTACTTCCTGTTTTATTTCTTCGCTTAACGATTTGCTCATGCTTGACTTCCCTTCATTACGTAAGGTATGCGGTCAGCGGTTATTTGCCGCTGTTCGAAACCCAAATGACTTTATCTTCCTCTTGTCCGTTAACCGGCCACCAATGGAAGCCATCATCCTTAAGCATCTGGTTCGCTGCATCCGGACCCCATGATCCGGCTGGGTATAGCTTCAGATCGTTTTTGTCCTCGCGCCAAGCTTGTGCGATGCGGTCAACGAATGCCCAAGCCTGCGACACTTCGTCCCAGCGCGTGAAATAGGTTGAATCTCCGCGTGCTGCATCATGGATAAGGCGCTCGTAAGCTTCCGGCGTGTTCAAGCCGATCTGGCAGCTTTGGCAGAATTCCATTGCTACCGGCTGAACGGAATTGTTCTCGCCCGGTGTCTTTGCATTTACTTTAATATATATGCCCTCAAGCGGATTTACGCGAATAACGAGCAGGTTCGGAGCGAGATCATGACGCTGCGCGAACAAGACGTTCTGCGGCATCGATTTGAATTCAATGACGATTTCCGTCGTTTTGACTGGAAGACGCTTGCCTGTCCGGATATAGAACGGCACGCCAGCCCAGCGGAAATTATCCACAAATACTTTGGCAGCGAAATACGTTTCAGTCGTTGAGTCCTCACCGACCGAATCCTCTTGACGGTAGCCGGGAAGATCCTTCCCGTGATGGCTGCCTTCGCTGTATTGCCCGCGAACAACATTCTCGCGCACTTCATCGCTGGACTTATAATTGCGCAAAGAGCGAAGCACCTTTACCTTCTCGTCACGGATATCTTCTCCGTGCAAGCGGCTTGGCGGCTCCATGGCGATCATCGTCAGCATTTGCAGCATATGGTTCTGGCCCATGTCCCGCAAAGCGCCTGACTTATCATAATATCCGCCGCGATCCTCTACGCCCACCGTTTCCGATAGGGTAATCTGAACATTGGCAATATGGTTATTATTCCACAAAGGCTCAAAAAATGCATTCGCAAAACGAATGACTTGAATATTTTGAACCATTTCCTTGCCGAGGTAATGGTCGATCCGATAAATTTCTTCCTCTTTGAACACTTGGTTAATCTGTTCGTTCAGCTTCTGCGCTGATGGCAAATCGTAGCCGAAAGGCTTCTCGATAACGACACGGTGCCAGCCCTTCGATTCAAGCAGCCCGCCGTCGCGCAGGTTGAACGAAACCGGCCCGAATAGCGACGGCGCCAGAGCCAAATAGAAGAGGCGGTTGCCTGGAATGTCGAATTTCGCGTCAAGTTGCTCCGATAATTTGCTAAGCTCCTTGAAGCCTTCCACATCGTTGATGTCCAGAGACATGTATACGAAATGTTCGGCAAAACGGTTCCAAAGCTCGGCGTCGTCCGCTTTATACCGGCAAAATTCCACGATGGATTCGTACAGGTCGGCACGGAATTGCTCATTCGTGCGAGGACGTCTTGCAAGGCCGACTACGGCAAAGTTCTCCGAAAGCTTGCCTTCTTTATATAAACTGAAAAGGGCTGGGAATAGCTTGCGCCGAGCCAAATCGCCCGTTGCTCCGAACAGATAGTAGACAGCGCCCTCTGCGGAGACGGATTCAAGAGTATTCGTATATGTCATTTGCCTCATTCTTTCCCTATGTATTTTATACAGCTTCACATGTTATGTAGTTTAGCATATCCAACTATAATTCGCTATTCAACTTATCATAAAAAATACTGATAAGATCCGTTACTTATTCTAATCAGAACGGCTATTTCAGTCACTTTCAGCCTTGGAAACGCTGTATTCTCCAGTAATAACTGGTATTCCGATCGTCAATTCGGTATTTCCGGTGTCTGTATCTTTATGCAAGGCAACTTGAAAGTTTGCAGATTTGCCGTTTTCGACAGGAATGACAGAATGCAGCATGCGGGTATAAAATGTTTCGCTAATCGTGCCTGCATCCTCATAGCGGTCTATGGTTTTAGCATCGGTCAGCCTCGTCATCCTTTGGATAGTCTGGTCATGCTTCGTATAGCCTTGTACCTTCATGCTGCTCGTAAAAGCAGGCGAAACGAGTGCAATCCTCGACGAAATATCCGCTGAATTTTGCAGTAGGCTCTCCTTCTCGATGCTCGTCGCGCTTGCCGACTCTAGAAGGATCATGAGCTGCTCGCTTTGACTGTCCTTTTGAATCAAATGCAAGGATACTTTTCCTCCATATTTCGCGACTAAGCCGGAGACCGTTTTCCCTTCATTGCCGACAATCTTATCTACCGCTTCCCCCTTCTCCTCCGCGAATAATTGCGACGTAAGCTCTTGCATTGAACCTGCTTTTCCTGTCACATCCCAACGAATCGACCAGCTCGCGCCAACTGAACCGCCTTTTATCTGATCATCGCTCCATTCCCATAAAGCCTTCAAATCATGCTGAAGCAGCTGCTCCGCCGACGTCGTTTCCCTTGGTGCTTGGTCTGCTTGCCAAATGGCCCATATCGCGCATACGGAGATCACTGCCAAAGCAAGCAGCACTCCCTGCTTGGTACGCTTCGCACGCTGCTTTGCCGATAAACGATGCCTTGCCGGTACGTTTTGATTCGGAATGTACATGATTTTCGCTCCTGTCCTCTCGGAATGGGTAAACATCCATACACGTTCGCCTGTAGGTGAATACACTAGTTGCAGGAATGATCAAATGGAGGTGTCATTAGCAGATGGAACCTATTTATCCATTGCATGAAGACGTCGTTAATCGGTTTTGCGGCTATCCGGTATGCGTCGTTATGAATGATGGTTCGCGCCATGTCGGCATACTTAGCTCATGCAGCGGAGGCAAAGTTCTGCTTAACGCGGAAGCAGGCGATCTTGAGGCAAACGTAACCCAAACGCAGCCAACTGTTTCAAAAAAGAAAAAAAGCGGTAAAGGTAAAAAAGAGCTTCCAACGAAAGCAGTTGTTCCGCAAGCACAAACACAAGCTTACCCTTATGATCCTTACTACTATGGGCCGCGTCCTTATTATCCATGGGGCGGAGCGCTTGCGCTTGATTTCGCCCTCGTCGCTTTTCTATTCCTGCTGCTGTAATCGACAAAGCGGCTAACGGTTCGCGTGATGCCGCTTTTTTTATTTGGGAATCATTCATTGACAAGTTTCGCCAGCCTTTTCATGCGCGGTATAGTATGCTGTCGAAGGACTCGCAGAAGAAGGTAGAGAGGAGATTGCTTATGAGCTCATCTATTCGCTCCATCAGGAGCATTGAACGGTCATCGGCTTATACCCCCGTGCAAGCCGTCAGCTCTTATGCTTATTATCCATATAGGGACGGAGAGCCGCAGCTTGCGCCGGAGCATAACAATGAATGGAGTCGCACTTTCCACCAAGCAGCAGGCCATGCAGCTTCCTGGCTTCAGACAGCGAGACAGTCCCAGCATGCTATGAATCAGCTGTCCATTAAGCTTGGACGCGAGCTTGACAACCATGAGCCAATTGAAGGCAGCCTGGACCAGCTCGCTCTTCTCGTCAGTGATCTCGAAAATCAGTATAAGCAGGGGAAAGGCGATTTAAACCCTGAGCTGTGGCTCACCATCGAGCAAGCTCTTCGCCACCCGGCTGTTCAAGAGATCGGCTTGCAGCGAGACATAAAGTGTGGACAGTGGGTCATTGAAGGCCAAACTGCGAAGCCGACGGACACAACGCAGGTGAACGTTGAACGGATGAAGCGGCTGCTCCTCGGAACGAGCGGGCTACTGACAGACCTGAAGGTTGCTTTGGCCTATACGGAACAGCAGAAGCCGGAAGACCTTCTACAGCCCGAGCTAACGTCGACCCTTCCGTATGCTGCCTATTTCAATTCTGCGCAAACCTACTCTCCCGTTCCATACGTCGGGTTAATTATCAATCAATATTTGTAATCTAACCAACGCTACATAAGGTGAAACGGCTGTCGCCGTCTTTGGCGGCGCGGCGTGTTTCATTCCGAGAAATATAGAGTAAGGATGGCGAAATCATATCCTTTCCTATATTTTAAGAAGAAACGCCTGACCGCGTCCTTTCCATAGACGCCATCGTTTCGGCGAAACGTATAGAGAAAGGATGAGCAACCTCATATCCTTTTCTATACGTCAAGCGTAAACGGCTGAAGCCGTCTTCTGGCGGCTAAGCTTACGTTTCGCTTAGACATATAAAGAAAGTTGGCGAAATGATATACTTTCCTATATTTTAAAAAATGCCCTCTTTCCTGTATAACATGCAGGACGGAGGGCTCTATCCGTTGCACGGTAGAAACTTCGGCGATATGATTGTTATGCGGTTCCAGACGGATCTAGCAATAGGAGCTTATCACTATATTCGCCTTCTCCCCCTCTATTTCCTTCCAGTTAAGTTTATTTATCCCTAAGCATGACTGCTCATTTTATTTACGGAATTAAAATAACGTCGACAGCCTCGCCAGCCTCCGCTCCCTTTGAACCGGCGGGAATAATAACGAGTCCTTCCGCTTCGGCGATTGAGGCCATCATGCTGGACTTGGCGAATGCGAGCGGATCTGCTGACAGCATGCCGTCTTCCCCGCTGACGAGACGCGCGCGTACAAACCGATCATGAGGGCTCGGCTTATCAACGGCCGTCAAGAGCCTCGCTCGCACGACTGTAGGCAATGCTTCATGAACGCCTAACAACAGATGGATAGCCGGGCGCACGAACAGCTCGAATCCGACGAAACACGCTCCCGGATTGCCAGATAAGGCAAATAGAAGCTTACCGTCCATGACTGCGGCAGAAGTCGGGCTGCCTGGCCTCATTGCAACTCTGTCGAATAGAAGCCGTGATGCTGGCCGCTCTGCAACCGGATGAAGGCTGTCCAGCCGTACCTTCGCTTGCAACCCGCTGCCGTCCTTGAAGGCTCGGATATGCTCTGCCATTACATCAAAATCGCCTACGGACACACCGCCTGTCGTTACGATGAGATCGGACCGCTCCCAAGCGTCGGCAAGAGCCGCTTCAACCGCTTCAAGCTCATCCGGCAGCGTGCCGAGCAGCAAGGGCTCTGCACCGCTTTGATGAACCATCGCCGCAACCATGCTGCTGTTGCTGTCGCGGACTCGCCCAGGGGCAAGCCGCGCCGCGACCGGCAGCAATTCGCTGCCGGTCGCAAATACCGCTATGCGCGGGCGCTTCCGCACGGCCACCTCGGCATAGCCGAAGGTGCCGAGCAGCGCAACATGGCCCGGCCGCACAAGCGTGCCGGTCACAGCAAGCACGCCCCCGCGGCGGAACTCCTCGCCGCAGGGCGCAATGTGCTGGCCTGCGGCGCCCGCGCGCTTAATCAGCACCGCGCGCGAGCCGTCCGCCAGCATCGCCTCCGCGGTCTGTTCGAGCATCACGACCGCGTCCGCGCCTTCAGGCACAGCCGCGCCGGTCATGATGCGCGCGGCCGTGCCCGCCTGCAAGGCCGCCGGGGCCACTTGGCCCGCCGCGACCTCGTACACAACGCGCAGCGCCGCCGGCTTCTCCGGCGACGCTTCCGCGATATCTGCCGCGCGCACGGCGTAGCCGTCGAGGCCCGAGCGCGCGAAGGGCGGCCAATCGCTTGACGCCGTCACCGTCTGCGCAAGCCTGCGGCCGCCGCTCTCGTGCAGCGCGACAAGCTCGCTGCCGACAACCTGCCCCGCAGCGGCCTCGACAACTCGCCGCTGCGCTTCTTCAACCCTTACGGCTCGCCGATTGAACCAGCTCCCCGACCGGCTTCCCGATCCAAACTCTCCGCTATTACCATTTACCATCGCCATCATCCGCCCTTTTAGCTGCCACCTTAGCCCTGACGGCAGCATATTCAGCATTCATTTTACAATGTATGTTAAACTATTGGCAATTACCGACAACGCCTCATAAAGGAGAAAATCATGCCAATCATCGTCCAGATCGTCGGATACAAAAATACCGGCAAAACCA
This sequence comes from Paenibacillus sp. J22R232, assembly GCF_056269165.1. Classification (NCBI taxonomy): domain Bacteria; kingdom Bacillati; phylum Bacillota; class Bacilli; order Caryophanales; family Paenibacillaceae; genus Paenibacillus; species Paenibacillus sp. J22R232. The sequence goes on along the minus strand of NZ_JBWDNK010000010.1, from coordinate 24,458 downwards.
CATTGGTTTGCCGGCTGACGGAGTTATTAAAGCTTGCAGGTTATAAAGTCGGTACAGTTAAGCGCGATGCGCATGATTTTCAGATCGATACCCCAGGAACCGATACTTGGAAGCACCAAGCGGCCGGGGCAGACATTACGGCAATCACTTCGGCTAACCGCACGGCCGTACTGAAGCCGTATGCAGAGCCTCTGGATCAGCTGCTTGCCTGCATGACAGAGGTTGATGTCGTGCTAGTTGAAGGCTTCAAGGATGCCTCCTATCCCAAAATTATTATGGTTCGTTCCTTGCAAGACATAGCGCTTCTCAGCGAGCTCAGCAATCCGATTGCCGCTGCCGTCTGGCCCGAAATAAGTCATTTCTTGGCGGTCAACCCGCCGGTACATGCCATCGATGTTAACCAGCCAACGCTCCTATATCAAAAAATAATAGCCTTGCTCCCGCTTTCGTGATGCTTGCTTGTTATTCTGCAATTCCTTGCTTCAGCGCGTAAATAGCCGCCTGCGTGCGGTCATCCACATCAAGCTTATTAAAAATATTCGTAATATGAAATTTGACGGTTTTGACACCGATAAACAGCTCATCGGCAATTTCCTGATTGGATCTTCCCTGCGCCACGCGTTTCAGCACATCCATCTCGCGATCGGTCAGCTCATCATGCAGCGGAGCCTGCTCCTGCTGCTTGGGCTGGCGGAAACGATTCATCATTTTGGCCGCAACCTGCGATTCCAATACCGATTGTCCCCGCGCAGCAGCGCGAATCGCATCCGCGATTTCAGTCGCCCGCGACGTTTTCAGCAAATAGCTGAACGCTCCCGCTTCAATGACCGGATAAAGCTTGCTGTCATCTAAGTAGCTGGTAAGCACGATAACCTTGCATTCCGGATAAAGCTCGAGCAGCTTTGCTGTCGTCTCCACGCCGTCCATGCCGTCCATGACTAAATCCATCAACACAACATCCGGTTTGTAAGCCTGTGCCAGTCGGATTCCATCCATCCCATTGCTTGCTTCGCCGACAACCTCGATGCCGTCTTCGGTATCGAGCACCGCCGCAAGCCCGATCCGTACCATTTCATGATCATCGACAAGCAGCACCTTGATCGGCTGAGTTAATTGTTCCATTGCTTCCACGCCTTACACCGCCTTTTATTATAAAAAATAAGCTTGGTTTATGCTTTCGTCTCTCGTTGCAATTCGGCAGGAATCCATATTTGAATCATGGTGCCTTGTCCAGGCTTGGAAATCATTTGCAGAGATCCGCCCAGCTCCATCACACGCTCCTCCATTGTAAGAAGCCCATAAGAGGTTTGTTTTTTCGCTTCAAGGTCAAAACCTATCCCGCTGTCCTGCAGGCTCATATAAACTTGATTATTTAACCGCACCAGCTTAATATCCATACTCTCTGCTTTCGAGTGCCGCAGCGTATTGGACAAAGCCTCTTGGGCAATTCGGAACAGATGATCCTCAGCATTCGGAGGCAGAACGATCGTCTCATCCACCTCCAGCATGATCGTCATCGGCACCTTCTGCTTCAGCTCATCCACCAGCACGGTAAGCGCCTGCCCGAGATTTTTTCCGTCCAGGTGGACGGGCCGAAGATGAAGCAGCAAAGCACGCATCTCTGATTGGGCAACGGCAGCCATCTCCTCGATAAGCTGTACCTGCCGCTTTGCGCGTTCCCAATCACGATCAATGGTCCGGCTGACCGCAGTCGCCGTCATGGAAATCGCGAATAGCTGCTGGCTTACCGCATCATGCAGCTCGCGCGCCAGCCGCTGGCGTTCCTCGATAACGGCAGTGAATTTTACTTTCTCCGTCCATTTCGGATCGACTTGCTCCTGCTCAGAAACCTCGTTGTCCGATTTCTCGCCGTTGCTCAGTGTGACCGTAAAGCGACGTTTCATCTGCTGTTCGGTCATCCGCTTGAGCGTTTCCTTCAGCTTCGAATTTTGCAAATAACCGTTCAACGCTGCTGCTGCAAGTCCGGCTCCAACAATCGTCAGCCCGACGACTGCCCATTTGCCCTGCAGCGTGAACAGCTCCACGTATCCGATGCCTTGCAGGACGATAACGACCAAACTAATAATAATAAGCAGCCATAATACCGTTTCTGCTACATTGCGCCTGCGGGCCGCATGATTCGGCTGGTCGGCTTTGTTGCCTTGCTCCATACGGCTCACTTCCCTCTATGTACTAGTTTAACCTGTATCGCAAGCTTATGTCAGTGTATTTCATTGTATATTCTTGTTCACTGGCATAATAGGCCAAACGCATGAAAGAGCAGACCGTTAGACGGTCCGCTTCTCTCATCGTTCCTCGTGCTATTCCTCAGTTGATTCCTTCGTAAGCGAAGCCGTAGGATTCAGCTTGTTTTTCAATGCTTGCAGCTGCTCATCAACCTTGATCTGCTTCTCTGCATCGGCAGCGTTGAAGGTGCTTTTCGCGCCGCTGTACGAATACGGAGTGCGAAGAACATCTGCCTCAGCCTCAAGCTGCATAATTTTCTCTTCCATGCGGTAGAAGCCGCGTGATGCTGAGCCGCTGTCAATCGTATGGTTTGCGGTAAGCTGCGCCATCTGCTTCTGCGCTTTGGCAACCTGTGCACGGGAAACGAGCTCATTGCGTTTGTTGCGCAATTGGTAGAACTCTTCCTTCATCGTGTGCAGCTGCTGCATCAATTCCTCAGCTTGGGACTTCGATTGTCCGTGAAGCTCGACATATTCCGTTACCTTTTGGTCGAAATAAAGCTTCTCTTCCAGCAATTTGCGTGCGAGCTCCTCTTGGCCGGCTCTTAGCGCTGCTTCCGCTTTCGATTCACGATCTGCCGCGCTGCGCACTGTTTCTTCCAAGCGCTGCTTCATACGGCGCTCATTAGCCATCTGCTTCGCTACGGTTACCTCGGCTTGATGGATTTCGGACTCCATGTCGCGTAGGTATTGATTCAGCATGACAATCGGATCCTCCATTTTGTCCAATGCCTCATTTAGCGATGCCTTCGTCATATCCTTCATGCGTTTGAAAATTCCCATATTAAAAATCTCCCTTCTCGTATTTAGCAATTTTGGCTTTCAATTCTTCAATTTCACGGCGCAATGCTTTTTTCTCCAGATCATCCATCATACTGTCAAATTGGGACGATGGTGATGGCTGCGGTGCAGGGCCTTGCGTATTCCAAGCGCCCGGTGCTTGCGGCGGGTTTTTGTAAGGTCCTCCGAATGGCGTATTCGGTTGATGGCCATATCCAGGGTTGTAGCCGCCCCCATATCCGTTACCGAAGCCGTTAGGGCCAAAGTTGGAGTAAACCGGCGGTTCTTTCGGCACAACCAGACCAGCAAGAATATATACAAGGATGACGCCACCACCAGTGATTACCGTAACAATAATAAGTAAAATCCTCAGGAGCGTCGCATCAACATTCAACATTTCTGCTAAGCCGCCGCAAAGACCGAATAACTTTTTGTCGCGTGATGAGCGGTAAAATTTCCTCAAGACGTCCATCCTTCTTTCTCAAGCTTTCGCTTCAGCTGCTCAAGCTCGCGTTCTATAACGGATTGTACGGTATTACCCGCTTCCGTTACGAATTCCTGCCCCATTCTGCGGATGTCGCGCAAGCTCTTGGCTTCATGCTCCATGCCGCTGATCCGATCCTCAAGCCTTCTAAACGCTGCGCCCGATTGAGCGCCATGATCGCCGAACCCGTTCGCGTAACGACTGTTTAGGCGCTGCTGCAATCTTAATGATTCCATGCGGGCCGCATAATATTCGCGCTTGTCGTACACCGCTTGGTATTCGCTGCGCATCTCGCGCAGCTGCTCTTCCAGATCAAGCGTGTTCTGGCGGCTTTGCTCGAACAGCTCCCGGTATTGCATGGAACGCTCTTCGCAGCCTGCCTTCTCGTGCAAGGCAATTCTGGCCAGCTGCTCCTCTCCCGCCTTCAAGGCAGTCAAGGCTTGATTCTCACGGCGTTCCTTCTGCTCTTCCGCTTGCAGCCATTGTGCTTTCAGGTGATTGCTATGCCCTGCGTATTGCTGGTACAGCTTCTCCGCCTGTATAATATCTTCTCTTGTAGACCAGAGAAACTGATCAATCATTCGAACCGGATCCTCTGACTTCTCAAGCCGTTCATTTAATGTAGCAACCGTAATGTCGCGTACTCGCTTCATAATACTCATTCCATGTCCTCCTTAGCGTTTTGCGGTGCAAAACCGCTCTAATCTTCTTGCGCTTCTATATTTTCATTCGCAGTTATTAGTAAGCGCTGCGTTTGTTTTTCTTAAAGAGGCTTACACCGCCAACGATCAACCCGATTGCCAGCAGCAATACGATTACGCCGCCAAGCTTGCCAAGAAGCATCATGCCGCCGATTGCGATAAGTATGCCGCCGATCCATTTCTTGTTGTTCATCCAGCCGACAATCCCGAATCCGACCAGTATGAACGGAAGCAAGAAACCGAGTATCGCTCCGAAATGAACACCTACAAAATTAAGTACCGCGATGCTGCCGACGATGATTAGCAGTACACCCAATGCGCTTTTACCATTCATCTCCAAATCCATCTCCTTTCGACCATTAGAATTTCTTCATTTTTTGTTTCGTGCCTTGCGTGTGTTGCTCTTGCTTATGTACTTAGTTTAGATCAATTTTCCCTTTTGTAAAACGGACTTTCGGCGGTTTTGGCACTGGACTTAGGTCGAGTTGGAAGCCCGCCTTAGGGGGTCAAACGGCCATTCTTACCATATATTACAGCTTAAAGTAGCCATATTCCTGTGTTACGTTATTACCAGTACAGGAGGTGTATACGCTACCAATGAGAAACGTATCCATTAAAAAGCTTATTGCAGCTGGGTTATTGTCTGCCGTATTATGTAGTACCGGAAGTGTAACGCTCCCCCTTCATGATCAAGCGTATGCCGCATCATCAACTACCGAGAAGATCATCTCGACTGGCATGAAATACTTAGGAACGCCATATGAGTTCGGCTCCAACCGAAGCACCACCAAAACATTTGACTGTTCGGATTTCACCAAACACATATTCAAGGTTGCCGCAGGCGTTACGCTGCCTTCAACCTCCGCAGCGCAAGCTGCTTACGTCAAAAAGAATTCATCCGTTAAAACAAATTGGGCAAGCCTGAAACGCGGAGACTTGATGTTCTTTATGTCCTATCGCGGCAGCAGCGCCTCCAGCTATGCCAAAGTATCCAAGTCCAAGCAAACCGTCACCCATGTAGGCGTTTATCTAGGCAATGGCAAGATGCTTAATACCTTCTCCAAGGAAAGCGGCGGGGTTCGCGTCGATAACATTGACAATAAACAGTGGGAATACCGCTTCTTGTTTGGCGGCAGCGCCCTCTAGCCGGCATCATTGGCATTAAAAATGCCGGCGAAGCGATTATCGCTTTGCCGGCCAAACCTTTCGTCTCTTCTTATTTATTAGCCAGGAATTGATCGAACTGCTTCTGTTTCTCCGCAATAATCTTCTCGATTCCCGCTGCCTTCAAGCTTTCAATGTACTCCGGCAGCACTTGATCCACATCAACGGACCCCGTTTCAAGCGCTGTTTGATACTGTCTATCGACATTAACGACCGCGGCTACCTCGGCTCTCACATTCGTTCCGTCGAATACGAAGCCCAGCCCGGGAGAAATTTTTGCATTTTGGTTAAAGTCTCGGAATAAGTCCCACTTATCCGCTTTTTCACTATCCCATACATAGTTCAAAAACTGATTGCCAAACATCCAATTCGTGCCTGGATTATAACCGGGAGTATTCGGAGTGGGGCGAATGACTTGCTCATTGACCTTTTCATAATGCTTGCCCTCAATGCCGTAGTTGAGCAGATTATTCAGATAAACATCCGTATGCAGCATATTAATAAACATCATCGCGCGCACGGGATCCTGGGAGGTCGAAGAAATCGCCAGCATGGAACCCGCCGTTTCCGAGGTTGCTATCGTCTTCACATTAAGAGCAAGCTGTGCCAGCTTGCCTGCCAGGCCTGATTGAATAGCGAGCTCCTCGTCCTTTCCTGGCTTCAACGCGGAAGTTATGGAAAACGCGTCACCCGACCGCAGCGCGTCGTTGTTCATCGTTTGATTCGTGGTTGCATCCTTGTTAATGTACCCTTTCTGAAAAAACTGACGCGTAATCCGCAACGTATTCACATAACGCTCTTCCTCGTAGGTCGGCTTAATTTGCGTGCTTTCGCCATCCTTAAGAATAATACCCGGGATCGATGTATCTCCCAGTGCATCGAAATTGCCAATGTAATGCGCATTGAAGGTCTCGCCTTGCTTCATATAAATCGGCGTCATTCCCGGTTTTTTTTCCAAAATGGTCTGATAGACCGCATCCAAGTCTTCTATCGTCTTGACCTGTGACATATCGATGCCAAGCTCGTCAGCGATATCCTTCCGGTATACGATCCCGCCTTGGGCAGCTAATTCCTTATTCGTCGGTACCGCGTAGTTTTTGCCGTTGATCTTGGCTCCAGCCAGAAAAATCGGGTCGAGCGATTGCAGGATGCCTTGACCGTATTGCTCCAGCAGCTCATCCAGCTCTAGAAAAGCGCCTTTCGACACATTCACCGCATGTTTGTTCCATTGCGCTGTGAACAGGATATCAACCGTCTCGCGCGATGCGATCATCAAATTTACTTTGTCATTCCAAGGGCCCCAATCAATGGGCATCAGGTCTATTTTGGCGTTTATTTTGGGCATCAAATAATCGTTGATCGCCGATTCAACCTCTACTTCATCCTTTTGCGGCGCACCCGTGTACACGAATTTAAGCGTGTAGCTCTTCATCGGATAACCGTCCTCGCCTTCCTGAACGGCGGTTTGAGGTGAAGCGCTTTCAATTCCGTTTCCAGCAGCATTGCTTGTTGATGGGCGTTCCGCCCCTGCTTGATTGGAGCATGCGCATAGAAGAAACAAGCAAGCAAGCAAAAAATTCTTCGCACGTATCGGTCTGCGCGTCCTTCGGGTCATTATCGGATTGCCCCCTCGTGCGATAATGAATTGCATTAGCTATGCTTAATTGTAAAGAATACACCAAAAAATGCAAGCACAAGTATATACAGCACAAAAACCCGTGCCTCGGAGGGCACGGGTTTCCGTAATTATTTAAGAATGGGAAGTGTATTACTTGCTTGCAAGGAAAGCGTCGAATTGCTTCTGTTTCTCGGCAACTACCTTTTCTACGCCTGCATCCTTCAGCTTTTTCTCGTAATCTGCCAACGTTTTATCCACGTCAACCGAGCCGGTTTCCAAAGCCCTTTGATACTGACGAATGACGTTTGCAAGCGCGCCAACCTCTGCTTTGACCGGTTCACTGTCGAATACGAATCCAAGGCCTGGAGATACTTTTGCATTTTGGTTAAACTCTTTGAATTTCGCCCATTTCTCTGGGTCCTCTGAATCCCATACATAGTTCAGGAATTGATTGCCGAACATCCAGGCAGAGCCCGGGTTGTAATTAGCGGTGTTGCCCGTTGCCGTAATGATCTCGCCGTTTCTCGTGAAGTGATCGCCTTCGATACCGAAGTTCAGAATGTTGTTAACTTCTTTGTCCGTATGAAGAAGGTTGATCAGCATCATTGCGCGAGCAGGATCTTTGGATGTAAAAGATACGCCGAGCATGGATCCAGCCGTTTCTGAAGTTGCAACTGTCTTCTCGCTCATTGAGATTTGTGCTAGCTTGCCCGATAGGCCAGCCGCGCTTGCTACTTCAGCATCCTTGCCTGGTTTCAATGGCTCTAGGGTAGAGAATACCGTTCCTGCCTTCCAAGCATCTGAAGAGGATACTTGGGTCGTTGCTGCATCAGCATTGATATAACCCTTTTTAAAGTAATCGCGAGTCAGGTTCAAAAATTCCTTATAGCGATCAATTTCCTCAACTGCAGATACTTTTGTACCGTCCAGATCCTTGAGAATCGCTCCTGGAATCGTTGAATCGCCTAGGAAATCATAGTTAGCGAAGAAATGGGAGTTGAACACTCCTCCTGTTGTGTACAGCGGAGTCAGATCCGGTCTTTTCGCTTTGATAACCGCGTAGACCGCATCAAGATCCTGAGGCGTCTTCACATTCGTCATGTCGATGCCAAGCTCATCGGTCACGTCTTTGCGGTATACGATTCCGCCAAGCGCAGCAAGCTCTTTATTGGTTGGAACCCCATAATTTTTTCCGTTGATTTTGGCACCTTCAATAAAGGCAGGATCCAAGGAATCCGTAATGCCTTTGCCATATTGCTCAAGAAGCTCGCCTAGCTCAAGGAATGCTCCTTTAGCTACGTATTTGGCATGGCCGTTCCATTGAGCCGTAAACACGATATCCACTTCTTCTTGCGAAGCAACCATCAGGTTGATTTTGTCATCCCATGCGCCCCAGTCAATCGGTCTAAGGTCAATTGTTGCATTGATTTTTTCAGTTAGGATTTTATTTAATGCTTCTTCGATCTTTTTCTCATCCGTTTGCGGCGTTCCAGGATAAACGAGTGACAGCTGGTAAGGCTTCAGCTCATTCGCGGGCGGTTCTTCTTCTGTGGCCGCCGGCTTCTCTGTTGCTGATGCAGGCTCCTTTGTCGCTTCTGCATTGTTTTTGTTGCCGTTTCCCGAGCATCCAGACACGATTAATACGATAGTCATCATCATTAGAAGAAGCATAGATGTTTTTTGTTTAACTTGCTTCATAGCGGGTGGACCTCCCTCAAAAATTTGGTTTATATGCTAAACCGGATGTTCCGGTTACAGCCGAGCGCAAGCGTTGCAAATGGGCTAGCCTTTAACGGCACCTACCGTAAGCCCTTTTACGAAATATTTCTGAAAGAATGGATAGGCGAATATGATCGGCCCGATCCCGACGACAACCATCGCCATCCGAACCGTCTCGCTTGGAAACTTGAACGTGCCGCCTGCGGCCGTAATCGCCGCTGCTGCCGTGCTGTTATTGGCGAGAAATTGAATGTTCAGCATCGTCTTGTACATCAGGTATTGCACGGTGATATTGCCATCCTTCGTAATAAACACGAGGCTTAGAAACCAATCATTCCAGTACGTAAGCGTCTGGAACAGAGCTACGGTGGCTAACACCGGAAGCGACAAGGGCAGTACGATTTTGAGAAATATGGTAAGCTCTCCCGCTCCGTCTATGTTAGCTGACTCCAGTATCGCTGCCGGAATCGTAGTCTGGAAGAAGGTACGGATAATGAGAACGAAAAACGCGGCAACCAGCAGCGGCATAATAAGCGCCAGCAGCGTATCCTTCAGTTCGAGCGTCTGTGCGTAAACCAAGTACCAAGGAACGAGTCCGCCCGAGAACAGCATCGTGAAGAAAACAAAGAAAGTAAAAAACTTGGCATGCGGGAAATCGTTTCTCGATATCGGATACGCATACAGCGCCATAATAACGAGACTTAGCGTCGTTCCCACAATCGTGACGAATATGGAAATGCTATACGAACGGAGAATTTGGGTAGCATCCTTGAATAAAAATTGATAAGCGCCTAAATCGAATTTGGCTGGGATGAATTGATATCCATTGTTTATTACAGCCGATTCGTCAGTGACCGATACCATCACGATCAATACGAGCGGGATGACGCAAAGCAACGAATAGATAATGAAGAACACATTGATGCCTAGAGAAGCTGGCGTGGACAATTGGTTTTTGGGATTAGATCCGGCTCCGGATGCTATGATCTCTGTTGCTTCCATAGGGTCACCTCCATAAAATTTTCATAATTAGAACAACCTAGAACAGCGCGTTTTCTTTATTGATTCGCCTTACTACCCAGTTAGACAAGAACACGAGCGTAAAACCGATAACCGATTGCAGCAATCCGGCTGCAGACGACAGCCCAATGTCGCCAACCGTTAGAAACGTTCGATATACGTACGTATCAATTACGTTCGTAACCGGGAACAACACGCCTGATTCCCTTGGCACCTGGAAGAAAAGCCCGAAATCCGCATTGAATATTTTCCCGATTTGCAGAAGTGTCATAATAGTGATAACGGGCATGATAAGCGGAACCGTTATGCTCGTCATTTGTTTCCACTTGCTTGCACCGTCAATCGTGGCGGCTTCGTAATATTCGTCATCGATGCCGATGATCGCTGCCATATAAATGACTGTAAAGTAACCCATGCTCTTCCATGTGTTGACGATCGGCAGCACGTATGGCCATACTTCCTGGGTGAAATACCACTGGATGCTCTCCATGCCTAGAGCAGGAAGGAGTGAACTGTTCAGGTAACCGTGCTCATCGCTCATGAATCCGAATACCAAATAGCTGATGACAACCATCGAGAGAAAATACGGCAGAAACATCACCGTTTGATGCAGCTTCGCAAGAAAGCGGCTTCGAATTTCATTGAGCATGATGGCGAATGAAATCGGAAAGATTAAGTTAAGAATGATAAACCCGGAATTGTACAATAATGTGTTTCGTGTAATGATCCAAGCATCGGATGTTTTGAATAGGTATTCGAAATTTCGGAGACCGCTCCAAGGGCTTCCCAATATACCGTCCGCATAATTGATGTTTTTGAACGCAATCATAATTCCGAACATCGGAATGTAATTGTTTAGTATCAGCAGAACGATAGCAGGCAGCATCATTAAATAGAACATCCAATATTTTTTGATAATACGAATTTGAGTCATTTTTTTGACCGAGCTCTTTGGAATATAGGCAGCTGTAACCGTATCTGTCGCAGGTTTTGCCATCGCCTTCCCCCTCCTCTTTCTAAAGCACTGTGTTGTTTTTCCTTGTTTTTATTGTATAAAAAAAAGACGCCGACAGCTGTCGGCGCCGTGACCGCATTAACGGTCAAATGACTTTTCAATTACACGTTTTGAAATTTTTTGCGATATTCCTGTGGGGTTAGCCCCGTCGTTTTTTTAAAAAGCTTTGAAAAATGCGAGAAGTTTCCGTAGCCTACGTTAATAGCAACGTCGCTGACACGGTTATTCGTTTTCTCCAGCTCGGTCCGTGCCTTCGCAATTCGCTGCCGTACCAAGTAATCCGTCAAGGAATAACCTGTTTCCCTCCGAAATAACCGCGACAGGTAGGCTGGATTCAAATAAACGGCATCCGCCACTTGCTCCCTGCTGAACTCCTCGCCAAGGTGCTCCTCCATATAACGCTGTACCTTCTCTACGACTTGGGAGACATCCTTCCCGTTCCGGTTGGCATATTCCGTTATTTGCTGGCTCAGCTGCTGCGTCCACGTTCTCATCCTCGGCAGCGATTTCAGGATGTTCTCTCCCGCTTCCCACTCTCTATGCTTGAATACATCGGTCATCTGCACCGATTTTTTGTTAAGCCATTGAAAGAGCATATTCATATACCCGTAATAGAACGAGGCCATATACGTGTAATCAACCTTTAATTGCTGCATTTGATCAAACCACTCATCAATGCGCAGCGCCAATTCCGCCTGTTTACCTGATTCGAGCAGCAGCGACCAATCAGAGAACGGCGCTGCTTGCGGAACGCTTATCTCCTGTTCATGCGCATGTTCCTGTTCAAGGAGGATCGCGCATGTATTGCTCACGTTGCTGCGCTCCATCGTCAACAGGGCTTGCACCGCTTCGCGAAGCTGCCTCGTTTGCGCGGGTTCACCGATATAGCATGAAAGCGAGCAATGCAGCATGTCCCTGCACTGGTTAATGAATGTTTTGCACCGCCCAGCTATACTGGCAGCCGGTTGCAGCTCATGGTCCGGCGACTCATAAAATAGAACATACATAATGCCGCCGCCATCCTGTACGATATGGCCATGCTCCCCATGAAGAACAAGCTCCTCGGCTGCATTTTTGATGCCGTAGGTCATAATTTCTTCATCGCGGGCAGACCACTCCTCGCGCCACTGCTCAATACTAATCAGTACAATTCGCAGGAGACTGTCAGACTGCAATGGCAAGGCATAGGTTTGCAAGGCAGCATCCAACTGCTGTGGAGCTGCGGACAAACGGTAGTGCAGCACGTCATGCCAGAAGCGCTCGATTAGAATCGGACGCTGCTTGCTCCACTGCTCATAGAACAAGCTGTACGTGTCTTTGATTTTGGCAAGCTGCTCCAAATCTTTAACTTTGTTCAGCGCCTCCTTCACGCATGCCTTCAGCGCCTGATGGTCAATCGGCTTTAGCAAATAATCGAAGCAATCCAATTGAACGGCCTGCTGCGCATACTTGAAATCCGCATGCCCGGTCAGAAATATCGTTACGCTCGAAGGAGAATGCTCGTTCACCCATTCCAGCAGGTCAATACCGCTTAGGTTGGGCATATCGATGTCCGAGAGCATGATATGAATCGTATGCTCTTTCAGCAAGGCTTGTGCTTCCTCCGCGTCGATTGCTGTATAGATATTCGCGATCGGCAGCGTTGACCAATCGATTCCTTCCACGATCCCGCGAATCGCAATTTCTTCGTCGTCCACGACCAATAGGTTATACAACGGCTTTCACCCCTTCTATAAGCTCGGGAAATACGATCTTGATGATGGCTCCGCTGCCCTCTTCTTGATTAGAGAACGTTATGGAGGTCCGTTCCCCGTAGAGCAGCTGAAGCCTGTGTATCACGTTCATGATGCCTAGGCTGCTGGACTCCCCTTCCTGCAGAGGCTCCTTGTTGCGCAGCTTCTCAAGCACGGATGGATCAAAGCCTACGCCGTTATCGCTGATCGTTAACGTAAATCCCTGCTCCTCGTTTAACTCAGCCGCTATTCGGATGTGGAACAGCTGCCGCCTGTTTTTGAAGCCGTGAATAATGGAATTTTCCACGAACGGCTGGATCGTCAATGCCGCAATCGGATATTGGAGAAGCTCCTCCATCCCATCGAAATGACATTGCAGCTTATCCGGAAACCGGATCTTTTGAATGGTCATATAGTTTTCGATATGCTGCAGCTCTTCCTTCAGCGTAATCGTATCACGGTTTGCTTTCATAATAAAACGGAAGTAGTCGGCTAAGTGGAGCGACATTTTTTTGACGGAATCCGTATCGCCGATCGCTGCTAAATTATAAATGATATTAAGGCTATTCATATAGAAATGCGGGTTGATCTGCGCTTGCAGCTGCTTCAGCTCCCCTTGCTTCACGCGCAGCTGCTCTTCGTAGACGTCAATTTTCAACGTTTTGATCTGTTCCGCCATGATGTTGAACGTGTTGCCTAGAAACTCGAATTCGAGTGTTTTATTTTTTTTCAACCGAACGTCCAGCATGCCCAGCGAAATTTTCTTCATGCCCAGAATGAGCTCATGCAGCGGTTTAAACAGCATATTCCGCATAAAGAACAAATAGATGAGCAGGATAGCCAAGAAGCCGATCGGTGCAAATAACGTAGCGTTTCTGAAAAATAACAGGTTTCGCAGCAGCGTTTTTTCCGGAATCACGACCCGATAAGCAATGTTGACCATATCGCTCACCCGGTTCATCACGAGATAGCTCGCTCCCGTCTTGCGGTCAGTCAGTGATTCGTAGGGCTTATCCGATAGTTTATAGCTTAGCTCCAGCGGGGCTGAATTTTCGGTCAAGGATTCCACCAGTTGATTCCCCGAGCGCAAATAAATGCCATTATGACCGATGTCCCCGTCACTCCATTGAATCGAGAGCAGCGTGTTAATGTCTTGGACCTTTATCATTGCGCCAACGTATAATCCATCCGACACCTTGATGAAGTTAATCAGAAAAAACTTGCCGGGCATCCGCTCATCCGCTCTGACCTCCCAGGTATGCTGATCGTTCTGCTCCAGATTTTTCTCCGTGGTCATCGTATCCATATGCGACTTGATAATTTTTTTGGTATCGTTATAGACGCTGTCCGTGCCGAAAATGATGTCGTTCTGATGATATAAAAAAACAGCGTCAATTATATTGTAGACACCGACATCTCTATTCAGCTTGGCGTCGATCCGTATTTTCGTGAGCGTGTAGCCATCGCTGTCCATGGGAAACGACATAAGCAGGCCAACATCGGAATCGAGCACAGACATTTTGTAGAGATAATCATTGATCTGCGATAAATTATGATCGGTCTGGCCGACGTAAATGTCCAATGTGTTTCGATACGTCTCGGATACCTTTTCCCGCACGATATCGCGTGAATAGCTGTTATTAATAAGCATGTATGCGACTACCGGCAGCATTACGGCCATAAATCCAATAATAAGACGCGTTCTAATCGATTTACCAAACCCCACGTGCGGCCTTCCCCCTAACATGTATCATCCATGTATCATCCCGTGTCTAATTCTACCATTTAAAGCGCTTACGCGAAATCATCTTTAAGAGAAAACAATGCTGGATACAAGATACGTTTTGTATCATTATTACTGATTTTCAATGTAAAACCACTGTTTTTCACCTACTCTCTTGCCATCATTGCTTTTATACTGAGTATGAATTTCAAAGTATGCTGCGTGAACAGCGGCAATAAAGGCGAGGTGAGGATCCGAATACAATTGTAAGCGCAATCAAATTGAAGGCAAATTCGACAAGGATGGTGACCATTTCATGGGTTGGTACTCGGCCAAAGCATTGAGAAAGGTATGGACAACGACAACAGGTCTTGCCCTTTTGCTTGGAACGACGCTGCATGCTTCCGCTTCTGATTTACCGAATCACACCGCAGCCGGAGGCAACTCCGGCGTTCAGCTGGAATATTTGGATAGAGGCTTGGTAGCGGCCGCTACTTCACAAGGTGTATTTTTAAGCTGGAGGCTGCTAGGCAATGAAGTAACCGGCTATTCCGCTACAGGGATGACCGGCACCAATTTCAATATTTACCGTGATGGCGTCCAAATAGCCACTGTGGAGGATAGTACAAACTATTCCGATGCGGCTGGCACGGCTGCTTCTCTCTATTACGTCGCTGCCGTCGTTGATGGCAAAGAAACCGAACAGAGCGAAGCCGTTGCGCCATGGAGCAACGCTTATTACAATTTGCCGCTGCAGAAACCGGCAGACGGAATAACACCTGTCGGCGAAGCCTATACATATGCAGCCACTGATATGAGCGTGGGCGATGTGGATGGTGATGGAAAGTACGAATACTTTGTGAAGTGGGATCCCTCTAACTCCAAGGACGTATCGCAGAGGGGCTACACCGGTAACGTTTATATCGATGCTTATCGCTTCGACGGCAAGCTGCTCTACCGAATTGATCTCGGGGTGAACATTCGGGCGGGTGCCCACTATACGGAATTTATGGTTTACGACTTTGATGGAGACGGCAAAGCAGAACTCATGTTCAAAACCGCTCCAGGAACAACAGTCAATAAATATGACGCACAGGGAGCCTTGTTGTCTGAGCAATATATTACGATGCCGGATGAAGATCTTGCAGCAGGGTACAGTCATTCCGATGATTACCGGGTAAGCCGCGAAGGCTATTTCAATCATGTTGTCGATATGTTTATGGATTGGCATAACCATGCAGAGGTCATCAACGGGAATTGGCCTGCTACGCTCGAAGAGAGCTTCGGTATCGCAAAGCAGTACAACTACCCGCTCTCCCGCTTAGACGCCGAAGCGTTGGCTAACTATTTCATGGATGTGTATGCCCCGGGACGGAGCGCCAACAATAAGCTGCGCGAATTTGAAGGCTTTATTCTCAAAGGGCCTGAATATTTAACCGTATTTGAGGGTGAAACCGGCACAGAGCTGGAAACCATCCACTATAAGCCAGGTCGTACTGACGATGGTCTGTTGTGGGGCGATTACGCCATGGGACGGATTGAACCGGGAAATCGCGTTGACCGTTTTCTCGCTGGCGTCGCTTATTTGGACGGGGCGAAACCCTATGCCGTCTTTGCGCGAGGCTATTACACGCGAACGACACTCGTCTCTTACGAATGGGACGGCGAACATTTGCAAGAGCATTGGTTCGTTGACAGCGGCTTCGCGCCGATGTCGAATCCATTTAACGATAGTCCGCATGGCAAGCTTGGCACTGACCCGCTGTTAGGCTCATTGAATACGCAAGGCGCGCATTCCTTAAGCACCGCAGACGTTGACGGGGATGGCAAACAAGAAATCGTTTATGGTTCATCCACGATTGACCATGACGGAACCTTGTTGTACAGCTCTTCAGCCGAGCTTCCTGCCGGCAGCGCCAATCCAGGCGTTATCGCTGGCTTAGGCCATGGGGATGCGCTTCATGTTGCCGATATTGATCCGGATCGAACTGGGCTTGAAATTTTCATGGTACATGAAGGCGCTACCTATGCACCATATGGTTATGCGCTGAGAGACGCCAAAACTGGCGAGGTTATTTACGGCGGATATACGGGTAAAGATACTGGCCGAGGCATGGTAGGCGACGTAGACCCTGCCCATAAAGGACTTGAAACATGGGCTGTCGGTTTATGGAACGCCTCCGGCACGCGAATTAGCGCTACCGCTCCTGGTACGAACATGAATATTAAATGGGCTGCGGACATGACGACACAACTGGTCAATGGTTCGGGCAACAGCACGCCTACTATCGATGATTGGAAGCGCGGACGCTTGCTGACAGCGACCGATACTAGAACCAATAATGGCACGAAAGGCAATCCCTCCCTTGTGGCTGATATTTTTGGCGACTGGAGAGAAGAACTGCTCGTGCGCACGGCAGACAGCTCCGCAATCCGAATCTTCATAAGCACGGAGGTTACGAATCGCAAGCTGTATACGCTCATGCATGATGCTCAGTACCGCACAGGCATTGCTTGGCAGAATACGACCTATAATCAGCCGGCTTATCCAAGCTTTTATTTTGCCTCCGATACTTCATTCGCAAATGTACCCATCCCGAATTTTTGGACGCCGAGAGTGGGCAATGAAGAAACTAGCGGAGGTTTCATTAAAGGCCCCGGTGCAAGTGAAGTCGGAGACAGCTTCTCAGTATTCTACGGATTGGCAGAGCTGCAGAAGGACATCGTTGCTCAGGATGTTACCATTACCTATAATGCAAATTCGCTTGAGCTGGTCGGTCCCCCTATTGCTGCTGACGAATCCAAAATAACGCTCGTAGATTCCAAAATCGATGAGCCTGGGGCGATCAGGATTCTAGGCGTTCATCTGGGCGAGCAAGCGCTGCATGCTTCAGGTGAACTTATCAAGCTGACCTTCAAGGTAAAAGATACTGCTCCAGCAGGCATATCGAATATTGCAATCTCTAAGCTTCATGTCGCTAGCAGCACTGGAGCGGAATCTGAGCTTCAAGGCACAACGTTTAGCATTGAAATTGGCGTAGATAAAGGCGCATTGACAACGCTGATCGCAAATGCCCAGCATCAGCATGATACGGCTGTTGAAGGTAACCGCATCGGTCAATATCCGATAGGCTCCAAAGCCGATCTCCAAGCAGCGATCAATGATGCGAAAGCGGTCTCCGCAGCTGCCTCTTCTACTCAGGCTCAAATTGCGCAAGCTGCGCTAGACTTGAATGCTGCATTGCAAGCCTTCCTTGATCTGGTCATCGAGAAAGTAGAAGGCGATTACAATAACGACAACGCAACCAGCATCGGCGATCTTGCGCTCATGGCCAAAGCTTATGGCAAAACATCCGCTGACACCGATTGGAGCGCCGTTAAAGCCTATGATTTGAACAAGGATAATCTCATCGATATTCAAGATCTCGTCGTTCTTGCAAAACTCATTCTGAATTGGTAACCAACTGCTCTTAACTTCAGCAACCGTTCCGAACCGCGGGAGGAAGAAGCAACTTCTTCCTCTCGCGCATTTTTCGTTAAAGGATGGTCCTCGACTATGAAATATAAAGCCAAATCAGTCTATCTCGTTTTTATGTTGCTTATCGGTATTGTATTGCAACCGGCAATGGCATTTGGCGAAGCTCTTCCATCATTATCACTAGCGATCTCTCAACCAAAGGCAGGCATCGGACAAGATGTACGCGTTACGGTGGAAGGCATACAGCTTGCTGATTTATACGGGTACGAGCTGCGTTTGCGCTATGATACTATCAAACTGCGCTTTAAAAGCGCGTCAGCACACGATACAGGTCTTTCTGTACCCGCTGCAGCCAAGGATGGGGAAATCGTATTCGCGCATACGAAGCTTGGCAAAAGCCCTGGGAATAATGGCAATGCCAGCCTTGCGACCTTAGCCTTCGAGACGATTGCATCCGGATCAGCTGCCGTTAGCCTAGTGAGAATGAAGCTGGTCGACAGTAAAGCTACCACCATCACGATATCCCCCCAAAACATAAAAGCTTTGTTCGTCATTCATTTGCTGGATGATCATAAAGCTCCTCAAGATCTTAAGGGCCACTGGGCTGAAGCTAATGTGCTGCGTGCGATGGAGCTCGGCTTCGTCACAGGCTACCCTGACGGATCCTTCCGACCTAATAGCTTGGTAACAAGAGCGGAATATACAGCAATGCTAGTTCGCGCAGTTCAGCTCCCCAAAGCCGTTGGCAGCGAAGTTACATTGGATTTCACTGATATTGACCATATCCCCGATTGGGCTAAGCCTTATATTGCTGAAGCCGCGTCAGCCGGCGTAATATCCGGGTATGAGGACCGTACGTTCCGAGCACAGAACAAAATCAATCGCGCGGAGATGGCGGTTATTCTCGCTCGTACAGCCGGCTTCGATCTAACCGACTCTGGCATGACGCAATTTTCCGATGATGGGCAAATACCGAATTGGGCCAAGGCAGCGATAATTGATTCCGTACATAACAAGCTTCTAGAGGGCAGGGGAAACAATCGGTTCGCTCCAAGTGCCCATACCACGCGTGCTGAAGCACTCACTGCTATTCTTAAGCTGCGGGATTTGCAGAGCATGTGATAAAATACCAAAAAGGCGCCTTAGGGATCATATCCCGTAAGCGCCTTTCCATCAAGCTATTTACTGAATCTCTACCTTTTTCTTTAATAGATAGACCGTAAGATATAATAAGGCTCCCGTAAATACCGCCTCCAGCAAAAACTGACCGAAAAAATAATTCATATTCAGATTCGAGCTTAGCGTCACGCTGCTCGTATCTCCGATCTCACTAGTAATAGAAACGAGGCCAGCAGAAGATTCGTCATTACCAAACAACAAGTAATCAATCCATACGAGCAAAGAGTGTATGGCAAAGAAGAAAATGATTCCCATCCACGTCGCTCCCTTAAACCGGAAGCATGCTGCAACAGTAATAGATGCTAGTATAGAAATAATAAACGAGGTATATGCCCATATGATTTGTACAATTAAAATGGCTTTGGCAGCCCCTACAAACTTGAAGTTATCTTTAAAGAAAGACCAATCGTTGTTTGAAAAGGCTGCGAAGATCGGGATATGGATAGCTGCTATAATAGCGATTAGCCCTAAAACAATCCAGCAAAGCAGGATAGATGCCCCTATTCCCTTTATTGGATGCTGCGGAAGCAGCCTTCTGCTGTACGACTTTATATTGCTGTCGAATGTCCTCAAGCTATGGATAAACAATAAAATAAACGCAAGCACGTAACCGAATATGCTTAATCCGACAATAAGGGTTTCGTCCCAGTGCTTCATTAGTCCAATGATGCTAAGCGCGGCTTGCACAATAACCAATATGGCCAGCGTGCTAAGAATACCGTCATTGCTCCGCTTCCAATCGTACTTCAGCAGCTTAATCATTCTCCGAATACCTCCTTGAACATTTCATCGACGCTTTTGCCATGCTTGAGACGGATGTTCTCTACTTCGTCCTGCAAAACAATTTCTCCCTCTCGAATGAACACTACTTCATCAAAAATCCGCTCAATATCACGTACAAGGTGAGTAGAGACAAGCAAGCTGCTTTCCTCGTTATAATAATGAACGATCGCGTCTAGAATCTTTGCCCGTGCTACCGGATCAACCCCGCCAATTGGTTCATCGAGCAAATAAAGCTTTGCGTTGCGAGACAAAGTAAGCGTTAATTGCAGGCGCTCATTCATTCCCTTCGATAACTCGAGTACGCGATCACGTTTGTTCAGTTTCATAAAGCCCAGCATATCCTCTGCTTTCGCCGTATCGAAGTCCGCGTAAAACTCTTTATAAAATAAAACCGCATCCTCGACCCGCATCCATTTCTCAGTCAACGGCCGATCGGGCATGAAAGAGGTCATTTTTTTTGTTTCTAGCCCTACCTCCATGCCTCCAACTTGAACGGTGCCCGAAGCCGGATGAATGAGGCCCGCAGCTAGCTTCATGAGCGTACTTTTACCACTGCCGTTGCTGCCAAGCAACCCGATTATTTTCCCTGGGCTTAATTGCAGCGAAACCTGCTTTAGCGCGCTCTTGCCGCCATAGGATTTGGATACGTCCTTCAATTGCAATATGCTCTCCATAGTAACATCTCTCCTATTCGTTATCCTTATCTTCCACAGCTAGCGAAACGATGTTTACGATATCGTGATTAGCGAATCCAAGCTCCTGCATCCCTTGTATAAAGCGGCCAAGCAGGTCGCCTGCCATTTCCTTTTTGATCTCCATAATTTTCGACTCCTCACTCGTCACGTATCTGCCCAGTCCGCGCTTTGTTTCCACGATTAGTTCACGCTCCAGCTCTTGAAAAGCACGCTGTACCGTGTTTGGATTAATTTGAAGTTCAATGGCAAGCTCCCGGACAGCTGGTATTTTATCGCCTGCCTTAAGCTTTCCAACTATTATTTCCTTTTTGATATGGTTCATAATTTGCAAGTAGATAGGTAAATTATTATCGAATTCTATGCTCACAATTTCCCTGCTCCTCTCCGATGCCACTTTCTTGAAATATAAGAGTTTATATGTTACACGCGATAAAGTATTCTTCTATACTACGAGAAACGGATACCCTCCTCTTGCAGAGGACGGAAAAGCCGATTCTTTTTGAGCCTCAGCCTACTATGCGATGTCACGTTTTTTGAATGAAATAAAACTTATTGCAAGAAACAAGCAAACATAAATGGCGCTAATCGTGCTTGGGAATACGAAATCCTTTATTGTTGAATTCGCGCCTGCAAACAACGATAAATCGGTGTTCATAAATAGCAGATATTTCGAAAATGCATATCGCGAGAGAAGCATTTGGATGAGCCCTTCAAGTAAAACCGCCGTCATCCCTATGCCAATCGTCGCCCCTGTCGAACGAGTCAAGATGCCGAACATAAAGGTCAAGCTAACATAAATCAAAGTATACACCGTTTGAAAAAGAATGCCTTTTGCGACAAGCAGCCATGTACCATCACCTGATGCCGATTCGAATCCGAATAGTGCTCCGCTCGCTGCTAATGCTGCAACAATCGTGAATATAATGAGCGAAACCGTAAACAGAATGGCCGCGACATATTTTGATGCCAAGATTTTATTTCTGCCATGGGCTCTAATGAGTAAAAACTTGATTGTTCCTAATTGATGCTCCTTAGCCACAATTCCTGCTGTGAAGATGACGGCTATGATCGTAACTATCTGCCCTACCCCGTTTGTCGTCATAATGGAAGCTGTAAAATCAAGCATGGAAGGCAGCTCCTCGCTCGATAGCTGTTTAATCAATAAAGCGAAGCCTATCACTGTTACTAGCATTACAGCGTATGCAATGAAAAAGCTTCGTTTCTTGGACATTTTCAACCATTCATTTAAGATTAAACCACCGAAGTTATGCAATGCGGCTTCCTCCTGTCCATTTGAGGAATTCCTCTTCAAGTGATAGCTTGGTTTCAGTAATTCGGTATATTTTAATTTGCCCTCCACCCAGCTTAGCAACAACTTGTGGGATCAGCTCATCTTGCAAGGAAAGGACGATTTCATGACGATCCTTATCGAGTCCTACAACCTCAACTCCACTAATCGCAGACGATATCGAATACGCGCTGTCCAGTTGATCCACTCGAATTTTAACCGTCAGCAGCTGTGACTGCTCCTTCGCTTGATGTAAATCTCGCTCGGTCACATATTTTCCCTCTTGGATGACAACGACCCGGCTGCACATGAGCTCCATTTCAGAAAGCAAGTGGCTCGATACGAGAATTGAAATGCCTTCATGGTCTGCTATATGCTGCAAGTAATGGCGCATTTCCCGAATGCCTGCTGGATCTAAGCCGTTAGTCGGCTCATCGAGAATAAGCAAGGATGGGTTGCCTAGCAGCGCTTGCGCAATACCCAGTCGCTGCCGCATGCCAAGAGAGTACGCCTTCACTTTCTTATTCATAGCTGCTTCCAAACCAACTAGCTCAGTAACGATCTTAATGCGTTCATTCGTTATTCCGCTGTCCATTCTCTGGTACTGCTTAAGATTATCCCACCCACTCATGTACGGATAAAACTCAGGGTTTTCAATAATAGCGCCAATATGACGAATGGCGTTGCTAAAATCACTACGGATGCTATGTCCCTGTACGAATACGTCCCCCTCCGACATTTGAATTAGGCCTACTAGCATCCTGATTGTTGTCGTTTTCCCGGCTCCGTTCGGACCTAGTAAACCGACGATTTCCCCTTTTTGAATGTTAAACGACATGCGATCAACAATCGTTTTCCCGCCGATTCGTTTCGTTACTTGCCGCAAGGAAAGGACAGGCGTGTTTTCTTTTATATCAGATGTTACTGCCATCTTCGCAACCTCCAGTGTTCTTGTGTGTTAGTTAAATAGTACACTAGTTAAAAAGGTCTGTAAAGAGGCAATTCCATTATTTATAAAACCAAGCTTGCATGGCATGAATGGTCTGCAAAATAAACACAAAACATAGGAAACACAAAAAAACTCTTAAGATCAATTGATCTTAAGAGTTTGGGCTTTAAAATATGGTGCCGATGAGAGGACTCGAACCTCCACGGTTTCCCTCACGATTTTGAGTCGCGCGCGTCTGCCATTCCGCCACATCGGCAATTCAGTAAAGATGGCGTGCCCTAAGAGATTCGAACTCCTGGCCTTTTGATTCGTAGTCAAACGCTCTATCCAGCTGAGCTAAGGGCACATATGTTTTCACAAAAAAATGTGGAGGCGCCACCCAGACTCGAACTGGGGGTAGAGCTTTTGCAGAGCTCTGCCTTACCACTTGGCTATGGCGCCAAATAAATGGAGCGGAAGACGGGAATCGAACCCGCGACCCTCGCCTTGGCAAGGCGATGCTCTACCGCTGAGCCACTTCCGCAAATAAATGGCTGGGGATTCAGGGATCGAACCTGAGAATGACGGAGTCAAAGTCCGTTGCCTTACCGCTTGGCTAATCCCCAACATAATGCATGTGTTTTAAAATTAATGGGGCGATCGAGGGGAATTGAACCCCCGAGTGTCGGATCCACAAACCGATGCGTTAACCACTTCGCCACGACCGCCATATTTAAATATTTAGTTGGCAGGGGCAGCAGGAATTGAACCCACACCAAAGGTTTTGGAGACCTTTGTTCTACCTTTAAACTATGCCCCTAAGGTAAACTGGTGGAGGATGATGGATTCGAACCACCGAACTCAGAGAGAGCAGATTTACAGTCTGCCGTGTTTAGCCACTTCACTAATCCTCCATGTGGTGCCGTCGAGAGGACTTGAACCCCCAACCTACTGATTACAAGTCAGTTGCTCTACCAGTTGAGCTACAACGGCATATTCACTTGTTTATTGCTTGTACTTCTTAAATGGTGGCTCGGGACGGAATCGAACCGCCGACACGAGGATTTTCAGTCCTCTGCTCTACCGACTGAGCTACCGAGCCTGATGTTTTTTGAATGGCGGAGCTGACGGGATTCGAACCCGCGGTCTCCTGCGTGACAGGCAGGCATGTTGGGCCACTACACCACAGCTCCACATCAAATTCTCGGAAACTTCCGAATGGTAAAGATTTTTGGTTGCGGGGGCAGGATTTGAACCTGCGGCCTTCGGGTTATGAGCCCGACGAGCTACCGGGCTGCTCCACCCCGCGTCGTTATAAAATTATGGTGGAGGATGACGGGATCGAACCGCCGACCCTCTGCTTGTAAGGCAGATGCTCTCCCAGCTGAGCTAATCCTCCATGTTGAGCGACCTTTATATCTTATCATAGGCACTTCGCTCTTGTCAATAACTTTTTGAGAAGTAAATGGTGACCCGTAGGGGACTCGAACCCCTGTTACCTCCGTGAAAGGGAGGTGTCTTAACCACTTGACCAACGGGCCTTGCTGGCAGAGAGGAAGGGATTCGAACCCTCGAGACCCGGTTAGAGCCTACACGATTTCCAATCGTGCTCCTTCGACCACTCGGACACCTCTCTACAATGGCTCCCCGAACAGGACTCGAACCTGTGACAACTCGATTAACAGTCGAGTGCTCTACCAACTGAGCTATCAGGGAATATAAGCAATTTCAAAGCAAGTTACGCCCTGAAAACTGGATACGAAAGATCAGGTTTGCTGAACCTTTATTGCTGTTGTCTACCGGATGTATGGGTCACGGTAAACGTGTTTAGGATAAGCCCTCGACCGATTAGTATTCGTCAGCTACACACATTGCTGTGCTTCCACCCCGAACCTATCAACCTC